>JAGWJP010000001.1 GCA_028865725.1 Patescibacteria group bacterium
AAAGATGTTCCCGATCTCATCGAAAAAGCGCGTTATTATCTGACGCACGAGAGTGAACGCGCGCGTATTGCTCGTGCAGGATATGAACGAACCTTACGCGAACATACGTATGAGAAGCGTTTTCAGGAGTTGTTTCGCGCGATGAAGCTATAGGTGTTATGCGTATATTATTTACGGTTGAATTTTATGAACCCAAAAAGGGAGGCGCAGAGGAGGTGGTGCGCCAGCTTAGCGAGCGTCTTGTGACACGAGGGCATGCTGTGACTGTTGCGACGACAAGAGTTCCCGAGCGTACCGAGAAGACGATCCATGGTGTTGCTATTGAGGATTTTGCGCTTTCTGGAAACAGCGTGAAGGGTATTCGGGGGGCGGAGGAAGAGAAAAGACGTTACCAGCAGCTTCTTATTGAGGGCGATTTTGATGTGATCGTGAATTATGCAGCGCAGATTTGGTGTACTGATTTGGCGTTCCTTGTACTCGCACGTATTGCGGCGAAGAAAGTGTTCGTGCCGTGCGGGTATTCTCGTCTTCATCATTCCCAATATAAGGATTACTACGAGGCAATTATTCAGTACCTTGCGGAGTATGATGCGATTGTGTATATGTCTTCCGAGTATCAGGATTATAAATTTGGAGAGATTCATGGATTTCATAATAAGGCGGTTATTATTCCTAACGGCGCAGGGGATGAATTTCTTGCTCCTTCTCTTGGATTTAAAAAGCGATACGGGATTACTACTTCTCGGATGGTGCTCACGGTAGCGAATCATTATTTTGCAAAGGGGCACTTATTTGTGATTGGTGCGTTTCGAAAAATGAAGCGAGATAATACCACGCTTGTGATCATTGGTGAACGTCCTTCTGGGAGATCGTGGTATAGTTGTGATATGTTTTGTACCTTATTTGCACGATATAATCCTCGCATCATATCTCTACACGATGTTCCGCGCGAATGGGTAGTGTCTGCGTATCAGGAAGCTGACCTTTTCTTATTTGGTTCTCATCTTGAATGCGCTCCGCTTGTGATGTATGAATCATTTGCCGCGCACACGCCTTTTATTACGACGGATGTGGGTAACGTTAAAGATCATGCGGCAGTACTCACGATTATAAAAACGCCACAGGATATGGCGCGTGCCGCGAGTGAGTTATTGGATTCTGATGAAAAGCGAGTACGTCAGGCAAACACGGCCTATGAATTATGGGCTACGCATCATACGTGGGAGCGTATCGCTCTCCAGTACGAAGAATTATTTAAGACGCTTGTGTATGCAAAAGAATAACAAAGTCCCAAAAGTTTCTATACTTTTACCTACCCACAACGGGGCGAAGTGGGTTCGTTCCGCAATCGAAAGTGTCCTTGTGCAGGACTATTCTGAGTTTGAGCTTATTGTCATCGATGACGCGTCTACTGATAATGTGGCAGCGGTGGTGCGAGATCTTGCAAAGAATGATTCGCGTGTCCATTATATCAAAAACGAGGTAAATCTAGGGATTCAAAAAACATTGAATAAAGGAATTGCGCTTGCACGAGGCAAATACATCGCACGTATTGACGATGACGATATGTGGAGCGATATCCATAAATTAGGCGCACAAGTAGAGTTTCTTGAGACTCATCCTGACTATATGCTTGTAGGAACAGGGACCGTTATAGTGAACGAGGAGGGGAATGAACTCTTTCGTTTTTTGGCTCCCGAAACGGATAATGATATACGCAAGATTTTACTTTTCAGGAACTGTTTTACTCACTCAAGCGTGATGTTTCGAAGCGATATTGTGCGTGCTCTTCGTGGGTATCGCGAGGATGAAGAAACGCGCCATATTGAGGATTATGAATTGTGGCTTCGCATGGGAACAAAAGGTAAATTACATAATTTACCCCTATTTAGCGTGCGGTTTATGATGCGCCGCGGTGCCATTAGTGCACGTTACAAACCAGTCCAGCTTTATCATGCGCTCCGTATCATTTCACGTTATCGGGTATACTATCGTTTTTATCCGCTGGCGTGGTTATTTGCCCTAGTGCGCTATGTAGGCTATCGGATATTTTTATTCTTTCCTGGATTTATTCAACAACTTATTGTTCGCATATATAAACAAGGCTGTTGAGTGATCTCATTGAGTATCCATGCGTGTTCTGCCACTAGAGAGTACGCACTGTTTTTGCGACTCCCTTTTGGAAGGGTGTTTTTGGTTTCCATCCGATAGTCTCGGCTGCTTTTGCCGCATTAAGTGAGCAGCGAAAAACTTCGCCGTTTCGGTGGGGTGCATAGAGAGGTTGCTCCGTAAATTTGGTGTACATTGCAAGAGTGCGGAATACCTCGTTGTCCTGTGTTTCTTTTTCCCATCCCAAATTGAGTGTTGTATTAACGCCGCGTTTAAGTCCTATTACATTCGCAGCGACAATATCGTTTATGTACACATAGTCTCGAGTTTTTTTTCCATCACCGAAAATAGTAGGAGTCTCCCCGTGTTTCATGAGTGCTCCAAATATCGCAATAACTCCTGCTTCTCCTTTTGGATTCTGGCGCGGTCCGAAGACGTTGGCATAGCGGAAGATAAGGTATTCAAAACATGCTGTCCCCGCATAGTAGGCTATTGTTTGTTCCGCAAGTTGTTTAGAGAGTCCATAGGGCGAAATCGGGTTTTCTGGCGTTTTTTCAGAAACTGGTTTTTTGAAAGGACCCATCCCGTACATTGCGCCTCCTGTTGAGGCGAAGATGAATTTTTTTATTCCATATTCTCCCGCGAGAAGTGCTAAGTTTGCCGTGCCGAGTACGTTTACTTCAAGTGTAGGGATGGGATTTTTTATCGATTCCGTCACTGCTGCGCGCGCCGCGTGATGATTGATAATGTCAGGTTTTTCTCGTTTAATGACAGTACGAAGCGCTTCGTTATCACGAATATCTATCTGATAGAATCTCGCTTTTTTGTTCACGTTCTTTCGAAATCCTGTGGTGAGATCGTCCACGACACTTACGCGATGTCCTTTTTTAATGTACGCATCTGTGATATGGCTTCCGATAAACCCTGCCCCACCCGTGACGAGAATATTCATGTGTTTGCACACACTGCTTGCGGGCCACTGACAACAGCCTTTTATGGTCGATTCATGGGGCCGTGGTCGGTAGTCTTTTTGCGATGCGCATTACTTAACCGTTGTAAAGAATAATTTAATTGTTTTAAGAATAATGAGAATATCGAGAATAAGCGTTCTATTTTTGATATAAAAAAGGTCGTATTGCAGTTTGTGATAAGCATCCTCATTAGAGGCCCCATAGCGGTAGTTGATTTGTGCCCATCCGGTAATACCCGGTTTTATCGTATGGCGCACTTCATAATAGGGTATGGTTTGTTTGAGATCACTTACAAACTCCGGGCGTTCAGGGCGCGGTCCCACAAATGATACCTCCCTTTTTAGTACGTTCACAAGCTGGGGTAGTTCATCAAGATGCGATGCGCGGAGAATGGCTCCTATCGGAGTGATACGCGCATCATGCGGCTGTGCCCACTGCGGTCCTGTTTCTTCTGCGGAGACGAACATGGTTCTAAACTTATAGATAGAAAATAATTTACCTTTGTATCCGACGCGCTGCTGGGAGTAGAGAACGGGTCCACGCGAAGTGACCGCGACGAAAATTCCGATAATGATCATCAAGGGAAGCAGAAGAACGAGGAGAATGAACGCTCCTATGTACTCAAGGGGAGATTTTATCATGTCATATATGCGTGATCCGTGTGTAACGTTTGTCAGTACCCATAGCCGTTCCGTAGATTCAACGGGAAGTTTTTGAAGTACGGATTCATAGAGATGAACGACCCCGAATGTTTCTATGCCTCGGAGCACATATTCATACATTACTCCCAAAAGGCTGTCATGATCTTCAATTGATTCCGAGATCACAAGAGTGTCGATACGGTGTTCCTGAATAAGTTCGGGCAGCGAAGGTGCGGTGTCCTCTGTGACGGATTCAATTCTTATGGGTATTTCATAGCCTAGTTGTGGATTTTCTGCGATGTAGTGGGATAATTCTTCTATATCATGCCCGCTTCCTATAAGAAGAAGTCTTTTTTCCGGCTTTTTCGTCCATGCAGTAAACAACCAACGCCACCATGTCTCAAGTAGGACAAAGAGTAACGAAAAGATAAGGAGGTTTGTCTTGGGGGAGATCTTGAAGTAGGGGATCAGATAAAATAATGCAATGGCCACTCCTGCACCAATCCCTACGGTAACTAGTATTTGAGTGATAAGTTGAATCGTGTTTTTTAGATTTTTCAGATCATAAAGCCCCGCGATGTAAAAGAGTACGATCCATACGAGAAAGATAATGGTAAATGGTCCCGCATGGGCATGCCAGAGATAAGCATTGACGGTATGATAGCGGAGAAGGAGAGTAATCAAAAGCGAACCGTACAATGTTATGAGATCTCCTGCGACAAGGCTATATTGTTTCAGTGAAGTGGTCATGCACGGGTTGATAGCGTCTGTATACGATTATATATCCGAGCATATTTATGCTTTGGGCTAGTACATTTGCAATGGCAGCGCCTTCAATACCTAGCTTGCCAATAAAAATGACATTCAGCAAGAGGTTGGCTATGGTTCCCGCTAATAGAAAGGGGATAATTTTGTGTTGTTGGTGTAGCACTAAAATGAGATATCCGAGTATCGTTGAAAGGTATACGAACGGTACGCTTAAAAGCAGTAGGTGAAAGGTTGGTATTGACGAGACAAATGATGCGCCAAAGATGGTGCGAATCAGGATAGGTGCCGACACAAATGATACAAGCGCAATTCCACTTCCTGCATAAAAGCTTGTACGGAGTGAGGCCTGCGCAGTACGTTTAAATGTGAAATAGGACTCAGCGATGTGTTTAGAAAGAAGAGGAAGGTATGAAGTAGCGATAATGCCAGCTCCTACATAGATGAGTTGTATCATTTTTATGGGTGCCGCATAAAGTCCCACTGCAGCCGCATTAAGTTTCCATCCAATAATAATTGTATCTGCATAGGTAAGGATTGTAAGACAAATAATAGAGAGCCCGAGGGGTATGCCTTCTTGGATTATGATCATAATGCTTGTCGGATCAATGCGTTGTTGCAGTCTCATGTAATAAGTACGCACGTCAAGATAGGTAAGGAGAAGGCCTGTGCTTGCTCCGATGGCATATGCATAAATCAGAGTCATTATAGAATGAGTAATGAGAATTCCCGCTACCCCTATTATTACTGTGATACTGTTAACAACAATATTGTTTATCGCATCAATATGCATTTTATTTTGAGCTCGCACAAATGAGAGATGAAAATTCCTCAGTCCATCGAGTAATACAGAAAATCCCACCCAAGGAAGAAGTGTTTTTGCAAGCCTGTCCGTGGTGAGGAGTGGGCCCACCATGGTTATGATTATTCCACTTAGTACAAGTAAGACGAGTTTAATGGCAAAGAGCGCGGTGATATGGGATTCGTTTTTTTTATCTTCTTTAGCACATTCGCGTACCAGAAGCATATCAAGCCCCCAATCATTCAAGAACATAAAGGTGCCGGCGATACCAAAGGCGAGATTAAATGAACCGAACGAGGAAAGGCTCAAGGTATGCGCTGCCACTACAATAAGCACACCTTTAATCGTACGGCTTATGAGTTGTCCAGTAACAAGCCACTGTATGTTATTCCAGATTGTTTTCATTACGTTAACTATGCATGTTCCTTGCTATTCTCGCAAAATCACATATTCTCTACTTTCTTATTGTAGCATTTTGTAGGGCACGTTATACTCTTCAGTAAGGGGGTATCTATGTCAGTTACTTATTACTATGAGGCGGTTGGTTATTAAGGAGTTCGTTATTTTTTCTCAGGGAGAGCACGTGCAGATATTACTACAACTGCTGGGATTTGAGTTGCGGCATCGCTTGGGAGGGTGGTAGGACTTAAAATGTACACACTGGCTTTTTGTCGCATTTATGTCGCTCGGGACTCTCGTTGTATTTTGGGTTATTGAAGAGCATATCTTAAAGACAAGAAAGCCATGATGGCGCCATATTCATGATCACTAAGTATATTATTGCGGGAACTATTCTTTCTGGTACGGTAATTGGGGCGGGAATGTTTGTATTGCCGCATATTTTTTTTTCTGCCGGTCTCCTGAAAGGATTTGCGTATCTATTATTATTTGGTGTTCTTACCACGCTTATTCATTTGATGTATGCGGAAGTGGTGCTCCGTACTTCTGAGAAACACGAGCTTTCCGGATATACCAGGGTCTACCTTGGGTCTACAATGGGGAATATCACCAAGGTAACTCAGATTATAGGGATTACAGGCTCACTCGTTGCTTATCAGGTATTGGGCGCGGGTTTTGTACGTCTCATAATTCCGTCACTTTCGTTTCTCGATGCTTCTTTTATTTTTTTTGTGTTGGCTAGTATCGGTGTTCTAGCAGAGACTTCGTGGTTGGCACAAGGAGAGTTAGTTTCAAACGGTCTCTTGTTTGTATTGGTGGGTTATTTCTTTCTGGTAGGACTTCCTCATTGGCGGGTGCTTTCGTGGGACGTCAAAGGAAACATGTTTATGTCTACCTACGGTATCGTGTTATATGCCCTTATAGGGTATCAGGCAGTGCGTGAGGTAATAGAGTATTTGCGCAAGGAACATGTTCCAATCACTCCGTTCCCTTTTGTGCTCGGATCATTCTTTTCCGTTGTATTGTCCGGATTCTTTGTTGTGGCACTCTTGTTGCTTTA
The DNA here is from genome assembly GCA_028865725.1 of Patescibacteria group bacterium. GTDB lineage: Bacteria > Patescibacteriota > Minisyncoccia > UBA6257 > JACRHW01 > JAGWJP01. Next base: position 6,748 of record JAGWJP010000001.1, read on the forward strand.
CCGTGGCACCGATCCTCCTCTTACCGTATTTACAGGACTTGGCGTCGGTTCATTGATTCTTACTATTGGAGGCGTATTGGGTGGCATAAACATGCTTGATTCCTTTTGGACGGTGGGAACTTATTTACGCAACGTTTTTGTCAATGATATCGGTCTTTATCCGCGTGTGGGACTCGTGTTTACACTTGGCCTTCCATTGCTAGGAGGTGTACTCTTGCAGCAACGGCTCCTTGAGCTTTTGAGCGTGGTGGGGGGGGTGTTTTTTGGGTTCGAACTTCTTGTTATTCTTTTCTTGTGGCGTGCCGCACGGAATGGGGTGCGTGGCACGTTTGAGTCTCCCGCTTTTTCGCTCCCTATCTCCTCTTTTCTTTTTTGGTTTCTTGCGGCATTATTGAGTGGAGGGGTCCTCTATTCCCTTTGTTCATTATTTTCATTTTTATGAATTACAATAACCGGAACCGGCGTCCTACAAAAACAAAAAATACTTCTCAATCTTACGCATCGCAGACAATCAAGAGTAGGCATGCTATGGAAGAGTTTCCCGCGCATGCCAATATTGTTATTTGTCCGGACGACGGGCTTGTGTATTTTAAAAAGGCCTGGCACCACAGGTTGGATGACATTAAACACCTAAAAGAAGAGTACAAAATTTCGTTTGAGCGCTGTCCCGTGTGCCGTATGAAGCATGAGCATACGTATGAAGGGGAACTTGCTATTATGCATATTCCTCCGTTGTATGAACATGACTTGATACGGTTGGTGCAGAATTTCGGAGCTTCTATTTTTTCTAAAGATCCTCTGGACCAAATTCTTCGCATGCGTCGCGATGGCAACGCGTTTTACATTGAATGTTCAAGAAATCAATCCATGCTTCGTCTTGCAAAAAAAATTTCGTCCGCGTTTAAGGCACGTCATCGTAAACAGATTTCCTTTTCACATGAACCAAGCGATGTGGTATGTAGCGTGATCGATTTTGGATAAGAATATGCCCTCATTTGTGCGCGTCTTCCGATCGTGTATTTCTAATTTGTACCACTCTCTGTCTTTGCGCATAGGAGCGGGTGATGTCCGCTCTCACATCGAGTCACTCACACTCTTTTTGTTTTTTGTTTTTCTTCCGCTCGGAACCAAGAAGACGCTTGCGGTACTTGTTTATCCATTTGGAAGCAAGGCTTTTTTTCTCTACGCGTTTGATATCGCTCTTGTGATTCTTTTCGGGTGCTGGGTTCTGCGAAAAGGATGGTGCCATCGCACACATGATATACCACACAAAATGCTAAGTTTGTTTGTGGGTGCAGTGGTACTTTCTTTTCTGCTTGCAGGACGTTTTCATCTCATTTCTTGGTATGCCCTTATACGTCTTTTTGAGGGGATGTTTTGTTACTATTATCTCGCATCACACCCCACTCTCACTCGCGAATATGCATTTCGAGCTCTCCTCGCCGGAGCGTTTTTTGAAATGTGGATCGGCATCGCACAATTTAAGTTGCAACACAACATTGGGCTTCATGCGCTTGGGGAGACATGGTTTGGTGATGGAATTTCGGGGACCGCCACATTTCATTTCGGTGTTGACAAGATAGTTCGGATCCCCGGTACATTTTTGCATCCCAATATTCTCGGCGCGTTCCTCTTTATGAGTTCGTGTATGGCGCTCTATTTTTTTGTGCACAGCGAGAAGCCATGGGCGGCAAGGGGATGGGTTGTATTCTATTATGGTGTTAATTTTTTGTTGCTCTGTACGCTTTCTCGATCAAATATTGTTACAACACTTATCGTAACGGGCGGGTATCTCGGATCACTGTATGCGCACCACCGCATGAAGGTGATAACGATTGCAGTTGTGTGGATATTAATTCTAGGGACATTATGGGGCATGTTTGGAAATATTCTTGATGCGCGGTTTGTACATTCGTTTGATGAGTTTTCTTACACCAATCGCGTTCTTTACAATGAAGTTGGATTATCTGTCATTGCATCGCATCCGATTCTTGGCGTAGGAATTGGAAATTTTGTCGATTTTGCGTTTTCACACACGCTCTTTCAGGCGCATGGATTGGATCTTCCCTATCTCTACCAGCCTGTACACAATCTTTATATCTTTATTGCCGCTGAAACGGGTGTCACAGGATTCTTGCTCTTTCTCGCATTTCTCGGTACGCTGATTGCTTCAGAGTGGCGGGCGGTGTGGCACGAACCTTCGCGACGTGTTGTACTATTTATCTTTGTCGGATTCTTGGCGCTTGCTATGATTGATCATTATTTTTGGGATCTGGAACAGGGGATTGTTATGTTTTGGATGGTTCTTGGATTTTTGGTCCTGAAAGAAACGCCACAAAAGTCTCTCCATCGTCCTCGTAGTTGAATGGATACAATGCCTCCCTCCGAAGGAGGCGGTACAGGTTCGATTCCTGTCGAGGACACCAAATTTGACTTTTTATTCTTGATATGGTATAGTGTTTTTATCTTAGGGCTTGGTCACACCAGCAGAAATGGAGAATAGAAGTGGAGTTCGCTCATGGTCGTGTAAAAAGGGTAAAGAAAAATCCCCGGCACAACAATATCCGGGGATTTTTCTTTTTCGTCTTAGGTATTTTGTGGCGGTGCGGTCTTACTCCTGATATACTGAGAAGTAATGAAACCGATGTGGAAGGACAGGTCAATATTGTATTGTTTTTCACCTCCCGTGATGCTTGTCACGATGCTTATCGAGGGTGTGTTATTCATATATACGATTCTTCGTTATCGGATGACGCGTTTCGGCCGTGGTGCGGCGCTTACCCTGCTTTTATTGGCGGCGTTTCAACTTTCTGAATATCAGATTTGTGCGCGCAGTACGCACGCGCTTCTATGGGCTCGTGCAGGTTTTGTGGCGATTACGTTTTTGCCTGTATTGGGACTTTATCTCGTTTCGCTCGTAAATAAGAAGACGCACTTTCTGCGATTAGGGTATGTGCTGCTTCTTTTTTACGTGCCCTATTTTCTGATCGCTCCCCGCGCGATTCAGGGAGCATACTGTGGAGGTAATTACGTTATCTTTAATACTGCGCAGGCGTGGTATGTGTTCTATGGATTTTATTATTTTGGGTTTCTTTTGCTGGCCATGTGGGACGCATCGGTGCAGATGTATAAGGATCGGTTGCGTTTCAAGAACAAGAAGACGGTGCTGTTTTGGTTTTTGATCGGATATACGTCCTTTCTACTTCCTATGGGAATCGTTTTTCTTCTATCTCCTTCGATTCTTGGTGCCGTGCCTTCTGTAATGTGCGGCTTTGCCGTCTTCTTCGCTCTTATTTTAGTGCTGAAGGTTCTCCCTTCTTATGTGCGCGCTCACGAGGAAAACAGATGAGAAGAGACTATAAAATAACACGCACTTTGCTGGCGTGTTATTTATTCATTATAATGGCGAGGCAAGAATCGGGCGTATAATCTCGAGTAGGTTAGATTCGTCCTTACGGTCTTCGCCCGTAATAAGGATCGTATAGTGTGGAACAGAGCTGGGGAGGAGAAAGTCTTCTATACGTTCGTGCGGATCTTCAATTCCACGCCGTTTTATGTGTGTTGCAAGTACTTCAGGAGAAGCGGGGAGTAGGGTAATGATCGTAAGATTGATATCATGATGCCGTTTCCAGATTGCATGTACTCCGCCTGGGGTCAGCGCATAGATGCCGTGGTGAGTAGAAAGTACTTCGCGAATATGGAGAAGCGTGGAACCGTAGGAAACGCCATGATAGGTATCATGCTCGACGAATTGCCCTTGTGCGAGTTTGGTGTTGAATTCACTTTGTGAAACAAAGGAATAATATTCATGATCTTTTTCGTTTCTAGGAGATCGCGTGGTAGTAGTTTTAATGCGACGGAGCAGATCTGGAAATTTCTCTATGAATCTGTCCATATAAAACGTTTTTCCTACTGCACGCGGTCCTACGAACACAATGAGATGGTGAGTGCCGCGGACATGGGAAAGTGGGTCGCCGTATGTATGTTTGAGGTTTTCATAGGCTGCATTCCACTGAGGATCAAAGTCGGGATAGAGGAGTACTGTCTTTCCGAGTGCAATTGCACGGTTGAGTTCAATCATTGTTCCTTCTGATATGCCAAAGAGGCCCACGACATCGCAAAATGAAAGGACGTGAAGCATGAATTGAAGCGTACGTTCTCTACCGATTGTGCCACCTTCAAAATCTTCGAATTCGCCAATATCAAAAGGAATAGTGGGGGCATAGCCATCTGCCCTGCTTAGTGTCCGTGCGCGTTCTCGCTCTCCGCGAAGTCGTGTCGGAATCATGCAGTACATAATGAGTCCTTGTGGAGGCTCTCTCATGTGTTATACTCCTTGTTTTGTGTCAATAATACTAAATATTGCTATAACAAATGAGTCTGGAAAAAGCAAATATACGGCGGCTTGCTCGTTTTTCTTATTACATTTTTTGTTTTCTTTTGTTACAGTAGAATTATACTACTCATATCATGAATAATGATCAAGCTCTCTATGCGCTTCAACAAGAAATGGAACATGATGAGTCATTGCCTTTGCGCGAGTCGAATTTAGTGTTTGGCGAGGGTGATTCGCATGCCGAGGTGGTGTGCATTGGGGAGGCGCCGGGGGCCGAGGAGGATCGCTTACAACGTCCTTTTGTGGGGCGTTCGGGAAAGCTGCTTACCGCGTGCTTACTTGAAATAGGATGGTCTCGTGACCGCGTATACATTACGAATATTGTCAAACGAAGACCGCCGCAGAATCGAGACCCGTTTCCTGAGGAGATACAGGCCTACGCTCCTTATTTGTCTCGTCAGCTTGCGATTATTCACCCTAAGGTGATTGTGACACTGGGCAGGTTTTCCATGAACTATTTTATTCCTTACGGGAAAATTACGCGCGATCAGGGTAAGATATTTCGTGTGCGAGGTATGTTAGTCGTACCGCTCTTTCATCCTGCTGCTGCACTGCGCTCTACTACCACACTTGAAGCATTTAAAAAAAGCATAAAAATTTTACCTCGTGTTGTCGCACAGGCAGATACATTATCTCTGGGCTCCCCTATCTCATAGGGATTGGTTATTCATATCTCTCGGCATATACTAAAGATGATGAATATTCATGTTTTCTCGTTTGTTGCGATAAGAGGCATTACCGCTCTACGACGTTTTTTCTATCATTGGTATATTCTCGCATGGCATTATTACTGGGGTTCTGTTGCCGGCTTTATCGCGGTATTTGACCGCACTATCGCATTGCGAGTGACCGCGCGGTATTTGTTTAGGCCGCTTTATCAAGACTATTCATTGTTTGGGTATTTGTTTGGAGTGTGTGCAAGAATGATCCGTCTTTTGATTGGTCTTGTGGTGTATGGCGTGATTATGGTAAGCGCAATTGTGCTTTACAGTCTTTGGTTTTTTCTTCCTCTTTATTGCATAATGCGGATTATAGTATGAGTACCCACACTCCGATAACCCCTTCGTGGTATTATGATGATCTTCGATTTCATTTTTCGGTGTTCACGCGCGGCATATTGCGCGTGATGCCTCCCGTTCTGTATTGCATAGGCACCTTATTTGCATTATTGGCGTGGTTTGACACGGGTAATATCCGGCTCCACTATGCAGGAGTTTTGGTGGGGCTTTTTCTCCTTGATTCTTTTTTTTCACATAACAAAGCAGATCGTGCCATTTCTGAACTGCCGCACAATACTGGTGCACGCGTGAATATTGCACCTTCCGTTACCCCTCGTTGTTTTAGGATTGTAGAACAGAGTATGGATCGCGCTCGCGTATTGCATAGTCCTTTCTCTCTTACGTTATGTGAGGAGCTTGTGCGTCGCTTTTCTTATGCACTAGAACTCCTTGAACTTAATGCGTCTGATCTTCAAGTACACCTCGAGACACTTTATCAGGATATATCCGGCGAATCCAATGAACATATATTGCAGGAAATACAGACTCTTTTTCTTGCCGGGTTTGAAAGTGCAGATAAAGAACACAAACAATATCTTGATGAATCTGATCTATTTGTCGCACTTCTCGAAAACCAGATTACGCCTCTTGCGCGATTTTTCTCCGCGTTTGATATTTCCGGACTTGATTTACGCTTTGCATTGTCAGCAGCTCGCTATAGGGGGGGGTGGGGAAGAAAATTTACGATGCGTACGATTATTTTGCATCGTGTACGTGGAAGTGGTATGAGTTCACGGCGACGGATGAATCGTGCGTGGACTTCGCGCACTACCCCATTTTTAGACACAATCTCGCAAGATATCTCTTATCTCGCACTACGTGATGAAGTTGGATTTTTGGTGGGACACGAACATGAGTATAGGAGAATTATAAAAACATTAACACGTCCCGCAATGAACAATGTTCTCCTTGTCGGAGATCCCGGCGCAGGAAAGGAGACTTTGGTACATCGTCTGGCATATCAAATTGCACATGATTCCGTCCCGCGGCCTCTTTTTGATAAACGTGTCGTTGAGATTTCCGTACACACTCTGCTTGCGGGTACGAAGACGGAGGGGGACATGATGAAGGAGGTGGTACACATGCTTGACGAGATACGGGCTGCAGGCAATGTAGTGCTTTACATCCCAGATATTCATCTTGTCGTGAAGTCTTCATTACGCCAAATTACTGCAGCTGATGCTCTTCTTTCTTCGTTTAGGGGGGGTGGTTTTCAGGTGATTGCTACGACGTACACGGAAGACTATACGCGTTATATAGAATCTCAATCTTCATTTAGGGATACGTTTGAAATGGTACACGTCGAGGAAATTAGCGAGGTCGAAGCGCTGCGAGTACTGATATATATCAGTCGGATTCTTCAAACTCAGTTTCATGTCACGATTGGATATAAGGCACTGCGTACTGCAGTACGTCTTGCTCATCGTTATTTGCACGATAAAATGTTGCCCTCATCCGCCGAGGAGCTTTTGAAAGAGGCGGCAATGCTGGTGTGTGACCGAGGTGGGATATTTGTGAAAGAGGGGGATGTAATCGATTTGGTTGAGGCAAAGACGCATATTCCACTGAAAAAAGCGAGTGGAAGTGAAGCCGAGCTTTTACTTCATTTAGAACAGGAAATGAAAAAATCGATCGTGGGACAGGATCGCGCGGTTATTGCAATTGCAAAAAGTTTACGTGCCTATCGAAGCGGTCTTCTGCGATCGCGCGGTCCTATCGCCGCGTTTCTTTTTGTAGGACCGACCGGGGTGGGGAAGACGGAGGTGGCAAAAGCAATTACGCGTCTCATGTTTGGCGATGAAACACACATGATTCGTCTTGATATGGCAGAATTTGCGGAACAGAAATCTATTGCGCGCCTGCTGGGTTCTTTAGAAAATGAGACAAAGGGATTTTTAGGACATGTTCTTCGTGAGAAGCCTTATGGTGTCGTCCTGCTTGATGAGTTTGAAAAAGCCCACCCTGATGTACTGCATCTTTTTCTTTCTGTATTTGATGAAGGCGTACTTACGGATGTGTGGGGAAGAAGCATCGATTTCTCGCATACGATTATTATTGCTACTTCAAATGCGCATTCTCAATTCATTTATGATATGGTAGAACAGGACACAAATTTGCATGTCATAGAAAAAGAACTGAAACATAAATTACTCTCTTATTTTAAGCCAGAGCTTTTGAACAGGTTTAGCGATATTATTGTGTTCGAACCGCTTCAAAAAGAGAGCCTTGCGCGCATCGCCGAACTTCAATTGGGTAAATTTATTGAAGAAGTGCGCCAGGGTCATGGTATCGAGCTTGCGTGCAGTGAGCGTGCGTTTGCTGCGATCGTAGCACAAGGGTTTGACCCCGTGTTTGGGGCCCGCCCCCTTCGTCATCTTATCGAAGGGACTATTAAGCCGTTGATTGCGGAACGGATTCTTGCAAAGGCGTTGTCCCGCCGCGGTTATGCTATTATAGATTATAGTGATGCCACATTTTTCTGCGTGGAGCGTGAAACATTGTTATAGGTATGTTACACATTTAATATGGAACCATTTAAATTAAGTAATGTAATGAAGATAAATAAGCTAGTTCGTTTTTTTGTGTTAAGCGATCTCTTTCTTCTTATGGGATGGGGATTTGTCGAACCTGTGTTTGCATTGTTTGTGGTACAGCGCATTGTCGGCGCTACACTTATTACTGTGGGATGGGCAGCCGCTATTTATTTAATTGTACGTGCACTATTGCAGACTCCTATTGCACTTATTCTTGATAGACTAGACGGAGAATCTGATGATTTTTATACCCTCGTGATGGGGCTTTTATTGCTGGGAGTCACTGCTTTTTTATATACAAGTATTTCTGGTATTTGGGAATTTTATTTTGTGCAGGGCGTAAGGGCGATTGCAATGGCCTGTTACGGCGCAACGTGGCCTGCGATATTTGGAAGGCATCTTGATGCGAATCGCCATGCCTTTGAGTGGTCGCTTGACAGTACTATTGTAGGAATTGGTGCTGGGATTTCCGGAGTTCTTGGGAGCGCGATTGCGAATGCATTTGGATTTTCCATCCTGTTTTTTATAGTTGGTATTATGTCTCTTTTGAGCGCAGCGATTATTATGCTTGTACCCCATATTACCTTACCACGCAAATCATTACAGGAGTCATTTTTTCTGCAAAAAGATCATTCTACCCTTACCCACTAGACGAAAAATCCTATGGACAATGCGAAGGTGGCGGCAATTTTAACAGAAATAGCAGAGTACCTTGAAATGCAGGGTATTCATTTTAAGCCACGCGCCTACGAGCGTGCGGCCCAATCTGTCTCTAGTCTCCCTGACGATATTGGCACACGGTATGCACAAGGAGGGAAAAAGGCGTTAGATGATATTCCTGGAGTAGGAGCTTCAATTGCAAAAAAGATTGCTGAGTTGCTAGATACCGGCCACATGAAGTACTATGAACGACTTAAAGCAAAAATACCTGTTCGCCTCGCAGAGCTTGAATCTATTGAAGGGCTTGGTCCGCGGCATATCAGAACACTGTTTGAAAAGCTTCATATTACGACATTGAAAAGCCTTGAACGTGCAGCACGCGCGGGGAAGATTGCGGATCTTCCTGGGTTTGGGAAAAAAGCTGAAGAAAATATTTTGAAAGGAATCGCGTTTGTACATGCGTTTCAAGGGCGATTTCCGCTTGGCGCCGTGCTCCCCGAGATACGTAGGCTTGCGGAACATCTTCGTGCGTTACCCGGGGTGGAGCGACTCGAAATTGCCGGATCTATACGGAGATGGAAGGAAACGGTGGGTGACGCTGACCTTGTGGTTGTGTCTTCGCACCCTAAGCCTATCATGGCGCATTTTGTTACCATGCCTGAGGTGGGCCACGTGTATGCGCATGGAGAGACAAAATCGGCGATTAAATTAAAGAATGGGCTTGATGTGGATTTACGAATAGTGTCTCCGCGTTCATTCGGTGCCGCGCTTAACTATTTTACGGGATCGAAGGAGCATAATATCACGTTGCGGGAGATCGCTCTGAAAAAAGGATACAAGCTTAATGAATACGGGTTGTTCGAAGGAAAGCGCTATATTGCGGGCGCATCCGAAGGGGAGTTGTATCGCGCGCTTGGAATGTCTTACGTAGAGCCTGAAATGCGCGAGAATACCGGAGAGATTGAATGCGCGAAACGTCACACGCTCCCGCACCTTATTGGATATGCTGACTTGCAGGGCGATCTCCAGGTACAAACCGATTGGACTGATGGCGCACACTCCCTTGAAGAAATGGCACAGGCAGCGATAACGCGCGGTCTTTCCTATATTGCAATTACGGATCATACAAAAAGTCTCGCAATGACGGGGGGGGCAGATGAAAAGAAGTTGTTGCGTCAAATGGATGCTATCGACGCGCTTAACAAAAAATTTAAAGGAAAAATCACGCTTTTAAAAGGCGCGGAGGTAAATATTTTAAAAGATGGTTCGCTTGATATTGCGGATGAAGTGCTTGCAAAACTTGATGTAGTGGGTGTTGCTGTTCATTCCCATTTTAATTTGTCACGAAAAGATCAAACACAACGCATTATTCGAGCCATGGAAAATAGGCATGTTGATATTGTGTTTCATCTTACAGGAAGAATTATCCATAAACGTCCCCCTATCAGTTTAGATATTGATGCCGTGCTCCGGGCCGCGAAACGCACTCATACGGTATTGGAAATTAATGCGTTTCCTGAACGCCTTGATATTCGCGATGAAGTTGTGCGCGCAGCCCTTCAACATGGAATTGTATTTTCGGTTGATTCAGACGCGCATGCGATTGATCATTTTCAGTATCTTGAGTATGGTATTGCTACCGCTCGACGTGGGTGGGCTGAAAAAAAAGACGTGGTGAATGCATGGCCTCTTCCCGTGATGAAGAAGAAACTGAAATGAAAAAAGAGGAAGTAGCAGCGGGTATTATCGTGGTATACGAATGCGAGAAAGGGCGTGAGTATCTTTTGCTTAAGAACAGAAAAGGACAATGGGGTTTTTCGAAAGGCCATGTGGAAACGGGGGAGGATATGAAACAAGCGGCTCTACGCGAAGTGGGCGAGGAGACAGGATTGACTGCCCAAGACCTTGTTTTTATACCTTCTTTTGAACGCAGGGTGACTTATTCATTTTCTTCTCGTGCAATTCAGGGTGGATCCGCAGACAAGGAGGTGTTTTATTTTCTCGCTCGCGTTTTACGCCGTGCGATTACTCTTTCTCCTGAACATGAAGAGTACGGATGGTATTCCTGTGAGGAGGCACTCCATTTGATTTCATTTAGGAATATGCGCGCACTCGTTAAAGACGCAGAAACATTTCTTCGTGAGATGAAATAAATTACCACGGTCTCACGGCTGTGGTTTTTATTCGGTAATTTGGCTTATAAAAAACCGCCCTTCAGTAGCGGAGAGCGGTTTTTTTAACCGTTGCGCCCTATTGTACCGCCGCAACTATTTTTTTAAATGTTTCGGGTTGTTTTTCGGCCAACGTTGCGAGAATCTTTCTGTCGATTTCGATTTGTTTGAGTTTTAAGGCATGAATAAATGCGCTATAACTTATTCCTTCGTTGCGTACCGCCGCATTGATTTTTACTTGCCACAATGCGCGGTAGTCTCGCTTCTTCTGTTTTCTGCCCTGAAAGGCATGAGTCCATGCATGAAGCAGTGCTTCTTTCGCAGCACGTTCTTTGGTTTTTCTGCCCCACTTAAATCCTTTTGTATAACGAAGGATTTTTTCGCGTTTTTTATGGGCTATGGTTCCTCGTTTCACTCTTGTCATATCGCTATGGTAACGTATTAATGATTATCGTAAACACTACTATATCTAAGTTTAATAATTAAAGCAAGGCGCGTACGGTTTTTTCCGTGGTTGAGGATACGGCGAGCGTATTCTTTTTCCTGCGTAATGCGTTTTGCGATTTTTTCGCGCGAAAATGGCTTTGCCCTGATTTTCTGCGAAGAAGTTTTCCGGTTCTAGTTACCTTGATTCTTTTATTAGCGAGTTTAACGTGTTGTTTCATATCCGGTGGTGCAAATTCTATTTTTCGCCGAAAGCGAAAGAGCGAACTTTGTTAATAATAATTTTATAAATTTTTTATATGGCTCTTCTATGTCATTTACCCAAGTAAGAATCTATCGAATTTTCACTATACGGGCATAATTATTGAATTTGTACGATAAAGCTTTTGGGTGCCGGTTTAATGTCCTGTGTAATTTTGTACGGATGCGCGATGAGTCCTAAAAATTCTTGAAGTTTCTGTTTTGCGAGATCTTTGAAGCGCATTTCTCGTCCCCGCAGGCGCAGGATGATTTGGACTTTATGTCCCTTGCCGAGGAATTTTTTTATCTGCGTGGCTTTTGTTTCAAGATCGTGCGCTGCGGCGCCAAATGTGATACGCACCACCTTGAGATCTCCCGCCTCAAGAGATGCTTTGGTTTTCTTGAGCTGCTTCTCCTTCTCGTAACGGTACTTATCAAAATTGATGATTTTGGCAACAGGGGGTTTGGCAAGCGGAGCGATTTCCACAAGGTCCATCCCATTTTCCCGGGCTTTCTTAAGCGCATCAGTACGGGAGAGCACACCAAGATTTTCTCCTTTGTCGGTGACCACGCGGAGCGTTTCTGCGGTGATCATTTCGTTAATTTTTGCTTGTACGCTATGAACGCGATTGAACTTCAAGTTGGTAGGAGTTAATGAATAATTAAAGCAGAGTAATCTACAAATTTATCATACTCGCTCTTTTTACAAGTGACAAGAGAAATACTACAGATTTCCCTAGATTTTGTCAACAAAAAACCGCCCTTCCGAGCGGATATAATAATGCCTCCAATTTCTAGTCTTTTCTTGGCCTCACGAACACGGAATTGATTTCTTTTTCAACCCGACGTCCTACTAAAAAAGGTTCCACTTGTCGCCATGTCCCGTCGGAGCAGTCGCGCACATCGTCACTACGGATGGTCTCACCCGGATCGAGACGTCTTCCTGTGACAATGGCATAAGGATTGCGAGGATGTATGATCTGTTTCTTCGTTTCGTCTCCTTTTGTGCCTTCCGGTTCCTTTCGTACCCATATCACACTGGGATTTGATCCACGAAGTGTAAGGCCCGTCATCAGACCTGCCGTTTCCCATGTGCCGTTAGAGGAGTTGTAAAGATCATTAGGCTGAAGCGTGTCTCCTGCTTTTAGGAGCCGAAGCTTTCCCCGCAGCGTCATTCCGGACTGCGGGTGATCAATTGATGAAAGAAATTCAGCGCTCATTGTTTTCTACCTCCTTTCTTTTTGTTGGATGATATCCAGCATTCTTTTTTACCCTTTTTCGGCCTGACCCATAGCCACACGCCTTTATGACCTGATTGAACGATCGAACCCGTTAAAAACGTGCCGGCCTTTTTCCAGGTGTCATCGGATGAGTCATACACATCATCAGCTCGAATTGTTTCTCCAGGCATTAAGATTCTTCCATAGATAGGCGGGGCTGAAGCGTTTCGTGGGTGCCTGATCCACGCAAACTCTTTTTTGCGGCCCATGGGTTACTACCCCGTCCTTTGAGGAAATGAACTAGGAGTAGTGTATCATAGTACGTTTTCTCTGTAAAGTTTTTTGCCCTAGCCCACAGCCTATAAACGGCCTTCTTTTTTACCAATGTAATATGCGCGAGTGAGCCATCTTTTTTTACGTGCGTCCGAAGAAAGGACCACAGAGCCGAAATAATATTTTCCGATGAGCTTGATTCCCGTGAAACGAAGCGTGTCACGCATCATGATGCCGCCGGGATCGCGATCATGAAGTTCCATAAAGAGCGGCGGAGCATCCATGGTAGAAAGAATAGAGGCGGTGCGCCCTTTAAGGAGTTTGTGCCACCGAGGAATGAAACCAAAAAGCGGCGCATAATATTTAAATGCAAATCCTGAGACAACAATCATTTCAATAAACAGTTTGAGGAGCGCAGGAGGAGTTGTCCAGTAGGTGGGGTAGGCGAATACAATGTGATCGCTCCACACGATGAGTTTTTTTGCGCGCTCAATGTCGGGCGATGTGGGTACCGAATGGTGGTTGCGGCCCCAATCATACATAAGCCACGGCTGCAGCTTAAGGGCATTGAGCGTAAGCACTTTTAACTCCACATGGTTGTTTTTTACTCCCGCGATATATCTGTCCACGAGTGCATTGCAAAAACTTATTTCTCGTGGGTGTGCTTTAATGACAAGAATTCTTTTCATCCGATACATAGATACTTTTTCAGTATAACACAAACCCTTGTGTCAAGCAGGTTTCTTCTTTTTACTTATTACTTAAAAAAAAGAAAAAAGCCGAGAACTTTCGGCTTTGCACAATTTTGTCATGGCGTTTTTTTTGATTTTTTTATGAGTGTTGCGCGCAAAGAAGGCTTTCCTTCGTCTTGCATGAAGAGTGTTGCCCAATCGTCAGGCTGCCATCCTTGCTGCGTCCAATGAATCCAGCAACCCAATGCCGCAGGTTGTCCACGACCAGGATAGCCGGGATATTCCGCATACCCTATTTTATGGTCGGGCATGATGGTGCCTTCGAATATAATGGAACTGTCTTCGCGATAAATGATGAGCTTGTCCCCCTCTTCAATGAAATGCAGACCGTTATACCCGCGTTTTCCATCCTCGATAAGGGTCCACATTAGTCCTTCACATCCTGTTTCAAAAAACGCATGGAGAATTCCATTGAGCTCCGGAGATTTTTGCTCGTCCATCGGCGATACCTTTCTTCAAAGTTTAGAGCTACTAGATTCAGTCTAGCGTGCGTCCATGCATGATGTCAACGAATAACGATTTCTTGACATTCTAATTTAAATCAGACTAATGATTCTCCGCGACCCTGACGGCTTTCGCTGCATTCTCTCTCTGTGCTGGGATGACGGCGAGTGGTGCTGGGACTACCGCTGGCTCGGCATTGGCTGGAACGCCATCGATCCGTCTGCGCTGCTCGCAAGTTCGTAGCTCTCAGGACTTGGATCTTTGGTTCTTGTGACCTTCGATCCTTAGTCCTTAGAACGTCGCAAAAAATAAAACAGGGGGCCTTTTAGCTTCAAGCCTCGTATAAAGAAATACGGGGCGTTTTTTTGGCCGAAAATTTTAATCCGTAGATTACACCAGCTGCGAGCAGAACGCGCGGTTTTAGAGTAGTTCCGCACACCGTTGACAGAATTTTTCTGTGTTATACTGATAACATCGTTGATGGGCTCACACGCAAACACATGGATCCTAAGGTAATACTTTTTGATTTGGACGGAACACTTACACCGAGTAAATCATATTTGCGTGCGGATATGGCTGTATTAATATGCAAACTTTTGCATATTAAAAAGGTGGTCGTCATAGGAGGAGGTTCTCATGTGCAGTTTCAGAAACAATTTATTGAGCATATCAATTGTAATAATGCAGAACTTGATCATTTATACATTATGCCCACAAGCGGCGCGGCTCTTTATCGGCATACGAAAGGCGCATGGAACAAGGTTTATATTCATGCATTAACAGCGATAGAAAAGAAAAAGATTTTGTATGCGTTATCAAAGACAATGAGCGACCTTCATTACCATCCTCCAGAAAAGATATACGGCGAAACCATTGAAGACAGGGGGGCTCAGGTTTCTTTTTCGGCAAACGGTCAGGATGCTCCGCTGTCTGTAAAGTCAAAATGGGATCCTGATCAAGCAAAGAGAACGCCTATCGTAATGCGGCTCAAAACCTATCTTCCTGAGTTTGATATTAAAATAGGCGGTACGAATACAATTGATATTACGAAACATGGCATCAATAAGGCGTATGGTGTTCGCCGCGTGGTAGCGTATCTTGGATTTCGCATACACGATGCTGTGTATGTGGGAGATGCGCTCTATGAAAATGGCAATGATGCGATTGTGAAAGAGACAGGTATTTCTGTTGTTTCAGTAGGAGGACCCAAAGAAACGATGCGTTATATCAATGCCGTTCTAGCAAGATGAATCCATCTTTTTCAGCCCCGCTTTTCTTCGTTCAGACAATATATTACATAACTGTAACAAAGTAATGCCAATACAAAAAACCATTCGTGGTACATCAAAGAAAAAGAAAAGACAACATACTTCTAAAAGAAAACTTTCTTTCGTCAAAAAACATGAATATAATCCTATTCTTACGTCGAATTCCGAACATTATTGGGAGCTTTCACAAACATTTAATCCATCCTCCATTCTTTTAGGTGATAAAATCCATTTTTTGTATCGTGCTGTCGGCGCAGATGGAATTTCCCGTTTAGGGTATGCAGTTTCAAACGATGGGGTTACGATAGAAGATCGGCAATTGCATCCCGTGTACGAACACGGATCCAACCGGTATTTATTAAGTAGTATCTCTTATCCGTCCGGTGGAAGTTCTGGAGGGGCCGAGGATCCTCGTATCGTTCGGGTGGGAAAAGAAAATAAACTTTATATGACGTATACTGCTTGTGACGATAGCGGACTGCGGGTCGGCCTTACTTCGATATCGTTAGATGATTTTTTGTGCAAAGATTGGAAATGGAATGCTCCCGCTCTGATTTCACCTGTGGGAGAGGTTCATAAAAATTGGGTGCTTTTTCCCGAAAAAATAGGAGGACAATATGCGATTTTGCACAGCATACGTCCAAAGATTGCCATTGCATACGTTGATAGTCTGGAATCCCTCTTGCCTATTGAAAGTTCATATAGCGCCGTTCCGGAGCTTCACACATGGGAAAAAAGAATACGCGGGGCAGGTCCGCCTCCCATTAAAACGAAAGGAGGATGGCTTTTGTTTTATCACGCAATGGATAGCGACACGGGTAAGTATAAAGTAGGCGCAATGCTGCTTGACCTATTGGATCCTACAATCATACGGCACCGTTCTCGTGGTCCCGTTTTAGAACCAGATCAATCCTATGAAAACAATGGCTTCAAGGGTGGTGTTGTGTATGTTTCGGGAGCTGTCGTAAAAGATGGCACGATTTTCCTCTATTATGGAGGCGCTGATAGCTGTGTGTGTGTTGCGTATAGCAATCTCGAATCTTTTTTGGAAAAGCTTATTGAAGGAAAGGGGCCGAAGTTAAAAAAATTGAAACGCAAACTATGATTATAAGACGTTCGGAGGAAAATCCGATATTGAAACCTGTACGTGAACATTCGTGGGAAGCGGAGGCTGTCTTTAATGGATGTCCGGTTCAGAAGGGAAAAGAAGTTTATTTATTGTATCGTGCCTTGTCGCTTCCTCATTATCATACTTCAGCGCATACTACTATGATGATTTCTGATATCGGTATTGCAAAAAGTCGCGACGGGATACGTTTTGGAAAGAGGCATCGTTTCGTAGTGCCGGAATATTCGTGGGAACAATACGGCTGCGAGGATCCTCGGGTTACGAAGTTCAGCGATTCATATTATATTTTTTATACGGCGCTTTCCGAACACCCGTTTCGCGCAGAAGGAATAAAAGTTGGATTGGCGATCAGCGATGATTTGAAAACAATTCGTGAAAAACACCTCATTACGCCTTTTAATGCGAAAGCCATGGCGCTTTTTCCGGAGCGCATACAGGGAAAACTTTGGACCATTTTTACGCTTCATACCGATCAGCCTCCGGCGAGTATTTGCCTCGCGCCATTTGAAAAAGAAAACGATCTTTGGTCGGAACGCTATTGGAAAAAATGGTATAGCAACGCCGGTGCGTATGCATTGCCTCTTGCGCGCAACCCACAAGATCAAATTGAGGTGGGCGCTCCGCCGCTTAAGACGGCATATGGCTGGCTTTTGATCTATTCCTACATTCGCAATTATTCATCTCCACACGATAAACAGTTTGGCGTTGAAGCGCTCCTTCTTGATCTTAAAAATCCGCTTGCTATCGTGGCGAGAACCGATTTTCCGTTGCTTGTTCCAGAGGAATATTATGAACGGATTGGTCTGGTTTCGCATGTTGTTTTTCCGTCGGGCGCTCTTATTAAAAAAAATTGGATTTATCTTTATTATGGGGCTGCCGATACGACCTGCTGTCTTGCGACCATAGAACTTCATTCTCTCCTGCGCGGAATGTTAAAAAAAATGAACATACCATAGGGCTCTTGCGTGCGAAAGAAAATCCGATTATTGTTCCCGAGAAAAAATATGCGTGGGAAAGCAGATCTACATTTAATCCTGGTGCACTTTATGTGAACGACCGATTTCATTTTCTGTATCGGGCAATGTCGGATGATTATACTTCGGTTTTCGGATATGCATCAAGTAAGGACGGTATCCATATCGATGAACGTTTGCCAGATCCTGTGTATGTTCCTCGAGCGTCTTTTGAACAAAAATTAGTACCAGGAAATTCCGGTTGCGAAGATCCGCGTCTCACCCTCATCGGGAAGAAAATTTACATGTGTTATACCGCATTCGACGGAAAAAATGCTCCGCGTGTGGCATTAAGTTCAATCGCGGTGAAAGATTTCTTGAAGAAAAAATGGAATTGGTCGGAACCTGTTCTTCTTTCTCCGCCTGACATCAGCGATAAAGATGCGTTTATTTTTCCTCAGAAGGTTGCGGGAAACTACATGATTGTACATCGCATCGGAGACAGTATCGATTATTCGTTCCTTCAAAACTTTGATATCAAGAATAATGAGTGGATTGAAGAATACCGTTAGATTACTCCAAGAAAAGGATGGTGGGATAGTCAGAAAGTTGGCACTGCTGCTCCTGCGCTGCGTACGAAGGAAGGATGGGTGATGTTGTATCATGGCGTTTCCGACGAGGGAATCTATCGGGTCGGTGCCGTATTGCTCGATCTCAAAAATCCGACGAATATTATTGGACGTACCGATAACCCCATTTTCGAACCAGAGGCCGATTACGAAAAAAACGGATATGTATCTCATGTCGTATTCCCATGTGGCGCCGTGCTTTTGGACAAAACTCTCTTTGTTTACTATGGCGGCGGTGATCGTGTCTCTGGTGTCGCTACGATAAACATAGAGTATCTTTTAAAAGTGCTCACGCAGTGTAAGTGTTGAAGAATAAACCCAAAAACGCCGGAAGGCGTTTTTGGTGCGGAAATCAGCGAAAATCAGTGGACTACGATGGAATTCGAAGAATACGTGCGAAATTATCGTACCTTCGCAAATCTGTTGCCTGTGGGGGTTCTGGATTCGAATTTTTAAATTAAGTATGGTTAAATTGAATTATGAATTTTGAGACATTGAAGCAAGAAAATTTGGAAGGAGAACAGATACAAGAAATCGAGCTTGGTTACGATGATATCGTAAAGATGATCCCCGTGTTTAAGAAATATGGAATTTTGTATCATGGAACTTCGTCATCCATGATCGAAAGAGAAGTGCTTTCTCCCGATACTACATATGTGATAAGTGAAAAGGGGAGGAAAAAGAATCTCGATAAAGTTTTTCTTACTAAAGATAAAGGTTCGGCGTGGATTTATGCAAAACGTGCGGCTAATTCCTACGGTGGTGTTCCAAGAGTTTTGGATGTGGTGCCACAAGGATCAGTAGACGTAATCAATGATGGGAAGGGAACATCAGTTTTTGCTGCACCTCGCGGTATCGTGTTGAGTAAACGTCTTGAACGGATATTGGAAGATTTATCGGCAAAAGAATAAACTTTCGACATATCAAAAAACCCCTCGCGTGTGGGGAGTTTTTTGTAACTGGTGGAAATCCGTGGACTACAATGGAACTCGAAGAATACCTAAGAAACTACGCAAAATTCGCAAGTCCGTTGCCTCATGGGCTCATGGCATGACCTTCTTACCGTTAGTTTCAGGAAGGGAAATCGTACTTGTTTCTAAGAAAGTCACCGATTATATCAATCGACGCATCTATTTCTTTACTGAAATCATCTATTTCTTTGTCGGTTCTAAGTTCGTAAATAATCTCAAAAATTTCTTTATGTCCTCTAATTCGTTTATCCACTGGTCGCAAATGATCAGAAACAGCCAGATTGAGCCTTGTTACACATGTTCGTAGAGGTTTTATTTTTTCTACAACATCTTTTCCCCATAATATTTCTCCCTCAAGTTGCTCTGCTTGTAAGTCAGACAATGCTTCAACCATCTTTTCCCAACGCATGCGATAGACAGCGTTTGTTGTACCTACGCTTTCTTCAAAGTATTTGCGTTGCGCTTCTTCGGACTCTGAAGGGAAAATTGCTGGGTTCCTAACATAACCCACCGCATCTCTCAATTTTAGAACGGCTCTATAGAGTCGGCGAGCTGTGTCATATTCAACATGTCCTTTAATTTGTTTTTTCCATGTAGAAAGTCCTTGGTTAGCAACCCAAAGACCGCCTCCTGCAATTCCTAGGTAAACGATATCTTTTAAGAAAAGATAGTTTGAGCTATTTATTAAATTTGTGATCCATGTATTTGGATTCATATTTGCTAACGTTGCATTAAATTGATGATTTCTTTTATTGCCAGCTTTTTAATTTTTTCTTTAGTATCGTTTTTTAATTCAAGCGTTTTCCAATGATCATACCGACATCCGATTTCTCCGTTGACATTTTTATTGAGTTTATACATCTGTTCACAGACTTTTAGTGTATCTTTGTAAAATTGCTTTACGCTGAACTGTATGTGAATTATGTATGGTTCTCCTGTTTTTTCAATCCCACCTTTTACGAAACGAAGACGATTGTGCGATGTACCTGTAAGTTCAAGATGACCTTTTGTAAGCCAATTGGGTGTAAGGCTCCAAGAAATTTTTATGTCTTCAAAATAGATTTCCCTCAATGTATCTGTATGAATTAACGAATGTCTGTAAATACAAATAAGCAATGCGGCTACTTCTTTATAAGTCTCATTACAGGTTACATAGTTCTCGCTCAGTATTCTGTATAAGTTGGTGGATGAATCTTCACCGTAGATTAGATCTCCAAGGGATTCGGCTATAGGAAAAAGCATACGCAAGAATGCTGAATAAATATGGAGAGGTTCTTTCCTTTTTTCTACATACTTAAGAAATGCTCCAACCTCTCTATGTAGGTTTTCTCCTACATTATAAAAAGCTTGGGCATCGGTAGTGGATTTGTATGTTGTCATTTTTTTTCTTATTTATGTCTACGGGTATTGAACATAAACCCGCACATTACTAATATTCCTGTGATTAAAATAAGTTCTATGGAGTTAATAAATAATGCTAGTAAAGCAGTACTTGTCGCAAAGATAGGGAAAATCATTGTATTTTCATGAAAATCTTTCATCGTTTGGAAAATATAGCCTACTATCAAGAGACTAATTCCTGTTATAAATAAATGATGATTGACACCAGCTATTGCGTACTCAATTTTATTCGAATCGGTAAAATAACCGCTGTTACTTTCTTTAATAGAAAAGGCAAGAAAAATAGAACCTAGGAAAGAGGATGCAGTGTTTAAAATACTATAGATTTCTTCCTTGGTAAGATCAATTCTCATAAGTTCGTCAGAAAAGATTTTTAAGAATTAGGTAGTGTTGCTAAATATTGGTCTGTTAAATATAAAACGCCAGTATCTGGCAATTTGGGTAGTTCTATTTTATCTATAAAACCATATTTCTGAGCTTCGGTTGCCGTATAAGTCGTAGTTTTTAAAAAAGCTTGTTTAATAGTCGCAAGAGATAATGGTTTTTTGCTTCTGGATGATGTCTCCTTATGAATTATGTTTTGCGTTTTTTCATCTATAGCGGATAAACTTGCTCTTTGAGTATCAATATCAAAAACATTAAATTGTTCTGGAAGAACATCTCTCGATAATGTTGTTTGATGAATCATAAAATCACAGTTAGGAACTCCTATTCTATTCTGAAATCCTAAAAAGAATGGAACGCCAGCAGATGATACGTTACCCATGTTATATACCGTTGTCTTTTGAGGTATTGATTTAATAAAATTGTACAGATTAACTGCATAAAATGGATTTCCTCCGAGCGTTGAAAGGTAGATGATATACTCTGAAATCTTTTGCTTTGGATCTTGCGCTTGGTTACAAATGAATCCGATTAAAACGTCTTCCATTTTTTTAGTAATCAAAGCGCTACACCATATATGTTGAATTTTAAGTTCGTCGTTCATATTGTGAGATATTATCTTACATTTTTATAAGTTAGGCAATGATAATTTGTCGGTTTGAAAATAATAATTTTTTATGGCAACATAAGGTCAATAAAATATGGCTAGGATTATTTCGAATAACAAGGAATACTCGCTCTACGACTTCGATAACGAAGCTGAATTTGAAAAGGCAGTTATCGAAAATCAGAAGTATCTTTTTGGGAAGGATTCCGTCTATATTGATGTAAAGCGAAGAATCGGACGTGACAGTCATCGTGGCATACCTGATGCTTTTTTGATTGATTTTTATGATACGAAAAAACCACAACTGTATATTGTGGAAAACGAATTGGCATCGCATGACGTGTATTCGCATATTTCTGAACAAATTGCTCGGTTTAGCGCAAGCGCTTTGACGTCCCCAAATCAGATACGCGATATGCTTATCAAGGCAGTAGAGAATGAACCAGAAGTAAAAGGGGAAATAGAAAAGCATCTTTCTCAAACTATTTTCAAAACAATTACAGAATTAATGCTTCAGCTTACCGAAAAGGAGGATATTAAAATTGTTGTTGCAATAAACGATGATACAGAATTAGATCTTGCTTTTAGGGTTTTTAAGAATCCTCCCGATACGGTTATCTTGCAACGCTATATGTGCGGGGATGATATTTCCTACTATTATGAACCGATGCGAGAGGAGATTGAAGATATTGAAATTGGAAAAAAGAAAACTGGTGAAGCGGTAGATTTTGATACGGTTGTTTGTGCAGCTTTCGAAGATGGGTTTAAACATGCATACATGGAAAATAATGCATGGTGGGCGATCAGATTATCTCAAAAAGCTCGGGAGCAGTTAAAATATTTGGCTATCTACGAAAAAGCCCCGATTGCGCATATTAGTCATTATGCTGAAATTGAGCGCATAGAACCATACAAAGATACGGGTAAGTTCATTTTGTATTTAAAGAACAAGAAAACTGTTAAACCAATTAAACTTGGTACAGGTAAAAAGGGGGAGGCACCACAAGCTCCTCGTTACACAACGCTTGGTAAATTATTAAATGCTGAATCGGTCAGTGAGCTTTGGGGTTAGAAAACAGGTATAAATTGAATTACTTAGAATAATTAAAAGAGACACTATTAGATGTCTCTTTTAATGCAGTAGGTTGTTATTTGTCTGCTGAAACAGGAAGACCTAATTTTTGTAATGGAAGATAGTTGAAATAATATTGACATCCGACAGAGATAACATAATCGAGCGTATCTTTATATTCAGGCTTTTTAAACCAATCATTCAAAATATAAACATATTCAATCTCGATATTTAAGGGCGCAAATAATTTCTTATATTGTTTTTTCTTGAAATCACAGGTTTGCAATTTTTCGTCTACGGAACCAGCAACTTTCTGGAATTTCATTTCAATAATAAAGAGGGTATTGTTTACAATTACATACAGGGCTTCATCTGGAAAAAGACGTTTTGAAATAAGTTTTTTCCAGTCGACATTCTTTTCATTTAATATTTTGTATAACCCCTGTTTGCGATAACTTCGGGCGACTTCTTTTCCTTGATAGTAGATAATACTGCTTTTGACAGAGTAATCTTTTGCTTTTTTCAGAATCTCTAAAATATCACGTTCTTTTTCAAAGTTAAGACCCGTTATTGTATTACCTCCGCCAGTTCCTTTTATTTTCATATAAGTTATTATTTACTGTGTTTTGCAGATAAATTACGGTCTAACTCCTCAAATCGTTTTATGGATAGATCTAAGAATTTTGACTCGGTATCAATGCCAATGAAACGACGCCCTAAAAGGTATGCGGCCATTCCTGTAGTTGAGCTTCCCGTAAAAGGATCAACAACGAGGTCGCCTTTATTTGTTGAGGCAAGTACTATTCGTTTTAACAAATCCTCTGGTTTTTGTGTAGGATGTTTTCCGAATTTCTTTTCTATGGGTTTTGGTGTTCCCATTGCCCAAACAGAGCGCATTTGTAACCCCGGCTTTTTTAATTGATCCTCCGGCCAGTTACCGTTCTTCATTAAATCGTAATTGAAAATATGCTTTGCTTTTTTGTCTTTCCGTGCCCAAATTAAGGTTTCATGACTGGCAGTAAAGAAACGACAGCTTAAGTTTGGTGAAGCATTCGGCTTAAACCATGCAATATCATTAAGAATATGATATCCGAGCGATTGTAGTGCGTGTCCGCATTGGTAAATTGAATGATAGGTACCGCTAACCCAGAGCGTACCATGAGGTTTTAAAACTCTACGGCAAGCCTCCATCCATTTATGATGAAAATCATAATCATCCTCGAAACCTTTGCTTTTGTCCCAGTCGCCTTTATTAACGCTTACCATTCGCCCTGCATGAACAGTCATGCCCCCATTTGAAAGGTTATATGGTGGATCAGCAAAAACCATGTCCACTGAACTTTCAGGGAGTTCCGCTAATAGATTTAAGCAATCTGATTTATAAAGTTCAAATTTATGTTTTTTATAATACGGTGTTTGCATGATTGTTTTAAAAACGATTTTGAAGCAGAATTACGATGAATTCATAATATACTTTCTCGTGTTTTTTTAAAACCCTTTTAGCTTTCTTGGTTTCATTGCAAAAGAATTCTACGTATTTTAAAATTCAAAATTGGAAAACTAAAACAAGAGATTTATGTGAAAAAACAAGAACTCAAGGTTGTATATGAACAAGTAAAAGATGTTTCAGAAGAGGAGACTCGAAGAAGATTGGATCGAGTTTTTGATATTCTTTTTAATGCGGTATTAGAGCAAGACCAAAAGAAAAATTTGCATCGCAGTCAATCTAGGAAAAATCATAAAAAATAAGGCAGTTTGCATACAAATACGAACGTGTCTTTTTGCAACACAATAAATCTGGTAAATTCTAGTTTTTAGTTTCTTTGCGTATATAGAGGTATAAAAACCAAGAAACTAAACCTGCACTGCGACCATGCAAAGAAAAATCATCAAAAAGAAGGCACTTCGCAATACAATAAAGAGGCATCTTTTTGTCTAAAAAAGTTGAACAATTGTATAGCGTCCGTTGTAGGAAAAATCATCAAAAAGAAGGTAAAGAGCTATACAATTCTAGTTTTTTAGTTTCTTGGTATATATAGGGATGAAAAAACTAAGAAACTAACCTCTTGGTAAAGAAATCTTCGTAATCTGTTGTCCATCCTGTCCTCCTGACCTAATCTGGCCAAGAGGACAGTAAAGACAGTATTTTTACAGGTTTACTTCTTACAACGTAGATTTTGCGCTGTAGAAGCGGTGCATACGCGCTTGAATGAATAAACCTTCATTCAAGCAGAGAAGTGCGGCTCTAATACCTCTCTAGACCCTAGAAAACGCATTTCTAAGTCTTTCGTTAGGTTAATAGTAATCTTCTACTGTTATGGTGTAGGAGGTATTCAGGCTATTTAAATCAAGATAATATTGGCCTGGTGGTAAAGAATATTGATAGGTACTGTTACTTGCAGGACAAGTAACATCGTTTGCAATTATACCCATTTGGTAACTTGAAACTGATCGGATTACGCCGGTAAAACTATTCACCGAATAACTACTATCAGGCACAGAACAAGTATAGTCTATTCGTTGTTTCTCCCCCTGAAGAGCAAAAGGAGGTGTATTAACGGTTGTTGCACTTCCGTAGGTGTAAGTAACATGCCAGCTTTTTGGTGCTTCAGAAACAGGTTGCTGTGTAGGGGTTGAAGGTTGCGTAGTTGTTTGCGTTGTCTGGGGTTCGGGTGCTGTTGTTTGCGAAGTAGATGAAACTGATTTTCCTGCTCCTTTTTGGATGATACAGCCTGTCATGCTAGGAATCGTAATGGTGAAATTTGCTTGAGATGTATATGTTTTGGAACCAGTGAGCGGTCCGTAGATAGTGACTACGTCATCTTTTACTGCGCTTGTCGTTGTTGCGTATTCTACATACACGACATCGCTACTACTCCATCCATATGAATCTTTGGTAACCGCAAGACGTATTACTCCTTGCCCGCCCGACTCTTCGATTTGAAGAATTTGTCCGGTGAATTTCGCGATCTTACCAGTGAAGGAATCAGAATTCTTATCAAGCTGTTTGAAATCTACCGCTTGCACTTCTGATTTGATATTGCCTGAACACTGGGAATTTTGGGTAGATTCGGTTGTACTTACTGGTTCCGTGTTTAGATTTGTTTTACTTGCTATACCAACAAGGGCAATAAACATGATGAAAACGAAGAATGCGAATAGCACGACCAAGACTGGATTTTGGTTAACCCAGCTTCTCGCACCTGTTTTATGAGAATCGTTTTTTTCTTCCATATGATATTGAAATTAATTTTTTAAACGCGTGTTTTAGCGTTGCTGGGAGTTGTAGGAGCGTACTTCTTTACGAGAATGAGTATCTTATCATTCCGCGATTATACTACTCTCTAAGACCCTCTAAGACTGATAGTTATGGTATTGATGGGTTCTTCACAGAGAATTGAGAGATGACAGGCAGTCTGTATTGCTTTCTCTACGCTTGCACCAAGGTAGAGGGCAGACAACGCATAATCTTTGCCTGCACCGATCGAGTAGTAGTCCTTAATTTCTCGTATGAAGTACCCCGAAATGAAGAAAACTTTGCCATGATATACGACTAAGAACTCCGCCGTATCAATCGAGGGGGCATTCTTTGCGTTGCTCAAGTAGTCTACGAACTCGCGTATGAGCATCATCCATTCGTATTCAGAATTCTGCTTAGGCAGATGGTTCTCTAAGAATTCTTTGAACAAAAACCCTAGTGCACAAGATCCAACTGTTCCTAGCACCATATCGGTGCTGATGCGAGAAAGCTTCGCGAGTTTATCTTTCTCTTGCGAGAGTCCGCTGATACGGATACTATCTGCTCCAATTACGATTTCTTTTTTCTGGATGCGTACCGCAACAACACTCATGAGTTTGTAGTTTAAAAATCTGTTGCTCGACCTTTAGATTTCTAAACTGCAGGATGAGAAAGTAAATAGCGAGTATGTTAATACGATGATTTTTTCAAGGTTTTTGAAAACACAAAACCTGCTACCAGGAAGGCCTTGCGACCCCTGCACAAGTTTCCTTGTGCAACGTGCGATACGCCCTGATAACGGGGTTAATATATCGCACGATTTTTTGCCATGCCTCACAAAGAAACGTGAAAAATCTTGCGGGGTTTAGGCAGTACCGTATTCAGTTGTTAGGTTTACGTTAGCATAATTTCAGAGAAAATGGAAATAGAAAAAGAGTTGCGCAGATTGTAGAAAATTGGTACATTGCATGCGATATTAAAACATTATTATAAAAATATGGTATCAAAAAACAAAGTTTTGCTTGATGACAAATCGAGATTCGTCGAAGTAATAAAGTTATTGCCTGAAAAGTTTGTGAACGATCTCAGAGACTACCTATTTGAAGCTCATTTTCCTGTAAGGTATAACGAGGTGTTTTCGAAATATTTCAATAGGTCTGATGAGTTTTTGCTGACGTTTTCAACTTCGAAAATAAACAAAGCGTATCAAAAAGTAGAGACGTTTTTTTCTAATCTTATAGACTTTTTGAATTCAAATTTTGATATCCCTAAGGGGTACCACCTTAATCCGTTGTATCGTGAGTTGCGTCCTGAAATAAGTCACAGATTTGGAAAACATGACGCAGAATCTCAGAAGAAATGGGACAAATATAAAAGAGACCTTGATGTTTTGGTAGAAACGTTCGTGGACGCATACGGTGATTTTATTCATATTGCGAGAAAGGAAGTTGAGCGCGAAAATGCGATAGCGGAGCCATCGACAAAAAAGGATTCAAAGACCATTCCCGTAACATTATATCTTAATACTACTGGGGACTTATGGCGGGAACCAAAGGAAAAGTTTTGTTATCCTATAAAGGAAAAAAGCGATAGGCATAAAATCGTCCGTTACCTCGCAACCCATAAAGGTATTCAGCAAACGCTGGACATGTCCAACGAGTTTGAAGGTAAACCATTGCAGTCAATACGGACTGAGATAGGGAAGATAAGAGGCGAAATAAAGAAATTCTTAAAAATTGATGGGAAGCGTGTAATTGAAGAAGGTAAAACCGGTAGCGGTTATATGATAGGTCGAGGATGTAAAATTAAAATAGTAAGATAATCGTTTGCTATTCCTCTCATATCGTTAATAAGTTTTCGAAAAACGGCTGGAAATCAGCTGTTTTTTGTTTGCAAAAAGTATCAAGCGATTATGTAAAGCGTAGGACTTCGTTTGCTAGAAATAAAGCAGAGTTTAATGGTCGTTATGCATTAACTAATAAATAATAATTAATATGTCAGATAGTGAAAAAGAAGGTGGGGCAGTCGCTGAGATTATTGAGGCAGTCGTAGAAAAAGTCGAACTTTTTCATGACCAAGACAGCAATGGCTACGCATTAGTTATTGGAGATGGGAACGTTATGAGGATCGGGTCTTCCGAATTTTCAAATTATGTTTCCTATATAGCATGGGAATGTGTCAATAAAGCTCTTACAACATATGCACGCGATGCGGTGATAGCTACTCTCGAAGCAAAAGCGCGTTATGAGGGTGATTCATATAACCTTTCTATTAGGACAGCATGGCATGAAAATGCACTTTGGTATGACCTTGGAAAAAAGGCAGTACGAATTGATGAAACGGGATGGAAAATTATTGATGAGCCACCCATCTTATTCAAAAGGTTTTCGCATCAGTTACCGCAAACAGAACCTGTTTCAGGTGGTGTTATGAATGATGTTTTAAGATTTCTAAACATTCCGCTTGTGGGCGAGGAGAGAGATGAAATGTCGATATTAATTTTAACCTATCTTGTTTCTGTACTTATTCCTGACGTTCCTAGACCAGTACTTGTGATACATGGTCTTCCTGGTGCGGCGAAATCGACATTTTTCAAGGTTATTAAGAGTCTTATTGATCCTTCACAGCTTGAAACAATGACGTATCCGAGGGATTCTGTTCAATTGATACAAATTCTTTCGCATCACTTTTCTATTTTTTTCGACAATATTTCCGAGCTTGATGATTGGCAGTCCGATGAACTTTGCAAGGCCGTTACCGGACATGCATTTAGTAAACGAAAACTTTTTACGGACGATGATGACATTATGTATAGATATAAGCGCGCTCTCGGGCTTAACGGAATCAACCTTGTTACTACGAGGTCTGATTTGCTGGATCGTTCGCTTATCTTCGAACTTCAACCGATTTCAGGAGGAAAACGTCTTATTGAGGAAGCGTTTTGGAACGAGTTTGTCGAGGAGAGACCGAAATTGCTAGGTGCTTTATTTTCAACGGTTTCTCTGGCGATGAAATTCAAAAAAGAAGGAAAGGTTGTTTTAAGGAAAAAACCGAGGCTTGCAGACTATGCATTGTGGGCAGGGGCTGCTTCGTTAGCGCTTGGTTACACCGTTGAATATTACGAAAATGCGCTCGCAAAAAATATAGATAAACAGAACGAAGAAGCGATTGATTCAAGTCCTATTGCACTCGTGGTGCTGGATTACATGGAAAGGCACAAGGTAGGAGTAGAAGTTAAGATGAGTTCAAAACAATGGTTCGATGTGCTGTTGGAAAGGGCGAAGGATCTTGGGTTTGAGAAAGATAAAGAATTTCCAAAGACACAAGGATGGCTTTGGCGCAAAATAAAACCCGTTAAAGCAAACCTCAAGAATATTGGTATAGATACAGAATATTTCAGTAAAGAGCGTCCGCGACAAATTGCCATAAAAAAGAACGCGAAGATTTCTAGTGGCAATACTGTCATAAATAGTACGAATCAATTTGGCATTGATATGACAGTAAGGACAGTAGAGACACCAATTTCTACGGAACCACCTAAAGGAGTAATTACTGTTGTTGAATATGAATCTGGCGAAGAACCGGAGGATGTAGGGAATGATAATAACTATGATGATAAAAGTACGGAAGATTACGATTTGGATTCATACGATGAGGGTCAGTATATATAAATTGAAAAGGCGCTTGTAATTGACAATCTGCTGTTTACGTTTTCTGGTAAGTATGGAAGATTAAGAAAAACACCATGTTATATCAGATAAAAAGATATTGCGTTCACGCGTTACCTTCCGTAATTTGTGGATTCTGCGAGAAAGAGCGTCAAAAAAACTATGGAAGACAGTATTCTCATAGAACGAGAAAAAAGAGAGGACGACATGCTCGAAAAAATCGCGCGCGTCATGCTTCTCATAGCGGAGTTTCAAAGAAAGAAGGAAGAAGAAATTAACAATAACGATAACAATTTATAATATGCGCGCATTAATTTATTTGAGAGTTTCAAGTGAAGGGCAGGCGAGAAAGGAAAATCCTATTTCTACTCAAAAGAACGCTTGTTTGGAATTTGCGCGCAGGAATGGATATGACGTTGATGAGGCACAGGACATATATATAGATGCGGGCATTAGCGGACGATCGACAAAAAGTAGAATTGCATATCAAGCGATTATGGAACGGATGAAAACAGACAAAAATGTTGTCGGCATCGTTGCATACGATACGAGTCGTATTTCAAGAAATCTAATGGTCTATCTGCAATTTAAGGAACAGTTGAATAAATACGGCAAGAAATTTTTTTCCATTACGGAACCTCACTTTAATGACGATAATCCAGTATCAAAACTTATGGAAAATATGTTGGCGAGTTTTGCCGAATTTCGTTCTGGACAGGATGGAGAAAAAATTAGTGCGGCGATGAAACAAAAAGCGGAGTCAGGTCTTTATGTCGGCCTGGCTCCTTATGGGTACAAGAATGTAAGGGGACAAGACTATGGAGGAAAGGAAAAACGATGGATTGAAACAAACCCTATAACCGCACCAATCGTTAAAGAAATCTTTGCAATGTATACGACGGGACGTTATTCGTTGCAACAGGTAGCGGATGAATTAAATAGGAAAGGATACGCTACCTCGAACAAAAAACCATGGGTTACAAGTTCTGTGGAGAAGATTCTTAAAAACAAGGCGTATATAGGTCATATCATTTGGGGCGGCGTAACCAACCCTCATGGCCAGCACGAGAAATTTGTAGACGAGGAAACCTTCTATAAAGTACAGGCATTAATGAGAGCTCGCAATTTTGGAGCAAACAAGATGAGAAAGCATACCTTTATTCTTCGAGGGTTTTCCTCTTGCGGGGAATGCGGAAGCAGAATCACGGGAGCATATCATACGAAACCAAATGGAATGAAGTATTCATATTATCAATGTCAACGAAGACAGCATGCGAAACCTGTTTCATGCAAGCAATCTGTTGTCGCTATCGAAGAATTAGAAAAACAGTTGCTTAAACTGATTAAGACCATTCAAATACCCCATTCAACCGCATTGCGTTTGGAGGAGAAGATAAAACAGGTGGTTCAAAAAGACAAAGGACCCACCGATGACATGAGAAAATCGTTGGTCATTCAGTTAGAAAATATTGCAGGAAAAAAGAAATCTTCCCTTGAAAAATATGTGGAGGGGAATATCAGCGATGATGCCTACCGTACCTTCAAACTGGATTTAGAAGCAAGGGAGCTTCAATTGAAGGCTCAATTAGAAAAAGTAGACGACACCATTTCAGGCATTGTAGCGCAAATAGAAACCGCAATTGGACTCGCGAGAAACTGCTATAAAACGTATAAAACTGCCTCCTATGAACAAAAAATTCTGCTTGCGCAGACATTCTTTGAGAAGGTTATCATTAAGGATCGTACCATCCAAAATGCCTTTCTAAATCACCCATTTGCCTATATTTGCCAAGAGAAGGCGAAGGCGAAAAGGGAGTTCCAATATCAGTATACTGGTGGAAACGGCGGGAGTTGAACCCGCATCCAAGTAGGTTGACTCATTACTTCTACAGAATCCTAGTTAATTTAGTAGTACACGTTATGCTTGAAAATTAACAAAACACAAAACGCACGCGCTTCGTTAGTGTCGTGGTGTGCGGTGAAGCTCAAGTCCTCACACCATCTATCTCGATGTATGAAGCCCCTGTCTCGTATCGAGCGTAAGAGAAGGGACTACCCGACATTAAGCAAATGCCAATGCGGGTTGCCTATTAGATAAGTTGGCAGTTATGACTTTGCCTGTTGTTCGAAGGTGCAAGCAAACCCTATTCAGCGTAATGATTCGCGAATACTTGTCGAAGCCCAGCGTTCCCATTGGAAACCTTCTGTTTGGCGAGCTTCTTTATCGCTAAACTCTGATACTCCTTCACCGTATTTTGAATACGGCTCAGTCCGTTTCTCGTTTGCTTCGTATATTTCGTGCAAACAAGAATCTTTCAAATTTGTATAGTAATTTATAATTTTCGAAGATCGCGACGAACCTGTTCTTTTTCTATTTTTTCGCGCTTGTCATACTTCTTTTTGCCCCGCGCGAGCGCGAATTCAAGCTTGATGCGCGGTCCTTTAGTATAAACACGGAGCGGTACTAATGTCAATCCTTTCTCCTGTGTTTTGCCAAAAAGATGGAGCAGTTCTTTTTTATTGATCAAGAGTTTCCGCGTCTGCGTTGGGTCGTAGTCTTTCGGTGTGTTCGCGGGCTGGAAGGCGCCGATGTGCGCGTTTATGAGATACAGCTCTCCACCAAGGATTTTGACGTAGCTTCCTTTGAGGCTCATCATATGCTCGTGGATTGCTTTTACTTCAAACCCCTGCAATACCAAACCCGCCTCATATTTTTCAATGAGTTCATAATCGTAGAAAGCTTTTGGGTTTTCTGCTAGACTTGGCATATAGGCAGTGTATACTCTATACCACACCTTTTATTGTATTGTAATCCAATGAAAACCCCAAAAGAAATAATCCATACGCTTCTGGTCCAGGCTTTTGAATTTAAAAATCGTGAGGAAAATCAAACCTGGAGACCAGAAAATATGAATATTAAAATTATGCCTACGGATAGGCGTTTTGGGGATTATTCAGCTTCGTTTTTGAAAGGTATCGCGCACGGTACGGAAACCGAAGAAGAGATCTTTCGTGGATTTATTGAGGATGGATGGAATAAGATGGATTCTGATGAGAAAAAGTACGTAGAGCCTCTTTCTGCGGAATCATTTAAATCAGGCTTCATCAACTTCAGAATGAGCGATCGTTTCTATGAGGATGCGTTCAAGGAATCAGATACGTGGAGCAAGGGGAATGAAGGAGCGGGAAAAACGGTTATCCTTGATTATTTTCAATTGAATATCGCGAAAGAGCCTCACGTGGGTCACTTACGTTCTGCGGTGATTGGAGACGCGTTAAAGCGTGTTCTTTTGGCGCGAGGGTATCGCACGATTGCTGACACGCACGTAGGGGATTGGGGCACACAGTTTGGTATTTTGCTCTATGCCTACAAAAAAGCGATTGCAGGAAAGAGCAAAAAGATCGACGAAATAAAAGACAATCCTTTTGTTGCTTTGCAGGAACTTTATGTATTGGCCAACGAAGAGGAGGACGTGCACGAAAAAGGAAAAGCGGAGTTTGCGAAATTGGAACAAGGGGATTCAGAGAACCGCGCTATTTGGGAGTGGATGGTGGATATTTCTATGAAGAAGCTGGGGGACAATGCCGCGCGCTTGGACCTCTTGCCGTTTGAAGAGCATCGAGGGGAGAGTGTCTATGAGAGTGCCATGCCTCCGATTGTAGAAGAGGCACTTAGAACGGGAATTGCAAAAAAAACGGACGACGGAGCTGTGGTGGTGGATTTAAGCGAAGAAGGCTTAGATGAAGCGGTGCTCGTAAAGTCTGATGGTGCGACTACTTACCTTCTGCGTGATCTCGCGACGATCAAATATCGTGTGAGTGCATATCATTTTTGGAAAAACTTGTATGTGGTAGACAATCGTCAATCACATCATTTTCGCCAAGTATTCCGAGTTGCGGAGCTTTTAGGGTTTGAGGGCGTGGGTGCAAGCGAACACATCGAATTTGGATTTATGAAGTTGCCAGAAGGCGCTATGAGCACACGCAAGGGGACCGTGGTGTTGCTCGAGGCGGTGCTCGATGAAGCGGAGCGACGCGCACGTGCGGTAATTCAAGAAAAAAATCCCGGGCTCCATAATAAGGAAGCGGTTGCAAGGTCGGTTGGCCTCGGCGCAATTAAGTTCTTTGATCTTTCGCATAACCGCAAGTCAGATATTGTATTCCGTTTTGAGGACGCACTTTCTTTTGAAGGGAGAACCGGCCCTTATATTCAATACACTCACGCGCGCCTGAAGAGTATCTTGCGTAAGAGTACCGACGAAATTCTCGACCACTTTAGCGTGCATGCTGCACTTGATACTAAAGAGCGTGAGTTGTTGCTCCACTCGGTACAGCTCGCTGAAGTATTACAACGCGTAATTGAAGGCTGGTTTCCTCACTTGCTTGCCGACTATCTTTTTGAACTCGCACAAGCTGCAAACGAGTTTTATCATTCGCACCCCATTCTCACAGAGAAGGATACAGAAAAACGAACCACACTTTTGATGATTGTGCGTGTGGTGGCAAAAACACTTGCAACAGGGCTCGATCTCTTAGGCATTGAAGCCCCCGATGAGATGTAAGTCGAGCTTGTTAGTTTATTAGTGTGTTAAGAATTAGGACGAACTAGTATTCGAACTTGTCCTGAGCTTGCCGAAGGGTTTCTTTTTGAGGATATATCGATGTAGAGCTTTCAATAAACTTAGGCAATATTTGTGTTTTTGACTCAAGGTTGTGAGGAGATACTTACGCGAATATTGACTTCCTAATTGATATGTGATAGTATTTTTTCAGCATCCAAAGGCTACTCTTTGGAGCTTGAAAAGGAGGAGAGTAGTAATGATGAAGTTTATCAAGTTTTTCGCGCAGCACTGGATTGTTACTGCGGTGTGTGTTTCTCTTGGTATTATTACGATTACTTTTCACAATCCGTTTGCAAAACAGAACGGACAACAGGAAACGTTTGTTTCTAAATTTAGTGTTCCTGATCGCGCTCCTGATTTTGTGGCCCATTGGATTACACAAGATACGGATGATTCTTTTTGTAATGACGACGTCACTGTTGTTCTGTGGCATATTTCTTTGCATAACGTGAGTGCAGATGATGCGGTGGCTGATATTCGTACGCATTCCCCTTGGGTGGTGAAGGAAATCTATATGAATCAGGATGATTCATGTCACTCGCATGGAAATGTTCTCTTGATGCCGTATCGTGACTGTAATGGAAAAGACGCGGAAGTATTGTTGATCAAGGTAGTTAGTTATAGTTCTTCCAAAAATTGGCCTCAAGCATGGAATCAGTTTTCAAGACTTGCAAAGGGTAAAAAGGTCATCTTCACGCTTGATTCTGTTGATGATAATATTTATCGAATACTGCCGCTTCAATTGCCGTAAGAAATCAATCTTTCATGAATATACCGAGGAAGCTCGGTTTTTTGTTTTGCCGCTCGGGGTTGGAGTTTTCGGGTTTTGGCGTGGAGCAGAAAATGAACTCCCTTTTGGCATATACTTTTGGTTTCTTCGCGTGTTTTTTGATGAGAGCCCAAGAAATCCATCGCGCAAAGTTGTTTAGCCTCTATGAAATGCTTGTTGAAAGTACGTTAGAACTACTACTTCGACCCCATCTCGTACCAGGTAAATTATCCCCTATCTGACGATCGTCAGATAGGGGATAATGATAAATACAATACAATAACGATACGATACAAAACACGCATCAAGTTCTTTTTATTATTCACTTGAATGACCTATGGGTCTGGATTCATCCCTGATCTTTCGATCAGGGATTTCTCTCTGAGTTTAATAAAAAGTAGCAAATAGAAAAAATTTGTCCTTGTTATTCCGAATGGCATTGTGAATTTTTGATTCCCTTATTTATTTTAGAATGCTCCATCACTCATGTGTGATGTGATTGATTGATTTTATGGGCGTTTTTGGCTACTATGTAGTAGCTGTTGGTGTTTAGAGTTTGTTACAATTATGCCATCAGTGAGAAGCTAATTCTCTAAAAGCTAGCAGTTATTATATGGATCCGCTGAATTTAGCACAACTTGAGGAGCGTATTCTCGCATTTTGGAAGGAACGCGGCATTTTCGAAAAAACGCTTAAGAAGACTGCGCGAAAAAAACCTTTTGTGTTTTTTGAGGGACCTCCTACTGCAAATGGACGTCCTGGTATTCATCATTTTTTAGGGCGTGCGTTTAAGGATATCATTTGTCGTTATCAGACGATGCGTGGCAGGTATGTGACGCGCAAGGCGGGGTGGGATACCCATGGGCTTCCTGTTGAATTAGGGGTAGAAAAAGCGCTTGGTATTCATAACAAAAAAGAAATTGAAGAGTATGGCGTGGCTGCTTTTAATGCGAAGGCACGGGAATCGGTGTGGCAGTATAAGGATGAGTGGGAAAAGTTTACTGAACGCATGGGGTTTTGGCTCGACATGAGCAACCCATATGTTACGTACGATAATCGCTACATTGAGAATGTGTGGGGGGTGCTGAAACGTATTCACAAAAATTATGCATTAGAAAAAGATTTTCGCGTGTCGCCCTACTGCGTGCGATGCGGTACGGTACTCTCTTCGCATGAGCTTGGCCAGCCAGGGGCCTATCGTCTGACGCGTGATCCATCGCTTTATTTTAAGCTTGAACTGAAAGGCGGGTCAAAACAGAAAAAGGAATTTCTACTTGTGTGGACCACCACACCATGGACGCTTCCCGCAAATGTTGCGGTGGCAGTGCATCCTGCGCTTACTTATACGCGCTATGATATTCAAGGAGAATTTTTGTGGGCAGCAAAGCTTCCCGAAAAGCTTGCCGCAAAGGTGCAGGCGCAAGAGGGATATGCGGTAACATCAGTAAAGGGAAAGGCGTTGGTAGGAAAAAAATATGTTCCTCTGTATCCCCACAAACTAAAAGATGCCTATCGCGTGGTTTCTGCTGATTTTGTTTCTGCAGAGGAGGGTACAGGACTTGTTCACATCGCTCCCGCCTTTGGCGAAGACGATATGATAGTGGCGCGAAAAGAAAAATTACCTGTGTTGATTACGCTCGACAACCAGGGCCATATGAAACCCGGTGAACCTGGGGAGGGGCTGTTTGCAAAAGATGCCGATCGAGTAGTCTTTGAACATTTGCGCGATCGAGGTCTTGTGATCGACGATATTCTTGGCGCGATTGAACACGAATATCCGTTCTGTTGGCGCTGTGATACGCCACTCCTTTATATGGCCCGCGAATCGTGGTTTATTCGCATGAGTAAACTTCGCAAGGAGATGATGCGTAATAACGAAACGATTAATTGGATACCTTCTCATGTACGCGAAGGGCGTTTTGGAGAATGGCTCAAAGAGCTTAAAGATTGGGCAATTTCGCGCGAACGGTATTGGGGTACTCCGTTGCCCATGTGGCAGTGTGAAAAGAAAGGGCACCGTGTATGTATCGGGTCGCTTGAAGAGTTAAATGATCGTGCGTATTACCGCAATACGTGGTATGTGATGCGTCACGGTCAGGCGACACATAACGTAGAGGGCACGCTTGCGTCGGGTGCTTTTCTTGATTCTTCTACGCTCACCGAACAAGGTAAGGCCTCAGTGCGTGCTGCCGCGAAACGGCTCAAGAAAGTAAAGATCGATCTTATTATTGCTTCTCCTGCAGAACGTGTAAAAGAGACGGTTGCCCTTCTTCATGAATATTTGAAGGTTCCTGTACATTACGATGAACGCCTTGTGGAAATTAGAACTGGGGTGTTTGACGGAAAGTCCGTCGCAGAGCACAAGGCATTCTTTTCAGGACCCATTGAGGAGTTTTCAAAACCATCTCCTGGAGGCGAAAGTTTACACGATGTCGCAAAAAGAATGATGAGTGCCGTACTCGAGTTTAATAGGAAATATACAGGGAAACGCATTTTGCTTATAGGCCACGGTGATCCTTTGTGGATGCTTGAGAATACATTACTGCAGCATACTCCCGAAGAGACGCTCGCATCTGATTA
This sequence comes from Patescibacteria group bacterium, assembly GCA_028865725.1. GTDB lineage: Bacteria > Patescibacteriota > Minisyncoccia > UBA6257 > JACRHW01 > JAGWJP01. Next base: position 44,231 of record JAGWJP010000001.1, read on the forward strand.
TCCCGAGTGCGGCGATTATAAAAAGATAGAAGTGTTTAACTATCCTTACAATAAGGATGGTCAGATTGATATACACAAGCCATATATTGATGAGATTGCGATAAAGTGTCCTACGTGTAAGGCGATATGTAATCGCACTCCAGAAGTGATGGATGTATGGTTTGATTCGGGGGCGATGCCATTTGCGCAGACTGGGCGACTTGTAGACTGTGATCCCAAGAAAGGACTTTTACAGTGTATTGAACAGTACCCCGCTGATTACATTGTGGAAGGGGTGGACCAAACGCGCGGATGGTTTTACACGCTTCTTGCGGTTTCGACACTTCTGAAGATGCCGCCAAGCTATAAAAACGTATCTGTGTTGGGACTTGTGCTTGATGAGCACGGAAAAAAGATGTCAAAGTCGCGCGGCAATATCACGAATCCATGGGATATTATGAACACGGTGGGCAGTGACGCGGCCCGGTGGTATTTTTATACATTGAATCAGCCCTATGAGTCTAAAAAATTTTCTCATGCAGATCTTGAGAAATCGAAACGAAAGTTTTTTATGACGTTTTGGAATGTGTTTCAATTTTATCGTACGTATGTAGGGGGTGTGCAGAGGAGTGTGCGTTCGACTTCTCAACATACCCCATCTGTTCTTGATCGTTGGATACGTGCAAAGACCGCTCTTCTTGTGAAAGACGTGGGGGCTGCATTAGATCATTTTGATGTGATGAATGCGGCGCGCATGATAGAACAATTTGTGGTGGAAGATTATTCTCGTTGGTGGTTGCGCCGTTCGCGCAGGAGATTTCAGCGTCCGGAGTCAGACGAAGAGTTTTGCGGTGCGGCGAATGTATTCTATGAGGTGATGAAGACACTCGTTCTGTGTGTGGCGCCTCTTGCCCCCTTTTTTGCAGAAGAGCTTTATCAGGAAATGAAGCATTACGATTCTTCGCTTCTGGAGAGTGTCCACCTTGAGAATTATCCGCAGATGAAACAGCGCGGCATAATGAAAGAGCATGAAGAACTGTTTGAGCAGATGGAACTTGTGCGCAACGTATGTGCTGTCGCCCTACGCCTTCGCGCAGAGAAGGATATTAAGGTGCGCCAGCCGCTCATGGCACTTGAGATTAAGACAGAAATCTTTCTCGATAAGGAACTCCTTGAACTTGTGCGCGATGAGGTGAATGTAAAGTCTGCGCGGCGCGTGAAAGTGCTTTCTCACGATGCGATTGCTAACGAATCTGATTTGGCAGTAGCGCTTGATACTACCATTACTCACGAGCTTCGTGAAGAAGGCCTCGTGCGTGATTTTATTCGATCGTTACAGGAGCTGCGCGCGGATGCCGGGTTTCAAATGGGGCAGATGGTTGATTGTTTTGTAGCGGCATCTGACAGATTATTACCTGTGTTTCAGCGTTTTGAGGAGCAGATTAAAAAAGACGCGTCGCTTGCGCATTTTGAATACGCACGCAGCGCTACGTTTGATTGCGAAAAGACATTTGACATGGAAGGTGAGGTTACGGTACAACTTAAAAAATGTTAGAGAAAGAGAAAAAACATAAAATGGAGCAGCCCCCTTTTTCTTCGGGCAGGCGTGATATTCTGCTCGATCCTCTTTCCTTATCTGATCTTGAAAATTATAGGGAAATCCTCAAAAAGTCCATTGCGGCCATAGAGCATATTCTTGAGGGCATGGAATCCGATACACAGGGTGCTGAGTATTATCGGCGTCTTCGAGAAGATGAGAAGCATGAAATAGCGAATGTACAGCGCGAGATTTTAAAAAGAAAGATCTAGCATTATTTTCACGAAGAAGGGGGGTGGATGACATTGTATATTCGGCATGTCGACGATGAAAAGCAGAAGATTGAGCTGTGGCTATGCACTGATCCAACGAAAGAAGTAGAGGGACAGATCTGTCATATCCTTCTAGGAATTTTCATTCTGATTAAGAATATAATCAGAATGCCCAAACGTGAGGCAAGGCATGAACTGAGTCGTCTTGCGCGATATCTCGTTGCCTATGTTAAAGAGCGATCTCCAGATGAGCATAACCCAAACTCTTTAAATTAATTTAAACAGCGTATACGCTGTTTTTTAATGTACACATGCGTTGAGCCAGAGCAGGTAATTGCCAGTTTCAGAGAAGGTTAGTTTTTATTATTCTAGAGAAACTAAGATAAAAGTCCGTCTGATTAATCACTGAACAAGAATAGATATGAGACAACTATGCTGCATATCAAGCAGACTAATCAAAATAATTGATTTTTACTGCCTTGCGGACCTTGCGCATGGTTTCTTGTGCGATAACACGGGTTTTTTTTGTTCCTGATTTCAAAATGTCCATCACGGTGTCGGGATCGCGTTCCAATTCTCGGCGTCGTGTGCGAATAGGTGCGATGATATGTTCCAAAACATCAATAAGTCGTTTTTTGATTTCCACATCACCGAGCCCCCCGCGCGTGTAGTGCTCTTTCAGGAGCCGCACCTCATTTTTTTTAGGGTCAAAAATGTCGAGGTAGGTGAACACCACGTTATTCCCTACATTTCCCGAATCGCTTGCATGGATATGTTCTGGATCAGTATACATCATCATTACCTTTTTTTGTATTTCTTCAAAGGAATCGTTAAGAAATATTGTATTGTTGAGTGATTTGCTTGCCTTTGCATTGCCATCAATTCCCACGAGACGTGGAGTAGTGGAGAGTACGGGTGTAATTTTTTGAAATGTTTCTCCGTAGAGGGCATTGAATTTGAGCACGATTTCGTTCGCTTGTTCAATGACAGGGAGCTGGTCTTCTCCGACCGGAACAAGATTAGCGCCGCAAAACAAAATATCCGCGGCTTGGCTTACAGGATAGGCAAGAAATCCTGCGGGCACGTCTTCTCCGAATCCTTTTTGTTTCATCTCGTCTTTTACCGTTGGATTTCTCTTCAGGCGAGCAAGGGTGACTAGATTCAAAAGGAGAACTGTAAGTTCGGCAATTTCAGGAACTTGTGATTGAATGAAGAAGGTTGTTTTTTGAGGCGACACGCCCGCCGCAAGATTATCAAGTGTTACTTCAAAGACATTATTGCGCACTTTTTCCGGATTATCGGCATTATCAGTCAGTGCCTGAATATCGGCGACCATGTAAAAACACCGATCATATTGATCTTGAAGCGCAATTCTGTTTTGTATCGAACCTACTAAATGGCCGAGGTGAAGCGTTCCCGTCGGCCGATCGCCTGTGAGCACAGCACTATTCTTATTTTTCATGATTCAAGTTTACGCTAAAACCTTCGCCTTTACAATCACCGAAAAATTTCTTGGAAATAAGAAGTTGACTGTTTGAGAATAGAACGTACACATTTGAATGAAGTTCAAGGAAAAACCGAGCACCGTAGTGGAGTTTACTATGGAGTAAATGGAGCGAGGAGCGGAGATTTTGACGCAGAAATTCGTCGAATGTGTACGTTCTAGAAATTACACTTCAACGATGGCGGGGAGTACCATGGGGCGCCGTTTCAGTTTTTTCCAAAGGAATGATCCCACCTGTTCTCGAATATTATCTTTTACATGAGCCCAATTACTCATGTATCCAGGAGTGGCGGTGCGTTCCACAATTCTTTTGATGAGTCCGCGCATCTCATCAAGAAGTTCTTTCGATTCGCGAAGGTGGATTGAGCCACGTGAGATAATATTGGGCACTCCTTTTAATTTTCCTGTTTTCGCGTCGATGGCAGCGATAATGACGAACATCCCGTCTTTTGATAACAGTTCTCGGTCGCGGAGAACTACTTCATTGACATCGCCAATACCAAGACCATCTACCATAATGTAATTTGCTGGCACCTCTCCTATAATTTTGCCCTCTTCTGGAGTAAATTCTACAATATCGCCATTTGATGCAATGACGATATTTTCTTTCTGTACGCCTACTAATTGAGCGATTTCTTCATGTGCTCTCAACATAGAAAATTGTCCGTGAATAGGCATCAGGAATTTCGGCTTTACAATATTTAAGAGCAATTTGAGATCTTCTCGGTAGGCATGTCCACTGACATGGATATCCATCATGCGATAATTAAATATTTTAGCGCCTTGTCGGGCAAGGGAGTCGGTTAGATATTGTACCGAACGTTCATTTCCTGGTACCACGGACGATGAGAAGATAATCGTATCACCTTGCTCTACTTTAAAGTAGCGATGTTCTCCATTCGTGATGCGCATGAGCGCAGCGCGGTCTTCTCCTTGGGCTCCCGTACACATAATGACGAGTTTTTCTGGCGGTAACATCAGTGCTTCCTCTGGAAGAATAATAGTTCCTTTTTTTATCTTAAGGTATCCTAGCGATCGGCAGATTTCTACATTATTTTTCATGCTGTATCCTTCAATCACAAGTTTACGATCAAATCGTTCTGCAAGGTAGATAATTTGTTGCACGCGCTCAATAAGAGAAGAGAAGGTTGCAGCAATAATGCGCCCTTCTGCGTGTTCGAAGATTGTTCCCAGATTGTCAAAGATTTCTTTTTCTGAGGGAGCTTGGCCAGGTTTTTCCGAACCGGTAGAATCCGAAAGGAGTAAAAATACGCCTTGCGAAGTAAGTGTGACAATACGACCGAGGTCTGCAGGTTCGTCTGCAATTGGGGAGAAATCGAATTTGAAGTCGCAGGTGTGCACGACTAAGCCAAGTGGCGTTTGAATGGCGAGGCCGATTGAATCGGGGATATTGTGATTTACGTGAAATGGAGTGACCTTGAAGTGACCAAGTACAATGGTTTCCTCCTTATCTTTGTGTACCGTTTCAATATTCAATTTCGGTTGATGAGGAAAATCATCTTGGCGTTTTAAAATGATGCCGCGGGTGAGCGGAGTGGCATAAATTGTCGGATTTCCTATTTCATGGATGACATAAGGAATTGCACCGATGTGATCGTAGTGACCGTGTGTAATAAATACTCCAACGATCTTGTGCTTATTCTCTTTGAGGTACTGAAAATTAGGAATTGTATAATCAATTCCCGGCATGTCTTCGTCCGGAAATCCGAACCCCATATCGACAACAAGGATCTGATCGTCGTATTCAAGTGCGAGCATATTGCGCCCCACCTCCTCGAGTCCTCCAAAAGGAATAACTTTCAGACCTTGTTTTTCCTGTTTTTGCGTAGATGCCGCGTGCGATGAGCGGCGATGAGCCCATGCGTTACGCGACGCCGGTTTTGCGGGCTGTTTTTTTATGTTTTTTATCATGATTATTATGTACCGCGTAGAGTAATAAAAGCGATACGTGTTTTTAATTTATTTTATCAATAAAATGATGGTAGTGTGCAGAGCTTGTTAAGAAAATATATTGCGCGCACGCTTACAGTTTGTGTGTTTTTTGGTTTCGTAGTGGGGATGGGGAGATTCGAACTCCCAGGAGGTTGCTCTCACACGCTCCTGAAGCGTGCGCGTCTACCAGTTCCGCCACATCCCCAATCTGAAATTAAAATAAGAAAACGGTGTGTACTATTCTATTTACCCGTCTCACATCATAACAAGGTTGTACGCGATAGTTGATTTGTTGTTTTTCGCACTATCATTATAAGCTGCGCAAAGAGGTAATATACCAATCGGCAAGAGAAGCAAAACGATCACTTTGGTTCGTCACTACATGTTCTGTCACGTTTTTTACGCGTTTTGAAACGGCATAGAGAAAGTCAGGATCATAAAGAAAGATAACCGGATTATCGTTTTGAATGATTTCCGCAAATTGCGTGTAGAGATTGTTCCGCGTTACAGGATCCATCGTTTCACGTATCGTTTCCGTGAGCGTATCTACTTTTTTGTTTTGATAAAGGCTTAGATTTCTTCCTGGATTGAATTTTTGAGATGAATGCCAGAATGAAAATGGATCTGCCTGCAGGTCGAGTATGTTGCCAAACAGAAGAACGTCATATTTTCGTGGTTCGATATAGTTCGTCTCAAGATCGGTAAGCGGAACAATCTCCACTTTTGTGTCTATTCCTATCTCTCTCCACGATTTTGCAAGAATGCTCGCAGTTTCAATAAGAAATGAGTTCTGTGGCGTAACGATCGTAAGAGTAATTGGTTCATTGGGCTTATTTTTTTTGATAAGCAGGCCATTTGCATTGAGTACCCATCCGTCTTTTGTAAGCAGTTCTTTCGCGCGCTGTGGGTTATATTCTGACGCGACTCCGGGGATAATAGGCGGCGGCAAGGGAGAGCTGAGCGGGCTTGCATAGCCCAAAAATACCGTATTGATCAGCTCTTGTTGCGGGGTACTAAGTTTGAGACTTTCGCGTACGACATCGTCCCCTAAGACGGGGTTGTTTTGCGCATTTAAAAATGCAGCATAATAGAGTGGACGTGCAATGTGAAGTATTTGATAGGATGCGGAAAGAGATTTCGCTTGTTGCGGATCTATATTAGCGAGTGCATCAATGCGGTGCAGAGTTAGTGCTTCTAATGCATCTGTTTTTGTCTCGTAGAATGAAAAGGTGATGCGGTCGATATAAGGGCTTTTTTCGGCATACGAAGGAGAACGTACAAGGGAATAGCTGCTTATGTGTCCGTCATCTTTTGTGGTTACCGTATCGACCATGTAAGGACCATCACCGATGGGTTTTACGTTATAAGGAGACAATGCAAGATTGTCAACTGGTACATGTTCAAAAATATGTTTTGGAATAATCTTGAGTTCTAGGTTGGTGAGGAAAAAGGCATACGGATTCGGAATACTAAACTTGATTTTCCTGTCGGAAATTTTTTCTACCATTACGCCTTGCCAGCCATATTGAAGCGGCGTTTTATTTTCAAGCGTATGAATAAGGTTGACTGTAAATACGACGTCATCTGCGGTGAGAGGCGTTCCATCCTGCCACGTCAGATTATTTTTCAATGTAATAATCCATACTGCGCCATTGTTTTGTGTTTCATATGAAGCCGCGAGGTCGGGGACGATCGTTCCCGCGCTATCTACCTTAAAGAGACCTCGATACACGAGACTTATAAGGTCATTTTCATTTTCGCTTGTGGCGAGAAGAGGGTTGAGCTTAAGAAGCGAAGTCCCTACTAATCCTTCTTTGAACTCACCGCCATGAGTAGGATGAACTGTACCAATGAAAAACGAGACAAGAATGAGAATTACAAACGATACCGCTGCAAGAAGCGCACCGGCTTGTGCGATGTGTTTGTCTCTGGTTTCTAAACGTTGGTAGTACTGTTTCCAGTAGTGCAGAGAAAAATATTTATGATGTTTCATTGCAGAATAAGAAAGCACGATTTATGGGATATACCACAGTAACGTGTGGTATATCATTGCGCGCTATGAGAATCTCAGTCCGATAAGAGAAAGGATTCCAAACAAGACGATGAGAACAATGGTTGCGAGATAGAGTACGCGCTCCAGCCCACGTCGTGTGTAGTAGAGCGTTGAATCACCTCCAAATGCTGACCCAAGACCCATTCCTCGTGGCTGGAGCAAAATTGCAGTTACAATAAGTACCGAAAGTATAATTTGAGTTATGGTAATCCAAGACATGGTTTTTTTATTCAGAATATTACTCGGCCCCTCCTCCATGGATGTGTAACAAAAGATTCAATGCGCCAAAGAGGATAGTGGCTAACACGAGGGCGTTTAAGGTCTGTATATGTATTCCGAGAGGAGCGAATGTGATTAACCACAAGATTAACATATTGACGACAAAAGTAAAGAGTCCCAGGGTAAGCAGGATAAGGGGAAGAAATACGAGCTTGAGAATCGGACGCAAGGTGAAATTGAGTACTGTCAAAATGGCCGTGGTTTCGAGAAGAAGGATCACATCACCCTGGAACATAAATCCGGGGATTATTGCCCGTGCAATAAGAATTCCCAGTAGATTTACAAAAAAATTGCGAATAAGTTTGTTCATGGAAGGATGGCGGTAAGGAGATTTTTCCCCGTCATTTCTTTGGGGATAGGGATCGCAAGGATGGAAAGAAGAGTCGGGGCGACGTCACTTAATATGCCGGTTCCGAGTTGGGCGGGAGTACCGGCAAACGCCATGTTTACGATATAGATAGGCACAGGATTAGGGTCGTGTTTAGTTTTTGGTTCACCCGTATAGGCGTCGCGTACGTTTTCAACATTGCCATGATCTGCAGTGATAATGAGATAGGTATCGGGGCGTTTTTCGACCGCAGCGACAAGTTGCTGCAGTTGAGCATCGAGTACTTCTGCTGACTGTCGTGCAAGGTCAAACTCTCCTGCATGCGCAATGAGATCAGCATTGGCATAGTTGATGACAATGAGATCATACTGTGATTCCTGTAATGCGGCCAAACAGCGTTCCGTAATTTCCGGTGCTTTAAAATTGGGTGCAGATTCTTTTGCGGTGAGATTGTTGGAGGGGACTAATATTCTGTCTTCATGAGGAAATGGCGTATCTCGAAATCCGTTAAAGAAGTATGTCACGTGGGCATACTTATCGGTTTCCGCGATTTTCAGTTGCGTTTTTCCCGCGTCTGATACCGCCTTACTCACCGAAGTGGTGATGAGTTCTGTGGGAAATGCGACGTGGGCAGTAAACGTTTTTTTGTATTCTGTAAACGTTGCGACGTAACAATTGGTAGGGATATGAGCATTGAATTCATGGAATTCTGGTAACGCGAAAGGTGTCGCAATTTGGCGAATGGAATCCTCCCTAAAGTCTGTAAAGATAACCGCATCGTTATCTTCTATAATGCCATGCTCTTCAGGGGGAAGGAATGTGTAGGGTGGCACGAATTCATCGGTGAGGTGTTGCGCATACGTAGAGCGAAAGGCATCATCTAGCGTGGGTGCGTAGGTTCCTTTCCCTGTGGTAAGCAGTTCATAGGCTTGTTGTGTACGATCCCAGTGTCCGTCTCGGTCCATACCGTAATATCTTCCGCATGTTGTTGCGATTTTTCCCACCCCTATCTCATTCAGCCGTTCTTGCAGCTGTTTCATTAAATCGAGTCCGCCTTCTGGGGGGCCATCGCGTCCATCGCCAAATGGATGAAAATAGACACGCGTGATGCCGTGCTGTTTGGCAAGCATAGCCAGTGCAACAATATGTTCGAATGCACCATGTACTGTTCCGCTTGTGAGAATACCTACCACATGGAGTTTGGATTGGTATTGAGAGACATGATTAATAGCGCCAAGAAGGGCAGGGTTTTGAAAGAAACTACCATCACGTATGGCCATAGTAATGCGCGGATAGTGTTGGTACAAGACTCTTCCCGCTCCAAGCGTAAGGTGCCCCACTTCGCTGTTTCCCACCTCACCCCACGGGAGTCCCACTGCGATTCCGGAGGCTTGAAGGCTCCCTGAAGGATAGTGTGCCTCAAGATAGTTGATGGTAGGAAGATGGGCTTCCGCAAGCGGATTGGAGAGATCATGAGGCCCTCGTCCCCATCCGTCTAATATGACAAGGATGGCATGATTGCGATGTTCTGGTTCTGAGATGTTCATAGAATTCAAGAAGGCAAGGCGTGAATAGTGAGTGCGATTTCTTTCATTTCATTTGTAGGAACGACCGCTATGTGCGCAGGCGAGTCCTGTGTATGAATAAATGATAGCGTTTCTCGCGTAATATCGTTTTTTTTCTGGTCAAGCACGAGACCCATGTGCTCAAGTCCGTGGAGGATGCGTGCACGCATAGAAGATGAACGTTCTCCGATTGTCGCGGTAAATACAAGAAGGTCTATACCGCCAAGTATGGCAGCATATGCGCCGATATACATTTGTACATGATATGCAAATGTCGCAAGTGCGTTATCCGCATTCTGATCACCTGATTCTGCATACGCGATAAGCGTGCGTATATCCGCGCTGATGCCACTTAATCCGCCCAACCCGCATTCGGTATTGAGGTAGGTATCAAGATCAGTGAGAGAAAGATTGAGTTTTTTCATAAGATAGAGAAGTGCGCCTGGATCGATTGTACCTACGCGCGTTGCCATAGGGACACCTTCAAGCGGAGTGAATCCCATGGATGTGTCGATGCTTATCCCGTCCTGCAGGGCAGTAATGCTTGATCCGCTTCCAAGATGGCACACAATGGTGCGCCGGGGAATTGGTTCAGATAAGGTGTGCAAGCTTCGTACGATTGATTGCATTGAAATTCCATGATACCCAAATCGTTCTATATCAAATTTTTCGGCTGTGGTGTGGGGAATCGCGTAAAATCGCGCACGGGTTGGGATCGTACGATGAAATGCACTATCTGATACGCCGATGACCGGGGTGTGAGGAAATGTACTATCTAGTTTCAAGAGTTCTTCGAGAGTCGGTACAATATGAAGAGGAGCTACTTCTGCGACTGCGCGCATCCTTTCTTTATATGCATATGTGATGCGTTGAGGTGCATAAAAATATGCCCCTGGAGCAACGACGCGAATGCCTATAGTGCTGATTGAATGACGAGGTGAATGAGCAGCTAATCGTTGCATTACGTAGATCGTGCTTTCATGGTACTCTTGGGCTTCGATCGCAGTCTGCGTTTCCACTCCTTCATAGCGTTCTGTCACTATGGCATGATCATTTTCATGTTCAAAATGATAGCGGGCTACTTCGCGAGCCTCCTCGTAGAGTGCATATTTTTTGGACGCACTCCCAATATTTATGATGAGCGATGTGTGTTCCATTGCCATTGTTCTATTTCTTCGGGATCGATGCCATGTGCTCTAATAAAGGCGCCATGGTCTTCTATTTTTTTATCATACTTTGCGCGTATGGCATCAGCAGTTTCTTTCGTGATGGTGCCATATTGCGCAAGTAAAGTGCAGGCATCTTGTACAAGATGATAACGGCTCGTCCGATTGCGGATCTGCATATCAAACGGTGTCGTCGTTGATCCATTTTCAATATATCCTTTGATCACGAATCGTGTATGATCTCCTTTATCGAAAAAGAGAGGTTTTACTGTATCCGGGTAGCCATGATAGTTTACGATGATCGGTTTATCAGGAGTAAAGTAATCATTAAAATCATGGAATGGCACGCGGCATTCATCATTTCCAAGTCCAAGGGCGGTGAGTTCCAAGATATTTACAAACCGTATGCGTATGATAGGTAGTTCCTCCCTGAGGAGTTGTATTCCCGCTAATGATTCTTTGGTTAAATAATCTCCCACTGCAGCAAATACAATGTCGGGGTTCTCATCGCTTGCAAATTTCCATATCATGAGTCCGCGTGTCAGTTCCTCCTCCGCTTCCTGCTTATTCAGCCACCGCGGTTCCAGTGTTTTTCCAGCCACAATGACATTGATTCTGTTTGTAGATGCAAGACATTCCCTCAACGTGACAAGCGTACTTGTCCCATCAGGAGGAAAGAAGATGCGGATAAAACATCCTTGCCGTTCTAGCATATCGCTCACGAATCCGGGGTTCTGATGTGAGAATCCATTATGCTCTTGGCGCCATCCCGATGACGTGAGAATGTAGTTGAAGGAGGGTGCTGCGCCGCGCCATGGTATTTCGCGCGCCACTTTCAAAAATTTTGCATATTGATCCGCCATGCTGCTCACGACCTGAATGAAAGCCTCGTAGGACGCAAACACTGCATGGCGTCCTGTAAGAATATATCCTTGTGCAAGACCCTGCAACGAATGTTCGCTGAGCATCTCAATGACGCGTCCGTCAGATGCGAGATCCATGTCCCAAGGCTCGATAAGGAGTTCAAATGAACGTGGCGTCGTGCTGAATATCGCGTCGAGTTTGTTCGAATACGTTTCATCCGGAGAAAAGAATCGAAAGTTTTTTTGGTTTGCATTGAGTGCGAAGACTTCGTTGAGATAAAGTCCTGCACGCCGCATACTGCTCGATCCTACAATACCTGGTGGATCGGCTTCTTCATTAAAGTGATCGATTTCTGGAAGAATAAGGTCTTTGCGTATGGTGCCTGCATAGGCGTGGCGGTTTTGTCCTATACGGAGCGAAGGGGCGGGGAGAATACTTCGGATAGATTCGGAGAATCCTTTTTCAGAATCAAAAAGATTTTCAAAATGATATGAACGAAGCCATGTGCTTAATGCTTTTAGTTCTTCCGGATCGGTTTTGGCAAGAGGTGCGGTGACCTGGTGCGATAAACAGTTTCCTTCAATTTTTTTTCCATGCAATGTTTTGATTCCCGTCCACCCCTTCGGTGTTTTCATGATAATCATGGGAAAGCGCGCCTCAGCAGTCATCGTGTGATTGCGTGCGGCATGTTGAATGCGTGTGATTACTTCATAGGCATGATCAAGTGCGGTAAACATTTTTTGGTAGACATCACGTCCTTCTACTATGATTGGCTCATACCCGTACCCTGAAAAGAGATTTTTGAGGTCTTTGTTCGACATTCTTCCAAAGATTGTAGGACCCGATATCTTATAGCCATTCAAATGAAGAATGGGGAGTACGGCTCCGTTTGATGCGGGGTTTATAAACTTGTGTAAGTGCCATCCAGTGGCAGTGGCGGCTGTTTCCGCTTCGCCATCACCGACGAGACATACGGTGAGAAGATCTGGATTATCCAAAACTGATCCGTAGGCTGTGCTCAGGGCATAGCCTAATTCTCCTCCTTCTACGATGACACCCGGCGTTCCTGGATTACTGTGGCTTGGAAATCCATAGGGCCAGCTAAATTGTTTTGCGATATATCCTACCCCCGCTTCAGTAGGAAGCGCTTGAGGATAATACTTGCCTAATGTTTCTTCGATAAATAGGTTTGCCTGAAGGGCAGGAAAGCCATGACCGGGTCCCAACACGAACAGGGTCGACACGCTGTGTCGTTTTACAAAGTGTTGCAAGTGTCCATACACAAAATTGATGCCAGGACTTGTGCCCCAGTGTCCTAGGAGACGAGGTTTGATATGTTCAAATTTGAGCGGTTTTTTCAGAAGGAAGTTGTCGGCAAGATAAATTTGAGCTGCTGCAAGATAATTTGCCGCGCGCACATATTCTTTAATTGATTCAATTGGGTTCATACGCAGGGGGGTAAAGTATATCTCTCTTATTTTAGAACATCTTCATCAATAAGTTAAATTTTCTTGTCCGACATTCTTGTGTTTGTGAAAACATCGTTTTATAAATAACGTACGTCTCTCGTCTATGTTTTTGACATCCGCGGTGTGTTAGTGGTACCTTGAATATATCTTGTTTATACTAATTTGTTGCATCATAATGCTAATTTCATTGCTATTATACAGACATATTGTTCCGTTGCCATGTTCCACATTAAAGAATCGTGCGGAAGACGTTGAAGGAAGTGGCGCGGGAGGATTAGCAGAAGCGTCAGCACACTATTATGGGATTTCCAATCGTGGGTATTTTGGTTTTGGTAGGCGCGGGAGTAGGATACGCTATTCGTGAGTTAAACGCGAAAATCTCTACGAACTCTGCAGAAATGAAGGTGCGGAATTTACTGGAATCCGCAAGACAAGAAGCGAAAGAGACATTATTATCCGCAAAAGACAAAGCGGTCAAGATTCTCGAGGAGGCAAAAGGTGAAGAAAAAGAACGAAAACTTTCCCTTCAACGCATTGAGGAACGTCTTTTGCATCGCGAAGAACTTTTCGAAAAGAAATCACAAGAGGTAGAAGAAAAAAACAAAACAGTTGATAGCGAGCTTGATCGTTTGAAAGTAGTCAAGGCTCAACTTGAAAAATCAAGCCAGAAAATCAATGGAGAATTGGAGCGTGTGGCGCAGATGACGCGCGAACAGGCGCGCGAAGAGCTTGTGTCCAAAGCGGAGTCTGAACACCGTAATGATTTGACGCGCGCACTCATGAAGCTCGAACAGACTAAACAGGAAGAAATCGAAAAAAAGACGAGTGAATTGGTGACGACCGCGATTCAACGCTACGCACGTTCCCATGTAAGTGATATTACGACATCTTATCTTCCGCTTCCTGCCGAGGATTTGAAAGGAAAGATCATCGGACGTGAAGGACGAAATATTCGCACATTTGAACGATTGACCGGAGTAGAGGTCATCATGGATGAGGCGCCTGATGTGATCGTATTTTCTTCGTTTGATCCTGTGCGTCGCGAGGTAGCTCGTCTCGCGATGGAAAAACTTATTAAGGATGGCAGAATCCAGCCCGCAAAAATAGAAGAGAAGGTGGCGGAGGCAGGACAGGAAATGAATGAACGAATGCGTGAGGCGGGGGAGAATGCGGCATATGAGGTAGGCGTGTTGGATTTGCCGCGGGAACTTATTATGCTTCTCGGCAGATTGAATTATCGTACCAGTTTTGGACAAAATGTATTGATGCATTCCGTAGAAATGGCGCATATTGCAGGCATGCTTGCCGAAGAACTTGGACTCCGCGTCGATATCGCAAAAAAGGGTGCACTGCTTCATGATATTGGAAAGGCGGTAGATCATGAGATTCAAGGTACGCATGTAAACATTGGAAAGAAAATCTTACAAAAATACGGTATGCCAGAAGATATTATTCGAGCCATGCACTCACATCACGAAGAGTATCCGGTCGAGATCCCGGAGGCATATTTGGTGAATGCTGCGGATATTATTTCGGCCGGGCGTCCGGGTGCACGCAGAGAAACGCTCGAGTTTTATGTAAAGCGTCTTGAGGATCTTGAAAAAATCGCGCATATGTTCCACGGTGTGGAAAAAGCATATGCAATCCAGGCAGGACGTGAAATTCGCGTGTTTGTCGTGCCTGAAAAGGTAGATGATTTCGGAGCAATCAGACTCGCACATGATATCGCAAAGCGTATTGAAGCGGATTTGAAGTATCCCGGCGAGATTAAAGTAAACGTAATTCGTGAGACACGCGCGGTAGAATACGCCCGATAGGAATTCAATTGCCGCACCCCGATTTTACGGAAGGAATCTAAATGGTCATGATGTGGGTAAACCCCTTGTCTTTTTCTCAGTTTTTTTAGTACCATAAGAAGAGAAGAGGGTATGATGCCCCATGTGGTGAAAGGTCGTCAATTTATAATTCAATCATTTGTTATGTCAAAAGAAGGATTAGTGGAAGCAGTGCAAAAAGTTGCAGAGATGAGTAAGAGCCAAGCTCAAGAAATTGTGAACACTGTTTTTGAAACAATTACCCAGACACTTAAAAACGGAGAGGAGGTTGCGGTCACTGGTTTTGGTACATTTCGTGTATCAAAAAGAGCCGCACGTATGGCTACCAACCCAAAGACAGGTGAAAAGATAAATGTCCCCGCTAAAATCGTTCCCAAGTTTAAGCCTGGTAAGGGATTAAAGGATGCAGTGGCATAAGAAGGTTTCCTCATAAGGGGACTCTAAGACAATAAAAACTCCTTGGAATTTTCAAGGAGTTTTTATTGTAGGGATGAGTTGGTGTGTATTACGAACCACTTACATGGAGTACGTTTCCAATGGCAATAAATTCATCATAGACGTTCTGAAGAAGTCCGTTGATGCGACTTAGGGCGTCAAGGCCATTGGTATAGTCTTCTGTTGTCGAGAGTGTTTCAAACAATAAACGTGTCTCTGAAGTGGTGGTCTGAATTTCATCCAATTGAGATTTAATTTCTGAGAGGTACGCAGTAACAGCAAGGTGCGCAGGATTAAGAAATAATTGTGCGGTAGAACTGCTTACTTGATTGAAACGAGTGACTGCGATAGCACGCGCCCGTTCCGCATCGTTTACAAGGAGGATCCCTGTAATTTGTTTTTGCAGAATATCTTGTATTTCTTGGCGATGTTGTTTGACGTCAAGCACAACCGCCTTGATTGCGTCAGTGGATGTAGCACTTGCAGTTATTTTTCGTTCTGCAAGATACCACTGTTCGTCATTCCAGATCGCGTCGAGAAATTTATTTTGTGTGCTACTCGCAAGCGTCGCATTAGTCACGCTTTTCCCAAGATTGTCATCCTCACTTATCAGGTAAGAATATAGATTGTCGAGGATGTTTTTATTGAGTTTTAAAATTTGTAATTTCGATGCATTGTTCTCTTCCGCATTTTTAAGAGCATTTACCTGTTGTTGTAATGCAGTAAGAGTAATTTGCGATTGCGCCGCGGCGAGGCTTGTCCCATATGAGGAACATAACCAAACTCCGCTTATCACGAGAACATAGAGTTTTTTAGAGAAGTTCATCGAGAATAGTATTAACAGTTGGTGTGTGCGGGCCACTTGTAGGAGAGGAAGGCGCTGATGACATTTTTGCGAAGGCTAGGTTTTGGATAGTGCGATCAATTACTTTATTGTTGGAATCTTGTTTTTTTGTCTCCTTAATTTTTGCAGCGAGATTAATGTTGTCAAATTCTTGAATGAGAGCGTTATGATCAAGGCTCGAGAGTGTTGCAGGGGCTGGCGCTATTACAATGGGGTGGAACAGGAGTAAGGATAATGCGATTATTCCGCTTGTGCCAAGGGCGAGGCTTACAAGCATGCGAGGAGCGAGAAATGTGACGGGAGGCGTAATGGCGCGGAGTAATTTCTTTTTTGAAAACGCATAATAACCCTTATGAGGACGGATGTGGCGCAGTCGTTTAATTGTTCCTACGAGATCATTCATGATGCATCGAGTTTGTGTTTTAGTTTGGCGATTGCTCTATGGATAAGGACTTTTGTGGCACTCTCACTTTTTTGTATGATAGATGCCACTGCTTTATGATCCAAATCTTCTACATAACGGAGAAGGAGCGCATCTTGTTCAATGGGGCCGAGCTCAGCAATATATTTTTTTATTCCTTGTAGGGCTATATGTGACTCAAGACGTTCTAATTCGTTCGAGGAAACAAGTTTACTTTGAAATGTTTCAGACAATTCGGAAGTTGCTTTTCTGGTGCGATAGAAATCGATCACCGTATTTCTCGCAATGCTATAGAGCCAGGAGAGGAAGGGAATTCCGCGTTCTTCATAGTAAGGAATATGATCCCATGCCTTAAGAAAGGTCTGATGAACCAGATCCTCCGTATCTTCTTGATTACTTGTTTTAAGGAAGATAAACCGATAAATACTTTCCGCATAAAGCTCATAAAGGACCCCAAAAGCGTTTGTATTTCCACTTTTTGCCTTTTTCACGAGTGTAGGTACGTCGATTTTTTCTCTCTTAGGTATAAAACGATTGAATAAGGACATTGGTAACAGCGCGAGCTAAAAGTATACTTTTCTGGTGTTATTGTGTGGAGAACGACCATGTTCTGATATGAGCGGGCGATGGGAATCGAACCCACGTCTCAACCTTGGAAGGGTCGCATAATAGCCACTATACGACGCCCGCAATGCATGCCAATCAATACTTCCTGTTGTTTTTAGATTACCCTTTGTTTTTTCATTTGTAAATGTAGGGAAGGATGTTTGATATTTTGTGTATTCTATAAAAATTCGATACAATAGACATGAAAATATTTTTTATGGCGGAACTCACTATTCTAAAAGCAAACGGCGAACATGAGCCGTTTTCACTTGAAAAGATTAAACGTACGGCGATGCGTGCACAGGCAGACGAACTTCTCGCATCTCGTGTTGCGCATGAAGTAGAGCAAAAGGCGTATGACGGCATCTCTACAAAAGAGATTCTCCATTTAATTCGCAATTCTCTTGCTGCTCATTCTCCTGTTGTGGCATCGCGATATGGATTAAAGGAGGCAATCTTAAAATTGGGTCCGACAGGTTTTGATTTTGAAAAATATCTTGTTTATGTGTTTAGGGCGTATGGATATCATGCTGAATTGCCCCCCCTCTTGCAGGGAATGTGCGTGACGCATGAGGTAGATCTTTTGATTGAAAAAGACAAACGTAGGGGAATGGTAGAAGCTAAGCTCCACCACGATCCTATTTATGTGGGTATTCAGGTCACTATGGCAACGTGGGCGCGGTTCTTGGATCTTGTCGATGCGGGGCAGATTGGCAAGTGTCCTCATTTAGATGAAGTGTGGATGGTGACCAATGGAAAATTTTCTCATGAATCGCTTCAATTTGGGCACTGTAAAAATATGATTCTTTTGGGGTGGAATCATCCTAAAGAACGCCCTCTTTCAGCCTGGATTGATGACAAGCATTTGTATCCTATTACGATCCTTTATCACTTGTCCGCTGAGGAACACAGAATGCTTGTTGATGCAAACATTATCCTGGTAAGCCAGCTTTTGGAACATAAACCTTATGAATTACAACACATTCTTCATACATCAGAAGAACGTATTACTGAATTGTGTCGCGTTTCGGAAGGGCTTTTGAAGTAATTATGGTCGGGACGCAGGGAATCGAACCCTGATCGCACGCTCCCAAAGCGCGTATACTACCATTATACGACGTCCCGATTGCTGCTGAAGAGTGTTTTTATTCTACATAGATTTGTTGGATTTATCAAACATGGTATAGTAATTCGAGATTATGCCGCCCTCGTAGCTTAATGGATAAAGCAGGACTCTTCTAAGGTCTTGATGTGGGTTCGATTCCTACCGAGGGCACATGGGCGAAATTTTTTCATATGTTAACACAAAACATGAAACAAATAAAAAAGAAGAAAGTAGCGAAAAATGTGGTGAAAAAAGTTTCAGCGGCAAAGAAACCAGCTAAAAAAGGAACAGTGAAATTAGTGAAGGAACCACTAAAGACGAAATCGGAAAAAAGGGCGATGAAGAAACATCAAAAAAGGGAAATCGGGGTCATTAAAAAATTGGCGCTGAAGGGAAAGACTACAAAAAGGCCGGTTTCTAAAAAGGTGAAGTCGCATCTTGTGGCGAAGAAATCAATCAAAAATCCGCTACCCACAAAAAGAGTTGTGATTGTATCTTCCGTTCATGAAAAAGAGGTGGGCGTTGTGACACACATGTTCGACGCTATCCGCGTAGGTGTCGTGCTTCTTGCAAAAGCAGGCTTACAAAAAGGAGATCATATTCGCATTCGCAGGGGTGATGTGGTGTTTGATCAGAGAGTGGAGTCGATGCAAAAAGATCATGTTCATCTTGATGCGGCGAAGAAAGGCGAGGAGATTGGGTTGAAGCTTAAGAAAGTTACCAAAAGCGGAGCCAAGGTGTACAAAATAGAAAAGTAGGCTATAATAGATTTCTGGATTCTCACGAAAAAGATGAGATCATGGTGCCCATGGTGTAACGGCAACACTAGAGTTTGTGGAGCTCTCATTACGGGTTCGAGTCCCGTTGGGCACCCCAAGAGAGAATTAATTGAGCGAAAGCCTCATTTCGTTCAGTGTTTGTAAGGTTTTTCGCCAGTTCTAATCGCTTGAATTCCATTTCTAACGCAGGATATGCTTTTTCTATGGGAACGAACCATTCGTTAGGTATTATCACGACTTTTCCGTTTTTGAGCCAAAAGTTCTGACCAAGTGCTGAAAAGAGCTCTCGCTTCCTTTCCAAGCTACCTGTAAGGAATTCTTTACGAGCATAACAGGCGAAATAAAAAGTCTTTTCTGTGAGTTCCAGCCACTTGCTGGCTCTATTTTCAGTTTCGTGTAAGTTTTGTTGGAGCTTCAGTATTTTTGCTTTGAGTCCGTCTCGTTCTTTGATGAATGTCTCGTCATCAATAAGTTCCCGATATCGCATCTTTGTAAGGTTGTCCAATTCTCGCTGGGTAGCAACAAGGGTCTGGTGTTGTGTCTCGTATATTTTTGTCCGTTCCTCAATTTCTTTGTCATTATCACGATTTAGTATCTCAAGAGCCCATTTTAGGAATTGAGGAAGAATAGTGTATCGTTCAAGTTCAATATCAATCATTTCCTCGACTTCTTTAAGTGGAATTCTTATCTTTTGGGTACAGACTGCATTTTTCTTTTGATGACCGCAATGATAGTAGACGTAAGCTTTCAATTCCATCGTCTTTTTTACTATCTTTATTTTTTCTGTGGCAGTAATCATCCCACCACAAACACTACATACAATAATTCCTGTGTATGCGAAATCGTGTGCTTTAGGGCGTGGTCTTCCTTTCCGTCCCAAAAGGATTTGGACACGGTCATACTCTTCAAGGGTAATCATTGCTTCATGATTGCCTTGGTATGTAGTTCCTGACCAGACGAAAAGACCCGTATAAAATATATTGGAAAATATGCGATACATTTCAGAGAGCGACATCTCTTTATTTCCAAGTTTGCTCCATTTCGGTGTTCGGAACCCCCATTCATTATTTGCTATGGCAAGTATTTTTGAGGGAGTGTAATTGCCCGTGAGCATCATGTCCCACATTTTGCGAACCAGATGAAATCGTTCTGGGTCTTTGTAGATAGTATGTTCAAGTTTATCGTTCAAGTAACCAACAGGAGCACGGGATGGGAGCCATCCACGTTCAGCTTTTCCCACCATTCCTCGTCTGCTATTTTTGCGGAGGTCTATGATGAATTGATTTGCCATTCCGCTTTCAACATTGAAGAGGAGGACATTGTCGTCGGGGAGATATCTGCGGTCTATGGTTTGGATACACTGCAAGATACCTTGTTGGAGCATCCAGCTTATTGTTCCGCTGTCTATTGGGTTTCTGGAAAGACGATTAATTTGCCAACATAAGATGCCCTGGGCTTCTCCATTTTCAATTCGTTTGAGCATTTCTGCAAAGACAGGGCGGCAGTTTGGTTTCTTTGCTGATTTTGCTTCTGTGAGTATTTCTTTAATTGAAATACCAAGGGTGTTTGCAAGTTCTTTAAGGCGGTTTATTTGGTCGTCGATGGATTGAACCTGCCTATCCTCGCTTTCTGATGATTTGCGAGCGTAGAGAAAATATGTAATTTTTTGGTCTTGTTGTTTCATAAATGAAATTAAAAGGGACGGTTCTGGTTGACCCAATTACTTGCTCACGAGGAGTAGCCTACTGGCAGAACCGCCCCTTTTAGGGCAGTAAGCAATAAAAAAACTCGTGATGTACTATATAACTGGGCCAACGTAATGATTATAGCATTTTCTCCATTTGTAGTGAAGCGAGATAAGGACGTGCCCGCTGGCATAGTCTCGCAAGGCGTCGTGCTTTTTTGGTGGGTCTTCCTGCATAAGTACGACGTTTCATCTTCTTTTCAAGGTCTTCAGCCTTAAACATAAAGTTCATTGTTGCGAGAAGTGGACTTCTATAGTTTTCATATTGCGAACTATAGGGAAGGCCATAGCAATGTCTGCACCCGAAGTAATCACCACCTTTATAGAGTACACCTACCCGTTTGCCACAATATACTCCGTTGCGAGATAGGGGGCACATAAACCACCATCGCTTACCACCGAAATGACATTTTGTGCTTACCAGAGGAATTTTGTAGTCCACATCTTTCTTTTCTCCCGTATCTCGGTTTGTTTGCGTGTAGTAAAAACGAATATAGTCGTTATTTTCTTCGATATGACTGGCAATGCTGATAGAGTTTTTAGAGTCTCCATGTGTCCATGTAATAAGACCTGATTGAGTGGAATTAAAATATCCATGCTTGTGAAGGAAGGAGACACTTACGCTTCTACACTCATCAGCATAATCCCGCATATACGATTTCCATCTTCCCATATTTTTTCTTCAAAATTTACGAAATCATTAGGGTTTCTCCTGTTTTAATGGATAACCTTTTCCAAACAAACCCATTGTTATTCATTGTTAATATCAACGTCTATTGCGATAGGGGCGGGCGGTTTTTCACCATTGCGAGCTGATTGGATACGCTGGAGTTCGTGAAGGGCTTTGTAAAGACTTCTTTCAAGCATAGTTTCATAACGGAAAAATAAATCTGCATCGACTTTAAGACTTATCTTTCTGTCGAAATCACCGATATAGAATACATCATCCTTTTCAAAAGAGAGGGCACGTTTAAGTCTCCATACGTTTGAACTAATTCTATCAACAAGGATATATTCTATTTCGCTTGCAGGATTAAGTTCTTGCCTCAATCGTTTTTGCAGTTCAAGCAACGCCTTTTCATCCTCTCCTTTTATGAGCACCTCTTTGCTCAACAAGCCGTGCTTGATAGCATTATAACGGCTTATTGCCTTACCTTCTTCGGTTTTTATACCTCAGAGCTTTGCATTTTCACGATTTGCTTCTATTTGTTTTTGTGTAGCCATATTTGATTAAAACCCTAATTCATTAGCGTTTATTTCCTTGCTATCGGGCATAATGGGTTCTGAACTCTGGGAACGACCAAATGTCTCGATAGTATCACCATTTTCTTCACTTTTTGTTTCTTGTTTTTCTTGTTCCGTATATATAGTGGGAACAAGGGAACAAGAATATTGGAATGGGTCTCCCTTCTTGCCCGAGCCTGTCCTGCCAATCTTTTGAGCTTTCACAAGTTCCTGTAACGCCCTACGTTTATGCGTGGTACGTCCTTCAACGGCATTATCAATATCGACTTGTAACATAGGCTCATTAGATGCTTTCAGAAGCTCTAGGATAGCTTCAGAGACCTTCAATACATCATCCTCTTCCTTCGTTCCACCAAAAACCACCATTTTGGTGTCTGGGTCAAAAAGCAATATGCTTGGTTCCATGTCTGTGCCATACCGTTGCTGTGTTTCAATAGTCCTTTTACTGTCAGTACGTTTTAGAACAATTGCAGTGTCTACAGAACCGAATATCGCTGTAGAGCCGAGTGCGGTATCTGCTCCATCTCCTCCACCTTTTCTGGCGTGGTGAATACCCATCACGTGTGCCGAATACGTCCTCGCAAGAGAGAGGAGGGGGTCTAAAGCTTTAATCACTTTCGAATAGTCATTTACATCAGAAACACTCGCAAAACGGAACAGAGTGTCTACAATCACCAGTATAGGTTTTTTCCGCTCTATTTCGCTTTTAAGCCACTCATTTGCACTATCTGGTAGAGAACCTACATAAACTCCCAAATCTTCGCTTCCTGTGGCTCCCATGAGCTGGAAATGGCTTCTCACTTCGCTACGCTTCTCTTCAAGGGATACATAAAGAACGGCTCCTTGAATAACTTGACGCCCTAAAAAGGGCTCACCACGTGCAACTGCAAGGGCTGCTTGTCTCGCCAGGGTTGATTTTCCTACTTTTGGCTTTGCTATCACTATTGAGAACCCTCCCGAGGGAAGTAGGTTCTCAACCACCCAGCTTATTTCTTCTTCTGACTCTTTCAATAAATCATTGAGTGATGTAAAGCCGAATTTGGGAACAACAATCACGGCTGAAGAAATAGATGCCAGTACTGCTTCACCCCCATGAAGCACACACAAGTCATTAAAATCAGATGGCGTTTCTTCTCCAATTTTTTCTTCTGGTTCAAAAGAGGGGAAGGCGAGTCTGGCTCCTATAGCCTCGGCAGCTTCTTTTGCTTTTTGAGAGCCGTTTGTATCAGTATCTCCGCAAATGACCACTTCAATATCGGGATACTTTCTCCTTATATCCATTGCTGTTGCTTTGAGGTTGCTTGCAGAGAAGGCTATAGCGACCGCATATCCTGTTGTCTCTGCAATGCTCGCCGCTGTGGCAAAACCTTCCGCTACGCAGAGAATTTTGTCGGGTTCTCTTATGATGGAATAGCACCCCGCCGTCTTTCCACCTTTAAGGAATTTCTTGTTCCCGTTTTCATCTACGAATTGAAGTGAGGAAAGAAATCCTTCTGAAGAATAAAGCGGAAGAATAAGGTTGTTGTTCCAGAAGCGGCTATGATAAGCGGATATCTTCTTTTTTGTGAGATAGGGAAAATTGGCGGGTGGTTGGGATGCTGATTGCCATATCTTCATGGCATCAGTAGATATTTCGTTTTTTGTTTTCCTCATATCCTCCAGAAGAAGACTACTTGTATCATCCCCAAAATGTTTGGCGAGGGTCATAAGATTTCCCTTTGCGTCACATTTCTTACAGTGAAAGCGACCCGTCTCTTCTTCAAAGTAGAGATGGGCTTCATTGTTTTTGCTGTCGTCATCGCAATTACTGAAGATACAACGAGTGATGAGCTCCTTTCCGTTTTTACGGAAGGGGATACCTTTGCGAGTTAGGTATTCTGTAATAGTAATAGTTTGAAAGGTCATAAATCATTGAGACGTTTTATTAATAAGGGGAGCGTTGCTGTTCTATGTTTTTGTATAAGTTCATATTCTTCTTTAGTCATTGGCTTGTAGATTGCAGACGTCAATTGCAAAAGCTTGATGCCTTTTTCGTAAGCATCTTCTTTTTCTATTTCAGTTCCAAAGAGCTCTTTATAAAGTGCTTGGAACCTCTCAATGTCTGCATCTGACAAGACCATATACCTATCTGCTATAGAGTTTATTTTTCAGGGCTTTTATCGCATCGAAGAACGACCTTGCTTTCACCTCTAACCTGTCCGCAAAATAATGGTTTGCGACCTCGTTTATTCTGTCTTCACGACGAAAGATGAAAAGAGCCTTGTTCGGGTTTTCCTTGTTCACCGACAATAATTCAAACCCCATACATAAGAGTGCGGATGATACTCCCAAATCGTATGTGGTAAAGACCACTGACGAGTCATCGAGTGGTATGTATTGATAGTCTTCAGACTCATTACTTCCTGTTTTTTTAGTCATAATTTTTAATATTGGTTAATTGGTTAAGACGACTTTGTCGCTCTGGCAAAATAAAAAAGCCAAAGCGTACTCTGCTTTGACTTTATCTTTTACCCTTCCGTGTCGGATATGGAGGTGAGAAAGGTGAACTTTTTATTTCCTATTTCTCAAGCCATATCCAGCCTTTTTCTTGTTTGAAAATCGGGAAAAGTTCGCCCTCACCCACTTTCAGTCTAGAGCGAATTTCTCGTAATGTATCATTGATGTCTTTTGCTTTTCTAAACTGATATTTTTTAATATTAATTAGTGGATTGCAGTGCTTTTTTATCTCATCAACATGAAAATTCATATTTTTGCTTTTGCGGAGAATTGTTAAAAAAGCACGAGCTTTTCCCTTAAATTGCCACAGAGCAGTTTTATATTCGGCATCGCCACTCTCTGGATAAAAGTTAAGTTTATTTGCAATAATTTTTGAATACCTTGCTTTTTTATCGGGTTTGGAGATACCAAGGAATTGGGTGAGTTGGTTTTTTGGAATCTTACCTTCAAAAGTAAGGTAGTCTCCTTCAGTTACAACTTGTTCTTTTTTTGATTTTGCGTGCGGTGGTAGTTTTAGATAAATCCTACTTAACTCTCCCGTTATTTCTTGCCCTAAATTTATATTCCATTTTGTTATGATGTTTCTACTGTTTATTTCGGCTGGAGATGCTTCAAAAAAGTGATAAAGATTTTTTAATAAAAACAGTCCCATTGTCTGGATTTCTGGAGATTTTGACTGCAATGCATCATAGACCAAGTCTTTCATTGTTTCTTCTTCTCCTCGAATACCTCTCAAATAGATTACAAAATAATAGTAAATCGCCTGTTCTGTTTCGGCTTTAGATTTTCTTATTTGTCTCTTTACGTCGTCTGATGTAAAACCTAAATCTATTGAGTCCAAAGATTCTCCACTCACCGCTTTATTCCAACGCACCATATCCCTTGCGTATGCTTTATAGAAAAATGCTAAAGGTCTTAAAAATTTTGCGTTAGGGTCTGCAACTATTCTGCTAAGTTCCATCTGAAATCCATTGTGATTTTTTGCAAACGGTGATGCAGATAGGACTTTCAAAAGCCAGAATTTTGTCCATTCAGTAAGCGAGTTGTCGCAATAGATTTTCCAAATTTTTTCATATTTAGCGTGTATGAATTTTTTATTGGCTTCATAAAAGTTATCGTCAATATCAGAGAGAAAAAATCCTAAATAGCGACATATCAAAAAGGTTAGAGATGGTTTTTTCGGTATTAACGCAATCAAATCATCAAGTATCTTTGGATTGCCCCATTTTCCTCCAGCCTTGAGGTAATATCGGAGGCAACTTATTTCCGCCTTCTTTACATCTCCGCCATTTTTAATTTTTCTTAAAATTGTTGGTAATCGTTTGCTTATTTTTGTTATCTTTTGCTTTGATGTTTCGTTAAGTTCTCCATATGGATTGTAAAACTTTAGCTCTTCAATTTTTTCGGTATTTTTGAGTTTTTCTAATTTTGTTTTCCCATTAAGTTTTAGATTATATTCTCGAAGAAATATTACGATTTGAGCAACAATATTATTTATTTTATCGGCACTTTTCGCCATTATCACAGTGTCATCTGCGTAGCGAAAGTATTCAAAGTCATTATTACTTTTCAAATCATCAAGAAAAGTGTCCAGTGGATAAAGATAGGCATTGGATAAAACGTGAGAAGCGTTTGCACCCTGCGGGATACCACAAAGAGTAGGGGTTTCAGACCAATTTTTTAGTTGTTGTTCCAGAGTTTTCAGTAGGCGTTCATCTTGTATTTGAAAGCCTTTCTTAAGAATTTTGAGTAGAGTATCAATGTGGATATTTTCATAATAGGTTTGTATATCAAACTCTGCTCTCCAGACAAATTTCTTTGCAAAAGCATCTACTTGTTTATCACAGAATTCTGCCCATTGGTTTTTGTATGGTTTCAGATACTTTTCCTTTCCAAGCACTCTGTTACCTAAACACGAACTGTACATTTTTTTATCTATCGTATTGCCTAAAATTAATGGATTAAGAAGTGCCTGAAAAACTATTCTGTCCACTACTGAAAAAACACAAATAGGACGAACACCCATATTATCTTTATCGGCATAAATATAATCAGCTTTGTCGGGTTGATATTTTTCTTGTCGGAGATATTCTTGCAGTGTCTCAAAGAATTCGTCTCCGAGTTGTGTTACAGCACTTATAGCTGGTCTCCATATTGGGTCTAAGGGTAGAGTGCTCTCATCTGTTTCTTCCTTTAGATATACAAATGCTTTTTTGAGGTTTTCCTTTGAGGAAAAGCTTTCAAACAGGTTCATCAATGTAGGGTAATGGTAATTTAATATCGCACCCCAATGTAGCAAATTTAAGTCTTGTTCTCAACCCCTTAAAAATCAAGGGTTTCCATTTTTTTGAAATTTGTTTATTATAAGAACGTCTACCCAAAACGAATACTCCTGAAGAGCTGTCCATTTTCCCCAATTACGGGCAGAAATGGGCAGCTCGAGTTCCATAATTGGGGACTCCTTTGGGGGTTTTTCGTTATGGGTAGACAGCTCGGGCTGTCCCTTTTTATTTTCAGCTCGAGACATAGTTCTGTCTACCTATGTCTCAAACACAAGAAGAAAAAAAATTTCAGGCTCGCATTTCAGAGCTTGAAACCGAAATTAAAAAACTAAAGAAAAGAAAAAAATACGGACTTGTTTGGGAGGAAAAACCAGAACAGGTTGTTGAATCATGTAAGGAAAAATTACCTGTTTTTTCAGAGAACAAAGATAGAGAAATTAAAGCAGCAAAAAATGAACCCACGAATATTCTTATTGAAGGAGACAACTATGATAGTCTCTCTGTTTTGAATTATTCTCACGAAAAGAATATTGACCTAATTTATATAGACCCTCCCTACAATACTGGCAACAAAGATTTTATATACAATGACCGTTACATCGATTTAGTAGACACCTACAGGCACAGCAAGTGGCTTTCTTTTATGGAGAAACGGTTAAGGTTGGCAAGAAATTTATTAAAGGAGACGGGAGTTGTTTTTATTAGTATCGATGATAATGAGTTTGCACGGTTAAAGTTGTTATGTGATGAAATTTTTGGAGAAAAGAATTTTGTAACTACGATTACAATTCAGGTTAATAAGGGTGGGAGGGATTATTTGCCATTGGCTGTAACGCACGAGTATATTCTTTGTTATTTTAAAGGGAATGCTGGACAGTTAAATGAGCTATCAAAGGAGATTGATTTTGAACTCGAAGACACAGGGGGTAAATATGAATTAAGGGAATTAAGAAATCGTAATCCGAAATTTAGTAAAAAAAATCGACCCAATCTTTACTATCCGATTTATGTCAGTCCAATGAGTAAAGATGGAAACGAACAATGCATCGTGTCTTTAGAAAAATCAAAAGATTTTAACGTTGAAGTCTTTCCTCTTAATAGTAAGGGTGAGGAAGGTTGCTGGCGTTGGGGTCGAGAACTTACGCTAAAAAATTTAGCGAGCAGTACAGATCTATCTAATATAGTCGGCAGGCAACGTAGAGATGGTGGATGGAATATTTATGAAAAATCTAGAAAGGCTACCACAAAAGCGAAATCAATCTGGGATGAAACTGGCGTAAGGACAGAACAAGGAACAATTGATTTGCGAGAACTCGGAATGGCGAACCTTTTCGACCACCCAAAGCCAGTTTATCTCATAAAGAAAATGGTCAGATTGGCTACTAAAGAAGATTCTGTAATTTTAGATTTTATGGCTGGTTCAGGTACTACGGGTCAAGCAGTTTTAGAACTTAATAAAGAAGATGGTGGTACTCGTAAATTTATCTTATGTACTAATAACGAAAATAAAATTGCTGAAGAAGTATGCTATTTACGCATTAAAAAAGTAATCGAAGGATACAAGAATCCTAAAAACGAGGAAATTGCTGGCTTGGGTGGCAACCTCAAATACTATAAAACCGACTTTGTCGACGCAGAACCAACTGACAAAAACAAAAAGATGCTCGTTGATAAATCGACCGAAATGCTTTGTCTCAAAGAAGATTGTTTTGATGTAGTCAAAAAAGGTAGCGAATATAAGCTTTTCAAAAATAGTAAGGATAAATATCTCGGTATCATCTACGACGATACAGGCATTGAACCATTCAAAAGTGAAATAAAAAAACTGAACAAGAAAGCTACTGTTTATGTTTTTTCACTAGACGAGAGTGCCCGAGAAGAGGAATTTGAGAATATTGCGAACCTTGTTGAACCAAAACCAATACCCGCCGCTATTCTTAACGTGTATAAACGCATATTCAAATGATTACTCTCAAGGATTATCAAAAACAGGCAGTAGAAAACCTGCATAGGAAAATAGAGAATTCATTACGTTCTCCAGAGAATGAAGTGGTTGTTTTTCAGGCTCCTACTGGTTCTGGAAAGACGGTGATGGTATCCGAGCTCCTAAAAGAACTCATAAATAACAGGCAAGATGACAAAAAACTTTCTTTTATTTGGATTTCGGTGAGGATGCTCCATGAACAGAGTAAGGAACGCCTAGAAAAATACTATGAGGACGATAGAAGTCTCAAATGTTCCTATTTTGAAGACTTGGAAGACAGAAAAATAGGAGAAAATGAAATCCTGTTCGTTAATTGGCATAGCATAAACAAGAAAGACAAAAACACAATAGTTAAAGAAAACGAACAAGAATTTTATCTCGAAAAAGTCCTAGAAAATACCAGAGAAGATGGGCGAGATATTGTTTTAATTATAGACGAAAGCCACCACACGGCTGGTTCCCAGAAATCGAGGGAACTTATAGAAACCATAAGCCCAAAGGTGACTCTAGAGGTCTCCGCTACACCGCATTTGGAAGAGAATGCTGCTGAAAAAGAAAAAGTCCACCTTTCGGACGTTAAAGCGGAAGAAATGATTAAGTCAGAAATATCCGTAAATCCAGAATTTCTTGATATCAAAGTAGGTTCCAAAAGCTCTGATGAAATTGTAATTGAAGAAGCTCTCAAAAAACGGGATGAGCTTGCGAAGATGTACAAGAAAGAAGGGGTAAACATTAACCCCCTAATGCTTGTACAGCTTCCCGATGCAAAGGCTGGTCTTGCCGACAAAAAAGAGGAGATATTAACAATACTTCACAAACAGGGCGTAGAGGACGAGAACATCGCTATTTGGCTATCGGAAGATAAATCTGATACTTTGCCGAACATAGAGAAAAACGATAATGATGTGAACGTCCTTATATTCAAACAAGCCATCGCACTTGGATGGGACTGCCCGAGAGCTTCTATCTTGGTTATTTTCAGAGAGTCAAAGAGCTTCACGTTTACCATCCAAACCATTGGTAGAATAATGCGGATGCCTGAACTGAAATATTATACGAAGGAGCCAGAACTAAATAAAGGGTTTGTATTTACCAACCTAGCCAATATTGAGGTTACCGAAGATTATGCAAAAGACTATGTAACTCAATATGAAGCAAAACGAGATAAATTATATAAAAACATATCACTACCCTCTATTTACTTAAAACGCCAAAGAGAAAGAACCCGTTTATCTGGCGAATTTATTAAATTCTTTCTTAAAATTGCGAAGGAAAAGGATTTAGCAAAAGAAATAAATCCGAAACCAAAGAAAATAATAAGCCCCATAATTGCTGATGGAAGGATAATAGATATAGATAAATCGGGGGAAATAGAGCACAGGGGTACTCTAGAAATTGGGTTGAGTGAGAAAGAGCTTGGAAAGAAATTTGATAAATTTATTGCTCAAAATTGCACTCCTTATGCTCCTGCTGATTCTAGCGACAGAATGAAAACAGCTTTATATCAGTTCTTTAATCAGGAGTTCAAAATACCGAAATACGAACCCAAGGTTCAACGGATTGTGCTAGGTGAAGAAAACGTGCAGTTATTTGTAAACGTTATCAATTTGGCAAAGGAAAAATATAAGAAAGATATAGTTGAAAAGCTTGCCGAGAAACGTGAGCTTATTGAAACAAAGGATTGGGAAGTACCTCTCGTTACCAGCTACAACAGCAGGTATCAGATGGAAGAACAACCCTTATCCGTTATGAAACCGTTTTATACGGCAAAACAAAGCGAGCCAGAACGCTTATTTATTGAATTTCTCAACAAATCAAAGAACGTAAAGTGGTGGTACAAAAATGGCGAGGCGGAAATCAAGTATTTTGCGGTTTTGCGAGATGACGACCTCGCATTCTATCCCGACTTCATTATTCAGCTCAAAGATGGAAGTATCGCTATATTTGATACCAAATCGGGAAGAACGGCAGAAACAAGTGATGCAGCACCCAGAGCCGAAGCACTACAACGATATATCAAAAAACAAAATAAATCAGGCAAAAATCTATTCGGTGGTATCGCTATTTATGTGAATGGCACATGGCGATACAACGACAAAGAGAAATATGAGTATAATTCCGATGATTTGTCGGATTGGAAAGTGTTAACTGAATTATGAACAAAAAGACACTAAAATATACAATTTCCGAATTTATTTGGAACCAATATTTCAAAGAACAATCGGAATTGAAATACTGCATGGATATTCTTGATAAAAAACTTGAATGCCTATCAAAATATGTGGGGAGGAAGCTAACAGAAAGAGAACAGATGGCTATTTTGGATATTGTAGACGAAAATACCGCCAAAGGTGATGACGGGAATTATCTTGGTTCGCTTTTTCCTTTTGAGTTTGCGTGGAAGATTTATGAGACAGAAAAAGAATACTAATGCTTTCTATTGAAAAGTGTCGTGAGATATTAGGCGATGAATATGCTGGGCTTTCTGATGAAAGGCTGGCTCAAATTAGGGATGAACTATCTGAACTTGCTCGGATAGCTCTCGATGCCTACATTAAGAAACAGAAACAAGGTAAGATTGCTAACAATAGTTAAAATGATTTCTGAAGAGGCATTTGAAGAATACAAAAAGATATATAAAGAAGAATTTGGTGCCGATATTACTGATGAAGAGGCAATGGAACAAGCCACAAGTCTTTTGACGATGATGAACGCTATCTACAGACCCGTCAAAAAGGAGTGGCTTGATGATTTGGAAAAACGTGATAATGTATAAGATATTATTTTCTTTTCTTTGAACCAGATATATAATCAAGATATGATACATCCTAAAAACACAAATAATAAGAAAACAGCCCACTCGAAGGGGTTTAATTGGGATAAGTTTAATTTGGACAGATTTTTTAAGGATGCAGAAAGGGTGGGGAAAATAATTAGAAGAAAAGGAGGATATTCTGAAAATGACAGACGAAACATTTTGGAAAGATAAATCGGTTATTCTTGATACAAATATCCTTTCGCAGTTAGCAAAGGAAAAACGGGCGGATAAGTTCCGTCCCGTTTTTGATTTTTTTAAAAACAATAATATCGACCCACTTTTGATTGATGCAACTTATTTTGAACTTTTAGGATTTACGGCAAATAAAAGCGATTTCGATTTTCTTGCTGAATGGGTTAAACAGTTTCCAATATTGCCGACCAAATCGGAGGATGTTGAATTAGCGTCCCTACTCTCGTCTTATTATAAAAACCTAGACCCCGAACTTAACAAAAAACAGATATCATACTGTGATTGTTTGCACGCAGCACAACTGATTAAATTTGGTGGACGGGTATTTATTGTAACTACTGATATACATGATTATCCCATTTCTATTTTTGATATAAAAAGTATTCAAATTATTGAAGATAATAAAAAAGCTGTGCTAGTTGGATTTATCACTTTTAATAAAGAGAAACTAGAAAAAGCAAGAATAAATTTTGAGAAATCAATTCAGGAGAAACGAGGATAGATACTATTAGGTTTTTTTCAATCAATAAACCAAACCTGACGTTGTTGGTGACAATTATAAAAAGTATTGACTTTTCTTACAAAATACTATATAACATAATTATCCTGTTCTTTAACATGGTAAAATTCAGTATGAGACGAGCGTTTTGGATGCCAAATAGAGGTGGTTTTCAGACCGCTCTTCTCATCCGAGAGAGCCAGGAGCAATCCTGATTTCATAAAGGAGGTGTGCGATGTCTAACATCGTAAGCCCAAACAAACTGTCAGTACACAAGCAGCACGAGGTGCTTCTCAAGCTCGAAGCAGCGGGTCTCAACGACACCCTTGCCCAGAAGCTCGTCGACTCCAAAGACAATGACCTTGCTACGAGAGTGGTACGGCTCATCGAAAACGGAGGCATCGAGCCGAGCACGAGTCAGAAGATGGCACGTAGCATCATGGGCAAGAACTTCTTTGGTGTGGAAGAGGCAGTGAAGCACTTCGGTGTCAATCCCACGAAGGCTCAGCTCGCTCTTCTCGCCGAGATTCCGTTTACCAAAGCGGAGCTCAAAGAAAAGAAGAACTCCCATATCCTCGTCGCCGTCTTCCCGCTCTCCATCCTCGACATTCGTGGCAAGATGACCACCAAGGTTTTCTACAACCAGGACTGGTACAACAACCAGGACTGGTACAACAACCAGGACTTCGCCAAGAATCGTGGAGAAGTGGGATGGTATCTCATTCGCAAGACTCCCGTGGAGAATTCGACGAACAAGACGTGGCAAGAGCAGCAGGCTCTTCTCTCCGACAAGGATGAGACGCCGACTGCTCGGGTCATGGTCTATGCTATCGTCGGTCATTACCTGGCAACGGGTGAGCGACTTTTTGAGAGAATCTATGTACGCTGTTCGGACCTCGGTTCGGACGGCCGCCGTGTCAGCGTCGGTTACTTCGCTGCTCGTGGGCTGGGCGTCAGCGACTGCTGGGGTGATGACCGTTTCTCCAGCGTCGGTCTCGCCTCCGCTCGGAAGTCCAACTGAACCTAGAACCTTGAAGCCTTGAGCTTCTTCGACCCCTTGAGTTTCCCGCAACGATTTGCGTGAGACTCTTGGGGTTTTTTCTTTTTGAATTCTTTTTTGATACAATATCCTTGTTCTGCTTTTGAAGGTGAGGCTACGGTTTCATCTCGCAGATGTCTCTTCTTTGAGACTTCGCCAGAATAGCAGTTGTCTACGGATACCGCTAGCGTGCGAATAAAGATGGAGATTGGACTTCTTGCTCATCTTTGGTGGAGATGGTTTCACAACTTGCTCCCAAATAAAATACAGAAAGGAGAGGATATAGACTCCCGTGAGTAGTAACCCTCGATTTTCAGTGACAGAGAGGAAGATGGGCAAATTTCTCGATTCGGACGGCAACCGTGTCAACGTCGGTAACTTCGATGCTAATGGGCTGAACGTCAACAACTACTGGGATGATAACCGTAACTCCAACATCGGTCTCGCCTCCGCTCGGCACTCTTTTCTCTATCACAACAACACCCCTTTCGGGGTGTTTTAGTAACTTTTTGTTGCTTTAATCCAACCCCCGAGCATTTTTCCAATTTCATCAATATGTTCCTGAAGTATGATATATTTTTTAGCATCAATCGCTTTTACCTCTTTTGATAATCGCACCAATACCCGCAAGAGATTTAATTTCACGCTTGTTTTTTCAAGTATTGGGAGTTTCTCCATTTTTGTACTCTGGCTTGCGGCGAGAAGAAATTCTACAATATCTAACATTATTGTTTCGCACCGTTGCCATAGAATATAACGGTCTTGTTTTGCAACTGTGTTCCGATAGCTATACAGTGTTTTATACAGCTCATACGTTTTCTTAAAAATTGGGATATCGAATTCGTCCATAATTATGAAAGTTTATAAGAATGTTTTTGAAGAAATAATTTCGTTAGAAAATTTGTTTGCTGCATGGGATACCTTCAAGAGCAACAAACAGAAGAAACGAGACGTACAAGCATTTGAATGGAATCTTGAACATAACATCTTCGAACTCCATAGAGCTTTGAAGTCAGGGCGTTATCGCCATGGTTCCTACACCTCGTTCTTTATTCAAGACCCGAAGCAACGTCATATTCATAAGGCATTGGTACAAGATAGGATATTGCATCACGCTCTCTTTACGGTATTGAATCCAATCTTTGAATCCACGTTTATTGCTCATTCGTTTTCGTGCCGTGTAAACAAGGGAACTCACAAAGGCATAGAAGTTCTCGAAGGAATGATACGAAAAATAACCCACAATGGGGTTCATATGGCGTTTGCTTTGAAATGTGATGTCCAAAAGTTCTTTGGGTCGGTTGACCATCAAACTCTGAAGTCTATCCTTGCTCGAAAAATCAAAGATGTTCAGGCACTGGACTTGTGTAGCAAGATTATCGACAGTTTTGCCACAAACCCGTTGGGGGGGGGGCGTTATAGGAGGGGTTTGCCGATTGGTAACCTCACCTCGCAATTGTTTGCCAACATCTATCTGAATGAATTTGACCAGTTTATTAAGCATGATTTGAAAGTGAAAAATTACGTACGGTATACCGATGATTTTGTCATTGTGCACCAGAGTGAGGAAGAACTCAAGAACCTTTTACCGAAGATACGAGAATTTTTGAGCACGAGATTAAAACTTACCTTGCATCCCCGAAAAGTTATCTTGAATAAAACATCCCAAGGAGTCGATTTCTTGGGGTATGTACTTTTGCTTCATCACAGAGCGTTGCGTACGAAAACAAGGAGGCGGATAGTGAGAAAATTCAAATTGCGGATGGGGGAGTATAGAAAGGGAGTTATTACAAGGCAGACCCTTGAACAGTCGTTGCAATCCTATCTCGGTGTTCTTTCTCACGCAGATAATTATGTGATTTCCGAAGGATTAAAGAATATGCTTTGGTTTTGGAAATAGAGTAATCAATAAACCAAATCCGCCCCCGTGTCCGAAAAGCTAGGAATATACACTGTAGCATCATTTCTACGCTCAAAAATAGTTCTAACATCCCACACTACGGCACCCACTTTACAAAATAGCATTAAATTCCAACTATTCGTTCTATCTTTCCAAGAAAATCGCCACAAAGGCGCACCTCATTCGAGTAGGATTATTCAACAATGACCACTCTGCGTATGCGGTAAATGGATCGCAGATTGAAGATGAACAAGTGGTTCATGTTTCTGCAAATGCGCCAAAACCCATGCAGATGGGAAATGGCCAGATGTAACGCGTGGCGCACTAGCGCACCACAGCCGTTTCGTAGACAATCGCGTAGGTTGAACTTGGGGTAAGCTCTGTATCGGCAAGCGTGTTTACCGGATTGCCGTCTTTGTAGATCGTGAGCGCGTGCGATGTGTCAAGGGGATGTCCTAAGAAATGGGAGCTATCAAACTTTTGCCGCCAGGTTCCGAAAAAGTCTCCCAGCGTATAGATGATGTGGTCATTTGATTGGATTATCACTGCGCCGGAAGCGTCGTTCGTGGAAATTACGCGGAGGCATTTTCCTGGGTCATGTCCGATAGAAGGAGAGAGGGGAAGCGGGGCACCATTCAGTGTTATGATAATGTGTACGGTAAAGCGTTGAAGAATGGGCTGAGTGGGATCAACGCAAGGCACCGCAGGAAGCCCGAGGTAATTCGCGCTATTCTGCGCTGCAACAAGAAGCCATGATGTAGTTCCGGCAAGCGCAATAACAATGATGATGGAAACAAAAAATGATACGAATGTTCTCATATGCTTAATTATAGCCTACTTTTAAAGAAAGCAGATGTGGTAAGATAAGAAAAGATTATGAAATACGAAGAATCAACGCCTTCTTCGGGGATGAAAATAGAAGATGCTTTAGTGACTATTCGTTCAAAACGTTCTTCTATACATTTGGGTGATTCTCAGCTCAAGGCCTTAGAAAAATTTGCTATGGTGATACAAAAAAGAGCCAGATCTGATTAATTCAATTATGATTCAAATACTTTTTGCTCTTTTAGCCGGGATGTTGACGATTGCATCACCATGCATATTGCCGCTTTTGCCAATTCTTCTAGGCGTATCTATTGGACAGACCAATAAGGTGCGGCCATTATTTATTGTCATTGGTTTTGTTATTGTTTTCTCTACTACAGCAATCCTTTTGTCGATCTTGGTAAGAAATTCAGGGTTTAACCCAAATCTTATAAGGACAATCGGGATTTTTGCATTAGGGGTTTTTGGTGTCTTAATGCTTTGGCCCACTCCCTTTGAACGCTTTATGCTTCGGTTCAATAGTTTTTTTGTGAGAGTCGGCATGCTTAGCAACCCAACAAAACAGAGTAATATAAGCGGTTTTGTGTTGGGGATGGTTTTGGGAATCATCTGGACGCCTTGTGCAGGCCCCGTACTCGCCTCGGTGCTCACTCTCGTGGCACTTCAAAAAGAATTATTGGTAGCAGGTATTTTGCTTGTTGCGTATGCTATCGGTGCTGGTGTGCCTATGCTTCTTATTGCATACGGCGGTCAGTATCTTAGTAATAAAATCACGGCTGTTGCAAGATATTCCGGATTATTACAACAGATTTTTGGAGCACTTATTATAGTGCTTTCTGTTGCTATCTATTTCAACTACGATATGAAAATATACATGCTGCTTTCAACGTATTTTCCAAATCTTAATCCTCGATTTTAAATCATGAAAACGAAATCACTACTAGTATTAATAGTGATCATTACAATTGTGATCGGTGCCGGTTTTTATGTTGACACGAGATTACGTGGTATTAACCTTATGTTCAATACCACCGTGATCCCTAGAAACGGAACTCAGTCCGATAGTTCTTCGACAGCGGAGGCGTCGCTTGCTTCAAAGATAGACCTTAAGAATTACGGCATGGCTCCCGATTTTGCTGGAATTAGTACATGGCTTAACAGCAGTCCTTTGACTATCGAAGGTTTGCGTGGAAAGGTCGTGCTCATAGATTTCTGGACATATTCTTGCATCAACTGTATTCGCACGCTTCCTTATGTGACGAAGTGGTATGACACCTATAAAAATAATGGTTTTGTTGTTGTAGGAGTCCATACTCCAGAGTTTGCATTTGAGCAAGACACGAATAATGTGAAAGACGCTATCCAGTATTTCAATATCCATTATCCTGTTGCTCAAGATAATCAGTACAGAACGTGGAATGCATACAGCAATCAATATTGGCCAGCCGAATATCTAATCGATAAGAATGGAAATATTGTTCACGTGCATTTTGGAGAGGGTGAGTATGACGTTACTGAAAATATAATACGTGCATTGTTGGGTTTGAATCCAGCAACCACGACGGCTCCGAGTAATAGTTTGGACCAAGTGCAATCACCTGAAATGTACTTTGGCACTAATAGGCTTAATAATCTGACACCTGAGCAAACCCCTTCGTTATCGTCCACAATGTATTCATTTCCTCAGAATCTTTCTTTAAATAATTTTGCTTTGGAAGGAAACTGGCAATTTAGTCCGAAGAGTATTGCGTTAGTAAGTGGTCAAGGAAAAATAAAACTCAAATTCCATTCTGGTAAACTCTATATTGTGGCTTCCAGCGCAAATCCGAATCAACTTTCTGTTGTGATTGATGGAAAAGATCAGCTCCCCGTTGTGGTAAAAGATTCCAAATTATATACGCTCTTCGATTCAAATGATTACTCTGACCATATCGTTGAAGTTACGATAGATCAGCCTGGCTTTAATGCATTTACGTTTACATTCGGATAGGAAATGCAAGGCGCGCTTTTGCGAATCAATAAACCAAATCTATCGTTGTGTCTGCAAACGTAGGAACATACACTGTAGCGTCGTTTCTCTGCTCAAACACAATTTTAACATCCTCTACGACGGCACCCAAAGATTTGACAAATAGCACGTGATGTGCTATGTTGGTTTTATTCCCATAGAGAGTGGAGGCAAAACTAATGGAAGAGGAGCGTTTTCGAAAGGCTCAAACAAATTATATTCGTGCACACAGTAGGTTTGTGCGGTTGGATCGGATGAGTAATCCGCCGAAAGAAAAAGTTGACAGGGCTGAGGATGACCTTCGTACGGCAAGCGATGCATGGAAGGCTTTGCAAGATGGCGAGGGGAAGAAAGATAACTAAATATTTTTTTGAGAGCCCCTGGTAATGCCCATGGGTTTTTATATACCAACCATCAGTTTCTCCAACCCAACCGTAACCTCCCGCTAATGATACATTTTGCCGCTTGGAAATATTCAAGCGGTTTTTTGTTCCTACCACAGCGCATCCCGCTATTTAGCGTACCTCCGAGCACGGCGTTTACATTATGTATAAATTATGTTATTATATCTTTTGTTCGTTGAAATCAGTATAAGGAGGTAGGTCTATGAAGTCTTTTCGTGTCTTTCCAGTTACTTCGTTGCTTGATTCCGATTTTTACAAGTTTACGATGGGACAGTTTGTGTTTTTGAATTTTCCAAATGTCGAGGTCGAGTTTGAACTTATCAATCGATCTCGTGCGCCGCTTGCGTATCATATTCGTGAAGCGGATCTTCGCGCCACGCTTACCGCGCTTCGTACTTTACGCTTGACTCAAAGTGAACTTTCTTATTTGCGCGGGTTACGCAATGGAGAAGGGCCTCTTTTTCGCGAGGAATATCTTGATTTTCTTTCGGGACTTTCGTTGCCTCGCTATACGCTTAAGCGTGACGGCGATACCTATCGTTTGTCATGTCGCGGGCCGTGGCCGCTCGTTATGATGTGGGAGATTCCTGCGCTTGCCACAGTGAATGAACTTTACTATCGTGGTCTTTGCGAGGGTCGACAGGATGAGTGTATTACCGTGGGAGACAAGCTTCTACGAGAGAAGATCGCTTTGTTGCGTACTGTACCCAATCTTTCCTTTAGCGATTTTGGGACGCGCCGGCGTTATAGCAGGGCGTGGCAGGGTCATGTTTTGGAGACGCTTGTTCGGGAAATTCCTTCCCAATTGCAAGGGACTTCGAATGTGATGTACGCGATGCGGTACGGTCTTCGGCCTATTGGCACTTCTGCACACGAGCTTCCTATGGTGCTTGCAGCACTCGCATTTGCCAAGAACACCCCAGGGGTATCGGATACCGGAGTGCTTGAGAGCGTTCATCAGTATATTTTTGAACACTGGTTTGAGCTCTATGGCGATTCGCTTTCGATTGCGCTGACTGATACGTTTGGAAGTGATTTCTTTTTTCGTACTGCTCCGCGTTGGATTGCAGAGCAATGGCGTGGAACCCGCCAGGATTCAGGCAATCCATTCCGGTACGGAGAAGAGGCGATCAGATGGTATGAACGCCATGGAATTGATCCTTCAAAAAAGGTAGTGGTATGGAGCGATCAGTTGGATGTAGCTCTTATGATTACTATTCTTGAGCAGTTTTATGGGCGTATTGGCGTTGGGTTTGGTATTGGTACGAATCTTACGAACGATTGCGGCGTCAAGGCCATTTCTCTTGTGATGAAGGCGATGCGTGCGAATGGACATGATACGGTGAAGCTCAGTGATAACCGCGCGAAGGCGACTGGTCCCCAAAACACTGTTGATCGATATTCCGCAGCGGCAGGGTATGTCTCGACATTGTATGAAGAATGCCGGTCATAGCGTAGAATTTTTTTATCCCGCCACATGGCGGGTTTTTGTTTTGAAAATATGTATTTTCAAAGAATAATGCTGATAATTTGCTGACGTGTTTCATGTTTAGCCTATAGAGTCCACCTCTTGACATATTTTTTAGAAAGTTTTAAAATTTTCATGCTTCACAAGAAGCAATTCTGGTGGGTTACCGCCACAAGGAGGAAATTCTATTGGATATGGATAGAAAGAATACTATTGTTGACATGCTTATTGGATCGTTGCTCAAAAGTGAAGAAGATGAAGCTGGGGGAGAAGAAAGACTGACGAGTCGAGGAATGGGCCAGGTTCTTGGGATGGTTGGTGAGTTGCAGGGTGGGCTTGATGAGGTGAGACGCTATTTTCCTATCGCAAAACTTATCATCGACGGCTTGAAAGGCGATGTGACCACCGTTCTTAAGATGGCGGCTGGTGCGTATCTTGACGTAGCGGAGGGCATGCCAGAAGAGGCAAAGCGATTTGCAGCGCTTCGGGCGCGGGGAATCCGTAATTTGTATGAGAGTCTTAGCCAGAGTGGTTTTTCTGACGAAGACGCGTATGGACTCACACTTGCGGCCCTTGCGAGTGACAGTGCTATCAAAGCACAGCAAAAGGCCAACGGCCTTTCCAAAGCTCTTGATAGATGCAGCAGTACTACCGCTGCTCAAGTTCGTGCTGCCAAGAGTTAGGGAGAGCGAATAAATAAATTTTTTTATCCCGCCACATGGCGGGTTTTTGTTTTGATCTAGAGCAGCTATCCTATTCGTATCTTTCCTTGACGAGCCATGAATGTTTTATTATGTTTTATGTAGAGCATCTTGTGTAGGGAGGCCTGACGTGAAAGAAAAGGCGACACGCAAAGTTACTCTTGCGGAACTGGTGCGAGCGCGGCAATTGTTCCTTGAAACTATTATTCCTTGTATTGAATTTTTGGTGCATACCCATGGTGAGGTGTTGGATCATAAGGTTCGCGATTGTTACACGACTACTACACGTGAGTTAAACAATGTGCGTGGATTCTCATTCTATACGTACGGCTCTTTTACTATGTTTGGTGGTAGGAACGTCATTGTATACTATCATCCACATGGAAAGAAGGGTGATCTGACGCGTGTTCTCGATGTTGATTATTGGGATATCCAAAAATGTCACGTTAAGACATTTGATGCTTCTCTTGTATGGCAGCACGCGCTGCAGCAGCTTTGTTTAGACAAAGAACAAGTGCAACATGAATTGCAGAGACGGAAACAGCAGGAGCAGGAAGTGCGGGGAAAAGAAGCACAGCAATATAGAGATGCGGCACAAGTTGAAGAGGATGCACGACGGTTGAAGCTTATTTGAGAGCAAGAGCATTTTCGAGATTACATGCGGAATTCCGCATGTTTTTTGTTCCTCACGGAATATTTACATATTTCTTTTGATGTGGTATCATTAATTTCGCTCATTGAAAACAGAAAGGAGTAAGTCTTGTGATCTCAGAAGTCTCCGTAATTTTTCAGGTTACAGCTACGGCGGATCATGCTTTGCGGTATGCGCGCGATCTTGCTTCATTGCTTCACGTGAACCTCACTGTATTTGTAGATTCATGGCTTGGTACGGATGAAAAAGAGCGCATTGCGCGTGCCGTGGTTGAGCGAGTTGATGGTGAAGGAATTGTCTATAAGCCTTTGCGCGCTTTGCGTATGCCGATGGGTTCCAGTGTTTGTAATCTCGTGGTGACCAATACCCCATCTCAATGTGCAGAGTTTTCTTGTGTCATGCCTCACAATGAAACACAAGTGAGCCGGTCAGAAAAAGGAGAAATTATGATTCCTTTTGGTGACGGCCGTTCTGGCATTCGCGCTGCGTCGCTGGGGATTCCCCTCGCGAGACAGCTTGGCTATTCAGTATTTTTATGGCATACGACATGGCGCGATGAGCGAGTGTTCTCAGCGGATCCTTATGCTCATATGTGTGCAGAAGCACGCACGGTATTTTCTATACTTAAGGAGGCATGCGTCCAGGAGAGGGTGCCTTATCGTATCGGTATTGATATGGCAGACAGTATCCCTGGAGGAATAGTGCGTATAGCATTGCGCGAACATATGTCTCTGATTTGTATGGCGAGAGGTGCGAATACAGGAAAAGGAAGTTACGTTGATTTAGTGAGTGCGCGTACCCCTACCCCGCTTGTGATTGTGGGAGGTGAAGTGCAGTGATGAAGACTGCTGTTTTTCGCTCTCCTTATTTTGTGATGGTGGTTGTGTTGTTCATGTATGCCATAAAGGTTGTCGCGAAGCTTAGTATCGGTGCGTACGTACACTCCCCGGTGATTATGGGGGACGGTTATCATAATGTTGCTGATGTACTGGAAGCGTTGATCGTCGTAGTAGTAATTAGTTATGCGAGAATGTCGTATGGCGATGAGTATCCGTTGGGGAGAAGTAATATCGAAAGCATTTTTAAGTTCGGGGTTGGTATCGCGCTCTGCTATACCGCATTTCAATTGTGTGTTCGGTGCGGTGTCGAGCTTGTCGCATATGTGCCTTCTTTTGATACCTGGCTCCGTGCGCATGTTGCGCTTCCGCATCACGAATTGTTGCGCATGGGTGCTCAATATTTTTGGTATGTGGCTGGCGTTACGGGGCTTAGCGCATTGACTTCATGGGGTGTGGGGCGCTATCAGATTATTGTCGGCCAGAACGCCGGGTGCGGGAGCCTTAAAACGGATGGCATTGAGACGCTAAATGACGGAAAAATCGAAGGGGTTACTTGTGTGGGTGTGTTGAGTGAATATTTTTTTCATATTTCATGTATTGAGTATCCTCTTGGGTTATATGTTGCTTATCTTGTATTTCATGCGGGGAAAGAACTGATTGGAGAAGCGTGGGGTGCATTGCTCCAGCGTTCTATTGGAAAGGCGCATGAAGTGGCGATCCGCGATATTACCACGCGTACATGTGGGGTGCTTGACCTTGCCGAGCTGAAGGCATTTTGTGTCGGTGAACGCGTGGTATGCATTATGAAGGTGATTACGCGTTTGTCTCACACAACGAATGTCGATATCAAACATGCTCTTGCAGATAACGTCGCAGAATATCTTGAGACGCATGGCTTCGATACTCATCAATTTTTTATTCGTTTTGATCATCCCGACGCCCACGAACGTCGCGTAGCATATGCAGTGTTTCACGGCGTGCGGGGATCATTTGTCGCGGAATCTTTGCACGATGCAACGCATGTGAGAATTTGTGATGAAGAATATGAAGAGATCGTGCGGTGGGACGATGAAGCGATTTCTGGCATCATCCCAGAGGAGATTCTTGCACTTCTTCTTCGTAAGCGAGTGCGAATACTCTATGTGTATGGTGATGAACCTGATAGAGCTATATTTCAGGACGCAGGAATTGAGGTCAAACAAACCATTTCATCGGTTCTCGATGTTTTGGGTATCGCCTAGTGTAATGAGAAAGAACCCTGCATACTCCATGCAGGTTTTTTATAACCGCAGCCTCGGATAATATTAGTGGTTTTGCCACCCACCCATAGGATCTTTACAAATAATATTACTTATACTAATATCTTCACAGAACCCCCCGCCCTGCCTACTACTTGTGGGGGTTTGACAAGGAGGTCTGTCATGCACGAAAAACATGACGATCAGACAATGAAAAAGATTCTGATCACGACGTTTTTGATCTTTATGACTGTTCCGGTACTGAGCACTTGTGGTACCATGGTCTCTTCCCCTAGTGATCTAGGGGTATTGGGGGGAGTATGTTTGTTTCTCGCGACCGTCGTTGCGTGGTACTACTACGTAACGCGGTATCTCCAGAAAGGGAGGTCACAAGGATGAACGGAAAGTTCCACAACCTTTTTTCCACCGTCGCTCTCTTTTTTGTGATGATTTCCATGAGTGGCTGTGCCGCCACGGTTGATCCTGGCCATGCAGGCATCAAGGTAAATTATTATGGTTCGAACCGCGGAGTTCAGGATTACCCGATCGTTACGGGTCGTGTATGGTATAACCCGATTTCTGAGAAAGTTTTGAGCTATCCAACGTTTGTGCAGACCGCTGTGTGGACCTCTAATAGTCACGAAGGAAGCCCTAATAATGAGGAGATCTCCTTTAATTCAAAGGAGGGCCTCATCATTAATGGAGACATTTCTCTTTCCTATCAGCTCGATCCAAGTAAGGTCCCGGCATTTTATGTGAAGTTTCGCAGCGATGACTTGAATAACTTCACGCATGGATTTTTGCGTAATGTCGCGCGCGACGCATTCAATGAGGTCGCATCCACGTACGCAGTGGATGATCTCTATGGGCCGAAGAAAGAGGAGTTTTTGCGGGAAGTACGCAAGCGAATTAATGATAAAGTAAGTCCTTTTGGAGTAGAGATTCAGCAATTCGGTTTTATTGGTGCACCGCGTCTTCCTCAAAGCGTGGTGGATGCGTTGAACATGAAGATTAAGGCGACACAGGATGCTATTCGTGTTGAAAATGAATTGCGTGAAGCAAGAGCGGAAGCGAATAAGCGCGTAGCGACCGCGGAGGGTGAGGCGCGGGCGAATGAGATTCTTACGAAATCAATTACGC
The DNA here is from genome assembly GCA_028865725.1 of Patescibacteria group bacterium. Taxonomy (GTDB): domain Bacteria; phylum Patescibacteriota; class Minisyncoccia; order UBA6257; family JACRHW01; genus JAGWJP01. The sequence continues at coordinate 88,699 of JAGWJP010000001.1, forward strand.
CCACCTTGCTTGAATGGCGTCGGCTTGAACTCTTAAAAGAGAAGTGGAACGGTGCGTTGCCCACCGTGATTGGCGGGAATGGTGGAATTCCTTTGCTTCAGCTTCCTGTTCAGCACAGTAAGTAATATGAGATAAAAGTAATAAAGCCCCAGATTATATGGGGTTTTTTCTTTAGTTGAAATATCTTGAGAGAGTGAGTAGAATGGAGTTACTTTATATTACATGAAGAATAAAAAACTCGTCACTATTTTATTTTTTGATATCCTCACGCCCGATGAAGCGCAAAAGATCGAGTTCAGTCGTGAGATTTATAACGGGGGGACATATTCTGAATCTGTGCGGCGTAGGGTAGGATTGGGTCCGGATGAATGGGTATATTGTGATGCTCCTAAAGGAGTGTTTCCGAAAGATCTCTCCCAATTCGATGGAGTTATTATTGGTGGATCTACGGGGGATCCCATCCAAGGATCTGAAAAATCATGGATGAGAAAGACCTATCCTTTTATTCGAAAACTTATCCGCGCCAAGATTCCGCTCTTGGGGATTTGTGGCGGTCTCCAGTTTACCGTGCGTGCATTAGGGGGTGATGTCATATTAAATCCGAAGGGCAGGGAACTTGGAACTATACGTGTAGCACTTACAAAATCGGGGAAACAGGATCCGCTCTTTCGCGGGTTACCGCACGCTATTTTTGCGCAATCCAGTCACAAATGTATTGCCGGAGATTTGTTGCCAGATTGGGTATTGCTCGGATCTTCTAAACTTTGTATACCCCAGGCAATCGGTATTCACAACTCGGTGCGCCTTTTGCAATTTCATCCCGAGAAAAAGGCATCGTATCTGAAGAGACTTGTGCGCACGCGTAAGAATACGCTCTTGAAAGAAGGCTTTGTAAAAAATGAAGCGCAGTTCAAGAAATTTGTCGCATCTATTAAAAACGAAGATCGTATCGGAAAAAAGATTCTTCATAATTTTGTCACGCAGTTTGTGATGCCTTACGCACAACAGAAAACAAAAACCCGTTAAAAGTATATGAGAGATTTCATTAAGCCACGCGAGCAAGAAGAATTAAAAGAAGTCCTTGATAATCTTACTAAAGAATCCGAGGCTCTTTATGATGCTCTTATTCAAAAAGAGGGAGAAGTAGAAAATAAAGAGCAAGCGAAATAGTTAAAAAGAAATATGAAAGAGTCTCTTGGTTCTATTCAAAAAGAAAAGAAAAATCCCGCGCATGTAATTGATATGTATTGGGAGAAGGCGCGACGTATCGTTGGTGCTGTTCAGGAGCGCGGAGGAGATGTTTCCGCCGTTCTCAAAAAAGAGATTATGGAGCGTTTGTCGGCCTTATCTTATATTAAAGAATATGCGTCAAGTGTTGCCGCGCGCGTATCGGGTAACAAAGAGTTCCTTACCGAACGCCAGCGCGACGAGATTCGCATTCATTGCAAAGCGCTTGAAGGTCAACTAGGCATAGAGAGCAACAACGGGCATATTGCCGAGGCGGCGCTGTGTATTGATTTGCCTTTCTTGGAGTTTGCCCTTCTTCGTGAAGATAACTATCCCGAGGAAGTATTGGGAATTCGCGCGTGGGAAGGATGGCTTGAAGCAGAAAAGAAGATTAAGGATACTGCTACGCTTACTCTCGATAATGTGATTGAGCTTCAGAATATCCTTACACAGGGAACCTCTTCTAAAACACGGGGAGCGTTAAGGGACACAGGTGTCGTAGGTAGCGATATGACAGAGTTAGGAAAACCCCTGCTTCTTACTGATCAGGAGCTGCAAATTCTTCGCAAGAATTTTTTTGTACGGTTCGTGCCTACAGGTGATGATCCTCATAAAGGATATATTTTATATCCTACGGTAAAAGATCCCGAGCTTCTCGCATCATGCCGCGCCAATCTTTCACCCGAAGCAAACGATCGTCTAGGAGCAGACCCCGGCGAACAAATGCTTGTTATGGAATTATTGGACGCAAGACTTCAGGAGCTTGCCGCAGAGGACTCGCCCAAAGATAACGATGAAGTTATCGTGCGCGCAGCAAAGCTTCAGCGAGATATTGTTTCCCTTCACCCCTTTTTTGATGGCAACGGAAGGCTTTCCCGGTTGATTATGAATTGGTATCTAAGAAAACACGGTGTTTCTCCGAGTGTTTTGGAATATGCGGAACGTGATCTTTTCTTTTCTGATGAAGAATGGGTAGAAGAAGTGAAGCGGGGGACAACGCATCATGAAGAATTACAGGGACTGGGAGTGTGGAGCATTGAAGATTGTGAATTATATACCCAGATCTATGCGCCTGCGAACCCTGATGCGATTCCCGAAAAAGACAAAATGCGCCACGAGCCGTATCGTGTCGCCCTTGATCGATTTGAGAAATGGGAGGGCACGCACGCCGAGGAATTTCAAAAAATGACGACTGATGAAGTGCAGATTTATACGTCTGAAGGACCAAAAACTGTAAAGATAGGAGGACTGGTGTCAAGGAGGCAGATTGAGATGTTCGGCGATACTCGGCCTGAAGCGCAGAAGTTTATTCGTCGTGAGTTTTATCGAGAGGATGTGACGCTTTTTCGCGGTTTAGCAGTGACGGGAATAGAGGATCCACAAGATCTTATTTCATTTTTTACAGAACCTATGGCAGGTACTTCTTCGTATCGATCTTTGATTCCTAGCGGTACGTCTCCTTTTGCATTTTTGCCGGTTTCCAAGAAAGATATTCGCCAGGTTTTTTTAGATTATAACCAGACAATTGCTTCTGATTATACTATTACCACGGAACATAAGGAAATACCCGATTTTAAAAACAAAGAAAAACAGAAATTAAAATTAGTATCAAAGAATTTTGGTCGATATGAACCTAAAGGAAAGCAGGCGCTTCAAGACGGAGATTACTTATCTTTTCTTTTAGATAAACACCAGTTGGGTTCGACACCTGGCGTTGTTGTATCTCCCGGGGTAAGTTTCACTCCTAATATTGGCAATGCACGGTCTTTTGGTTCTGAGAGGGAGACTCGTATCCTAATACACGCATTATTACCGCGCTCAGGACTTTATTTTTTACCTAAAGCAAAGCAGGTACCTCTTTTGAAAAAATTTCATCCTGAGCATCCTAGTGAGAATGAAATGATAGTGATCGGAGGAATGGATCCGAATGCGGTGATGAAAGTTGAGGTTGTTGAACGTAATCAGGTTGGGTCGTATCCTGAATTTACTACCGTAGCTTCTTTGGAGAGAAACGAACGTAATGAAATTGTGTATACGAATCATAAGAGTGGGGTACAGAACGTGTTTGTGTTCAACGGCGAGGGAACATTAGTGCCTTATGTGTCTGAAGAGACGTCAAATAAACGCGCCGCTTAAGTTGACAGATTTTTGAGAGGAGTATACAATGAATACTATATGCAGCACGAAATTTCATTTACGTATTGGTTTTGCTTTATCCCTCTCTTGGAGAAGCGGCGTTTTGTTGCATAGCTACATACTAAGTAGTCAGGACAAAAACCTCTTCTCCAGAAGAGGTTTTTTACTTCTTCCGGATTCCAGCACTTTGAAAACAAGAAAAGGAGGAGATTACTATGGACCCAGATTATGAGGCGTTCATTGCAAAGTTTTTGTTCCGCGAGGATCTTGCGCGGCATATAGGCATTGAGCGTGAACATTTTTTAGTAGATCAGTATGGCAAGGAAATTCCTCGCGCCAAGGAATTTCTGGAAATGATCAGCGATCCTCGATGGACGTATGAACTTTCTGCGTGCCAAGTTGAGGATAGGACAATTCCACGACGTGATATAAACGCAGTCATGTATGAGTGTTTGGAAAATGATAATAACGCGCATCATGTCGCAGAGCGTTTGGGTATTGCTCTCGCGAATCGAGAGGTTGCGCGTGCGTCTATGCCGCTTGATGTGTATCCCGATCCGCGCTATGAGAATATTGTGCGTACTATTTCGCATGAACGACTTAGCGCGGCATGCCGTGTAACCGGAACTCATATTCACGTAGGAGTACGAGATATGGAAGATGCGATCGCGACGTATAATGCCCTTGTGCCTCACGGTGAGGAGCTCTGTGCACTGGGGAACCATTCGGATGGTGAGCGTTTGCGCCTCTATAAAGCGATGGCAACTGATTGGAAACCATCGTGTTATCGCAACGCGGCACATTTTTATGCAGTGGCATGCGCGCGTGGTTTTGCAGAGGACCCGAGAAATTGTTGGAACTTGATTCGGATCAGCAGACATGGCACCATCGAACTCCGTATGTTCGGGGTCACTGATTATGTCGGTGAGGTTGCGATGTGGGTACAGCGTATTCTTTCAATCCTGAAAGGAGGATGACACATCTATGAACACACATGAGTCAGAAATGAGAGAGGCGTTTGTCCAGCGCGCGGAGCAGATTCTTTCTGAGGAAGAGCGGTTTGTAAAGCCGGAAGGTATGCAACGTATGGGGTTCGAATCTGAGCTTGCGTTCGATGTGGAGAGCGCGCCGCTCGATGCGATCGAGCCGGTGCGGAATATGGTGATCGACGAGGTGGGCACCTCGGCCGATACCGAACTTGGGGTGGCACAGATCGAGATCCGTACCCCTCCTATTGATATCTTGAAATGTGGCGGCATGCATGAGCTTGGTAGAGTCTACCAGCAAGAGCTTGAGGCAACTGTCATCGCGGCGCGGCGTCACGGAGCGCATATTCTTCGTGTAGGCGCACACCCATTTCTTCCTGTGCTTGGTACCCCACGTACTCACAAGCCGAAATATCGACAGGTTCCTGATTTCTACAATGCGCATCGACGTTGTGATGTGGAAACACGAATTGGGCTTGGGAATGTTCAGATTGATATTGGGGACGCCGCGGTGGTGTCACTTTTTCAGTCGTTTCAAGTTAATATTGAAGCACGCTCCTTTTACGACGCGATTCTAAAAATGGATCGTTCTCTTATGATCGCTCCCTACCTTCTGACATTAGGCGGTAATGCGCGGTACTTGAATTGTACCGATTCTCACTACACAGACTTACGTATGGTTGCGTGGGAGAAGAGTCATGATACGCGTGCGAATGATATGCGACTTCTTTCATGGGAACGAACTTGCCGTTGTCCATGGTGCGAGAAAACAGAATCAATGCGATGCTCCATGGAGTACACCGCGATATGTGGTTTCTGTCCGATACGGGCGCACTAGAACGTATGGATGCGCGAGTGGGTATTTTGCGTGAAATTGATCGCGCGATGCATGGACTTCGTGATCTTGGTCTCCATAACGAATTTTGTGCTCAGCATATGTATCTGGTTCATCACACGGGTTCTCCCTCGGACAGGTTGTCACAGGCGCTGTCTCAACTTTCTTGTAGTGGCGATGAATGCATTGAAGCATCTGTAATGCGGAATGCACTTCGTGAAACAAGTATGCTTATATAGCACAGAAAAATACAAAGCGGGGACCCTTCGCTTTTTTGTTGAGGCGATCAATTCTTGCGATGGCACTATGGCCTTTGGCCGATCCATTTTTCTATATTAGGTGACATTAATATGGAGTTGGTACGTTTATTGTAGCAAGCTTGACAAATTTTATTGGTTGGTTATAATATGGACACATGATGGGATCCGCAAGATCTCATCAAAAAAAGGAGGGAAAAAGATGTCAATAGTGCCTTTTTTCTTTTTGTCGCTTGCGGGGTGTTTTTTTATGCTGGCTGGGTATGTGTTTGGTAAGTCTGCTTATCAGCAGAAGCCCGCGCCACAGAAGGTTTTTGGCCTTCGAGAGGCTGAGGAGGCCGCCGCAAAGCTCGGCGGGATTAATAAGGAAACGGCGAAGGTTATGCGGGTTGTCGCCGCCGTGAATGGCCTTGACAACCAAGTCCTTGCCCACGCGGCGGACGAAAGAGAATATCATTCTCGACAAATCGCGGAGAGTGAAAAGAGGATCAGTGACAAGAGGCGCCAGATTGCGATCCACGAGGGGATCATCGAGAACCACAAGATTCGGGATGAAGATGTTGCTTCTTTGCAAGCCGTGTTTGCTGAAGAAACCGCGGCCGAGTAATTTTTGAAGACGCCCACATTGTGGGCGTTTTTTATTAAGCATGGCGGAAGATTCATCGGGTTATCAATCGATTTCTTCCCGGGAGGATGCCGAATAATAAGTACTTTGCCGTCGGTAGATTTTTTTATTTGCGTATGCTAGGCTTGTGGTGGGTCTTTTCACAAGGGAGGAAGGCAGTGTGAATACGTTGAAACCTAATGATTTTGATCATCCTATTTCGTATATGATTCAAAAAAAGATTCGTTCCGCTTCCCGTCATGAGGTTGCAACGAGTCTATGCGCATGGCTGGAGAGCTGGCTTGATGTCGGATATATTGACGATGAATATATAGAATACGCAGGAATGCACGTCGCCGCAGAGGAAAAAACAGGAATTGATGACGACGTGTTCTCATGGTTCAAAAAAGATCCTACCGAAAAACGCCTATTTATCGCCGTGTCGTTTTGCATGGGGTACTGGGGCGCTATGCCGGTTTCAGAGCCGTGCATGGAGATTATTCTTACCGTGTTTGCAACAACGAGACGCGATACGATGTTATATCGTGTATTGCTCGGCGCGCTATGTCGCAAAATCACAAACTTATCAGGAACACTGCGGACGCGCGCAGAGGAAGTTCTCCTTGCTGAAGAGCCATTTATCATGGAACGCATAACGATTGAACAAGAGGACGTATTGCACGAGCAGGGGGCGTATGCCTGTCTAGGAGTCCTTTTTAAGATGTTGCGTGCAAATAAAGTGATTTCATAATTTATTAGACCTGAGGAGGTTCATAGCCCGGAAAGTTTCCGGGTTTTTCTTACTCTTTACTGATTTTAAATTTAGTTATATACTATGGTTCCAAAGGTGATACGTGAAATTACTCATAACGACGCTATGACACCCTCTCATCACATCCCTCATCAGCCTATTCCTCAGGAGAAGCATAACGATGATTTTATTACTGTACCCACCACATGGGTGAAGGGTCTTGTTGAGTGGGCGAAGAGAATGGAGGAACGCGAGAGGCATGTTCTCGTGGGTGTTCTCTATAAATTGGAGCTCAACCATCTTCTTCGTTCTATCTTAGAAGGCGAGGCGCATCTTGCCACACACCATATATCTAAAACACATCAAATCGAGGTATGTGACCACTGTGGAAATGTTTCTCTTGTACGGCAGGAACCGAAGGTCGAGTAGAATTATTTATCTGTATAAAAATTGGATTAATATATAAAAACCGCAAGAGCCAATTTTTGCGGTTTTTATATATCTCCTCTTTCTTAGCGTTATTGAGTGCGAGTAGATGAGGCAGGACGTAGTTGAATTGATTCTGCAGTAAGGCTTCCGTCCGAGTTTTGTGTTCCGGCCGCGATTACTTGTTTTCCTGACACAAGGTCGGCGCGTGTTCCCGCGACAGATTTCATAATCGGCGTAGAGGGCGATACAAGTATAATTTTGGAACTCCCGTCTTGAAGTTTTACCGTGATGCTTGTCGCGTCACTTGCAATAATGTTTCCCGAAACAAAACCACCCCCATTTCCTCCTCGTAGGGTGCCTCCTCCACTTCGTGGGCCGCTAAAACGCGCATTCATGGCAGCAGACCCTGTGAATTGTGCACGCGTATTTGCATTGTATTTCATGCCTGCATAAAACGCACCCCCTCCCACCACGATCACCCCCACGAGAATCATAAGAATTTTGTTATTCATACATTTTAAATATTGTTATTTTATTATTTACTCATAACGCAATGCTTCGATAGGGTTAAGGCTTGCTGCTCTGCACGCAGGATAGTAACCGAAGATAATTCCAATGAGCGCAGAGACTCCAAATGCGAGGAGTACGGAAAAGAATGAAACAGACGTCTGAATAATACCCAGGTATGTAATCAAAAACGAGATGAGCCATCCAAGAAAGACGCCAATTGTACCACTTGAGAATGTCAACATGACTGCCTCTGCGAGAAATTGAAAGCTTATATCTTTTTTCTTTGCACCGATTGCCTTGCGAAGTCCTATTTCTCGTGTACGTTCGGTCACCGTGGTAAGCATCATATTCATAATGCCGATCCCTCCCACAAGAAGAGAAATACCTGCCACGGCTGCAAGAAGAATTGTGAAGGTTTGTGCCACGCTTGATGCGGTCGCGACAATATCAGCTTGATTGACCGTACTAAAATCAGCCATAGTGGGATCAGAGATTTTATGACGGTCGAGAAGAAGCGATGTAATATCATCCTGTACTTGTGTCATTACCTGTTGATTTTCGGCTTCTACATCGATTGTAGTTACATACGTATCGCCCGCAAAGAAACGTTGCGCGCTTGAAATCGGGATAAAAATCATATTATCTTGACTGTTGAATCCTGATCCGCCCTTTGTGGTTGTGATGCCAATTACCTTAAAATCAAGCCCTTTAATACGGATAGTTTGTCCAATAGGATTGGTATCTGGGCCGAACAGATCATCACGCACCGTAGGGCCGATAACGGCCACTTTTTGAATTCCTTGAATGTTTGCATCAGTGATAAAATAACCATTGTCAATTTGGATATTGCGTACGTCGGGATAGTTCGCATTCGTACCGATGACTGACACGTTCGTATTCGTACCCGGTGCGGTAACCTGTTCGCGGATAGAGAGCTCCGGTGCCACCGCTTTGACGGATGCGACCTGCGACGCAATAGCATCTGCGTCTTCCAGCCGTAGCGTACGCGCAGAACCTCGCCCCGCACTTATTTGGTATCCGGGTCCTCGCTGCGCTCCGGGTGTCACTATAATAAGGTTTGAGCCAATAGACTGGATGCTTGCTTGAATTGATCTTTGTGCTCCGGCGCCAATTGCAGTCATCGCGATCACGGAGCTAATACCAATGATAATGCCAAGCATGGTAAGACCCGTACGCGTTTTATTAGAGGTGAGCGCAGTGTATGTTTCTTGGAAAATATCGTTCGCGGTCATAGAGAGTATGTTACTTTTTTTGAAATGTTCGGTGTATCGCTTAAAATCAAACCGTCTTTAATGTGGATAATCCGCTTTGCATATTCAGCAATATCCGGTTCGTGGGTAATAAGAATAATAGTTCGTCCATGTTGCGTGTTAAGTTCCTGGAACGTCCCAAGTACGATTTCTCCTGTTTTTGAATCAAGATTTCCCGTGGGTTCATCGGCCAAGATAAGCGAAGGATTGTTGACAAGCGCTCGCGCAATTGCCACGCGTTGAATTTGTCCCCCTGAAAGTTGATTAGAGAGATGGGAAAAATATTCTTCTCCAAGACCCGCAGCCTTTAATGCGGTGTATGCGCGCGATTCCCGTTCTTCAGGGTTTGTCTCCTCATAGACAAGCGGTAGCATGACATTGCGGAGCGCGGTTGCGCGCGGGAGGAGATTGAATGCCTGAAAGACAAATCCTATCTTTTCTCTGCGAATATCGGCAAGCTCATTATCATTGAGTTTCGAGACGTCCTTCCCCTCAAGGAAATAAGAGCCGCTTGTCGGTGTATCGAGCGCTCCCAAAATATGCATAAGTGTTGACTTTCCTGACCCGGAAGGTCCCATAATGGCGACAAATTCTCCTTCGTGTATATCAAAACTTACGCCGCATAACGCAGTAAATGCCGCATTGCCACTGCCATATGTTTTTGTCACGTTTTTAATTTCTAGCATGTCCGATATAGGTTTCATTAACCTCCTATTCTTCCGCGAAATGTTGCTCCGCCTCCGCCACCTCCCGTGACACCACGCGCGCCTCCTCCGCCAATAAGGCTCGGTGCGGAAGCAGCAGTCGTGGATTTTGTCGCCGTAATTGTTTTTACAATAATTTCATCGTCTTGCTCGAGGCCGCTTAGAATCTCCGTTGAATTATTGTCTGAAATACCAACTTCTACGGTGCGTCGTTGCGGAATAAGGGTAGTGGCAATTCCTTGCGGATTTTCAATATTACTCACGTTGCCCAATAATGTTTTATCAATCGTCTCTACATAATGCGTGGTCCCTTGCGTTTTTACCGCACTATTAGGTACGAGGAGCGTGTCTTGGTGGACATCGGTAATAATAGCGGCATTTACGCTCATTCCTGGTTTTACTCGTGCGTCTTGCGTATCGAATCCTATTTTAACGTTATAGGTTACGACACCCTGGTTTACCGTTCCTATGGTATCTATCTCTGCAACGGTTCCCGCAATACTTAACCCATCAACTGCGTCAAAAGTGAGCGTTGCTTTTTGTCCTACTTTTACTTTCGCCGCATCGATCTCATTTAATGAAAGTTCCGCAATTTTTTGCTGGGTGATAAGTGTGGCGATCACGGTCGAAGGAGATGCTGAATCGTATTTCTGTGCATTTACCGTTGCCAGCACACCATCAAAGGGCGCATAGACAGAATAATCAGCTAATGTACTTTGCGCATCGGCAAGCGCGTTTTCTTTTTGCTGGATCGAAAGTTGTTGCGCGGCAAGATCAAGCGGATCAGGTCCTTGCTGGAGTTTTGTAAGATTCAACTGCTCCTCTTCAATAGAGCGTTTTGTGTTGGCAAGCGTACTGATATCACTGGAAAGATTTGAGAGTTGCGAATCGGTTTCACTGATATAGGTTGCAAGCGTATTTTGTTGAGTAATAAGTAGGGAAGGGGGTGTACGCTGGTAGGTGCTCAACGTTTCTTTCACAAATCCAAGAAGATCATTTGTACTTTTTACGGTGTCTGAAACGGATTTAGTTGTTGCATAGGTTTCATTGATAATATGTTCAGTGGTGGTGGCATCAGAAAAACGCGTAGTGGTTTTATAATCGTTAAACGTTTGGTTATATTCGTTTTGTGCCGTTTGAAATTTTGTGAGCACATCATTTTGGTATTTCGATACATTGGGATCATAATCTTTCACCAAATCACCGTAGGCTGAAGTATTGTCTTGATTTCTACTTACCTCTGTACCGTAAATAATATCTTGAAGACCTGACATAATAGTAGGGAGCTGTAAGAAGGTATCGGACACATCGCTAAACCCACCGTCATACGTTTTTTGAAGTGTTTCTTGCGATTGTGCGAGACTGTTCTGCGCCTGAATGATAGTAAGGGGATCGGTAGGTTCTTCAAATTTCTGAAAGGATAGTTTTGCGCTTTCAAGATTGGCCTCCGCATCTCGCACCGATTTTTCTGCTGTGGTAGTGTCGAGGCGTGCAATAAGAGACCCTGCTTTTACGTAGTGTCCGGGGACCGCGTTGAGATACAAGATTTCACCTGACGCTTCCGGTTGGAGGTTTACTTGATTTGATGCGGATACTTGCCCGCTCCCACTTATCGAAGATACAATAGTGCCCTTCTGTGTTGCGGCAAATACATAGCGTGTTTCTGTGTTTGTCGGGTAAAGTGCATTCCATCCCCAGTATCCTGCACCTACAAGTAAGATAAGTACGAGTATGCTTAGTTTTTTATGAGTAGCAATATAAACACTTAGAGCATGATACATAAGTCATTATATTATGGAATTATTGATTGTGAGGCATGCGCGCCATGGTGCTTGACGCAATGCCGGGTACGATACGCACAAGGCGTGCGTGCATGACACCTGCTTCGTCGGAGGATCCTATTACGATTACATGATCATTTATGTGAAGATCGGTGGGGGTAATGACATCTCGAAATTTTCGGAGTGCCGTAGTGCTTGAGAGCCTGATTGTCGTTTCAATATTATCTCTCCCTTCTACTATAAAAGTTGGTAGATTGATTGAGGTGATGGTTCCTACTGCTCCGTTTGCGCTTGGAAAATATTGCTGTGCGATATTGTAGCGCGGATTATTAAATGCTTGGTAGTATGCTCTTCCCCGCTGATACGCAACGCTTGCTTTGTGATACCCGATAAAAATGCCAAGTTGAAATACCGCGAGGATTATGATGAATGCACCAATGCCGTATAGGATGCATATAATAACGCGTGAGGAAAATGATGTGCGTGTATCCATAAATTGTGATTATAACGTTTTTATTGACAGCAATGCTCTTCGGACATGTTTTGCAATACGCGCACATGAGAGCACTATGATAAAGGCGACAGAGGAGAGCGCAATCAGTGGAAGTACGGGGAGCGCTTCTAAAATTGAACTTACAAATTCTTGCCATGAAGCGACAAGGAGTGTGCCGTCAGAAAAGAGAAGAGATCCATATTCATAGAATCCCGTTTCTCCAAAGCTTTTTATTGCATAATGAAGAGCGGGAACAAGAGCGGCTCCTGCAAAAATGGCGGGGATGCCAAAGAGAACGAGTTGTACTCGCGAAAATTTCCTACGTTCCATTGCAACCGCCACGATTACTTTGTGATACAAATTGTGAGGAAGTGGATTCTTGGAGGAATGGGGAGTATTCATATGGTTTCTAATAATACAACGTGTGTGCGCACTATTTTGGTGCGTGAGCGACGAGCTTTCGTAGTGCAATAAGAGCTCGATTGTGCTGGCTTCGTACGGTGTTGGCTGGTTTGTGAAGTATGGTGCCTATTTCTTCAAATGAGAGATGTTCTTCATAGCGCAGAAATACAACTTCTCGATACAGGGTTGGTAATTGACCTAACAACATATGCATATGTCGTTTTTCCTCCGCCTGAAGAAGCAGCTCATCAGGCGGTGTTTCTTCGCTTGTCACTCGGTCGGCAATAGTATTATTTCCTTCTTCGTCCTCAAATTCGGAGAATGAATAATCGCGTCGTTTGCGCATCCAGTCGATCGTGGTGTTTCGCGCAATAGTGAGCAGCCAAGTAGTGAATTTTCCTGTTGGTTTGTAGTGTGAAAGTTTTTTCCACATTTTAATAAATGTTTCTTGTGCAATATCTTCTGCGTCTTTTGGGTTTTTATTAAGCTGGAGTATAAAGTAATACACCTGATTAAGGTGTGTATGAATGAGAATTTCGAGAGCATTATCGTCTCCTTCTTGCGCACGCGCGATGAGATCAAACTCGTTGGTTTCACTACTGCGATGCCTGTGATCGTGAATCATGATGTTCAGGAGTGTTCCATACCACCATAATGGTGGCAGGAGGGTAGTTCTCTGTCAACCCCCCCCATTTTTTTTGCTTCTATAGATATAAACGTGGGTTTATGGTATTTTGTTCCCATACATTAAGTTGGCTTATATGTTCATTCGCACGGGAACATTTCTTTGGACGCAACATATTCAACGAAAAATGAGATTTTACGGGCTTTCTGAGTCACGACTTAAGCGTATCGTGCGCCATCCCGCACGCATTGAAGAAGGCATTGCGCCGCATACTGTCGCCTGTATGCAGCCTGCGGGGTCTTCAAAGAATATGCAAGAAATTTGGGTGATGTATCAAAAAAAATCAGCATCCAAAAATCAACATTCAAAATTGAGTGGCGAAGCGGTTACCATGATTAGTGCATGGCGCTATCCTGGAGTGAGCCCCAAGCGGAATCCTATTCCGCAAGATATTTTGGATGAAGTGTTAGAAATGCTTGAACTCTCAGAATAACAAATAACACCGCGGTAAGAGAAATCTACGGTGTTATTTGTTATACAGCATTTTTTATTTTCTTTCTACCAGTTTTACTGCAGCAGTGATTTCTTTTCCATTGCGCAAGACTTTGAGCATAAGTTCGTCGCCCACTTCATACCGATCAAGCATGTCCTGGAGGGTAAGATCTCGCGTTACTTTTTCTTCGTTGCATTCGAGAATGACGTCTTGTTCTTTGATGCCTGCCTTTGATGCCGGGGAGTGAGGGACAATGGCATTATCTCCCGGGTCCTGCCGTACGACCAGCGCGCCGTAATTAACAGGGAGTTTGAAATGCCGTTGCAATGCATCGTCTAAGATCACGTACTTTATACCAAGGAGCGGTTTGCGTATTCTTCCAAACTCCTTGAGATCCGCAAGATCTTTTTTTGCTGCATTGATAGGAAGCGCGAATCCGATATTTTGTGCGCCAAAAATGATAGCGGTATTGATGCCCATAACCTCGCCAAAAATGTTCAAGAGAGGTCCACCCGAGTTTCCGGGATTGATCGCAGTATCTGTCTGGATTAAACCGCGCAGTTCTTCTGTTGGTTTTTCTCCGGGTTCGATTTGTGCGGGGATATGGCGCGCGATGCCCGATACAATTCCGCTTGAAACAGTATTTTTGAACATGCCAAGCGCATTGCCGATAGCAATAGCTTGCTGACCAAGCGTAATGCGCGCCGAATCGCCGAGGGTAAGTGTGGGGAGGTCATGCGCATCAATTTTCAAGATCGCAACATCATTGATAGGATCGCGTGCGAGAATAGTTGCTGCATAGGTCTTGTTGTCGTCGGTGAGTACTGCGTAGGAGGCATTTGGTTCGCTCACCACATGGCGGTTTGTGAGAATAATTCCACTTGGATCAACGACAAAACCGGACCCCCCTCCAATTTTTACCATGCCTTTTTCGTCGACATCCTCGGGGGAAATATGGGGCTGTTCTTCCCCCTGGGGAATGTAGGGATACATTTGGGTATAAATTTCTTTTTCGAGCTCGCGCAAATCTTTCGAGATGACAATGCTTACCACCGCAGGCATTGCGGATTTTACTACATTAATAAGAGGTGATTGTTCTTCCATATGTGTCTGCCTCATGTCGGCTGGCGCATTTCTTTGTCAAAACTTGCGCTCCTCACTCGAAATACTGTTAGTATTCCTCGTTTCGGTGCTCGGTTTTTCCTCGCACTGCATCCAGCCGGCACAAGGCAGTATCGTTTTTAAGAGTTAATACGCTTTGATTATAGCAGAAAAGAATCTTATTTGTCATTCTGAATGGAAGGTAAAAATGCTCTCGTTTTGTCATTCTGAGGCGCTCCGAAGAATCTCTGTAGCATCTAGTGACTACCAAATACATCGGGCGGCAGAGTTTCCGGCCACTCTCCAGTTTCTCGTATTATTGCAAGTTTCCACAATAGATCGCCTACACGGCCATTCCCGTCTTCAAAAGGATGAATTGTTTCAAAGTCTGTGTAATATTCTAATGGGTTTACTGCGTTGCCAATAAAGGCATCGATTAACCCTTCAAGTGCTCTTTCAATATTTTCGGGATCAATGCCGCGTGTCATATTGGCAAAACGTACTGGAATCCTTCTGAACCCTTTTTGATTTCTTTTTTCTATTATTTCCGCCCACCGCATGATATACTCTTTCATCTCGGAAGGGGTAAGCGCGGCGAGTTTCTCCGTATCAGATCCTAATGTCTTGGCGGAGATGTATGCTTCTGCAAAGCCCAGAATTTGTTCTCTAGAAGTTGCGTGTTGCAAGATACATTGCTCAATAATCAGTTCCTTATCTTTTTGGGTAAGCCTTTCCGGAAATTTCAAAGAAGCAATATCCAATGGAACTGATTTTATTTCTTCGTTATTTTTCATGGCTTGGACTGTCGATGCCACTAATTATAGTGAGTAAATCTAACGTATTGTGTGCAATAGGTGTTTCGGGATCAATGGTTGAGGGATCATAACCCCACCCGTAATGGGCAAGGATAAAATGGCGAATATTATTTTCGCGTGCCATGGTATAGTCGACATTTCTGTCTCCAATCATAATGACTTCATCAACTCCCACATTAAATCTGTTCAAAATATCAGGTACGACGTTTTTCTTGATGAAACGTGTAAGATCAGTTTTGCCGACGACATCATCAAAAAACGAGTCTAGTTGATTGAGTTCGAGATTACGACGTATTTCGTTTGCATAATTTGATGATAATACCACGAGCGTATAGTTTTGATGTAGCTCCCGAAGCACTTCTTGTATATTCGGATAGGCATTGTATTTTTGAGTTTTAATCTCGTCTACATACATCTCTTCCGCCTGGCGTACCACCTGTTCGTCGGTCACCCCGAGATTGGACAAACATTCTTTATAGTTTTTACCATATACTTTTCTAAATTCCTCTAAATCTTCAGGACAGGGGATACCCAATGTCTTGCAAATATTCAAATATACGCGATGAATCGCGGGAAAAGAATCTAGAATGACGCCATCATAATCAAAGATAATTAATTTAATCATACCGTGACCGCGTCTTATGTTTTTTAAGGGTGGGCTCGAGCCGATTCGAACGGCTGACCCCTTCGATGTCAACGAAGTACTCTAACCAACTGAGCTACGAGCCCGTACATAAGTAATCGTGAGGTCATTGTAGGATAGTTTTTTCTGAAATACAAGGCGTGCCGTATTATTGAGGAATCTGGCTGTGGAGTGCGTGAAGGACGCAGTTCGCGATATAGTGTCCGTTAATAAACGCATCTTCCGTGCTTGGTACATCATGATCGTTTGCGAGATAAATATTCGGTTCAGGATGTTCATTAATGTATTCATCGCCGAAGAAAAAAAGTGCGGGCTGCCACGTGCCCTTAGTGATTACTTCCCAGGTGTCAAAATACTTTCCAATGCGATCGTCTCCGTTGTAAAAATACAGAAATGTGCCATTCGGCTCATGAGAAATTGCAGCCTCTTCTTCAATGGGGAAGAAATTATACCACGGTACGTCATATTCTTTTTTGATGACACCACGAAGATGATAGTAGTTTACATTAATTTGCCCTTTGATCTTTTGAGGAGTAATGAGCGTATTCGCGATATCCATAGGGGTGGCGAGGATGAGAATATCACATTCGTATTGAGTTCCGGATTTGGTTTCAAGAGTAAACGTGTTGTTTGCGTGCCGTGCAAGCGACGTCACGCGATCTATAATGATTTTGTTTTTGAAAGGTTTGGTGAGGATATCAAAATGAAAGATGAATGAATAACTTGGAATGATGATAGTCGAAAGCACGCCGAGGAAGATGGTGGTCGGTACTTCGCGCGGATCGGTAAAATATGCCGCCCACAGAAATTGTTCAAGGTACTCTTTCGTTAATGCTTCGAGGTTCTTTTCCTTGATAAATTCTTTTGCGTTCTGATGATAGTACCGTTTCAAGTAGGGATCTGCTTCGATCAGCTCTCGATAAGGAGTATGCATGGCGCGCGCGCGTGCTGCTTGTACATGGCGGCGAAATATAAACAGCTCTTTTAAAAGGCGCAGTCCTGCTGGAATGTGGCGCAGCATACGGAGCGAGAAAGCGCGGTATTGCGTGTGTCCCGAATGAAAATGGGCTTTGGCAAAATGCACCAAGTCTTTTTTGGTGATATACGGCATAATGTTTGCGCAATCGGCCGTGATATAATATGCGCCGTAATTGGTTTGTCCGTCGGGGGATGTTTTCACACGTCCGCCGATATTTTCGCTCACCAACAAAAAATCCTCTCCTTGCTCCGTAAGACGTTTTGCGCACCCGAGCCCGTTGAGGCCTCCTCCTACGATGATGATTTTTGCGCGTGGCATAGTGTGTTACTTGAAGATTATTCTGGTAGTCCTATTATATAGGTTAACACATTTACGAAGTTTTGTTCTCGATAGGACCACGGCATTGCTTCTTCGGGGCTTATTTCTGCAAGAGTTTTTTCTCGATCCTGCGGGATAAAAATTGCGTTATAGCCGCCGCCATACGCGTTATGCTCATTCGGTGCGATCCAATCAGGATAATCGCCATAATGTTCTTCATGAGCAATATGTCCTTCTATTGTGCGATGAAATACGTTGCATGTGCCTTCCGGTGTCGCATAGGCGACGGCGGAGCGTATAGCCGCATTGCGATTTTTTACATCTCGCATTCGGTACAAAATTTCACCTCTTCCATATTGCTTCAAAAATGCTCCTGCGTGAATACCTGGGATTCCACCCAGTGCGTCGACGCGAAAGTCGGTGTCTTCAGTGATCACAGGTACGCCGATGCGTTTCGCTACCATAATGGCTCCGTTTCGCGCCACATCGGAAACATTGTCGCCTATTTCTTCGTAGGATGCATTGTCACCATACGTCTCTTTTCCATTTATGATTTCGATCGGAATATCGTAATGCCCGGCGACAAATCGAATTTGCGCGAGTTTTGAGTGATTGCCGGTTGCAAATACAATTTGTTTCATGAGCCGGTACTATTATTTCTTTCCTTCGTTTTTCTTTCCGCGAAGTTGTAGGAGTTCTATCGTTGCCGAAGCGATAAACACAATTTGCAGGATGATAAAGATACTATCACGGATGTTTATGCTATAGACGAGGAGGAACACGCCACCGATCATGAATAACACATCTTGTCGTTTTTCGTTTTTGAGCCAAATCGCAACGGATATTATGAGAAGTCCCAGAATGCCGAATATGATATGCATAAGATGAATTTTGGTGGACCTACGGGGAAGCGGTCACAACTTTTTTGCTTCGCAAAAAGTCGCGACCCCGTCTCGCGTGCACTGATGTGCACATGCTCCGACTTTCGATTCCCTACACAAGCAAAGCGGTTTGCTTGTTGTGGTGGACCTACGGGGAATCGAACCCCGCCTTCCTCCATGCCATGGAGGCGTAATACCGATTTACTATAGGCCCGTTGCTCTTCCTTATATATACTGTACTTCTTCTGAGAGTTCAATTCCGAATTTTTTCTGTACGCGATGTTTTAGGCGCTTTACGAGTCTTGCGAGATCATGTGCCGTTCCGTTTCCTTTGTTGTAGATAAGGTTTCCATGATAGGCCGCGACGGCAATGTCGTGCTCGGCAAGTCCCATCGCGCCCGCTTCTTCGAGGAGGTATCCACTTGCGAGTTTTCCAAATGTTATTTTTTCTGGCGGTATTTTTTTCATGAACTCATCGCGTAACGAGGCAGGGGATATCATTTTGATGACAAGATTTTTAAAAAAGCTTCCTGGGCAGCGCATTCCACGTGGATACTTTTTTTCACGAAGGCGTATCGTATCGCGCGAGATTTTTTTGAGTGCCGCAGGATGCGCATGTGTGTAGGTGAATGTCGCTGCAAGGATGATCCAATTCTTTTTCTTTTTGAAGATACTTGAGCGGTAGCGAAACATACATGCATCGCGCGTAAGCCACCGCACGGTGCGCCCGTCATATATTTGTACGTGATGGAGGCAATCCTTAATTTCTTGGCCATAGGCACCCGCGCATCCATAGATTGCGCCACCTATTGTGCCTGGGATACCTGCCATGCGTTCCATGCCCGCCAATCCTATTGCGTTTATCCTTTTTATTAATGCGAGGAGGTTGTATCCCGCGCCGACAGTGATGGAATGAGTGCTTTTATCTATCGTACAGTCCGCAATACGGTTTTGTATCACAAGGCCGTTAAATCCAATGTCCTCCGCAATGATGTTCGATGCTTCCCCGATCACCACATACGGCATGCGATAGGCACGCGCGAGGCGAACTGCTTCAAGAAGTTCGTGTTCGTGTTGCGCCATAACTATATAGTGCGCAGGTCCGCCAATATGTATGGACGTTATTTCGCGGAGAGGATACTCGATCCGCAGTCTTTTTTTAAAAAGAGTGTGGAGCGCGTTCTCTATAGTGTCGGTACGCGTTTTCATGTACATTGATAAAATACAATGTTTTCGGTACCATTACAATTGTTCGGGCGAACGGAGAAGGCTCCTGTAGTTCAATGGATAGAACATCCCCGTCCTAAGGGGAGGATGCAGGTCCGATTCCTGCTGGGAGCACACACTAGTGAGAGGTGTTTTGCGACCGTGTTTCTCGGTACTCCTGGGCGACCACGAGAGCCGACCCGACTGTACGGAAACACGTTTCACACACAACAATAGCGCAGCATTTTGCCGCGCTCTTGTTGTCTCTCTCCACACATGACCCCGCTATACCGTTTCTTTCTGCACCAAACTGATCGTTCTGTCTTTGAGCGTAAGCCTACTTTTCAAGTTTGAAAGCAGCTCTCGCTTCTCTGTGATTGATCCGTCAGTCAAAATGTAGGCGGCATAGGCTTTCACATCAAAGATATCCGATTCGTCATTCTTTTCCTTGGCTTTCCCCAACGCAATCCTCCTGAACTTGTTGTAACGGGTTATCTCATCATTGAATTTTTGTTTCACGCCAAGTTCGTTTAGATCGAGGGTATTCAAGATAGGGATGATTTGTTCAATGATCTCTTCTTCTTTGATGTAGCCGCACGGACAGTTTACATCTCTCCGCTTCGTACATCCGTAGTACACGTAACGGTGGGTATTCCCATTCTTCTGGTACTTCCATTTCTCGGAGGCGGTAATCCCTGATCCGCATAATCCACACGTTATCAACTTCGTGAAGGCGAACTCCTTGTCATTCTTCACCTCGCTCCGAACAAGCTGTTCCCGCGCGCGATCGTACAACTCTTTGGTAATGATAGGAGTATGAGTCCCTGTATACCAATTCCCTGATCCTTCGGGGAATTCGAAGACGCCGTAATAGAAGGTTTTCTGGAGAATGAGGAAGATGTTTGAGAGCGAGAGATGTTTTCCATTTCCCGTTTTGAAATCTACATCGTTCCGAAGCCATTGATACAAGCGGCGGCCGCTCCATCCTTCATGCGCCACCTTCTCAAACATTTGTTTGATGATGGGTGCTCGTACCGGATCGACAATCACTTCACAGGGCTTATCCTTTCGTTTCTCATTCAGATAACCTGTTGGCGCGACAGAGGGACGAAGTCCTTGTTCGCAGCGTGTGCGCAATCCGCGTTTTACGTTCTCTGACTTATTGTCATTTTCAAGCTTGGCGGTGGAACACAGAATCATCAGCATGAATTTTTCGCTTGGGCTATTGGAGAATTTCTGTGAAAAAGTTCGGATTTCGATGAGGAGCTTCTGATCCATGAGATCGACAAGGCTTCCAAGATCGCCCGCATTTCTTGAAAGCCTATCTGGCGCCCAGGTCAGGATTCCATTAAACTTACCTCCGCGTATATCCTTGAGGAGTTCATTGAACACCTCACGCTGTCCTGTCGCCTTAGCAGAATGGCTCTCCTTTCTAATCTCTGTGATCTCCAAACCATCCCGCTCGGCAATCTTGATCATTTCTTTGATTTGAGAATCGATGGAAAGCACCTGCTGTTCCTCTGATTCCGTTGATTTTCTTGCGTACAAACAGTAGGCGACCTTTGTTGGCAGCGGTGGATTGGTTGAGGACGCCGTGCCTGCCGCCCCCTTTAGTTGATTGTTCATACACCCAAAGGAATGACGCAAACCACCCTGAGCGTCAAGGGTGGGTGAAATGTGATTATAAAAAATTTTTCGAACGTCCAAGGAATCAAGAAGAACCAAGACAATCAAGCACCCAAGGCGAAACTACCGAGAGGGACAGACGCCCAGAGTGGAGTAAGTGCTGCCGCGGGAAACGCTGCGGACGCTGAGACCGCCCGAATCGAAGCTGCCAACGAGGACGAAGCCGCCGCCGGACGACTGAACACCGGTCCAGTCCCATTTATCTTCTAAGAGCGATTCTTTATTGGCGCCATAATATAAAAACGTATCGTACGCAATTTCTACAGGAGTTCTTCGCTTTACTGAAGCAGGATCAATGTTATTCTGTTTAGCCCAGTCTTTGAGAACCTCTTCTTGTTGGTCCCAGTTTTTTCCTAATGAATCGGGTAATACCGATCTTGCCACAAGACCCCAACCGAGCTTCGGAGTATCTTCGATAGCGAATTTTTCAGCGTCATACCACCCTTCACCTTTTTTGCTCACGAACATTTTTTGCTTCTTTTTCTTGGGATTGCCTAATGTGTCGCCACTTGAGAACCTCTCACGTATTTGATCGATAGTTAGCGGTTTTTCGGTTTTCCCTTCGCCAAGTCTTGATACTCTTAAGACAAGCATCATTCCCAATTTCTTTGCCTGTTCTAGTTCTTCTCGCGTAAAGGGTATTGTCTCTATTTTTTCTGATTCTTCTGGACTAAGTTCAACGCCATACGTGGCTTTAATGGCTTCGGGTCCTAGAAAGTCTTTACCAAATATTTCTTGGGCCTCGGTAAATTCAATGGATCCTTCTTTGGCCTCTGGTACAAGATTTTCTTTTTTTGCAATATCCAAAGCTTGCGCTACTTTCTTTTGTGTAGAGGTTTTGTATTTATTCGGCTCGTATTCGTCGTAGATTTTGTAGGCTTCGAAGGGCATGCTATAGGTCTTGTGTATATTTTAGAATAACGTTTTGGACCGCCTGTGGCAATGTTTTGATGTCAGCAATAACTTCAGCATCGGGTTTGTAGGTTTCTTTAACAGCTCCGCCTGATTCAGTCATACCAAGACCCAACACAATAACTCCTTTGCTGCGCAATTCACGAAGGATGCCCTGAACCCGAGAGGCATCCTGACTCTCTCCATCAGAAAGTACCACGACCACCTTTCTTCTCGTTTTTTCTCGCAATTCTTTCTCTTGCTCTTGCGTAATTGATTTCAGGACCGCATCCAAAGAAAGGTAATCAGGAGTGCCTCCTCCTGCTTTATGCATTTTCTTCCAAATACCAACCCTATCTTTCTCTGACAACTCCGGCGAAAGTTCTTTCAGTTCGGTATCGCCAAAGTCACCAAAGGCCCTTGTCTCTGTTCTTACCTGAAGACCAAGGACTATACCGCTTTCATATTCAGCTTGTTTGATTTCCTTTTGAAAATCAGCGAGCGATTCCAAGAATAGTAGTTTACTCTTCCGGTCCATTTCTAACTTACCGCCTTCGCTCATAGAACCAGAAAGATCGTTTACGAGAGACATGTCCAACATACCATAACCTTTTTGTTCTTTCTGATGTTTTTCAAGTTCACGAAATGCGTGTGGCTCTCCGCCCATCCGAGATTCGATGGAAGATTCGACGAGCGTGTCTTCGGATAATTCTTCACCTTCCGTCTCGAGCTGTGGCGAAAACTTCCAACGTTCTTTGAGGCGTCGAGAAATAATCTGTTTAAATACTTCTCGCAATTCAGCGACGAGCGGAGCAATTTCTGCATATTCCTTACGATACCCAAGAACATCCTCAGCGTTAACTCCGTGTTCACGAGCCCATTCTTCAAGAATATTCTGTTCTAGCGTTGGTGCTCCGCCTTTCTTGGCGACAATCTCTTCCATCATTTTCTTGATCTGTTTCTCTTCTTCGTAGGTGATAGGTTCAGGGTGGCTGTCGTGGTATGTTTTGTATTGTTCTTTAAACTTCTTCTGAGCCGCTTCTTTCGCAGCACGATCGCTGGTTTTTTTATCACCCTCGTTACCCGGCTTTTCTTCTTTTCCTTTGCCTTCTTGCGGTGTTTCCCTTTTTCTCTGCCACCATTTTCTTTTTTCCTGACCCGAACCTTGACCCTGTTGCGGCTTATCGGAAACCGTAGTGTCTGTTGGTGATACTTGCCCCTGATCTTTTTTACCATTCTTCTTTTCTTCCTCTAGGTCTTTCTCGTAAAGTTCCCGGTAGATAGGTTCAACGATCGTTCGCATAATGCGAAAACGATCTTTGGGATCAATGGTTGGTGTCGTGACAAGATCTAAAATATCTATTTTTTCAGAACCAAAACTTCGCAAGGTGTCCAACGCAGTTTGTGCATCTAGCCCAAGTTGTACTGCCTCACCGGACACCATCATCTGCCGGATAAACCCATAGGTAAATTGGACATGGGAAGCTTTATCGGTGTAATCGGTTTGTGGAAACATCTTTTCTCGATAGAGAGTTTCACGTGTTTCCTTGAGAAACGGAAGCTCAGCAACGATACGCCTGTTGCCTAACACGTCCTCAAAAATATTGTATAACAGATGGAGATGTTCTTTTGCACTATAACGCTTAGCCTCTTTTAAAATGAGCTCCGGATCGCGCAGGAGCTCGCCGTAGTGGGCCATGAGTTCATGTGTCGTGGCAAAGAGGGTTTCCTGAAGATTATACCCGCGTTCGATAAAGAAGTTGGGATCGTAGATAAGTTTTCGATTTTGAAAATCAAACGCCCAGCCGCCATTGCCCCGTTCTAAGGTAATGTCGCCCTTTAATCCATAGGCGGACAAAAGCTCTGTCTCCCGATTCAAAAACTCCTCAACCGCAGGGGCATCAATTTCACGTTCTTTTTTAGGAACCTCCTGTTTTGGTGTATTACGAGGAGGTTCCATCCGATTTGTAGGGAATGATTCTTGCATTGAGATAGTTATAAAAAATTTTTTCGAACGTCCAAGGAATCAAAAAGAATCAAGAGATCCAAGCACCCAAGGGGAAACTACCGAGAGGGACAGACGCCCAGATCGGAGCTCGTGCCGTCGCGGGTATCGCTGTAGACGTTGAGACCGTCCGAATCGAAGCGGCCAACGAAGACGAAGCTGCCGCCGGACGACTGAACGGCAGACCAGTCATAAGAACTTTCGAGGAGAGATTCTTTGTTCGCACCATAATACAAAAGAGTATCGTAGATGATCTCAACGGGAGTCCTACGTTTTACTGAAGCAGGATCAATATTGTTTTGTTTGGCCCAACTCTTGAGAACCTCTTCTTGCTGATCCCAGTTTTTACTGCGTGATTCCTGTAAGACTTCTTTCATAACTAAACTCCACCCGAGTGAAGGCGTAACCTGTGTAGCAAACGATTCATTATTATACCAATCCTGATCGTAAAATATCTTTGTTTTTTTCTTGGTGGGATTACCCAACTTGTCTCCCGCCTTAAAAACTCCCCGCACATTGTTAATGCTAAAAGGTTTTGCAGTTTTATCCTTACCGATTCTTGGTATGCGTAAGACGAGCATCATGCCAAGTTGTTTTGCCTGTTCTAATTCTTCTCGAGTAAATGGGATGTTTTCGATACGTCCAAGTTCATCAGGAGAGAGTTCAATCCCGAACGTTGCTTTGACAGCTTCAGGACCCAAAAAATCCTTACCTAATAGTTCTTGGGCCTCATTGAACTCAATAGTTACTTCCTTTGCCTCAGGCACAAGATTTTCTTTCTTGGCAATATCTAAAGCCTGAGCCACCTTCTTTTGCGTGGAAGTTTTGTACTTGTTGGGCTCGTATTCGTCGTAAATTTTGTAGGCTTCAAAAGGCATGATTCGATACGCGTATCAACGAATGGTCATTATTCTTTACCCTGCCACTGACGGACTGTTTTAGAAGATAATCCTTGGATATCAAATTCTTCTGGATTAGTGTCCTTGAAAAATTTATTCGCCATAAATACTTTAATCATATTTTCACGATCCTTGGCGGCTCGACCGCTGATTTCTGCCTTTCTGAAAAATTCTCGGAGCACAACATTTTCTAATGGTTCAGCAAAACCAGAGGCCTTCCAGGCTTTCATGATTTCAATTTGATCTTTTAAGGTAATAACGAGTTCTTTAAAGGCAAGTTTATCGCTACGCGCTAATGAATCTTCACCACCTTCTCGCATGCTCAAAGTAAAATCTTCCTGAATCTTACGGCACGCGCCGACAAAACGCTTTAACGCATCGAGTTTTTGTGGTGCTTCTTGTTCGTCCCACGCAATGGCGCCATTTCGATCTGCAAGTACACCCGCAAGAATAGTAAGCGTCTCAGGAGCAATATATTCACCTTCTTTGTTCTTTTTGCCGAGATCTAGATAATGAATTTCTTTCGCCCCCGCACCGCCGATAAAACGGCGAAGCGTGGCAACATCAAGTTCGTAGCGTTGCTTATAGCGTTCTGATTTAAGATTAGCGGTGGCAAAAATAACAAATCCGGGGGCAACCTTGATTGATTCTCCTGTTGAAGGATGCTTCCATGAACTGCCCACACGTAACTGAAAAATTTCGTTCAAAATGCCTTGAAATTCATGAGGCATAAGGTTCATTTCATCCAAAATAACGGGACGCCCTTCCTTCATGCTTTTCACAAGTTCTGAATACAGAAAATCAGTAGCGCCATCTTTGAGGGTAACACGTCCCATGATTTGAGATTCTTTGATTTGTTCGGAAATGGAGATTGGCGCAACTTCGTAACCCAGAAATCTATGAGAAATGTATTTAGCAAGCTGAGTCTTGCCAGAACCTGTTTCGCCTTGAAACAAAATAGGCGCGCCGCGCAATAAATCAGGTAAGACGTCTTGAATAAGCTTGGTGCGCGATTCTGTCTCGGCAAAACTATAACGCTCTAAATCTTGTTGCGTGCGCCGAACCTCTCTCCGGCGTAGCATATCAATTGATGCCGGATCTAATTCAAAAGCAGTTACATTGTTTTGTAGTTCCTCTCTCCGATTTGTGAGATCGGTAAGCTTGGTGCGTTCAATCGGGCCCGGTGCGCGTCCTATTTTTTCATAGAGCACGCGAAGTTTTTGTTCACTATTCGTGACAGCGCTAAGTTCTTTTTGGAGATGTTCATAGGTTAGAACGTTGGCTAACGTATCCTTCATGCCTTCAAAGCGCTCTTTATACGTCTCCATTACTTTGGAGTTACTGCCCAGTTCTTGAATACGCGCATCATATTCAGCAAGAACATTCTCGGAAAATTCTGCCATTTCAGGATCAATTTTAAGTGCGTCAAATTGAGCCGCAACCGCATCATCGCCTTGAGCCTTCAATTCTTCTCGTTCGGTTTTTGTAAGACCGCCCCACGATTCACGGACGTGCTTTGATGCTTCGACTCTTGCGGCGGAGAGGTCCATAAGCTCTTGGACTCGTGTTTCAAGTTGCTCAGGAGAAAGTTTTTGCTTCTCTTTTGTACTATCAACACCTTTTTCCTCAATAACGCGCTCCGGAGTGGTAGGTAGATTAGGCATTGATGGAAATTGTTCTTTGGGCATATTGTAAGTGTTATACGGTTATGAATTGATTGTACCAGTTTCAAAAATTTTTTCGAACGTCCAAGGAATCAAGAAGAACCAAGACAATCAAGCACCCAAGGGGAAACTACCGAGAGGGACAGACGCCCAGACTGGAGCTCGTGCCGTCGCGGGTATCGTCGCTGACGTCGAGACCGCCCGAATCGAAGCTGCCAACGTCGACGAAGCTGCCGTCGGACGACTGAACGGCAGACCAATCCCAGGTAGATTCTAATAATGATTCTTTGTTTGCACCATAATAGAGGAGAGTGTCATAGATGATTTCTACGGGGGTTCTGCGTTTAATAGTATTCGGATCTATATTATTGTCTTTTGCCCACTTTTTAAGAACCTCCTCTTGTTGATCCCAATTTTTATCCAATGATTCCTGGAGCACGTCTTTTGTTACCAGGCTCCATTTGAGTTGCGGTGTCGGTTTTGTTGCAAATTCTTGGTCGTTATACCAATCCTGTGATTTCCAAAACAAATTCGTTTTCTTCTTTGCGGGATCTCCCAATGCATCATCGGACCCGAATTGTTCTCGCAATTGTTTGATGGTAAGCAGGTTTCCATCCTTATCATGCGATACCCGCAACACAAGCATCATCTTAAGATGTTTTGCTTGTTCAAGCTCTTCTCGAGTAAACGGGATGTTTTCAATCTCCTGCAATTCTTCAGGGGTAAGTTCGACGCCATATGTCGTTTTAACCGATTCGGGTCCCAGAAAATCTTTGCCGAATAGTTCTCTGGCTTCATTGAATTCGATGTTTGTTTCTTTAGCTTCAGGTATGAGATTCTCTTTTTTGGCAATGTCTAAAGCCTGCTCAACCTTTTTCTGAGTAGAAGTCTTGTATTTATTCGGTTCGTATTCGTCGTAAATTTTGTAAGCTTCAAAAGGCATAGCTATTTCTTTAACTATACAGAATATGAAACATTTTTGCCAACTTTCGCAATCATAAAACGTATGCCATACTAATGGCGAGCTTTGTTACTAGAGATTAGGCTGCATAGGTTTAATCTTACGGATCTCCTTTTTGCATATTCCGCCGGAGTTTCTGTGGCATATCGGTTATAGAAAGCGCGCGGTGGCAAAACGTAAGAACAACGAAACTACGTGTTTTGTTTCAATGTGGATGCCTTGTGCACGGGCTGCCACTACGTAAAATTCAGGAGATATTTCCTTGTTGAAATTATCCGGTGATGGGGAAGGAACAAAACACACAGGTTCAGTCGTCCGACGGCAACTTCGTCAACGTTGGCAACTTCGATTCGGACGGTCTCAACGTCAACAACGATACCCGCGACAACACGAACTCCAATCTGGGCGTCTGTCCCTCTCGGTAGTTTTGTTAATCTGGATGAAGAGGCCTTCTTAGAAGGCCTCTTCATTACTCTCGCGTTGATCGGATCCATCCGCCAAGCATTTTGCCAATTTCCTGGATATGGTTTTGGCAAACAACGTATCGCTTATCGCTCAGCGCATCAACGTCGTTTGTTAATCGGATAAAAACTTTTAACATATCAAGCTTGCCGCTTGCAGATTCTAGTATGGGTAATTTGCGATCTTTTGTGATTTGGGCGGCCAACATAATATCCTTCAAGATTTGTAAAATATATTCTTCGCAATATTGGCCTAACGTATAGCGATCTTTCTTTGGGAAATCGAGCTCGAAAATGTAGAACTCTTTGAAAAAATCATACGTTTTTTTGAAGATAGGGATATCTAAGCTAAATTTTCCATCATAGCCATGAGAGTTTTCCATAATATTTTTGATCAAATTATTAATATAGAGAATTTGGTTACTTCGTGGAGAGAATTTCGGATTGGCAAAAAACATCGCCGCGATACACTTATTTTTGAATATCGGTTGGAGGATAATCTCTGGTATCTTCGGAGGGTGCTTGAGGATAGAACGTACAAGCATTCCGGATACTTCTCTTTCTTTGTACAAGACCCGAAGGTCCGGCATATCCATAAAGCATCGGTTCGGGATCGAGTGTTACACCACGCGATTGTGAAACATCTTAACCCAATTTTCGAACCAACATTTATTTATGATTCCTATTCTTGCAGAATTAATAAAGGCACTCATCGAGGAATCAAAGCTTTTACTAAACATGCTCGGCAAGTCAGCAAAAACTGGACAAGCACATGCTGGGTACTGAAATGCGACATCAGAAAATTTTTTGCCACCATCGATCACAATGTTTTGCTCGATATACTCTTTAGACATATTGCCGATCCTGACACGCGATGGTTACTACGCGAGGTTGTTTCAAGTTTTCGTTCGGAGTTTACGGTTGATCCGGAAAACCCCAAAGGAGTGCCTATCGGCAATCTTACCTCGCAACTTTTTGCCAACGTGTACCTGAACGAGCTCGACCAATTTGTAAAGCATCAGTTGAAAGAAAAACACTACATTCGTTATGCCGATGATTTTGTGATACTACACCCCCAAAGAGATCACTGTTTAGATATTGTGAAACGTATCACTACATTCCTTAAAGAATTTCTCAAGCTTGAATTGCATCCCAATAAAGTTACTGTTAGAAAATTTAGCCAAGGCGTAGATTTTTTGGGTTACGTTTCTTTTCCTCATTTTGTGATACCGAGAAATAAAACCAGGAACAGAGTATTCAATAAAATACATGACAATATTTTGCTCTATAAACGTGGCCAATGGACGCTCGAGTCACTAAATCAAAGCATTCATTCATATCTTGGAATTTTATCTCACAGTAATTCATTTGATCTCCAACAGGAGCTTGAAAATCAGATATTTTTTTGGCTGACAGAATAAGCAATCATCTCTACATTATCCTTCGGATTTCCTGGTACATTGTTGACTAATACGCATGTAGCCTATAGCTCCGGAAAGATTGCTCTCACCTTCGCTTCGTGTTCCTCAATGGTTTTCTGATCTGGCTCAACGGTAGCGATATCAATCGTCACATCCTCCTCGAACGGCATCGTCTCTTTCTCATGAAAGAGGCGGTTCTTTGTGGTATTCGATTCCTCGTCTATGTTTGTCGCAGTTCGGATCGCCTTGTTGAGCTGCTCCATGTTTTCCCGCAAGGCAGCGAGTCTCTCGGAGACATGCTCCGCCATATCTGTCTCGTAGATGGGGGAAAGCTTTTTGAACACAGTCTCGAAACCAAGGAGAATGGCATAGCCATTGATGAGCAGTTGTCGCCGTTCGGCAAATATTTTCGCTATTTCCTCATCTTTGAATCTGAGAAACAATGTCCCGTTTTTTCTGAATTCTTCAAACAATGTCTGTGCATAGAGAAGGTTTGAGAGCATCGTCACACTCATACCATATCGACTGAAGGCGCCTGGTTCTCGGTTTCCTGCAAGGCTGCAAATCAAGAGCTCTTGGTCGAGATGCTCGTCCGTGTGATCGGGGTCATTTTCAGCGTACACGAGGCCAAGGTTCGGGTCGTAAGTGTCGACCCGCTTTTTGAAATCCTTGACGAATGCATATGCTCCGCCAAAGGCATAGAGACTTGTTCCGGTGATCACTGTATTGTTAAAGGTTTCGAATGCTCTTTTTTCATCAAGTTCGCCTTTGAGGCTCGGCTCGATATTCAGGTTTTCGAAAATCATGGCAGCCGAGGCGAACTCACTATCGTAGAGACCCTTGCTCCAAAGTTTCTCTTTTCTGGTTTCTTCCTCAGTACGCTCCCTCAAGGCAAGCTCTCCAGAGGCGACATGCTTGCGTAACGTTTTTCTTGCTTTCACCTTGCTTTGGAACCACCGTTTCAAAAGTTCAGCATCATCGCTTGCCGCAAGCGGTGTGTATTCTTCGATGAGCCCATCGTCAAGCCAGCGTCGGCATGCCTCGCGAAGCATGGCCTTGATGGTCATAGTATGCTCTTTGGCATAGTGCTGCATCGCCTTCGTCACGGCATCGTGGATGTCATCGTCCTCCTCACGCGCTTCTTGATCCTTGGCTAGCGGATCGCCCGTAATCACGACCCCATGGCTTTTGAGAAAATACCGGGCTACCTCAAGGAGGGGTATGCAGGCGAAATAGTGGAAGAGCTGATACTCTTTAGCAAACTTGTTGTAGCTCTGTTCGGCTACGAGATCGGCCAACATTTTTTTCGCCGCATCATTCAGTTCTTTTTTTCCACCGTAGAGGTGGGCAATGATCTCCTCCTGATCGAGGTATTGGTGATCGAATTCAACGTCGGCATAGAGTTCGTTCAGACGCTTCCGGTCCTCCAGATCGAGCAATTCGAATGCCAGTTGGTACACGGCATAATCGAAATCCATGCCCTCCTTGAGTTTGACCTCTTTCTGCTTCCGCGTGATTTCGACTGCCTCCTCGATCGTTACCTTCTTGATGCGCTTCAGGTTGTCGATGCAGAACCCTGCTCGCCGATCTGCGGGATAGAACAACAGATTGAGAATAATGGGCAATTGTGAGAGGTGAACAGCTTGGGCGTCTTTGTACGCCAGCTCGGCTTCGATCTCCATGCGGCCGCAGTACTTCCATCCCTCGTTCAACTGGTTCCATTCCCGCACTTCCTCACTAGTCTTCGCCTTCCAGTTCTCGAGCGCAGCCTTATCAGCCTCCGTAAGAATATCCTTCCCCGTCTTTGTTCGTTGAATATCGTTGTGGATCAGGAGGAGAAACTTCTCTCGCGGCGTGAGGTTTCCTCGATTCAATATGGTTGCAATGTTTTTCATATTATGTTCTCTTTTTCAATATTTGTTCCAAAAATTCCACTCTTGCTTTAAGCTGTGAAATCTCGACGACCTTGGCGAATGCGAGTGCGAGGCGGGCAACGGCGGTCGCCCGGCGCACAGTGGTCTTCCGCTCTGCCACTTCCTCGAGCGTTTCAGAGAGAATTGCTGCCGCCTCATCGATTGTTAAGATCTTTTTTTCGTGTTTGGTATCCATATTTGATTACATACCTTCCACAATTTCCATCCACGCTTTCACCTCGGCCGCACGGCCAGTTTTTGTGGCTTCACGGTAGAGCGCTGAGACTACGTTGGGGGTGAGCCTCTTCGCCCACGCATGGATGTCTTTCATAAGTCCGCCGGATTCCTCAATCTTTTTATTCCATTCACTCAGTGTTCCTAAATCCTTGATTCCGAAACGCTCAGCAAACTCGGTTTGGTTTTTGATGTCGAGAAGCGATATCGCGAGTTCGTCATCGATACCGAGCTTCTCGATAACGTGTCGCGGCTGGCCCCGCAAAATCGAAGGCATTGATCGCCACAATACGTAGGATTCGAATTCCCGTTTTTTGTAGACGCTTGGGGTTTTAGCGTGGACATCGCCCTCCTTGTTCATACGAGTGGTTCGACCTTTTGTTTCGTAAGCTTCTGCCAACGATCGATGATGGTTTTGCAGTAGGCCTCCTCGCGCTCAATCATGAAGCACCTTCGACCCAGATGCTCAGAGGCGACAAGTGTTGAACCGGAACCACCGAAGGGATCAACAACAATGTCTCCCGGTCTCGTGCTGTGATAGATGAGTCGGCGGAGAAGTGCGGGTGGTTTCATAGTGGGGTGAAGCCTACTGCTATTCGGCTTTGGATAGAAAAGCGCTGTTTTATCCTTGTTGCCAAAAAATGAATGCGTGCCGTGCCATCCATAGACGATGAGTTCGTGCTGGGGATGGTAATCCTTGCGACTGATGATGAAATGGTTCTTGAGCCAGACAAGGAGTGCCGATTTGGTATAGCCGGTGTCGTGCAGAGCATTCAGAAGCTCGCGGAGTTTCGTGTCGCCATTGAAAATGTAAAAGCTGTTCTTGGGCGCAAGATATGGTTGTATGGCCTTGAGCCACTTGGAGGAGAAATCATAGTAATCGTCTTCGGGAGTGTCGCCCGCTATAACCGAAAATTGTGTATCGTTGTTTCCTTTATGGATTGACGCCAAAAATTCCCGTTTGCCTTCGACATAGCCCACCCCATACGGCGGGTCAGTCAAAAGGAGGGACACCTTTTCTCCGTTCATGAGCCGAGCGACATCTTCTAGCTTCATTGCGTTACCCCAAAGAAGACGGTGATTACCTAGCTTCCATAATGTGTTAGTTGAGACGTTTGGCATGGTTTCCCGTGAAATGTTCAAAGCGACGAATAATGAGATCGCAAAAGGTTGGGTCAAGCTCGACAAGGAATGCCCGACGCTTTAGTTGCTCCGCTGCAATCAAGGTGCTGCCCGATCCGCCGAAGAGATCAAGAATGATCTCGCCTGGTGCACTACATCGCTTGATTGGTTTTTCGCAGAGTGTGATCGGCTTCTGGGTAGGATGCTCGTAGTCCGTCGTCGCGTCCCGCTTCACAAGCCAGAGTTGAACGATTGACATGATGTCATCATAGAGGCCGATGGAGTTCACCTCCTTGTTCAGTATTTCAGAAAGATTTTTGATGGTGGCGTTAAGCGAAGGGTTGCCTCGCGTGCCATACACGCACAATTCGATCACCTTGTTAAAGGCTACTTGCGGCGTAGGATCGAAATTATTCTTCACCCATAAGCAGAGCCGTCGGTTCTGTACACCGTGTTTCTCATAACATCGCTGAAGGAGACCAACATACTTCTCGTCGCACCAGAAAAAGACATGGGTATCGGGATTGCTTACGGCAAGTGCATTCCGAATGGCATCGTCGAGGAATGTTTCATACTCCTTCACACTCTTGTTATCATCCACGAGCTTCTCCGTCGTGTACTTGCCTTTGGTACCAATGCCTTTTCGATAATCGAGGCTGATGTTGTAGGGCGGATCGGAAAAAATCATATGCGCGCGATCCTTGCCCATAAGTGTTGCGATCTGCGTCGGATCGAGGGCATTTCCACAGAGGAGTCGATGACTCCCAAGTTCATAGAGATCGCCTGGCTTCGTTTCAGGAACAACGATCTTCGCGAGTTCTTCTTGAGTATTGAAATCATCATCAGTTACATCGAGCACATCATCGAAAAAGTTGTTGAGCTCATCCGGCGTGAAGCCGACATCGAGGAGAAGATTCGTATCAAACGCCTTAAGAAGTTCTTCGTCCCAGCTCCCCACGTTTTTGTTAAGCCTTAAATTGAGCTCCTTTTCCCGTTCGATATCTGGTATATTCAAGTAGACGACCGGCACCTCGGTGAATCCAAGAAGAGTTGCTACTTTGAGCCTAAGATGACCGCCGATTACGATATTTTTCCGCTCTGGAGCACTGTTCACAATCAGAGGATCGCACAAACCGAAGCGTGCAATGCTTTCCTTCATATCTGAGATGGCTTTATCATCCCACTTTCTCGGGTTGTAGACGGAAGGTTTCAGATCCTTTACCAGAACGCGCTCAATTGTTATCTGTGTGGATGCCATAAGACAAAGCTTATTTTGTTATTTACCAATATGACAATCTAATGTTAGCAAAACGCTAATACCTTGTCAAATCAAAATGATGGGTGTATCATTTCAATATGAAAGATGAAGATATCAACAAAGGAATCGGAAAGCGCCTGCGGGAGGCTCGCGAGAAGGCGGGTCTTTCCCAAGCTCAATTAGCCCAGGAGTTGGGGTATGAATCGGCCACGGCGGTGTCCTTGATTGAGGCTGGGGAGCGTAAGTTTAAGGCTGAGGATTTTCAGAGGGCTGCCGAGGTTCTCCACCAGACCGTTGGCTATTTTCTCGGGCAGGAGAATCGTATTCCTGACATCAAAGTCGCGCTCCGTGCCGACAAGGACCTGACTGACGCAGACAAAAAGGCGGTGCTCCATTTCATAGAGCTCGCAAAGAAACGCCATGAGAAACGAGGCGGTACCATCCAAGGTTAACGTAGGCGGAGCGCGAAACATCGCTCGAAAATTATTGAAAGATGCGAACGCCGCTGAGATTCCCATCTATCTTCCGAAAATATTGAGCTACTTAAAAACGCAGCACGATCTGGAAGTGCTGCGTTTCCCTTTGGGTGCTGTCGATGGGCTCCTTGTCATGATCGACGGATATCCGACGATTGGTTTTAATCCCGATGTATCGTGGGTGAGGCGTCGATTTACAATTGCCCATGAGATTGGGCATCTCCTGTTGGGACATGTCTGCAAGGGTCCCGCGTTTGAGGACAATCCCGAAGCAGAAGCTAATCAATTTGCTGCCGAGCTTCTGATGCCGCTCTCATTTCTTAAAGCTGATTTCAAAAAAGAATGCGATCTTGAAAAGCTCTCGGAGAAATATATTGTGAGCAAGGATGCCCTCTGCCTTCATCTTATGGAATGTCGGATCTTGTGATACGCATATACAGAAGGAGGGGCATAAAATTTTGGCATTGTTTGGGTTTTTGTGGGGTATTTTTACAGCGACCAGAGTGCTTCGGGTACTGGAAAATCCTTTAAAAATATCCTATACTTCTCTTACTCTACCGCGACCGAGGTGCTTCAAAAAGAAACCCAACAAGATCCCCAGAAACGCTTATGGGGTCTCACCGAGGGAAGTCCGAGACCGCGGAGGGGCACTGGTTGATAGCGATGTGCTATTAAGGAAGGGTGGCTGAGCCCGGTTGAAAGCGCAGCACTCGAAATGCTGTAGGGGGGCAACCCCCTCGCGAGTTCGAATCTCGCCCCTTCCGCCCCGTGTAGGCATGTGTTGCGTACGATGTCGCACATGCGTTTGTTTTCTTTTTATGTGTTTATGAATATCAACATGAGATCAAGAAGCTTTCTTTGCACATAAAAAAACCGCGTAGAGCGGTTGCAATGTTCGATGTGAACACCACTATTGAATAAGATCGACATCGTCTGCGTTTCTTACAAATATGCATCCTAACATTTGTGCTGTTTTCTCGACATTAATATCTTCAGGTACCACGACGTGTACCATTCCGAGCGCAGTAGTGCTGATAATCTTTATAGCAGGAAAACGCGTTGCGATTTCTTCGGCAATTTCTCTGCTTCTCGCAGTATTATTCTCGAGTAATTCTTTGCGAGTGTTTTTTGGGGAGATCTTTGAATTCCTTATTTCCTTGTACACAAGATAATCTTGGTGCGTGCTCATGTGAGCACCCCTTTTACAAAAATTCACCCAATCGGACTATAGCACGGATTTTTGTTTGGCGTCAAATTCATTCATTGTCTGATGATAAGGATTCAATTGTGCTAAAAAAGAAAACCCTCGTGCAGGGTTTATTTTTTCTTTGAATCATTGGAGACCAGTGGAACCGAATCCTCCTGATCCGCGTTTTGTTGCTGTGAGTTCTTCAAATGTTTCCATAGGAACGAGATTGGGAATCAAGGCATTGCTAAAAATGATTTGTGCAATTCTCATATTATGTTTCAGATCAAATGGGTATTCTGAACGATTGTATATGAGTACCCCCGCTTCTCCGCGATAATCAGGATCGACGGTACCCGGTGCATTGGTCACCGTGATGCCGTGTCGGGACGCAAGCCCGCTGCGTGGGGCAACCCAGTAAAACATAGGATAAGGCATTTCCGTGATGAAGCCGATTCCGACTAAAACGGATTCTCCGGGATGCATGCGATAGACTAGCTCGCCTTCCACGCGCGCGACATGGCGCCGCAGGGAAGGGTCGTCAGGCTGATCGATAAAATTGAAGAGCGTTTTTCTCAAGTTTGGATTGTCTGGATCCATTTCGGTCGGAGAGACAATTGCGCGCAACGATACATCAAACCCAATTGCTCCCTCTGTTTTTCGTTCAGGAAGACGTCCGCCAGGAAGCGCATAAATGTTTACATGATGTGTCATGTATTTCACGCTCCTTGTTCAAGGTACTATGTCTAGCGTATCCAACTTAGGCTGAATGTGCAAGAGTGTTATCGTATCATCTACGCCAAGCATATTTAAAACCCCTCAGTGTCGTAGAGGAGTCTCATAGATGACATGAAAATTCGTTTTGAAGTATACAGAGGCTGCCTCGTTGAATTTTTCTCTTGAGAGCGTAGTTTCTATTGTTTCGGTATTGCGAAACGCGAGCAGGATTACAAGTGTAAAACAATGCGCTCCTTGCAGACGATTGGGGACGGGTTTACTGCGTGCGATAAGTTCAATGCCAAGATTCTGTTTGGCGAGCGCTATAAATGTTCTCAAACTTTTTTTCAGAACAACATCTTCCTGTATTAGTCGTTCTGCCGCGCCGCGTGCAATCAGTTTTGGTGCCATTGTATGATTTCGAGCGAGTGTAAGTGCATGCGAGACCGTTTGGTTTACTTCCGATTCTATTATTTTTAAACGTTTGAGGATTATTTCCCAATGAGGAGCAATACGCTCCGCAGCTTTTCTTAATTCTTTCCGCGATTGAGCGATTTCGAGGCGTATCTCAAAATAAGCAAGCAACTCCTCACTGGAACGCATTGCTCTCGCTCCTTTCCTTTGTGCAATGTGCTGTGGTAAGCATGGCATGGTTTACACTGTTTTTCAAGCATGATCGTGGAATAAAAATCCCCACACTAGGTTTCGGGGGATGATGTTTGGTCATTATTTTTGGGATATATCACTTTGTGTTTCTGTTTCCGCTGTCTGCGCTTAAAATAATTATGCATATTTGCGTCAAAGTTCTTGGCAGGCGTGTCAGTAATGCTTTCAACATTTTCAAGCTTAAAAAAGATACGGACGGCAAATTTATGCGGATGTGTCTCGTCTTTTTTTATCTGATAAAACAATTGCAGCGTGCGTTGAAGCTCCTTCCGGAACTTTTTTTTGAGGGCTGCGATATCGCGGGCCAGCTTTTGGTCTCCCTCGACTACTTCCCGCACGATTCGGTGTACAGAGTTTACCACTTCTTGTATTTCGTTGCTGGGGGCTTTTCCATATATACGGGCGAGGAGTCCTGCCACTTCTTCGTTTATTTGATTGAAGCGCCGACAGACGGCATACCAAAGCGGGAGGCATTCGTCAGAAACGTTGCGGAGTTCCTCGTGTGTCACATCGAGCTCCAGGACATAGAGAACGGAATAGAGATCATGGTACTCCACGAGGGCACTCCCTTCTTGCACATACAAAGGACTATTTCAGTATGTGCATACTTCATATTCTTTTTCAAGATGGGCGAGCGCGAAAGAACGTAGACGTATCTTTTCTTTTTTGTTATAACAATCTTTAGATCTTTGAAAGGGGGGTGTTTCCATGGGGCACATATTTAAATTTGTTCTTGACGGCGGGCCTTGTGGCGGAAAATCCACAGCGATGGCATTTCTGGTGGAGAAGCTGAGAGATTATGGATTTTCTACGCTTATCGTCCCAGAAGTGGCGACATTGGTATCAAATGCAGGGCTTAACATTTCTGATCTTCTTCGAGACGGATCTCGCGCATTTGCATTTCAAAAGGAAGTTATTCGTATGCAGATCCGGCTGGAGGAGAGTCTGGAGCATTTTCTTGATATGCAACCGGGAGACAAAAAAGTCCTCTTATGTGACCGTGGTGCAATGAGCGGTATGGCATATATGGATCCGAAACTTTTTTGTGCGATGCTCTATGACATGAAGCTCCATCCCATTGATTTACGAGATCGGCGGTATGATGCTGTTTTTCATTTAGTGACGGCTGCGAACGGAGCCTCCTCATTTTATAATCTCGATAATCCAGCACGGCATGATACTCCTGAAGAAGCATGCGCGCTTGATGAGCGGTCACTTGCGGCATGGAACGGACATGAGCATCTTCGTGTGATAGGAAATATTATTCGTGATACCGCGAGAGGACTCCATACAGTGACATTCGAAGAAAAAATGGGACTGCTCTTGAGAGAAGTTACCCATGCGCTCCATATTCCTGCACCGCTTGAGATTGAGCGTAAATATCTTATTGCGTACCATGTGAATCCTACAGAATTTCCTGTGCAGGTGAGCGCGGTGCCTATGGTACAAACCTATCTCATTTCGCCAGACCACACTATGATGCGCAGGGTGCGTGAACGCAAATACGATAGCGGAGTTCTTTATGTGTATACCGAAAAACACAGCGTGAGTTCGGTAGCGCGGCATGAGATTGAGCATATTATTACGGCACATGAGTATCATCGTCTTTTGAAAGAACGTGATATGAAGCGTAGACAGATCATCAAGACACGCTATTCATTTGTGTGGGAGAATCAATATTTTCAGTTAGATGTGATTGCGGATCCGCAGCCGATGGTGGTCATGGAAATCGAGCTTACCGATGAGCACACTATCCCTACGTTGCCACCTTTTATACCAGTGATTTGCGATGTGACGGAAGATCTTCGTTACAGCAATGCGTCGATTGCGACACCCGGAGTGTGTCCGGGATATACCCCCATCTCATAATTTCAGCATCTTTTAGATTCATCAACGGCGATCACATGTCGTACCTTCCTTACTGGGAAGGTTTTTTATCCTTTGGCGACAACAAGTGCGAGAATCTTTTTTGCACCCGCACGTTGCATGGTTTCCGCAGCAGCCTGAAGCGTCGCGCCAGAGGTGGCAACATCATCGATGAGGATCATGATTTTTTGCGAGAATGATTCAACAGATTTTTCTCTTATCGCAAAGAGATCTACAGCATTCGCGATACGTTCTTCACGCGATTTCATTTTTGCATGCGGAGGCGCATTGCGGACGCGAGTTAACAGATCATATACGGGGATATGATAACGCGCGCCTATGGTGTTTGCGAGTAATGCCGCCTGATTGAATCCCCGCAACCGCATGCGAATAGGGTGGAGAGGTATTGGGACAAGAAGCGCGTGTTTCTTCCATGAACTGATATTGCATATCGAGGACATCGCATCAATGTGGCGGATCATGATGTTGCCAAGTGTATGGGCACATTCGGAAATGCTCTTGTATTTATAGGCATGGATGAGATCCCGTATCAACGCGTAGTTAAACGATGCGGCATATCCAATGGCGATAATAGGTGAGGAGTGGCATTTTCGTAAGACAGGAAGACGCGCATCACATACCGGACAATGCAATCCATGTTCAATAGGGACGTGAGAGAGACATGTGTCGCAGAGCATCATGTCGTTATTGGTATAGGCATGACATGCCATGCACTGGAAAGGGAAAAGAAAATTTGCACACAATTGTATCCCTCGTGTGAATGCGTCTCCTGGAGCGTTTTTCATAATTAAGGTATACTAATAACATCTTCATGTAATACGAAACATAAAGATCGTATCATGGTAGAGAGGCATATGTCATTATTTGGACCCAAACATGTCATTGGACTTGATGTAGGGACTACCTCTATAAAAGTGGTTGATATTGCTCTTGGCAAACAGCCTCAAATTGCAAATTATGGGACAATAGAGGACGACTCTTATCTTATGCATCCTGGAAATGCCCTACAATCGAGTGCGCGCGGTCTTGTGATTGACCACATTACCGAGTTGCTTCACACGCTTCTTCACGCGTTACACATTAAAAAAGGAGAGGTATATGCTACCTATCCTATCTTTTCTTCGTTCGCCACATTATTGGATTTTCCTGCTTTGAGCAAAGAAGAAGTAGATCGTGCCATTGAATATTCATTTCGGCAATATGTCCCTCTCGCACCGGAAGACACGCATTATGAATGGTTGAGCGCGGGCGAGAAAGATCTTACCACAGCAGGAGGAGAATCAGTAGTAGGAGGGGGAACGGTAAAAAAATACTTTTTCCTTACTGCAATTTCTAATAAAAATGTTGCGCTATATGAAGAGCTTGCCATGCGTACGGGTTTGAAATTAAAAAGTATTGAATCTGAGACATTGAGCCTGGTGCGTGTGTTGCGGCATAATACAACGCTTTCAGGACGTACTATCGGAGTGTTGGATATTGGAACGTATTCAACTAATATCGTAGTGATCCGCAATGGATTTGTGGTGATGAATCGCGGGCTTGATAGCGGCGGCGGAGACATTACTCGTTCAATCGCACGCGGGTTAGGAGTCGACGGCATACGCGCCGAAACAATCAAAAAAACACAGGGATTGCATTATGTTGCGGAACAAGCAGCGGTG
Source organism: Patescibacteria group bacterium (assembly GCA_028865725.1). GTDB lineage: Bacteria > Patescibacteriota > Minisyncoccia > UBA6257 > JACRHW01 > JAGWJP01. The sequence continues at coordinate 129,254 of JAGWJP010000001.1, forward strand.
TACCAGCTTATTTATTTTGCACTCGATTTTATCTTAGAGGAGGCGAAACGCGTGTTTGCGATGTATGCTACGAAATTTAGTGAGCCTATTGACGAGATTATTCTTGTGGGAGGATCAAGTTCGCTGAGAGAAATAGAACATTACCTTGCTGATAAATTGCAAATTAAAACGAGCGTATTGCGATCCCTACACCCATTTACTACGCGCGGGGCTGTTACGCTTGCAGATAGTGCATCTTCAGAGCTTGTCGTGGCGTTAGGGGCAGCGTTGAAAGCACAAGAAACATAGACTATGTGGATAAATAAAAAAGCATTGTCGATATACTTGTGGTATACTTTTTATAAGGAAATACGTGTAATACGTTAATCATTTTTTACCTACCCTCTACTACTCGTTTCAAGTTTTATTTTATTGAAGATATGCCTGATGATATTTTTCACAAGAGCAGCGCGGCGTTTCCCAATGTAATTCATGCAAAAGGAGAAAAAGAAGTAACGTGGTTTTCCACTATGGTAGGGTGGGGTGTTTTTGTTCTCGCATGTTGTATAGTGTTTTATGGAGGGCTTGAATGGTATTACATCCCTTCTCTGCAGCATGAGAGCGTGTCTATCACCGCGGAGATGAATCAGTTATTTAAAACAGAGATTCCTCGCGATAAACGCGATGCAGTGATGCAGGCTTACTCTCAAGTATTGAATATAAAAAAACTGCTCGCTGGGCATACTTATTTTTCGCATGTACTTATTTGGGTGGAGCACAATACGTTGCCTAATATTTTCATCGATACCATGTCGGTTTCTTTAGACCGAAATACCATCGAACTTACAGGACGCGGACCCGACAGTACTAGTATTGCCGAACAAATTGCGGCGTTTGAGGGAGCTGATGGGGTTTCACGCGTTGTACTTACTGATGCACAATTTAATACCATTCCCGCCAGTTTCCATATGACGATTTATTTAAATCCTGGTTTTACTTTTTCCGCACAATAATATGCTAGATAGCACCACAAAACGATATATTTCTCTCATCCTCTCTCTTGTATTATTTTTTGCATCGATTCTTGTGATTGCGACGCTTGATAAGCCTGCTGCGCTTGATGCCATCCAGGCGCGTACTAACAAAGAAACTCTGCAACAAGAATACAATCGCCAGAAAGGATTGGTTGATTCCGCACAGGCTATTTTGCAAACCTACGATAATCTTGGTAATCTTGTCCAAGGGTTTAGCACGGTACTTCCTACGACTGTTCAGTACGGTGAGCTCACTGATACGTTGACCGGACTTGCCACGAAGGACGGGCTTCATATTGCCACCATTAATTTTAGCCCAGGAACTGTTTCCGCTTCACCCGATCCGAACCTTCCTACAAAAGGATATGGTACCATCGTGGTAAATCTTTCTCTTGACGGACCGTATCAAAGTTTTTGGACGTTTACTAAAGATCTCGAAGCTAATATGCGTCTCCTTGACGTACGCAATGTACAAGTACTTCAGTCACAAGGAGGTAGCTTGCGTTATCAAGTTTCATTAGCAGCATATTATCAATCATAATGGCTATTATTCTCGAACAACATAAGAAACCAATGAGGCAGGGAGCAGGTGCTGTGATTTTTATCGGTATACTTGTTTTAGCTGTTATTGTGTATGTTGTCTTTTTTGGCGCAAAAACTTCTTCTCCCTCTTCTTTAAGTTCAAATGATGTGACGGGAGGAATCACCAAGATAAATATTGACGAGTTCGGGGCACTTAGCAGGAGCAGTGCGTTTACAAGCCTTACCCTTTATCCTCCGCTTGATATGAATTCGATCCACGCACGTGTGGGGAAACAAAATCCTTTTCAACGTTAATCTCCTCACGTGGTAATTGACGCGAAAGGTTATGTAAATCTCGCATGCGTGATGCATTCAACCACGTGCGAGCTAAGCGAAGTCGTATTGTTATGGACGAAGAAAATGTATTAATTGCATTGGTACAACGGGGTTATCTTCCTCAAGCGACGCTTACGCGTTTGAGGAAGGAAGCAGAGCTTTCCGGTAAAACCGTGGAAGCGCTTTTGTATGATCGAAAGATGGTTGATGACAGAATTATTGCACAGACCAAGTCAGAACTTTCCGGCATCCCCCTTAAGGTGTTTGAGAAGAACGAAGTTATCCCTTCTGATACTCTTCACTTGATCAGTGAAGAAATGGCGCGCACATACGAGATGATTCCGCTTTCTCTGGAAGGGAATTTTCTTACGGTGGGCGTGGTACACCCCGAGAATGCCCACGCGCTTGAGGCGCTTACCTTTTTGGCAAAGGAAAAAAAATGGGATTTAGGCATTTATATTATTAGCTTTTCTGATTTTGTTCTTCAGTTTCGAGCGTATACGAGTTTTTCAAAAGAAATAGAAAATGCGGTAGGAATGATTCATGCGGCCCAAAAAGGGACGGGAGAGGGACACACCGTAGTGCGTCTTGAGGAAAAACGATTAAGCGCAGAAGAAGCTCCTGTTATTAAGGTGGTGGCGCGTATTTTGAACGAAGCGGTCACTCAAGGTGCTTCTGATATCCATATTGAACCCCAACGCAACGCGGTGCGTATTCGTTTTCGCCTCGATGGGGATTTACATACTATTCTTGAGCTCCCTCCCGAGCTGCATAATGCGCTTATCTCGCGTATTAAGATTCTTTCTGATTTGAAAATCGATGAAACGCGTATTCCCCAGGATGGGCGGTTTCGTACTCTTGTAGAACGGAGGGAAATTGACTTTCGTGTTGCGACCTTCCCCACTGTAGTGGGAGAAAAAGTGGCGCTTCGCGTACTCGACCCGACAATTGGGTTGAAAAAGATCGATGATTTGGGCCTTATGGGTCAGAATCTTGCCTTGGTACGTGAAGCATTGACCGATCCTTTCGGCATGATTTTGATCACGGGTCCCACGGGGTCAGGTAAGTCTACAACGTTATATGGACTTATGCGTATTCTCGCGACCGATACGGTGAACGTCGTTACTCTCGAAGATCCCGTAGAATATTATTTGGCCGGAATGAATCAATCCCAAGTAAAGCCTGAGATTGGGTATGATTTTGCATCTGGATTGCGTCAAATTCTCCGCCAAGACCCTGATGTGATCATGGTGGGTGAAATACGCGATAATGAAACCGCCGAGCTTGCCGTGCACGCGGCTCTCACCGGACACATTGTGCTCTCTACGCTTCACACCAATAACTCTATTGGCGTCATCCCGCGTCTTATTGATATGAAGATCGAATCATTCTTACTTCCTTCGTCTTTGAACCTTATGCTTGCACAGCGTTTAGTAACACGTCTCTGCGATGATTGTAAGAAAAAAGAACCATTGGATGTAAAACTTGCGGCAATCGTAGAGGCGGAATTGAAGAAAATTCCTGATGAGGAGAAAAAGGATATTGTGTTTAAGCCGCCGTATGAGGTGTATGCACCACAAGGCTGCGATAAGTGTAATGACAAGGGATTTCGCGGACGATTAGCTATTTTCGAAGTACTGAAAATGACACGCGAACTTTCTGATATTTTACAACACGATACCGGCGAGTCTGCTATTGTGAAAGAGTCAGAGCGGCAAAAAATGATTACCTTGCGTCAGGATGGTATTTTGAAAGCGTTGCGCGGTTTATTGTATCTTCCTGATGTTATGAAAGAAACGAGCGAAGGATCTGATTAGATATTTACGGCAAGATTTTGTGTCTCGCAGATATAGAAATTAAGGTTATAATAAAAGGAAACAGGCTTTGTATGAATTACGAACAAAAAATAAAAGAGCTCTTGCTTTTGGCGGGGGAAGAAGGTGCTTCTGACCTTCATCTGGGTGTTGCAAAAAAACCAATGCTTCGCATTGATGGTGTGCTGGTTCCTGTTGATCGTGAACCTATTTTAACGCCTCAAACCGCAGAAGGATTGATTTATGCCTTGCTTACCGAAGATCAAAAAAATAAACTAGCGATGAAACGGGAGATCGATTTTTCTTTTTCACTTGAGGAAAAGGTGCGTTTTCGCGTGAATGTATATTACCAGCGTGGTTATGTTGCTGCGGCACTACGCCTTATTCCTTGGGTGATTCGCACGGTGGAGCAATTGAATCTTCCGACTATTCTTCACGAATTTACAAAGATTCAGCAGGGATTTTTCTTGGTGACAGGTCCTGCGGGACAAGGAAAATCAAGTACGCTTGCGGCTTTGATCGACGAGATTAATCATACGCAAGCTGCACACATTATTACTATTGAAGATCCTGTCGAATATCTTTTTGTACAAGACAAAAGTATTGTGTCCCAACGTGAAATAGGATCTGATGCGTTAAATTTTCATCTTGCGTTGCGTTCTGTGCTTCGTCAAGATCCTGATGCAATTATGATTGGAGAGATGAGAGATGCGGAAACAATCGCGACTGCGCTTACCGCCGCCGAAACGGGACACCTCGTGTTTTCGACACTCCACACGAATTCCGCGGTTCAGACAATCGATCGTATTATTGATTCGTTTCCCGCAGATCAGCAAGGACAAGTACGTTCTCAGCTTGCCGAAAGTTTAGTGGGTGTCCTTTCACAGCGTCTTCTTCCGCGTATTCAAGGCGGGCTTGTTCCCGCCTATGAACTTATGATTGCCAACTCAGCCATCCGCAATTTAATTCGAGAAGAGAAGGCGTATCAGATCGATTTAGTGATAGAAACAGGGTTACAGGAAGGAATGATGAGCTTGAATCGTTCGCTCGCTGATCTTATTACGCGCGGAGAGGTGTCGCTTGATACGGCGCTGGTCTATTCGTTAAATCCGGAGGAATTAGGTTCTTTGTTGGAACCCAAGTAATGATGGTATACTAAGAACGATAGAGGGTTTTGCATATGAAATTTACCTATAAAGCGAAAACACAATCAGGCGATCTCCAGGTTGGAACGATTGATGCAGGAAATGAACAGCTCGCGCTCGATGCCTTGCGTCGTTATAATTTAATTGTGGTGTCTCTTGAAGCGCAAAAGAAAGATCTTTTGAGCGTTTCTTTTTTGCAACACGTGAGCTTGAAGGATCTTGCGGTTATGAGTCGACAATTTTCGGCCATGATGGAGGCAAAAATCGATTTGCCCACCATTTTTAATACGCTTTCACAACAAACAACGAACGGGGCATTACGAGAATGTCTGCGAGAGATTTTATCCGACGTGCAGGGGGGGCTTTCGCTTTCTCAGGCACTTGGAAAACATACGGATATTTTTTCTGAATTTTATATCAACATGGTGCGTTCAGGCGAGGTGGGGGGGCGCCTCGAGGAAACGATGGCCTATCTTGCTGATTATTTGGAAGGAGAGGCGAACTTAGTGACGAAGGTGCGCGACGCATTTATCTATCCTGTATTTATTCTTGTAGTGTTTGGTATCGCGGTGGGGCTCATTGTGGCTATGGTAATCCCTTCTTTGAAGGCAGTATTTACGGAAGGAAATGTACAGCTTCCCGCACTTACGTCTTTCGTACTTTCCCTAGGAGACTTTCTTTTTCAATGGGGATGGTTGGTTATTTTGTCTCTTGCGGGACTCGCAATTTTTTTCATCCGATATATTCATACCGAAGAAGGCTCGGCGATTTTTGATACGATTAAATTAAAAATTCCGATCATTGGCGGAATGTATCGCAAGTTTTATATTGCGCGTTTTGCGGATGCGACGAGTGTTCTTATTCGCGGAGGCATTCCTGTAGTGCAGGCGTTTGACATTAGTGCCTACGTGGTGAGCAACTACCCTTATCGATTGGCGCTCCGCAATGTGGCGGAGGGAGTGAAGCGGGGAGAATTTGTTTCAGAGCTTCTCGCAAGCCGCCCTGATTTATTTCCTCCGCTCGTAAGCCAGATGGTGGCGATCGGAGAGCGTACGGGCCGGATTGATGATCTTTTGTCGCGTGTTGCAAAGTTTTATAACCAAGAGGTGACAGGCATTGTAAATAGCCTAACCGAGCTTATTCAGCCGATCTTGATTCTTGTGCTTGGCGTGTTGGTGGGAGGGTTGATGGCATCGATATTGCTGCCAATCTACAGTCTCGTCAAGCTCTTTTAAAAGCTTTCGTGTTTGGCGAATTTCTTTGTCAAAACCTGCGCTCCTCGCTCGAAATACAGCTACGTATTCCTCGCTCAGTGCTCGGTTTTTCCTTGAACTTCATCCAAACACAAAAAGCTTTTTCATGTCCGTGGTATTCTGTGCACCTTATAGTTTATTTGAATCTGCGAGATGCGGCACGCGGGCATTGTGTTAAAAAGATTCCATGTGCGGTATACTAGATACAAGATACTAGATATTGAACACTAGTGAGAAAGGTCGGGTATTATAAGCTATTATTTTTTTAGAATCTATGAATACACAAAAAGGGTTTACTCTTATTGAGTTGTTGGTGGTGGTGGCGATTATTGGCATGCTCGCATCCATCATCCTCATTGGTCTTTTGCCGGCGCGTACGTTTGGCCGCGATGCGCGTCGTGTGAGCGATTTGCGCAATATTCAAAACGTGCTTGAGTTGTACTACTCAAAGAATGGTGCCTATCCTAATGCTACTTCCTGTGGAAATAGCACGGGTGGAGGCGCCCAAGCATCCAATTGGACCGATCTCGGAACATGCTTAGGTCCAACGGGTGCCAACCTGATTCAAACGCTTCCCAATGATCCGAACAGCGCAAATGGCGCAACCTATGCATATGGCAGCGCGGATGGGTCTACCTATGCTTTGCACGCGGTATTGGAAAATCAGAATAATCAGGTGTTAAAAGATGCTCCATCTGGGCAAATAAACGGCATGACCTGTGATCATACTGCGGCACCTTGGAATTATTGTGTATTGAATCCGTAATCACGTTTAGTACCGAATGATATGATTGTACTGCTTGGATGCGTCGTGTTCTTTATAGGGATGAGTCTTGGCAGTTTTGCGAATGTACTGGTTGACCGGTTTGATCCGGATTATTACGCGAGTTTTTTTAAAATCACATCGGGGCGTTCCCGGTGTGATTTTTGTTCTCGCACTCTTCTGTGGTACGAACTGATTCCTCTCGCAAGTTTTATGGTTCAGAGAGGGCGGGCGCGCTGCTGCGGCAAGAATCTTTCGTTGCAGTATCCTTTGTTAGAATTTGGATTTGGACTTTTATGCATAGGGATTTGGCTGCGATTCTCTTCTTATTTTCCCACACTTGCGAGTGCTGCCCCGTTTCTTTTTTGGAGCCTTGTGGGGTGCGGATTTTTAGTTTCCTTATTTCTTATTGCGCTTGCGCGTATTGATGCAAGAACCTACCTTCTTCCTGATATGCTTATGGGGCCGGGCATTATTATGGCATTCGTATATGGAGGGTTGCTCGTTTATGCCGAGCGCATAGTTCCCATGAGTGTCGTGGGCTATGAGTCTGTGGATTTTTTTCTTCCTTTTTCCAGTATTCTTTCATCTCACGTGTTGGGCGCATTGTTCTTTGGAGGAGCGTTATATGCGGTGTATGCGGTATCGCGAGGAAGAGCGATGGGATTTGGCGATGTGAAACTCGGGGTATTCGAAGGACTTTTCTTGGGAGCGCCTTTGTCCCTTGTGGCATTATTTTTTTCTTTTTTATTGGGTTCCGCCGTGGGAAGTATCGCGTTACTTATCCATAAAAAGCACATGAAGGATCTCCTTCCGTTTGGGCCGTTTCTCGTTGCGGGATTTTATGTCGCATTTTTTGCGGGCGAGTGGATTTTACGGTGGTATTTTGGTTTAATGAATATATGAACTACTCATTGCGAATGAATGCGAATGAGGCGAGTATTTATGAATAAAAAACGCACGCCATCACGGGAATTAGGTTTTACGCTTGTTGAATTGCTTCTTGTGATGACGATCACTCTTACGCTTACCACAATGGCGATTGGATATTCTCGTGTGGGAAATGATTCATTGTATCTACAGCAATCGGTGCAAAAAGTGCTTACTGACTTAAATCAAGCTGCATCCTATGCATTGTCCTCTCCTGCGCGGAGTGACGGAGGGCGGTACTGCGGATTTGGATTGCATTTTTCCGGAGATCACTATTTATTTTATGGCGCGGTACCTCCTTCGGCAGGATGCGCAGGTACGCGGTCTTACGATACCACTCCAGGCTCCCGCGATCATGTTTTTTATACAACGATGCTCAATCATTCATCGATTCAACGCGTGATCGCAGGCGGCACGGCGGCGCATGACATTTTTTTTCTTCCCCCTGATCCCGCTGTCTATGTAGATGGTGCGACCACTACTACTCCTGTCGAAATTGTGGTGCAAAGTGAGCGTGGTGTTACGACGAGCGTGTGTGTGAATCAAATTGGCCGCGCTACTCTCAAGACAAGCGCCTCTTGTTCATAACTATTTCTATGCATTCTTCTTTTTCGCATCATTACGAACGGGGCAGTTTATTTTTGGAAACTGTGATCGCACTTTCTATTTTTATGGTGGGATTTGGATCGGTCTTGGCGCTGAATGCACGTTCTTTGCACTCTGTTTCAGAAGTCTCTAATCGTCTTGTTGCGGCAGAGCTTGCGCAAGAAGGGGTGGAGATTGTACGTAACGCAGTGCTTACGAATGTGCTCAATGCGAGTAGTACGAACAGTACATTTAACACCAATTTGCCGGACGGATATTACGATGTGTATTCTGATGCGAGTGGTCCTCACATGAGCGCGGGGTGTCCTGCACATGATTGCGTACCAAGTCAGTTATTTCTCTCTTCAAGCGGATATTCGTACGATGGAGCGGGAAAGCCTACCGTGTTTCGGCGTATCGTGCATATTACTACTCCGACGACCCCAAGCGTGAACGAGCTTCAAGTTAATTCGCTTGTTACATGGGATGGCACCGATCCGTTTAGCCCTGGGGCGTGCGCCGTATCACAGGGAAACTGTTTGAACGTCGAAGATCATCTTTATAACTGGCAATCATAAGCATTATGCGGTATTTTTCTCGCATTCATGAATGGGGAACGACGCTTGCGGAGCTGATTGTGGCGATTACATTGTTTCTCGTTGTGCTTTCTGTGCTTACACCGAGTTTGATTACCGTGTTACGCACTCAGCGCAATGTAGATTATTTGGTGCGCATGCAAAGCGATCTTTCCTATAGTATGGAGTATATGGCGCGCGAGATTCGTACGGGATATAATTTTATTCCTCCTTCAGCGGGAGATACCTCAACGCTTCAGTTTACTAATGCGCATGGAGATGATGTGGTGTATCACTATGATGGCACGTCGCTTACGAAGCGCGTGAACGGAGGGCAACCTATTCCTCTTATCTCATCGAATGTCACGCTTAGTCATTTCCAGTTTTTTGTGACAGGCGCGGAACCTTATTCAACTACCCCCGCACAAACAAGCGTTGTGATTCTTGCGACTGCGTCCCCAAAGTCCGGGCTTACTGATATTTCGACCGTGTTTCAAACAACCATTACTCCGATGGTGAAAAAGAATTAACCTACACCCTTATGCATTACGAACGACAACGGGGACAGGTATTGCTTATGACGATTCTTCTTTTGAGTCTTGCGTTTACGCTTGCGTCGTTTCTTGCAGGTGCGGTGATTACTTATCAGATCCATAGTGCGGCAGAAGTAACGAATGCAACTGCGGCGATTTTTGCGGCAGATTCCGGACTGCAATGCGGACTTTATCAACAAGCGGTTGCGACTTCGTTTGCCTGTCCGATTGACACGACCTCTAAGAAGGATGCAACAGGAAATCCGATCGTCGAGTTATCAAATGCCGCAACATATACGAGTACAACTACCGTAGCGAATGGGAGTACGGATATTGTTTCTCGAGGAATGTTTCGAGATACTGCGCGCGGACTTGAAGCGTCTTTTTAGACAGTAGAAAGTATTTAGATTTTAGACGTATTTTCAAAAAGTCAATTTTTATTTTCTGTTTTCTTGTTTCTCGTTACTAAGTTCTATGAATAAAGAAGAAGCAAAAAAGCGAATTACGAAATTACGATCGCTCATTAATCGGGAGCGCTATTTGTACCATGTCCTTGATAAAGAGGGAATTTCGCCTGAAGCGCTTGATACGCTCAAAAAAGAACTCTTTGATCTCGAGCTTCAGTATCCTGATCTTGTGACACCCGACTCTCCTACGCAGCGTGTTGCGGGAAAGCCGCTGAAAGGGTTTAAAAAAGTGCATCATGCGGTGCGCATGCTCTCGTTTAATGATGCTTTTTCAGAAGAAGATATTCGAGGATGGCTTGTTCGCGTTGATAATATAGTACATGAAAATTTTGTTAGGGATTCTCGCCATAAAGGAGGATTTTATTGTGAGCTTAAAATTGATGGCTTAGCAATTTCTCTCGTATATGAAAACGATCTTTTTGCCGTGGGATCTACTCGTGGAGATGGATCAATAGGAGAAGATGTGACCCAAAATTTAAAAACGGTCGAAGCGATCCCGCTTCGTCTCCTTCCTCGCGAGGAAGTTCTTGAAAATCTTCATCGCGCCCGTCTGCCGCACATTGTGGCGCGTCTTCACAAACAATTTCCCACTATGCTTGAGGTGCGAGGCGAAGTATTTCTCACGACGCATCAATTTGAGGCGATTAATCGCGAGCTTTCGCGTACAGGACAAAAGAATTATGCCAATCCGCGCAATTTAGCGGCAGGGAGTTTGCGCCAATTAGATCCGAAGATTACTGCGGCGCGCCGTCTTGATTCTTTTGCCTATGATTTGGTGACCGATCTCGGACAACGTACGCATGAGGAGGAGCATCAGATTTTGAAAGCTTTCGGGTTTAAGACTAATCCGCATAACGAATACGCGAAAGATTTACGTGACGTTTTTGCGTTTCACACAAAGTGGGGGAAAGAGCGCGGACGCCTTTCGTATGAGATTGACGGTATTGTCATCATTGTGAATAATAATGATTTCTTTGGGCGGGCAGGAGTGGTGGGGAAGGCTCCCCGTGGTGCAATTGCGTATAAGTTTTCTCCAAAAGAAGCGACTACGATTGTGCGCAGCATTGCGCTTCAAGTAGGGCGTACAGGCGTGATAACTCCTGTCGCAGTGATGGATCCAGTGAATGTGGGAGGCGTTACGATTACGCACGCAACGCTTCATAATTATGATGAGATACAGCGATTGGGATTGCGCGTGGGAGATTCTGTTGTGGTGAGCCGTGCAGGAGATGTGATTCCGCAGATTACGAACGTGCTCACTGCATTACGCACGGGTCACGAAAAAGCGTTTCGCATGCCGACGCGTTGTCCCGCCTGCAAATCGCCGCTTGCACGGGAAGATGTGTATTATCGATGCACCAACAAAGAGTGTTTTGCGCTTACTCGTGAACGTCTTTATCATTTTGTTTCGCGCGCCGCATTTGATATGCGGGGCGTGGGAGCAAAAATTATTGATGTGTTTCTCGACGAAGGACTTATTCGCGATGCGGCCGATCTTTTTACGCTCACCAAAGGCGATATTGAGGTGCTTCCTCGGTTTGGTGAAAAATCGAGTGAAAATATAATTCGTTCTATCGCGGATCACAAGCACGTATCCCTCCCGCGGTTTCTCTATGCCCTTGGTATTCTGCATGTGGGGGAGGAGACGGCACGGGTATTGGCCACGCACATAATTGCGAGGATCACACATCAAAATGCAGAAATTAACATTGAGGATGTTTCGCGTGCAATGCAAAATGTTTCGTTTGAAGAATTGCAGCGCATCCAAGATGTGGGTCCAAAGGTGGCGCAAAGCATTTATGATTGGTTTCACGAAAAATCCCATCTTGAATTTTTGACGAGGCTAGCGCATGCGGGAGTCATGCTACAGGCGGCATTACGCGGTAAGCAATCCGGATCCCTAAAAGGAAAAACGTTTGTGTTTACCGGGACGCTTGAATCCTGCGAGCGGGAGGAGGCAAAAGATCGTGTTCGGGCCGAAGGCGGTGAGGTGTCAGAGTCGGTGAGTAAGAAAGTTTCTTATGTGGTGGTGGGAGCAAACCCCGGCTCAAAATATGAGAGAGCCAAGAAACTCGGTGTGCCCGTTCTTTCCGAATCTGAATTTTTATCACTCGTGAAATAGTTCGTTCTCCGCAAGGTGCGCAGTATTCACAGGACGTTGCTTGTGGCGTCTGGTGTTGCGTAGTATACTTTAAGTAACCCTCATGTCTCATCACCATCTTATTTTTTATATCATGCTTGCGGTATTTGTCGTGTTGTGTGTGGGGATCGGATATGGAGTGTATCAGCATCTTCACCGCGCGAATATGCCTCTTGATGCGGTGCGCCAGAGCCTGTCGGTCCCTGTCGCGCAGACGCCATCAATGCCTGTTTCTCCGGAAGTGCTTCATAGTTTGTCGGTTCAATAATAACTTATATTTTTTATGAATAAAAAATACATTTCAATACTTGTTTCGGCTGTCATGGTTGCGTTTGCGGTAGTCTCTATCGCACACGGTGCCTGGACCGCGCCTACTGCGCCGCCTCCAGGGAATGATGCGCCGGCACCGCTCAATGTAAGCGATACGGGGCAGGACAAGGCGGGCGGTCTCCTCCTCGGAAGCGGATTCGTGAATGATGCGGTAAACGCATTACTTGTCCACTTTGGCAAAGTGGGTATTGGTACGTTGAATCCTCAAGCGAAACTGGATGTGGTCGGAAAAGTGAAGATTACTGATGGCACGGAAGGCGCAGGAAAAGTACTTACTTCCGACGCGAATGGCGTCGCAAGCTGGGCTTCTTCCGCCGCAGGCATACAGGGTCCTGCGGGTCCAGCCGGTCCCCAGGGTCCAGCCGGTCCCCAGGGTCCCGCAGGTGTAAGCGGTATGCAATATGTAGGTTCGTGCGCTACAGGTAGAGATTTTTTAGGCCTTACTCACAGTTGTACAGTTCCCGGAGCTACGCGTTTATTGCTTACTGGCGTAATAGATGGTGCGTATTGCATGGTTTTCCCAAATACTCTTTATACACAAGGAACTGCTTATTCTTTGGTATATTCAGGTCCAACAGGACTAAATGTAAGTACGGGCGGGGCGGCGGGAAATTGTTTTTTCGACGGTTTTAAGTAATCTTTATCTTTATGAATCAAAAAGTTATTGTTTCTCTTGTCGCATTAATTCTCGTGAGTAATTTCACGGTGTATGAATTACTGCATTATGAAATACAACGATCTGGAAGAGGAGAAGAGGCATCTTCACAACCAGTTCAGGAAGTGAAATCGCTCTCCGTAAGCTTAAAGGAGATCAAAGGAAATACGTTGCTTGTGAGTGTGAAAAAATCCAGCATCGGATATTCTCCTGTTTCGTATTCTGATGCCTCGATTACGCTTACCGATGCGACAAAAATAGCGATGCTTGATTTATCCGCTGCTTCTGCCCACTCTTCCTCGCAAACAGCTCCGTCGCTTCCTCAACCAAAAACACTTTCTCTTTCCGAATTTAAGGCGTTGGTGAAACCAGGCATGGAACTGAATGTCGGAAGCGCGAATGATATTTCAAAAAGCTCCTCCTTTGAGGCGTCGAGTATCTTCTTTATTAAATAGCGCGCTCTCTTAAAAGGCGTTTTCATCCTCGTGTATTAATTCCGGGCTGTATCCTACAATAACCATGTTCAAAGGATTTATAGGAAAAGATATCGCACAAAGCGCTCTCGCCGTGGTGTTTGTTGTTTTCAGCATTATTTATATAGGAGTTTTTCCTTCTGCGGTGCATGGTACGACAAATCAGGTAACCTCTTACGCGTACCTCACTCAATGGGGATCTCAAGGAAGCGGGAACGGACAGTTTCAAATGCCTTATGGTATTTCTGTCGATGGGATTGGAAATGTATATGTAACAGAATACAATTCTCCATTACGTGTTCAAAAATTTAGCAATTCTGGTTCTTTTATTTCTGAGCTTACTCCTTTAGACGCTCAAAACTGGCAATTTAGAGAACCAACTGGAATAGCGGTAAATGATCCTAGTAATTTATACAATAGTCATATATATATAGCAGATTATGGTGCGAGACAAATATATGACTTTTATAATTCATGGCAACTACGCACTATATGGACCTCTCTTGGAAGTATAAATGGTCAATATTATGCTCCCCGTCGTATTGTTGCAGACAGTTCTGGAAATACCTATGTTTTGTTTCCTAATCAACAGCTTATTCAACGATTTTCTTACATTGCTAGTTCATATCAGTATAGTGGTGGCTGGGGATCTCAAGGAAGCGGGAATGGCCAGTTTGAATTTGGCAGTGGTGGCGATCTCGCAATTGGTGCTGGCGGAAATATATATGTGGCCGATACCCTCAATCGTCGGATTCAGGAATTTACAAGTTCTGGACAATATATCAGACAATGGGGGTCAGGAGGAAGCGGGAACGGGCAATTTGATTACCCTGAAGGTATTACGATAGACAATTCTGGAAATGTATTTGTGGCTGACTGCTCAGAAACTAGTTCGATATATAATTGTCGTATTCAAGAATTTGACAGTAATGGGACATATCTTACCCAATTTGGATCTCGAGGAAGCGGGAACGGGCAATTTAATGGAATAGGTGGGGTGGCTGTGGATAAGAATGGAAATGTGTTTGTAACCGATACTGGAAACAATCGTGTTGAAAAATTTGGGTCTGTGATCACATCTGCAGGTGGGAGTGGCACAACAGGGATTACTACTACTTTGTGCCCTGACCCTACATCAACACCAGGAAGCACGCCTTCTAATTCAGTAACGGGTTATGCGTGGTCTTCGAATATCGGGTGGGTGAAATTCTGCGGATCAAATTATGGCGTGCATATCGATCCTTCTTCCGGATTATTTTCCGGCTATGCGTGGAGTGAAAATGTAGGGTGGGTGAAATTTGATCCTGCGGGTCCGTATCCCGCTTCTGCGCAAACAGGTGCCCATTTAGATTGTACAACCGGAAAAGTTTCTGGATGGGCGCGCGTGTGTACCGCGGCCGCAGATCCTCTTAATTGCTCCGGGGGTGCGGGGAGTAATACGGGCGGATGGGATGGGTGGATAAATCTTGGAAGTACAGGGCATAGCGATGGTGTTTCAAAATTTAATAATGCACTTATGGGTTGGGCATGGGGAGATGACAAGGTGGGGTGGTTGAGTTTTGATAGCGGAAGCGCAGGAAGTGCAGTTCCCTATGGGGTTAAGGTAGATTCGCGCATTTGTAGCAACAATGCCGTAGGCGATGTGGGGGTTACGCTTCACGCAAGCCCGCTTACTGTCACCTCGGGCGGTACGACTACCCTTACCTGGACTTCGGCACATGCGACTTCGTGTGTTGCCTCCAACAACGCCTCAAATAGCTGGACCGGGTCAAAAGGAATCAACAATACTGCGGGAGACACAAGCGGCCCTATTACCACTCCGACCACATTTACGCTTACGTGTATGGGGCCGAATGGTTCTGCGACCGCGTCGGCTACCGTGGCGCCTCTTGGAGATGTGGCGGTAACCTTGAATGCGAATCCAGTGAAGGTAAATTCCGGAGATACGACCACGTTAAGCTGGACTTCAGAAAATGCTACTTCGTGCACTGCTTCAAACACAACTTCTAATAGTTGGACAGGATCTAAATCTTTGAACAATGCGTCAGGAGAATCAAGCGGCCCCATTACTTCGACAACCGTCTTTACTCTTATTTGTACTGGCGCAGGAGGTACTGCGACCGCGAATGCGACCGTCATCGCAAACGGAGGAGGCGCTGCGCCAACGCTTGATTTGGAAGCAAATGGAACAAAAAATCCAGTAGTGTCACAGGGCACTCCCGTCACCCTTTCATGGACGTCTACCAATACTACTTCTTGCACCGCTTCAAATGGATGGAGCGGCGCTAAGGCATTAAGCGGATCAGAACCGAGCAATCCTATCACTGCAAATACGGTCTTTACTCTTTCTTGCGTAGGTCCGAGAGGTTCGGTCACTGATTCTGTTTCAGTATCGTTACCTTCAACAAATGGAGGCGGAGGCGGCGGTGGTGGTGGTACGGGCGGAGGAGGCGGCGGCACTCAATCGCAACTTGTATTCGACGCTACGCCGTCTCATATTTCAAGCGGCGGTACCTCAACACTTGTGTGGAATGCGACTGGCTTCAATTCCTGTACCGCGGACGGCGCGACTCAAGCTGGGCAAGCGGTTTCGGATCCTAATTGGTCAGGGAATCTGGCAACTTCCGGATTGGTTCATGTTTCTCCCCATAAATCTACTATCTATAAATTGACGTGTGACGGTACCTCGCTTACTGCCGCAGTAGTTGTGACGAATATCACCGAAATCAACCCCTAGCGAGTATTAGCAGCTTGTGATCGAATAGTCTGAATTTGAAAAGTCCGCCGAAAGGCGGATTTGAGTATACCACTCATTACCACAGCACGTGATACATTATACAAACGTAGATAAGAATGCTTCTATTTCGCGCGCATGGCGCAAGAAGGTTTGCATATGGGTTTGATTGCAAAATATGCGCAGAGCAAGAAATGATTCCTCATAGGTGGTAAGGAGCGGTCGCATATCGGCGTAGTGATCAAACAAATCTACAGTATCTTTCAAGTTGCGCAGGAGGATGGGGGTCGAGTGAGGAGAAAATCGTTTGTGTCCAAGTTTTGTGACGGGTACAAAAAGAATGTCCGCAGGAGGTAGGTGGGCGATGCGCGCGATATTGTGTTCTATTGTTTCAAGTTCTCCTGCAGTCCTATCTTCAAAAGCAGTGAGGAGCGGTCTTGTTCCTGCGCGCAGATATACATTTTTTTCACATTGTTCCTCGTGGAGGTAAGGTGCGAGACGCAGTACTAACGCGCGATGCAGTTTGCGCTCCGCTCCGTATGCAAAGAGTTTGCGGACATCTTTGTTATTCGAAAGTTTCAAACGTCCTTCCAGCTCCCCGTCATTTAAGTTCCAGAGCGTATGCTCGGTAAAGGCATGGGTTGCCAGTTCCGTATGTATCATCTTTTGAAAGAGACGCTGGTAGAACAGCGCTTTGGGACTAAAATAAACGTCTTTGTACGCGTTCCAATAAAATACGATCAAATTTCGTACTGCATGCACGACTTCGCTGTCAATCATAATGCGGTTGTCGTACCAGATGACATGCTTTTCAATCTCCTTAAGATGGGGAGGCGCCATGATTCCCGCGCCGGTAAAATGCAGGTCTCGTTCAAGGTAGTCCCATTTTTCCGACCCCAGGACTTTATCATCGACAATGCGCCCTAACGGATCTTGTTTTCCGAGCATCGCATATATTTTGGTTGGATTTCCATGTGAGGCCCGGATCGCATTTTTGATGTTATGCCTGATAAGCGCTTGTCCATTTTGTTCGTGATTGAGCGTAGTCACATCCTCGATAATATGACTTAAGGGTCCGTGTCCAATATCGTGGATAAGCGCGTAGATGATCACATCGCGTTCTTCTTGCGGTGATAAGACGTTCACCCCTTTTTTCTTTAATGCGCGGGGCGTATCGCGCCATGCATGCAGGCGCATTTTTGTGCGATGATAGGCGCCTATGCAATGTCCGAATCGATTGTGCGTGGCATTGGGATAGAGATTGATTGTGGTACCAAGCTGTTTGACTCTCCGCAGACGTTGAAAATCAGTGGTGTCCACGATAGGCGCCACATCGGTAATATCTATTTCTCCGAGTAATGGGTCTGGTACGGTGATAGGTCTCATTACTTGTATTGTAGGCACGAATACAAACGAAACACAAGGATATGATTATTTGGCTATTCGTTCAGTCTATGGTTATAATATGAGTATAATTTTTATTGTGTATGCTGACTGCAAAAGACATCCAACATTATGCGGACCTAGGAAGAATACGCCTTTCTTCTGCCGAGAAGGCGGCGCTTGTAAAAGACTTCAAAACGATCATTGCCTATGTCGCAAAACTTAGTGAAGTGAATACCGACGCGGTTTTACCTATGAATGGCGGTGTTCTTTTTTTTAATCGTTTTCGTGATGATGGTGTGGATTTGGAACGGAAGACAGAAAAAATGAATGAAACGTCGCAGATCGTGCGAGGTTTTCCTGAGGCGCATGAGGGCTACTTAAAAGTTCCTCCTGTGTTTACCGATTAAACGTAGTAAATAGAATCTAGAATTTAGAAAATAGAGTACGGATATATGCAATCTTTTAAAGATCTCATCGTGTGGCAAAAAGCATTTGATCTGGCCATGGAGATATATCAAATAACCAACCTTTTTCCAAGAGTTGAACTTTATGGATTATCTAGCCAAATGAGGCGTTCCGCTGTTTCTATTTCTTCAAACATCGCTGAGGGGTTTAATAGAAACAATAAGCGGGAAAGCCTTCAGTTTATTATGATTGCGTTTGGTTCTAGCGCAGAGTTGGAAACTCAATTACTGTTGGCAGAAAAACTAAGGTTTGTGAATAAGACACAATTTCAGAAATCTTATTCATTATTAGAAGAGGTAAGAAAAATATTAAGCACAGTTCGAAAAAAATCATCGTAATCGTATCTTCTTATTTTCTGTTTACTAATTTTTATTTTCTTCGTTATGCATTTAGAAGAATTATCAGTTGAATATATTCATCATGGCCTGCTTGCCAAAGATTTTTCAGCTACGGAACTGGTCGAAGCGCTTTTGAAGTATATAGAAGACCGCGATGCGGAGTATGGCGCATTCCTGCATGTGATGGCGGATGACTCGTTAAAGACCGCGCGTGAGGTGGATTTGAATATTGCGCGAGGTGACGACCTTCCCATGTTGGCAGGCGTTCCTATTGCGTTGAAAGACAATATTGTCGTAGCACAGCATCCCACGACGGCAGGGTCGCGTATTTTAGAACATTACCAAGGAGCATATGATGCAACGGTAGTAAAAAGATTGAAAGCGTCACGCGCGGTTCTTATGGGCAAGACAAATATGGATGAGTTTGCCATGGGTTCTTCGGGTGAGAACTCTGCTTTTTTTCCAACGAAAAATCCGCATGATACGACGCGTGTACCTGGAGGATCCTCATCTGGATCGGCGGTGGCCGTCGCATTAGGGGATGTCGTATGTGCTTTGGGTTCGGAAACAGGAGGATCGGTGCGACAACCCGCGTCATTTTGCGGGCTTGTAGGACTCAAGCCTACTTATGGGGCGGTATCGCGGTATGGGCTTATTGCTATGGCCTCATCACTTGATCAGATCGCTCCTCTTGGGCGTACGACGATGGATGTGGCACATGCGTTCGAAGGGATCAGCGGATTCGATACGCTTGATGGGACAACTGCGCGCGAGTATACATTCCGCGCCGAAGCAGTAAAGAAGTTTTCGTTAGAATCATTGCGAGGACTTACTATTGGTATTCCCAAAGAGTATTTCACAGATGGCATCGCGCAGGAAACAAGAACAGAAGTTGATGCGGCGATTGCGCTGCTCAAGAGTTTTCATATTGCGTTTCGTGAAATCTCGCTGCCGCATACCGAGTATGCGTTGGCCTGTTATTACATTATCATGCCCGCAGAGGTGAGTTCGAACCTTGCCCGGTTTGATGGCATCAGGTTTGGTGCGCGAAAAGGAGGTGCGACGCTTCTTGATGTATATGAGACGACGCGCGGAGAAGGATTTGGGAGGGAGGCCACACGGCGCATTTTATTGGGAAATTACGTATTGTCCGCAGGGTATTATGATGCTTATTATTTGAAGGCGCAGAAAGTGCGCGCCCTTATCGCTGAAGATTTTGCGCGCGCGTTCCGCGATGTGGATATGATTCTTACCCCTGCCACCCCTACTCCTGCGTTTAAGTTCGGAGAAAAAACACAGGATCCTGTTGCGATGTATCTCTCTGATATCTTTACCGTTCCTGTTAATTTGGCGGGGCTTCCTGCAATCACGTTTCCTACTCGCGCGCTGAACAATCCTCCTGGCAATGACGGGCTCCCTGTAGGTGTGCAGTTGATCGGAAAGCATTTCGATGAAGCGACGCTACTCGGGGTAAGCAGGTTTTACGAGGAAGCCGTTCGAGTAAACAAATCAGGATAGAATATACGTGATATGCCAAACATTCCCTACATCATCCATTTCGGCTTTATTGAGCTTCAATTTTTTCTTCACGCAATATCATGGATACATAATGCATTTATCCATGGATCACCATTGTTCTTTTACGTAAAACTGGTCTCAGGAATTGTTTCTTTTCTATTTTTTATTGGCATTGTGTGGCTGGTTATGAAAACAAGGTTTTTGACTCTCCGCGTTGAACGTTTCAAGAACTTGGTTGCGGCACCCGCATATGTCGATAAAAAACGGGTGTTGCACGGATGGCTTAAGGTGCAAGAGCGCATGGCAAAAGGCGATGAGGCGAATATGCGCCTTGCGATCGTTGACGCTGATAAGCTTATTGATTCCGTCTTAAAGCAGATGGGGTATGCAGGGGACACGATGGCAGAGCGTTTGAAGCAAATTACTCCGGCGCAGCTTTCAAGTATTCAGGACTTGTGGACTGCGCATAAGATACGCAACAATATCGTGCACGATCCCGAGCATATGATTTCACAGGAACAGGCGCGAGACGTGATCCTTATGTATGAAAAGGTGTTTCGCGAGATGGCATTAATTGATTAAAAGATCGTGTCGGAGTCGTACCTGATGAGGTCGCGTACCGCACAAGGGTTTGACATTTTTCTTTTTTACTCTATAATACTCTCCTAGAAGGAGGGGTACCGTCCGGGCTCAATCCGAACACCCCCCACTTCTTTTTTTCTCCGCGCTCAGGCGCATTTTTTGTTTTCTCAAGCGTTCTAAGACTTCTTCCGGTGTAGAGAAACGAAGCACTTCGAGAATTCTTCGATTCAGTTTCGCCTCAAGATTTCTGATGAATTGTTTTGTGTAGTGTGAGAGATCGCTTCCTTTCGGAATCTCACGCCGTATGTATTTGTTCACATTCTCCACCGTACCGTTCTCCCATGAATGGTAGGGATTGCAGAAGTAGATCTTCAAACCCAACAACTGTTCTAATTCCTTGTGACGTTGAAAGAGAATATCGTTGTCGAGGGTGAGTGTTCTCATCTCAGAAAATCGTTTTTTAATACATTGAAACGCACGGTGTACGTTTGCAATCGTGACCTTGAGAATGAGTTCGAGAAACGCAGCGCGGCTCTTGCGATCGACGACGACGAGCAGAATGCCTTTTCCTCCTTTTCCCGAGACAATGAAGTCTGCTTCCGCATTGCCAAGACGCCTTCTTCTATTGATAGAATCAGGCCTTTTGTCGATAAACACACGATCAGAGAGAGATCCTTTGCTCTGCGATCGTTTCTTTGCGTTGCCGTTCTTTTTCTTTTTCCGATAGGCCTCCACAAGTCTTCCATACACGCTCCCTACGTAACGATAAATGCTTTCTTTAGAGACACGCCGCGAGGCGTCTTTTTTGTGTTCTTTCTTCAAGCGTCCGGCAATCGCTCGAGGTGATTGATCATCGAAGAGCAAGGTTTCGATATGATGTTGCAATGCCCGATTTCCTACAATTTTCATGGCTTGATATTTCGCGTTCTGTCTTCGTACGCGTGCCTTTGCGTGCGCTTTTTCGGGATCGTACACCCCATTCGCAGAGTTTCTCGCAATCTCATCGGAGAGCGTTGAGACACTTCGATGAAGAACGCGTGCGATCGAACGCAATGAATACTGTCGGTTCAAAAGAATTTTGATTTCATTTCGTTCGCTTTTCTTAATGTGAGTGTGGCTTTGTATCTTTTTTTCATATCTTTCATTCTACCAAGTGTTCGGATTCAAATGAGACATTAGGAGGGACCAAACAATGGCGAAATGTTGGTTCATCATCGCGCTCGCGATGCGAATGACGCGAAAGGATCTTTCTTTTGTTGCTGAATCTGAAGTTTATCCCATTTTTTATGTAGGCACGAAGGAAAGTGCGATAGGAAGCGCATATATCGAACTCCAGAAGGAGAATCCTGAGAGCAAAGAGTGGGTTCATACAGTGAAGGCTCGCCACCTTACTAAAAAAGAACTTCAAAAACTTGTTGACTCCATTGATGAGTAATAAAAAGACTCGCTCGCAGGCGGGTTTCTTTTTTAATTTATGGGGTCTGATTATTGTCGGATTTCCTTTTTTTGTGTATAGTGATTTCACCCGAGTCAGGGTAGCTCAGTTGGTCAGAGCATAGCACTCATAACGCTAAGGTCGTGGGTTCGATCCCCACCCCTGACACAAACGACAAACGAAGTGCAGTGGCAGGGAGCGAGACAACGTCTTGATTCCTTCCTCTTGAACAATAGGAAGGAAAATTCAGCGATCAATTGCGGGTCGCTTTTTATTATCGAAACGTGCTCCAGATAAATGCAACAGATGTCGCCGTAGTAAGGAGAAGAGTGATGCCCATAAGAACGTTCGAAATAACCCCGCTTCTCATGTTGCCCATAATGGTTTTGTTGTTGGCAATAAGAAGCAGGATGAAAATAAGCGGAGGCGAAATAAGTCCAAAGAGAAGCGCGGTAAATATGAGGAGCTGGATTGGATTTATTCCAAAGACACTGATACTTGCTCCGAGAATAGTTGCGGCGATCATGGTACTGTAGAATCCCTTTGCTTCACGAAATGTAAGATCGAGTCCTTCGCGCCACCCCCAGAGCTGCGCAACTACATATGATACGGATCCTGCAAGAACGGGAATGGCAAGAAAACCGGTACCTACAATCCCAAGCGCAAAGATGAGCGAAGCTGCATTTCCGGCAATAGGTTTTAAGGCGGCCGCTGCTTCTGCTGCTGTGGTAATGGTGGTAATGCCGTGTGTGTGGAGTGTTGCGCCTGCAGCGATGATAATAAACCAGCTCACTACGTTGCTAAAAAACATGCCGAGCGTGGTATCTTCTTGCATAAGGTGGATACGATGTTTTGATACCATCCATCTTCGCGATGTTTTGTGCGATTCGCGATATTCCTCAATCTCTTCATCTGCCTGCCAGAAGAAAAGGTAAGGAGATATTGTGGTACCAAGAAACGCGACAAAAAGGGTGAGGTTTGTGCCGTTCCACGGGAGTGCAGGGATGAAGGTATTTTTGAGGACATCGCCCCAATCTATGTGAATGGTGAAGGGTACTATGAGGTAGGCGACGAGGACAAGTGCAAGCCACTTCATGTAAGACGCAAAACGAGGATAAGGAAGATAAATCATACTCCCGACAATGATAAAAGGAAATACGATTACATAACCAATTTCAGAAAACGGAACTACCAAGTGCGCGGCGGCGGCCATTCCCGCGAGATCTGCCCCGATGTTCAATATATTTGCAATGAGAACAATAAGGGCGAGGAGAGATAAGAGCCAGATCGAATAATGTTTTTTTAAATTCGCGGTGAGCCCAAGCCCGGTGGCAAGTCCGATACGCGCGCATGTCTCTTGCACGGCGGTCATGAGGGGGAACGTGATCACGGTAGCCCACAGCAGTTTAAATCCGCTTTGAGCACCCACCTGAGAATAGGTGGCGATTTCAGAGGGGTCATCATCGGAAGCGCCGGTAATAAGTCCAGGACCAAGGATGGTACGAAAGAATTTTTTTATTTTTTTTGATGCGGTCATAAAAAAGATATACCACTCTTGAAAGTATATCAGATTTTTTTATAAACGGAGAGTTCGTGTGCCTATCGTATGGGGGGGTTATCCACACTCCAGACTGTAGTAGACATGCTAGAATAAAAAAAAGAGTAACAAGTGTGGAGTAGCATTAAACTTGAATGGAAAAGGGTGTTATGGAGTTTATTTTTTCCCGCAATACCATACAAAAAAGATACATCGCTCGTGCAGTGAGCGGAGTGTTTTTTGTGCTGTGTTCTTTTGCGGCATTTATCGTTACCGTGCCCACCACGTCGGCCACGATCACCTCCCTTATTTCTTATCAAGGAAAACTGACGAATACGAGCAATGTCGCAGTAAGCGATGGGAGCTACACAATTAAGTTTCGCCTTTATACCGCTTCGAGCGGAGGAGTTGCTATTTATGCTGAACAGCAAACGGTTTCTGTCTCGAATGGTCTTTTTTCCGCCCTTATAGGAAACGGTACTCAGATTGAGGGGAGCGGTGCTTTGAGCTCCGTTAATTTTAACCAGGATCCTATCTATCTTGGCGTGCAAGTGCAATCCGATGCTGAAATGACACCGCGCAAACAGCTTGCTGCCGCCCCGTTTAGTTTTAATTCTGAACAGTTAGGTGGTAGGGCAGAATCTGCCTATGCGGTGCTTGCGGGGAGATCCGGCGGTCAAACCTTACAAGGCGGAACTGCCTCGGGCGAGGATCTTACGTTGCAATCAACCGCCAACGCGACGAAAGGAAAAATATTATTTGGAGCGAATTCTGCATATGATGAGGTGAATTCACGATTAGGAATTGCAACAACCACCCCAGGGTCAAGCCTTGTTATTCTTGGTGCTGATAATTTTGCTTCTTCCTCTGCGCTCAATGTTGTGAACGCAAGCGGGACATCGCTTTTATTTGTGCAGGACGATGGTGGTGTGGGTATTGGTACTTCCTCTTTATTGCAATCTAAATTTGAGGTGAAGGGTTCAGATACCTCTCCTACGACGTCCGCCTTTTCTGTATATGATGGGAATGTTTCGAATCTTTTCAATGTGCACGATGACGGATTTGTGTCGATAGGAACCGCGCTGTTACCGGGTGACGGAAATCCTGCAAACTTGTTCTCGGTCGCAGGGCAATCCTCAACGGGTAGCAATACTTCGATTATAAATTATTCGAACTCATCCGCGGGCAATGATTTAATTTTTCTCAAAGCACGCGGTACTGTCGTGACGCCCACTGCTCCGTTGGCCGGAGATACATTGGGTAGTCTTCTTTTTAGTGGACATAATGGGAGCGTATTTAACGATGCAGGCGGCTCTGCGATTACGGCGCTCGCAGAAGAAGGGTGGAGCGGATCTGCACAGGGTTCCAACTTGGCTTTTTATACGACGAGTCTTGGCGCGACTTCAAAGACTGAACGCATGCGTATTACCGCAAACGGTTTGGTGGGAATCGGCACATCAACTCCTGCTTCAGCGCTTGAGGTAAACGGCATTTCCGATATCACACAATTTACTATTCGCGCTAACAGTACACAGTCGACGTCCAGCCCCCTTATTACTGTACTTACAAGTACTAGTACCGAGTTGTTTCGGCTTTCTTCTGATGATCCATCAAATTTGTTTTTAGGAGCAAGCGCCGGAGCAGACAATACTGCAACACTTGGAGGAATTGATAATGTATTTATTGGTGGCACAGCGGGTAGCGTAAACACTACGGGGCAGGAGAATACGGGTATTGGGCAATCCACGTTGTTTAGTAATGTAACCGGAATACAAAACTCTGCATTAGGGACCGGTTCATTATTGTCCAATGTGGGTGGTTCTGGAAATGTAAGCATTGGGTATAATGCAGGGCACGCAAATGTCTCTGGAAATGATAATGTTTTTCTCGGTAATCAAGCGGGGTATAGCGAAACAGGCTCGAATAAGCTTTATGTTGCGAACAATTCCAGCACGCCGCTTATTTATGGTGATTTTGCTTCTGGAACCGTAGGTTTCAATACGACGTCAATTATCTCTCCCGCACATGTTACTGTTTCCAACGCGCTTGCAGTATCAACGTATGCCTCCTCCTTTTTCAGTACAAGTCCTGCGTCTAACTCAATACTTGTCCTTGCTGACTCGCGAGGAACTGCAGGGGCTCCTTCTGCGATACAGACGAATGATCATTTGGGTATCATTGCGTTTACGGGTTATGGTTCTAGTACTATTGGAACAACGGGGGGGTCAGGGCTGTTAGGCTCTGCTACGGGAAATTGGTCTGATACTTCTCAACCATCGAGTCTCGGTTTCCTTACTACCTCAGTCGGCACTTCCACAAAAGCTGTCCGTATGATTATTGATGATGCGGGAAACGTAGGTATTGGTACGACCGCACCTGCTTCTATGCTGGATGTATATGATGCTACAAGTTCGGGAAATACAGATGTATTTCGTATTCTCTCAGATGCAAGCAGTACTGGTAATGTAAAGTTTCGTGTTGATTCGGGGGGAAATGTATACAGCGATGGGGGAACGACAATGGGTACCCCTGCTGACGTCGCAGAAAATTATACTACCATTGATCCTACGATCACTGCAGGAGATATCGTGAGCCTTACTCAAAATTCACTCGAAGTTGCAAAAGCATCAAGTCCGTATGATGCGCATCTCTTTGGTGTTGTTTCTACGAATCCTGGGGTACTTCTCGCGGGAAATCTTGGAAAAACAGGGAGTGCGAAACCTATTGCTCTTATGGGACGTATCCCTGTCCATGTTTCCAATGAAAATGGACCGATTGCCATAGGGGATCCGATTACTTCAAGTCATACGCCTGGATTCGGGATGAAGGCTGTGCAATCCGGGCAAATTATCGGATATGCCTTGGAACCATACGATGGCGTGGCTTCCTCATCTACTATTTTGGTGTTCGCAGATTTGGGATATCACGCTGCTGATTCCGCGCTTGGCGGATTAGAGGGGGGTAGTTTGACTACGGGTGCTTCTACGCTATTTGAAAACGCGGTGACGCTCTTTAACGGCGCATTTAAGACGGCAGGAACCTGGTTGTTTGATACCATTCAGGCACATTTTGTGCAGTCTGATGTCGTGCATGTAAATACAGGTATTGAACTGGTGGATTCCAGCACCAACGATGTGTATTGTGTCACGATTCATGCGGGTGAAATTGTGAAAACAAAAGGAACATGTTCTGTAGATTCAACTTCGTTGCAAGCCCCCTCAGATTCTGCGAGTACGGAACAGACAGATTCTTTGCAAAAGATAACGAGTTCTTCAACTCCTGCAGATTCCGTAACGCAAGCCTCTTCTTCTCCAAATGTAGATACTGATAAGAATGTTTCCTCGTCTTCTCCTGCCGTTTCCGCTACTTCTACAACCGAGGTATCCTCGAGTACCGCTTCCGAATAGGAATTCTTGACTTCACTTTTTTCTGAAGTTACAGTAATTTATACGCTACGAATATTTTATGGAGGACCCCCATTTTTTTTCTTTACAAGGTAACAAGGGACAGCGTTTGGATGTTGTGTTGCGCATTATTTTTGTTTCTGCGTTTTTTTTGACGCCGCTTTTTTTTACCTCTATCACATTTTCTGGGATTCTTTTTGATAAATGGATGTGGTGGTGTGGCCTTACTCTTGTTGGGTTTGTGGTGTGGATTATTCGGGGCGCACTTCAGGGGAGTCTTTTTGTGCGAAGAAGTGCGCTCGATTTTTTTATTTTACTTTTTCTTTTGGTTGCAGGAATATCCACGCTATTTGGCGTGGATATTCGGCAAAGTATTCAAGGGACCCCCAGTGATCCTTCCTACGGCCTGGTTGCATTTGTAGCGCTTGCGGTGTGGTACATGGTTTTTCTTTCTTCCCTCGTGGCAAAAGAAGAAGTCATTTTTTATATTAAAACGCTAGTTTTTTCTCTTGGTATTGCTTTTGTGTATGCTTTTTTACAGCTTACTGGTATTTTTCTTCTTCCTTTTCAACTCACTCGTACGCGTTTATTTAATACGGTCGGCGGGATAGTTGATATGGCAATGGTGGCTGGAATTTTTATTCCATTATGTATGGGATGGGCGGGGAGCATGGCGGAAGGATTTGGCGCATGGGCGGCCGGAATTCTTTTTCTTATCGTGCTTGCCTATCTTGTTATGGTGAATGTCTATTTTGTGTGGATTGGACTTCTGGTCGGGATTGCGATTTACCTTGCATTTTTGATTTCACATCGCGTTGCGTATCCCAACAGACGTGCGGTATTGTGGATGGGTTTTGCAACCTTTCTCGTCTCGTTATTGTTTGTTTCTGTGGGTAGCTTTGGATTAAGTCCTTCTTTGAATCTTCCCCCCGTAGTTCATTTAAGCGCCCAATCTTCTTTTCAAATCATAACGCATGTGTTTCATGCTCACCCGCTATTTGGCAGTGGCCCTTCTACGTTTTCCTATTCATTTAGCGCATTTAGACCCCTCATGCTTAATCAGGGCTCTTATTGGAGTTTGCGTTTTTCGGTTCCGTCCCATTCGTGGTTCAACCTAGCAAATGATGAGGGAGTTATTGGGTTGCTGGCGGGCATTATAATATTGTTCTTCCTCTCTTTTATATTTGCTAAACGACTTATCCGCAATTCTCATGATCTTTATTCTGGATGGTATGCTTCGCTTGTAATCTCTTTTTTCATATGTCTCATTTATTCTTTTTTTAACATCATTCATGGAGGAGTGCTTTTGATCATGTATAGTATTCTTGCGCTTGCTTTGGGATTACTCGTGTTTGAGGATCCTTCTTTTACGCATCATAGACGCATTTCTTTTTTATTTTCCCCTAAGCATTCATTATTGCTTTCTTTTCTTGTGGTTCTTGGCATTGCGTTTTCTGTTGTGATGGCGACAGTGCTTGTGCGTGCATGGATTGCCGATGTAGATGTCCATTATGCATTTTCCGCCCCGACTCTGGAAACAACCGTAGCGGCATTACAGCACGCAATTATTCTTGCCCCCTGGCGCCCCGATTATCTTGAAATTCTTGCGAATGCGTATCTTACGGGTGCGCTTAATGAAGCGCAGCAAAAAAAACCCGATCCTGCTCGTTTTGAGCACGCTGCTTCGCTTGCTGTTGAGGCGGCCACTCACGCTACCGTAATGTCGCCGCGACAAATGGAGTTCTGGCAAACTTTGGGAGATATTTATGCAAAGCTCGGATCATTTATACAGGGTCCTTATGATCTTGCGATTGCAAGCTATCAGCATGCATCTTCGATTGAACCCAACAATCCGGGTCTTTTTCTGAGGATCGGTGACGTTGAGAGATTTTATTCCTCCTCTGCTTCTACTAATGCAGAGCGTACCGATGCGGCTACAAAAGCATATAATGCATACATGAACGCCCTGCAACTTAAGAGTGATTATGCAGATGCATATGTGGGGTTGTCGCATCTTGCCGAAGCACAAGGAAATCTTGATGAAGCGATACAGGATATGGAATCTGCAGCGCGTATTGCCCCCTCTGATGTTACTATTCATCTCTATCTCGCCACATTATATTATAACAATGCGGTGGCGAAGGGAGATGATCAAACGTCTCTGGCACGCGCAGAAACAGAAGCACAGCAGATTATCATTGCAGTGCCCAACAATCTCGATGCCTATGTGATATTGGGACGTATTTATGAGAAACAAGGAAAGATCTCCGACAGTAAGAGTGCGTTTCAAAAAGCCCTAGAGTTGGCAGATGATCCAACGCTTAAAACTTCGATTCAGCAAGAACTTGATGCCTTACAGAACCCTCCCGCCCCCCTTTCCCATAGTTCTCCAAAAAAGAAATAATCCGAAGCCGCCTATCTACACATATTATTCATATACGATGGATATTTCTAAGGTCGCCGAGCATCTTTATGTAGGAGTTCAGCCCCGGGGCTCCGATTATGATATTTTGATTGATCTTCATGTGAAGCTTCTCATTGATATGCGAGCATTTCATCCACCTCATGCCGATCCTGAAGGACGTGATATAGAAATGGTGTGGTTTCGGACGTATGATTCCTTTTTGACTCCCATTCCTGTATCTGTGTTGCATGAAGGGGCCGCTAAAGCCCTTCCGTTTTTAGAGGAGGAGAAGAGTGTCTTTGTGCATTGTAAAGGGGGACGGCATAGGTCGGTTGCTATGGCGTGCGCTATTCTCATCGCGCAAGGTTATTCTGCCAAAGAGGCTATGGGGTTGGTGGCGTATGCACGCCGCGCCGCCGATCCTTATATTTGGTATATCAAGCGACAGATTCAACAATTTGAGCGACAATGGAAGGAACGGCCGGTGAGTTGATAATCTAATACCCAAAAATGTGCGTTGTAATTTAAAAAACCGTCTCGGCGCGGTTTTTTATAGTTTGCGTGTCTTGTAGCGATGAAGGAGAAGAGGGGGGAGAGGGATGAACGAACTGAAACTATTATGTCATATTATAATATTTATGCCAATTTTTCGTGTGTTCTTATAGGTAGACAGGTCTATGCGTAGGGATAGCTTGGTGATCGGCTGGCTCAAGAACGATCTGAGAGGATTACGTTGCGGTATTGAGAATTATCTCCTCATTGCATATGGTTTACAAATTATTTTGATATGATATGCTTTTAGTAGCTTTTTCATAAATAAATCGAATAGTGGAGGAAGAACATTATGGAGGAAGATACGGTTCTACGAACGATCAATTTTCCCAGATCTTTGGATGACGCGTTGCGAGAAGAGGCGCGTCGAAGACGTATTTCCAAGAATGATCTTATTCGGCTTTTCTTACAGGAGGCACTAAGTAAGAAAAGTTAATTGTTCCTTATTTCAAATCAAAATTTCCCCGGTCAGATCGGGGTTTTTTCTTTTTTCTTGCCATATTTTTGAAATATCGTAGGTATGGAAACCTGTGAAATGAATTTTTCTATGATTTATTATCATATATAAGTATTACGTGTCTTATTATAAGCCGCAGAATTAATCTTTGTAATGCAATTATTGTTATTTCCTTCTCATGTGTTAAAATACCCGCAGTTCATAAAATATGAAGAAGGAGTGAAGTCGTGCACGAACGGCTTGGAAAATGTGGACCTCTTCTCCAAATTCTTTTATCAGAAGGAAATCATTCGAAAAGATTGGTTGTTGAGGTGTGTCTGTCGGAATATCAATTACCGATTCGGGTGCATGGTGAGTCAAGAGATGATTTTATAGAAAAAGCAAAACATTATTTTGAAGAGCGTTCTGGATGTTTGAAAAATTTTTTTGCTTCTTCTGGTGTACGTATCATGGATGAGCTTTGGTTAACAGGTAGCTTACGGGTTGAGTTAGAGGCACAGTTTCTTTTTTGTTTAATGGATAATCCTCTTTTTTCTCAAATTCGTTCGATTGAGCTTCCTCATGAGATTATTCCTGATTTTTGATCCAGAATAACCCTATCTATCAGATAGGGTTATGTATTTATAGGATAGATTTTTTCAGTATCACTTCACATTTGTCCCTCAAATAACATTCCACAGGCTTACGCTCGTGGTATTTCTTGATCCCTTCGGTTGCCAAGGAATACCCGAGTCGCGCGCCCTCTTCCTGCGGTATACGCTCTCCTGGGTTTAATAAAAAACCACCGTTTTGGTGGAAGAAAATTTACTTTCATTAAGAAATTTTATATTCAGGAATTTCGGCGGCCCGCTATATTTTATGTGTGGGATTTTTTGGTTGCAAACCAATGGCGCCAATTCCACCAAGGATACCAGTGCTTTGGGGCGTCCTCAATAACGATGCTTCCGTAATTTCGTAACGTTTCTTCAAATTTTTCGGGCTTAGCCACATTTTGAGGAATTCCTTTTTCGACGGCACAAGGTTTGCAATGTCCATAAAAGAGTTCATAAGCGCGTCTTTTACAATACTGACACAACAACGTGGGTGGTGCTCCAAAAAGTCCTCCTGCATCAGCCAAGTAACCAGGGTGCTTTTCCCATTCGGGTTTGGAAGTGTTCTCGGTCATTTTTTCTCACCTTTTTGGTTTGTGAACTAATGTAAGCATATCATTATTTATGTTTTTTGACAACAAAATTATTATAATATACTATTGTTATAGTACATTATTCTATTTTTGGGGGTACTATGTCCGATCTATATCGTAAGGTTGATCCACAGACGCAATTTTTTTTGGAAGAAAAAATAAACGCTGGTATTAATATTGCTTGTGAAGGATTTGTTGTCGTGTTTCAGGAGAGACTTGCAGAATTTCATGGGTGGTTGCGGCAAAATGAGTTGTGCATTGACTCTGAAATACAAGGAATTTGCACGTTTCATAATTGGTCAATTTCAGATATTCTTGGAATTTTGCGAGAAGATCCCCCTTGTCTTCAAAGGGTTGAGCTTGATAAGGGTTTTATTTCCGACGCGATGAATCAAGACTAGTTTTCATCGTTAAATTATTATGATAAAGGGCACACATGCCCTTTTCTTTATAGTGGTTTCTCCATGTTTTGAAAATTTAACATAAAATTCTGGGTCTGACAGAATTTTTATTTTTGATAACGTGTGTGTTGTGGCACAGTGGATGTGATGCGAGGGTGAAAGAATATAAGATAGTTTCTATTAAACCTAAGACGAATACCCCGAGCGTGATGGCCGGGAAGTTTATTTTTTGGTATTAGGATCTTCTTAGTGTTCGTTTTTTTATTGCGAGTGCGCAATCGAAACCATCGATTTCTGTACGGATATAATAAAAATCCCCTTATGGGGATTTTGTTTTCGGGTTATACCTGAAGCAGTTTTTGAAGGACAGCTAGTTCGTTGCGCACGCCATTGATAGCGCGGTGGGGCCTTGGTTCTTTAGGGATATCGAAATACTCGCAGAGTGCATCAAGGCTGAGCTTGGTGAGACCATGAAACTGGTTCACCCTCGACCACGCAATCGTCAGCAAATCGATTCTGTGGTAATCCATTCTATTTTTTGCCCCTGTTCTTTTGAACGCCTCATCAATAAACGACCAATCAAATGTGACATTGTGAGCGACAAATAGGGCGTGTTGGGTTTTTGTGGCGTATATGTCCATAACCGATTGAAGGCTTGGTGCGTTCTGCCAATCAGTTTCATTGTACCCGTTAACTTCAAGGGATTGCGGATTCATAACATCCAATCGGATCGGTTTTATTTTTGCTTCATATTCGTCTACAATCTCTAGAGTTTTCTGATCGACCAGTAATAGACCGAGTTCGATGATTTCATGAATGTGTGCATCCAGACCTGTGGTTTCCACATCTGTGATCGCAAGAGGGCGTTCGAGGATGTTCATGGCATTCACCTTCCTATTCATTTATTAACATAACTTATTTTAGCGTAACATTTCTATTTGATCTGTACAGGATTGTCATGGAAATTATGTTAAGAGACAGAGAAGTTTTTTCAAATATTCAAGCTTTAAGGGGCAGGGGATGAAGCATTGGTAGCAGTTTTATGTTTGGAAAGATAGAGGGTTGGAGATAGTTCCTCCGTGTTTGTCGTGTCTGATTTAGTTTACTGATTCCTCCGTTACCGCATAGTTAATGATATCGAGATTACAACTCTTATGTTCCGAACACCATACTTGGCACTTTTCTGCCATGTTCTTGTCCAGATAAAGTAAACCACACTCATTACATTTATAATAATGTCTTTTGGGTTTAAACAGATACTTATCCATACTCCATTCTTCCCAGCTTTTACTGATAAGAAGCGCGGCAAAAACCAGTATATAAATTACCGCAGTGCCAATATCGGTAGAACCGGCTTTATATGGCCCACCGAAACCTTCCGCGGTGGACCAAATGATAAAAGAAAGAGTTATTCCTCCGTAACAAGCCAAACGTGTGAATATACCAAAAACAAGGCTTAACGCGAGAGCCGTTTCCGCGAGAGCTACAAATACGGCAAAAAAATGAGGATTTATACCAATGATACTAATCCATAAATGAACCCATTTTTGTACGAGTACCGATTGTTCTTCTGCTCCACTAGCTAAGTAATCTATGAAGTTTCTAAAGAAGTCAGGTTGCCACTTAAAGAAACTATCAATAGCCCAAATAAATCCGAAAACGATACGAAGAATAGCAAATTTTTTTGTTGATTCCATACATTAATTATAAAGCAATTTATTTCATCTAGCCACTTCTGTCGTTCAGCGAAAATTTGTAAATAATTTACTCCATAGCGTGTTTCGCCATCGGGAAAAGAAAAAGCCATCATTATTGCAAGATGGCCCCTACTTGTTGTATCAATCGAATTGCGTATCTGTTCCGTAACACCAACGGAACAATAGGGTTTCGGTGAGTTTCTCTACTATCTGTTTCTTGATATCGTTAGGATTTTTGATGGTTCTTTCTACCACGACATAAAAAAGGCGATAAGGAACATCATCTTCTTTTTCACTTTTCTTTGGCATATCCTTCATAGTCGTAGGCACAACCGCCGCTGCTCCCATATCAAACACTTTTAGCGGCAAACTCTCCAAAGCTGGTTTGACAAGCGTTGTGTCAGAATCTGTGAGCACGATGCTCATAAAGTGTTTCTTAAAGAGATGCATTTTCAACCAATACGGCATAAGCTTTTCAAGCATACAAAACACCTCTTTTCAATGAACATGAAACAACAATAGCACTTTGTGTTCTGATTTGCAATGAGTTTAAGTTTTTCGCTTCCATGAATTGTTTAAAAAATAAAAACCCCCACTTATACAGCGGGGGCTTTTCTATCATGAATGCGTGATAGATTTTTTTATTTTATAACTTATGAGCGGTAGGACCACTGATATCTGGAATAGTCCAATCGCAATCGGTAAAAAGCTGGAATCGAATGTCCACTGTTGGATCGCAAGAGAACTGAATATTGTTCCCATGACCATCAGGAGCCACCCGCTTATTGTTTCAGTCCATGGTTCTTTCCACGCCTTTAGGGTTGTGGGGATTCCACCAACACATGATGCACTCACACTTGCAATCAATCCAAGGCGCGGGGAACCTGTTGTTGCCCAAAGAAGGATACCTAATCCGCTTAAGACAAGACATATTTTCTCTAATCCAGTGATGGGTGCGTAATTTCCTTTTTTGAATGAAAGAACTACCACAATTCCTGTACCCAGTGTCCAGACCGATGGCATTACTGTCGCAGGACCGATGCCACCACAGAGTGCGCTTGTAAACATCAGCCCGTCTTGAATAAACCAAATTATCCACGACATTCTATTCGGAATAACAGTCCCTTTCACGGTTCCTACGATAAAGGGGATATACGCAATGCTAATTGTCAAAGCCGAGAGCACCACAAAAAGTCGTTCCACGGTTTTTACCTCCTCCAGGGGTAAGCTTCTAGCTGTTGTTATAGCACATAAACACACTCTAGTCAATTTTTTAATGAGCTCCCTTTTCTCATCCTCATCACCAAAAACATCCTGTCCAAATCAGGGTATTTTCTTTGGTTTACACTGAGCTTGCCGAAGTGTTGCGGAGGTGGGAGTCGAACCCACTATTCCCAGGTTATGAGCCTGATGTGATATAAAATATCCGTTTCACTCCCCCGCGATGAGATTTTTTCTAGTATAGCTGATTGTAGGGAAAATTCAAGGAGGGGATATAAATGCTTGACATTCACACATAAATCTGGTATATATAGTTAGCTCTATCATGGAAAAGGAGGGTGCTGTTTATGCAGTCGATAAGGGAAAAACTTTTGGAAGGAAAGGATCGTTTGTGGAAATCTCGGTTGGAGTATCAGATTCGTGAGACTCTTGTTTTTCCTGAAGTGGAAAGGTGCGCGGCTTTGGTTGCGGCTTTCTGGAACGAGGGAATCATGAGTCGGATCGCGCCGACGCACATCTTCGAGCGTCAGGCACGTGAAAGGACTCAAAGACTCTTGTGGCCGGGCACTCGGGAGGACATCGAATTGTATTGGAGGATTCTCTATGCACTCGGGTTTTCAATTGAAGCGATTAAAAAAAATTTTTCTCTTATCGCATCGAACGAAAGTTTTGTGGCCGGAGTATTTCAGAACATTGAGCTTGTTTTTAGTCCTGAAGTAAAAGCACTTTTTCCTCATCATCGCAATAATCCTTATATCGGGATCTGCGAAGCGCTGATGGATTATGCTCGTGAAGAGATTACAAAGCGAGGCGCTGTGCCTCATAATCCTTTGATTCCATGGGAATCCGTCGGTACCTGGGAGGGCATGGAACTCACAGTGGATCGTTATACCCAAGATGGTTTGATTTCTTTTAGGGCAAGGAATTTTCAGGATCACAGGCGCCTTTCTGATCTTATGGGTGCAAATTTCTCGGGAATTTCTCCGAGTTGCGTGAATCCGCAAGATTTTAAAGTGACGAATTAAAAAATGGGCCGCAGCAGTGCGGCTTTTTTATCGAATTACGAATAATAAGGCACTGTCCGAATGGGTAGCGGTTTTCTTTCGTACACTGGCGATTGAATTGAGTGGCGCGGACGATGGGATTTGAACCCACGGCCTCCTCAGTGACAGTGAGGCGTTCTAACCGGGCTGAACTACGTCCGCATAAGTATTGTTCCTATCATAGCGATTTTTATAAATAAATCAATGTATGATTTGTGCGGAGCATTGATATAGACCGCAGTATCAGGTATTCTGAAAATATGTTTTTCTCTTTATATGATTATGACGATCAATGAAATTGAACATTCCGTATTTGCGGAAATTCATAACACCCATACCGCAAAGGAGCTTGAGGA
Organism: Patescibacteria group bacterium; assembly: GCA_028865725.1. Classification (GTDB taxonomy): domain Bacteria; phylum Patescibacteriota; class Minisyncoccia; order UBA6257; family JACRHW01; genus JAGWJP01. Next base: position 165,501 of record JAGWJP010000001.1, read on the forward strand.
AGTGCGCGCCCGCTATCTTGGTCGGAAGGGTACTCTTACTTCCGTGTTGCGAGGTCTTGCAGAATTGAGCTTGGAGGATCGGCGCGAGATCGGCCCCCGCGCACAGGCTCTGCGTGATCGTATTGAAGAAGCATGTGAGGATCGACTTCAGGATTTTGAGGCCACATCGGAAACATTTTTTGATGTTTCGTTTCCTGGAAAGAAAATTACTGTCGGACATCATAACCCACTTTCATTACTTATCCAGGATACAGAGGATATTTTTCTTTCGCTGGGATTTTCTGTGGTGGATGGACCGGAGGTGGAAACTGAGTTTAATAATTTCGATGCGCTTAATATCCCCGCCAATCATCCTGCGCGCGAAATGTGGGATACCTTTTGGCTGAAGCGTGCTCACAATACCGAGCCTCGTAAACTTCTCCGTACGCATACGAGCCCCGTGCAGATTCGCTATATGCAGACGCACGAGCCACCTTTTCGTATTATTGTGCCCGGTACGACGTATCGCTATGAAGCAACTGACGCGCGCCATGAAATGCAGTTTTCTCAGATAGAGGGGCTTGCGGTCGGGGAAACGGTGACGCTTGCGAATTTCAAATCGATCATCACCGCGTTTTTTAGTAGGCTTTTTGCGCAAAAGGTGGAGATTCGATTGCGCCCTAGTTACTTTCCGTTTGTGGAGCCAGGGGTAGAAGTAGACGCAACGTGTCCCCGATGTCACAAGAGGGGTTGTGAACTTTGCACATTTACCGGTTGGCTGGAGCTTGGAGGGGCAGGCATGGTGCATCCTCACGTATTCGATGCGGTGGGGTATAATCCGAACACGATTCAAGGGTTTGCATTTGGCGTAGGCGCAGAACGTCTCGCGATGATTAAATACGGTATTCCCGATATCCGTTTATTTCGCTCGAGTGATTTGCGATTTATTCAGCAATTTTAACTTATGAAGTTTAGCATCGAATGGCTTAAAGATTATGTGGCGATCAACGATACTCCTGAAGCGTTGGCGGAACGTATCACGTTACATAGTTTCGAAGTAGAAGGACTTGAGAAACACGACCATGATATTCTGATGGATGTTTCATTTCTTCCCAACCGTTTTCCTGATGCAGCAAACTATTATGGTTTTGCACGCGAAGTAAGTGCGGTGACTGGCGTTCCGTTGATAGGGCCGCACAGTCTTTCTCAACAAAACCCATTTTCTAAAAAGAAGTGGAAACAGACATGGCCACTTGAGGTGCAAAATGCAGACGATTGTCCGCGTTACTCAGGGCTTCTTATGAAAGGTGTGCGTGTGGAAGGCTCGCCTACGTGGCTTCGCGAACGGCTAGAAATAAATGGCCTTCGTTCTATCAATACCGTGGTGGATATAACAAATTATGTGATGTTAGAGCTCGGTCAACCTCTTCATGCGTTTGATGCAGCGAAGGTAGATAATGGCATTGTAGTGCGTCGCGCACGAGGAAGGGAGCATATGACAACACTTGATGGAAAGGATGTTGATTTGTCTCCTGAAGATCTTGTGATCGCTGATCAATCAAACGTGCTCGCGCTTGCAGGAATAAAGGGCGGAAAGGCGGCGGAGATTATTTCTTCTACCACTTCAATACTTCTTGAGGCGGCGAATTTTAATGCGGATTTTGTGCTTCGCACTGCGCGGAGAGTTGGGATCACCACTGATGCGTCCTATCGATTTAAGTACGGTCTCGACCCCAACCTTACCGAAGTGGCGCTTGCGCGCGCTGCGGAGCTGGTAAAAAAGATTTGCGGTGGCTCTATAGAAACATTTGCGGACGCATATCCCCATAAGGTACTTCCCCGTGTAATTGCGTTTGATCCCCGGCGTTATGAGGCGCTGATCGGCGAACCGGTAAGCCTTTCTTCCGCGCGATCGCTTTTTAAACGTTTAGGATGGGGAGTAGTAAAAGCAGTGAAAGGACTTGTGTGGGTAGAAGTGCCCACCTTTCGGAGAGACGTCGAACGATTTGAGGACGTAGTGGAAGAGGTTGCGCGGTTGCGAGGGTATGAAGAATTAGGAAGCATCCCTCCCGTTACCGTGCTTCTTCATGCGGCTCAAGACGAATCTATTGCGTTTTCTCGCTCTGTGAAAAAACGCATGCTTACGTTTGGATTTGACGAATTGTATAGCTATTCGTTTATTCCGGAGAGCTGGAATGTGGTGTGTGACGAGAAGACACTCGTGCAGCTTGAGAACCCTGTAAGTACCGAGTATTTCTATTTACGTCCTCTTCTTTTGCTTTCCCTATTTCGTGCACTTGAAAGTAATGCAAAGTTTTTTTCCTCACTTCGTTTTTATGAAATAGGAAAAGCGTTTACGCATGACGAAGAAGCGGGAATTGTAGAACGCGCAAAATTGGCAGGCATGGTTATGAGCGAAGAAAAAGGGGGTGCGTCGTTTTATGAACTTAAAGGGGTGCTTGATGCGTTATTTCAAGGATATGGTATTGCAGATGTGGAATACTGTCCCTCAGATGCATGGAAAGGAGTGTTTGCACAGGGTCAGGTTGCGGAACTCATGGTGGATGGGACGTCGATTGGGTTTCTGGGTATGATCGATTCGAAGTGGCTTTCACGGTTTGGCGTAGCGCGCCCCGTGGCCGCATTTGAACTTGATCTTGAACTTCTTTGTTCTGCCGCGAATGAGGAACGTGAATTTGTGCCGCTTCCGAAATATCCGGCGGTGATACGCGATGTTTCGTTTCTCATTGATACTACAGTACGAATTGACGATATGCGTCGTGTGATTAATGATGCAGGCAGCAAAATGCTTCAGGATGTCGATCTTTTTGATATGTTCGAAGATGAAAAGCTTGGAACTGGAAAAAAGAGTATATCATTTCATCTTACGTTTCGTTCCGATGGACGTACCTTGACGAGTGAGGAGGTCGGTCATGATATGGAAACGATCATTGCCGCGCTTCAGAAACAATTTGCAATCGAAGTGAGATAAACTGATTCTACTACTTGCGAAAAGAACACCGCTATGCTAGTATAAGTTAGTTCGTTGAAAGCTCCTGGGACTTAGGAGGTTGCTATGGAACACAAGATCGGCGTGTTTCTTACGAATCTCTTGAAGAGTGTGGAGAATCAAGAACAAGAAATTAATGTCATTGTAAGAATAAGCTCCACTGCTGATGTCCAAAGGGTGCTTTCAGAGCTTGCCAAGGTTGGATTTAGGAAACATTCAAGTGGATCTTTAATTATCACAGGATCAATTGCAGCGCAGAATATTAAGGCTCTCGCGGCGCTTTCTTTTGTTTTGAGCGTAGAGGCTCCTCGTCGATTATTTACGTGTTAATTTTTCGCGATCTCACATTAGTGAGGTCTTTTTTATATTGAATTAAGAGGTTTTATTTTTTGCACCACTTCTTTAAAATCAATCATCTTTTTCTAACCCACTCAACTAAGTACAATAATAACAAATATTGTCAAGTCATCCAGTTGCGTTTGCGGTGGTGTTTCGTTATAATGAAAGGCATCATTATAGGAAGAATATGTTGTCGTGTTATTGATTTTATTCCCATTATTTATGGCACAAGCGGAAGAAAAAAAGGAAAAATTGAATACCAAAGGAGCTTCGTATACCGCGAAGGATATTTCCATATTGGAGGGATTGGAACCGGTGCGCAAGCGTCCTGGAATGTACATTGGTTCCACAGGCATTGACGGGCTTCACCACCTTATTTGGGAAATCGTTGATAACTCAATTGACGAAGCAATGGCAGGATATGCTAAAAATATCGACATTCGTCTCTTTGAAGGTCACAAGGTTACGGTAAGCGATGATGGACGCGGTATTCCTGTAGAAATTCACCCGCAAACCAAAAAATCTACGCTTGAGACGGTGATGACCACGCTTCATGCAGGGGGTAAGTTTGGCGGGGAGTCTTATAAGGTTTCTGGGGGTCTTCATGGAGTGGGCGCATCAGTGGTCAATGCGCTGTCTGCCTACTTGAAAGCGGAAGTGTGCCGAGACGGAGGTGTTTACATGCAGGAGTATTCTCGCGGCAAGCCAAAGGCGGCAGTAAAAAAAGTAGGCAAGTGCGATGCTTCATTTACGGGCACTACGGTGACATTTGATCCCGATCCAGAAATTTTTGGCGTAAAAGACGAAGAAGGAAAAATATTTCTTCCTGAGTATGATTTGAAGCGCATGTTGGAGCATTTACGGCAGCAAGCGTATTTGACAGGAGGTGTCCGCATGCGCGTATGGGATGAACGGAAACCAATCTCTGAAGCATATGGGTTTTATTTTGAAGGAGGACTCAAATCATTTTTGCTCTATCTTACTGAAAATTCAGACCACGTTCAGGATACACCTTTTTATGTGATGAAGGAGGAACCCGGGATTAATGTGGAGGTAGCAGCGATGTATACCGATGAGCTCCAAGGACGCGAGCTTAGTTTTGCGAATAATATTTATACTCCGGAAGGCGGAATGCATCTGACCGGATTTCGATCTGCGCTTACACGCGTATTAAATGACTACGCGCGCAAGAACGGCATCTTAAAGGAATCTGATGAAAACTTGATTGGCGATGACGTACGGGAAGGCATCACTGCGGTGATATCGGTGAAACTTCTTTCTGATAAGTTACAGTTTGAAGGACAGACCAAAGCAAAACTAGGAAATCCTGAGGCGCGCCAAGCGGTGGAGACGGTTGTGAATACTGCCTTGCAGGAATTTTTGGAAACGCATCCGCAAGACGCGAAAAAAATGGTCGAGAAAGTACTGCTTGCCGCAAAAGCGCGCAAGGCAGCGAAGGCCGCACGCGATACGGTACTTCGTAAGGGTGCCCTTGAAGGACTTGCTCTTCCCGGGAAACTGGCTGATTGTTCTTCGCGCAGTCCGGAAGCGTCGGAGCTTTTTATTGTGGAGGGTGATTCCGCAGGCGGTTCTGCCAAGCAGGGGCGCAATAGAACATTCCAGGCTATTTTGCCGCTTAAGGGAAAAATTTTGAATGTGGAAAAATCACGCATCGACAAGATGCTTGCCAACAAGGAAATTCGATCGCTTGTAATCGCACTCGGTACTGCGATTGGTACAGAATTCGACCTTACGAAAATTCGGTATCATAAGATTGTGATTATGACCGATGCTGATGTGGATGGCGCACACATTCGTACGCTTTTGCTCGCATTGTTTTATCGTTATTTCCCTGAAGTAGTACATGCCGGATATTTGTATGTAGCAGTTCCTCCGCTTTATAAGGTGCAGCGCGGGAAAGAAAGCATGTATGCCTATGATGAGCAGGAAAAGGAAAAACTGCTTGCAAAAGCAGGCGATCGAGGTGTGAGTATCCAGCGCTATAAGGGTCTTGGTGAGATGAATCCTGAACAGCTGTGGGAAACCACAATGGATCCGGATATGCGGCTTTTGAAGCGAATTGAGGTGGAAGATGCCGAAGAAGCTGATCGAAGTTTCGACGTGTTGATGGGAGCTGACGTCGCGCCGCGTAAGCATTTTATTAATGCATACGCCCAGAACGTAAAAAATCTCGACATCTAAAACTCACGCATGTGGCAAATTTTGGTGTCGAGAGTTCCGGTGCGCGTTCACTGTATTTTTAATACAGCTCACTTTGCTTCTCACTCTCTCCTAAAAATTTGCCCATCTTCGTGGGTTTTATACCCCGTTTCTCGTGTGCGTCTCACATCGTATTCAAACATAAATGTTTTTTGTTTCTTGTTTAATTTCGATATAACGTTGGAGTCCTCGCTTCGATACTCGGTTTTTCCTTGAATTGTATCCAAACGCATCTTTTTTACCTGAAAACGTTGCTCACGCGTATGAGTTTTTGTGTCCGAATCGCGAATATAAAAAACCGGCGGTGTTTCCGTCGGATGTTTTTTTATTCTTCAGAAAATGATGCGGCACGGAGTGCGCGCAGCTTCACTTCGGTATGTGCGACTAGCCAACTGACAACCCATGGACGCGTGTTGAGCGCAGGGAGCGCGCTGTTATCACCCGTGCTCCACCGTTCGATAGTAGAGGAATCAAAACAAAATTCATCTATCGCATCCTTTAAGGTTATAATTTTCAATTCAATAGCCGTTGCAAACGCTTCTTTAAAAAATCCGTCATCATTTTCATTTCCATTTTGAAGCGTATGAAGATACCGCTCCAGGTCTCTTGGTTTTGGATTTGTCATAAGCGCCTCCTCCTTTTTTATCTTGTACGTTCAGATTGTTTACGGCGCGCACACGCGGCAAGCCATTTCAATACCGCTGTTCTTAATGAAGGGTGAGGAATAGCAGTTCCGGTGCCCCAACGCCAAATTGTCATTTTGCTATACCCAAAACGGCGCGCGAGGCTTGTACGATTTGTAATATTGAGCTCGAATGCTCTTAGGATTGCCTGCTTAAAATTTTCGCTCTCAGAAACATCCAGTGTAGTGACGCGGGCAATATATTACTTGATTTTTTCGTCGTGGTCGGCGGGAACTCTTTTTTCCTCTTTCCGTACGAGAGGGGCGAGTGCATTAAGGAGTAATCGCTGTGCTGCCGCATATGTTATCAATTCATCTCGGGTAAGTTTCGTGAGGTCTTCATCCATCGTAATATCCCCCATAGTTGTATAAAGATCCGAACTTATTATACACATATTGACATTTTTATCAAGCGGATGTACCATGTGAGTAAGAAATAAGGAGCCCCGGAAGGGCTTTTAAAAATGATTTTTTTATATTATGACGAAATTGTTTGGCAATATCATACCGTATACGAAGGAAGTCTATTTTGAGCTTAAAAAGGTTAACTGGCTTTCCCAAAAACAGTTAATACAGTACACGATTGCGGTGATCGGGCTATCGTTATTTGTTGCATTGTTTCTTGGCCTACTCGATGCGGGGTTTGTCTACGCAATCACTAACTATTTTGTTAAATAATTAAATTAATTTCTCAAGGATAGATTCTCACTATTATATTATGGCACAACAAGAGGCAAAATCAGGAGAACGGAGTTGGTATGCGGTCCATACCTATTCGGGATATGAAGACGCAGTGGTGCGCTATCTTACGCAGCGCATCGAGTCTTTTGATATGCAGAACAAAATTTTCAACGTACTTGTGCCCAAGGAACGCAAGGTGAAAATCAAGAATGGCAAACGCAAGGTCACAGAAGAAAAGATTTATCCCGGCTATGTGTTAGTAGACATGATTATGGATGAAGGCACGTGGTATGTGGTGCGCAATACTCCGCGCGTCACAGGATTCGTAGGCGCTGATTCTACCGAACCTACCCCGCTTTCAAATGAGGAAATCCATATGTTTATGGAAAAGATGGGAGTGGAAGAGCCTAAGTTTAATCTTGATGTCGAGGTGGGCGATATGGTAAAGATTAGCGATGGGCCGTTTAAAGATTATGAGGGAAAGGTGAGCGAGATTGATGAGGAGCGTGGCAAGATCAAGGTGCTTGTTTCGATGTTTGGGCGCGAGACTCCTATCGAGCTTGATTTTCTCCAGATTAAAAAGGTATAAGATAACGTATATAGAATCCAGAGAGCGCAAATGGTTTCGTATTTCATTTTTTTAGATTCTCAACATTATGGCAAAAAAGATTAAGGTAATGTTAAAACTTCAAATTCCTGCAGGAGCTGCTACTCCTGCGCCTCCAGTTGGTCCTGCACTTGGCCAGCATGGTGTAAATATCGGAGAGTTTGTAAAACGATTTAATGATGAAACGCGTGAAAAATCCGGCGATATTATTCCTGTAGAGATTACTGTGTATGAGGACAGGTCTTTTGAGCTTAAGTATAAAACGCCACCCGCCTCTGATATGTTGCGCAAAGCTGCTGGAGTAGAGAAGGGTTCAGGGACTGCGGGGAGGAAAAAAGCAGGGACGGTGACGCGTGCCGATTTGGTGCGTATTGCAGAAAAAAAGATGGAAGATCTCAACACGAACGATGTCGATCAGGCAGTCAAAATTATTGCGGGAACTGCGCGTTCCATGGGCATTGAGGTTACCGACTAAGATTATTTTTTTGATTCTTGAAGAAAAACCCTTACGTTTTGTAAGAGTTTTTTAATTCTTGCCACCCTACTCACATGTGGGTTATGCTGAATGTTTTGCATCGCGATGTGAATTTGTTATGCTGAAGAGAGTTCATTATCTCACAAGGGGGGTTATATTATGCCACAGCTTCATTCCTATCCAGGAACATTTATTTTATTTGAAGGATTAAGCGGAAGCGGGAAAACGTTTCAAGCGCGCCGTGTTCATGAGGAGCTGCAGCGTCAAGATGGTGCTGTTCTTTTGAATCAAGAACCCACATCGGGCGTTTTTGGCGCCATTATTCGCGAGGTGATTGAAAAAAGAACAGTTCCTGCACGGTTGCTTCAACAGGCAGGACAGGCGTTGCACGAGCATTTTCCGAGGAGATTCGATCTATTAGACATGTTCGTGAAAATCGCGGAAGACCAGCCGCTCAACGAACAGGAACGACAGGCCGTGTTTTTACTCGATCGGTTTGATGATTTGCACAACACCATCCATCCGGCTCTCCAGCGTGAAATGTGCGTGGTGCAGGATCGTTATGATTTGTCGACCTATGCATACTATAGTGCTGCACAGCCTGACGCGGCGGAAGCATTTCATACCATAGATCGTTTGCATGAAGACATTGTAGGATCGCTTTATATCGTCCCCGATCTTATTTTTCTCTTTGATCTGCCGGCATCTGTCGCGGTAGAGCGCCTTCGCGCATCCGGAAAAACGATGGATATGTATGAGCGTGAACGTTATCTTTCCTGTGTGCGCAAGTCGTATCGTATGGCGGGGGAATTGGCTGCCACCAAAACGCAGGTCCATCTCGTGGACGCTTCGCGGTCAAAAGATGAGGTGACAAAAGAGATTCTTGGCATAGTGAACGAGGTGGTATAAACGAGGATCCCCATGAGGGATCTTTTTTCTGGCTATTTTTGTCAGAATTTTTTATAATGGAACCACTACGTATGAGATATATTCCTACCATCGGGCTCGAAATTCATGCAGAACTGCGGACACAGACGAAGATGTTTTGCGATTGTTTGAACGTGGAGGAGATTCATCCCAACAACAATGTGTGTCCCGTGTGCCTTGGTCATCCGGGTACGCTTCCTGTTCCGAATGAAAAGGCGATTTTGCACGTGCTGCGTGTAGGAACCGCACTTCATGGCACGATTGCAAATATCACGAAGTTTGATAGAAAAAATTATTTCTACCCTGATATTCCCAAGGGATATCAGATTTCCCAGTATGATAAACCGCTTGTGCGCGATGCTGCACTTCAGTGCTACGTGGGCAGCGCAAAAAAAACATTTGCAATCCATCGTATTCATATCGAAGAGGACACAGGGCGTCTCCAGCACGGGGAGAACAAATCTTACAGTCTTGTTGATTATAATCGCGCAGGAGTACCTCTCATGGAGCTTGTGACCGAGCCGGTTCTTGAAAGTGCGGAAGACGCAGAAGCATTTGCGGCGCATTTGCAGCTCATATTGCGTTATCTTGGCGTCTCTTACGCCCAAATGGAGAAAGGACAGATGCGGGTTGAGGTTAATATCAGTATGCGTTCCGAGAAGAGCCAGAAACTAGGCACGAAGGTTGAGATTAAAAACTTAAATTCGTTTCGCTCGGTGGGAGATTCCATCCGCTATGAAATGGCGCGCCAAGAGGAATTATTGAATGCGAAAAAGAAGGTAGTCCAAGAGACGCGCGGATGGGATGAATACAAGCGCGTGACATTTTCTCAGCGTAAAAAGGAGTCTGCGCATGATTACCGCTATTTTCCGGAGCCGGATATCGCGCCACTCGTACTTGGAGAACACGCGCTTCGCGAGAAGGTGGAGGAGGGCATTTCCATTGCTGAGATTGGGGGCACGCTTCCAGAACTTCCTCTGCCCCGTCTTGAGCGTCTCATTCGGGAATATGGGCTTGGGTTTGCCGAAGCTGAGATTCTGGTGCAGCACAATAACACTGCAGAATTTTTTGAACACGCGGTTTCAGAGGCGATTGCCGTAGATGCTACGCTTTCACGCGAAATAATCGCCACGCTAATCTATAATTTTCTTGTTTCAGATCTTTACGGCCTTATGGATGCGGGGGGTAGCGATTGGAGCTTCTTAAAAATTACACCGGAGAATTTTTCTCATCTTGTAGTACTCTTTGCGACAAAAAAAATTTCAAGCCGCGTAGCAAAGGACGTTCTTCGCGAGATGTTTGAAACCGGCGCGGAGTGTGAGCATATTATCGAAGAACAAGGGCTGGAGCAAGTAAGCGATGTCGCGGCGCTCGAAGCGATTGCGCGCGATATCGTTGCCGAATTTCCCGACGCCGCTTCAGATTACCGCAAGGGGAAAGAGGTATCGCTTCAATTTTTAGTAGGCATGCTGATGAAAAAGACGAAAGGAGCCGCGAACCCAGAAGTGGCGCGCGAAATATTAAAAAAACAATTATCCTAACGAGCGTATGGAAGAAGTATTTGGGAAAAAATCCAACAATAATGTTCGCGCTCACACAAAACGCGAAGCGCAAGAATGCAGGGACCGACTCGAGGTATTGCACGGCGATCGTAATAAGATTCTTGCAGACATCGATGTGCTGCTCAAGAAGATCCAGAAAGGTAATCGCCTCCACCCAACACAAGACGAGGATCTTCACGATCTTGAACAACTTACCCGGCTGCAAGATGAGCGTATAAAATTAGAGGAGGTTATTGCGAGAGAAGAAAACGGGCTCGCGCATATTTCTCAAACACCAAAGGAATAGAAAAAACAAGACTAAGAAAGATTAGGAAATTAATGTGCTTGCTTCATAAGGCGTATAGGGCGGAGTATCCCTACGCATGCATCATGAGGGGTTTGAAACCAGATGATATTTTTTTTGCGTCGAAACCATGTCATTTGGCGCTTTGCGTAGTGAAGAATCGCAGACTCAAGTGACTGTTGCATATTTTCGTAGGTACATTTTTCTTGCAGGAAGAAGGCGACATGCTTGTATTCAAGACCAAATGATTCGAGACGCTTCCATGAGATGCCTTGCGTAGCGTGGAGTGCCTGAATTTCCTCAATCATGCCTTGCGTGAGGCGCATTGCAAGCCGCTTGCGTATTTTTTTTCTGAGCATTTCAAATCCGGGAAAGATTCCTACGATGATTACAGGATAAGGAATCGGATGTTTCTGAAGCGGCCGTATTGGCTGGTGCGTTTCGGTGATGATTTCTATGGCGCGGATAATCCGGCGCGGATTATTGCTGTCCACATGATGCGCAAACGCGGGATCGAGTTTCTGGAGCAGGCCAAAGAGTTCCGTGATTGATTTTTTTTCAAGAGTCTTGCGGAGCCTGTGGTTTATGGCTGAGCGGGGAAACTCCCAGCCTTCAAGCACGGCATCAATATAGAGCCCCGTCCCTCCGCAGAAAATGGGCGTGTTGCCGCGTTTCATAATCTCGCGGATAGCGTTCTCTGCCTGTTTTTGATACTGCATAACCGTAAACTGCCGCCGCGGGGAAGCTACATCAAGCAAGTGGTGCGGAACGCCTTTCATTTCCCGCGAGGTGATTTTGCCGGTTCCGATGTTCATCAAGCGATAGACTTGGCGGGAATCTGCAGAGATAACTTCACCATGGACATGGCGCGCGATTTCTACCGCGCAGTCTGATTTTCCTGACGCAGTGGGACCCACGACCGCAATGATGCAAGGTCTCATTGACTTCTTCATAGCGTAATGGTACATAATTTTTAGCACCTAGACCTGTAAAACACAAGGAGGAGATTGGTATGGTGCAGACACCACGACCTTTTTTGATTGTTGTAAAAGAGACTGACTCTGAGGGTTGTGAGACATGTAAGATTGTTTGTGTAGAGGGTTTCGATACTATCCAGGAGGTCGAAGAATATTTTCAGGAGATAAGTGAGATCGCAACGCGGCGTCGTGTTTCCCTTGAGGTTGTCGAGATTTTCAAGAGCGAGCGTCACTATGCGGAGCGCGAGTTCAAAAATGAAAAACAGAAGCCATTTCAGCAGGTACTTCTTTCGAAAGGTCTTCCTTATGGCACAGTATAGATATTTCGTATCGTATGCGATTGATCGGGTTGCGTCTAGCGGACATGGATTTCAAGTGGTGTTGAGTCGAAACGACGCGGGTCTTGTCGAGTCGGTAATTGAGAATACGATCATTATGTGTAGCGGCCCCATTACTTCTAGCCAAGATATACGAGACCTAGAACGGACAATTGGTGCGTCAAGGGATGCAATGGTATCGTATAATGTGCGCATTCTGAGTTTTCAGCTTCTTTCTAAAACAGGAGAAGTATAACACAAAAATCCCCACAACGTGGGGCTTTTTATTTGGAAAAAGATTCTCGATTCGTGTTGCTCGCTCGGACCCTCTTAATTTTTTATATGCGTGTTATGTGCGGTTTTTTATTTCTTCGAGAAGGCTTATTGTAAACGCATCGAGCGCAAGTGCACCTTTGTCACCTTTACCGTGTTTTCTTACCGATACCGTGTTCGCCTCTACTTCTTTGTCACCGAGGACTAAGATGTAGGGGATCTTTTTTTGTTCACTTTCGCGAATTCGTTTTCCGAGTGTTTCATTATCATCCTCGATTACCACACGTACCCCTGCGTCTTTCAGCGTGTGTGCTACGGTGTGCGCATAATCGTTGTGACGTTCGCCTACGGGAAGTAAGGCGACTTGTACGGGCGCAAGCCATGTGGGGAAGGCTCCTGCGTAGTGTTCAATCAAAACTGCCATGAAGCGCTCCACGGAACCTAAGATGGCACGATGCACCATCACGATCCGCTCGTCCTTTCCTTTTTCATTGACGCATGACAAGGCAAAGCGTTCAGGAAGATTGAAGTCGAGTTGGATTGTCGCAAGCTGCCAATCTCTTCCGAGCGAGTCTTTCGCAATGAAGTCGATTTTTGGGCCATACATGGCTGCTTCGCCAAGGCCATCAATGTATGCGACGCCGCGTTTCTTGATCGCGGATTTCAATTGTGTTTCCGCTTTTTTCCATATCGTGGGAGTGCCGAGATATTTTTCAAAATGCGCAGGATCATGGCGTGAAAAACGCACGGTAAGCGGCATGTTAAAGACGGCGTAGAACGTATCGATTATATCCCACACTTTCATTACCTCTTCTTCAATGTGGAGAATGCGGCAGAAGATGTGGGCATCGTCTTGCGTAATCATGCGCACGCGAGAGAGACCGCCGAGCTCTCCCGATTGTTCATCGCGGTATACGGCGGTTACTTCAGAATAGCGAAGGGGAAGTTCGCGATACGAGCGCGCGCGCGAGGCATAGATTTGCGTATGATGCGGGCAGTTCATCGGTTTCAATGCAAACTCATGACCTTCACGCGAAGTAATCTTAAACAATTCATCTTTAAACTTTTGCCAGTGTCCCGACGTTTCGTAGAGTTCTTTTTTGGTAATGTGAGGGATGCGTACGCGCTCGTAGCCCATGGGAATTTGAAGCGATTGCACAAAAGCTTCAAGCTCTTCTCGGATTACCGTACCGCGTGGAGTAAAGAGGGGGAGCCCGCCGCCTACGAGTTCTGAGAATACAAAAAGGTCAAGTTGGGGCCCAAGTTTTTTGTGGTCGCGTCGTTCCGCCTCCTGAAGCATCGTACGATACTCATCGAGTTCTTTTTTGGTTGCAAACGCAAGTCCATAAATGCGCTGGAGTTGAGGCTTTGTTGCGTCACTCTTCCAATACGCACCTCCAATTTTTACGAGCGCAAATGATTGAGGATCAATCTCGCGTGTGTTTTTTACATGGCCACCGCGACAGAGATCGGAAAAGAAGTTTCCGGTGTGTTCAATGGTAAGTTGTTTGCCTTCTTTGGCGAACTCTTTGATGAGTTCTTTTTTGAACGGTTGTTTTTTAAAACGTGTGCGCGCTTCCTCTGGCGTTACCTTTTCTGCCTTAAAGGGAGCGGCGGATGCGATCATGCTGCGCATCGTTGACTCGAATTCTTTGAGATCGTCTGCGGTGAGACTTTGCGGGAGAAGAAAGTCATAATAAAATCCGTCCTCAATGGTAGGGCCTACTCCGAGTTTGGCATCAGGAAATTTTTTAAGCACCGCTGCCGCCAAAAGATGGGCGAGCGAATGACGGATATAATCTAATGAAGGAGTCTGTACTTTTTTGGGAACCATATTGAATTAGTTAAGTTGTTGTTAAGAAGGCGGGTTTGGCCACTAGGGTATAGGGTTTTTGGTACCCGAATGGTTATACCCTATACCCTAAGGACTAGGTAAGGAGTTTTGCGTCTTCGCAGAGAAGTTTCAAGTCTCCGTTTCTTCGATCAATATTTGCAAGCACAATGATACATTGGTCTTTTTGCCATACATCTTTTGTCTTTGCAAGCAATTTAGGGAAGACGATGAGTTCCTGGGTACCGGTGTGATCTTCCATGGCAACAAAGAGCATCATGTCTCCTTTTTTCGTCATGATTTTTTTAACGGAAGAAATAATGCCTGCTGTTTTTGCTGATGTGCCCTCTGTGAGGGTAGTAAGATCGCGCAATGTCGTAAAATTTGATTTTGCGAGACGTTCTTTATGGATATCAAGCGGGTGGCCCGACACATAAAGCCCAAGGAGCTCTTTTTCGTACGCGAGCTGCACCTGTTTAGGGATAGGGTCTGCGGTTGTAAACTTGAGAGTTGGAGTATAGGAATCTGCAAACAAGCTGTTTTGTGGGCTTGCTTGCTCTTTGCGTATTTCGGACGCATAGAATATGAGATTCTCGAGCGACGCGAGCAAGATATGACGGGGGCGAAATCCGTCGAAAGCGCCCACCTTAATTAACGACTCAAGTGATTTCTTGTTGAGGTCTTTATGATTTACGCGTTGGAGGAAGTTCTCGACATTTGCAAAACGTCCATGCGCCTCGCGTTCTTGCACAATAGCCTCGATGATGTTGCTTCCTACGTTTTTTACCGCAGAAAGTCCAAAGCGTATACTGTCATGCGCCCCATTCCCATTTTTAATGAGCGCAAACTGTCCTACGCTTTCATTGATGTTTGGAGGAAGAACAGGAATTTGCATACGGACGCATTCCGCAATGATTTCTGCTACTTTTTCGTTATCTCCCGATTCTGCAGTAAGAATAGCGGTCATATACTCTCCCGGAAAGTGGGTTTTCATGTAGGCGGTTTGATATGCTACTTGTCCATAGCTCGCCGCATGTGCCTTATTGAAACCATACCCTTGGAATGGTTCAAAGAGCGCCCAGATTTCTTCCGCTTTTTCCCGCGACATCTCGCTATGCGCGATGCACCCCTCTACAAATTTTACATGTTGTTTAGCCATTTCTTCCGGAATTTTTTTACCGACTGCTTTTCTGAATTTATCCACCTCGCCCCATGAGTATCCTGCAAGTTCGATTGCCGTCATGAGCAAGTCGTCTTGATAGACAAGTACGCCGAAAGTCTGCGCTAAGAAGCTTTCCATTTTGGGGTGGAGATAGACAATCTGTTCGTGTCCGTTTTTTCGCGCAACATAATTACTAATATTGTCCATAGGTCCCGGACGATAAAGCGCCACCATTACGTTAATATCGTGGACGCGCGTTGGTCTTAATTCTTTAAGCCATTTGGTCATTCCGTCCCCGTTTAATTGAAAGAGTCCGATAGTTTCGCCGCGTGCAAGAAGTGCGAATGTGTCACGGTCATCAAAAGGAATAGTTTGGATATCGATGTCGATATTGCGATAGCGCTTTACGAGCTGAATCGCGTCTCCTAAAATAGCCAAGTTGCGGATGCCAAGAAAGTCAAACTTCAAAAGCCCCGCTGATTCTACTGCGTGCATGTCATACTGGGTAATTATTTTTCCGCCTTTCGGATCGAGTTGAAGGGGAACATATTCAGTGAGCGGTTGCGCGGAAATGACGACGCCTGCCGCATGCACTGAGACGTGGCGCACGCAGCCCTCTAATTTTTTTGCCTGATCGATTACGCGTTTTGCGTCATCTTCTTTTTGATAGATGTCTAAAAGTTCCGGAGAAATTTCAAGAGCATAATCGATAGTCATAGGAAATCCTTGCGAGCCCATAGGAATATTTTTTGCAATTTTATCGCCCAAGGCATAAGGGTATCCAAGCGCCCGCGCGACATCACGCACCGCCGCACGTGCCATCATGGTTCCAAACGTGCCAATCTGCGCGACGTGGTCGATGCCATATTTTTCTCGCGCGTAGTCGATCAGTTTATCTCGTTTATCATCTGCAAGATCCATATCAATATCGGGTGCGGAAGGGCGTTCTGGATTCAAGAAGCGTTCGAACGGAAGTTCATAGGTGAGAGGATTGACTGCCGTGATTCCTGTGAGGTAAGAAACGAGCGAACCCGCTGCTGATCCGCGCGTTGTGGTGAGGATTCCAACATTACGTGCGTGTTCTAGCAAATCGGATACTACGAGGAAGTAAGGAGAGTATCCTTTTGTGTTGATGACGTTAAGTTCATACTCAATTCGTTCTGTAATTTCTGGCGTATGTTCCAGATTTCTTTTGGGAATTCCTTCATAGACCAGACGTCGCAATTCGCCATCATACGTCGTTCCTTCTGGAATCACAAAATTAGGAAAGGTCCATGCATCCAACTCAAGTTCAATATGTGTCTTGTTCGCAATCTCTTGCGTATTGGCAATCGCCTCCGGGTGGTTTGGAAAGAGTGCTGCCATTTCTTCTCCCGATTTCATAGAGAGTTCAAAATCTTTCATGGAGAAACGGTTGGCATCGTTCAGCTGACTTCCTGTTTGCACGGATACGAGGATATCCTGTGCTTCTCTATCCTCGGGATTTAGATAATGAATATCACCCGTGGCAACAGTTTTTGCACCTGTTTTTTGAGAGAGCATAAAAAGAGTCTCGTTCACTTCACGCTGCTCGGGATGATTTGTGTGACAGCCCAATTCGAGATAAAAATTTCCTTTTCCAAAAATGTCCTCATAATCATAAATTAACTGTTCCGCGTCTTTGAGGCGATGTTGGAGAATGGTTTTGGCGAGTTCTCCGCCTAAACAGCCAGAGAGCGCGATAATGCCTTTTGCGTGTTGTTTCAAGAGCGCTTTGTCCATGCGCGGTTTGTAGTAGAAGCCCTCGAGATGGGCTTTTGTGGAGAGCTTGATGAGATTTTTGTAGCCTTCATAACTTGTGGCGAGCAATGTTAAGTGATATCGCTTATCATCAATGCCCGGATTTTTGTCGTACATGCTTCCTTGCGCAATGTAGGCTTCAAGACCTATGATAGGCTTAATGCCCTCTTTTTTTGCTGCGTTATAAAATTCAATAGCACCATGAAGGTTACCATGATCGGTAAGCGCAAGACTATCCATACCTAATGAAGCCGCTTTTTTTATGAGTTCCGGTATTTTGGGGAGTCCATCAAGAAGGCTATAATGGCTATGGACGTGAAGATGGGTAAATTTCATGTTAATAGTGAGTAGTGCGCATCTCGTATGTGTCTGTGCATCGAGATCCCATTACATACAAAATACCATATCATACGCAACAAACGCATATTGTCATATCATGAATTTATGGTTAGAAAAAAAATTATGGCATTCTGGTTATGATACGGTTATTGGTATTGATGAAGTGGGAAGGGGGAGTTTGGCGGGGCCGCTTGTGCTTTGCGGAGTTATGATACGTCAATGCGATCTCCCGCAACTCAAGAAAATAAAAGGAGTGAATGATTCTAAGAAACTTGCGCCTGCTGCGCGCGAGGAAATTTTTTCTCACGTAAAGCAATTTGGTATTCCGTATGTGATTCAACGAATTACTCCTCGCATGATCGATGCAAAAAATATTTATAGGGCTGCCATTATGGGATGCAATGGTATTACCAAGAAATGTGAACGCGTTGTTCCTGCATCTTCCCGATTTGTCGTATGCGATGGAGGACTTTTTGTTCCACGTATGCCTTCCGCATTCCAAGAGACCTTTATAAAAGGTGACGCGCGTGTTTTTTCTATTGCTCTCGCTTCCATTGTTGCAAAGCAGGTACGCGATGCGCTTATGGTTCGTTTCTCGAAAATATATCCCATATATGGGTGGGATAAGAACAAAGGGTACGGCACCAAAGCACATCGTGATGCGTTACAGGCGCATGGGGTTACGCCGTTTCATCGGGTTACGTTTACGACTGCGTGCACAAAACCTTTGTAACAATGGGCGTAGCGCTCTATTTTATTCTGATTTTTGGATGCATTGACGCGATTTTTAAAATACAGTACTATTCTAATATCGTTATTGTTTAGTAGATTAATCCTAATTTTACGCATATGGCAGGCGTACCCACCAAACATCATTCAAAATCAAAAGTAGGACGACGACGTTCTCATCTCGCGCTTACCACGCAACAGCTAGTGGTATGCAAAGAATGTGGTGCCGCAATGAGGCCCCATCGTTATTGTGCGAATTGCGGGCACTATAAAGGTAAAGAAATCACCTCACGCATTACAAAATTTGTTGAAAAAAAGAAGTAGAGACTTTTGATCTTTCTTTGAAATGGCTACCAGACACTTAGCACGAACAGTGGTACTCCAATCCTTATACGAATGGGATTTTTATGGTAAAAAGGCGGATTTACTGGGAATTGTGGAGCGCAACTTACAAGAGTTTGCGCCCGGAATTGATGAGCCTGAGTTTGTTTACAAAATCATTAACGGTGTTATTTCTCATCTTGCGGATATCGATGCGGTTATACAAAAAACTGCTCCTGAATGGCCTTTTGAACAAATCGGTGTAATCGATAGAAACGTTCTTCGTATCGGATTATATGAATTGTTTTATGCAGATAAAGCAGAAGTGCCGCCTAACGTCGCTATTAATGAATCGATCGAACTTGCTAAAACATTTGGAGGTTCTTCAAGCGGAAAATTTGTGAATGGGGTGCTTGGTACCGTGTATCGACAGATGACAGAACTTGAGGGAGGAGGTGAGAATGAGGTTGTCGCAGATAACGTGAGCGATAACGATGAAGTGTCGAACGAGACTGAAGAAGTAAAAAATTAAAGATTAAAAATCAAAGTGGGAGTGTAAAATGCAAAAAGCATAACTAAAATCATTATTGAGTTTTGATGTGTCATTTTGCATTTTGATGTTTCCATTTTTGAACTTTTTTGTGGCTGATCACACTGCACTCGAACAAAAATTAGGTATCCGCTTTCAGAATCCCGATCTTCTTATCGAGGCGCTTACGCACCGTTCTTATATTAATGAACATCCGTCATGGCGTTTGCCTCACAATGAACGGTTGGAATTTCTCGGCGATGCAGTGCTGGAACTTGCGTCTACCCGTTTTTTGTTTGAGCAATTTCCTCATAAACCAGAAGGAGAACTGACTAGTTTCCGTGCGGCTTTGGTGAATACGGATGCGCTTGCCGAGGTTGCAACTGCCTTGGGACTTGATCAGTTCATTTTACTTTCACGCGGAGAAGCCGCGCACACCGGCAAAGCAAAAAAGAATATTTTGGCTGATGCGCTTGAGGCATTGATTGGCGCACTCTATCGCGATCAAGGGTATGAGACAGCCGAAGGATTTATCGCGCAGCATATTCTCGCGGCATTAGAGTCTGTTCTTTCTACGCAGCGCTATCGCGATCCGAAGAGTGTCTTTCAAGAAAAGGCGCAAGCCCATGTTTCCATTACCCCTGTCTATCAGGTAGTGGATGAATGGGGTCCCGATCACGATAAACGGTTTTTGGTCGGTGTGTTTTTGGGGGATGAACGCGTCGCGACAGGTGAGGGTGCTTCTAAGCAAGAAGCGGAGACGAATGCGGCACGCGAGGGGCTTACTGTGAAAGGATGGAATAAAAAATAAGGCAAAAATTGGAATTAAAACTTAAGATCATGCAGTGCCCAAAATGTAAAAAAGAGATGGTTACAAAAAGACGAGATACGAGCTATGGCGTGAGAAATAAAAAAGAATATAGCCGAATCGTATATTGGTGTGAAAAGGATGACATTTAGGTATGTATCGAAACGCCTAGAACGGTTTCATAACTAAGCCAGTTTCGTAATTTTTTGCATTTTGAACTTATGTTGAAGTCTATTGAGCTTATTGGATTCAAATCATTTGCGAACAAGACTATACTTGAATTTCCTGCGCGTGTGACCGCAATTGTGGGTCCTAATGGGTCAGGAAAATCGAATATCGTCGATGCGTTTCGATGGATTTTAGGGGAGCGGGGCGCAACGAATCTTCGCTCAGAGAATCAGGAGAGTCTCATTTTTTCCGGCAGTCATAAAAAGAGCGCCATGTCGTTTGCAGAGGCGCGCTTTCATTTTGATAATAGTAATGCCCTCTTTCCGCTTGAGTTTTCCGAGTTTTCTATAGGACGGCGCGTCGAGCGGGATGGGTCTTCCCGTTTTTTCTTAAATCAAGAAGAAATGCGGTTGAGGGATCTCGCACAATTGTTTGCACGTGCCAAAATAGGGACCAAAGGAGTTTCCATTATCAATCAAGGGGAGGCAGATCATTTTATTCGCGTCACCCCGGAAAAGCGCCGTGAACTTATCGAAGAAGCGGTGGGACTTAAGGAATACCAACTCAAGCAACGCGAGACGCTTGCCAAACTTGCTGCTGCCGAACAAAATCTTGCGCAGACAACTCAACTGTTGGCCGAAATTACTCCGCATTTACGCTCTCTTCGTAGAAGTGCGGAACGTTACGCAAAACGGGATGAACTTGAACAGGCGTGTTCTGATGCTGCGTGTCGCTATTTCGCATCGTTCTATGGGGAGATAGAAACAGAAATACAAAAAGTAAGCGCTGATCGTGAGTTTCTTTCCGGTCATATTATGGAACAACAGGCGATACTTGCCACACATGAACAGGCACTCCAAGTGAATACTGTCGATACCGATCGTTCAAGTCTCGTGGCTCTTATGGAAACGCGAAGAATGCGAGAAGACGCAAGGCAAACATTGCTCTCTGAGTTAAATGCCGCCGAACGTATGCTTACACGTAAGCTTCAGGAACGAAACGTTGGGGGAGAACCTGCCTATCAAGCGCTTCGCGATATGGTTCATGATGTTGAAGAGGCATGCGAAGCATTACTTTCTGTTCACGACGTTGCGTCTATTCACGTCACATTGGGCAATCTTCTTACCCGCGTGAAGGATCTTTTTCGTGGTTCGCATCACGAAGATGAGAGCTCTGCAGAGTATGAGGAAAAGAAACAAGCGCTCCTGCACGATCTTCATGCGCTTGAAGATGAAATCGCGATGCTTCTTGTACAGGAAAAAGAAGAGGAGCAGCGTTACGGGGAACGCACGCGCTCGTTTTCCACGCTTTTACACAATGTGGATCAGGCGCGAAAAGATTTATTTTCTCTTCGTACACAAGAGGATGCGCTGCATTTTGAAGAAGAGCGTTTGAATCTTCGTGTCGAACATATCAAAGAAAAATTGAAAGAATATGATATTTCTTTTGATTCGCTGTTGTCGCGACGCCGCATGTTTCCACCTCTTACTGTTTCCGAGCGGAATGCGCTTGAGGAGCGTATGATGCGCTTGAAACGCGAGCTTGCATTAATAGGAAGCGCCGATGAGTCATTACTGTCTGAATTGGCATCCACTGAGGAGCGCCATGCATTTTTATCGTCACAATCATCTGATCTTGTGCGCGCGACGGAAGATTTGCGCACACTTGGCGCAGAATTGGATTTAAAAATTAAAACCGATTTTCAAGACGCAACAATCAAACTTAACACGGAATTTACTCATGCGTTTGGTTTACTCTCTGATGGCGGGAAAGCACGTTTAGTCATGCAAAAAGAACCCCATACCGTATCTGAAGGAGAAGAGCTTATGGCTCCTCCCGGCGTAGATATCGCCCTTGAACTTCCGCGTAAAAAAATTACCAGTTTAGATATGCTTTCCGGAGGAGAGCGTACGCTCGTGGCTCTTGCGTTTATGTGTGCGCTCGTCGCTGTTGCAGAACCGCCATTTTTAGTGCTGGATGAGGTAGATGCGGCTCTTGATGAACAGAATGCGGTAAAATTTGGTACCCTTATGCGTACTCTTGCCAAAAATACACAATTTGTTATTATTACCCACAACCGCGCCACGATGGAGGCTGCCGATGTGCTCTATGGTGTCACCATGGCGGATGACGGTATTTCCAGACTTTTATCACTCAAGCTTTCGTAAACAATAGCCCAATTTATTAACCAACTATCTAAGTTCATACATGTTAAGAATTCGTCTCAATCGTGTAGGCAAAAAGCATCAGGCCACGTATCGTGTGGTGGTGCTGCCTCAGCGATCAAAACCGCGCGGGGGAAAGGTGAATGAAGATCTCGGATGGTGGAATCCTCACACCGGCACCCATGCGCTTTCAGAAGATCGCGCACAGTATTGGTTGCATCAAGGCGCTAAACCGTCTGATACCGTTTATAACTTGTTTGTGCACGCAGGGATTGTCAGAGGCGCTAAACGGCCAGTGCATAACACAAAAAAAGAAGGCAAGAAGAAATAGAAGAAAGTATTGACAAATTTTATTGTTTCTGATATAGTATAGATATCATAGCATGCTTTCCAGATTCTAACAGGGAAGGAAAGGTCGAACACTAATACCATAAAGAACCAGAGATATGGACGACAAAGGATTTCTTGAATATTTGATTAAATCAATCGTTGATCATCCGGATGATGTCCGCGTTGATCGAAAAGTGGACGAGATGGGTGTTCTCCTTTCATTAAAAGTGAATGCGGAGGACATGGGTCAAGTGATTGGCCGCCAGGGTTCCACCTCGAAAGCGATTCGCACCTTGCTTCGTATCGTCGGACTCAAGAATCACGCACGTGTGAACTTGAAGATCGAAGAGCCGGAAGGAGGTATGCGTCCACATAGCAGAGTGGATCAAGAAATGGGAGACTTGAACATATAATTTTTTTCAGAATCCCGTTAGAAACACAACACCCCGAACTATTTCGGGGTGTTGTGTTGTGGGTGAAACGTGGTTTCGTGCATTCTTCTTGATTTATATACTTCAAGTAATATATGGAGTGTTGCTTTCACGAAGGAGTGTGAGGGTGTATGGCCGTTTCTCCGTCTAGTAACAGGGTCCTGCGATACGGTTTCACTATCGGCATCATAGTACGTATGAAGCCACATATCGGTCAGAGCACAAAAGATTTTCTCCTCGCGATTTACTAATTCAATGAAAAAACCGAGATTGTGTTCTCGGTTATTTTTTATGGTTTCTCTTTATCTCCAGACCGAAAATCCTTCTGTTTTTTTCCAATCCTTATGATGTACTATTCGTGTTTTGGGATCTGATCTTCGCACATGTACTCCAAAAGGTCTGACATGGTAGCCGCGGGCTTGGGATGATGCCACACGTCGTGCGTCGGCTTCGTTATGAAATGTTGCATAAAACAACCCTTCTCCCTCAATATTGAAACCTGTCGATTCTGCCTCATCAGGATCCTCTATTCCTAAAAATTCCATTTTTGACCTCCATTCATCGTTCAGGAAAATCATATCATGTACCTTCATGCATGCCAAACAATTATCGTGGGTTCATAGTAAAGAGGTTCTCAGTTTATTCTTTTGTTAAGACGCACCGACCGGTAGGAGGCTTATTCCTCCTTCTTGGGTAATCAGAAAATAAGAACTTCTTGTTGCGGCCGCAATTTCATTTCTGTTTTCGCCAACAGGACGAAGAGTAATCCTTACGTGAAGGTTATGATATCTATCGTGTGCATATGCGATGAGCACATCGATTCTTCGTACAAATTCCTGTGGTTCAAGCTGGAGAATCGTCCATTGGAGCGTTCTCTTGAGATTATTGATAAGGAATATGATGCTTTTGTGTTCTGGAGGAGTCAACGTGCAGGGTATTTGGGCGCGCATCGCTTCCTCAAAAAAATGAAAGAGAAGATCAAACTCCTTGTCCATATCGGGAGCGGGGGATGAACGCTCTGCTCCTCCGCGCCATACGAGCTTGGCCTCCATAGACGTGATACGAGGACACATTGCGCGTTTCATCATGTATATTCCGAATGCCATCAATCCTACTCCCAGTACGCATTCCTGAACTATCATAGAGAAGGCCTCCTTTCAAAGCATGTTATCTAGAATCTAATAAAGCATATGGGGAAATCATTGTCAATTTAATTCTTTTATGATATGACCACTTTGAATAAGGCCAATGTATTTCACGCGATCCTATAAGGAGGTGGATTATGAATGAATAATATAGCGATATTTTTTGCACGTTTCGACTGGCATTGGATTTTTCTTGTTCCTTGTATTGCTGGCTATGCAGTGCGATTGCGCCCAAGTGCAGGGACAATATTCGTATTGATTGCATCGGTGTGCAGCGTAGGAGGAGTCGCGTATCGTGTACACACAGGAGAAAGTCTTGACGCGATTTTCTTATGCACCCTCATAGTAATTGGCATAGGGTATGCAGGACCAGATGTGGGGCACTCGGTGAGCACGGCGCTACGTCATCCTCGTACGTGCGTGGGTCTGATCATCGTGTGCGTTCTCGCATATGTCGTGGTCCATCCTGATCTTCTGGACAACTTATGCACGCTGCTTGTTATCCTTACGGCGATTTGGATGATAATGGGTCGTCCGCGTTTACATTAGCACGCGCCCTTTGCACAGATAAACACTCTTCACACGCGTGAGGAGTTTTTCTTTCTTCAAGAACTTGAGGACGGAGATCATCGATGAAGGCGCGCCATGACGATAGGTCATCACGATCGCATACCGCATGCGCGAGTGATGTGCTATGATCGTAATCTCATAAAGATTAACTAAGGCATGAGCGCGTAGGCTTTGTGAAGAAATGACTTTGTTTGTTTTTCGCGCGGCTATTGTTATAATTAATTATTATTTATCCATCCTTTAACTTGCTCATATGAGTCACATGGAAATGCCGCCCTTACAGGAATCAGGTTTGGAGACGATGCGCCGCGCCGCGCAGGAGCTTATTGATCGTGCACACGAGGATATCAACGCATTATATCGACAAGACACTGACAAACCTCTCGAGCGAAGAGAGTATCACAACATAGGACACACGAAAGGAGTAGAGAAAAACGCAGAACGTATTTTGCGTACGATCCAAGAAGCCGATTCTTCCCTTGGAGTTACTCCACGCGATGTTATTCTCGCACGTCTTATTGCCGCATATCATGATATCGATCAGAGCCAGGATAAGCCGAATGAAGTCAAAGAAAATGTAGAAGGGGAAGAATTAACAAAATCTCTCCGCAAACGTTTTATCGCGACAATTGAAAAAAATAGCGCCGGAATTCTTCTTGGGCGCATGCAGCAGATGAATGAGGAACAAGGAGAATTATTTACCGAACATGATAAAGATATCGTGAAAGAAGCGATTCTTGCCACTGTTCCTGGGTTTGATCGAAGTCTGGGCACAGTGACTCAGCCCAACCTTCATGAAGATGCATCATTTATTACAAAGGCGGTCGCATTGGCAGATCTTGGCGCGATGATGGGGGGTGGTGAAGAGTTTTTGGAAGATGGCAACCGCGTATTTCGAGAGGATAATATTGATATTGCAGAGGCTCTTGAACATCCAGAAATGATTGATGAGCGAAAAAAACGTTATTTTGCAACGCGCATACAAAACTGGTATCGCACGCAAGTCTCGTTTGTGGAAGGACGCCAGCAGATCTTTGAGATTCAGCTTCTTTCATTTCCTGAATCGGTTCGCGACAAGGTAAAAGAGCTTTTTAAGTTCGACGAGGCGATTGCTGCAGCAAGACAACGCATCGCAGATATTGAGAACGCCACGCAGGCAGGCCGCCCCTACTCATTTGAACAGATGATGGAATCGATGGGGTATGCGCTTCCTTCAGCACACTAGCATAAGCGGCGTTTTCGCGCGCGCGGGGACACTTTTCAGAAGTCTTGACTAATCTGCATCTTTAGTGTAGTATCTACTGCTAGAAAAGGCTCGTAAGAGCCTTTTGAAAAAAAGAAGGAGAGACGTAAGATGGCAGAATGTAGGCGGAGACGTCGTAACGTGATTGTCCCACCACCGCTTTCGTGGGTAGTAATGAAGAATTTAATCAGGAGAGCATATATCGACATTGAAAAAATGTATCCCGGTGAGGGGTGGGCTGGAAACGATCCTTTTGTAGAGCGCGCATACCACAACATTACGCATACGCACGGTGTTGTGTGGGCTACAGATAAGATCTTGGGAACGATGAGCAACGATCCAAGGAGTGAAATTAATGCACGCGGTATTAATCTCGGGTGTCTTATTGCCGCATGTCATGATATCGATCAGCGGCAAGGTGCGCCTA
Source organism: Patescibacteria group bacterium (assembly GCA_028865725.1). Lineage (GTDB taxonomy): Bacteria > Patescibacteriota > Minisyncoccia > UBA6257 > JACRHW01 > JAGWJP01. The sequence continues at coordinate 191,810 of JAGWJP010000001.1, forward strand.
CCGCAAGCCATATCAGCTTAGGCGGTCAAATGTATACGAAAGAGATGCGCCATCGTTTTGTGGGGCTCATCGAAGAGAATAGCGTTGAGATTTTGCTGGGTCGAATGTGTCAGGAAAACATGACTTATGGCACCGAGCTTTTTACCGAAGAGGATATGCGGATTGCGAGAGAGGCAATTTTGGCCACCGTTCCCGGATTTGATCCGGAATTGGGTACCGTGATTCAGCCAAACCTGAGTGAAGGCGCATCGTTCATCACGCACGCGCTCGCACTTGCAGATCTGCATGCTGCGATGATGCGCGGAGGGGCTGCTTTTTTGGCAGACGGAAACGCGGTGTTTCGCGAAGAGAATATTGACGTTGCGAGAACGCTCCTGCGTTCCCCCAATATTTCCCAGGCAGAGAAAGATTTTATCTGTGAGCGCATTATGGCGTGGTATAGAATGCAGATTCGGTTTGCTGAAGGGCGTAAAATTGTCGTTCAAAAGCAGCTTCTTTGGTTGCCGGAAACGATGCGAGATCCGGTCATGAATCTTTTTAAGTTCGATAGGGCGATTGCTGCCGCAAGAAAGCGTGTGAAATCAATTGATGCTAAGGTTCAGGCGGGGTATCCTCCTTCGTTTGAAGAAATGGTATTGTCTATGGGATATACCGTCATACTTTAGACTCTAAGAAAAACCCCCTCCATGCGAGGGGTTTTGTTATAAATAAGATGAGTGCCTTAGGATGGATTAATGTAGAGAATGATGGATTTTATGTCATGGAAGATTTCCCTCCGGTTCCTTGGTATTTTTGGCTGAATATTCTCGGCGTCGTTTTGTTAATAGGTCTTACGATATGGACCTTTTCTCAAATATGACGCCACTCTTTACGCACGTAAAGATTCTAACATACCTTTTCGCGGTGTGTTTTTATTTACAAGCTCCGAGTGGATCTGAGGAGATTCCTTCACGAAACGCTCTTGACTAAGAGAATCAAATTTTTGCCCCTCGCCACTTCGCGCTCATATTTTCACCTTTGGTGGACTTGGTACGAAACCAGTGGAACGAAATATTGCGAGAATTGGCCGAATGGAATCAGCTCAAGATCGCCCACGAAGCACTGCTTGCTACCAGATAATCACAGTTTAGCCGATTTTTCCGAGTTTGTGAATGGAACTAACCGGACACAAACTTAACTCACCGATTTCTGCCCCGTGTTTGCCCCTGGGGCGAGCTTTGTACCGAGAGTAGACACCTCGACCATGGCCCACCGGTTTGACCAAAATTGAGAGCCTAAAACGATTTGCTTAACTTAAGCAAATATGACTCCTCGCTGGACTTGTTCCGAGGGCAAGCGTATGTTCTTGCTTGCCTATGAACGAGGACATCGAAGCCGTCCTCCGGGACGCAAAAAATGTACGATTGCCACATCAGCGCGGATCATTCAATCCGCTATCCTCGCTTCCAGAACCTAAAGCCAAAATCAAACAAGCGATCAAGGAACGAATCAGACTTCTTGCCGGTGCTTATATTTCCCTTGCCGGATTTGTGGACGATGACGATATTCGGTTTGCCGAAGCAAATCAGAAATCAGTCAAAACAAAAGCAATATATCAAAAAATTCTCGAGGAGATGGAAACAGCGATTGAGGAAATAAGGCAGTTTAAAATTATTGATTAATTACTTCAACCCTAAGGCCTTTTCTCCCTGTTCAAAGAGATCGAGAAACTCCCTTGATAGAATGAGCGGTATAAATTTTTGCTTATCGCCGTCTGATAATTTTGGGAGAGAATCAATATCCCACGCTTCAAAACCTATTGCCTTGCCGGTTTCTATTTTCAAATCTTTGATATCACCATCGAATAAATAAACATATTGGGCCCTGAGAGTATTGTTGGTGAGACCGGTAGCTTCGTCGAAACTCTTTTTTGGCATTGTCTTTACCAATTTCAGTTTGGCCGGATCAAGAGTGATCCCGGTTTCTTCCAGAGCTTCTTTTAAAGCGGTTGCTTCATATGACATTCCCGGATCTACATGACCACCAACCGTTGCATCGAGTTTATCAGGATAGGTATCTTTATCTTTTGCCCGGTGTTGGAAGATTAGCTTGCGATCTGGTGTCATAAACCAAATATGAATTTCTCTGTGAAGCAATCCTTCTTTGTGGATTTTCTTTCTGTTCTCCAGTCCGATTACTTCGTTCTTTTCATTTACCACCTCAAGCAATTCAATACCTGAAATCCTATCATGCGCAATCGCAATTAGTCTGTTGAACGGTCCAAAGCCATCATCCGAAGTGATGTGTCCGCCCTTCGGAATGGTTATAACCTCAGATCCGAGAAGCTTTTCAAATTTTTCTTTAGTTTTCTCGTATGGCACCCAAGGATCATTATCTCCCAATAAGGTGACCAAGAAGCCCAAATTGCTTCTTACTTTTGCAGTATCGATGGGAGTCTCTGTCCAAGGTTTTGCGATTGCTTCTGCATCCGGCCCCTCAAGATTTTCAAGATCAAACCAGCCAGCGACAAATATTGCGCCACCAACTTTTATATTAATAGTTTGTAGATAGCGCATTATAGTCTGACACCCAATACTATGCCCAATAAAGTATGTATCCTGATCCGGAGTGCCAACGATACGATCAAGAAAGGGCACCCAATCCTCGATGGTAGGATTTTCAGTATGTGGCAAATCTGGACAGACAACCTCGTAGCCAAGCTTCTTGAATTCTGTGGTTGTCCAAGGCATCCAATCCCGATCCGATGCCCCATCCCAACCATGAACAATAATTATTTTTTTCATAAATTTTCTTTGATTTTTTTATAAATTTCCATAAGCACATCTTCAGGAATCTTGAAACTATGGTCAGTTTTATAATTATGACCCCACAATTTATCTTCAAAAGTGGTGTTCAGAAATTCCTTTGGTTTTGCATAGCGAGGAATAAAATGTCCATGCAAATGTCTGGTTTCATTGCCAAGAAAAGCATAATTAAACCAATCTGGCTGAAAAACTTTACTGATCGCATTTTTCAAGTCCGTAAGAACTGAAAATAATTCCTGCTGTTCTTCTTGTGTGGCTTCGGTAAGATCAAGAGCATTTTCTCTTTTGCACCAAACCACACATCGTCCTAAATATCCCTGATTTTCGTGGATATATACAGACCAGTATCTATATTCTTTGATTAAAAATTTTGAGTAGTTATCTGACATATTAATATGCGGTTGTCCTTGTTAAATGATAGGGCTTGTCATCGGGGTATTTCGTTTGAGTATATAGCCAAAGATGATCGTTTATGTCCATAGAAGTGATTCCATCAAACCTTTTTTGAACCTCTTGTTTTATAAACTCAACCGCCCAGATCGTATTAGCCCTGATTTCAATTTCTTCCTCGCTGTCATGCGGAATGGGGGTTTTAGAATCGATTTTTTCGGCCAGTGAATCGACATAGGAGAGAATGCCGAATTTTCTAAGTGCTTGAGGCAATTTATAATCAGCACAAGCGGTGATTTCATTGGCATTTTTGAAATCGCCGGGTCCCTGATGTTTAAATAACTGGTAGATATCGGCAATTAAAAGCTGGGCTCTTTTATAAAAATCTATCTCTTTTCCTTTATAAATACTTACGTCTCTAAAAGAAGGGAACGTTTCGATAATGAACTCGAGTAAATGAACAGCGTCTTTATTTGCTTGCAAAATAAAATCAGAGAAATTGCCGTTGTTCTTTGCGATCAATGCTTTACCAGTCTCGACCATAATGACATGTCGTTCATTAAGCAATGGAATCTCTGAATTACCTCGCAGGATCTCGGCGAGTTCCTGCCTGCTCATTTTAGATCGATAGTCGGCACTTAAAATATCTCGTCCTTCATCTATGGCTCGCTTGAGTGCAACAATCATTCCCCATGCACCGTCAAATTGCTGATCTTTATAAGTTATCGTCCATTTGGGGTTGCCCCAATAGCTGAAGCTAAGAGCGTTAAAAACAAATAGAAAGTTAAGTTTGTCATCATCGGATAATTCGGAAAAACCAAACGGGGCGGCTGAGAGCCAGTGCTGAACGTTGGTATGGTCAAAATTCTTTGCGAATTCCAAAACCTTGTCTTGGTTAATTCGGACAAATTGAGATTGATCGATTACCAACTTAGTTGTTTCTAAAACTTTATTCATAGTGTTTCAATAGGATAAATATCGAAAGCAACCTCCTCGTAAGGATGAACCGCTTTCACTTTTTTAATTACTTCGTCCAAAATGGATCGAGGAACGACTGCTTCGATCCGCTCTTCTTCGACCGATTCATAGTTTCCACTTTTACCGATAGCTGGGTGAGAATTTTCATTGCCACGATAACGTCCGATACCTCTGGATGAAAAAGAACAAAAATCATAATTGCCGACTTTACCAGCACCGGCTTCTCCAAGTGTCTGTCTTACAATATCAGCATGGGATAATGGAACAAACACTACTAATTTCACATCTTCTGTTTTCATTGTTTTATAAATTAATCTGGAAAACTATATTTTTGTTCGCGTTTTTGAAATGCCTCTTTGCCACCCTCGAGTATCTCGCAGACATGCTGTCTAATCCCTTTGCGATACAAGATTGCTGGTTCTTGCTCGGCATTGAACTCGAAAGTATTTTCAAGAGCACCTGACACATATTCAAATCTGTATTTTTTATTATCGCGCCCGATCTCTTGACCGGCTTGGTTCGCGACAATTGTCTCCTCCGAATCTGCACCGACTACAAGGTTTGGATTATGCGTAACAATAATGATTTGCCTCTGCAATTTTTTCTTTTTCAGAAAGTCTACAAGATCATCGTATACAGAACGGTTGTCGAGATCGTCTTCGGGCTGATCGAGAAGTATAGGCCATTCTTCATTGCTCAAATTTATGAGCAATTGAAGCAACACGAGGCCTTTCTTTCCGGGAGACATTTTATCAAGCGAATCGTTTTTGTAGAAAATTCTAAAATCCAGGAAAAAATAATTATCTAGCAACTTTGTCGAGGCATCTTTTGCTTGGCGATTCTTGACTGTGTTAATAGTGCCACCAACTAATCCTTCGAATACCGTTGTGATATTAGCAAGGTGCTTTGCTGGGTCATATTTATAAATAAATTCGTCGCCCCACTCAGCTTCGACAATTACACGCTTCAGATCGTGTTTATTTATATATTCCTTGACCACGTCGGAATTAAAAATATCGTCATTAAAACTTACATGGACTCCGAGTGTGATATCTCCAAATTTACTCTCAAATTTCTTGAATTCATTCCGCAGGTTTTCGTACTTAGCGACAATCTGCTTATAGGATTCAATGATGCTGTCGGTCTTCTTTTTATGAGACGCTTTTTTGGTCTTCAGATTATTTCTCTTTATTGCTATTTCGTTCAATTTTTGTTGCTCTTTCTTGATAGCGTCTGTTTTCTCTTGTAACTCTGATTGCAATTGGATTTTCGCAAGTAATGGTGCAAGCTCTGCTTTTATCCTTGTCATTTCCGCATTATGAACTTTAAGCTTTGCATCTATCGTGGTGATAAGGTTGAGCGTGGCAGTTTTTAGCCCAGGTTCGAAAGAATCAATTACTTTTAATTCGCTCTTAAACTTCGTTTTTATGTCGGCGTCATTCAAATACTCTTCGCATTCGTCTGCGGTTGTTCGCAATGATTCGACTTGAGAAATCAGGCTAGTATTTAAATTCTTTATGGTCTTTTTATCCTCTTCGAGATTTGAAACCTGTGCATTGATTTCCTTTTCCTTTGCCACTAATCCCTCATACTGTTTGAGCTGTTCATCGGTCAGACCCGATTTTGCCTTGATAGCATCTGCCTGATTTTGAAGCGTTTTAATATAACTCTCTATACCTTTCTCATCCCCTGCCTGTTTCAACTCCTCCTCGGTCTTTCCGATATCGTTGCGATCCAAAAATAACTCATTGATTGCAGTTGGGATAGACTTAGCTTCAGCTTTTATTTCTCGAAGGGTCTCCTCATATTTTTCTTTTACCGCTGGATCTTGCAAGATCACGTTGAGTACGAACTCATTCAGGGCCTCACGGCTCTTAATATTGGCTTCCGAAAGTGTATTCAGGTAACGCTGTGGTATATAAAGGATTTTACGTTCTTTTGATTCTTCTTCCGCTGATCCCTCCGGAACCCGAAGCAGAGTGTGCTGGCCGTCTTTCCATGTGACTTCGAAATTGAAATCCACCGAGTTATCAAAATCGTATTTGACCGGAACCCCGCTGTCTGAAGTACGACTTTTAACTTCCTGCTGGTCGATCGTTTTGGCCATGTAATAAAGCAGGAGAGATTTACCCGTAGATTTTCCACCGATAATGGTGGTCAGGTTCTGATTCACTTCTATAGGATCACTTCCAAATTTTGCATCACTTGTATTATCCAAAAAACGGACTTTGTCTATGACGAAATATGACTTTTTCTCCTCCGGTTTCTGGGGTCCGACAAAAATGCGCTGATCAGATTCGAAGACTATCTGTTTAAGACCTTCGAACGTTGGATCGGCTTTAATCCAAAGGAAGTTACCGTCTTGATCAGCTTTACCAAGATCACGCAATGATCTGGCGTCCGAGCTTATATGAGAACAAAACTTTGAGGTAAGCGACGTGTTAGTTTTGATATAGTCAGAGACGGAAGCTGATGACTGTTGACGCTGAGACTGCAAAAGGTTCATCTTTTGATAATTAAAGATATCAGCCAAGTGTGTCCGATCAGTCGCCGTACGTTCTTGGAAAAGACCGTTACTGCTGTTGCAATGAGGATAAATTATAATCCCTCCGTTTCTTTTGACTTCGTCTATGATTTCCTTGATATCAGTGCTTGTGGTCGTGAGAACTCCTTGGCTGTTTGTCCGGTTATTGATATTGAATTTTGTTAGAAACGCTTGAATGCCGGCAGAAAATGTAGACTTTTGGTACAGCTTGTCCGAAAAGAATAACAACATGTGAATGCCTTGGCAGTTGATCTCTACACCAGGGATGATTTTACAACGAGACTCTTTTGAATACTCTATGAACGTATCGAGCAGGCAATCGTCAAAATAATTATGATCGGTTATGCCTATACAATCTAAGTCGGGATTGAAGGTATCGAGAAAAGCAAAATAATTCCTGATGTGATTCACGCACCTATCGTTTTTTGTAATTTGAGCATTATTAAAATAAACCTTCGAGTCGTAGAGCAAGGCATTTTCTTCGCCCCCAACCTTAGCGATGTACTGTTGCCAAGCTGTCGGGTTAGCCGACTTTAATTCCTCTGAATAGTTTGCGAGAGGGATATAGTTGTCGTCCAAAATGGTCTGTGTTTGCAGGTCCCACTTTCTCCATATCGAACCTTTTGGATAAGGAAAATTATTCATAAATACTAAAGAATTACAGTCACTTTTTCATAAAGCATAGGCCAGCTATCCTGACGCATTCTAAATTTAGTACCGTGGTTATGACCACTGCGAGCATCGAAGTCGACGAGAATCTTTGCTTCTTCAATAGCTTTCAAAAATCCTTCAAAGCTGAATTTTTGAAGCATCATAACCTTATTGTATTTGTAATATTCCTTACCTCGGACAGTTTTGACCTCTGCCTGAACATAAAAACTATTCAAAAGTTTTGTACCGGCCTTATGTTCAAGATCATCAAAACCCCAATATGGCTGTGGATTAAGTTCGCCAAGTCCTACTCGTTCCTTTACCACCTTAAGCCATTCGGCGTGTCGGATGTCCACGCTCTTCGCATCAAATGATATTAAGACTTTCTTTTCGGTCCGATCGATTTTTACCATAAAACCACGATCGCTACGTGTAAGACCATGAATAGTCTGTCGAAAACTCATCTCACCTTTTGGATACTTCTTGCCATCTTCCTGATGCGCCCAACCATATTTCGGTAAAAGAACTTGTGGCACAAAACGAATAGCTCTGGGGGAGGGTTCAATGTGAAATAAAGTACAAAGAGAAGTTGAATTCAATCGTTGGGCTTTTAATTCCCATTCGGCCGCATTTGGAATAGGTAGATTATTTTCTTTGATTCCGAGTAAGTCTTCGAGAGTATTCCCGATACCGCCGTGATTGCCCTTGCGAGCATTAGGAACCCACCCCATATTGGCAATCTCTTTTAATTTTTCAATAAGGGCCGGCTTTGTGTAAATTTTCGGTTTGTTTGGCATATCTTTATAAAAGTTTTTGTTGGGCTTTATGGTTTTTAATTCTCTTCTCGGCCATCTCGCAATACTCCGGCGAAAGATCAATACCGATATAATGCCGGTTAAAATTTATTGCAGAAAGTGCGGTAGTACCAGAACCCATAAATGGGTCCAGAATAATTTTCGCATTGGTAGACGACACAATACGATCTATAAGATTTACAGGGAAAGCGGCTGGATGTTCGTTATTCATCTCCTGTGTAAATTCCCATACGTCACCGTGGCCACTTGCCTTAGGTGATAATTTAAATTTAGGTTTGGCGATAAGATAGATCACTTCGTATGTCGGCACAAAGTAACCGGGGTTAAAATTGAAACCGCCCTTTCTTCTCCAAATTATTATCTGGCGCACAGGAAAGCCACTTACAATATCCTGCCGATCCTGCAAAACACCTCCTTGTACGCGCCATTTATGATTGTAGAAAATCGCACCATCTTCAGGAATAATCCTCATCATCTCCGCCAAGCATTCACGTTGCCATTTCACATACTCATCATGAGGCATACAGTCGTTATGGTGGGAGTAACCTTTTTGAAGTGCGGCATTTGCCCATTTACCACCACGGCCATCTTTCATGCCATTACCTGTAGAATTTTTAAGATTATAGGGTGGCGAAGTCACTATTAAATCAACCGAGCCATCAGGTATTTTTTTCATGATATCAACTGCATTACCGCAGATGATTTTATTTAAAAAGTGATTAGGATATTCTAACTTCATAACCTTAGATTTAATGGGGCTCGTCTTTATTTTTACTTGAGTTTCCATATTATTTTGAATGCTTTTCATTTTTCTTTTTTACGTTACTCGTCTCCTCAAGAAAGGTGTTGAGGTCTGATTGTTTGATCCGCCAAACCCCCAACTTAGACGCTTTTAATCTACCGGACTCGATATATCGGGTTACGGTGCGAGTATGTACTCGTAATATTTCGGCAATTTCCTCAATGGTAAAAAGTTTTTCGATTTCGTTCATAAAAATAAATTAAGTCGTTGGTATCATTTTACCGCTTTCAGATTTCGTTGTCAAAATTGCCGGTTTTTGTCATAATGTACTTATGAGCTAATCTGATAAAGTTTAGTGAATGGGAGACATAAAATAGGTCCGATTCACTAAAATTTGATTAATCGGCTTGAGTTATTCGAAAATTTCGAATAACTGCATAAAAAAATGAGTATGAAAATGAAAAAGGTCGCCAAGACCACCGAGTACAAATTTAATATAAGAAAACCGGTTGAGTTTATGTCCACTTACCGGCTATCAGTGGCTACCACTGAAAAGATTTTGCGGTTATCGATGAAATCAGCTGGCATAACCGACAGCGTTCAGATAATAAAACACAATCAACCAGCTATCGGGCTTCTAACGAAAGAAATCATCGAAACCAAGCTCGAGGTAAAGAGTATCCGGTCCCTTTTAGAACGCCGAACTAGCAAATTTGAAGGGTTAACCGAATATGATCAGCATTTTATAAATACATTTGCCAAAGTGGCCGCAATTTCTTTCGCTGAATATTTTTCTCAAGGCAAAACCAAACCAGTATTAAACCAGACAATTCTCCACTTGTCGGCCGAGGCAGATTTATACCGTGAGCCGAAAAACAAGTATTGCTACCCTATGGGCAAAGAGCAGTCGCGTCACCAGATAGTTAAATACTTGATTGGCAAAGGATATCAAGCCACACCGGATATTCGCATGGCAACCAGTGCCAAAAGCGACTCATCCGTCCGTTCAGCAATCATGAAAATAAACGCTAAAGCCAAGCACGACCTAGAAATAGAGAAGAAATTGATTGAGGGCCGTCGCACTGGTGGTTACCGCATCAATCCAGAATACAGAATTTTCTTGAAGTGACGCTCGTAGTCCTCAAGTAATGTTAATAACTTTTCCGAAACGCTCACAAAATGGGCGTTTTTTGTTTGCCAAAATTTATCCGCGGACTATTTAAGGCATAGCGGGTCGTTCGCTACGATAAACGCATATGTTAAGCGTTGAGCGAGTCAAACAATTAGCGAACGATCCCACTCTCTCTGATAAGCAAATCGAGGAAATCAGAGACGGCTTTTATATGCTCTCACAAGTGATCTTTGAACAGTGGCAAGCCGAGAGAAACAAGGCTAAAGAAGCTGAGCAAAAAGATAATAAGAAAATTAATAATCAAAATGAATATGAAAAACCAACCGGACAACAGCAGTAATTTTATCACCAGCGACTTCTACGTAGCCGCTTTTTTGCTCGCTAGCAAATATAAGCTTGTCGGCATAAACAAAACTGACATTCGTCGGTTTCGTTTTGTTTTTGTTGATCAGCCGGGACGGGTCCAATTCGTGGAAGGATATTTTTTAGGTTATACCGACGTGAATGTTAAAGAATTCGTCTCAGCGATTAAGGAACTCAAATCGCTGATGTATAACGACGCGATCAGTTGAAAATAACTGAATATGAAATATGGAAAATCTGCCATTCGAAATAGATAACAATGATTACGTAAAGCTTCCCCGAAGCATCAAGACCGCCCTTGTGGACGGCTATTTGAGTTTTGAGGAATACTCGGTCCTTGTCTGGCTGTGGATCAATGCCAATCCCCGGATCGGCAAAGCCCATGTAAGCTACGCCGGCCTTTCCAAAGACTTCAAGGAAAAATACTCCAAGAATCACATCAACCGGCTGATGTTAAACCTAAAGTTCAAGAAGTGGATATGGTTTCCAGTACAGCAAGGTCGCAGAAGTTCGTTCCATGTTGATATCGCCAATTATCCTTTATCTAACGGTGGTTTTGTTGAGCTTGAGAAGCGTATCAAACAGAAGTCCGGCAGAAGTGAAAGTGATACTGGTACACAATTACCAACAGAAGTGTCGACAGAAGTCAGCGACGTTCGGCAGAAGTTGGAAAGCGACAAAAATGCTTTGGTAGATAGGTTTTCGTTCGGTTCAGAAAGTTCGCTCGGCAGAAGTTCCAAAAACGACAACGAGAATGAAAATAAAAACAACCGATCGAATCGTGGTCGACCCGTAAGAGAATTTACCCCCAAGTCTTACGAGGAACAGAAATGCTGGGAGATAGCTCAAAAGTTGGGAGAAAAAGACATGACCTTCATCCTCTCAGCTCTCAAAAAATACGGACTGACAAGAATTGAGGAAGCTTACCGGTCAGTCATGGATCAACCGAGCGAGAAAATCCGAAGCCGAGGTGCGTATTTTAATCGTCTACTAAATTTGTAACATGCCCAAGCTCACATACCTAAGACCAAAACATAAACGAGCCATAGAAATGAAATGGCAGGGTTCTCAGTACAAAGAAATTGCCAACGAGTTTGGAGTCTCGATTGATACGGTTAAGTTTTGGTTTAGAGCGAAAGGTTTTTTGAGAGAAGCCTATAGTAAATACAGAGGCGAGCAAATTCTGAACAGGGATATTCAGGAAAAACAAGAACGAATAAAAGCACTTACCGGCAATGGTTCGCATCAGGGCACAACGGACATCATAAATTCTTTGAGTCTTCCGATCCGTAAAATGTTCCAAAAGTTACCGGTGAAAGAAAAAGACGCTGTAATGGAACGATTCTATGAATTGAATCGGGAGTCCGAGGAGAGATTTAATAACTACACTAAACGGCACCAACTCACACCAAATGACACCAAAAATGAGAAAGAAATAAATACACTTACACCCAATAAGCCCCCAAATAAGCCACCGAACCGTGCAAAACCATGCGAATAACTACACTTAAATACAACAAAATGCAGTTAATTACAGCGTTTGAGCAAAATAAATGGAGATAAATAGTGATAAATGGTGTTTTTTGGAGAAAAATCCGAGACTGTGGGCAACTCGAGCTTAGCTTGTCCACCAAAATAGCGTATGTTGTGTGTTGAGAAATCTCTGCGAAAAATATGATGAAAGGAATTATTTACACAAGAGTATCAAGCGATGAACAGGTCAAAGGTACCTCGCTGGAACACCAAGAGGAACTTTGCCGGAAATACTGCAAAGACAAAGGCATCGAAGTCGATGTGGTTTTCCGTGAGGAAGGAGAAAGTGCAAAAGACCTGAGCTTGCAGAATCGCAAAAGGTTTCTGGAAGCTCTTGAGTTCTGTCGCAAGAACAAAGACAAGGTCCAGGCCTTTGTGGTTTTGCGCGTGGATAGATTTGCCCGTAATGCCGATGACCATTTTGCTATTAGAAAAATCCTAGCGACGTATGGCACAACACTGCATTCAGTCACCGAACCGATCGGAAATGAGCCGGTAGCTAAGCTTTTGGAAACATTCCTTGCCGGTATTGCTGAATTTGATAACGCCATCAGAAAACAAAGATGCAGTGATGGAATGCTTGCCAGAATCAACCAAGGTATCTATCCATGGAAACCGCCGATCGGTTATAAATGCGTTAACTTCAAAAAGCACGGCGAGAAAAAGACCCACGCCGATCCGCCCCACGAGCAGATATTCCCGATTATCCAAAGAGGACTGAAAGAATTCGCTCAGGGTCTGCACTCGCAAAGCGAGCTGATGAGAAAACTGGACGAATGGGGTCTTAAGGATTTGACCGGAAAGAAAAGCACGCCCCAGCTTGTAAGCCGATTAGTGACCAACTACCTAAAGTTTTATGCCGGCATAATTACCAATCCGTGGACAGGCAAAGATGTTGAGGGCCAGCATATTCCGATGATTACCAAAGACGAGATGTATCAAATCAAAATGATCCTGACCGGTAAAAAGAGATTGGTGGCTAAATACAACATCTTCAATCCAGACTTTCCGCTTAGACGAACCGTAACCTGCGCTGTTTGCGGACGACCGCTGACCGGAAGCGCGCCTCGAGGCGGAATGGGAGGACGATATAACTATTACCACTGCGGAAATAAGAACTGCCGGGTATTTGGTAAAAGCACACCCAAGCTGGAATTGGAAAAGATGTTTTTTGAATATTTAGAGAGAGTTACTCCCAAACAAGCGTTCCTCGATATTTTCAAGGAAAGCGTGATTGATATTTGGAAAGAAAAAGGCCAGAGGTTTGAAATGGAAGCCGAGAAGTGGAAAAAGAAGCTGGAAACGCTTGAGGCAAAGAAAAAACGCATCTACGAAATGCGAGAGGACGGTTCATATACCAAAGAGGAGTTTGTGGAACGGAAAGATGAAATTGAGAACGAGATATCAACCACCAGAATATTATCCAACGAAGCCCGAATCGAGCAGTTCGATATTGAAGGATCAGTCATTTATGCGACCAAGTTCATAAGCAACCTCGGCCGACAATGGTTCGACCTTGTGCCACACTTACAGCCCAAGTTCCAGAAACTAGTCTTCCCAGAAGGAATACCGTTTGAATGGAAAAAAGGATTTGGAACTGCCAAATTAGCAGTCATTTACGAGATGAATCGGGAATTCTCGACTGAAAATTCCGCTTTGGTGGACCTAGCGAGAATCGAACTCGCGTCTCTACAATGCGAATGTAGCGTCTTGCCACTGGACCATAGGCCCAAATGAATGGATTTGTGAAAATATGAATGAAGAACAAGGTGCGCATGCGATGCAGTACCGCGTTACTGCGGACCGCACATATAATTTTATTTGTAGCACAGAATTTTTTTCTTATCTAGTATTTTCTTGTCAGGCTTGTCACGTTTTATACACGACACTTCAATTCACAGATATCCACATCGTTTCTATTTTATTCGCTTGTTTCCTGTGCTATAGTGATTGCAAGACAGTATCTCTTGTTTGAGAGGGACACTAAAGGTCGTAATGTGTATTATGTGTATCCCTGCTTTTCTGTGATATGTCGTACATCACATAAAAGAATTTCCAGGGCTTTTGTTTATCATTTTATTTTTAATTTACAATCATATGACGGTTCAAGCATGGCTTGATATTTTGTTTCAGTCTCTTACTGAGCTAGGGAGGAGTACCGCAGCCTTTATTCCTGCGCTTGTCGGTGCGCTTCTTACTCTTTTGGTGGGGTGGATTGTAGCTGCAGGGCTTTCTACATTAGTGGAGAAAGTCGTCGACCTCTTAAAGGTTGACATGTTGCTCAAGAAAACAGGTTTTGAGGCGGGTGTAGAGCGTGCCGGAATGAAATTGAATTCCGGACACTTTTTGGGAAGGCTAGTCTATTGGTTTATTATGATCGGATTCCTTATCGCGGTTTCCGATATCTTGGGCCTCCCTCAATTCTCGATGTTTTTAACTGAGGTGATGGGATACCTCCCCAGCGTATTTGCAGCAGCTGTTATTTTACTCGCAGGCGTATGGGCCGCTAATCTTGTAAAAACACTAGTGGGAGGGTCTGCAAAAGGAGCTGCACTCGCAGGTGCTGAGTTGGTGGGTACGATCGCGTGGTGGGCAGTCTTTATATTTGGATTGTTCGCGGCGCTTGTGCAATTGCAAGTTGCAGAGACGATTGTACAGATTGTGGTGACAGGACTTGTTGCGATGTTTGCGATTGCAGGAGGATTGTCGTTCGGGCTTGGCGGCAAGGCATATGCAGAACACTTAATCGAAAAGTTTCGCAGGATCGTAGAATCTCGATAAGACCGTTTGTTACGAAAAAGCAAACAAACCCGCCTGAAAAGGCGGGTTTGTTGGTGTTCAGCGGAAAAGCTTGACTAATTCATATTTTTGTGTAGTATATATCACGAAGGCTCGCAAGAGTCTTTTGAAAAAAGAAAAGGAGGATCTGAATTATGAGAATGGTTGGCATGGTACTGGGGGGTCTCGTTTTATTTTTCTTGTTTATTACTTTTGTCGTCGTTTCGTATGGTATCTCCAAACACAACGAGATTGTGCGATTGGACAACGCCGTTGCAAAGCGCGCGGGGTACGTGAATAGCGCGCTTCAGCGTCGCTATGATTTGATCCCGAATCTCGTGGCTACTGTGAAGGCGTATGCTGCGCACGAACGTGGCACGTTTGAAGCGGTGGCTAAGGCTCGCGCTGCGGTTGGCCAGTTTACGGTGACGCCGCAGATGCTGGCGAACCCTGAGATGCTGAAGAAGTTTCAGGCAGCTCAAGGAGAGTTGTCTTCGGCACTCAGTCGTTTGATGGTGGTTTCGGAGCGTTATCCGGATTTGAAGGCGAATCAGAATTTCTTGGAGCTCCAGGCACAGCTTGAGGGAACCGAGAACCGCATCAAGGTGGAGCGCGATAACTATAATACCGCGGTCGAAGCGTTCAACAACTGCATTGGGCAGTTTCCTGGGAATATTTTTGCGGGCGGAAGAACGGAGAAGCCTATGTTTCAGCTTACTACGCCCGACGCGCAGAATGCGCCGCAAGTAAAGTTCTAAGATTTTTAAGGGGTGCTGTCGCGTATGAAAGCGGCGGTGCCCCTTTCTTATAAACCTAAACTCACCCAAAGGAGAAGGGGACCAATGAAAAGAATTGCGGTATTAATGCTTGGTGTCATGATATTTTTGATGAGCGGATGTACACCTGCCGTGCATAAGGATTTGAAACCTACAGGCTATGTGAATGATTTTGCGAATGTGTTGTCTCTTCAAACGAAAGGCAAGCTTGAGTCCGACCTTTTGAATTACAAAAAGACGACGACGAATGAAGTGGTAGTGGTGACTGTCGATTCGCTCGACGGGCAGGATATCGCTGATTTTGCAAATCATCTCGCACGCAAGTGGGGCATAGGGACGAAAGAAAAGAATAACGGCGTGTTGATTCTTGTTGTGAAAGACACGGGAAAGCGTAGGATTGAGGTGGGGCGTGGTCTCGAGGGTGTGCTGCCCGACGCGACAGCAAAGAGTATTCTTCTTGAAACAAGGCCACAGTTTAAGAATAGGCAATATGACGAGGGCGTAAGTCTTCTTGTTGAAAAGGTGGTTCTTGCAACCAAGGGAGAATATAAAGCTCCGCCTACCGAGGAACAGCGTTTCATCGCATGGTTCATCTCGCTTGCATGGTGGGAGAAAGTGCTATTTGTCATAGGTGCCCTTATTCTTTTGTGCCTTGTTATTGCGGCGCTTGGTTCTGATAGTGGTAGCGCTATCGTAGGAGCGTTCATCGGTGGCGCGCTTGGTGGTGATGATTCAGGCGGTGGAGGTTTTGGGGGTTTCGGCGGTGGAGATTTCGGCGGTGGCGGAGCCAGCGATTAGGAGTTAAAAAAAGAAAATAGCGTCCATGAGAGGCGCTTTTTGTTTTCCCAGTAAAAAAGTAGACAAACGAAGAAATATTATGTCATTATATTTTCGTATCCCCGAAAGGAGGAGAATGAGATGCTAGAGTTCAAAAGGACAGCGGGCGGATTCGCGGTGCATGTTAATGGACAGCTCTTTGGCCACATCTCGAAAGAGCGTGGATTCTTTACCGACTCATCTGTGGTGAAGGCGTTTCTTGAGGTGTCCCCAGATGATCTTGAGCAGATTGTTCATAAGGCAAAGGAAGTGATGACGCATGGAGTGAATATTCCTACTTGTTCTGCTTGCCACGGTACACCCCAATTTCCCGCAATGATTTATAATCCAAATGAAGGTATGCAGTTATGTCAAAATGAACTTCATTCATGAGGGCATACGCTAAGGTTAAGGCACAGGCTACTTCTTATGAAGTAGTTTTTATTCTGAGTGCGGGTGCTTCAAAGCCGAAGCTGCGAGGAGGGTATAAGTTTTTTGGTTTCCAAGAATGTTCCATGTTTTATATGTTATGCCTCTCCTTTGATGACTTAGGATAAGTGCTTGACATTATAAATCCGTTCTGTACAATAAGAGAACACGAATAATGGATATCAGAGCATACGAAAAAGGGTTTTGAAGAAAAGGGTTTTCAACCACTTCTTTTCAAAACCGCTCTTGTTTCCCGATGAGGCGGTTTTTAAAAATATGACGATTGGCTATCCAGTTCTCCGACTTTGAAAGAGGGTGGAGAACTGGGAAGCGAATCAGTGACGGAGGAAGGACTGGTGTTTGAAAAGTGAACATATTTCGTAAATCGCATTTTCCCAGCTTATAAGGTGTAAACCATATAAGCGGGTTATCTCTTTTATGAGGAAGCAATTCTTCATAATAAGAAAATCAAACGATTTCCCTAAGTCCTCATGACATGCAAATGTGATGAGGCAGCGTTGAATGTAGAAAGACTCTTCCAAGTCTGTTCAACGTGTAATATCTATCTAGTTGGATACGGGTAATAGTAAGGGCACACGGTGGATGCCTAGACACTAAAAGGCGATGAAGGACGTAGCGTAGCTGCGATAAGTTTCGGGGAGGTGTGTAGCAACCTTTGATCCGGAAATTTCCGAATGGGGCAACCCAGCACAGCAAACCTGTGTTACTTCGATATTAATAAATCGAAGGGCAAACCTGCTGAAGTGAAACATCTCAGTAAGCAGTGGAAAAGAAAAAATGTACGCGAATTTATACTGGCGTACAGGATGGCACATGTCATCGCGTCGTCAGTATAAATTCGCATTATTTCCTCAGTAGCGGCGAGCGAACAGGAAAGAGCCCAAACTTATTAGTCCTGAGTTTATCGAAGGATTGATAAGGGTTGTAGGGGAAAACACTCAATGTTTTAATTGTTCTGTATCGGTCTTGTGCTTACAAGACTGGGAGAACAATTAGAACGTTGTAAAGAGTTACAAAATGAGTTCTTAGCTGAATCTGCCTGGAAAGCAGAGCCAAAGAGGGTGATGGCCCCGTAAGCGAAAAGAATTTCATCTCTTGTTTTTATCCCTGAGTACACCGACAAACGAAAGCGTTGGTGGAAGCATCCCACACTACAGGGAAAGGCTAAATACTTTTAGTGATCGATAGTGAACAAGTACCGTGAGGGAAAGGTGAAAAGTAGGCCGGGAGGCCGATGAAATAGAACCTGAAACCGTGTGCTTACAAGGAATCGGAGCCCCCCACCATTTTTACTGATAGGCGTTGTTGTCTTCTTCTCTGTTGAAAAGAAGACAATAGCGTAAAATCAAAGATGCACTATTGGTGAAAATGGTGGGGGGTGACGGTGTGCCTATTGAAGAATGAGTCAGCGAGTTATCCTGCATTGCTCGTTTAACCCCGCCCCACTTTTATGAAAAATGTTGTTGTACCAGCATTGAGTAATAGTGCATAACTGGTCTCTTTTGGTGGAGGAGATATCATGTTGTAGAAGTGGGGCGGGGGAAGGCAAAGCGAAAGCGAGTCTGAATAGGGCGTCGCATTTTCTAAGTTTATACGTTTTTGTCGCAAGACCGAACGTATAGACTTGGGATTTTGCAAGCAGTGCGGGCTAGACCCGAAGCCGGGTGAGCTTGCCGTGGCCAGGATGAAAGTCGACGAAAGTCGACTGGAGGTCCGAACCGGTTGGTTGTGCAAAACCTTCGGATGAGCTGCGGTAAGGAGTGAAAAGCTAATCGAACTCGGTAATAGCTGGTTCTCTCCGAAATAGTTCTAGGACTAGCCTTGGGACAACTACGTGTGGGGGGTAGAGCACTGGATGAAGGGTAAAGGGCTTCGGCTCGGCCGTTCAATCAAACTCCGAATACCCATACGACTATCCTGGGAGTCAGACAGTGGGGGCTAAGCTCCATAGTCAAAAGGGCAAGAACCCTGATGTTCATCTAAGGTCCCTAAGTTTTGACTAAGTGTAAAGGAAGTGACAAGCCGAAGACAGATAGGAGGTTGGCTTAGAGGTAGCCATCCTTTAAAGATTGTGTAACAACTCACTATCATATCCCTCACCTTTCGGTCGTAGATTTTTGTCAGATTAAGTTATTATTTTCTTATTTCTGATTATCAATGTACGTTCGAAAGGTGAGGGACTGGCTTGTTGCGCCGAAGATATATCGGGACTAAGTCAAATACCGAAGATAACAATTCCGTGCCTCACTTTTGTGTATATATGTATAAAATATAAGGAAATCTATCGAAATTAAGAAAAGGGATTTATGTGGAGGTAGCTCAATTGGCAGAGCTTCAAGGAGGTGGTTCGTCATCATGCGACGGGCAAGTGTGCGCACGCTTACCCGTAGCAGACACCTGCTAAAACCTTGAAGGTTCGAGGTTCGAATCCTCGCTTCCACACCAGGGAAGCAGCGTCTTCCCTCCCTTTTCTTGGTTTTGATAGTGAAAATATATCCATAAAAGCGAGGCACGGTCTGGTAGGAGAGCATTCCAAGGGCGTTGAAGGTCAATCCGCGAGGAAGACTGGAGCGCTTGGAAGAGAGAATGCTGACATGAGTAACCGCAAGCACGATGAGAATTCGTGCCCCCGCAAATCCAAGGTTTCCGTGGCAATGGAAGTCAGCCACGGGTTAGGCGGCCCTAAGGCGATGGCGAAAGCCGCAGCTAATGGACAGCTGGTTAATATTCCAGCCCTCCGACATAACGTTCGATGGGGTGACGAAAGAAATAAATGGGAGGGGATCAATGGTTATTCCCTCATTTGAGCTGAGAATGGTGTATTAGGAAAATCCGGTACACTATCTTTAATGATGGCATTCGGGCTTCGATGAAAGCGGGGATTATATTCTCGCGATTCCCGTGAAGAGCTTTCCAAGAAAACCCTCTAAGAATTAAGGTATGGCGGACCCGTACTGTAAACCGACACAGGTGGATGAGGCGAGTAGCCTCAGGGGAACGGGTGATTTCTCGTTAAGGAACTCGGCAAAAAAGCGACCGTAACTTCGGGATAAGGTCTGGCTCACGCAAGTGAGCCCGCAGCTAAAGTTTCTCTGGCGACTGTTTACCAAAAACACAGCTCCCTGCTAACTCGTAAGAGGATGTATAGGGGGTGACGCCTGACCAATGCGAGAAGGTTAACGGTGGCGGTGTGTGCAGCACTTAGTTTGTAAGTAAGTAACGCTTATCAATTAAGTGCTGTGCATGCTAACTGCCCGAAGCCCTCGTCAATGTCGGCGATAACTATAATCGTCCAAAGGTAGCGCAACTCCTTGTCGGGTAAGTTCCGACGTGCATGAATGGCGTAACGACTGGAGAACTGTCTCAACGAGAAGCCCGGTGAAAGTGCGACACCAGCGAAGACGCTGGTACCCTATAGCGGGACGAAAAGACCCCGGGAGCTTTACTGTAGCTTGATATTGGGTTTACGTTCTAATTACGTAGCGTAGTGGGGAGAGGTTGAAGGTTTGATTTCGGTTGGACTGGACTCGTCAATGAAACACCCATTTTTTAGAATGTATATCCTAACCTTTGCGGAAAAACCGCAGGGGGACAGTGTCTGGTGGGCAGTTTTCGTGGGGCGCGATCCTCCCAAAGAGTAACGGAGGAGTTTATCAAGGTCAGCTTAGCCTGGATGGAAATCAGGCTGGACGTGTAAAGGCACAAGCTGGCTTAACGGCAAGGCTTACAAGCCGCGCCGATGCGAAAGCAGAACTTAATGACCCGATGGCACTTTGTAGAAAGGCCTGAGACATCGGATAAAAGCTACCCCGGGGATAACAGGCTAGTCTGGTCCGAGCGTCCCTAGCGACGACCAGGTTCGGCACCTCGATGTCGGCTCATCTTATCCTGGGACTGAAGAAGGCCCCAAGGGTTTGGCTGTTCGCCAATTAAAAAGATACGCGAGCTGGGTTCAAACCGTTAAGAGACGGACGTTATGAACATGAATCATATCGCTCGGTTTTTTAACAGTTTGAACCCCGAGGAAAAGACATGAGTCACGGCGGCATCTAAACATTTGTTTAGTGTAAAGTTAACTTATATCGGTAGAATCCACTCATCAATGGACAATACCGAGGGAACAATGCAAAACTCAAAATGCAAAATTATGAAGATATGAAAATGTGCATTTTCATATCTTCATTTTAAACTTTGAGATTTACTTTTTACATTTAAGTATCATGAAATGACACGATTGGCCCGTAGAGACTACACGTTAACTATTCCTAAATAGAAAGACTCGAACTTTTAAGGGAAAGTTCGTTCGATCTTAAAGATTTAGGAAGAAAGATATAGTCCAATACACTTAGTAATAAGTGAAAACAACCACTGAGCTTTTATTCTTACGAGAGTTGAAGTGAAGTAATATGCGTGAGACAGGTTGGTCTCTATCTGCTATAGGCGTTCGAAACTTGAGAGGAGTTGCCCTTTGTACGAGAGGATCAGGGTGAACGAGCCTCTGGTGTATCGGCTTTCATACCAATGGAATTGCCGAGTAGCTATTGCACGGAAGGGATAAGCGCTGAAAGCATCTAAGCGCGAAGCCCACCTCAAGATTAGGTTTCGTGGTTCGACGCGAGTCGAACGAAAGACCCCTTGAAGATGACAAGGTTGATAGGCTTCAGGTGTAAGGCCAGTAATGGTTTCAGCCGAGAAGTACTAATAGGTCGAACTTCCCGTATCCAACTAGGTTGATATTGGAAAATTTATTTCTTTGGCGCACTGCTTTGTCAGAAGCTGCGTTTCTCGCTCACTGTACTTTCCTCGTACAGCTCGCAAGAAGCCTTGCTTCTTTCGCGCATTGCATCCAAATAAAATAAATTTTCAGGATCGGAAGTTGTTTGTTGATTCCAAGGTTCATTTGCCTTGGGTAGAAAAAATGCGGTCTACGAAATATGGCTACTGTTACTGAGATCGTACCACACATTTTTGGTATTGATCTCTTGGTGATTTAGCGTTCTAGGAACCACCTCTTCCCATTCCGAACAGAGTCGTGAAAATAGAAAGCCCTGATGATACTGCTTGCGCAAGCGAGGGGGAAAGTAAGGTTTGCCGAGAGTTCAATATCCGAAATGTGTGGTATTTTTTAGCTTTTAGGAATGAAGTTGACTTTTTGAGGAGATGTGATATACTACTAACTAGTATCCGAAAGGAAGGAGCATGATCTCATGCTTACTGGAGCCGGTGATGTTGCAGTATTGGCCATTGTTGGATATCTTTTATTGTTTGCTTTGGCGTATGTTTACCATACGATTGTATCTCAACATACTGAAGAAGTTGAGCGCTATTTGAAGTATGTGCGCCATGAGGTATGGTTGCGACAATGTGAGGATGAGGCAGTAGGACGTGATTTTGGGTGGCGTCAATCTGCTTTCTGGGCCATCAATCAGAAGAAGATGGTTAGCAAGTGGTGGAAAAAGCCTGAAGATTGCATCCCTGATAAACGATTTTACGAACAAAAAAGTTCTTAATACAAGCGCCTTTGATGGGCGCGTTTTTTAGCATGTTTAGACAATATGGATAAGTTGAGATTCAGATGCAGTATGGACATCTTTTGATGTATGTGCTATCTTTGATTTGGCTCATAAAAATTAAATAAGGAGAAAGTAAGATGGATATTAGCGCATTGGCTCTGAGCGTCGCGATCCGCTATACTCTCTTGGACAAGGAGTTGCAAGAGGCCGCCAAGTCTCTTAAGGACGTTTATGCTTATGAGCGTGCTCATGACGTATCCCGTAGAGATGTGGTGCAACGGAAGAGGACCGTTTCTGTGTTAAGGCGGGGAAAATCCATATTACATACGCAGGGT
This sequence comes from Patescibacteria group bacterium, assembly GCA_028865725.1. Taxonomy (GTDB): domain Bacteria; phylum Patescibacteriota; class Minisyncoccia; order UBA6257; family JACRHW01; genus JAGWJP01. The sequence continues at coordinate 214,431 of JAGWJP010000001.1, forward strand.
ATCGTACTTCCACTACATCAGTATGTCGTGACGGTAGAATATGATACTCCGATTGCGCTGACTCAGGAATTACTACAGTTCGAACTCAAGCAATTTGAGATTGCTCATTTGCGTTCGGATTCGTTTGGAGACGATCTTGCGTTGAAGCCAAGCGGTTTGTCGAAGCTTACCGGGTTTTGGGGAGGACACAAGAACAGCATATATACTGAGGAACCTATTTCTCGCGATCCATGGTGTGAAGTGGAGATGCTTGTCCCGGGAGCGGCGGATGAGACAGCAAGGCGGGCGCTTGTGTCTCTCGGGAGTCAAGTTTATTTTCCAGAACGTAATTCAGATGGATCATGGACTACCAGAACGCCATCAAGCACGCAAACCAGCGGAGTACCTCATATTCTTTTTCGAAAGAAATTTGATTGTGCGGTTTCTCCAGATTTTGAGAGATTGTTGTATGGGTTGGCGGCATCCCTCAGGGATATTATTGTCCAACATTGCAGTATGAAGGAGATACCGGCGGAAGCAATGAATTTCGTTATTCCTCATGCGTTTATTTCATCGAAGATTCCTATCGGCGAGCCTTATGAAAAGGAGTTGTGGATTTACGGAAAACAACGCACGATGCGTGCACAAGACTTGGTTGAGATATCGCGTGATTGGTTTTTTAACCTTAGGTAACGCAAATAGAAACCCGAGTACTTTTATTATCCCATGTACTGCAGGGAGGTGATGAGCGTGGGATTCTATGCAGTTGAGGACAGATATCGTCAGCTGATTCTCAGAAATCCTGATGGACTGGAAGCAAAAGTGTTTCGTATTTTTAACGTGCAGCCGCGCCTTGTGGGCCCAGGGCTCTTTTGCCTTCGCCCCGTCGATCTTAAGAATACGGATGATTGGGAGATGTTTATGCGTTCCGCACGCGGTGATTTTGCTCATTTGCGTGAAACGTTCACTATTCAGGATCGAGTGCGTGCCGAAGAAATTTTTGAGGAAGCAACACAGCTCCTGCGTAGTTAGCGAAGAAATCGTCTATAGTATTTCTAAAAAAGCAAGAGGCGTCTCATAAGGACGTCTTTTTTGTTTTTTTACCGTGGAACTATGAGCAAAAGTATTACCTTTACAAATTATATTTAATATGTTATATTGATTTTATACCTTGAAAGGAGGTCTCGCTATGGGACTTAAAAGGATAGTGAAAGAATGGTGGGTAAGGCCATTGGATCGCCTTCGAGCGATGGAACCTGATTTGCGCCACATGGCTGAAATGTTTGCGGTGCTTCTCGATGATTGTGCGGTCCAAGAAAAAAGCGCACCTTTCTTGCTCGTCAAGTTCTTTCATGAAGTGTCTAGGCTGCATGATAAGATGAGCGAATTTTATGCGATGATTCAGGCCTTTGAGAGCGTGAATGACGGGCGCTACGACGCACTCATCCGCGATCTTCATGCGATGAGTGTGCACATTCAAGCTGCGGGCCGCAACCGCTATCAGATGAATCGTACCGAAAAGGGTGAGACGGTAACTCCTGAAAATGTCTTTCTTGGTGGTATCTTCGGCATTTGGACTTTTTCTGTCGCATATTGGATGGAACACCAGGAGAGTGATGCATTTCCCGTTATTGTTGAGCAAGCGAAGTGTTTTATGGAGTTCCATGTTTTTTTCATGATAAAAACTACGACGAAGCTTCTCGTAATGACTGACACGGGACGCTACGAGTAGTTTATAGAAATAGTAAAAACACACCGCCTTTCGAGAGGCGGTTTTTCTTTTGTTTTGGAATGATTTTATGTATAATGGGGTATTCGTTCTATGAGTCGAACCGCGAAACAAACCATCATTATTGCGATTTATCTTGCTCTTATCGGGAGCATCGTGTTTGGCGTGTATTGGATTTGGTTTAGGCCTATTCCTTCTTGTTTTGACCACAAACAGAATCAAAACGAAACGCAAATTGATTGCGGGGGAGTTTGTATGCCGTGTGAACTGAAATATCCTAAACCGCTTGAAGTGGTATTTGCAAAAAATTTGCCGCGTTCTACCTCCCAAAGCGATGTGTTCGCCGAACTCAAAAATCCCAATCTCACCGTCGGCGCTTCCGAAGTTGATTATCATATTACCTTGTACGGCCATTTTGATGAAGTGCTTGGCGAGCGGGATGGAACGACGTTTGTGTATCCCGGAACCTCTCATTATGTGTATGAGCCTGCATTTGCAATCGGCGCGACAAACGTGGGGCGTGTCGACTTTGCTATTACCAATGTCATTTTTGAGCCTCAAGATAAGTTTTATTTTTCAGATCTTCAGGCAACCGGTGTCGCGCTTGAAAAGAATAATGATGTGGTTCGTCTTACCGGCACGGCGCGCAACGGAAGCGATCTTACGATTGATAATCTTTCTGTGGTCGGTATTCTCTATGACGGCGATAAGCAGAATGTTCTTGCAGTGTCCTCCACACTTTTAAAGACCGTGTTAAGCAGAGAACAACGTTTCTTTGAGATTTCATTTCCTTCCTCATTGCTTCAGTTTGTTCCTCTGACAGGAAAAGAACCTTTTGATATCGAGCTGTCCGCACCACCTCTCCAATAGTAAACTTCCACATTTGACGTATTGCTTTGTCAGAAGCTTCGTTTCTTGCTCGATGTACGGTAGTGAGTACACCTCGCAAGAGTACTCGCTTCCTTCGCGCACTGCATTCAAATGTGAAAGTTTTTTGTTCGTAGATTAATGTTGAGAGGTCGAGAAGTATTGTTTGCGCGGTTGCCTGGGGCTCAGGTGTTTCCTCGAACTGCATCCCTCACCTTTAAACAAAGGGGAGGGATGCATCCGAATACGTGGATTTATAAATTCAAAATCTATGTAAGGTTGTGTTATGTAAGTGCCCCATATCCTTTAAGTGAGATGGGCTGTTTTTACAAAATACGAGATTTTTTATACTATATCATACACAATACTCATTTATGGTGGCTGCACTCAAAAAAATTGATTGGTGGCTTATGGCGGGAGTGGGTTATCTAGCTCTCGTAAGCCTTCTTGTGATCCGCGGACTTCCTGGTACGGATGCGGTATCTTATTTTTGGCGACAGCTTACGTGGTGCAGCATTGGGCTTATCTGTGTGATGATATTCGTGATTGCTGATTGGAGAAAGATATTTGAAAGCCAACTTGTGATTGTTGTGTTTTATTTGTGTTCTCTTTTTTTACTTCTAGGAGTATTATTGGTAGGGAATCGTATACGAGGCGCATCGTCGTGGTTTGAGCTTGGTAGTTTTAATTTTCAGCCTTCTGAGTTTGCGAAGTTGGCGCTTATGTTTTTTTTAGCGCGTTACTTTTCTCGGCGTCATTCCGATATTTGGTCGGTGCGCTATCTCGTCGTTCCCGCACTCTATACAACAGGACTTGCAATCCCCACCTTTTTACAGCCCGCGCTCGGCTCCGCACTTGTTATTTTATTTATGTTTTTTTCGTTGATCGTGCTGTTGGGACTTCGTGTTCGGCACATTCTCTTTGGATTGTTCATAGCCTTTTTTTTTGCGGGTATCGCATGGGTGATGCTTTTAAAGCCCTATCAAAAGGAGCGTATACTTAATTTTGTAAATCCAGGACGAGATCCTCTTGGGTCTGGATATCACGCATTACAAGCAAAGATTGCTGTGGGGTCTGGTGGTTTCTGGGGAAGAGGATTGGGTCAGGGAACAGAAACGCAGTTGCAGCTTTTACCCGAGACACGAACTGACTTTATTTTTTCGGCATATGCAGAAGAGTTTGGGCTTGCCGGTGTTTTGTTGCTTCTTGCTGCGTTTGGGGTTATGTTTGGTCGCCTTACTTTTATTGCGGCGCGTACGCGTTCTAATTTTTCTACTATTTTTGTTCTTTTGTTTTTACTGAAGATATATATTGAAGTGACTATTAATATAGGGGGAAATATAGGTTTGCTTCCCATTACCGGAATTGCGCTTCCTTTTGTAAGTTATGGAGGATCCAGCTTGCTTGTAAATTATATTGGACTTGGTATCGTACAAGGCATATATGTGCGATCTCGCTCTGTCTAAAGGAACACCGTAGATATATGCGTATTTATTTTTCCTCCATTTTTCGCGTCCTCATATTGCGTATCGCTCTCGTTTCACTTGGTATTATAGCCAGTTTATATTGTTTTCTCCCCACGTATGCACACACCGCTGTACCTATTGAAGTGAAACAGGGAGATTCATTGCATGCAGTCGGTATTATGCTTTATGATCACGGACTTATTCGTTCTGTTCCATTTTTTATTTTTTATGCGGCGATTACCAGGAGAGAAACAATGATAAAGCCGGGGATATATACGTTCTCTGGATTTACGACGCCGGAGGAGATTCTTTCTCACATGTCGAGCGTGCAAGGCGCAGTGAAAATCACGATCCACGAAGGTGCTACCGTACGCGATGTGGATACTCTCCTTGCTGACAATGCGATTATTGAGCGCGGTTCTTTGATTGCATTTATGCCTCGTGGCACATTGCGCGATCACCTCCGTTCTTACGGGTTTTCTTCATTTACTTCTTCGTATGAACTCGAAGGGTTTTTGTTTCCCGATACCTATTGGTTTCAAAAAAATGAAGGAGTAGACGCGGTCGTTGAAACTATGGTCGATAATTTTGACACAAAAGCTGGTCCTCTGCTTCAGCCCTTATCTCCTCCGGAACGTTTCCGCATGCTTATTGTCGCCTCACTTATTGAAAAAGAAGTGGCAAACGTATATGATAGAAGTATCGTGAGCGGTATTATATGGAAACGCCTTTCGACCGGTGTCCCGCTACAAATTGATGCATCGGTACATTACGGTGTGTGTGTCACATCTACTCAGTGTCCACGCGCACTCCGCCACTCTGATTTGTTAATTGATACCCCATTTAACGGGTATCTCCATAAAGGGTTGCCGCCTACTCCTATTGCAAACAGTGGCATATCCGCATTGTACGCCGCACTTCACCCACAGCAAAGTCCGTACTGGTACTATCTTTCGGCTCCTGACGGAACAACCTTTTTTTCAAAAACACTTGAAGAACACAGCACACTTCGTGCTCGATATCTCTCTTTATAAGCTATGGAAGCGATATGGATAAGGAAGTATCCTGCATTTAGGGGATTTTGATGGGTACATGAAAAGACTTGACTTTTTGTGTAAAGGATATATAATTAAATTCACTGCCTTAAAAAGCCTTCATACAAGTCCATAGGTGATTTTGTTTTTTCTTTTTTTGGCAATTGTCAAGTTTTTCTCTCTATGAGTTGCCTATACATTGATTTACAATGATTGCTTTTTTACGTAGAGACAGAGAGGAATGAGATACGTTTTTAATCTTGGTTTACGCGTGGCACGTATTGTTATCCATTAATTAAACATCATCCCCAATGTTTACTAAAACAAAGCTTTTCTCTCATTTCCAGAGAAGTCCTCTCGCGATTCCCAATCTTATCGAGGTTCAAAGAAACTCCTTTGATTGGTTTATCAAGGAAGGACTTCAAGAGCTTTTTGATGAAATTTCTCCTGTCAAAGATTATACCGGTAAAGACCTTGAGCTCTCTGTGGTCGGGTATTATTTTGATGAACCAAAATTTTCTGAGGAAGAAACGCGCGAGCGTGATTTGTCGTTTGAGGCGCCTCTTCGGGTTAAGATGCGCCTTTTGAATAAACGTACAAAAGAAATCAAGGAGCAGGAGGTTTATTTTGGGGATATCCCCATGATGACTGATCGCGGCACCTTTATCATTCATGGGGTAGAACGTGTGGTGGTGTCTCAACTGATTCGTTCAAGCGGTATTTATTTTAATACAAAAGTATTTCGCGGTGAAAAGTTGTTCGGTGCAAAAATTATTCCGAGTCGCGGTGTGTGGATCGAATTTGAGACAGATCCAGACCACAGTCTGATAATTAAGATTGATCGCAAGCGCAAGATTGCCGCATCAGCACTTTTGCGTATTTTCGGATTAGAATCGAACGAGGCGATTGAAGCCGCATTCAAAGGGGTCATTGATGAAAAGGATATTATCAAAAAAACACTTGCCAAAGATCCTTCTCAAAATAAAGTGGATGCCTACGTTGAGATCTATAAGCGTGTACGCCCGGGAGATTTGGCGACGCCTGAAAATGCTCAAGCATTCGTTGATGCCTTATTTTTCCGTAACGACCGGTATGATCTTTCGCCCGCGGGACGTTTTAAGATGAACAGCCGTTTGCGTATAAAAGGAGATGACAAATTATTGACTCAGGGAGATTTGATCGCCATTCTCAAAGAAATTATCCGTTTGAATAATGATTCGGAAGCCGATCAGGATGATATTGATCATCTTGGAAATCGCCGCGTTAAAGGCGTGGGGGAATTGCTGCAGAGCAGAATGCGCGTTGGGTTTGCGCGTATGCGCAGAGTTATCCAAGATAAGATGTCAACAAACGATATCTATCTGGTTACACCAACCCAACTTGTCGTTCCACGACAATTAATGGCGGTTGTTAAAGAGTTTTTCTCTTCCTCGCAGCTCTCACAGTTTATGGATCAGGTGAATCCATTAGCCGAGATTGAACACAAGCGAAGAATTTCTTCCATGGGCCCCGGCGGTCTTACTCGTGAACGAGCGGGCTTTGAAGTGCGTGATGTGCACACGAGTCATTATGGTCGCTTGTGTCCTGTGCAAACGCCGGAAGGAGCAAACGTAGGTCTTATTAACTATCTCGCTACCTATGCGCGTGTGCGAGAATTTGGTTTTATTGAAACGCCATATTTAAAAGTAGAAAAAGGTGTCGTGACCAAGGAGGTGGTCTGGTTAAATGCGTATGAGGAAGAGCATCATGTGATTGCACACGGAGGAGTTCCCTACGATGAGCATGGAAAAATCATAGATAAAAAAGTAACGGCGCGTACCAAGGGACAGCCGGCTTTATGTATGCGTGACGATGTGGAATATATGGATATTGCCTCGAATCAACCATTTAGCGTGGCTGCATCTATGATTCCATTTTTTGAACATGATGACGCCAACCGTACCTTGATGGGCGCCAATATGCAACGCCAAGCGGTTGTATACGTAAGACCTGAGGCCCCATTGGTGGGAACTGGAATCGAAGAAAAAGTAGCAGAAGATTCCGGGTATCTTATTAAAGCTCCTTATGATGGAGAGATCATGGAAGTGGATGCGAATCATCTCGTTTTCAAGGCGGAAGGAAAGAAAGATCCCATATTGTATAAGATTCATCACTTTCGACGCTCGAACCAATTTACGTCTCTCAGCCAGCGTCCTGTGGTAAAGCGTGGAGATAAGGTAAAAAAAGGACAGGTGTTAGTCGATGGGCCTGGCATGCAGAATGGCGTGTTGGGTTTGGGGCAAAATCTTCTTGTCGCATTCATGACATGGGGAGGTGGTAATTATGAAGATGCCATTCTTCTCTCAGAGCGCGTGGTGCAGGCGGATCGTTTTAGTTCCATTCATATTGAAGAATTTGATGCAGATGTGCGAGAAACCAAACTGGGTCCTGAAATTACTACCCCGGATATTCCTAATGTTTCAGAAGATAAATTGAGAAATCTTGATGAAGAAGGAATTATTCGTGTGGGTGCCGAAGTGAGTGCGGGCGATATCCTTGTGGGGAAAGTTTCTCCAAAAGGAGAGACAGATTTAACCGCAGAGGAACGATTGTTGCGCGCCATTTTTGGAGAAAAATCTCGTGATGTAAAAGATACCTCTCTTACGTTACCGCACGGCAAACGAGGGAGAATCGTCGGGGTTCGCATTTTTTCGCGCGAACGCGGCGATAAACTGGAGCCTGGTATTATCAAGCGTATCCGCGTCGAAGTGGCAGTATTTCGTAGGGTTATGGCAGGAGATAAGCTTGCGGGTCGCCATGGAAACAAAGGGGTTATCTCTCGTATCGTTCCCGTTGAAGACATGCCATACCTTGCGGATGGAACCCCTGTGGATATTATCTTAAATCCTCTTGGTGTTGCGTCGCGTATGAACATTGGACAGATTTTAGAGACACATCTTGGTTGGGCTGCGCAGAAAAATGGCTACCGTGCCATCGTGCCTATTTTTAGCGGCACCACAGAGGATGACATTCGTGAAGAGCTGAAGAAGGCTGGTCTCCCTGAGGGGGGAAAGATAGAGTTGCATGATGGAAAATCGGGAAAACGTTTTGATCACAAAGTAACTGTCGGATACATCTATATGTTGAAATTGGATCATTTGGTAGAGGACAAATTACATATGCGTTCCATTGGTCCTTATTCGCTTATCACTCAACAACCATTGGGAGGAAAGGCACAGCATGGAGGCCAGCGTTTCGGGGAAATGGAGGTGTGGGCACTTGAGGGGTACGGTACCGCTCATACGTTGCAAGAAATGATTACGCTGAAATCCGACGACGTATTGGGCCGTTCCGCTACCTATGAATCTATTATCTATGGAGAAGACATTAAAACGGCAAATATCCCCGCATCGTTTAATGTGCTTACCAGCGAATTAAAAGGGTTGGGGTTTGAGGTCGATCTTTTAAGTGCTGAGGAAGTTGAAACAGGGGAAAACAGGATGGGATCGTCTCCGTCATCAGCACGTACATCAAAGAGAAAATAACGCAATTAAATTATACGTTTTTTATGATTCGAGATTTTGATGCCTTACGTTTAAAAATCGCCTCTCCCGAAGAAATGCTTTCTTGGTCGCATGGCGAAGTTTTGAAGCCTGAGACTATTAATTATCGCACTCAACGTCCCGAAAAAGATGGGTTGTTTTCCGAGCGCATTTTCGGACCTACCAAAGACTGGGAGTGTTATTGTGGTAAATATCGCCGCATTCGTTATAAGGGGGTAGTGTGTGATAAGTGTGGCGTGGAAGTAACGCGTTCCATTGTGCGACGAGAACGTTTTGGTCATATCGCGCTTGCGACCCCTATTGCACATATCTGGTTTTTGCGCAGCATTCCTTCCCGCCTTGCGCTTTTACTTGGCGTTCCGAGCCAGAAAATTGAAAAAGTAATTTATTATTCAAGCTATATTATTACTAAAGTAGACGAGCCTGCACGCAAGAGAGTGCTTGATGAGGTGAATCGTGAATTTGAAAATAAATTTAAGAAGGCAACCTCGAAAGAAAAATCCCAGCTTGAAGAGTTAAAAAAGGAAACAATGGATGAACTTGCGCGACTTCAAGTAATGAATGTGGTGACTGAGATTGATTATTTTACGCTAAGTCGAAAATATGGAGAGGTGTTTGAGGCGAGCATTGGCGCTGAGGCAATTCGCAATATTCTTGAACATATTGATCTTCATGCTATGCGTGCAGAACTGGAAGCAGGTCTGCAAGGGAACAAAGAATTAGATAAAAAAGTGTTGCAACGTTTGCGTCTCGTAAAAAATCTCATCCAATCCAATCAGCGTCCCGAGTGGATGATTCTTACCGTTCTTCCCGTAATCCCTCCTGATTTGCGTCCTATGGTGGCACTTGACGGCGGACGTTATGCATCTTCTGATCTCAACGATCTTTACCGGCGCGTCATTAATAGAAATAATCGCTTGAAAAAGCTCAAAGAGCTGAAAGCGCCGGAGGTGATTATTCGCAACGAAAAGCGCATGCTCCAAGAAGCGGTGGATGCATTAATCGATAATAGTATTCGTGTGGGAGGACAACAACAAACGAATGCGCAGAAGCGTCCATTAAAGTCCTTGGCGGATATGCTCAAAGGAAAAGGAGGGCGTTTTAGACAAAACTTGCTTGGAAAACGCGTGGATTATTCGGGGCGCTCTGTAATTGCGGTCGGTCCCGACTTGAAATTAAACGAGTGCGGACTTCCGAAAAAGATGGCGTTGGAATTATTCAAGCCTTTTGTGATTCATGAACTCTTAGATTCTGGGATTGCAAACACGATCAAGCGTGCCAACCGTCTTATTGAAGAAGCACCACCTGAGGTATGGGGTATTTTGGAGGAGGTGATTAAGGGACGCTATGTGCTCTTGAATCGTGCTCCCACTCTTCATCGATTAGGAATTCAAGCGTTTCATCCGCTTCTTATTGAAGATCTTTGCATCCGCATTCCACCTATGGTGTGCTCTGCGTTTAACGCAGATTTTGACGGCGACCAGATGGCAGTCCACTTGCCATTAACTGAGGATGCCCAAAAGGAAGTAGAAATGTATATGGATGCAAAGAAGAATGTGTTAAAACCCGCGACCGGAGAGCCCATCACATTGCCTACTCAGGATATGGTGCTTGGATGTTATTATCTTACGCGTACGCAAAGTTCTGTAGAAAAAAAATCCGATCGTGTGCGTGCATTTAGTTCCGTTGATGAGGCGCTGCTTGCCTATGAACATGAAATTATCTCCCTTCATGATCCAATTTTAGTATTGCATCCGAAACACGAAAATGGGAAAAAACCGTTTGAGACGACCGTGGGACGATTGATCATGAACAATATTCTTCCCGATGATTACGAATTTGTGAATCACATATTGACCAAGGGGGAGTTAAAAAAACTAGTGACTGATTTGCAAAAACATTACGACAACGACATCTTTACCGACCTTCTTGATAAAATAAAATTCTTAGGATTCGAATATTCAACGCGTTCTGGCATTAGTTGGTCGATGTCCGATTTGTTGGCACCAAAGGAAAAAGCGGAAATCGTGGCGAAGGCGGATGCAGAAACAGAAAAAATCTGGGAACAATATCAGGAAGGTTTGTTGAGCACTGAAGAACGTCGCGTACGTTCTGTGCTTGTGTGGCAAAAAGCAAAGGCGGAACTTTCCAAAATGGTACCGGCTTCATTTACGCCTGAGAACTCGATCTTTATGATTATCGATTCCGGCGCTCGCGCCACGTGGGCCCCTGTGGAACAAATGACTGCGATGAAGGGACTTGTGGCCAATCCACGCAATGAAACTATTGAACTGCCTATCAAATCATCGTTTAAGGAAGGCTTGAATCTTCTTGAGTATTTCATTTCCACCCACGGTGCGAGAAAGGGTACTACTGATACAGCATTGAAGACAGCTTCTGCGGGCTACCTTACGCGCCGATTAGTTGATGTGGGACAATCCACCTTTATTTCAGAAGAAGATTGTGGCACTGAGAATGGTATTACCGTGGAGCGTAAGGTTGGTGAAGCGTTTCACCACTGGCTTAAGGATCGCATTTTTTCTCGCACTCTTCTTGAGGATGTGAAAGTGGGCCACAAGATTATTGCAAAAGCAGGAAATGTGGTGACCCTTGATATGGCACAAGCGATTGAGGAGAGTGGGGTAGAATCGGTACGCATACGATCATTGTTGACCTGTAAATCTCTATTCGGTATCTGTCAGACATGCTATGGGTATGATTTGGGATATAATAAGCCAGTCGAATTAGGAACTGCCGCAGGAGTCATCGCGGCACAGTCTATTGGCGAACCTGGAACACAGCTCACGATGAGAACATTTCATATCGGAGGTGTCGCGGGGCTTGATATTACGCATGGGTTGCCCCGTGTGGAGGAATTGTTTGAAGCACGTGCCATTAAGAATAGCGCAGTCATTGCAGAATCCGAAGGATGGGTTGAGGCGATCGAAGAACAAGTAAACGGCGATGTAGTGATTCGCATCGTACAGGAAGGCAAGAAAAAACAACGTAAGGAATATTCCATTCCGCACGGCATCGGTATTGAAGTCGTAGAAGGGCAGGAGGTAAAGCCCGGGACTCAGCTTACTGAAGGTCATGTGGATATCCATGATCTCTACAAAGTCGCAGGAAAGGAGGCCGTCTGGCACTATATTATTCAGGAAATCCAGAAGGTATACTTATCGGAGGGAGCAAAGATTCATGATAAGCATATCGAGATGGTGGTGCGCCAGATGTTTAGCCGCGTGCGCATTGTGGATCCCGGCGATTCGCTTTTCTCTATAGGAGAGGTCGTGGAACGTCCGGTGTTTATTGCACGAAATCGTGATCTTGTATCAAAGAAAAAAAATCCGGCACACGGGAGAGAGTTGCTTTTGGGTATCAAAAATATTGCATCGAGCAGTTACTCATTTCTTTCTGCGGCGTCATTCCAGGAGACAACGAAGGCTTTGGTGTCTGCCGCGGTAGAAGGGCGTATTGATCAGCTTCGCGGACTCAAAGAGAATGTCATTATCGGACGCCTTATTCCCGCAGGTACTGGATATCGCAAAGAAGGAGATGAGGAAGAACCTCTCTATACCCGTTCTGACGAGACATCTCAAGAAACCGCTATTTCTTAGAAAGAGGATTTTAGAAACAAAAACGCATAGCTTCTTATCAGCGAAGCTATGCGTTTTTTGTGTTCACCCTATCGTTTTCGAGCGTAAAACACGTTCTTTTGCTTATTATGTATGAGTATGATACTATGCATTAGATCTTTGGAACCTAAAAAAGAAGGAGGGTCTTTAGAATGATTAGGCTCTTCATGGATTCAGCAGAACATGCTGATGCGTCGCTTCCGTTGCGGTGGGCGGTGAGTCCTGGTACGCTCCAGGCATTGAAGGCGCAAGAAGCGCGCGATCCCCATCTTCTCCTTTGCATAGTACAAAAATATCCTAATGGACGCATCAATGAGATTCAGCGTTTGTTGATACCTTTCGAATATGCGATGCACTATATTTCATTTCCACGTCCCGGGACATTTATGTTGTATGCTACGATTGTATGGCCAAAAGAGAAGTGGGCTCATTCAAACGATCTCCGTGGTAACTTTTTGAGGAAGGATTGGGATTACTATCGCATGCGTTTGTTTAGAAATGTGGTCGATGAGGCAGTCGCATTAGATATTGATAGTCAAGAAAATTCTTCAGAAAACGATGAGGGCGAAGTGTTTGACGGTTCTCGTGAAATTGAGTTTGCGCCCGATCGTCACAATGGTCCTTTTTACGGTGTGATCGATTGCGGAGAGCTTGAGCTGGTTGTTGGAAAAGAATTTTTTGCAAAGGAGCCTCCTCAATGGTTGAGCGATTGGGTCAACTGCTGGTTTGAATCTCCTGCAAGAAATTCGTGTCAATTCAGGAAGCGCACGATTATGGCGTTTACGATTCAACCCGTCTTACTTGGGATCGGAGCTCTTTTTTTAGAGGCGTATATCTTCGTGAACGCTCTCATTCTGTTTCTTATCGGAGGCGTGCTCAAAGGTGAAGTTTTTTTAAGTCCCTTTGAATATTGCTGGCACAACAATCCTGGAGAATTGCTGTCTAATAATTCGCGCTGGTTTATTCCGCTTCATAAATCCATCTTCTATTTTCCGCTCGTACCAGGATTCTGGTTGTCGTGTGGGTTGATTGGACGTTCGTTGCATGTTCATCACATCGGAGCATTCATTGCGGTGTGCATGCTTGTAATGTTTGCCCTTCTTGTGGCTATTGTGGGCGTGGCATTGTTTCTACAGAATTGCGCTGAGAAGTCGGACAAGAAACCTGCTGAGTCGACCGAAAGCCAGCGCGAGAAGGATCGCATCCGTCATTTTTACGCGACGAAGATGAATGGTCTTACTGATACGGGAGATGCGTTGGCTCCAAGCCTTTCTTCCCTTCCTCCTGAAAAGAGAACGATTCGTCTGCGTCTTCAGGAATTGAAAGCGAAGTACTGCAAACTCTACGCGCGTTAGTGTAGGCTTTATAGCCTTGATATCGATCGGGGCTTTTTATTTGATCAAAATCACAGGTGGAAATCTGTGAATATTCATTCATGGCATGGTTTTCTCGGGTGGAAACTCTTGTATTTATCTGTCTATCATGTTATTATGTTATTTAGTTCCTTTCCTCTAAAGGAGAGTTTCTTTATGGATAATATCCTCGAGAAGCGCCTTTTGTCATGGTATGAGCTTGATATTGTCGGAACCGATCTCATTATTCGTATCCACGACATGGTGATACCTCACGTGAAAGACATATTGCTTGCGTGCACCGGTCAGTTATTGCATACGGAAACTGAGCTTTCTCTACCGGCATTTCTCCCCTTCGGTACTGATGCGCAATGGGGGTTCGGCGGATGCGTGGAATGTAAACCAGGGAAACCTGAGAAAAAGAGATGGGTTACTTTTTATGCCCCGCTTCCTGTAGTAAGTAAAACAGGCGCTTTAGAAGATACTGATTGGAGCGGCGCCTACGCACTTTCTGCAACATTGAATATTCTCTTTTACGCGTTGAATGCATGTGCAGGAATTGTTCGTGCGGGGACACCACAACATTGTTGTGTGTCGCTTAGTACAAGAAAAGCTATGTATGGCTGTTCTCTTTCTTGCGCACTTTCTTCCGGGGTAGGGATATGGGTTTCTCGCGAACCTGATGATGCAGCGCCGTATCAAAAAAACCGCAAACAAGTTCGTCCTGAAGTAAATGATGCCATGGCGCGCGTATATCAGCATATGATGGGGCCCCCTAAATATCCGGAATTGCCATGTCGCGCTAAGGCATATTTCGTGGGTCCGAAATGGATCCATCTTGACTGTCCGGGGGATGCGTGCGGTTTGGATCCAGAAACATATGCTTCCCCGAAGCTTAATGTCGGATATCGCCTCGTACCACACAATGTCGATACGCCTATGCAGCAGCTTACTCTTTTGGCTGGTATTGCGGCGGTTATGGCACTTGTCCGCAATGGACGTTGATCATTATTCTATTCAGGCTACATAGCCTGTTTTTTCATGCAGGGTGCTTGTGATGAGGGCTATATTTTTGTTACAATAAAAGCGTATTCACGATATGGGAAGAAGAAAAAACAAAGAACAAAAATCAAAGGTTAGCGACAGTATTCGTGTGCTTCCGGCACCTTTTGCACATATTTCAATAGAAACGAAGAAAAGTCTCAATGCTATTTTTTTTATTACCGCTGCTCTTGTCGTGACGCTTAGTTTTTTTGGACTTGCAGGCGCATTTGGTATGGGACTGCTTCATGTGGGTGTGGGGTGGTTTGGGTGGGGTTTTTATACTATTCCTGTTATTCTTATGGCGATGGCGGGTGCATTTTTGTGGACATTGCACTCTCAGCATACTCATGGAACAGGTCTTTCCGGCGCGCTTCTTTTTGTGAGCATACTTGGCGTGTTGCAGCTTCTTCATCCGAACGCAGGCGGTGTAGTGGGGGGTGCGGTGGCGAGTATTAAGAATCTTTTTGGATTTTGGGCCAGTATGATTATTTTACTGAGCCTTTTTCTTAGTTCTTTGATTATCATGTTCGATATCCCGCTCTTCGTACACAAGCCGAAAGAGGATCAGAGGGACAATGCGAACGTTCCTCCCGTGACGCCTTCTGATGTTATGGCAGTGTCGCAACCCCCCTCCATCACACCGCCTGTTGTTTCAGGCGTGGGAGCTGCGAAAGGAGCTCATCCTGCTGAAGAGAACAAAGAAAAGGAGGATGATATGTCTTCCTCATTCCCGCAAAAAACACATATGCGCAAGCAAGTTATGCCCGCTGTCAAAAGCGATTACGTGCTCCCCCCGCTTGATTTACTAGAAGCAGAATCGACCAAGCCTATCGCGGGCGATATTAAGGCACAAGCGAATATTATTACACGTACGCTTGAAAAATTTGGTATTCCTGTCGAAATCGGAGAAGTGAATATCGGCTCGTCGGTGACGCGATATGCCGTAAAGCCTGCAGAAGGAGTAAAGCTCTCGAAAATTACTAATTTGCACAATGATCTGGCCCTCGCTCTTGCTGCGCATCCTGTACGCATCGAGGCGCCGATTCCCGGAAAATCATTGGTGGGCATTGAGGTTCCGAATAAGGCATCGATGATCGTTCGTCTTAAAAATTTGTTACAAGAAAAAACATTTCAAGAAAGCAATCTTCTTTCGTTTGCGATTGGACGTGATGTAACGGGTGAGGCGGTGGTAGCGAACTTGGCGAAAATGCCGCACTTGCTTGTCGCAGGTGCCACAGGTTCTGGAAAATCGATTACTATTCATGCGTTTATGACCTCACTCCTTTTTAAGAATGCTCCCGATACCTTGCGTTTTATTCTTATCGATCCCAAGCGTGTGGAACTTTCTGTCTATAATGAAATCCCGCATCTTGTCGCTCCTGTGATTACTGATGGCAAGCGCGCGGTGATGTCTTTGAAATGGGCAGTACAAGAGATGGAACAACGCTACCAGATGCTTCTTGAAGAAAAGACGAGGGATATCGATGCTTACAATGAAAAGATGGCGCTTCAAAAAAAAGAGTTTATGCCCTACATTATTATTGTTATTGATGAGCTTGCGGATCTTATGGCAAGTTTTGGTAAGGTGGTCGAGGCATATATTGTGCGTCTTGCGCAGATGTCTCGCGCGGTGGGAATCCATCTTGTGGTTTCTACTCAGCGTCCTTCTGTGGATGTGATCACCGGTCTTATCAAAGCTAATATCCCTTCTCGCATTGCACTGCAGGTAGTATCACAGATAGATTCACGCACCATTCTTGATACGATGGGCGCAGAAAAATTATTAGGAAACGGAGACATGTTGTATCTCGCCCCCGATGCCTCCAAACCAAAGCGTTTGCAAGGTGTTTATGTTTCAGATGAAGAAGTAAAACGTCTCGTTGGGTTTTGGATAAAACAAAAGGTTGGAGGGGGGGAGGTGAGCGGTCTGGAACAAGTATTGCGGCAGGATAAATCTAATAATGATACCATTCCTGGCGGTGTTACTTCTTCATTTGTTGATTTTGATAGTATGGGGAATGATGACGAGGCAAATGATGACATGTATGACCAGGCGCTCCAGGTGGTACGAGAGGCTAAAAAGGCTTCTGCTTCGTTGTTGCAAAGAAGATTGCGCGTTGGATACGCCCGTGCGGCACGCCTTCTTGATTTGCTCGAGAATAAAGGAATCATAGGTCCCGGTGATGGCGCCAAACCGCGTGAGGTATATGTAGATACGGTAGACAATAGTGTCGGGGAAGAGGATAGCATCCTTTAATATGGAAGAAGACACAACGCTCGGAACTATGATAAAACGAGCGCGGCTTATTCAGAAAAAAAGTCTTGAACGAGTTGCGCGTGATTCTGGTGTTCCTCTTGAACGTCTTGTTTCTTTGGAAAACGATAGAATACTACCAACCATTCCTCGTACTTATGCGGTTGCCTACTTAAGGAAGATAGCCCAATGTTTGGATATATCCGAAGAGTTGATTCTCGCGCAGTACAATAAAGAGGTTAAAGAAGATGGAGGGGGGGTACTGTTTCCCTCTGCTTCTCGATCACTCAGCATGCGCATTCCTTTTTCTCGAGATGTAGGTCTTGGAATTCTCGTTGCGTGTATTGTGTTTGGTTTTTTGGGCTATCAGGCTTACAATTATTTCCGTTACCCCTTTCTTTCCATAAGCTTTCCTGAAGATAGCTACCTTAGTTCCAGTAGCCAGATTGTCGTCGTGGGAAAGACAGAAGCGGGTGTGTTGGTGGCGATCAATGGGGTGCATGTTAACGTGGTAGGAACTTCTTTCTCCTATCCCTACACACTTGCGCCGGGAGTAAATGTTCTTACGATTACTGCACAAAAACGATTTGGTAAACAATTGCATCTTGAGCGGCTTGTGATGTATAATCCATAAACGATGAAAACGTTTCTGAACACAAGATATATCTTGTGTTCAGAAAATTATTTACTGTAGAGATATGAAAAAACAAAAAGAGGAAAAAAAAGAAAAAGAAGATAAAGGTGGATTGCAAGCTATTATCGACGAGCTTAGGGAAAAGTTTGGCGAGGGCGCGATTATGACGCTTGGCGAAGCGGAAAAAGTTGATGTGCGGGCGATTCCTACCGGTTCATTGAGTTTGGATTTGGCGCTTGGGGTCATGGGTGTTCCTCATGGAAGAATTATCGAGATCTATGGTCCTGAATCGAGTGGTAAAACTACGCTTGCACTGCATATTGTTGCAGAGGCACAGAAGAAGGGTGGTAAGGCTGCATTTATTGATGCAGAGCACGCACTCGATCCTGAATACGCGCGTCGTATTGGTGTAAAGCTCCATGAGCTTTTAATTGCCCAGCCTGATAACGGAGAAGAAGCGCTCAATATTTTGGAAGCATTAGTACGTTCCGGGGATATTGATGTATGCGTGGTTGATTCCGTAGCCGCGCTTACGCCAAAGGCAGAAATAGAAGGAGAAATGGGACAGCAATATATTGGGCTTCAGGCGCGCCTTATGTCCCAAGCATTGCGTAAATTAACTGCAATTACTGCTAAGTCAGACACGATCATTATTTTCATCAACCAGATACGTTCCCAAATAGGAACAGTGATGTTTGGCAACCCAGAGACGACCCCTGGAGGAAGAGCATTGAAATTTTATGCGTCAGTGCGCCTTGATGTGCGCCGCATCGCTCAAATTAAACGAGGGGATGATATCATAGGCAATCATGTGCGCGTGAAGGTGGCAAAGAATAAAGTCGCCCCTCCATTTAAGGTTGCCGAGTTTGATATTTTTTTCAACAAAGGAATAGTGCCAGAGACTGAATTGCTGAATCTTGCCTTGAAGTATGGGATTGCAACAAAATCCGGGGCATCTTATAGTTATAACGGCGAGCGCTTGGGGGTAGGTATGGATGCGGCTTCTGAGGCATTGAAAGAGAACCAAAAAGTGAGAAAAGAGGTATTGGAAAAGGTAAAGGCAGCGTGGAAAGACCAAAACAAGTTTTAAAAATTAATTCTGTTAGCACATTGCTTTGTCAGAAACTACGTTTTTGCTCATCGTGCGTTTTAGCACGTCTCGCAAAAAGCCTCATTTCTTTCGCGTCGCGCATCTCATCCGAACCTGCAAGCTTTTCCCACCAGACGTTTCTTATGTGTGGTTTGAAAAAATTCATTAAAGTTTAAAATGTTATTCAAAGAAATAAGAACCTGTTTCTTGTATGTTGCAATTCGTCACCGGCAACACGCGAAAGTATGAAGAAATGAAAGGGATGCTTGATATTCCGTTTGAACAACATGATATTGATTTGCCTGAGCCGCAATCGCTGTCCGCCGAGGAAATTATTCGAGAAAAACTGCGTGCTGCAGAAATGTATGCTGAGGGAGAATATTTTGTGGAGGATACCTCCCTCTATTTTGATTGTTTTCGCGGTATGCTTCCGGGCCCACTTGTTAAGTGGTTTTTAGAAGTGCTCCGCCCCGAAGGACTCGCAGATCTTGTTGCGAGGATGGGAACGAACACGTGTGTGGCAAGGACGTTGATCGGCTATCTTAATGCGGAGGGCGAAATTGCTATTTTTGAAGGGACACAAAAAGGCATTATTGTATCTCCTCGCGGTACGCTTGATTTCGGTTGGGGTCCTGTCTTTCAACCTGAAGGAGAAACGCGTACTTTTGGCGAAATGGAACGAAGTGAAAAATTTCGTACGAGCATGCGCGCTTTCGCTGCTCGTCGATTCAGCGATTATTATATGAGGACTACAAAAAGACCCGCGTAGGGGCGAGTCTTTTTGTAGTCACTATTTTGTGTGAAGATTGGTATAAGGGAGAAGTGCCATCACACGCGCGCGTTTAATGGCTTCACTCAGTTTGCGTTGATGAGACGCACAAATCCCTGTTTTTTTAGGCTTATAGATCTTTGCTTGAAGGGATACAAAATGACGAAGAGTATTAATATCTTTATAATCAATATATCCTGTATTCTGCGAGCAAAAATGGCATTGTTTGTTATTGAGCATATGCGTGCGATGGGTTAGAAGGGAAGATCTTCGCTTTTAATTCCATTTGTGTCATCAATATCAATAACAGGGAGTTCTTCCTCGGGAGAATTATCCGCCTCTTTTCCATTATCATGCGCTGAAGGCGCTGATGCGTTTGGCGCAAATCCTGTGCCTTGCGCGCGAGGACCGAATTGGATATTTTCGGCGACAATTTCGGTGACTTTGCGCTTGTTCCCCGTAGTGTCATTCCAGGAACGAGTACGGAGCCGTCCCTCAACGTAAATCAGCGCGCCTTTTTTCAAAAACTGATGAACCGTTTCTGCCTGTCGCCCCCACACTACTACGGAGTGAAATTCTGTATCTTCTTTTTTTTGTTTATTTTGGTCAAACCACACCCGGTTGGTGGCGACAGAAACAGTAGTAACGGACTGCCCGCTTGGCGTCGTGCGGAGATCTGGATCATTTGTCAGCCGCCCAATAAGGATAACTTTATTAAGATTCATAAGTGATACGTTATAATATTTCTGCAAGTTTTTTATCCAACTCTTGTACATCTACCTCAGATGAGGAAAGCTGATCCTTCGAAGAAGAGGAATGTTGTTCTGACGGAGTAGGTTCTTCTGTGACTATTGGAAGGGACGTTTCTTCTTCCTTTTTATTTTTTGTTTCTTTTTCTTGTTTTTGTTTCATGTGTTCAGTGTAACGTCGTTCATGCCGTGTTTCCTGCGTGAGGTCTCCTCGATCAAGTTTAATAATAAGAGAGCGCAATACCTGCGGGTTGTAGCGCAAGATATCGGTAATGGCTTTTATAGCTGAGGATTCCGCTTCAAAGCGAATCCATGAGAAATACGCCGTTTTTTTCTTATTAATACGGTATGCCAACGGCTGGAGAGCTTGCGCACCTTGTTCTGTAATAGCGGTGGCATGCTTTTCGATAAGTTCTTCAACGGTTTTCTGTGCCTTATTTGCATCGGATTCATCAAGATCTCCGTTGATGAGAATACCGATTTCGTAGAGCGTTTTTGTTTCTTCTGTAGTATCCATATGTTGTATCTAATGTAGCACCTATCCCCAAAAAGGTCAATCCTTCACCTTTGTACCCCAAATTTTTATAATACCGCTATTCTTGTCTCTATGCGTAGATTTATTCAAAAAAAGTATGGTTTTTAGGGTACGAAACTCCCCGAGCTTACGCTCTGGGAGTTTCGTACTTTATGCCGAAGTTTTTGGTAATAATAAAAATCCCGATTGATATCGGGATTGCGGTCATCTCGTGTGATAATCTCATTCGTTTTCTTCAAAAGACAGATGCGACGTTCCACGTTCGATTTCTTCATGAATGACGCGTCGACAATGAGTACACGCAAACGGAGATGATATATACATTTCTCTTGCAAGATCTTCAAGTATTTCTATAAAAAGGTTTTTGTGTTTTACGCATAACCGTTGGGCAATGCGGCGCATTAACATTCGGTTTTTGTTTTCCTGCACTGCTGTTACAAATGCGGAACACAGGTATGCGATTCCAGAGCATGCGCCACGTACATATTCAGCCTGGGGATGCTCGTTGCTCAAAGTATCTACAAAACGGGCTAATTCTGCACGTACTTCGGAAATGAGTTCTTGCCTGTTACGCGGTAACTCGTTGCCTATATCAGAAGCAATCTCATTTATAATTTGAGGTGTAGCTCCTGAGTCCGCTTGCTCCAGCTTTGTCAATTTTTCTTGGAAATGATCTAGACGCATCGTGTCACACTCCTTTCCAAAAATACCTTATACAACTTAACACGCAAAACATCTCGTTGTCTAGCGTTTCGGGGTGCTCGCAATTATGCTTTTTTAATTTTGAGTTTTCGTTCGCCGAGCGCTGCTTTTTTGGGGAGTTTGATAAGAAGGACCCCGTTCTTAAATTCTGCAACGGCAGAATCAGCATCAATCTGTTCTGGAAGGATAATGCTTCGCGAAAAATTGCCCCAGAAGATTTCGCGATAGAAATACTGATCGCTTGCCACGTGTGCGGTTTTTTTTCGGGTGCCCTTAATTGTCACCATGTCATTTGTAATGCTTACATCGAGATCGTTTTCATCAATTCCCGCGATTGTTGATTGGATGTAGATATTCTCTTCATCCTGAAAGACGTCTACCGTAAGCTGACCCTCTTCGGCGTTTTCTGTCTCTTCGTTTTTGGACCCTGGAAATTGGCGCGCGAGCGAACGACCGATTGAAGAACCAGCTTTTGCGAGGAGGGGATTAAAAAATTCATTTCCTTGATAGGATGACTCTTCTTCGTAGTGTTGTTCTTCTTCCATAAATGAATTGAGAGGGGGCGCTTCTACCGCGCTACACTCTCTCTTGTGAATTAGTTAAATTACCTTTTAGGAGTTCAAAATCGTTGAGAAGAAAAAACCCGGCAACAATGAGAAGTGATGTGGTATAAAGGAAACTCACATTCCCATAATATATTATAAGGTAGTTAAACGCAGTGTGCAAACCAATAGCTGTGAAGAACCCGAATATTAAATATCGTGTCTTATGGGTTTGCATGCTTTGCGCCCAATAGTATCCCAATAATCCGCTTGCAAGCGTGTGGAGAAGCGTCGCTCCCATAAAACGAATACTTAGTAACTGGATCGTGGAAGACAGTGAGATATTTGCGAATGCAAACCAGTTTATGGGGGAGAGCGGGTTGTGGATTTCACGAAGTACGAGGACGATATTTTCTGCGGTTGCAAAACCAAGACTCGCCGTGATCATGTAGATCATTGCGTCAATTGGTTCGTCGAATTCTTTGTCGTGTTTCATGGGAAGTGCGGCAAGAAATTTAAACCCTTCTTCAATAAGGGCCGCAATGAGAAATGCATAAAAAAGCGTCCACGAAGGATCAAAGCTAAACAGTGGTTTGGAAAAAATGTTTTCGAGAATAAGCACGATGGGAGCTGCTGCAATTCCCGAGATAAATGTGCGAAGAAGTTTTTTCCATGGTTCGGGATGGATATCCTCTTTCAAATAAAAATATAGCCAGCCGATCGCAGGCGCACTCCCTAATATGAGTGCGGTGAGTAGTTCCATATCTTAATAATTATATTGTAGCGTGTATCGTGTGTCTTGTAACTAGCATATTCCCATATCCTGATTAGGCATTGTTGATATGTAGTATATAATATGTTATGTTTGTCGTGGGTCATTGAAATAAGGAGGAGACTTGTATGGCGAGGGAGATAGGTTTTCGTCTTAAAGAGAATGATGATCGCGAGAAAATTCTCGAAGAGGTAAAAGCTATAGAGGGAATCATGTCTGTTTCTCAACTGCGTCCTTGTAGTAAGAGCGCTAGGATTCGCACGATCACGATGTGGTGTGCTGTGTTGCGAGAAGAGGCGCCTATTCGAGAAATTATGGAGACAATGCGAGAGATCCCTGGTGTGTTAGGTGTGACATCTTTCGCTGATTGTGAGCTTATGTGATGAAAGGGAGCGTACTTCCCATGAGACCACGCGCATCATATTCACTGCGCCTCTTTGAGCACTATATTCTCATATGGCGTGCTATTGCGCACATACGGATTATTAAATCACCCTTTTGGCGATCCTAGTTAATCGTTATAGATAATAGATAGGAATTATGAGACCTGAGGAGAAAATGTAAACCGCGTAATTTGCGCGGTTTTATATTGAGATGAGATTTTTGAGAAAGGAAAATTTTCAAATTTATAATAGCTAAGTTTCTACAACCGGCCACTGCTCGATCATGAGCGTTGTTTGTTTTTCGGAGAAGGGGAGTTGTTGATAGAGGACTTCCGTGACAAAAGGCATGAAAGGGTGGAGAAGTTTCAGGATGGTGAGCAGGCAATAGAGAAGAATTGTATCGGTGTTTTCTTGTTGTGTCGCATCGGCACGTTGCGCTTTGCTTGCTTCTATATAGACGTCGGCAAAGTCATGCCATGTAAATTGGTAGAGTTTTTGAGCCGCTTCATGGAGCTGAAATGCTTCAAGGTCGCGCGTGACGTTCACGACTGTTTCCTTAAGTGTCTGAAGGATCGTAGCGTCTGCTTCTGTGTTTCCATAGGGAGCATACATCAGCGGGCGTGGTGCATGATTCCTTGCACACACAAACCGGGCGATGTTCCAGAGCTTGTTTGCAAAGTGCTTCATGCCCCTTATCTTGTCTTCCGCAAGCGCACTATCGGTACCCGGAGCGGTATTGAATATCAGTGCAAAGCGGAGCGCATCGGTGCCATACTGCTCAATCATTTCGAGCGGGTCTACCATATTGCCCTTGCTTTTTGACATCTTTTGTTTTTGCGCATCGCGCACGATGCCATGAAGGAGTACGGTCTTGAAGGGAATTTGTCCAGTGAGATAAGTAGTCATTAGAATCATGCGTGCAATCCAAAAGAAGAGAATATCATATCCTGTTTCGAGAACATCGGTGGGGTGGTAGGTGAGGAAATCTTTTGCGCGTTTGTCAGGCCATCCGAGTGTGGAACATGTCCATAACCCTGAAGAAAACCATGTGTCGAGCGTGTCAGAATCTTGTTTCCATCCTTCGCCCTCAGGAGGGGTGATGTCGCAATAGATTTCTTCTCCTCGATACCAGACTGGAATGCGGTGTCCGTACCAGATTTGACGGCTTATACACCAGTCACGAAGATTGTGAATCCAATGGCGATAGATTTTGGTGAAGTGTTCGGGAATAATCGCGGTGTGGTTTGGTCCTACCGCGAGTTCCATGAGTTTTTTAAGCGTTGTTTTTGTGCCCTGAGGCAAGAGATCGCTTTTAGCGTGTGGAAATGCAAATTCTTTGTTTACATCCACAAACCACTGTAGTTTAGGGAGTGGTTCAATAATCCCACCCGTGCGTTCTGCCGTGGCGACATTTTGTGTGATCGTTTCTTCTTT
Organism: Patescibacteria group bacterium; assembly: GCA_028865725.1. Taxonomy (GTDB): domain Bacteria; phylum Patescibacteriota; class Minisyncoccia; order UBA6257; family JACRHW01; genus JAGWJP01. The sequence continues at coordinate 238,943 of JAGWJP010000001.1, forward strand.
TTCGAGAAGCCCTTCATCCTTGAGCCATGTTACAATTGTTTCGCGCGCTTCGGTGGCCTTTTTTTCTTTAATACGCTCGTCGCCTACCATTATCTTGCCGCGCTCGTCGATTACTTGTACGGAGGGGAGGTTGTGGCGTTCTGCGATTTCAGCATCGATCATGCTGTGTGCGGGCGTGACGCCGAGCGCGCCTGTGCCAAAATCTTTTTCTACGCTTTTGTCCGCGATGATCGTGACGTTCACTGGAACACCGCAGAATGTAAATGAGTATGTCTTTCCGACAAATTCCTGATAGCGTGGATCATCAGGATGCACCGCGACCGCGGTATCGCCGATTTTTGTCTCGGGACGGGTTGTGGAAATTGAGATAGGGAAATCTTTGCTATAGCGGAATGTGTAGAGCTTCGCCTCGCGTTCTACATAGACCACCTCATCATCAGAGATCGTAGTTTGCCCCTTTACATCCCAGTTTACCACGCGGTTTTTTCTGTAGATCAGTCCATCGTCATACATGCGTTTAAATGCGGTGCGTACGGCGAAGTTGCGTGTGTTGTCGAGCGTGAATGCTTCACGAGACCAGTCGCACGAGGCGCCCATGGAGCGCAACTGACTTACAATTGTGTCGTGGCTTTGTTTCGCAAATGTTTCCACGCGTTTCAAAAATTCGTCGCGTGGAAGATCATGCTTTCGTTTTCCTTCCTCCTTTTCCAATAGTTTTTCTACTTTTGATTGGGTAGCAATGGCTGCATGGTCGGTGCCAGGGAGCCATAGTGTCTTGAACCCTTGCATGCGTTTGAAGCGGATCAGAATGTCCTGGATCGTAACCCCAAGTGCATGCCCAAGGTGCAGAGTACCTGTAACATTTGGTGGAGGCATAATGATACAGTAAGGAGTTCTGTCCCGGCTCGGAAGATTGTCCGGATTAAAAAGTCCTGATTGTTCCCAGCGCGCATAGACATCGGATTCATAGTGGCGTGCATCGTATGATTTTTCGAATTCATGTTCCATACTTCCCAGTTTAAAGATTTAAGTTTGATTGAGCAACTATAGGGCGTGTGGTATGGGTGAGAGTGTTCATATAGGCCGCAGTAGCAATCATGGCAGCGTTGTCGGTAATCGCGTCCCGCGCAGGGGTGATGAAGATAAGCTTTTCTTGTTCACAGGCTTTTTCAAATATGGACCGCAGGGTTTTATTGGCAGCCACCCCGCCCCCGATTATTATGGATCGTGCGTGATACTGTCGCGCTGCACGCATGGTTTTTGCGATGATTGTTTCAATCACTGCAGTCTGAAATGATGCCGCAATATCATTGCGTACCGCTTCATCGAGTATAAATGGAGTATCCGGATTTGCATGAGTTTCGAGATCCTTTATGTGATAGAGCACTGCGGTTTTGAGTCCTGAGAAACTGAAATCAAAATTCTGCTGATCGAGCATGGGGCGTGGAAACGCAATAGCTGCAGGGTTCCCTTGTTTTGCGGCTTGTTCTATTTCTGGTCCTCCTGGATAGGGAAGAGAGAGCATGCGTGCGACTTTATCAAATGCTTCTCCGACGGCATCATCGCGTGTTTCCCCTATTTTTTTCCATGAGGTGAGCGAAGACATTTCGAGGAGCATCGTATGACCACCGCTGATAATCAGTCCTATGGCAGGGAGGTTGATTATTGTTTTCTTTTTTGTGGTACGGGTTGGAGCGGCAAGGAGAAAAGAGTAGAGATGTCCTTCGAGATGGTTGGCTCCGATCAGGGGTTTTCCAAAACGTCTTGCTAAATCTTGTGCGGCGTTGATTCCTGTCCACAAAGCGGGTTCAAGTCCTGGGCCCACGGTGACGGCAACCGCATCTACGCGTTTCATCATGGCAACAATATAATCCTCGGGCGCCACAAGACGTTTTGTTGTTTTTACATCATGCCGCGCCAACTCCTCAAGAAGGAGCGGAAGATTTTTGAGATGTTCTCGTTTGGCAAGATGAGGCACCACACCTCCAAATGGACGATGAATAGGGATTTGTGAAGAAACAAGATTAGCATGCACCTTAAATGAGGGGGCTTCTGTTCCTTTAGCATCTACAAGAGCTAACGCTGTTTCATCGCAACTTGTTTCTATAGAAAGAATACGCATGGTATGAGTGGATATCTCATATAGAGTATCCGGTATTATATAGTATAATTGAACAAGAAGACTTTTATTTCTTTTTGAAGAATTTCTACACACTAAACCTATCAGGGTATGACTGAAGAATCAACAGCACCCAAAAAACCACTGTCCGAACTTTTGCAGCTTAAAGCGCAGTATGAGTTGCAGTCTACGATTTTGTTTCGTACGGCAATAGTAAGTCAGCTCCTCGGCAAAGAAGGGCTTGGGTTTGTGGGGATCGATGGCAAGGAGTATCCCGTCCCTTCCTACGAGGAAGTGAAGGCGATGGTGGACAGACAGGAAGATATCCTCACAAAAAAAGCAGAGCAGGGATTTGTAAAACTTCTCCTTGTTCCTTTCGGTATGCGCCTCGGCGTACTCATTGAAAAATATAAACAAGCGCTTTTAACGCATTTGCGCGAGGGCGCATTATTTGCCACCAAGAAATCTTCGGATGAACCTAATGAGCCAATCGAGCTTGACGGTGCAAAGCCGGTGTGGGTATGGGATGGTTTTGTGGATGCAGATGCGAACAATCTTCTTTTATATTATCCTCATCAGTTTTCGGCGAAAGAACATGGGGGAAAGACCAAACTTCAGTTGCTTGCGGAGGGAAAAGCGTGGAACGTACTCTTGGTAGAGTATCTTCCTAATATTCCGCGCGCAGGAAAAGGGCTTGTGGTGGGCGAGCGGCATCAACTTGAGGCGGGCAAAAGTCCGCGCGATTATCTCACCGCACTCTCCGCCGACTCTTGGTATGCACACGAGCGGGGCACCTCAATCGAAGATCAGTTGCTTTATGCGATGACGCATCTTGAAGAGACAAATCAAATTATGAATGATTGGGAAGGGAACGGAAGCAGCGCGTATCAGCTCGGCACGTATATGGTAGATGGAGATAGTGTTCCCGTCGTGTCGTATGGCAGGGGGTACATGCGGGCCGGCATCGTACGGCTGAGTGTCGACTTCCATGGTTCTATCTATGGCGCTCGTACAGAAGTCGATCTCGCCACATTACAATGATGCGCTCTTGTTGCATCGTAGGTAATTTTAGGTACAACAATAAAAGCCGCCCCAAAGTAGCGGGGCGGTTAGTTTGTTATACAAGCGTGTACAATTTGAGCCAGTTCGCAACATGACTGCGATGGCGTCGCCTAAAATCTTGCGGCATCAAAGGTAGGCTTATAATGACGTGCCGGCATTTTCGAGATCTACATCTGCACGGGCTCATTTCCCAGTACTCATCTTCTTCAGTGAGCGTATAATCGATGGTGATTTCCTCTCCGGGTTGAATTTTGCGGAGCGCAACGCATGTCGAGACGTTTCGTATGCACGCATTGGGGGCGCACGAATGATTGAGATTCCACAAGGGGTCATTTCGTGCGGTGCCGATCCAGCGGCGTGGCCCCACCGCAAGCATATGCTGACCTGTTCGTGCGTTTGCTTGCGTATAGCGAGAACGAGTGTGAACGACGCGCACGCAGGGTTCAAAGATGGTCTCGCCTTGTCGAATTACCGCAAGAGCAAAGACGCCTCTGCCCGCAATCCGCGAGGCTCTTATTTCAACTTTCTTCTCACCACTCATGGCACTTCCCCTTATGCAAGATCTACGCCTATTGAACCAAATTTCCCCACAAGAATCAAGAGGTTATGTGAGAAACTAAAAAGTCTCAAGACGGATTATATATAATTACCCGCGGTGTGTTATTTATCGTGGTTCCCATGGTTTTGGCAAGTCGATGAGAGTGTTCCGTTCGGCGAATTTTACCGAAGCAAGTGCGTTGAAGGTTTCTATCCACTTCTTTTCAGAGCCGCCAGGAACCTCAACCAGATAAGTGGATCGTGAATCTATATTGCTCATTTGAGCACGATCAAACCCGACCGCGCGGCAAATGTCGCCTTGCGACATTTCCTTTTGCTCGCGTATTCGCTTGATGTTTTTGCCAAGTTTGGATGTTGGGGTTTTCATATTCTTATAGTTTTTGTTTATCTATTTGCGGCCGATCAGCAATATATCGCAAGATCGGATTCGTTGATACTTTCCAAGCGCGAGACTTGCGACGAAAGAGAATCACGAATTGAGCAAATAATATATAACCGACTGTAACACCAATCATATTGAATATTACGTCGTTGATGTCGGCAATTCGGAATGTTGTACTTGATATGAACCCCGTTATGAACTGCAAAAGCTCGATAGTGATGCTTAAATAGAGACCTGTCATAACTACCTTCTTGAAGCGAAAATTGGTAATAAACGGCAGTCCGAAGCCGAATGGCATCATCATGAGGATGTTGAGAAGTGTAGTCTTCACATCCACGAGCCTGAGCGTGGCGAGTGGAATAAGATTCACGGTTCTTCCAGCCCCTACACCCCTCAGCATTAGATCTGGCAAAAAATGTTTTAGGAGAAGTAAGGATTGAAATTGAATTAGCGTAATATCTATAACCTTATAAAGGTAGATGTAGAAAATAGTAAAGAAAAGCAAATACACAATATTTTTTTGTTTCTTCAACTTAAGGAATAGGATAATGCCTAGCCAAATCAAGCCAACAAGAACTATTGTTACCGTGTTTATTGTGCCGCTTATTTTCTTATAATTAGCCTCATTATTTAATACGATAGTAGGAGTTGTTTGACCTGTCCCAGTTACTTCCGTTGCAGCTTCTTGGGATCCACCGCAAACTACCACAGTATCTGCGACAAAGCTGCCATCAGAATTAGGCCCACCGACGAGCGTTATCTCCTCTCCGGCTTTTAAATCGGATATGGGAATGTTCCCACTTGAAGTTTCTATTGGCGGAAAGGGAGGGATTCGAACCCTCGGTGCCATTGCTGACACACAGTCTTTCCAGGACTGCCGTTTCAACCACTCACGCACCTTTCCTTTTATGGTGTACTATAAAATAGTACCAGCCTTTCAGTCCGTTTGGCAACTTTTGCTCTCAAACATTGAGGTTGCATAACATTGTTATTTTCGGTAAAACTAGAGATGCAAAAGATATTAGTGAGAGTAGACTAGAGATCTGTGTCCGCCTGTAGCTCAGTCCGGTTAGAGCACGGAGCTTATAACGACAAGTGAGGATCATTAAAAATCTGTGTCCGCCTGTAGCTCAGTCCGGTTAGAGCACGGAGCTTATATCTCCGCGGTCCCAGGTTCGAATCCTGGCGGGCGGACACATCTTTTTAAGTGAAACGAACACAGGCGTTATATCGAAGATATATCTTCGCGGTCCCAGGTTCGAATCCTGGCGGGCGGACACAGATCTGTAAGTATGGTTGAATGCAGATAATCATTGTGTTTTGTACGGCAGTTATCGCATCTGATGCAATTGCAGTATAAGCAAGAGAAGTGAGACAAAAACGCAACGATGTGCACCTGTGTCATTTACAAAATACATCAGATACGGCATATATTATTTAGGAGAGGAGGTGAGATGAACGATGGACAATATGTCTGTTGCGTCGTTTGAGCGGTATCAGCGTGTGCGCGTGAAGTACCCAGGTTTCCTCCGTTTTTTATGCATGCCTTCCGCATATCGCGCTCTTCTCGGCAGGGTCGGGATTGTAGGCATGGTGGAAGTAGGGTATTATTCCGGAAAACATATGTATGGAGTGATTTTCCAGGTTGAGGGAGGCCCCAAGTCATTCACTTTTTTCGCGAATGAATTAGAGGCAGTAAAGTAGTTCAAAAAAGGAGGAGAAGAGAGCAATGGCATATCACGCGCGAAAAACAGAACATGCCGGTTCCAAGAAAGGGCGCGGTGCATATTGGGGACGCAAATGTGACGCAAAGCGCGAGAGCAACAAGAAGCGCCGCCAGGATGGCAAGAAGGAGATCTTTTCCGCGGACTGATAATTCCGATCTAAGCGACCCGAGTATGCGGCCGCTTTTTACTTTTTCATATTATTATGTTATGTTTTACTATCATCAGATCTTTTCAAAACGGGGGTTTGTGTATGCGCGAGCGAAATTATGTTAATGATACACCGATTGATGATGTGCAGTATGCGTTAAAACTGCTTATTGGGGAACGTCGTTCAAGCGGTGAGTTGCGTGTGCAGAATCCCGAACCTTATCTTGCGGAGTATATTTATTGCGGGCCGTATGATAGTTGCAATAATATCCGTTATTATAGGGTTACCTCTCGTCTTGTGCGCAGCCTGCGAGAAGAGGGGTACGTGGAAGGGACGCCTCAGTGGGGGTACACAGACGATACGAGATTACGAATCTCTTCGCGGGGACGATCCTACTATTGGGAAATGAAAGAACCGAAAACCAAGGAGTAGCATGAGAAAGTGGCAGAATCAAAGACACTTCTTAGTGAGTTGCTTGATATGGTAAAGGATTTTTGGTATATTTTTTGAGAACTTGAGAGGAGGAGCGCGCATATGGCCAAGTTTCTTACTAAAAAGCAAGTTTCTCGGCTGAAAGAGACACTTCGTGTATGGGTTTCACGTCATCCCACTCCGGATAAAGAAGCACTACGGAGCGGAAACGGGGTTTCCTACACGCCCCGCGAGATGCTTTCACATGTGGAGCAGGGGACAGAGGATGGAATATTCATTATTCGTCTTGTGGCACAGTCTATCAGTCATCGCGTTTCATTCGAAGATGTTCTTGCGTTGTTCTACCCTGCGCACTAATGTAAAAAATCAATCCGAACCATGCTCGGATTTTTCATTTTCATAGAATAGTCATGTTTATTTTTTTCTTGTTTTTGTGTATATTCATAGTATATATACTATATATGACAGAAGAATTTAAACCAGAACAACCAAAAGAAGATCATGGTAGTGGGGAAGATGTACATGAGACAATGCGGCATCTTATCGCGGAAGAAAAGTTTTTGGATGCTGCTCATTATGGAGCGCGCCAAGGCCTTATTGTGAGTGATTCTGACGTAGTTGATCTGCTTCAGAAAATAGGCGATAGAATGGACGAGCTTACTTCCGCGCAACGACATGCACACGAAACTGGGGACGAGGTAGGTGTCGTTCGTTGTCAAAAACAAATAGATCGATTGGAACAAGAATTTGATAGAATTATTGCCTGGAGAGTTGGTGATTTGGATCAGAAGATGTAATTTTTTTAGCAATATAAAAACCCCATCGGGGGGTTTTATATGCGCACAGTCTGATGTTTAGGTTGTTGCGGTGAGCTGTTTTTTGATGGCAATACCGCCGAGCTCGAGAAGGCGTTCAAAGGCTTCGCGTTCCAAGGTCTCTTCTTGTACCAGCGAATCAGCAATCAGTCCAAGCGCTTTACGTTGTTTTTTTACGATGCTTTCCGCGACCTTAAATGCCCCCGTCATTATTTTTTGTACCTCATCATCGATTTCGCTCGCTACTTTTTCTGAATAGTTTTGTTCTGAAGTAATTTCGCGGCCCAGAAATACGAGATCTTGAGATTTTCCGAATGTAATAGGACCAAAGACATCGCTCATCCCATAGCGCGTAACAATAAGACGGGCCATGTTTGATGCTTCTTTCAAGTCATTCGAGGAGCCCGTACTTACGTCGCCAAATATCAATTTTTCTGCGGCGTAGCCTCCGATAGCTACCGCAATATCAGCCAAAAATTGTTTTTTTGTTTTGAGATGTGTTTCTTCAAGGGGAAGTTTTAAGGTGTAACCTCCTGCACGGCCGCGTGCAATAATAGTAACCTTATGAACCGGATCCGCCTCTGGCACCACTGAGGCCACAAGAGCATGCCCCGCTTCATGATAGGCGGTAATTTGTTTTTCTCGTGGAGAGATGATCCGCGATTTTCGTTCCGGGCCCAAGAGCACTTTATCGATTGAGTTTAAAATGTCAGCCTCCGAAAGCATTTTTCTATTCATGCGCGCGGCGTATAGTGCAGCTTCGTTGATGAGATTTGCAAGATCGGCTCCTGAGAAGCCGGGTGTGCGTTCCGCTATTTTTCGGAGTGAGACGTTTTTGTCGAGATGCTTGTCGCTTGCATGGATTTGAAGAATGGCTTCGCGTTCTTTGATGTCAGGAAGGTCGAGAAGAACGCGTCGATCAAAACGTCCGGGGCGCAAAAGGGCGGAGTCGAGAATATCAGGGCGATTCGTGGCGGCGATCACAATAATTTGTGTTTCGCGATCAAATCCATCCATCTCGACGAGAATTTGGTTTAATGTCTGTTCGCGTTCGTCGTTGCCGCCGCCAAGTCCTGCGCCGCGTTCGCGCCCGATCGCATCAATCTCATCGATAAAAATAATAGCAGGCGCTGCTTTTTTAGCGACAGAAAAGGCGTCACGCACCCGTGAAGCTCCAACTCCCACAAAAAGTTCGACGAACTCTGAACCTGAAATATGAAAGAAAGGCACGTTTGCTTCGCCTGCTACTGCGCGCGCAAGGAGTGTTTTTCCTGTTCCGGGAGGCCCCACGAGTAGAATACCACGTGGAATACGCGCACCCATTTCAAGATATTTTTTCGGATACTTCAAAAAATCCACTACTTCGCGGAGCTCCTCTTTTGATTCTTCAAGTCCTGCCACGTTCTTGAACGTTACCTTATCTTTTTCGCCGGGTGAGAAAAGACGGATATTCGAACGACCGAAGAACATCGCCTGATTTGTATTTTTCTGTGCTTGGCGGAACATGTACCAGAAGATAAACAAAATGAGGAGCGCAGGAAGCACGGTAGGAACGAGCAAACCAACCCAGAACATAAAGCCCGAGTCGTTATTGATCTCAATCGTGATGCCCTGCAATTGGTCTTTTTGTACGCCGAGATTCGTGAGTGTTTGTGAGATACCAAGTTCCGATTCTTTTTGCGCGACAAGGACCGTATTATCTTTTAGGGTCGCGTCGAGCTCGTTTCCCGTAACGGAGAGCTTGGTGACTTGTCCCGTGTTGATGTCGTTTACAATGTCGGAGAGCGTAACTTGTTTTGATGATTTGGGGAAGCCAATCAGCTCGCCGGCAATGAGGACAAGAAGGGCGAGCGTAAGGAATGCCCACGCAATATTTTTAAAAAGTTCTTTTCCGTTTTTAGGTTGTTGCATTGTGAAATAGGATGAATCGGTAATACATTATTATACGATACGAAATATGCATACGCAATAAGAAAAAAGCGCGTGTTACGATGCACACGCGCTTTGCGCCACACGGCGCTTTTTTTAGATCCACCCTCGCTTCCGTGCGAAGATGTATCCGGCGGCGCCTATGCCGCCGAAGATCCCAACACCGAGGAGTAGCGGTACTACTCCTACGGCGAGGGCGAGCCCCACGGCGAGGATGAAGCCCGCGACACACGCCGCAGGCCTCCATCCCCACCGTTTGTAGACTTGCCACACCCCCACGCCCGCCGCAACGACGAGCGCGAGGGCGAGGATCGTCTTTCCGTAGAGCCAGATGGCGATGCCACTGGCCACAACGAGAAGTGCGATCCCCGTACGGCGCCACCCGAGTTTGCTCCCCACCCACGCGACGAATGCGAGGGCGAGGATCACCCCAAGCAGCTGTACTGCCTGGGGCACCCACGTGGGCATGCGCATCTTCGGCGCGTGCCACGTGGGTAACACGGGCCAGGAAAACTTCTGGTTCCTGGCGACGGGCGCGGATTGCCCTCCATGGACCGCCTTCGCCGCACTCGCGCCGCCGCTGTGATGGCGGGTGGCAGGGGAGGCGACGGGTTTCGGTGTTTCCGTCCCGCCCGTCTTTTTTTCTTCCTCTTTTTTCTTTTCTTTTTTTGCCACCGGAGGGATGTAGCGTACCCGTCCGTTCGGGTTGGGCTTGCTCCATCTCCCTCCGGGTTTCTCATGAGAAAGCTCTTCGTCGTCTCGGGAGACGTACGTAGAGGCCTTCCCATGTATTCGTCCATCCGGCAGTTTCGCCGGCCGGACGATGTTCTCCATCGCCGCAGGCGAGGCGACAGCCTCGCAGGGGGTTTGCCCTCCATTTACCTCTGCCTTGCACGGCGGTGCGGAGATGAGACAAAAAAACAAAATCCAGATGAAAGTCTTCATAATAAAGACCTCCCATTTTCAATATACTAAGCCTATTTTATCATATATACATACATTTGTCAAATGCTCTTGACGTGAATTCCTTAAGCGCGCTACACTTTCTATTAGTTCTTTTTATGTGAGGAACAGGAGGTGCGAAGCATGTCTGCAGGGAGTCATCCTTTGGATGATGATCTAAACGCACTCGAAGATTACCAGAAGGAGCCTTATGTGCACCCGCTTACCTGCGGTCATGATTCTACTCATCCGCTTCTGGAGCCGATTATCATGAATAACGTGCTCTATTTGTGGTGTCCGGAGTGTGATTATCGGCAAAAGGTTGATTCTGATCTTCTCGCAATGGCGCGGAATACGAATGCATACTATGCCAAACTTCGTGAAGGGGGGATGCTGTAATGTCTCAGATGTTACGGGATCAGGTGAGCCTTTTAGAGTATCAGAGAAATCCTCACGTGGATGCATTTCAATGTCTTAATACCGGACACGATGTGCTCGTACCTGTTTTTGCTTCTGCGCTCCCAGGAGGATTCCTTCGCAAGAGAGATACCGCGCGTTCATGCGATGTGGGCATTGTTTTGGTGTGTCGTGATTGCGGCTATCATCGTCCCGTTGATCGCGGACTTCTTCGCCGGGTAGAGAAAGTCATCACGAGTGCGCGCGTGTTTCCTCACGTATTTCCGGCGTAATCCTGTTGATCTCTTCAATGAATTTTCCGCTCTCATGCGGATTTTTTTGACAATGAAACAAATAATGCTATAGTAGTTATCTCGATGCCTTCTCATAGAAGAAGGATAGAATAATAAAGAAGGAGGTTTCCATGAGTAAGGAAACGACCGTGTCTGGTACTGTCCTTGATTTTATTTGGAATGGAACGCATTATCGTGTACCTGTGAAGATTCGCGAGACGTGTTTCATTATTCTTCCTACGCGTGAAATTCTTGGCGTGCAGGAGTGGTGTGCGCAGACTATTCCTTCACCGCAACTTGTAACAACCGGTTCAGTTCCTCCCATACAGTCCCTTTCTGATGCCGCGGCGCAACTTTTTCATGCGGTGCTTGCGACCGAAGTGAAAGAAGACTAAACGATCTATTATATCATCAGCGCTCTCTCACGAGCGTTTTTTGTTCTTTGGTGCCATCTATACAAAATGGAAATTACGATGTAGTATTATACACATCAAACGCTCTCGTCGTTCAACGGATAGGACGCAAGATTGCGGATCTTGCAATAGAGGTTCGATTCCTCTCGAGAGCACAAGACAGGACGTATGAATCGAGAATTGTGAAAACAAACATGCCGACAATTTTTACTATCGGACACTCAACGAGAACGATTGATCAGTTCCTAGCGTTGCTGAAGGCTCATGGTATTGAAAAACTTGTCGATATACGCACGATTCCAAAGTCTGAACATAATCCGCAGTTCAACCAAGAGGAGATGCGTACATCTCTGGAGAAGGCCTGTATTTGTTACGAGCATCTCAAAGCATTGGGAGGATTGCGTCATGCGAAGAAGGATTCAAAGAATCTTGGGTGGGAGAATCTTTCGTTTCGGGGTTTCGCGGATTATATGCAAACCGAGGAATTTTCAAAAGGATTAGAACGATTGGAAACGATAGCGCAAAAGAAAACCACGGTTATCATGTGCGCCGAAGCGGTACCATGGAGATGCCATCGTTCATTGGTTGCTGATGCCCTCGTTAAAAAGAAGTGGCGTGTATTACATATCCAAAGCAAAAAAACCGCCTCCCCGCATAAGCTTACCCCCTTTTTAAAAATGCAAAGGGGTCAATTGACGTATCCAAAAAGTGCATCTCATGCATGAAAAAGAAAAACTCGGTGAACTTCGTAAGAAGATGGAGTTGATACAACCGCACATACTGTGTACGGATCACTCTGGTTTCCGATCATTGTATACAAAAACGAAAAATACCAAAACAATACTGCAACGGTATTTTGTTTAATTTATTCTTGCAACAAACTGCAGAGAATAGAAGTCGATTTTTATTCATGCTATCATAGATGCATCATGTTATTGTATGATAACTCAAGAACTTATCGCGCATATCAATCAACAGCTTGCCCAGGGTGCTACGTCGGAGGCAATACGGGAATCGTTGCTTCAAGCAGGTTGGCCCACGTCAGATATTGATGAGGCATTTAAATCACTTGATTCACAAACATCGACGCTATCATCTCCCAAGAAGTCGTCCAATACATTGCTTATAAGCATTAGTGCTCTCTTAATTTTTTGTCTTATTGGAGGAGGTGCATTTGCATATTTTACATTTTTGACCCCCAATCCGACTGAAATTTTTAAAAAGAGTCTTCAAACATCTCTCAATACCACATCGTTTTCTTTCGCGGCTACAAGTACTGCTGATGCAGAAATTCAGATCGATAATGAAATAGTACCGCCACTGTCAAATGTGTCTATCGCCTCAAACTCAAACGGGTCTATTGATTTTCGTTCATTAGATGCGCCCTTATTCGATGTTGCTTTTGGAACGCTTACAAATTTTAATACAGCCACCAGTAGCGGATTGATTTCGATGAGACTCAATGAGAGATACCTTAATAAAAATCTTTATATTAATTTAAAAAATTTTAATGTCTCTTATACATCGACCGATCCTAGGGCCGCGGGAATGCAAGTGTTTATTGGATTGGCAAATGGTTTTATGGCTTCATTGGAAAATAAATGGATACGAATTGATATCGATAAAACGATTCATTCAGTCAACTCTTCTCATCAAATCTTTCTGACCCAAGAAGACATGACGATGATTCGGAACTATGTATTGAGCATGAGTTATGTCACTTCAATGAGCAATGGTGGCCGTGAAACAGTAAACAATGTTCCCACATATCATCTCAAGGTAACAACGCAACACGGCCAGGAGTTAATCAACCTCATACGAAAAATTATCCTTGAAAAACAAACGATTGTTCCCAAAGACATGGATGCATTTAACAAAAATATGGAGGTGCTCTCAAGAAATATTAGTCAAAAGATTAATTGGGATATTTGGGTTGGAAGGAATGATTCGCTTATTTATAGAATTACGTCGTCTTCTCTAGTAATTCCTATAGTAATGAATGGTGCACAAATAGGGACGGTAACGGGAAATTTAGAAGTCAATCTCAGTAACTATAATCGACCCATATCAGTGACTGTTCCTCAGAGCGCCCTTCCGTTAGAACAAATACTGCAAAATCTCTTCACGAGCATGTTTGGCAGCAAGGCGATATCGGCTTCAGGAATAACTATTCCTAATGTATCTGTTGGAGCAAATAACATCCAAGGATTGTTGTTTCCACGAGCACAAAATGTAATACCGTCGATTAATTACACTGAAGCACCTTTGCACGCGGGAGATTATGGGCATAGAGCGCACACCAGGTCGTAGTTCAAGAGACCTCGGTTCTTACCTTGCGCAGACGGCAATAAAAATAAGTAAATCGGATTTAGAAACGAAGCGCGCGTCCTAAGAGATGAATAAAGGATTCAGAGCGTTGCCGTTCCTGAAGATGAGGTTGCAGAGCTTCGCGTACCGGTTCGATATGATTGAGATGTACATAAAAATCGAGCGGGAGATGCAGTCGTTTTTTAGGAGTAAAGGAGAGTTCGAATACTTCTTCACCAAGCGGGATAATGCTGAAATCCTCATAATCACTCATGGGATGCCATCGTTCATGCACCATAATTCCTTTGTCGTAGATATCCACAACAAATACATGCGGATCATGATGGGCCGTCATTAAAAAGTAAAAGATGGCGATCAGGATGAATAACAAAAAAAGATAATCGTTTGTGAAAAACGCAAATGCACACAAGATGAGCCCGATGCCTCCCGCCCACCAATACCATGTTACAGAGCGTTCATATTCGAGAAATGTTTGGGAAGGGAAACCAAGCACAAAGAACCCGTGCGGAGGGGTTTTGGTATTATGATACACTCCCTGTTCATCTTGTTCTCCACGCGGGGCGCCAGGGGTAGGGGGAGGAAGTTTTCTGAGATTGATTGTTGTCATACTCTTCTTCAAGTGTATCATACTTATCCCGGAAGGGCGGTGTGCATAAAAACACTCGCCGGGAAGAAGCGAGTGCTGTGAATTTAATTATGTGCTATTTTTTTTGAACAGTGATCCATACCGGATTGCGCGCGGAAGATAGTGCAGAACTTCCCCCGTCAAAAAAGACGATGGTATTCCATTCTGGATGATCAAAGAAAAGTCGGATGATATCCCATGCCGTACCATAACGTGTGACGAGTGCGCAGGTCGCGCCATTATTCGAGATAAATAACGCATTACGAGTGGTCGTGTCCCATGGTCGTATTTTACTCCGACGCAATACTGCATTAATATTTCGTTCTGAAGAGGAACGATAAAAGATAGGGCCGGTTGCGATGACCCAATGGACATGGAGAGGATTTTTACGGGATATCTCATTCAAGTGCCTCGCGGTATGCAAGAGGAAGGTGCGGGTGGTAGTATTTTCATTGCAATAGAGGTAGGGAAGAGGTTTTCGCGTGTTTATCGCTGAAATAATTTTTCCTTCGATCTCGACATAATCCATGGGTGCCCAATTTCCGTATTGACGGAACTTGTAGCCCGCAGGAGAAAGGTCGACACAGTGGGTGCGGAAGAGTACATTAGCACGCGTCGTTCCATGCGGAACATATACGACATTTATGCGATAGGAAGCGAGCGAATACGTACGCGGCATGTGTGAGTAGTATGTCGGAGGGTGGGACAATGCCCGCGCGCCGATTATACATGCACTACAAAGAATAATTGCAGCGAAAAATGCTTGTATTCGCACGAGACCCACCTCTTTTCTTTTCAAGGATTTCTGCGTATACTATACCTGGTTTTTCTTATTTTGAAAAGATGTATCTTGTTGGATTGGTGCTATGGATACATTCCTTCTGCGCCTAGGGGTAGAGAGGCTGCGGTCGTGCATTGTAATGTGCGAGAGTAGTACAGTGGTAGTATGCGACCTTCCCAAGGTTGAGATGCGGGTTCGATTCCCGTCTCTCGCTCAATATTATCGCAGCCTTACTCGGCAATGATTAGAGCGTTCGTTCAAAATTTCTTCTGTCACGGTATAGCACGCAAGAGTATATTTGAAAAATTCGGCATTGTGCAACTTATCCGCCATAACATTACGCATCCCGCATCGCCGATTTTTTTTGTTGTCCTTTGAAAAATGTAGATGGAATTATCGGTGAAAGAAGGTCACGACGACGTGCTGTCATGACCGCGCATAGTGTGCCGGAGTTATAATAAGACAGATCGGAAGCCTTGGAGGGATTTATTAAACTTGAAAGAAAATCCCGACCAATAGGGTCGGGGGATGTATCACAAGCCTGAGGGCATCATTGCATCGGAACGAAGAAATCTAAAAAATTCCTGAATTGCATCAAGGTGTCCGTGGAAGTTTATCTTTAATAGCGTTCTCTATAAGTTTGATGGTATAGTAAGGATGATAGTTAGTTGGTATTTTTTGTATGAATGTTCAGAAAATTTATATAGGAGGATGGTTTCAACGGACGACGCTTCACTTGTCCGAAATTTATGATTTTCTTAAAAAGGCAGAATCTCCTCTTGACCTTGAACATGAACGTCTCGTCGCCTTGCGTGATGCGATGGATCTTCAATCGGTCGAAATGAAATTATGGCACCTTGACTATGTGGATCTTATAAGTCGTACCGGCATCGAAACGAAGATTTATGAGGACGGTTTGATGATAGTGAGCATCGAAAACACAAGGGAGGTAGATAATGATGTAACCGCACTTACTACCTACTATGAACAAAAATTGTCTCCTGGTATAAGTTACATTTTTAGCTTAGGCGCTCCCATTCCCAAAGAGCTTGCGCATATTAAAACAATTTATCCCTATTTTGTCGTTTTGGATCATGCGGAGCAAAAGGATATTGATGCTCTCATGCATCAGTTTGAACAGGAGCGTTATTTTGATATTCATGAGAAGGGGTTTGAGATTTATCGGGGGGACAAGCTGTATATTATTAACAATACGTCCGAGTCACTTTCCGATATTGAGAAATTTATTGAGGAACAAATATTTATCCGTGAATTTAAGACTCAACTGCATCGTTATCTGAATCTGCACCGCATTATCTGGGAACGGATCGCGGAGGTCAAGGAGCGCGGCGCGATACGCGGGGATGAGGTCGGTGCGTTTAAGGGAAAGATCGAAAGTTACGCAAAGACCATCAATCTTATTGAGGCACGTATCAACCAGATGGGTACCTATATTCGTACCCGCGAATCTATTGCGAAAGAGAACACGTGCCTTACTCATTTTTTGAATGTGTTGGAATTTAAATACGAAACGCTCGCCGATACGCTCGAGTATATAAAAGATATTTGGACGATGACAAAGAATTATGTTGAATCTGCGCTCTCTTTGTTTTCTGGTATTCAAGCGAAAAGTACAGAAAGTTCTGTGCGCAACTTGACAGTCATTACCTCGATGGGAGTAGGTGCTACGTTGATTGGTCTCTTTTCTCAAAAGTTGCCTCAATTGCATGTATCGGGTGTGATTTATTTTGTGGTTGTTGCGGGGGTAGGCTACTCCGCCGACAAGCTTATGAAGCGTATTTATCAGCGCCGTATGTATAGCATTGGTGATATTAAGATTGCAAAAGACATCGCATAATGAAAGTGAGGCATGAGAGGTGTGTCCAACTTCGAATGTCAATCTGTATCTTAAGGTGTGATATTCAGGTGTAGTACGTTTTGCTGCGGGGTTTATTTTTTGAGCAAAATATGTAAGTATGAGACCTGCAGAACATCATGCCAATGTAGCTCAGTTGGTAGAGCAACGCTTTCGTAAAGCGTGGGTCGCCGGTTCAAGTCCGGCCATTGGCTCATATGATCTTTGGGTGGTTTGCGCGCTCTTTGTGTCTACCTAAAAAACGCTGGACTTTTTGATTTTTTTAGTCTATATTTCCTTGAGAAGCAGAACTGCTATCTTGAAAAAGGGGGATGCATACAGATATGAATATGCCATTGTGGTTTCGTATCGTTTTTACTTTTCTTATTCTCGTATGTATGCTCAATTTTGTTGGTGACGTTGCTCAGAGAATGGATGGTCCGGTACCTCCTTCCATAGTGTATCGTCCGCGTGTGATACCTAGGGCAATGCACAAAGGCCTATTCCCGCTCGAACCCACTGTGGCTTATAACCAGATATTTAAACTAGGAAGTCTTGATGAGTTTTTTGACAGAGCGTATGATTCTGTTCTTCTCTCACAGAGAGGCGGAGCGTTGATGCTTTGTGGGCTTAAAAATGGTATGTATCGCATTGCGGAATATAACGTGCCCGATGCTTATGCGTCACACGCCGAACTTCATTATTATGTGACGGATCGTCATGAAATTATCATTTATTTTACAAAGCTAGGATGGATAGGCCTTATCGTTCAGTTCGCGGTAATTCTTTTGATGGGTTTTTTACTTTTACTTTTGTGGCAGTAATTTAAAAACATGCCGCATTCATTATTGTGCGGTTTTTTATTTCTCTCTTTTGGTTGCTCATAGGAGACAAAAATTAAAGTTTACTCGCTCGGGCGGGAATTTCACAAAAAATCCTCGTCTTTGATAAATTTAGAAAATAGATTTTTATGGACTATCATCTTGAAAAAAACTTTGCTTCCCACAAAACCAATTACTTCTTTTCAATTCTTGGACCACGATTCGAAGCAATGAACGAACTTATGGCCGATTCATTAAGTCGGCGTTTTGGAGGCGAATATAAACCAATTTATGTTTTCTCAAGTCATCCCAACAAGCATGTTAAGAAAGAAAACTATATCGTGCTAAACGAACGTGCTGATTCCCTTGAAAGAGAATTGAAAAAAAAAGTTGTTTATCCCCAAGAGTACGAGGATTTAAATGAAGAGTTTGCCAGATGCTCGCTTGTAAAAAAAATCTCCGAATCGTTATTTGCGAAGCAAACGCAAATACCTGTTTACTCTTTTACCACATCGTTTCTTAAATTCTCTGATCCGCGCTGGCTCCTATTGGGTCCATCGCCATCAATTTCAACTTTTTATGACAACAAAATAGAGCAGTACAAGGTATTTAAACGTCTCGGACTATCAAGAAACGATGCTCGGATTTTTGAAAATAAAGAAGAATTGTTAAGAAAAAATAATATGTATCCTGGTTATATCACCGCTTCATATACTTCTGGAGGGAACGAAAGTGGATTAATTTACAGCAAAGAAATGCTGCATAATTTTCTTTCAAGACTTCGAGACGTGAATAAGAGGGGGCGATTTCTCGTTGCACACGTTTTTGAACACATTGTCGCCATGCCGAACGTTAACGCTATTGTAACTGGCGAGGACAAAACGAATGTTTTAATCATTTCAGATCAGATCATGCGAGGTACGCGATATTTAGGAAATGTCTACCCGACTTCTATTGCGCCAAAACATATTGAGCTGATAAAACAGGTTGCGATGAAAATCGGAAACTTTCTTTCACAAAAAGGATACCGTGGATTATTTGGCTGCGATTTCCTCATAAACGATAAGGGTAAACTTGTTATTGTGGATTTAAATCCAAGACGGCAAGGCGGATATGTTTGTAATGCCTTGGCCTTAAAAACCGTCGGTATTAATCTTACTGATATTGAATTGAGCTGCGCTCTTCGCGAGGAAGTTTCAATTAACCTTGACTATGAAAAAATTCAATATCCGGGTACGTGGGCGCATTTGAAAGTTAAACCGTATTTTACTGGACAAGACATCGTCCAAGAAATTGCGTATGGAGACGTACAGAAAATTTTTTCAAAGAGGGTTGGTCAATTCTACAGAACATTTTATCGGAAAGGGTCTTTATTTATTGACGGTTACATTGGATATGTCGTAAGCGTTGGTAAAAAAAGAGAGAAAGTATTTCGTTTTGTTAATGAAACTTCTGATAAAATCTTAAGAGACACGTTGCTTTGATTTAACAATATGAATCTACAAAAAATCATAAATCTTTCAAGCACACAGAAAACACCATTTTTTGTTTACGATAAAAAAAACGTAAAAAAGCAAATTAATAAAATTTTGACCGCGTTTCAAGACTATCCAAATTTTGAATTGCTCTATGCGGTAAAAGCGAATCACTCTAAATTCATTCTCGAGGAGGTTAAAAGAAATGGTTTGGGTATTGCAGTATCTTCATTGCAAGAGTTGGAATTGGCTGTAAAATATGGCTTTGAAAGTATTTCTTATACCGCTCCGTATATTTCTGCAGAAGTTATGCGGTTCTCAAAAAAACGAAAAATTGACATCAACTATAACAACCTTACGGAAATAAAACAACAAGATAAACTCATCGGTTTGCGAATCAACCCTGAAGTTGGCTGGTCTTATCTTAAGGACTATGCCGCGTCAGGAATAAATAGTCAATTTGGTATTCCTTTAGAAGAGGTAAAAATCGATCTTGCGAGAATCGTAAGAATCCAAATGCATACAAGCTCCGACTCTTATAAGATAAATCTTTTTATCAAAGCGCTGGAAAAATTATTAGATTTAGCTGCACAATGCCGAAATATAGATACAATAAATTTAGGGGGGGGAATTGCAACGCCAATATTGCGGGAAGATGATGAATTTGATATCGGACAATTTAGTAAAAGAGTCTTGCGATTGGTAAATAAATTTAATCGTAAATATAATAAGCAGATAAAACTTCAATTTGAGCCAGGAAATTATATTACCAGAGAATCAGGCTATTACGTCTGCAGGATTATGGCCAAAGAGAAAAAGTACAATAAAATTTTCTATTTTGTAGATGGGACCAAACATCACGTAAGAGGGCTTCATAATATTCAAAAAATTTTTTTTTCTCGAGACAGCATATCTGGAAAAAGGGGGTCGAATATCGTCGGTTGTACGTGTCAGAGATCGGATATTTTGGTCGATAATATTGTTATGCCAGAATTATCTATTGGTGATTTAATCGTTATTCCTATGGCAGGAGCTTATTGTTCTGTGCAGGTAGATACTTTTCATTTATTGAATTCCCCTCGTGAACTTCAATTAAAATAAAAGGCGGAAGGGTGCGTTTTGTAACACGTTCCTTCCGCGGATTGTTGGCGCGGTTCATGAATAGTTCCCTGCGCGTCTTACCTATTTGATGTTATGAGTTTTTCTATTTGTTGTTCCACGATCGATTTGTTAGATCGCCGCCCAATGGAACGTAGAATCCTGATTTGTCGGGAAATACGACGGTATTGTGATGACACGGCATACAGCGTGGTCCGGGTTTGAGACCAGTACCGCTTTTATTGCAAATCCGTACTGTTTCAAAGTAGACTTTTTGCATTTCCCCTATAGTCGCTGGTTGCTTTTTACTCATCGGAGTTGTGAAGTCGGGTCGGAAGGGACTCAAGACGGGAATGCAACCACGCTCGACGAGTGCGCGCACGCCATCCAGAGTGCTCTCGATGGGCTCGATCGCTTCTCCAAAAACCATGAGCGACTGAACAAAGCCGATTCCGAATGCTTTTACCGCTTCTTCGATGTAGTTCAGGTAGTGTTCTCGCCCCAATTGTCGAGCTTTGTTTGGTGTAATTCGTTGCGCCCGGTCAGGGTCCCATATCTCTATATTTATGGAAAGCATGTTGACACCTACTGAGCGAAGCCATGCTGGATAATCCATTTCGTGTCTGGCGGGCATCATCACGTCAACTGGAATCGGAGAATTCTGTGCAATGAACGCATAAATATCGTCGATCCACGGCTCATCTTCCGGTCGTGGCGTGCCGCCGCTAATGAGAACGTGTCGAGCTGGTGAAAGTGAGTCGCTCTTTGCCAGCTCTATGGCTCGAAGAAGTTCGTGTTTCGGATTCTTCCCGTATCGTTTTTCGTAGGGCAAATCGCAGAAGGTGCACACCCACGCACAGCCCTCGATTGGCGAAATTCGACAACGATCCGTATGAGTTACTCCGATTTTCGTGTATGGAAACTCTTTTCCACCGTCGCGATACATTATGTGGTGATATGCAGGAACTGGAATCACCGATACAGGAATTCGCGTGTCTCGCCGCACGATTGCAAATTCGCCGTCGAAAACGAATCTTGCTTCCGTCGTTTTAGTGAAAGCCTCGATGAATGGAGCATTGATGTAGATCCCGCTTGTAGTGAAGAGACAGATTCCACTTGTCGAAGCATACTCACTTAAACTCATGGGTCCCCCGAACCTTTTCATCCATTCTTCTTCCGCCTCTGCTTCAATTCGTATTCCATGTGCAAGTAGATACAGCTTGAGTTCTTGTTCCGTTGTGAAAGAGCTCACCGTTTGTCTCCTTTATCTTTGGGATTCAGCGATCAAAAATTAATTTAGCATAAGTTAAGACGCGAGTAAACTTAAGTTTGTTATGAATTTTTGACAAAGTGGGTTCGGGGGGGGGGAAGTCATAAAGATGGGTTTTAATTTCGAGGACATTTTTCTAATTGAATAATGTGATATCTCCCGCATACGTATATGCGGGATTTTTTTATTATTTATATTTACGGAGTCATTTACCTTTATTTTGTAGTATGCTATTGTTTTCCCAGATCTTAATAAAATGAGAGGAGTGGAACCCTGTGCGCTTTCAGCTTTTGTATTATGATAACATGAGTACTATTGTAACTGTGGGGATCGATTGTGACCTTCCGCACGAGGTGCAATATCAGTCGTATGAAAAGAGAAATGATGTGTTGCATCAGCGCGAATGCCCCGGTTTCGTGAAGAGCCTTTTTGGCATAAAGGGTGTTCTCTCCGTGCAATTTCATCCTTACGAGATTGTTCTTGAAAAAGCTCTTCCATTTTCTTGGGACGAACTGATTTGGGAAGTATGTCGTGTTCTTCATCTCTATTGCGCCCCCGAAGAAATTATGGGTGAAATCTCCTCTCCCTTACATCGCTTTTTTGATATTCGCACCAATTATTTTTCGGATCGCGTTGACCCAAACCCTCATTATGTATTATTTCACGACCCGCCTCTTTATAGTACTTTGATGCGCTCTAAGCGTTCAGACTCCTCTTCGTAGGAGTTTTTTACAAAATGGTAAGGAGTGTGGTATATAATGATTATCTTGATTAATCATGTTTCACGAAGAAATTATTAGAGGAATCGCAATAGTCGCCGAACGTCTCCGCCTCGTGGCGGACCGTCTTTGACCTTGTATCGAAAGAACAACGTATTACGATGCTGGAAGCTGAAGTAAGCGTGCCAGACCTATGGAAGAATCGCGAAGAAGCAGAGCGCTTGAATAAGGAGCTTGGCATGCTGCGTAGCGAAGTAGAAGAAGTGCACTCCCTGATGCACGAGGTGCAGGATCTTGAGGCGTTAGGTGACCTTATCCACAATGATGAAGCACTGGCGCACGAGGTGGAAGAAAAACTCTCGGATCTTACGTTGCGCGTGGCACATGTAGAACAACAGACACTGCTAACTGGAACATATGATCACGCGCCCGCAATTTTAAGCATTTATAGCGGCGCGGGTGGAAACGACGCGCAAGATTGGGTGGCTATGCTTAAAGATATGTATCTTCGCTACTCCGCGCGTAATAAGTGGCACACACATGTAGTGGATGAGACGCTTGGTGAATATGGAGGGAAGACTGGAAGACATACGATAAAAAATGTTACAATAGAGATACGCGGCACCAATGTATATGGATATTTGAAAGGAGAGGCGGGCGTGCACCGCTTAGTGCGTATTTCTCCTTTTTCCGCAAAACAACTTAGACATACCTCATTTGCATTGGTCGAGGTCCTTCCAGAACTTTCTGAGATGGATGAAAGTGCGCTCGTGATTCGTCCTGAAGATCTTTCCATAGAGCTTTCTCGCGCTTCAGGTCCTGGTGGGCAGAATGTGAATAAGCGTGAGACCGCGGTACGCATTGTACATATTCCTACCGGAATTGCCGCGTCATCTCAAGCAGAACGTTCACAGCCGCAAAACAAAGAACGTGCGATGAAGATATTGAAAGCCAAGCTCTATCAGCGTATGATGCAAGCACGGGTAGAAGAGCTGGGAGCATTGCATTCACACGCAAAGCCTGAATGGGGAAGTCAGATTCGTTCATATGTGTTGCACCCCTATCAGTTGGTGAAAGATCATCGCACCAATGTGGAATCCTCGCGCGTTGATGAAGTGCTTGCCGGAAATCTCGACCTGTTTATCGAAGCAGAAATGAATCTAGAAAGTAGAAAGTAGAAAGTAGAAAGTAGAAAGTAGAAAGTAGAAAGTATTTAGATTTTAGACGTATTTTCAAAAAATCAATTTCTATTTTCTCTGTACTAATTACTTACCACATGATCACGTTTCAAGGCGTTTCAAAAATTTATAGTCCTACAAGCAAGGCATTAGACAATGTCAGTTTTAAGATTGATGATAATGAGTTTATTTCATTTGTAGGAAAATCGGGTGCGGGGAAATCGACCGTGGTAAAAATGTTAATAGGAGAAGAGGCGCCTTCGCGAGGAAGGGTACTCGTGCACAATATCGATGTTGCAAAACTTCCTCGTCCGCAGTTGCCACTTCTTCGCCGCAAGATTGGCGTCATTTTTCAGGATTTTCGCTTGCTTCCTCATAAGACGGTTTTTGAAAATGTCGCATTTGCGCTTGAGGTAAATGGCAGGAGCGAAGGAGAGATTCGCGAGTTTGTACCGCAGGCGATTGAGCTCGTAGGACTGAAGGATCATGCAAAACGATTTCCTCACGAGCTCTCGGGCGGTGAAAAGCAGCGCACGGCCATTGCGCGTGCACTCATTCACCATCCTGATGTTTTGATTGCCGACGAACCTACGGGAAATCTTGATGCTATTAACACCTGGGAAGTAATGAAATTACTTGTTAAAATAAATGAGCTTGGCACGACAGTGATTCTTGCGACTCATGACAGAGACGTGATTAACACGCTTGGGAAGCGCGTCGTAACACTGGACAATGGGCGCGTCATCCGCGATGAAGCGGATGGAAAATATATCCTTGCATAATATTTATAGTTTTATAACTCATGTTCACCGCACTTGTTCGTATTTTCAAATATGGGTTTAGCAGCTTCTGGAGGAGCGGGCTTTTGACGACTGCGACGGTTGCAATCATGGTCGTGGCGCTTTCCGTGTTTTCCGGACTCATCTTTTTTAATGTGGTGACGAAAACCGCGCTTACCTCGCTTCAAGACAAGATTGATATCACGGTTTATTTTAAGACCGATGCGGATGAGGCGGCGATTTTACAGGTGAAATCAGCCATTGAGAATCTCGATGAGACGCAGTCAGTGGCTTATATCTCACGCACCGAAGCGCTTGATACGTTCCGTGAGAAACATAAAAATGATACGGTAGTTATCAGCGCACTCGACGCGCTAGGCGACAATCCGCTTCAGGCATCATTGAATATCAAGGCAAAAGATCCGCGCCAATATGCCACCATCGCGTCGTATTTCGATACGCCTTCCGTGCAGCCGATTGTTGACAAGGTGAGCTATCAGCAGAACGAGGTAGTGATTAACCGCCTCATCAAAGTTATTGATACGGCAGAGCGCGGAGGACTTATTATCACGATTTTATTCTTGTGCATCGCGGGACTTGTGGCCTTCAATACGATCCGTCTTGCGATTTATGCGAATCGCGAGGAGATTGGCGTGATGCGTCTCGTGGGAGCACTTAATAGTTTTATTAGCGCGCCGTATGTGGTACAAGGAATCTTACAAGGAATCGTTGCATCGTTCATCACGCTGCTTATTATGCTTCCCACAATTCATCTGGTCTCTCCCTATATTCAGGCGATGATTCCTGAAATGGATTTGTGGAGTTACTTTGTCGCCAACATGCTTGGTATTTTTGCGCTTCAAACATTGGCAGGCATCGTGCTGGGAGGCGTCTCAAGTCTTATTGCGGTACGTAGATATCTTAAGGCCTAATACTTGTGAATGAGATAAGCTGTTTCTTGGATACTGCGATACTTATGTGCGCAGTATTTTTTGTGTTCATGTTTTCCTACCACAATTGACAAAGATGAAAAATATTATATAATATATTAAGAACTTGTCCCCTTCCAAAAGAGAAGGTATTTCCGCAGAAAAGGAGCATAGCCATGACAGAGACTTCCGCTTATTGGAAAACTGTTACGATTGGTATACATAAGAATCTTATCAAGGTCCGTCAGGCCCTCAAGGCCAGCGGAAGCAGGATTGCCGATTCCACCGTGGATGATATTCTGAATAAGGTTCCGCTTGCAAAAGAACCGGTGAAACTCAATCTTGTCGTCAAGACGACGAAGGAACTCACGGAGAAGGATATCGCGACGACCAAAGAGGTCTTCAAGAGCGCCGCTCGTCTAGGACTCCAGAAATGTCCTGCCGAGGTCGGTCCCTGCTTGCGCGAGCAGTATCGTGACCAGCCGATTGGTGAGATACTTCTTATCGGGATGGATCCTATTGCGGGATCTCATGGTGGTGTTTCGAACTTATTTTCCGTGGAACAGGATGACGATTTTTGCTGGCTCGAAACTTTTGAGGACGATTCTTCAAGGGAGTGGTATGGCGATGATTTGTGGGTGTTCATTTCCGGTACGTAGCTTCAGTCCTGAGATGAGAACCAAGAAGAATAATCAAAAAACCTCGTAGCAACATGTACGGGGATTTTTTGAGTGTGCGATGTGATTTTCGACACGTGAGAATCTATTTTTCTTTGGCGGAAGGGGCGGGAGCGGGATCCTCCTTTTTCTCTTCCATTTTTATCACATGTTGTGCAACTTCTCGTTTCGTATAAAAGTTCATAAGAGAAAAAAATAATGGTGCTTGCGAAAATAATGCCGATTGTGTTCACGAGGAAAAGGAGGAGTGCGCCAAACATCATCGTGGTGTTGAGTTCTGCAAGCCCGATACCGACCACTGCAAGAGGAGGGACAAGTGCAATTGAGATTGCGACACCCGGAAGCGTTTCGCTAAGTTGCGGTTTTACGAGCGCAAAGGCAGCGGCAAAACCTGCGACGACGCCTATTGTTGCGTAGAGAAGCGAGGGGGCGGTGCGGTTCACGCTCTCCACTGTGGTGCCTCCAAATTGTGAAGAAAAGAGAAGCGTGATCCCTGCAGCAACGCCGATGCTCACGATCACGGCTTTAAGGAGAGTGGTAAATGATTTTGATATGAGTGCAGGATCAGACATGACAATTCCCATTGCGAAACTAAGGATGGGGTAGAGGATGGGGGCAATGAGCATGCTCCTTACGATCACCGTTGCGCTATTCGCAAGAAGTCCAAGAGTGGCCATGAGTACTGAGAAGATGGCTATGAGAAAAAATGAACGCGTGGCGTGTTTCGTGCGAGCAGATTTTTTATCGTGTCTGTTTTTTCTCTTCCCGATGTATTCTCAAAAAGTTCTTCAAACATATGAAGTAAAAGTTATTTCCTTCATCATACAAGAAAGATGTCTTAACGAAAAACCACAATTATCTTTTGGATTATCGGGACCTATTATATAAGTTGCGGGTTTGTGTTTTTTTTGTTACAAAGAATGAACATCTACGGAGATTGCCGGATCGTCTAATGGTAGGACATCGCCCTCTGGAGGCGAGTATCTTGGTTCGAATCCAGGTCCGGCAGCAATCGTGGATTTTTGGCATAGAGATGCTCTAAATCCTCTTGTTTTATCTGCTTTTTTCGAGGTTCTAACCGCTTGTGAATCTCTGCAACCTCTTTTGAGACTATTTCCATCGGCACAAGCGAATTTTCTAGGTCAATACTGATGATCCTATCTTTTAGTATGAGGTTCTGACCGAGCGTTGAGAAAATGCGTTTTCTGATCTCCAAAGAGCCATTATTAAACTTGTCGGCGGCGTCTCTTACGAACTGAAGCATTTCATCGGCTGTTTTGATTTGTTTATCTACTCGGTCGCCCGTATCGTTGAATAGCTCCTCAAGACGTGCCTTATCACGCTTCAATGGCGACATTTTGACGTTGAAGTCGGTATCGTCGATAAGTCCGCTTGCTCGCATATCAATAAGCCCGTCTATCTTTTTGAGACAGAGCTTGTATTCTTTCTGCTGGACGTCGATCACGGCGTTTCTCCCGACTGCTTCTTTGGCGAACTCATTCCTAAACCACTTGAGACCGAAAGCGTGGAACTCGGGCGGTATCCTCAAGCTCATGATTTTGCCTACGATCTGTTTTTCGAGTTTTTTCGTCTCAACGCATTTCTGTGAGCATTTCGGATTGATGCGTTTGGTGCAGTGATAATAGATATAGTGATGTACCTTGCCGTTCTGCTGCCTTTTGAATTTTTCTTCGGCGGTAATTGATCCGTTGCATTCTCCGCATCGCATCATTCCCGTGAAATCAAAGATATGGCTTTTCGGTCTCGGTTTTCCTTTTTTGCCCAGCAAGAATTGTATGCGATCGTATTCTTCCTCGGTGATCATCGGTTTATGGACGCCTTTGACCCAATTTCCGCTACCCATCGGATACTCAAACATGCCGTAGTAAAACGGTCTGCTGAATATGTTGTACATCGTTGATCTTCCAAGTTTCTTGCCTTGTCGGGTTTTATAACCCCATTCTTCGTTTGCGATACGGAGAATATCAATAGGCGTGTAAGTTCCTGTAAGCATGAGATCGAACATGCGGCGTACTGTATCAAAGCGTTCAGGATCGGGCAGAATGGTCTTTGTGCCACGTTCCGCATATTTATCATTCATGTATCCCTGCGATGCAGGGGCGGGCATTACGCCCTTATCAACCTTGGCTCGCAGTCCACGCTTGGTGTTCTGGCTCAAGTCTCGCAGGAATTGGTTCGCCATGCCGAATTCAACGCTCATCATAAGAACATTGTCGGTTGGGTAATAGCTCTTCTCAAACGTTCGTATATGCTGAATGACGCCTTGCTGGAGCATCCAGTTGATATTGCCGCCGTCCACGGGATTGCGTGCCAGACGGTCTAGTTTCCAGCACAAGATGCCTTGAGCCTCGCCTTTGTAGATTCGCTCTATCATTTCGTTGAATACGGCTCTTCCTGGAGCTTTGGCGGACTTGGATTCAAAGAGTGGTGTTACGATCTCCAGCCCCTCTCGTTTTGCCAATCGTTCAAGCTCTGCAATCTGGGATTCGATTGAGGCGACTTGGCGATCTTCCGATTCGGACGATTTTCGAGCATAGAGGAAGTATTTCATTTTTTGAGTGTAGTCTTTCATAAACTTAAACGGACGGTTCTGGCTATCCAATTCGCTTGCTCCAGAGGAGTAGCCATACTGGCAGAACCGCCCGTTTAGGGAGAGTATGGCTCAACAAAAAACCTCTGGGATTGAAAACGAATTTGGATAGCATATTGATTATACTATATTTTTGAAGATTAGTGAAAGTCGATGCTTGGGTTGTAAGTTGGTTTTGGTTTCCAATTATGTCTCTCGAATTTATCAAGTGCTATCTGTATGTCGCTTACTATGTGATCTGTGGGCAGATCTTTGAGATTTTCCAACGTGCGATCCAGTTTTACATGCATACGATTCCAACTTTTTGGTGTCCAATTTTTTTCAATTTTGTCTCTTATTTTGCGAGCACCGCATTTGTTTACAAGGGTATACAGTGCAAAATCCTGCAAAAGCTTATTCAAAGAGTGGGCTTTTCTTTTGCCAGTGGAAATATAACTGTTAATCATTGCATCGAAGATTTCTTCTGGGGGTCTATCCATTTTTAAGGCGAGCTGACTTGCTGATCCGCCAATGATCTCTTGCCAGCTTTGGAGAACTGCCTTTTTGCACAATTCTTGATCAAAGATTTCCTCGAAGACAATGCCGCTTATTTTTCTGCTCAAGGCTTTTGTGAGGAAGGCATTAAGACTTGGCTGTTTTGTTAATCTTACCTCGAAACGCAGAATGTCCTGTTCAAAATCACTGGTGCGGATCAGTTCCTTTTCGAATTTAAGCTTATCCTTTTCTACAGCCCTATTTTTTGGTTCTTCCATTTCTTTGAGTTTATCGTAGAAAATGATGTTGTAAGACGATGCGTAAAAATACAACGCCTGACCCCCGTTTTCATAATGACGCATATTGATGGCTTTGCTTTTTCCTACATCCGCTTTATAAAGCTCTGCAATTGCGTCTTGAGCCGTTAACGGGCTTGGAAGCGGGATATTCTTACCAAAGTGAGCCTCTATGACCATTGCCTTGCGTAGCGTGGTTTCAGTGGCTTCTATTCCCATAAATTGAAGTTGAGTCTTTAGAGTGCTGACAACTCTGCTAAAATCGTCGTTGGAAAGCTCTTGAAGGCTTTGCCTAAAAATCAATTTTGGGATCGAGAAACGAATGTGTAGAAAATAAATAGGCATATTATTTTCAAAGCGTTGGTATCCCGTAAGCGAGGGTTTGTAATTATTAACTTTTTTGTCCTCGGAGGTCATATTCTGCTTATATTTTTCATACTTGTTATGTCCATAAGCGAAATTTGAATTATAGTTTTGGGGAGAAAACGCAGGCGTGAAGAAGCTCGGATTCGTTACCCTAAAGTCTGGATATTTTAGTTTTAGGGTTACCGTATCGAGCATGTAATCCTTCGCTTTGTTGTTTGGAGTATTCATTGTTGTCTTATTGAGCTAATTTTGTTGTCCCGAAATTTCGAGGAATACTCCGAACTTTTTTAACGCTTCTCTTTTTCCTCGACTTTAATGCGACCAAAAGAAGACTCGTCGTAAACGGCTTTATAGAGATTTACAAGGTTATTGGCTCGGTATGACGCTTCCTCATCTGAAAGCTCGATGCCGTAGCGTTCCTTGTAAAGTTTTTTGAATTCTTCTATGGCTTCTTTTGGCAACACGATAAAAAGTCCGCTATTCACTTAGCAGGTTCTTGAACGCCACGAGGCGACCTACTAAGTAAGCAACGGACTTACTTATCGGGCGTTCAAGATTATTTGTTGATTTTGAAAAAATAAAAAAACCAGCAGTTCATTCTGCTGGTCATTTATGTGTGGAATTAAAAAAGCCAAAACAATAAATACCAGTTCTAAAGTGAACCGCTATTCATTGTTCTGGCTTCCACAGCCCGCCTTTGCGGGTTACCTGTATGGCTCTAAAACAACGTGTCGCAACCGCATCCCGTGGTTGCAACGATTTATTTATCAAACCTTATTATTAATACTAGCGTATCCAAGCTATTTCGTCAATGGGTGTTATTTGGTTTCGAAATGAATGACACCAGAATCATCAATTTTGAAGTAATTCAGTCTTCCGCAGGAACGGCAACGCCAGTATTTTTCTTCCTCAAATTTAACCATCAATGCTCTTATTTCCTCGTAAGAAATAAGCCCCTTTCCTTGAAAACGACCGCATTGACACACCCATTTGGGATTATTCGAATGAGCAAGAAATTTATTTATGGAATCTGGTATTTTGAAAACCTCGTCTTCTATTTCACGCAATAAAGCGGAAAGATATTCTCGATCTTTTAATTTATAATCGGCTGGATAGCTATAAGCTTGCGAAAATACAGGGAGATCGTTTTCGTCAGTTTCAACTTCTACGTCCTCTATGTTGATTAACTCTATCGCTCCAGTTTTTTCTTCCACGTATTTTGCTAATTCCCAATTCCACGGAGCCGCACGTAACAAATCCCCATGTTCATCCAATAGCATTCTTTTTAATATACGTATCACTTCTTGGGATGACATCTTTGTCTTTTCCTGTGCGTATTTTAATAAGCTGTGAGCCTCCCTTTGTGGGTTGGGTTTGATTATCTTGCGTTTTGCGTAAATGGACATAATGTTTTACAGAAATGCTTTTTTGGGTGTATTCTCAATAGTAAGCATAGTTACGTCAAAAATCAATTTGAGGAGTACTCCAAAAAAATGACAAAAAAGAAATCGCCTCTCAAAAAGTACACTGTTACTTCTTTATTTTCGGGATGCGGGGGTCTTGATTTGGGTTTCAAGGGAGGTTTTTCCGTTTTGGGCAAAAAATATGGACAACGGTCTTTTGATATATTGTGGGCGAACGATTTTGATGAAAATGCTTGTTTCACTTTCTCAAAAAACTTTGGAGATCCAATAGTTTGCGGTGATATTGTCCAAATTCTTAGAGGAAATTATCCAGAATCTTCGAATCCAAAGATTCCAGAAAAGGCTGATGTGATTCTTGGTGGTTTTCCTTGTCAGGATTTTAGTTTGGCTGGCAAACGAAAAGGATTTGCTGGGGGACGTGGCTTACTTTATCAAAGCATGGTTGAGGTGGTTAAAAGATTGCGACCAGCACTTTTTGTTGCCGAAAACGTAAGGGGTCTTTTAAGCATGAATAATGGGGCGGCGATAGCCACGATCATTAAAGATTTTTCTGATCTAGGGTATAACGTTGTTTATAAACTACATCACGCTGCTGATTTCGGCGTGCCACAAAATAGGGAGCGTGTAATCATTGTTGGTACCGACAAAAAAAGGAATCTTCCAGCCTTCGAATATCCAAAATCAACTCATGATAACGAGGAGAGGGTAACGCTTTTAGACGCCATTGGGGATCTTGAAAACAAAAAAGAGGGCGAGTTGCCCAATCATTATTGGTCTAAAGCAAAAATGTTTCCTGGTACTCAAGGCAATACTATAACCAGCCCCGACAAGATTGGTCCGACTATGCGAGCGGAACACCATGGTAATATTGAATGGCATTGGAATAAAAAAAGGAGGTTGTCCGCAAGAGAGGCGGCGAGAATACAAACATTTCCAGACGATTTTATTTTTTACCCCTCAACATCGAGTGCTTATAAGCAAATCGGAAATGCTGTTCCCCCTGTACTTGGTTGGCATATTGCTACAGCAGTAGAAAAATTTCTAAATAAATATCTCTAGTAACATGATTTACGTGAACAAGAACGAAGTATCGGAAAACGATTTTCTTTCTCTTTTGGACAAGACGAAAGTTAAGTTGGAGAGTCTTTTGCAAACGAAGGAAAGACCGAAAGCGATGAATGGCGTTGAGTTTGAAAATATGGTTTATGCCAATATGGTAACCGAAGCGGTCGGATCTGATTTTGATGGATATATCGAACAAACTGGTGCCCATGCGTTTCCAGACATCGTGGCAAAGAAATTCTATGGTGTCGAGGTTAAAATGACCATAGGAGAAAAGTGGGTTTCTACTGGCAATAGTATTTTAGAGACTACTAGAATCGAAAGTGTTAAAACGATTTATCTTTTTTTTGGAAAATTTGGTAATCTATTCGAAGTTAAGTACAGGAAATATCAAGAATGTCTTTATGAGGTTGGCGTTACACACTCTCCGAGATATAAGATTGATATGAATTTATCGGAGAATAAATCTATCTTCGATAAATTGGGAATCCAATATGACATTTTTAGAAACGACCCCAATCCCATAAAGATACTAAAGGATTATTACCGCAAACAGTTAAAAGAAGGCGAGGAATTGTGGTGGATAGACGCACAAGTCGAAGATGTATCCGTTAGTCCCGTCATAAGATCTTTTAGAAAATTGTCAGATGAAGAACGACGTCGTTTTGTGGTGGAAGCAATGATATTATTTCCTGAAATGTTTGGATCGAGTACCTTAAAATTTGAAAGAGCTGCCGCTTATTTGATAACCGCATATAACTCGGTATCCTCAAATCTACGAGATATTTTTACCGCTGGTGGACAAGAAACAGTGACCATTCAGGGAAAAGATGTCACGCTTCCCAAGATTTATCACAACCTTCTTATTGAAGCTAAGAACATTCAAAACGTAATTAAGGAGATAAACGACGATGTATTGACTAATTATTGGCGACTTGCAAAGACGCCAGAATCCAGGATGGAATATTGGAAAGAATTACTTCTTGAACAGGCTGGTTGGAAAAAGGATGGGTTCGATGTTTTGAGCGTTTTTGAAGAGGGTCTAAAATGAAGAAACCCACCAACAATTATCTTGGAAGGAATTTCAAAAAGACGAAAACTCGGGATAAATTATCGAAGGAAAAACGGTCTGTTTTGATGAGTAAAATTCGTTCGGAACATACTGACTTCGAAAAACGTTTTTTTTCGCTTTTACGAAAGAGCCTTGGCGTGAAGTTCGAGACGCATCAAAGGGATATAAAAGGTAAACCAGATGTTGTTTTTGGAAAAAAGAAATTATGCGTTTTTCTTGATAGTGATTTCTGGCATGGTTGGCAGTATCCGAGGTGGAAGCATCTTCTCAAGAATGAATTTTGGAGAAATAAAATTGAGTCCAATAGGACGAGAGATCGCCGCACCACTCAATACCTTCGCTCGAACGGGTGGGAGGTTTTAAGAATATGGGGGCATCTCGTGCAGAAGAATCCTCAAGGAGCACTTAATAAAATTAAAATGAAACTTATGTCGATTGGGTGATATTTTTTATGGTTATGGAAAAAATAAAGTATTCGGATCAAAGGGTGAAAAGAGATTTGACGAGCATTCTCGTGTGCCAACTGTGTAATGAGCGATTTCATCCGCTTAAAGGAAAGGCTGATTATAGCCGATACTGCTCGCCCATATGTGCGAGAAAATCGGTTAATGGTCGCTCATTTCATCGCAAATGAAAATGATGGATAGTATGATTTCTAAAGAAGCTCTGGAAAAGTTTAAGGATCTTTACAAGGAAAGGTTTGGGAAGGATCTTGATGATGCGGAAGCTTTTGGAAAAGCATCAAAGCTTCTTAATTTAGTCAGTATCGTATATAGACCAATACAAAAAGAATGGATACGTGGAGAAAAAAGAGAAAACTAACCTTACTCTAGTTGGAATGGTGATCCCATGGAAATTTTTACCCCGCAACAATTTTTTAAGTACGCCACCTGCCCTCATTGGATTTGGCATGATCAATTTAGCGATCCAAAGGATAAGGGCGAGTTATCAGAACTTACCCTGAAGCTTTTTGAGCAGGGTGTTTTACACGAAGAGCAGTACATAAAAGGGCTTGATCTTGTTTCAGTTACCGCTATTGATCCCGACGAGGCGTTTGAGCAGACAATGAAACTCATGCGGTCAGGGGCTGATCTCATCTATCAGGGTGCGATTCAATACGACAAAGACGACGTACGCTATCGTGGTCGTCCAGACCTACTTCAAAAGGTATCGGGCATGTCTAACCTTGGCGATTATTTCTACTACCCAATCGACATAAAATCCTCCAAGGAGATCAAAAAAGAACAAAAACTCCAGCTCATTCTGTATGCGGTTGTTTTGGAACATATACAGGGAAAATTTCCGAATGTAATGGCTATCATCAATCGTGACCATGAGAAAGTAGAGTATCAGATTGATTCAGAAGATGTATTGGAAATGCAGAAAATGATTGATGAAATACACGCTATTATCAAAGGGAAGAAACCGCCTCTGAAACTTGTTTCCAAATGCAAGAACAGTCCTTGGTATGAGAAGTGCAAAGAAGAAGCTGAAAAGGCGGAGGATATAGCGTTGATTTACAGGCTTGATTCAAGAGCGTACCCCACGTTACGTGAGTGTGGTATCAACACCATCCAGGATGCGGCAAAGATGGACATAGATGAACTACCGAAGGTTCCCTATGCAAGCGTTGCTACGCTAGAGAGGGCGAAGATTCAAGCACAAGCCCTTATAGATAAGGAAATTCATTGGATCGGAGACCCTCAAATTCCCGATGCCCCGCTCAAATTATATTTCGACATTGAAGGAGACCCTCTTTTATTTACTGAATATCTTTTTGGTTTTTGGGTATCGGGTGATCCTGACGGGAAATATGCAAAAATAGGTAACGTGGTAGATCACAAAGACGAAGGAAAGTACTTCCTATATTTCCTTGCGGAACAACCAGAACAAGAATCTGCATTGTGGAATGACTTTCTTTCGTGGCTAAAGCTCTTGCCCCAAGAGTTTAGGGTGTATCATTATGCAAATTATGAAAAATCACATACCAACGCTCTTGCCGTAAAATATGGCACATCCGAGGCATTCGAATACTTCCTGACTCGGTTAGTTGATCTTGAAGAAATACGGAGCGAAAGCGTTATTTTCCCGCTCTATTTTTACTCCATTAAGGATATAGCGAAGTCCAAATTTGTGAATTTCAAATGGCGTCACGAGAAGGCGGGCGGCGGTCAAAGTATCTTCTGGTTTGAAAAATGGCTTGAAACGGGAGATAGGGGTATTTTGAACGATATCGTCAATTACAACGAAGACGACGTGAGGGCGACGGAGTTTTTACATCGCTGGCTTGAGGAGAAGAAACTCGTTTGAAGTTATAGTAGTAATATCTTTTGACGTGTGTTATCTAATAATCTGTGTCGGTGTTTTATAAACCTAGGTGATGTATAATGACAAATGAGCAACTAAAAGTGATTACAGAGGCACGTCTCCAAGGCGTTACAGTGCTAATGGAAGCCCAAGATTGGTTTCTGGCTGCCTATACGATGGCGATGGCACTAGAATGTGCTCTTAAGGCTGTAATATGCAGGACACTTCATCTTTATAGTTATCCTCAGGACCGCAAACAGGCGGCGATTATAAATTTTTTTTGGACGCATGAATTTGAGCAACTATTGATACTGTCTGGTTTATATGATGAATTTAGCCCTGCTAGTAAAATATCTGAGGTAGTCCAAAATTGGGGTGATTTTACAAAACAGTTTCCAGGGAATTGGTCTGCAATAAAATATGACTACGAAAAACAACAACAGTTCGATCAAGAAAGAGTTAAGCGTTTGCACATTAACCTTACCGATCCTATTTTTGGAGTGATGACAAAAATTAAAGAAAAATGGTAGAAAAATTCAAGAAAATTTTAGAAAAGATGGAGACTGCTAAAGGCGGAGTTTTCTTGTTCGCATTGATGAAAATGGATGAATTAACAGATAAATGGACTGTTGTACTATGTGCACCATGGGCAAAAGAAGGCGATGCGGAAATTTTCAAATATGTTTTGAATTTAATTCAATCAGAATTCTCTCAAGAGGAACTTTCTACAATAGCAAGAATTGGTTTATTTTCTAAGACGGATCACTTGATTGGTGAATTGATGAAATATAATAGCGATACTTCGATTTCAAACGAAAAAGTAAACGGTAATCAAGTGCACTACGGATATATAATTAAATCAAACCCTAGTATGAAGGAAAACTTTGTAGAAGGAGCTAAAACGGGTAATTTTTGATTTTTCTATACCGTAGGCAGATTTGCGATTTCAAAAACTGGTGTAAGGATATTTGATCTACCAAGCGTTTACAACCGAGAATTTATTACTAAAATTGAGCATTAAGGCGGTTCTCACTTGATCCAACGCCCGCAGCAAACACGTTTTTTGTATACGACAAGACCTATACAGCACGAAATATTTATTGTTTATTATTTTATACGTGAACAATGAATGCCACACCATTTCCCGAATTAGATAATGAAGCTTGGGATAGGGCTCATGAAAGTGCAGCTGCTCATGGCTTACAAGGACTAACACGCGCATTGCACCTTACTGTAAATTCCATAGCAAATGCGCGTAGTCAAATTGGAGGTGGTATCAGTCACCTTAAGGGTCAAATTGAGGTTTTAAATTCGAAGTTGGACGAATTTAATAAGTCTTCTGAACAACTCACTCAAAAAGCACTTAGCCTAACCAAGTGGATAATGTGGGCAACCATAGTATCTGCTATAGCTACACTGATCTTGGCGTTTGATATTGTCTTTAGATGGTTTGGAATAAAAACACCTTTTTAGTTTTTATTCCATCACAATTCTTTTATTGATAAGCACCAATTGGCTGGTAAACGATTGCATTAGTTCTCGTTTTTCCTGAATTGCTCCTCTTTCAGGAATATGCTTCATGTAGGCTCGTAAATCGAGCTTTGTTTGTTGTATTTTTTCCTCCTCTGTCATTCCAAGAACCGTACTTCTGAAATAAAAGAATTTTCTACAATTTTCATTGAGCCTTTATTTTAGTAAAAGATTTGTAATACCACACCTTTATAAAATCAGTTGCAAAAAGGTAAAAGCCGGTAAGGGCCACGATAACAGCAATTGACATCCCTGAAAGCGATGTTAAAGAAAACCACTTTTGAAACGTAGGAATATAAATGATGGATAACGAAAATACAAAGGCAAGGAAAAAGGAAACATCCAAAAGGAGGGACGGAATTTTTGCGTTCCAAAAATGGTCTTTATTGCGTATAGCGTAGAAAATGATAAGCGCTTGGAGTGTGAAAAATGCATATAAACTCGTCTGCATGAGCCGTACCGGTTCCGAATGGACAATCGAGAAATAAAAAAGTTCAAAGAGAGCAGTGGGGATACCCAAAATCAATGCCAGAAAGAGGAGTTCTGAAACATTGTGTCTTTCCGGCCGTATGACGTCACGATCTTCTACGGTATCCGAGGAAATAGTAATAAGCGGCACATCCCCGATAAGATTATTCAACAGGACCTGCACCGGAAGAAGAGGGAGATCTTTAGATAACAAAAATAAGATGGACAGAGTGATGAACATGCCGAAATTATTCAGCATGGTGTATTTAATATATTTATTTACATTCACGAATATCGATCTGCCGTAGGTGATGCCGTCGATAATAACGCCAAGACCTTTGTGCAACAATACGACATCCGCGCTTTCTTTCGCAATATCCGTTGCTGAATTTACTGCGATCGCGACATCGGCCAACTTCAACGCAGGCGCATCATTGATCCCATCTCCTTGATAGGCCACGACGTAATGTTCTTTTAATGCCCTGATGATATTAAATTTTTGCCGCGGGGATACGCGTGCGAATACATTACATTGTTCTACTGCCACATTAAATTCATCTTCGGACATTTTCTCCAATTCGTCTCCGAGATAGACCTTACAATCCTTTCCTACTAGTCCAATTTGGGTTCCCGCATATTGGGCCACTTCTCTGCTATCCCCAGTAAGAATTTTTACTTTTATCCCAAGTTTCTCTGCGTGTTCAATGGAACTTTTTGCGGTAGGACGCAAGGGATCTTCCAAACTCACGTATCCTAAAAAGGTAAGCCCATGTTCGTTTTTTAATATATCAAATCCCTCTGTATACGCCACTTCTTTATATGCCAATGCAAAGTGGCGCAAGCCGGATCGTCCTTCCTGGGCGATGTGGTGGAGGTATTCAGTTTTGTTATTAGTATGTGCTATTTCGAATAATGATTCGGAAGCGCCCATGGTGACCAAATAATATTTTTTGTGCCGGGTATCTTCGATGATCGCCCTGTCTCGCCGTGCTTCTGGATCAAAGGGGAGTTCCTTAATGATCGTAAAATGTGTTGCCTCCTGCTGGATAGATTTTGGAACATAGTTAAGAAACGCATTGTCATAGGAATCTTGCGTCCTTCGTTTTCTGCCTTTGAGAACCGTGATTCTCGCAAACGCAAGCTTCTGAAACAGTTCGTTATCGTCGGAAGTGAGCTTGGTAATAACCAGTTTATTTTCGGTAATAGTCCCCGTCTTGTCCGTACAAAGCAGGTTGACATTGCCAAAGTCTTCAAGGGCAGAAAGCCGTTTTACGATGACATACTTTTTCGCGAGCTGTAATGCTCCTCTTGAGAGCGTTACCGTTGCGATCACGGGCAGCACTTCTGGTACTGTGGATACCGCTAATACAATGATGAATAAGAATAGATTCGATATATTCGAAAATCCGCCATTCAAAACAAGTTTGAATATAAATATCAGGCCTAATCCTAAAAGAACAAATCTCATTAAGAATGCGCTGAACGATTGTAAAAACTTTTCGTATTGCGTTTGCTTCTTGGTTCCTGTGGAAAGTGTGGCAATGGTACCCAATTCAGTATTTTTTCCTGTCGCGTAAATTACGCCTGTCCCCATGCCTTTTTCAATAATACTTCCCGTGAACAGGAGGAAATTTTCATCTATGATTCCCGATTTCTCGGTAATACTCTTGATGATAGGAACCGATTCACCGGTAAGCTGTGATTCATTGACCTGTAGTTGCTCTGTTTCTAATAGCCTGATATCTGCAGGAACAATATCGCCC
Source organism: Patescibacteria group bacterium (assembly GCA_028865725.1). GTDB lineage: Bacteria > Patescibacteriota > Minisyncoccia > UBA6257 > JACRHW01 > JAGWJP01. The sequence continues at coordinate 278,067 of JAGWJP010000001.1, forward strand.
TCTCGGATCGTTACGATATCTCCAGGAACAATTTTGGACTCATCGTACAATTCAAAATCCCCATCACGCTTAATCCGTACTTGTTTTGTGATAAATTGGGATAATTTTTCAAGGATTTTTTCCGACTTATACTCCTGATAAAACCCAAGGGATGTATTAATGAGTAGAATAACCAAAATAACGGTTCCATCTGAGTAATCATGAATGCCATAGGAGATAAGAACGGCTGCAATGAGCAAATAAATCAAAGAACTTTGGAATTGATGCAACAAGACTTTGAGTGCGTTTGCTCTCTTTTTTCCGAGAAGGTTTGGGCCGCATTGCTGTATACGCTTACTGGCTTCTTTATTGCTTAATCCATTAATCGAAGTTTGTAATCGTTCAAAAAGAGCTTGTTGATCAAGCTTTAAAACTTCTTCTTTGTTGAGAGGGGCGGTGTTCATATTTTTTATTGAAGCCTAATGGCCTTTTGGAATTATTATAACATTTTTCAGATGACGTTTAGGGTGGCGTTGTTAAAAGAAAATATTGCGATTTGATTTTTGTGATATATCCAAAAGTGGATAACTCGCCTTGCTATGTGTTGTAGATAAGGTACAAGATAAGTGATAACATACGAAAAGAATGCACCATGGCATAGCGTATGGTGCACTCGTTATTATTTCGTTTTCTATGCAAATGAATATTGGAGGAACATTAGATACTAAAATAAAAGCGTTTTACGATTCGTATGATTACGCCTCGTTTTGGCAGGGGCGTGAATATGAAAACCGGTCAGATCGTATCGCGCTTCAACGCCTTCTTCGTTACGTCACATCCCCTCATCTTTGTATCATTGATATAGGAGTAGGAAGTGGAAGAATGATCCCATTTTATGAACATTTGTGGAAAGAATGTGTCTTTCTTGATCCCTCGAGCCATCAGCTTGCACATGCGCAAGGGATGAGCAAAAAGGGGAATACCGCCTCGTTTTTTGTCCAAGGAACAGTGAATACAATTCCGCTGCCTGATGCTTCATGTGACACCGCAATCTGCATTCGGATTTTTCATTATGTAGAAGATCCTGACCATGCCATCAAGGAAATTGCTCGTATTCTTACACCCGATGGATTTCTTATTCTTGAAATTCCGAACAAAAACCACTTCAAAGCGCGCATACAATCATGGTTTTCTCGAGAACAAAAAGCTCGCCTCACTTCTATCGATCCGGTGCACATTGGAAAAGCCCAAGATTCACCATTCCTGAATCACAACCCAAGAATTATTCGTATCCTTCTTGAACGCCATGAGTTCGAGGTAAAAAAGATGCTTTCAGTATCTAACTTTCGGAGCACATTTTTCAAATATATTATCCCGCAGCCTTTATTGTTGTGGATCGAAGGAATCGTACAAAACCCTCTTGCACGGTTCTGGTTTGGACCGAGCATCTATTTCTTGGCAAAGAAAAAACAGTAGTGTTTAAAACTATACGATTATCCAATGACTTCCTCACCGCACTTGTACTCTATTCCCAGAGAGGTTTCAGAAATCACAGCGTTTTTTCTGATTATCAAAGTATTCACGCGATAACGGAACGCGTATCCAATTATTTCGTATTTCATGTTAACTTTGTTCGCTAAGCATAGATGGCTGCGATTCTTATTACTCACAAAAATACTCTGACGCGACATGGCTTTTTATTCATTTTCTAACCCCAAAATTTTTTTCCAGAGATCCTGATCTGAACGTTCCGTGGATTTTTTCAAAATCGGCGCGATGGGATAATTCGGCGTTTTCTCTCCCGAGAACTGTGGTGTACCACAAAATCTTTTTGAGACGTATCTTATTATTTTTTCAGAAAAACAGTATGCAATTGCACATCCACTCCCCGGAATAACAGAAGAAGAATCCATCGCTACTTTCAGAAACAACTTCTTTTCCTTCAAATTTTTATCCGCAATTGACGCAATGACCTCTATGTCCCTGGTATACATTTAGGTTTTCCTAGTTCGTTACGTCTTCTTTTTCTTTTTATACTTGGACAGGCTTGTAAAATCTTTTTGTGTATATTCCATTCAAAAATGAAATACAAGACGGTTGAGTAAAAATTACTTGAATCATTTCTGTAATCGTGGTAATATGTTTTGCTCCTTGAAAACTCAATAGGAAAGGGGTTCACTGCCCATGCCGTGCAATATCGGTGTGAAGAGTTATGCGAAAATCGAAATTCCGCAACCGCAACCGCAGACATTTTCTTCCAAAACAGAGGCACCTGCCATTGATGCGGATCTTCTCGAAAAGTTAGGCCAAGAAGACAGCGTGTTCTTGCAATGGATCCGCGAATTGGATACGAAGCCGCTTCTCGAAGAGGCATTGAAACGCGCGCTTCTGAATATGAAAGGAAGCGGTATTGATTTTCGAATCAATGCGAGTGGAATGCTCGAGACGAAGGGAAGTTTTGTCACACCGCAAGAGAAAAAAGCACTGCAGATTCGCGCGGCAGCCGTTTCCGATCGTTGGCAAATGGAGATTCTCGGCATCGTGACCCAGTTGCTCGGTTATGCGCATACGCTTACGGTACGAGGAGAAGAAACTATTCTGGAGGCGGAAGATGAAGGAAAGGCGCATCCCTGCAAGTATATTAAGGTGACGCGCCGAAATAATGCTTCGTCGTTTGTGTTTGAGCATTTTACCTCACGATCAGCGCTAGACGTCGAAATGGCTAAGTTTTTGCTTTTGGCGGATCGGCTTGGCGTAAAGGTAGCGGTGCGGGACAAGGAGATTTTAGAAGGAGATCCCATGCCCGTGTCCGCACATCTTTCTCATTTGCATACGCATCATGAGAAAGGAGGATAAGCATATGTCTTCTGTCATTGAAAGCAAACCTCCTACGGCACCTCCGTGGTATATGGAAGAAGTAGTTGCTCGGTTTCGCGCCGGGATCGCTTCTGTCTTTATACTTCACGGCGACATCACTTGTCTGGTACCAAATCCTTCCGTTGACGTGGAACCTAAAAATCAATATATTCCTCTCAGCGAATTCTTTGTTCGTGCGCTTCAGAAGAATCGTGAGATAGTTATCTTCTATAACATTGCGACCGGCATGCGATTTCTGACTCCCAAGATGGAGAAGGCGTTTAGGGAAGCCGTTGGGCTGGGTACCGTTGACGATGTGGCAACAGGCGATCCTGTGGCAGCCGCGAAAGCGGGTCTTGCCGCAAAACGCCAATTGCCTCGCGAACCGGAGTTGTGCCTTCCGTTGATTGAGAAGGTTTTGCAGACGATGGATTCTGTTGCAGTGATTATCGAATCTGCGCACTTTATTGTTCCCGAATCATCAAATGGCGGATCGTTGTTGAACGAACGTACGCACATTGCGCGGTTGCGTATGTGGGCGCAGGATGGACGCGTGAAAAAGAAGAGCAATCTTGTCTTGTTACTTACTGATTTGGCGATAAAGATTTCGAGCGAGCTCCGGCAGGTTTCAAGCCGTATCCCAACCGTGTTTATTCCGAAGCCTTCGGCTGAAGAGCGGGGGTGGTATATCGATCGTCTGACAAAAGGAACGCCTGAGCAAAAAGCAGGCGAAGAACGCCTTGCAGTGCTTGAGAAACAGCGTGTACGCGCAAGGGGAGATCGTTTGAATGACATCATGAGTGAAATAGAAAGTCTGGATACGCAAATTAAAAACGGTCCCCAATACTTTGCGACGCCTTCCGATTTTGATCGCGCTTCGTTTGTGAACGCGACACAGGGCATGAGCTTGCGGCAAATTTTGGAGATTTTCAGGTTTGCGCAACAGATGAATCGCCCCGTCGATCTTTTATTTGCAAAAGAGAAGAAAAAGGAAATTCTGAATGCGGAATACGGGGATGTGATGGAGATTTGCGATCCGCAATGGGATCTGGAAGAGATCGGCGGGCTTGCCAAACCGAAAACATTTTTTGCTTCTATCCTTGATGCTATCCGTACCGGTGAGACACGGCTTATTCCGCAAGGCATTACCATTATGGGACCGCCTGGCACAGGAAAGACTGCACTCGTTGAGGCACTCGCAAGAGGCGCACAGTTTAATTTTGTGCAGATGAAAAACGCTCGTTCGATGTGGGTGGGCCAGTCGGAAGAACGCACGGAACGCCAGGTACAGGGATTGTGGGCATTAGCACCTGTGATTGTGATGAACGATGAGGCGGATCTTGGCGAAGCAAATCGCGATGCGCCGAAGGGCGATTCGGGCGTATCAGAACGCATTATGCAGGCATGGATGCGATTCCTCTCGGATCCCCGCATTCGCGGACGCGTGATTATGGTGAATTGCACCAACCGTCCTGATCGTATGGACGCAGCGATGAAGCGAAGCGGACGCAGTGATGATCGTCTTGCAATTCTCATGCCGGCAGAAGAAGAACGTGCCTCAATCTTCGGCGTTATGTACAAGCGGTATAAGATCCCGACGACACTTTCTGATTTTTCTGTGTTTGCAGTGATGACCAAAGGCCTCTCGGGAGCAGATATTGAAAGTATTACGTTGAAATCATTCCGGTTTGCAAGAGAACAAGGGAAAAAGGAAGTTGATGAGAGCGCACTGCGTGAAGCGATTGAAGATTTTATTCCTTCGGCGAGCCAGGCAGACATTGACCTGATGACGCTTCTTGCCCTTTTGGAATCCTCTTCGCGCCGATTGCTTCCTGCGAATGTGGAAGAGATTGTGGCCGATATCAAGGACCGGAATCTTGTTCCTGGGGGAGCGGATCTGATCGCTCAAATCGAAGCGCGCAATATCGTCGCCGTTTCGTAATGAAAAAACCTTGGCTTCGTCCAAGGTTTGTTTTTTTTATATAGTGTGATAAAACAATGTCGGAGGGCACTGCTCCTTCACAATACAATAAGGAGGTTTGCTATCTATGGGAGGCGGAGGAAGTTTTTACGATCGGGATGTTTCTGACCGCAGATATCGCAGCAGTACGAGCGGAGTATCGGCGCAAACAGAACGTACGCTCACCCAGAAAAGAATCGATCCCGATTTGCTGCCTTTGAATCGCACGCTTGCTTGTACTGCAAAACATCCGCTTGTATACGCATTTGATGTAACCGGATCTATGGGAAACTTGCCAAAGATTATTTACGACAAGTGGCCGGGGATTGTTGGTCAAATCGTGGCGCGTGGATACTTGTCGGATCCCATGATGAGCCTTGTAGCGATGGGAGATATTCGAAGCGACAGTTCGCCTATCCAGGTCGCCGATTTCTCTGCATTGCGAAACCTCGATCGTTATTTTAAAAAGATACATTTTGAAGGTGGCGGTGGAGGGCAGGGTTCAGAATCGTATGAGATGATTGCTTATTATTATGCTTATTGTTGCAAACTCTTGAACGCCGTCAATCCAATTATGCTTTTCACAGGTGACGAAGCATTTTGTCGAAATCTTTACAAGGAAGATCTGTGCGAACATTTTGGCGGAACGCATGAGAGTACTACGGCACAGCAAGTATTTGCGGATCTTCGCAAGAAGTTCAAGAATAATGTGTTTTTGATTCATCGCCATTATCAAGGCGATGATGATCGTACGATTGTTCGAGAATGGCAGGACGTGCTTGGCGAAGATCGGGTAGTTTTATTGCCACAGGGTACGGAAGGCGATCTCGCGATTGGCGATATCACGCTTGGAGTCTATGCGATTGTCTCCGGAGCGCGAACACTCGTCGAATATCTCGAAGACATGCGTACGCGGCCGCTTGATCTTGGTCAGGATGTGAAATACGAACCGCAGTCGAAAGAGCGTGTTCGTCAGGTGGAGCAGGCATTGCAGCCGCTCAAAGAATTCAAGCCCCTCTCGCGCAACAAGGAACGCGAGAAGGGCACCGCAAAAGGATCTCGGAAGGAATCCGGCGCTCCTCAGAATACAAGTAGAACGGAAGAAGACGAGAGCTGGCAGCTCTAGTCATATTAACACCGCAGAATATCTGCGGTTTTTGTTGACCAACAAATTTTACTGTGGTATGTTATGAAAAGCATAATTTGAAAAATACGCCAAAGAGGAGATTATTCTATGTTTATCGCAAGCCTGCCGCCGGTGCATCAGCACGATCTTTTGAGGCGCATGATTGAGCATCCATGCGTGGATGCCGTGCGGTATAACACCGGCATGTCTTCTGCGTATTCGCCGCTTGAAACGATTGAACGGATTCAGGCACTCGCACGACCTCTCAAGAAGCCTGTGTATATTGATCTTAAAGGAAAACAGCTTCGTGTCATTGAATGGGCAAATCTCCCTGAAGGACCAATTGTGTTGAATCACCCAGTACGCGTCAGTTTGCCTGCAAAGGTGTATTTTCGGGGAGATGATTGCTGTGCATTGCGCGAGGTGGTTGATGGCACCAACATCTATGTCGATCCGCTTCCGAAAGCGCCAGTCGGACGCGGTCAAGCGGCGAACATCGTCGGAAAGAATGTTCTCGTAAGCGGGGGATTGCTTCCTCTTGATCATGAATATATCAAAGCAGGAGTGGCATGCGGCATTTCACGATTTATGCTATCGTTTGTGGAACACGGCGACGACGTAGAGGAGCTGCAGGATGCGATTCTCAAACACAACCACAATTCAAAGCCGATCAGTGATTATGAGCTGGTGTTGAAGATCGAGTCTCGCTTGGGTGTTTCGTTTGTGCGCAAAAATCGTCCGAATACATGGCATGAAAATGGTCTTCGTTTGATGGCGGCGCGCGATGATCTTATGATTCAGATTGGTATCAATAAAATGCCTCACGCATTACAGACGATCGCCGCGGCAGATGAACATGCTATTTGTGCTTCACGGCTTTTTCTTGGACTTGAACAGGGAGCGGTGAGCATGGCGGATCTCTCAGATTTCAAATACATGCAACAGCTTGGTTATCAGCATTTTATGCTTTCTGATGGGGTCTCTCGTAATCATTTCAATGCAGCACTTTCATTCTGGAAATCTCTTAAGAAGTCTTAATAAGAGCTGCCTGCAAACCGGATTAATTCCGGTTTTATGATACTTGACATTATATGTATTTCCAGATAATATTATGGCGCGATACTGTGCGGTATCGTAGTTCATTGAAAAGGAGAAGAAGAATGCGAGAAAAAGGCGATTGGTCGGCTGTATCATATGCATCGACCATGAAGGAAGTCGCGACCCGTGGAGGCGGTTCTTCCACCTACGCGGGAGAACAGCGGGTGCGCGAAGGAAAAGGTCTGGATCCGCTCGTGGATCCGCGAATGTATGACGTCATTCGTTCTTCTAACAATTTGCTGGTGCCGAGAGACGATGGCGCCTTTACGCTCGAGTTTGGTGTCGCGATGCCGGTCGAAACCGATTTGGATACGACGGGGTCGATGGGAAGAAACGTGGATGTCGCGTTTAGCGTATTGCCCAAGGTACAGAATTTGCTCGTGCAGGGAGAGAACGCGGTGTTGCGGCGTTATCATACGCAAATTGCAACCGGAGTGATTCAAGATCAAATCGATCGGTTCCCGTATCAGCGGTCTCAATTTGAGCCTGATAACGAAGTCGAACGACAAATGGGGCTTTTTGTACCCGAAAAGAATGGCGGAGATGTAATCGAGGATTATCAGCTTTCGCTTTTCGCGCTTACCTATCTCACAAGAACGAGTATTGCGGAATATGGTCTCAAGGGCTATTTCTTTGTGCTTGGGGACGAGCGTGGACGCGATCGAACGGAAGCGGCACTTCTTGCACGCGTATTCGGTCCCGATGTGTTTCAGAAGGCGTTCGGCAGCCCTCAACAGAGAGAGTTTCCTTCGCTCAAGGAAATCGGAAAGAAAGCCGTGAAGGACTGGCACGTCTTTTTTCTTCAGGTCGGTTCAAACGTGGAAGCGGCTAACTGGTGGAGCGCGATTCTCGGTAGGGAGCGCGTGATCAAACTACCCCGCACCGAGGATGTTGCAGAAATCCAGGCGTGCATTATTGGGCTTACGGAAGGCGTTCTTGACTTGCAAAGCGCAGGCGATTTTTTGGAAACGGCAAAGGTGAGCCGGGAGCGTGCACGCAAGGTCGTTGATGTTCTTCGCGGCATTCCGCTCGGACTTCAGAAGACATATGCTAACTTTGATAGGATTCCGAAACCAGGTGCTGTGTTCGCGAGCCGCGAGGACATCTGGCCTGTGGGCGGAAAGAATAAGGTTGCGAAAAAAGACAGTGCGGCAGCGAAGCCTGGCGCGAACGCAGATGACGAGAGCTGGCAATTATAGCATCATACCTTTCAGCATAATAATAAACGCAGCTCTTCTATGAGCTGTATTTTTTAGGAAAGGAGTGTGAACAAGCCATGTCAAAGCAGGCATGTATTGTGACTGGATTGGGATATGGCGATGAAGGAAAGGGAACCAGTACGCATTGGCTTGCCGATCATATGAAAGCGCATACGGTGATTCGCATTGGTGGTCCGCAAGCCTTGCATCGCGTGGTAACCGCGAAAGGTGAGAATCACGTGTTTTCACAATTCGGGTCTGGTACATTTACCGGCGCCGCCACGCATCTTTCACGTGATATGGTGATTGATCCCTATGCGCTTTTGAGAGAGGGCGATTATCTCAAATATGCGAAAGGAATTTCTTTTATCTTTGATATACTTACCGTTCATGAAGATGCGCTGGTGATCACACCGTTTCATGCAATTACAGGACGGCTTCGCGAATTATTGCGTGGAAAAAATCGGTATGGTTCGGTGGGAATCGGTGTCGGGGAGACGGTGTGTGATGCGGAAAACTATCCTGATGATGCTGTTCGTGCAAAAGATTGCGCACACCCTTTTCTCCGTGAGAAATTGAAGAGAATTCGCGCGCGAAAACTTATGGAGTTCGAAGAGGTGCGAGATCGTGCCGCTGTCATTCCACAAGAAGTAGAGCAGGATGTCCGACGCGAGCTTCGTGAGTTGGAAGATCCCGATACGATTGAATGGGCTCTAGAACATTTTACTGAATTCACACGGCGCATAAAGATTGTGTCTACTGGATATGTGAGACGAACGATTATGAAGAAAGAGGGTACGCTTATTATTGAAAGTTCTCAGGGTGTGCTGTTGGATCGCTGGTACGGATTCCATCCTTATACCACGAAAGTACCTCTCTTGCCCGATGTTGCGTACCAGCTTCTCGAGGGGTATGACTATGCGGGTACCATACGAAGCATAGGTGTCCTGCGGGCATATGCAACGCGACACGGTGCCGGTCCCTTTGTTACAGAATCTCCCCTTCTCACCGCACAATTACCGGACGAGACGAATACAACACATGCGTGGCAGGGTACATTTCGAGTCGGGGCTTTTGATGCGGTGCTGGCGCGTTATGCGTTGGCCGTCGTAAAACGCAATCCCTTCGGAGGTCTTCTTCTTACCTGTGTGGATCGGGTTTCACAAGGCGGATTGTGGGATGTCTGTCATTCCTATCAATGCTCCGCGCTCTCTTCCTGCGATACATCACTATTCCATTGTGATCTGAATAACCTTACGGATATTGCGGTCGGTGAGAGAGTGGATTCCACTCTGTTTCTTAAAAGACAAGAACGAATTGGTGTCCTTTTGGGTCATTGTAAACCGAGGAATACGTCTTATGAAATTCCTTCTGAGAAACGCGGAGCGACAAGACTGTGCGTTTCGACATTGGAAGAGATATTGAATGTTCCTGTGGTTGCCTGTTCGTTCGGACCCACCGAACAGGACAAGAGATTAGTAAAACAGTATGTAACAAAATAAGCAGTGAAATGATCACTGCTTTTTTCTACTTTTTTAAGTTGTGGAAGAAATACGCGCGAGAGAAAAAGTCGCGTCGCAAGATGGCGATATCCTGAATCCCAAAATGCGCTTTTTGGATCAAGCATGATTGCTTGTGGAGGGACGCACGAGACAATTGGAAAGAGGCGGCTATATCCCTTGTGCATAAGGCGATATTGCAATACTTCGCGTTCAATGGCACTGAGCTGTTGTGCTCGCACATTTCGTTGTTCGTTCGCGCAGGACGAGAAAAGGAGTGGGGTGAGGAGTGTGTGATACAGGTGTTGTACAGTCTCTTTCTCACCAAGCCAAACACTTCCAAGAAGAATATGAATCCACGTTTCATCGGCGAGTTGAATATCCGGATTTTCAAAATTCCGTATGGCAAGAATATCGTTGTGTCGCTCAAGCCAAAATTCTACCACATGGCGATCGAGCGATGCATCAGAAAAAACAGTACGCAGGATGTGTTGAATATGGCCGCGTTTGCTGAACGGAACATCGGGTTTTATGAACACAGCAACATCCAAATCGGCATCTGAGAGCGCATATCCCTTGAGACGTGATCCAAAGAATAGCGCAATGGGATAGATGAGATTTTGGTATTCTGGATTTGCGGCAAGAGTCTCAGTGATTGGCGTGAACTTTGTAATGGTCTCTGCAAGAACGCCGGCACTTTGAAATTGGGGGTCCAGATTTGGGATGACGATGCGTCGCGATGCAAGCTCATTTTCTGCAATGATTCCTTTGTGGAACCACCGTATCGCGGTATAGGGGAGCAACTGATTGGCATAGAGCGATAAAAATGATAATGCGTCGTGTGATGTTGTTCTATGGCGACCGATCATGTCCACAAGTGTTTGCGCCACTCGTTCAATCAGTTTTTCCTTTTTATCTTTTGTTTCCCAGGCAATACGTGCTTGTGGCATTTTGCGCATTTCATTCAGCACTGCGCGCATCGCAATTTTTTTTTGTTCGCATTCAAGAATTTCCGCGAGACGATGAAGTGAATCCACACCATGAAACGCATGAACGTCACACGTATAAGGCTTGTTTGCGAAGAAAGGGACCGATAAAATGGCATTTTTCACGTTTTCGCGGAGAAACGAGTCGTCAGTTTGCGTGAGTGTTTCTATTTCAGTTTGAGAGAGGTAGCCCTTGTGTGCGAGAAATGGAATCAAATGTGTTGCTTTCACGACCGTCGGTTGTCCATATGGAGCAAGTTCGGGCTCTAGGATATTCCCATCCATAAAATTAGCGCGCACATCCCTGTCATGAAGAAGCACATGCCACGCTCTCATATATGAGCTGATAAATTGTTGGTATTCGGGTGTGTGAGGAGGTAGGAGTTCAAAGGGTAAATAGAGGACGATACGACGGTGAAGAGGGTCGGCATCCAAGAAATCGGCAAGTGATAGATAAACGTCCATATGATTTGAAGTATCTTCATTTCTAAGAAAGGCAAGCAGGCGTGTACGTAATGACGTTTCGCATACCAGTGAGGGATTGTGAAGTACGTCTTTTGGCCACAGTGATTCTCGATTTCTTGCAAGGAGCGTTTCGATCGGTGGGGCAGTTAACGCAATCACAGGTAACGTGTTCACGGCAGCACTCCTCACCCCCCATGATTTCTTTATCAAGGAAACTGAAACATTATACAATAATTTATATAATATATCAATATCTCAATATCTCTTGCCAAATTTTAGTAGGGCGCGACATAAATGATCTATTTGGGAATTTTTAATATAAATTAAAGCTCACAATGCATGAAAAAATTGTACTATGATGTAGTATATATGGTATAATTCTTGCTGGTGATGGTATGGTAAGTATCGAACCCATTCTCTTTATTTTTGGATTTTTGGAACATTTTGTGACAAACAAGAGAAATGTAGAGAGGAATCATGAGGCGCTTTCGTAGATAGAAAACAAACATGGTCAAGCTTCTTATTTTCTGTGCAAAATATCTATATCTTTTTGCGTGCGGTATCGCGTTCATGTGGTTTTGGGATCTTCCCAAAAAACAGAAGAGCGGGGCGGCGTTGTATATGATCATCGCCATGACGCTCATGTATCTTATGGCGAAACTTGGCGCATTGCTCTATCTTGATCCTCGTCCGTTTGTCACGGGGCATTTTATTCCGCTCATTCCGCATGCACCGGACAATGGTTTCCCTTCGGACCACACCCTGCTTACCGCCGCACTCGCCGCGCTCATATTTCCATTCAATAGAAAAATCTCTACAACGATTTGGATTATCACCGCTCTCGTGGGGTTTTCGAGGGTTTATGCGGGTATTCACCACCCTGTTGATATAGTAGGAAGTGTGGGAATTGCACTACTCGTCTCCTTCTTCATGTATGTGCTGGCAGGCAGAAAAAATGTGCACATACTCTAACGTGAATGTGATTGCAAATGCTCTCATGATGAAATCTTAAAAGAAAATCCCGTCCTGTAAGTTCGGGAGGAATGAATCAGAAGTTTGTGGAAGTTTATTGCAATGGTTTATGTTTTTGTAAATAATACTCTTGAAAGACAAGCCAGATAAAAACGATATCATACAGCGTAGATAAAGTGAGGAGTATCGAATGAGTATAGAAAATGTGAAAGATTTGGTAGAACACGAGACCCATAAGAGCAGTAATGGCAATCGGAAAGATCCAGAATTTTTCCAAGATGAGTCCCGCAACAAATATGAGCGTAATGGTGCCATAGACGATAAAAATGGTTGCCCAGAGATGCTGCACGCTTACGGTGATGCCGGAAAAACCATGAATGAAGGAACTCCAAAAAGGATCTTTCGCATGTTCAGTAAGTTCATCGCCGAATATGAATGCGATAACATTGCGAACGGTTTGTCTGCCGAGTGTTAAGAAAAGAATCCCGAGCACGATATCAGTGATAGCGCCAAGAGCCTTGATAAAGGCACCGGCTTCAAAAAGACTGTGTATATGTTTTCTTACGACGGAGAGCATATAATGTAACAGAGAGCTGCGTTTTATTACTTTTATTATAGATCATACGTTATTTTTGCCTACTATCCTATGAAATCTTTTTTGGCATCCATTTTTTCTATGCTGTTGCTTTTTGTCTTTATGCCGATCCATACTTTAGCAGCGGCCGATGTGCCTTTTTCTACCCCAACAAAAGTAGTTTATCTCACGTTCGATGGGGACATGACTCCGTTTATGAAAAAGGAACAGGATCAAGGAAAAATAAAACGCTGGTATGATCCTACACTGTTTGCTTATTTAGAAAAAAACAATGTACCTGCCACGTTTTTTATAACCGGTATGTTTGCAGAAATGTACCCTTCTGTCATAAAAGATCTTGCCGCGCATCCCAACTTCTCTATCCAAAACCACTCATATAGCCATCCCTCATTTGAAGCAGGGTGTTATCATCTTTCATTTATTGTAACTGATCAAGAGAAGAGAGATCAGATTGAGAAGGCGCAAAAGATACTCACGACCCTTACGGGCATCACACCGACGTATTTTCGCTATCCTGGCCTTTGTCATAGTGCCCATGATGACAATATTGTAAAGGATGGGGGGTTGGATCTCGTACAAGGACAGTTTGGATCGGGGGATGCGTGGATGAAAAAAGCTTCCCCAATTGTCCGCAATGTCCTTAAGACGCTATCGGAACATAACAATGTAGTCATTTTTCATCTGGGAAACAAATTGACGCCAAAAACTACTCTTGCGATAAAGCTTCTTGTCCCAAAACTTGAAAGAATGGGATACACATTTAAGAAGCTTTAGTGTATTCACAGGACTAACACCCTGTCAATGTGGTACATGAGGTGAATTTGGTATTATCAAAGAAAAAGGTCGCCATAAAAGAAAATATCTTTTTCCTATGAAAAAAGTCGCAAAAGCAACCAAGAAAAAACCAGCGTCCAAGAAACAGTCTGTTTCAAAAATGGTTTCTAAAACGACATCGTGTGCATGCGTAAACGGTACCTGTAAATGTAAAACATGCGTATGCAAATGCACCAATGATGTGTGCAAATGTGTCTGCAAATAGTCTCCTTAATCGTTGAATAATCCACATAAACGAAGAAACACAATTACATTATGAATACGAAAGCAATTGCAATAACAGCTATTGCGCTCATGGTGGTGGCTACCGTTCCCGTATTTGCCCAAACATCATCGACGGGGACCACACTTTCTCAACCGATGGTATTACAGGTCGGTTCTGCCGGAAAAACATTGTTGCGCGGAACCATTGATTCCGTAGGAACCGGTACTTTGACGGTAAAAAGTTGGGGAGGGTCATGGACAATAAATGTAGGAACCGGAACACATATTTTACCGAATGCGGTTGGCAATGATCTTACGCAATTCAAGGCAGGCGATTTTGTTGGAGTCCAGGGGGTAATGTCTCAATCAGGAAACTGGACCATTGATGCAACGCTTGTGCGCGATTGGACATATCGCCAAACTGTGCGCCAGGAACAAAAGCAAAATACACAGACAGAGCATAAGATTATAAGCAGTAATAGGCCGCGGAATTATGTGGGTGTTGCAAGCAATGTGAACGGTTCAACGTTTACCTTAACAGTGAGTGGAACAGCTGATACGGTTAATATTGCTTCAGGTGCGGAGGTGCTCAATCGTAATCGGATAGCAATTCAAGCATCGAATATCCAAAATGGTGACAGTGTGAGAGTGTGGGGCGTAAATACAAGCGGAACGATTACCGCACAGATCGTACGCGATATGTCGCTTTATGCAAAGGCATCAAAACAGTAATTTTTAACGTTTCAGAACTAAAAACGACTTCTGTGAGCGGAGTCGTTTTTTATTCACCAGATATGCTGTCCGAACACTGCACGGGAAATGCGGATTTTTGAAGTCATTTATCGGTTCCAGGATTTCCGTGCCTCAAATTCAAGATATTTGAAATACGTTGTTTTTTGTATTATACTATATTAATGAAGCTCAATTTAATTGGCAAGAAAACTGAGGTTCCTGGTGTGGAGTCGTTTATTTTTCAGCCCCCAGAATCTCTACACTGGAAAGCAGGGCAGTTTTTTCATTATGTGTTACACCATAGACCAACTGATGATCGGGGTTCTGACCGGTGGTTCACCATTTCTTCTGCTCCTTTTGAAAATGTCGTAATGATCACGACGCGGTTTACCGAAGAAAAAGGAAGTACATTTAAAAAAGCTCTTGCCAATCTTTCCGTAGGCGATTCTATCGAAGTAACTGATATCGAAGGAGATTTTATTCTTGAAGATCTTACCCAAGACTATGTCTTCATTGCGGGCGGTATTGGTATTACGCCGTTTCACTCCATTCTGAAAGAACTCGATCATAGAGGAGAACAAGCACACATCACGCTTCTCTATGGAAATAGAGATGAACATATTGTCTTTAAGGATGAATTGGGAGGATTCGCAAAAAGTAATCCGCAGCTTAAGATCCAGTATATTATTGCGCCGGAACGGATTGATATTGTTAAAATTCAAGAGTTTGTGCCTGATATGCAAAAACCGATTTTTTATATTTCTGGACCAGAACCCATGGTAGATGCATTGGGAACGAGTCTCAGGCATGTTGGCGTCTCTGAAGATCGCATTAAACAAGATTGGTTTCCTGGTTATCAAGAAGAATAGATTATGTTTTGGTATCAGGTAACAGGATTCGTGGGAAGTTTTTTTGTAGTGTTGGCGTATATACCGCAGACCTCGCACCTTATTAAAGAACATTGTTCGGCAGGTATTAGCCGTTATGCCTACAGGCTTTGGTTTTTGGGAGCGGTTTTTCTTTTTATACATGCAATTATGATTCAAGATGCCGCGTTTACTATCCTTCAAATTTTGAATGCTGTATTTACGGGGATAATCCTTGTTTTCGCAGAAAGGTATAAATATGGCGTGTGTTCTGCACATAAAATATGACTATGAAGAAATTTTCGTTTCATGTTTTGCGGATCGGCCTTGGTATTACATTTACATGGATTGGGATTCTTATTGTTCATAATCCCGTAGGGTGGGGAAGTTATCTGCAACCATGGGCGGCAAGGCTTGTGCCCTTTCCTCTTATACCCGCGATGGTTGCTACCGGGTTTGTTGATATGATCATTGGTGCTCTTTTGGTATTGAATCAATGGACATGGCTCGCGTCTCTGATGGGCGCTTTGCAGCTTGTGATCGTGCTTGTATGCGCTGGCATTACCGATGTGACTGTGCGTGATATTGGTCTTCTCGCTGCGTCATTCGCGCTTGCTGCGTCTTGTTTTGATAAAAATAATTAAATTAAGATACATCATGAAAAAAATATTTATTGGTGTTGTGGTGGTAGTCATTTTGGTCGCCCTCTTTTTTGTCTTAAAAGGGAGTTCGCGCGGTACTTCAAAAGCATCTCCCTCTTCCCCGTATACTGAAGCAACTAATACGCTTATACCACAACCGCAAACGGCACCTTCATCTTTTGTTTCCGTTTCTACTTCTACAGTTTCGCAATCTTCTCAAGTTACTGTAATCGTAAAAAATTTTGCATTCAATCCATCAATGCTCACGATAAAAAGAGGTACAAGAGTGACGTGGGTTAATAATGATAATGTTTCGCATACTGTGACATCCGACGATGGTAATCTATTTAATTCTGGAACCCTTGCTCCAGGGCGCTCATTTAGTTTCACATTTACCACCGTTGGTACCATGACCTATCATTGTGGCGTCCATCCTTCTATGAAGGGTCAGATTGTGGTTGAGTAAGGATTAGGAAATGTTACCACTCTTTGTTGATCGAGCATCAATCGCACTCAGGTTAAGAAATTGTATAAAGTATTTCGGATTTTTATTACTATTTTATGAGAACCAAGAACATTTCCGGTGGCGTAGCGCATTCGTTGCCGCAAGATTTACGGAACGTTCTGATATCCGATTCGAATGCGTTAGAGGAATGGAATAATCTTACTCCGCTTGCCCGCAATGAATGGATCTGTTGGGTTATGTCCGTCAAACAACCGAAAACGCGCCGAGAACACGTGGATCGAGTCCGTTCGGAATTGAAAGAGGGGATGCGTCGTCCTTGTTGTTGGTATGGTTGTGTGCACCGAAAAGATAAGCTATTGAGTTCTTCGCAAAAATTTATACTTCGCAAAAAATCTAAAGACTATGAAAAATAGATTTGCTGTCCCTATAGGTATTATTTTTGTGATTTTAGTTCTTGCTTTTGGAATCGGATATTGGTTGTATCTCCGCAAGGCTCATAGCACGTTTGAGGATTATTATGCGTTTCGCGGATGTACGGAACTCATCAGTACTACCACTGATTCAGGAACATGCCGAACCAGTAACGGTAAGATTCTTACGATTGCCGCCTATCATGGAAAGTGGTACCTTGACGGTGATTTTCCGTGGGTATGTTTCGCAAAAACTTGTTTTGGCATATGACAATGGGCTTTGGTTTTAGAGTAGTCTTTTAGAAATTTATCATTTATTTGAGATACACATCTTATATTATGAGCTATCATATCTTAGCGAACAAAGAGGCAGTAGAAAAAACAATCCGTGGTTTGGCTGATCGCGGCATGGAGGGTATTGCGGTTGACGCGCGCGCGGAGGCGCTCGCACACATTATCTCATGGATTCCGAAAGGAGCATCAGTGATGAACGGAGCTTCGCGTACACTGGAAGAGATTGGTTTTGTGGATTACTTAAAAACCGGAACGCATGGGTGGAATAACGTACACGCTCACATTCTTGCCGAGCAAGATCCTATGAGGCAAGCATTACTTCGCAAGCAAGCAGTACTTTCTGATTATTATCTTGGAAGCGTGCATGCGATTACTGAGGACGGGGAGCTCGTGATTGCTTCGAACTCCGGCAGTCAATTGCCTCATATTGCCTTTACTTCGCCGAATTTGATTTTTGTTGTGGGTACGCAAAAAATAACTTCTCATCTTGAGGACGCGATGAAACGGGTTCGGGAGTATGTTCTTCCTCTTGAGGATCAGCGGATGAAAAGCGTGGGAATGGGCGGGAGTGCAATTTCTAAACTTCTCATTGTGGAACGGGAACAGCCATTTATGAAGAGAACGGTTCGTATTATTCTGGTCAACGAAGTACTCGGGTTTTAAAATTTTTTCCTACTGATTATATGAATACAAAAGTTTCTGGAGTGCTCATATGTGTCATTGTGCTTGCTGTGTTTATTACCGGAGCGCTCGTATACCCCTCTCTAGGAGATTTCCGACTTGCATTTGGTCTCCCTATCACATTATTGATGTTGTGGGGTTTATGGGCGCTTTTGCCCGCGATCGATCCTATTGCAAAAGGATTTCCCGGCTTTCGGTATGTGTATGACCTGTTTTGGATTTTGCTTTCCTCGTTTCTCGCGTATTCGTACGCTCTAAAACTAAGCAAGGCATTGGGTGTGCTGCAAATTGATGTGCTTCGTGCTACGCTTCCCGCACTCGCCGCGCTGTTCTTTGTGATAAGCATGCTGTTGCCGATGCTTCGACGCAATTGGTTTTTTGGCATTCGTACGCCATGGACCCTTTCTTCTGATGAAGATTGGATGAAGACGCATCAATTTGCTCGTCCGCTTTTCGGTATCGCGAGCCTGCTCATTTTTATCGGTACTTTCATGCCACGGATATGGGGTATCGGACTTCTCGTTGGACCTATTTTTCTTGCTATTATGGCAAGCGCCATCTATTCTTATATTATATTTCCTCGTAAATAGAGCAGAAGGGCCGGAGTATTTTGTGAGTTACCCAATACCACGGCGCAAGACCGCGGTATTCTTATTTTTCGTTTTTTGATGCGTGATTAGTGGATCAGGGAGTGTGTGATGAGCTCAAAGAGAAACGCAAACGGAGATTGTCTATACAGTGAAGCTTGTGGAGAAGGTTGAGACGCGGGAGTGTTCTGCGGCATCATCGTCTGTGGCATTTGTGGAGTATTTTCTGGAGTAGGCAGGGGAGGGGCGGAGAGTGTTCCGGGTAGGGCATTTTCTTCTCCCCCTTGCGGTGACATTATATTTTGAGGAGGCATTTGTATATTTGTATTTTGGGGAGGGAATGATCCTTGCTGTTCTTGATTCGTATAGGGCGTCTCCGATGGTTGGTTTCCTTGCGGTCCTCCTTGTGGCATAAATTGCTGATTTCCTTCTTGCGGGGGCATCGAGCCTTGTTGTTGAGGATAATGTTCCTGAGGTATCATTCCATCTTGTGAGGGCATAGTATTCCGGTTTAGCTGGTTTGGCATTCTGTTTCCATTTTGATCACTATTTCCATGGAAGGGAGGGATCATCGTCTGCTGCTGACCGCTATGCGGCATTTCTTGTGGTCCGTTCATTCTTTGCTGTTGAGGACCATTCATGAAGGGCGTGTTCGATCCGCCAGATTCTTGTTGATGCGCGTTTTGCTGCGGCATTTGTGGAAAGCATTGGCTCATTTTTTTGCCGATATCCGATGATGGCATAATACTTCCACTTTGTAATTTTTGAAGTGTGTCTGCCCCGATAGTATTGTTCAAACACGTAAGTACGTCAGGAGGAATGTTTTGCAGCGATTTTTGCATCTGTCCCTGCTGGCTTTGCATATTCTGAAGATCTTGTTGCGAAATCAGGCCATTATCTTTCGCAAAGTTGAAACATGCTTCCTGATTGTTCGGATCTTTACAGAAGGCATCGCATGATTCTTTTGATGTGCATCCGCCAGGGCCTTTTCCCCCCGTTTTTTTTGCGATGGCGGCATCTTCCGGTGTCATAAAGCCCGCGGCGACCGCGAAATTTGTGCATTCATCAAAATGTGCAGGTTCGGCGCAGTAGGCATCGCACGCGTCTTTTCCTTTGCAATTCGGCGGTGTTACTCCTTTTTGAAGCGCGGTGAGCACTCCTTGTGAATTTTTTTCTTCTTCCGGAGTCATGAGGCCTGCCTGTTTTGCAAACGTGATGCAGGTCGCCATGTGGGCAGGTTCGGCGCAGTAAGCATCGCACGCATCTTTACCGTTACAAGGCGGCGGCGTAGCTCCGGCGTCAATAGCAGCTACCATTTTCTTTGCATTTTCCAGATCCTGCCCCCTAAGAAATCCTGCTGCTTCCCCGAACGCTACGCACACATGCATATGTGCCGGTTCGCTGCAGTAGGTGTCACATTCTTCTTTGTTCTTGCAAGGCGGAGGTTGCACCCCTTTTGCAAGCGCAGATTGTATCTGTTCTGCCTGTTGCAGTTTATCAGGCGGCAGGATTCCTGTTTTCTTTGCAAATGCGACGCACTCGTTGATATGCCCAATATCATTGCAATACGCTTCACACGATTGCTGATCGGTGCACCCTCCCGGTCCCTGGGTGTCTGCGGCAATAAACTTTTTTGCGATGGCCACGTCGTTCGGAGACATCAGATTATGTTGTTCTGCAAAATCAAGACATGCTTGCACGTGGGAAGCATCATCGCAATATGTTTTGCAATCCGACTTGCTTGAGCAGTTGCCTAGGGCGGAAACAGGATAGCTGATGGTGGCGGGCGATGTAACTGGTGCAGTGCTCGTGCTTTGTGCATGAATGTGCCGCGCAGGAATCAAGACAAAAGCTGTTGCGAGACTTAAAAAAACGAATGAGAAAAGAACACGTTTCATATTATTTGAATGGGTTTGTTTTTATGGTTGTGAAAGGATTCGCTGTTTGAATAGGGTTGAGGTTCGGTTGATTTTGAAGGGGGGTGAGGGAGTTATTGAGAGAAGGAAGCACGCCCTGCGTAACACTTGAAGCAACTGTTTGTTCAAGCCCCGAAGAAGCGGGAGGAGGTGTTAGTTTTTTGTTTGATTTATATTTCCAAAAGATAAATCCCCCTACGATGAACACTATAATAGCGATGAACACTAAAAAAATATTATTATGTTTGGTAGACATAGTATTGCTAGTATACCTAATAGTATATCATATTTTCATATAGTAAGATATGAACCCCGCTGTTTTTTGCATAGTATGAATATTTGTGTTTTAATAAATTCGGGGCGTTGAAAATTGAAAGAGGAGGAACAAAACATGCGAAGTACTGCTTTGGTACTCGTGGATCTGCAGAATGATTTTTTTCCGGGTGGTGCATTGGGGGTCTCGCGTGCTCATGAGATAATCGATCCTGTGAATACGATGATTGCATGGGCGGTTACGATGAATCTTCAGATTTATGTTTCCCGAGATTGGCATCAGCCAGAAACGCCGCATTTTAAAAAGTGGCCGGTGCACTGTGTGCAAGGTACTGAGGGAGCAAAGTTCCATCCAGAAGTCCATATCCCCACCGAATATCCGCGACTTGTCATTATCTCGAAGGGTTTGGGTAATGCAGACGGATATTCTGCGTTTGAGAGTGATATGAGTCCTGGCGTTTTACGACTTTTAGTGTGCGGACTTGCGACAGACTATTGCGTGTTGTCAACGGTTCGTGATGCATGTGAACGTGGATATGAAGTCGTTCTGCTTTCTGACGCATGCCGTGCGGTGAATCAACATCCTGGCGACGGGGATCGTGCGCTTCAGGAGATGCGTAATAGGGGGGCGCATGTGATGAGCACGGGAGAGTTTCTTCGTAGTTTGGATGAAGAGGAATAGTGTTAAGACTTACGCTGGCTAGCGTAAGTCTTAAGTTTGTAATTCTAAAAACCATGTCGTGAACATGGTTTTTTCTTGTCCGACAGATGATGTGAAACATATCTATGAGTCACTGGTATATGTTATAGTGAGATGAAAGATGATGCGAACATAATATGGTTATGAGAACGATGCTTGATATTCTTGTACTCGTGGTGCTCAATTGCATCGCAGTTTTTGTTTCGGTTGTATGGCATACAGAATTTTTGACATCTACGTTTTTATTCCTGGGCATCCCTTCTCTTTACCTTATTCTTAGAGAGCGGCGCATAAGGCTCAATGTGGTCGGAGCAGCACTTATTGTGGGGTTGTTATTTTGTTTTGTCTTTGATTTTATCGCTGAATTTAACAAAGCTTGGGGGTGGAATGGGGGGCTTTTGTGGGGAAGGATTTTTGGTGTAGTACAGATCGACGTGATGGTGTGGTTTGTTTTGTGGCTACTTCAGATCTTTCTTTTTTATGAGCATTTCATCGATCGTACCCGTCTTGTCTTATATAAAAGCGAACAACAATTAAAAATGTTCATTGCGGGCGTGTTAAGTGTTTTTTTACTTCTTGTGATCTACACCCCGTCTCCCTCCTTACTCTATATTTCCAAGGCCTACTTTGTACTTTGTCTTTTTGTTCTGATCCCTTTCTTTATTATTTGTGTAAAAAAACCGAAGATAGTGCGGCGCACCCTGCTGATTATTCCCTATTTCTTTTTTGTCTATATCACTCATGAAATTACAGCATTGCAGCTGCATCAGTGGAATTTTCCAGGTGATTATCTTGGATGGATTCAAGTAATGGGGGTGCGTTTTCCTGTTGAGGAGTTTGTGTTTTGGATTATCTTGAGCAGTCTCGTGGGCGCAACCTATTATGAGTTTTATTTCGATAATCAAAAAAACTAGATTGGTGTTTAGATTTTCGTTTGGATTTCGACAGGAGAGTGGCGAGAACAATATTATCTGAAAAAATAACCCGCAACATCCAAATTCGGGTGTTGCGGGTTTGAGAGAGATACTTCTGATTTTTTTAAAAAGGTTGCAGCGTATAAGAGAGTGTTCCAAAGATTAGGCAAATCCAGGAAAAAAATCTACTTTAATCTGGCGGCGCGGTACTCCCATTTGGTTCAGTATCGCCTCAAATGCAATAACCATGGTACGAGGACCCGAGATATAGAAGGTGCATTCACAATAGTCAGGTATCTCTTTTGCAATGATCTCCGCACTGATCGATCGTGTGTAGATACCCGGAATCGGACCTTGTTCTGCGGTTACGCTATATACTGTTTTGATTCCTAATTGTTCCCACGCTTCATCAAGGATGGGTTTATAGGCGATATCGGCCACTTTTTTGTTTGCGTAGAAAAGCGTAATGGGCCTGTGTTCCTGCATATCGATGAGGTATTTGAGCATACTGCGGAATGGAGTAATCCCAATCCCTCCCGCAATGAATACCAGTTTTTGCGCCGGGTCGCGCGGAAGCGTAAATTCTCCTGCCAGTTGTGATGCAGTAATGGTGTCTCCTTGTTTCATCGCTGCGAGAGCGCGTTTAAAACTGCTTCCCTGCGGATAGAATTTTACCCCTAGACGAATTTCTTGTTCTGTGGGAGAAGAGGCGATCGTGAAGTAACGGCGATTGCCGCGATCATCGGGGGACGCGTGACTGAGCGTCCACTCGAGATATTGCCCCGGGCGAAAAGAGAATGTGTGATCAGGGCGGAAGATAAAATCATACATGTCGGTTCCTATTTGTTCTACTGCGCGCAGAGAAAGAAGTAGACGTTCTTTTGGGCTTACTGCATAAGAAAAGATATTACCTGCGAGTAAGGCCAGTTCAGGCGTAAAATAAAATGAGCCAATGTGTGCAGCGGGCACGAACAAGGCGCCGACAATGGCACCGTAGAGAATGCGCATGGTACGCCCGGGAGGTGTCGTCAATGGTTCTGTGAGCATCACAAAAGAAAAAAAGAAGAGTGATGAATGAAGGAGTGTCTGAAGTATTGGATTCAGGATTATTTTCGATGATGACGTGACTATACTTATTCCTAAGGCTACTATAATGGCACTAAGAACAAGATCGGTTTTTTGTATTTTACGTACGACGAGAATGCCCCCCAGCACTACAAGCGGAAGAAGAGGAAGATTTCCTCCTACCCACCATGTCGCTGATTGATTGATAGCTATTGCGGAGAGCGCTACTGCAAATGCGGCAGGGTTGAAGATGTGTTTTTTTCTGATCGCACAAAGATATTTGCATGCCATAGACCAGCTTCCCGCAAATATTAAAAATCCCAACCCTGCGGAATTTTGTGCGGTTACAGGAGAGATAATGAGTGCGAGAATGAATGCGGTAATATAGACTGATTCTGCATTCTCCTGCGCATGAAAGACGTGAGCAAATACGCGATTTGTTATCCAAGTCACCACGAGAAGGACGATTGTGGAAAAGACGATTGCCGTGGGATCATAGGGGAGCACTCCTAGCATGCTGAACAACGTCGCTGCGCCAAGGAGTGCGATAAGATAGTACAGTACCAAGCGATACATGGTGATCCTGTTAAGTGCGGTATCAATAAATGCGAACATGGGTATAATAATTTTTTCCGTTTTTAAATTGTGGCAGGTTGGAGCGCGCTTTCTAGTGATTGTTGAAATGCCATACTGGTATCAGTGGCACCTGAAACGATATTGACATGTGCATTTTGTGCCTGAATGGCTTCACGTTGCAAGAGAGGCATCGCCTGACTGTTAATGTAGCGTGATGTGCTTCTGTCATTCGGGTATTGCAGGAATGTGACATTAGTAATTACGCCGTTTTTTATTACGGCTTCCACTTGAACCGTCCCGTAATATGCATCTACCGGATCGCCTCGATAGGTTCCGTCTTTATATTTGCCATGTTGCGAAGAAAGGGTCGGGGCGGCAGGTTTTGCAGGTTCTGAGGCGGGGAGTGATGAGGGGAGGGTAGAAACGGGCGTATTCGTCGTTTCAAGCAATTGCGACCCAGAAGAGACGGCAATTTGCTCCTCCGGTTGGGAAAGAAGGTTGTGAAGTGCGCGTTCCGGGGTGGTCCCTTTCATATTTACATACAAGGCATAGACGAGCGATGCCCCGATAAACCATATCGAGAGAGTAGTTTTTTTCATAAGTCTTTATTTGTTACTACACAGGAGGTGGATATTTATTTCATTCGTGGAGATTTGTCACTACATGGATACCATAGGCTTGGATAATCCCATTATTGTTGTCTCCTGCCACGTAGAGTTTATCGCCTTCATGAAGAGTGGCGACATTAAAAACAGAGGGAAGCATGACAGTCCATGTACCATCATCGGTGTCGCGGTCTGTATCATCGTGGCTGATCACCACCGTTTTATTTTTAATAGAAATTATTTTTCCGCGGAAGATTCCATGCGTGACATGAGAATCATGAATTTGTTCGTACCACGAGCCAATAAGCGGCAACTTATCCTGATCTGCCTTGTCGAGAAGCGCGCGGTGGAGCGATGTGCTGTTAAGTGCGAGGCTTCCTAGGAGGGCGACCATGATGATAAGGAGAAAGATGGCAAGTAGCGAGGTGCGGTACCCAAATTTAAATAAACGCCAGAGCCATTCCACAAGAAGAACCAGAATGATATCGATTTCAAAAAGCATCCAGGGAAAGAGAATTAAAAACGTGATAATACCTGACAGGCCAAAGCCAAGTAAAAACTGTTCCCCACTTTCTTGAAGACTAAAGAGTACAAAGCTCATGATGAACATCGTGAGTATAAGGGCGCCCAAAGAAAGAACAGCTACCAAAATAATTTGTGCCGCAAAATAGAGTTTGGGGCGCATGTGTATTTTCTTCTCTTTAATTTTTTCCAACACACGTGTTGAAATGTCCGTATCGTGAGGCATAGTGTATATTAGTGCGTATTATAATGTGTCGCGGAATGAAGTAATTTTTTTAATAGTTCTTTTCCGCGTCGCAATCTGATGCCCACCGTCCCTATTGGAATGTGGAGGATGTCTGCAATTTCTTGATAGCGTAGCTCTTCTCCATAAAACAAAATGAGTACTTCCCGATAGATTGCAGGAATTGTATTCAGGCCTGACTCCAACATCGCATTCATATGCTGCGCCTCCTCTTTATTTTCCAATTTTTCTTCGTAGGTGGGGTGAGAAAGGAGTGTGTCAAAATTCATGAAAAGCAAAGGAGTGTGTTGTCGTGTCCGGAGTGCGTTCACAAATGCGTTATGTGCAATGCGGTAGAGCCACGGAGAAAATCGTTTTGAAGTATCGAAACTTTGGATATTTTGATACGCACGTATAAAAATATCTTGGACGATATCTTCAATGTGGCTGTGTTCTGCAAGGAATCTTCGGCCATAACGAAGCAGACGATCTTGGTACCTCTTCATTAATACCCCAAATGCCATCTCATTATTTCCTTGCACGCGTGCGACGAGTTCCTCGTCGGATAAATTCTCCTCAGAAATAGCCATATCTTTGTTCTTCTCCAGTGTACGTAAATTTATCTTGATTGTATATGTAGGACAACACAGATCGGTGTGTCCTCTCTGCGTGTATGGTACAATAAAATTTGATATTCCTCATGCCTATCACGCTCCGGTCTCTTTATGTATTTCTCGCTATAATCCTGTGGTGTGGCGGGTTCTTTTTGAATGTTTCTGTTTTTTCTGCGCACGGACAAGTACTTACCACTGAAGAACGGGCACAGCTTGAGGCTCAACTCGCTGAAGTACAAGCCGAACAGGCACAGGCACAACATGATTTGAGCATCGCACAGACCAAATCCTCCTCACTCCAGAATGATATTAACGTACTTACGGCAAAGATCAGATCTGAACAGCTCGATATTCAAGCCAAAAATCTTTTAATTAAAACACTGGGCGATAACATTACCACAAAACAAGGCGAGATTAATACGCTTGATGCCGCCATTGCGCGTGACAAAGAAGATATCGGTGCGCTATTCCGTGAAGTGCAGCAAACTGACAATATTACCATTCCGGAAGTATTGCTTTCGAGTGGATCATTGTCTGCATTTTGGGACGATATTATAAAGATTGAGACAGTACAGCAAAGTCTAGGGGTGCTTTCGTTGCAGCTTGCTGTTCACGAAGCTTCAAGTACTGCTGAAAAAAATACACTTGTAGTGAAACAAACCGCTGCTATTGATACGCGCTATGCGATCCAGCAGGAACAAAAAACGGTGCAGGCCAATCAAGCGCAGCAAAAACAACTTCTCGCTATCAGTAAGAATAATGAACATTCCTACACAGCACTCGTGGAGCAAAAGAAAAAACAGGCTGATGCAATCAAGGCGCGGTTGTTTGCTCTCGCAGGAGGATCCAATCCTATTCCATTTGGACAAGCGTACTCGTACGCACGTTCTGCACAAAAGGGGACAGGGGTGGATCCCGCATTTCTTCTTGCGATCATGACGCAGGAATCAAATCTTGGTACCAACCAAGGTACGTGCTATTTGACGGATACGAAAACAGGCGCGGGGGTGAGCGTAAAATCTGGTCGAGCGTTTGATAATGTCATGAGTCCCACACGCGATGTGCCCCCGTTTCTTACGATTGCCGCTGCGCTTGATGTAGATCCTCTTCATACGGTCGTGTCGTGTCCTCAGTCGGTAGGATGGGGAGGCGCGATGGGGCCGGCGCAATTTATCGCATCGACATGGATGCTCTTGAAGGATCGCGTAGCTTCTGCGCTTGGCTTTTCCGGTATGGCTAATCCATGGGATCCGCGTGATGCATTTATGGCGTCGGCCATGTATTTATCTGATTTAGGAGCAAGTTCCGGAGGATATACTGCCTCGCGTAATGCGGCCTGCCGATATTATTCAGGTAATGTGTGCAGCAAGTCGTCACTCATTGCAAGCTATGGCGATAGCGTGATGTCGCTTGCGTCCACGATCCAGACCACGGAAATCGATAAAATTACCGGCATTTAGAAATTTGTTTTCCCGCTAAGATTTGGCTCCGTAATAAATATATGCTAGTATAACTCCAGCAATCGAACGGAGGATTCGAGATGGATTTGACAATTTTAAAATGTGTGGCAGATGGTTGTTTAATGCTAGTGTCAGGAGTATTGCTTACTTCTCTTACTTCGAGAAAGAAAGAGGAAAAAGAAGAAAAAAAGCAAGACCTCACAGGTTTTATGTTTGGCCTTGCCGTGTCTCAAGCAGGAATGCGCAGTCCGGTAGAGCACGCACTCATCAACGTCTTACAGGAAGCGGGTGCGGAGTGTATGCTCGCGGGGCGCAATAGTGTGCGCGGTGAAGTGCTCGATAAGGATGTCATTGATGCGCTTGGCATTTCAAATCCACAGTTTGTGATTGTAGGAACGATTCATGAGAATGAGATATTTCTAGATAATAAAGAAAGACCTAGACGTACTGATTCTTTTTACAAGTGGTGGGTAGGAAGATTTCCACAGGCTACTGTTGATGATGCGGAAACAGGAGAGGTAGAAGACATAAAGAAATTATTCAGGGACTTATTTCTTTATTACGATTTGACCCACAGAGATTTGTACCTGCTTTATACGAAAGAAACCGGACAAAGCCCTTACGTCGATAATGCTAAGCGTAGGTATGCGCTGCGAGTCTCGCTTGACTGCTATGCCTCTCAAGGCACGGTCGTCGGATCGTTCCATAAAGAGTGCGAGTTTTATCATGAAGACCGCGATAAGATGTACCGCCAGATTGCCGAGGAGTTTTGTGCGACGCTTCGTCTTGCGCATCATGTTGAGGATGCTTGTGCCGCAGAACCGCGGTATCCGCGTTTTAGCGATACAGGCGTGCAGCATTTGCTCGACGGACAAGAACCCACTTCTTCTTTTAGTTCTACGCGCCCATTGAACGAGGAGGAGCTTTTGAGCGATGTTCGTGCCGAGGAGGCGGATCATATCAACCCCTTCGAGGCCGATGATCCGTGAAGAGTGTACTCACGTTCGTAGAATAAAATAATATTAATAAACCGCGCCGACATGAACTCGCGCGGTTTTTTATTATGGAACAGTGTGGTAGAGTGGATGGGGAGATCTGCGTTCCCCGTGTATTGCATCAATTTTTAATGAAGTAAATGAAAAATATGATTACCATTGGACACCCTATCGAAGATTTTGAAGTAAAGGCATATGATCCGCGTAAGGATCGTTTTGTAACAGTGAAGTCTGAGGAATATCGTGGAAGGTGGGTGCTGCTCGTGTTTTATCCGGCTGATTTCACGTTTGTTTGTCCCACGGAGCTTGAGGATTTAGCGGATCATTATGATGCGTTCAACGCACTCGGAGCAGAGGTCATGAGTATCTCGACCGATACTGAGTTCGTGCACAAGGCATGGCATGATCACTCAGAAGCAATTAAAAAAGTGCCGTTTCTTATGCTTGCAGACCCAACCGGAAATGTGTGTCGTGAATTCGGAGTGTATCTTGATCAAGAGGGACTTGCGTTACGCGGAACGTTTGTGATTGACCCCGATGGAGTATTAAAAACAATTGAGATTCACGATAATGCTATAGGGCGAAGCGCGAAAGAATTGTTGCGCAAGCTTCAGGCGGCAAAATTTGTTCGCGAACACAAGGGCAATGTGTGTCCCGCAAGTTGGGAGCCGGAAGGGAAAACACTTGAGCCCGGCATTGATCTGGTGGGGAAGATCTAAGGAGACTTCCGTTCCTATGATTCGATAAACACCTCTTCGTGTGGAGAGGTGTTTTTAGGCACGCGAATAAACAATGCGCTTACTGCCCCTATGCCAAGAAGCACTGATGCGATAGCAAATACATCTCCGTACGAGGCTACTTGAGCTTTCAGTATCATGAGTCCTATCGCTCGACGATAATCGAGCGCATTGGTGAGATGAATCGTGCTCCACATAGAGATGCGCAGTAATCGTGCTTCTGTGGTGTGTTGTAAGATGGTTCCGAATATTGCGATGCCAAATGCACCGGCAATATTGCGTGCCAGTGCAAGGATCGATGAGGCGACACCGATTTCGTGTTGAGGAACTACGGATGCAATGATATTCGTGCGCTGCGGCATACCAAAACCAAGCCCGAATGCCATAATGGATAAGGGGATAATAATATCAAGCGGACCGGAGCGTGGATCGAGTCGGGAGAACAAAGAAATACCAAGCGCGGCTACGAGCGTACTCGCCGCAATTACGTAACGCGGTTCTACTTTTCCTGTAAGATTTCCTCCGATAGGTGCGGCGATGAGCATCATAAATGCCATTGGCATGAAGAGGTATCCGGATTGCGTGGCGTCGTATCCCAGAAATGTTTGCACAAAAATCGGAATCAGGAATATGCCGCCCATCATTCCCATAAAAATAATGATATTGTTGTTCAGCGTGTGTACGAATGCCGGTATTCTAAAGAATTTGAAATCGATAATGGGATCCGGGTGATGCCGTTCTATGGCCACAAATACAGCCATAAATACAAGGACGGTACTATAAGCAATTATGCTGTTTGTGGAAAGCCAGCCCCATTCGAGACCTTTGTCGAGCACAAGGACAAGAGCAGAAAGCGCGCTTCCGAGTGTCAGTGCTCCCCACCAATCGAACACACTCGTTTTCTTTTCCGATGTTGATTCCTTAATAAATGAAAGCGCCATCAAAAGCCCGACAATTCCGACTGGTAAGTTGACAAGAAATACCGACCGCCACCCAAACGTATCGATAAGCGGTCCCCCCACAAGCGGTCCAAAGACTGTTGCTGCTGCAAAGGATGCGGACCAGATTCCAAGAGCTTGCGCACGTTCTTTTCCTTCGCGAAACGTGATCGCAAGAATGGCCATAGCCGTAGGGTAATCCGCGGATCCTGCAATGGCTTGAATAATGCGAAACGCGATCATGGAAGTAAGGTTCCACGAGAGTCCGGCAAGGATGGATCCTATAATAAATACGACAAACCCAATAATATATACTTTTTTCCTTCCGATTGTATCACCTAGTTTTCCCCATACGGGTACAAAAATTGCGTTGGCAAGAATATACGCGGTGGCAATCCATCCTGCCGCCGAAACCGTAATGCCAAAATCGTTAATAATTTTAGGAAGCGCGAGATTGACAATAGTTTGATCAAGTCTCCCCAAAAACGTCCCCACCATTACCGTGAGAAGAACGAGCCACCGCGTAGAGGAGGATCCAGCGGGGACAGGGTGCTCGTGCGGAGATGCTATGGGGAGATCCATATTTTTGCTGACATTCCATTCTTTAATTCCGGATACGCATGCGTGTCAAATCGTATTTTGACGTCGAATTGCTTTACCTCGCGCTTATCCGAAATATTAAAGACAATGTCTCCTTGCCGGGAGGAAGGGCTGATCTCATCTACGATTCCTTCATAGCGTTTTGATCCGAATGCATCCACGGTAAAAGTGGCGCGTGCACCGATACGTATATGTGAAATGCCCTTGTCTTCATCGATGTGTCCCACGACTCGCAATGCGTGAGGATCAAACATACTGACGACAGTTTCTCCGCGATTGAATAACTTACCCGTGTTGACATTGACAGATGAAACGATGCCGGTAATAGTCGTCTGAAGGAGTTCGTTGCCAACTTGTGCGACAATGGTATTTGCATCAATGACATCTCCTTCGTGAACGTAAATATTTTGCAAGATACCTTGATTTTGAGGTGCAAGCTCAATAAGGGGTGCTTCGATGTCTGCATTGTCTGTGTAGATTACCCCATGAGTGATACTCAGATATGCAAACGCACACGCGCTTCCCAAGAAAAGAAGAGAGATGAGTATGGTAAGAACCCATGCATTTTTCGAGAGGCGTTTCAAAGGGTGTTCATAATGAGGAGGAGTGATGGTGTGTTCTTCTTGTGGTAACATAGTGCGATAAAATCGTTGTGTTCGTGTAGTATTTATTGTGATAGACCGAACGTGGCGATGTGCGTATCTGGTTGGAGTCCTGCTGTGATTTCTGTAAATCCGTTTGCCCCGGTAATGCCTGTCGCGACAGTTTGTTCTTTCACCGTTCCTTTGCTTAACTGCACAAGAACGACCGTGTTGTCTCTGCGTTGTATGATCGCGCTTGCGGGTACTCCCAACACATTATCATGTGTGGCAGTGATGATGCGCGCATGTGCATGCATCCCGGCTTTTATGCGACTATCGTTATCGTTGAACTGAAGGATAACTTTATAGGTGTGTGTTCCCGCAACAAGAGTGGACGCAGGATCGATATGGATTACCGATGCCTTAAAGTCATCATGTATTCCATAAGCATCAAGCGATACATATGCTGTTTGTCCTTGTTGCAGTTTTGCAATATCCGTTTCCGGAACAAATAATTCTACTTGATATTGAGTACTAGAGATGACAGATACTAAAGGCGTATTCGGTGTTGCGAGCGCTCCCACCTGTGCGTCTTGTGTACTGACAATACCCGTGAGAGGAGAGCGCAGTGTCATGGTGTTGAGTTCCGCATTGACAAGATCCAGATTAGCTTTTGCAAGATCATACTGTGCCCGTTGTGCCTCGATTTGCTTTGCAGTTGCTCCTGCTTTTAGGGAAATTACGTTGTGTTGTGCTTCTGCAAGCATCTTCTGTGCCAAAGTGACCGCCTGCTCTGCAGAAGAAACATTAGTAAGAGCAGTGTCGATTGCCGTACGTGCTCCGAAGATAGCCAATTTATACGCGTCGATAGTAGATTGGGGCATTTCTTTTGTGGGGAGCAAGTAATTGACTGCCCGCGCTTCATTTGTGAGGAACGATGATATTTGTTGGAGGTTATTGGTTACGAACGTTGTTTCCGGAGATGGGGAGTGATCCCATGCGGTTAACATTGTTTCAATCCCCACACGCGCGAGTTGAATATCAATCGTAAGCTGTTCATCAGGAATGAAAATAAACTGGGGAGACGATGAACGCGGATTTGAAAAGAGTTGATCGCTTTTGTTTCGTATCGCATCATCCGCTGCGGTATAGGCATCGTGGAGAGTATTCGAGAGCGTATCCTGCGCATTGGTGAGTGTGGTGAGCGCAGTAGAGACTTTTAAGTTGTCAGCTTGAATATCTTCTGGACGCGCCCCCCCGATTAATTCTTCTAATTTGGCGTGTTGCGTATCCATCGCCGCTTGTGCTGCCGCCTGTTCGGCGCTTAATTCTGATATATCAAGTGCAATGAGAGGCATCCCTGCATGTACTTCATCTCCAGCTTGTGCATACACTGCGCGAATAGTTCCGCCGCGTTCAAATGCGAGATTGACTACTTCCGCAGCCTGCACGGTGCCGTCCGCATGCACCTCTTCTTGAATCGTCATGGGGGTCACGGTTGTAAAAGTGAATGCACTCTGTGTCGCATATCCCCACATTGCGTATGATATGACTCCTATGCTTACAAGTGCGGCACCGATAATAATGGCTATATGATGGCGTAGAAAACTCATAGTGATGGAGACGTGGGCATTATTTTGGAAAGAATCGTCGTGAGTTGTTGTTTTTCTTCTTGGGTAAGATGTGAAATCAGCGCATGAATTCGCGAGGTAATCTTTTTTCGTTTTTCTTTCAGTTTGTTTTTTCCTTGCGCGGTGAGAGATAAATGGATAATCCTGCGATCGTGTGTATCATGTATTTTTTTGAGAGCTCCTGCAGCGATCATGCGGTGAATAAGCACGGTGGTAGAAGGTGGGGTGATGGAGAGATGATGCGCCACCTCTTTCATGGTTGGGTTGTGTTGCCGAGCGACAAAACAAAGGATTTTAAATTGCGCAATGGAAAAACGATCTATTTTTCCATGTCGCGTAGTGTGCTCGCGCAGTGTCCGGAGCGCTGTGATAATGAGATTAATAAGTGTTTCATCCTGGTGCATAATACCTAAATTATTAGGTAACCTAACTTTATATGCCGGTATGATAATTGTCAACAACTCCAGGCCAAAGCTCAGAGTTGTTGACAGTAGTGCTTACTTCAGGTTCTGCGACGGAGGAAGAAAAACGCCAGGCAAAAATGTTGTATCAGGATATTGTGTTTATCGGATTTTCTTGGCAGCGAAATGGGCGTGTTGATGAAATTGCCCGCCAAGAAGATGAAGAGGTGCGTGAACGAATGGATGAAAAAGAAAGTTTTGTGATGACAAAAAAAGAATATCAGGAGATGATTGATCGCCTTGTTGAACAAATGCATCTTTCCGCACAGTCGGAAGAATATTACCGTCTGGCTATGATTAAAGATAGAATTGCGGAATTAAGAGCGGAGATGGAACATCCACGGCATATTCGTCAAGAAAACGGAGAAGAGGATTGGAATAATGAATGACGAAAAACATAGATTTCCTTCCCCGACTGATAAAATATGACCTAGTTTAATAGGAGATGCTGCGGCGGTTGTAGTGGTAATGGCTGCTGACCCAATTGAGTTGCTTTGTAATGTTTGGTGTCTTGTGAGAAGGTCTCGTACTGCGATGAAATGGATCCTGATGCGAGGAGCCTCTACCATACTTGGGTAATCTATGGTATAGGCAATATATGAAATATTATCGTATTGGGATCTTGGCGGTGATGATGGGAGCGTTCGCCATGCCTGCTTGTGCGGCAAGCACATCGTTCACGCTTACTCCCTCTATGCTTCAGGTGGCGCGAGGCGAGAAGTTTACTATGGCGCTCGCCGTGAACCCTCAAGGAGAGAGGAATTATACGGTGCGAACTACGTTGTCATATCCTCCCGATTTGCTTCAGGTGAGTTCGTTTTATTTTGCAGGATCATGGATGCCGCTCAATGAGCCTTCTTATGATGCGATTGATAACACGCGCGGCGTGCTCATAAAAACTGCGGGATATCCCCATGGATTTTCTGATCCCACTCTCTTTGGCACAGCTACATTCGACGCAAGAAAAGCGGGCATCGCGACGATACGCATGGCGTCGGGCACGATAGCGCTTGACGTTATGAATCAGAATAGCATTGCCGCTCCGTTGCCGAGCGTTGCTCTCGTGATCACAGACTTGCCGCAGGTATCCGCGGCGCAAGAGGCTCTTGCAGTGAAGGCGAATCCTACTACACCTATCTCAGGATCTTCCTTATCTCCCTTCGTTCAACGATCTTCTTCCACGGTTTCCTCTTCCTCTGTTTTCTCTTCCGCATCTTCTTCAGCTCTTTTTGCACATATTGGAAGCGCGGCAACCCTGCCAGTGAGTTCGTCGTGGCGTATTGTGCTTTTCTTTTTGTTTTTATTCGTTCTTTTTAGTGCGTTTCGTTCTACCCGTCGTTCATCATCCTCTTGAACGCGGTTATTGATTAGAATACCTGCCTGTGCTATTTTTACTGTGAGTTCGTTGACAATCATTTTGAGAGGAGATGGATGAAAGTATGGATAAGAAGCGTTTGGTGTTGCTTCTTTTTTCTCTTGTTTTTTTGGGTGTCGTAGGGACGGGATGGGGTTTCGCACCCTCTTACGCATATGCGCGGTCAAAACCTGCGGGAAAAAAAGGACATAGAGTGCGCACGATTCCGTTTTCGAGTGTAATACTCAGTGAAAACCTTACTCGGAGTGAGGGACGCGGCGTTCTTGCATTCGAGGTGATTATGGGCCCAACATATCCTATGTGTCAGCCTCTATTCTCGGTCTGGCTTGATAGCGTACGCGTTGAGATGCGCAAAGATGGCAAGGCGTATACCTCGGTTCAAATTGAGGATGAGAATGAATTGGTGGGTGCCTTTGCAATTATTCTTGTTCCTCGCGCAGAGGATGTAGGAATGTGGAATAAATGGCTCCAATCTGTTCGCACACATGTGCGTACCATTCTTGCGCCGCTTACACCTCATCGTGTACTTCCGCCCGTGACTCCCTAAGAAAGGAGGTGAAAATCATGGGAGAGTTTCTTGTACCGAATCCACAGAGATGTGGAATAGGAAAAAAGGAAAAATGTTGCATATTTCTTGTTTTGGCTTCTCAGGGATTTCAGTGTGCTCGCGATACACCGTTGGGAAGAGTCCTTTTTTTCCGGAATGATATGAGCGCGAAACGAGCTCCCGTTAAACCTTATCCCGAGTGCCAGCTTGAAGAAGAGTAGGAAATGTCGCTTGAGAACAAGCGACATTTTGTTTTTGGGAGCCTGGAATATATTCTGAAATATGTGAAGATATGTTATGGAATAGCGGACAATTAATATTTTTTATGTATGACCTACAAAGAAACAAGGCTTCTCATGGGAATGCCGATTACTGTAGAAATCGTAGACAAGATGGAAGGTCCTCAGGATATTGAGGATGTATTTGCGTACCTTATATATATTGATGAGACGTTTAGTACCTACAAAGACACAAGCGAGATCTCTCGTATCAATCGAGGGGAATTAACGCCAGAAGAATATAGTGATGACATGAAGACCGTATTTGCCCTTTCTCAAAGCATGAAGCAATCCACACATGGCTATTTTGATATCATGCGTGGTGATGGCACCTATGATCCTTCAGGGCTTGTAAAAGGATGGGCCATAGAAGGTGCTGTGGATATTCTTTCAAAAAAAGGTTTCTCAAATTTTTTTGTAGATGCCGGTGGTGATGTGCAGGTAAGTGGGCACAATGCGCAAGACGTCGATTGGAAGGTTGGAATTAGAAATCCGTTTCATCGCGATGAGATTGTAAAAGTGGTGTCTCTTCACAATGAAGCCATCGCTACTTCAGGAACCTATATTCGCGGTGCGCACATTTACAACCCGCTCAATCGTAGTGAGAGTCTAAACGATGTTGTGAGTTTGACAGTCATCGGCCCCACCATATGTGATACGGATTGTTACGCCACTGCTGCGTTTGCAATGGGATACAAAGGGATTCGTTTCATTGAAAATATTCACGGATTTGAGGGCTATATGATTGACAAGGAGGGCATGGCAACAATGACAACTGGGTTTGAGCGTTATTGTGTCCCGCATTGATTTTTAAAAAAAGAACATGTGCTGGGGCATGTGTTCTTTTTTAACGAGGTTGTCTCGCTACCGCTCTATTCCCACACGGAACAGCGCGCGATCGTGTGCGAAAAGAACGCGGGCGATATGGGATATGGAGTAAGTGATGAAAAATGCGGAGAGCACATCAATCGAATAATGAAGATGCGCGAGAAGCACTACGACACCAAAAAATACGGCGGTAAGCGTAAAAATCACGCGGAGGTATTTATGATCCCAAAAAATAAGCGCCATTAAAAAAGGAAGTCCTGTGTGTCCGGAAAAAAACAAATCGCCTCCAAACGTAATATCTTTTACAAACTTTTGATTGTAATTAATTGCAACCTCAGTCGGATAGGGCCCTATATGAGTGAGGGTTACAAAAAAAGAACGAATAAACACAAAAAGAGCGATACTTTTTAAGACAAAGGGAATTCTTTTGGGCTCCCGAATGCAAATAATCGTGACAAAAATCCAAAAGATAACAGGTCCATATACAAAAACATCACCAAGATTAAAAACAGGAATATTGTCGAGGATAATATCATTGACGGCATTGCTGGCATGAACGGTTGCATAAGTTCCCGCGTATATATTTACGAATAGACTTATCACGAAAAGCACTACTCCGATCCCAAGGGAAGTAAGAAAATCCTTATTACTGAAATATTTTTTATAATGTCCCATGTAGTGTGATGGTATTAAGTATACTTATTTTTCTATAGTTTTCAAGAAGGTACGATATTGTGTAATGATTGTTTCTACTTCATATGCATGATGTGTATCCATGAGTTTTGCGCGCAGTTCTTTTGCGCCGTGAAATCCATTCACATAGGCCTTATAATGTTTTTTCATAATATTGAAATTTTTTATACCATGAAATAACAATTCAAATCGCGCAGTGTGTTCTGCCAGTATACGCAATCGCTCATCTAAGGAAGGCAACGACGTGTCGTTTTTGGAATTACCGATCTTCTTTTCCGGTAATCCGGAAAATAGCCAGGGATTTCCAAAAATACCGCGTCCAATCATTACTCCATCCAGGTTATATCGTTTCGATTTTTCAATTGCCTCATCTACGGTTTTTATATCACCATTGCCGAGAATACGGGTATGTGGAGAATAGATATCGCGTAAAGAGATTGCGTGTCCTGCCAAACTCCAATTGGCCGGTACATCAGACATCTCTTTTCTTGTACGGAAATGAATAGTAATGACTGCAGGATGTGCGGCGAGAAGACACGGAAGCCACTCTTCAAGGATCTCTGTATTAAAACCGATGCGTGTTTTTACTGATACCGGAATTTTTCCCGCACCCGCAATTGCCGCTTTTATTATTTCCTGCGCGCAAGCAGGGTTTTTTATGAGTGCTGCACCTGCTCCTTGTTTTTCTATTTTTCGATCAGGACAGCCCATATTAATATCAATGCCGTCAAATCCAAGTGCGCGCGCGATTTGTGCGGCACGGTACATATGATCGGGTTTTGATGTGAAGAATTGTGCGACAATAGGACGCTCTTGTTCGCTAAACCACAAGTCCGGCAGTAATTTTTTCCCTCCCATTGAAATAAGCCCATCAGCAGAAACAAATTCGGTCCACATCACATCCGGTTTTCCGTACGTAGCAATAATGGAACGAAATGCTTCATCGGTTACGTCTGCCATGGGCGCCAAGGCAATGATTGGCTTTTTCAGTGTTTTCCAAAAACCATGGTGTATCATGGTGTGCTTCATACCATGATACAGATACACTATCAACCCCTCTCGCAACAATTAAAAGTTATCCATAACTACTCATCACCCGCATAAGTAATTAAAAATCTTCTGTTTGTAGAGGGATATGTATGAAGTTATCCACAATTGCATAAGGGTGAATGAGTGATATACTCCAAGGTGATAGTTTTTTAAAACTAACTTTATTTATTTTATTATTAATTTTATAAGAAGGTTGCGTATGAAAAAAATCAATTTATTTTTTGCTGCCGTTTTTATTGTTTCTGCAGCAAGTTTTTTATACGAATCTCATAATGTATCTGCATTTACCGTTGCAGGTGCATTTTTACGAGATTCACAATCATTTAACGTGTTGTTCGATGCTGATGTTGCAAGTTCGACCTTCTCGACATCGACGTTGTCGCTGAGTACTTCTACGCTTCAGGCGGTATCAACCTTCCCAGAAAATACTCGAGAAATTTTTGGAAGTGTCTCTGGTACACTCACAACCGCCGATACGGTAACGGTATCAAGTACGGCACACGATACGTTGGGCAATGCAAACCTTGCCAGTACGACACCGTTTACCTTTTTACCTGCAATTAAAATTGCTGCGGTTCGTTCTGGAACAACAGGAAATAATCTAAATGAGTTCATCATGTTATATAACACGATGAATCAAAGTTGGAATGCCAGCTCTGCTCTCCATCTCCACGTGCTTAATGCGAGCGGACACGACAACGTCATTCCGCTTACGTTTGCAACGTCAACTATTCCGGCAAATGGCTTCTTTTTAATTGCGTCTGCCAATGGATATGGTGGTACGATATCTCCCGACGCAACGTATAGTTCTTCCACAGATATCTTAGCTACCTCTACTACCGCTATTTTTATAAATTCCACCTCAACTCCAACTGATGCTTCTTCTATAGGATCGGTTATTGATAAGGTGGAGTGGGGTGCATCGGCTCAAATTGGGTCTTCAGTTTCTTTCTCGTTTGCCACTACGACTGCTAGTACAAGCTTACCGCTTGATTATACATTTGTACGCAAGGCATCTTCCGCGTCTACTCCCGTGAGTATGGCCTCTGGTGGATCTGATAGTAATAAAGGCAATGGATATGATACGAGAGATAATGCGCAAGATTTTGTAATGCTTTCCGGGTCGTTGTCACCTGCGCTCAAAAATTCTGCGAGTCCGAGCGAGTTTGCGTCCGGAGGAGGGGTGCAGGATGCGACTGTTCCTATTGTTATGGGATCGTTTCCAAGCGGAATGAATGGGGAGATGGTGCCCACGGATCTGCAGTTCGTTGGATTTGGGTTTAATAAATCAATGGACGGTTCTACTATCACCTCTTCTACTGTTTCATTAGTACAGCAAGGCCAAGCCACTAATATGTGTTCTTCTGTGAGTTATAGTAATTCATTTAATACCAGTGGACCTCCGGGGCAATGTACAATTCCTGCAGGCGCGCTTATAGCGGGTTCTACCTATGTTTTCACGATCAAGGGATCGAGCTCAACCCCGAGCGTTCATGATTCTTCTGGTAATGTACTGAATCAACCGAGTGGACAAAATGGAAATGCCAATCATGATTATCAAGTCATCTTTACTCCTACATCCGGTTTTACTCTTACTCCGCAAACCCCCCCCAGTATTATAGGAAGCTTTCCCGCACCCGGTGCAAATGGAATTCCTACTAATATATCGAGTATTTCAATTGGTTTTAGTCAAGCAATAGACCCCGCATCACTCTCTGGGGTTACCCTATTGAGGAGCGGAGGCTCTAATGTACTCAATGCGTTAACACCAAAACTTTCTTCTGATGGAAAGTCTGCAACAATTCCCGTATCCGCATCTCCCCTTTTAGCGGGAACGACTTATACGCTCACTGTGCCCACGACAGTAAGAAATAGCAATAACGTAAATTTGCCACAGACGTATACTGCTTCATTTGTTACCGGTGCGTCTGGCGGTGATATGACGGGGCCCCTTGTGTTAGGACATCTTCCGAACATTGCGACGGGGGTTCCTGTGAACGCCACAGATATTCATCTTTCTACTGATGATGCGTTGAACCCGACTACGATTACTTCCAGTACGGTTCAAATTACTGATGCCAACGGCAATCATATTCCTGGCACATTAACTTATGATTCACTTTCTCAGGAGATTGTGTTTGTGGCTGATAATGTATTTCAAACCAACACTCTTTATACGGTAACGTTAAACGCAGCAAGTGCAACACCTGTGATCGAAAACGTGGTAGGATTGCCTCTCCAAGATAGTGACGGGAGTAGTGATAATAAATATACATTTAGCTTTACCACTTCGGCGTCTCCTGATACGACCCAGCCTGGACTTTTGGTTGCGAATGCAAACACGTTTTCACTTTCTCTTACTTTTGATGAAGCAGTGAAACAGACAGAGGCAGAGAATATTGCCAATTACGCCCTTACAAGCGGAGGAAATCCTGTAACACTTTCTTCATTTAATGGGAATACTGCATCGTACGACCTTTCGACGCATACTGTTACCATCAATAATCTTGCGCTTACCGCAGGAGCATCTTTTAGTGTGACGGTTTCCAATGTGCATGATCTTTCAGGGAATGTTATCGATCCTACAAAGGTAAGTGCTGGTGGTACCGTTCTTGCCCCTACTTTAAATGGGGGTATCATTGGTATGGGTGGCGGATATATTGCCCCTACCAACGGCTTGCCTACGGGATTTTCCAGTGGATCATTTGGTTTTGTTCCTCAGGTAGGTGTTCATCCCATGAATACAACTGCGGGATTTACATCTGGGTATGCAGTCGATCTTCCTATTTCTACACAAATCCCTGCGTCGGGAAAAATTGTACTTACCTTTCCCAGCTCATTTACGCTGGCCAATGCTATTGCTGACACCTTTAGTCCCGCCAATAACGATATCAACGGACCAGGTACTGGTACTGTTACGATTGCAAGCGTAGTGGGCGATGATACAGCGCATACAGTTACCGTGACATTAGGCGGTACAGGAACCCAATCGAATGGAGGTGATACGCATGACTTTTTGCATTTTGATCTCGCTCAAATCGTCAATCCTACTGTACCTAATACCGCGGATGGTTATACGATTGACATACGAACACTAAATGGGTCAAACTCTCTCGAATCTTTTACCTCCATGCCGTTTTTCATAACTTCGGCAGGAAGTAATAGTTTGACAGTAAATCTTACTGCAAGTGGCGCAACAAATGGAACTTCAACGGTATATCTTTTGTCTCCTCAAACAGGTCCTATTTCGAGAGTGTCAACGGCATTTGTGGGGGCGAGCTCAACCGTTATCTTTTCTGGATTGCAGAGTGGAATGTACGCACTGATGACCGATCCTATTATTACGCTCACCGGAGGAACATTTATTGGCCAGTCAAATCCGACTCCTGTGAATGTCAATGGAAGCACATCATTTGCTCTTGCGCTTTCTCCTGCAGGTTCGCTTGCTTCAACGACGGTAAGCATTCATGCCACAGGAGCAAAAAAGGTTTCTGTATTTGCAGGGGGTCCTAATGGTTATGTTGACACGCCGCTTACCACTTCAAACGGAACGACTACGGTAGCGATTTATTATCCTGCAAACGGTGATTATACGGTAGGTGTTGGTCCGCAGATGAGTAAAACGTTCAACGGTCCTCCTCCTGCACCTGATTATGTGATGCCGCAGCCAGTTCAAGTTCATGTTGCTTCAAATCTTGCTTCACAAACGACACTGAGTTTCGATCTTGTTTCCGCAGGTCTTACGATCGCCGGTTCTGTCAAAGATGGTTCTGGAAAAGCAATTACAGGTGC
Organism: Patescibacteria group bacterium; assembly: GCA_028865725.1. Taxonomy (GTDB): domain Bacteria; phylum Patescibacteriota; class Minisyncoccia; order UBA6257; family JACRHW01; genus JAGWJP01. The sequence goes on from JAGWJP010000001.1 coordinate 319,891, forward strand.
AAACGTGTACGCGTATTCCCCGCAGGGAGGATCAGGGACTTTTGGTACCACAGCATCAGACGGTAGCTTTGCATTAAATGTTGCCGCGGGAAGTTATGAAGTAGGCGCACGCGCTCCAGGGTTTCCTTCTGGCATTGATACGCCAGTAGTCGTAGATTCTAGTGGCAGCCTCTTTGTAAATGGCGCTGCAGCATCTTCTTCCTCGGTAACTGTTAAATTAAGCAAGGGCGGTGTGACCATAAGCGGTAAGGTAACAGATGGAACCAATCCTGTTCAAGGAGCACAAGTGTGGGCATATTGCGACTCGAGCGTAAGTAACAATGCTTGTTTTGGGCCAAATAGCAATGTTTCTGCACAAACGGATTCTTCCGGAGCCTTTACACTTTATGTCGGCAATGGAACATGGAAGATAGGATCATTTATTCCAGGATATGGCCAACAGCCCATTCTTACCCAGGTTATTTCTGGTTCAAATGTAACGCTTTCTGATATTAGGCCGTCAGCAACAGGAACATTTGCGACAGTAAGCGGTACGGTGTGTACGAACACCACATCTGATTGTACGAGCGGATCTCCTTCTGCGGTTTCTGGCGCAATGATAAGAATTCAAGGAACGGACGCAAGTGGAAATTTCTATTCTAATTCTGTAATTTCTGGGAGCGACGGATCATACTCGTTTGCATCAAGCGTTCCTTCAGGAGCTGGATCAAGCTATCGAGTGCTTGGCAATGTGGCCGGGCTTGGTGAAATTGCGCCAACAGCAAACTTTTCTGTAACAGGAAATGTGAGCAATAAAGATCTTGTTTTGAAAGCGGGGCGCACTGTGAATCTCAATGTGAGCAACCCGCCTTCCACCTACGATATGTTCCTTAAATTCACAAACACTACCTCTGGAGTAGCTAATTATCTTACGTTGCACAATAATGCTTCAGGAACAATATCGCTTCAGAATGGATCTACCTATGCTATTGATGCGCGCGCGCAAGGATTTTCTTTCCCTGTTTCTTTGATTACATTGACAGGGGGTACGGCAACCTATTCAACATCGACGGGGCAGCTTGCTCTTAACGGAGGCTCCTCGGATACCGTTACTCTTAATCTCGCCTTTCCTGCAGCAAATGTGGTAAGCGGTACGGTGAAAGATGGTTCTGGTACGTTATTATCGAATGCCTGGGTTGATTTTGCCGATCCAACACACGGATCTCACTTTGGAACGCAATCTAATGCAAGTGGCACCTATTCGCTTCCTATTCAGGATGGTTCGTATCAAGTTTCTGTATATGCGCCGGGATACTTGCCAAACCCAACATCGCTTTCTTTGGATGGAGGCACGATCACACTTGGAAATGCAACAACTTCAGCAAGTACGGTAAACCTTATCGCGAACAAGTCGAACCTTTTAATTGCGGGTACTATTACTATAGATGGTTCTCCCGCAGCGAATGCGCTGGTAAAAGGTACGCTTTTGGGTGGTAGTACAAGTATTGTGACTGCAAACACTGACGGTACATATTCTTTGCCTGTATCGAATGGCAGCTGGACGGTTACTGCTTCTGCAAATGGATATCAAAATAAAGATTATGCTTCAACAGTTACCGTGAACGGTTCTTCGGTATCAGGAGTCGATATCAATCTTACTTCTCTTGCTACTCTCGGTAATCCATCAACCCTTTCTATCGTGCCTTCTCAAGGCGGAACGCTTCAAAATGCTTCAGGCACGTTGACGATCGCAGTTCCTGCAAATGCATTGAGTACTTCTGCAAACGCTGGTAAACTCGCAGCAACCGAAACGAGTAATGTGATCAATACTGCTTCTGCAAAAGTTTTTGGAAACGGTGTTGATATCAGCGCGCAAGATTCTTCTAATAATCCGCTTTCAAGTGGGTTTACCGATAATGTAGTAATTACGATGGATATAGCAAGCTCCTCATTTGCTGCAGATGCCCTTACAAGCACTAGTACGGCAAGCAAGATGGAATTGGGATATTTCAAATCCTCACTGAATGACTGGGTCCCCGTTGAGACAACGCTTACGTATGAGGATGCAAATGGTGCTCCTGTAACTGCGGCGAGCGATTTGAGCAACGTTGACCATATCAGCCTGTCGGTTCCTACAAAACACTTTACCGTGTTTGGCATAATCACTCCCACCGATGCGCTTGCGCCAAGTGCTCCTACTAACGTTTCTGCGACTCAAAGCGGATCTTCTGCGGTGGTGACATGGACTGCACCGACTACGAATTCTGATGGAACTGCGCTTTCCGATTTGCAGGAATATGAGATATATCGGGATACAAGCGCAAGCGGGAGTTTTACAACGCAAGTAAATTCAAGCCAAGTAACGGGGACAACATTTACCGATTCCACTGTTTCAGCAGGCACCACATATTACTATAAAGTTTCCGCAGCCGATACGAGTGGAAATGAATCTTCAAAGTCATCTGTTTCATCGGGGCTTGCTGTCGCTGCTCTTGTTTCCGGAGGAGGTTCCTACTCATCTGCTGCCTCTTCAGCAGCAAACCCTGTAGTTACCACTACAAACACAGAAACCTCAACGGTTGAAAATGCAACGCCAACTTCTTCTCCCGTTTCTGCTTCTGTAAGTACGGTAACCACCCCAACATCTACGACAGCCCCCCAAGCAGTTTCTTCTACTGCACATGCAGCCGCAACACTTACTCGATCGCTTTCTCTCGGCAGCAAAGACTCCGAAGTGACAACCCTTCAAAAACTTCTCGCATCCGATCCGTCACTTTATCCGGAAGGACTCATATCAGGCTACTTCGGCGCACTTACCAAGAAAGCAGTCATTCGATTCCAAGAAAAATATGGTATCGCGACTGATGCAGCAACAGCCGGACTTGTAGGACCAGAGACACGTGCGAAATTGATGGAGGTGTTAGGAAGATAGAATTATACATTTATCTGTTTCACCTGCACCATAAAAGCGTCCACTAAGGGCGCTTTTTTGGGTCTCTTAGAATGTGGTTTACTCGATTTAACAAGCGAGTTATAATCATTAGTATAAAGAAAGGGTGTGATGGTTTTTTACACTCAGGGAATAATGAGTTATGGGCGTGGACGTAGGGAGAGATTGTATTTAGATAGCTTTCTCAGTATTATTTAGACACCACATGAAAGTTCTTATCATTGAAGATGAAGAGGTGCTTGCCAAAGTCTTAAAGGAGGAATTTACCAATGAGCATTTTGAAGTTGCTCTCGTGATGAATGGTGATGAGGCACTCGCTCGTATAAAATCGTTTCATCCTGATATTATTCTGCTCGATCTCATTCTTCCCAAGAAGGATGGTTTAGAGATTTTACAGGAATTGAAAGCTGATACGTGGTTGAGCGGTATCCCGGTTATTATTATTTCTAACCTTGGGGATACTGAGCATATTAAGAATGGTTTGGCCCTTGGCGCGGCAGCTTACTTAGTAAAGTCCCAGCATTCATTGAGTGAAATTGTTGCTATAGTTCGTCAACAACTCATGAAAGAAAAAAAGCCAACAAACTTTTAAATTGGATACCATGTCTTCTTTTTCCGGGGAGTACCCTATTGGTTTTGAACAAGCACTTGATGTGTTAGAAAACTCAAGCGAAGGTTTTGTGATTGCAGATGGATCACGCGCGCACACTATTCTTTATGTAAATCCAGCGTGGGAGCGTATTACCGGGTGGACTAAGGATGAGGTAATAGGAAAACTTTCTCCTCGTATTTTGAAATCAGGTAAACAAGATGCCGAGTTTTATGATCATATGTGGGGGACTATTCTTCAAGGTGATATTTTCACAAGCGAGATTGTGAACAAGCGCAAGGATGGAAACCTTTATGACGCCGAAATAAGCATTTTTCCTATACGCGGTACTGATAATAGGGTTTTTTACGCCGAAATAAGCCGCGACATTACAATCAAAAAAAAGCTTGAAGAAGATGCTAAAAATCGTGCGAGTTTACTTAAACTCGAGGTGGAATTACGCACGAATGAGTTAAAAAATAGGATTTTGGAAGATGAAGCCATTCTCATGTCCCTTGGTGAAGGTCTTGTGGTAACCGATCAAAATGGTCTTATCACACTTGTAAACAAGGCGTTCGAAGATCTTGTGGGGTGGACGAGTGAGGAGGCGGTGGGTAAAAATATTTTTGACGTGATTCCTGTGGAGGATGAAGAAGGGAATGGAATTTCTACAAACGATCTCCCGGTATTTCGGGTGATATCTGGACAAGGTGCTCCGAGCATTCGCTCACGTTACTATTATGTGCGTAAAGATAAGACTAAGTTTCCCACGGCAGTTGTAACTACCCTGATACGGGGGGGAGACATTGTAAAAGGTGTCGCAACTATTTTTCGCGATATTACGAACGAGTTGGCCTTGGAAAAAGCAAAAGATGAATTTGTTTCTATTACTTCTCATCAATTGCGTACCCCGCTTTCTGCGATTAAGTGGACACTTGAGCTTTTTTCAAAAGAAACAGATCTATCTCCGAAAAACCAGGAGCGTGTTCGTGATTTGTATCGTTCCTGTGAGCAGTTGATCGATCTTGTGAACACCTTGTTGAACATTGCGCGCATTGAATCAGGCAAGCTTGTGGCCGTCAAAAAGAAAGTTAATATCGTCAATCTCATTCACGAATCGCTTACACTCTACAAGCCTGCTGCAGACAAGAATGGTCAAAACGTTCTTTTCACCGCGCCCCCACATGTAGAGGACGTTATGTGCGATCCTATTCTTTTTACCCAAGCATTTAATAATTTGCTAAGCAATGCCATTAAATATTCTCCCCCGCATTTAACTATTAAAGTTATCTTGGAAAAACAAGAAGCACAGTATCGCATAATGGTACACAATGAAGGATCGACTATTCCGGAAACGGATTATAGTAAAGTATTCTCTAAGTTTTATCGCAGTCCTGATGCGCGGTACCAAGAAACCGCAGGAAGCGGATTAGGTCTTTTTATTGCAAAGTCATCGGTAGAAAAAAACGGAGGAATCATAGGATTTGAATCTAATGTCAGCAAAGGAACTACCTTTTTCTTTACTATTCCCTCGCATGAATAATCATATGAAATACATACGAAGAACTTTTTCTCGTGTCGCGAAGGGAAACGTTTTTTTTATCGGATTGCTTAGTTTTTTTGGGGGAATCAGTCAGGACATTTTTGTGCCCGTATTACCCCTTTACCTTACGACTGTACTTGGATTCAATAGGGAATTTGTAGGAATCACCGAAGGATTAGTTACGAGCGGCGCTAGTCTTTTTAAGATTGTTGCAGGATTTCTTTCTGACCGCGTGCATTTACGAAAGCCTATTGTGTTTGTGGGATATTTCGCTTCGCTTGTGGGGAGAATGTTGCTTGCATTCATCGCGTCTGCAGGAGGGATTCTGGCACTTCGTTTTCTGGATGGTGCCGGAAAGGGGATTAAGGACCCTTCAAAAGATGCATTGATTGCGGACTCTACACCCAGAGAATCGCGTGGACGAGGGTTTGGAGTGGTACGTGCACTCGATACGTTTGGATCTGTTGCGGGGCCGTTACTCCTGTTCCTTTTGTTGTATATCTGGAGAGACAATATATTGAAATATCACTACATTTTTTTAGTGACTGCCATTCCGCTTCTTGCCACGCTTGGTATTCTTACGTGGTACGTACGTGAAATTTCCCCTGTACCGAAAGAGTTGAGTCAAGGAAAGATTCCTGCAAATGCACCACTTGTCTTACCACGGTCTTTTTATTTATTTCTTGTCGTGATGACATTGTTTTCCTTAGGAAATTCTTCCGACGCGTTTCTTATTTTACGTGCGCGCAATGTAGGGGTTACGTTGCTCGCAGTGCCTCTTGTCTATGCCTTGTTTAACGTAGTTTATGCATCGGCTTCTATTCCTCTTGGCAGTTTGTCAGATAGGATTGGGCGTGAAAAGGTAATTCTCTTAGGGTGGTTTACATACGGGCTTGCGTATTTAGGATTTGCGTTTGCTGACCAGAGTTATCAGATTTGGTTGTTGTTTGCCTTTTATGGAATTTACTATGCGACGACTGAGGGGGTAGCAAAAGCATTTGTGGCAGATCTGGTGCCATCTTCTTCGCGTGGGAGGGCCTATGGGATTTATAACTCGATTATAGGACTTATGGCATTACCCGCCGGTATCATTGCAGGATATCTATGGGACACATTTAGCCCCGCTACTCCTTTTTTGTTTGGTTCTGGTATTGCGCTCTTTGCGGCAGTTCTGTTGCTGCTTCTTATGCAGTTCTCGCTCCATAACACTTCTGTGGTGCCAATGAGCGAAGTGAATTAAAAACCCACGGACAGGAACCGTGGTGTTTTTGTATTAGCATATTTTTTGTGAAACAAAGAGCGCGTGCTACAATAAAAACGGTTAACTATATTTTTATGAACGCAAAACAGGTTTCTATTCCCACTGTTCTTGTTATTTTTGGTGCAACCGGAGATCTTATGGCTCGGAAAATCGCTCCTGCATTATTTAACCTCTCGCAAAAAGGAAAGCTCCCTGAGAAACTGAGATTTGTAGGGGTAGCGCGAAGAGAGTTGTCCTCCATCGATTTTCGTAAACATTTAAAAGACGCGCTCAAAGGGCGTGTAAAGGGTACTTCAACACAGGTTCATGAGTTTCTTGATATGTTTCTGTACCACCAAGGACTTCTTGATGCGCGCGAAATGTATATTTCTCTCGCAGAGGTACTCCATAGTATTGATGAAGAGTGGGGTGTGTGCAGTAACAAACTTTTTTATCTCGCGGTTCCTCCGGAGCTTTACAAAACGATATTCGAACATCTTGCCGCATCAGGGCTTACTATTCCTTGTGGAGGGGATGAAGGGTGGACACGTGTCCTTGTGGAAAAGCCGTTTGGGAGCGATCTGGCAACCGCAGAGGAACTTGATCGGGTATTGGGTTCCTTGTTCCACGAGAGTCAGATTTACCGCATCGATCATTATCTCGCGAAAGAAATGATACAGAATATTCTCGCATTTCGTTTTTCCAACAATCTTTTTGAAGAGAGCTGGGATGCGCACCACATTGAACGTATCGACATACGACTGTTCGAGACGCTCGGGGTAGAGGAGCGCGGAATGTTTTATGATCACGTGGGCGCATTGGTGGATGTGGGACAAAACCATCTCTTGCAGATGCTCGCGCTTATTGCGATGGACCCCCCTACTTCTCTCGGCGCGGAGAGCGTGCGAAAAGCGCGCGCACATATTTTAGAGAGTTTGCATCCAATGTCTTCTCGCGATATCCAGTATGCCACCTTTCGTGGCCAGTATAGGGGGTATTTGGACATTAAAGGCGTGCGTCCTCGCTCTACCACGGAGACATTTTTTAAGATTATTACGACACTTGATCATCCGCGCTGGGGATCTGTTCCATTTGTGCTGGAAGGCGGGAAAGGGATGGCGGAACAGCGAAAAGAGATTGTGGTTACGTTTCGTCACCCCACCCCGTGTTTGTGTCCCCCTCTGCAACACTACAAAAATAAGGTTATTATCTCGCTCGAGCCTCATGAAAGTATTGTGATTCAATTTTGGTCTAAGAAACCAGGATTTGATTTTCAAATGGAAGAACGCACCTTTGATTTCTTTTTGCGTGATGCGAAGGTGAGATCTCAGTATGTAGAAGAGTATGAAAAATTGCTTCTTGATTGTATCGCGGGAGATCAAACGTTGTTTGTAAGTACCGATGAGGTGCGTGCGATGTGGAGGTTTATTGATCCTATCGTAGCTGCATGGCGCGGTGAAAAAACGGTGCCCGTTGTTTCTTATACGCGCGGATCGAATGAGGCGGCAGAAAAGTCGGTTGTGCTTGAGAAGTCTTTGCTTCCTGTAACACTAAAGCATAAAGAAGTTGCGATTGTGGGATTGGGAAAAATGGGTGGAAATATTGCGCGCCAGCTTTTGCGGAAGGGGTGGCATGTCACAGGGTTTAATCGCTCGCGTGAGGCGACTGACGCACTCACGAAGGAAGGGCTTTGTGGCGTGTATGAGGCAAAAAATCTTTTCGATACGCTTCACGCTCCTCGTATCTTCTGGTTTATGCTGCCGTCGCGCGAAACAGGGAATATCGCACCCATCGACGGGATATTATTTGGGAAAAATGGAATTGCAGCACAGCTTCGCAAAGGCGATATTGTGATTGATGGCGCAAACGCGTTTTATAAGGATTCGATACGCCGCTATCGCGCGCTCAAAAAGCGTGGGGTAGGGTTTCTTGACGTAGGTGTTTCAGGTGGCCCTCAAGGCGCACTCCGTGGCGCATCGCTCATGATTGGGGGTGATCGTGAAGTGTTTCTGCGCGCAGAGCCACTGTTTCGTGATATTGCGGAGTTGGGTGCCTACCAATTCTTCGAAGGCGCAGGTGCGGGACATTTTGTGAAGATGGTACACAACGGCATTGAGTACGGAATGATGCAGGCCTTGGCAGAAGGGTTTGCGATTATGAAGGCTTCGAAGTACCACCTCGATCTTACTCGTGTTGCTGATGTCTACAACCATGGCAGTGTGATAGAGTCACGTCTTGTGGGTTGGTTGAAACAAGGGTTTATTACCTATGGCGAGGATCTTCGTAGTGTTTCAGGGACGGTGGGGCATACCGGTGAGGGGGCATGGACTGTTGAGACCGCAAAAGAACTGAAGGTGCAGGTAAAGATTATTGAGGGCGCGCTCCAGTTTCGCAAACAGTCCGCAAAGAACCCAAGTTATACAGGAAAGATTCTTAGCATGATTCGTAACCAGTTCGGAGGACACAGTATTAGTAGTTAGTATGTCAGTGTATTAATACGTTATATTTGCCACTCGAGTTTCGGGTATAGGGTGTGTGAGAAAATAGAAGGCAGCAAATAGAAAATAGTATGCGAACGTATTCTGAACCAGCTGAAGAAGCGAAGAGAATAAGTCGAGAATCTTCCCGATTCTAAACCCATTAACACGCAATACAAACGAATCTCTAAGCACTAATTACTAAGCACTAATTACTCTCGTTACGTTCTCGTTTGTGATAACTAACACACTAACAAACTCAACAATGATGTACGACGCAATACAAAACTTTTCAAAACAATTTGAGTACGAGCCGGTGGTTGAAAATGCGGATTTCTTACCGCGCGCAACAACATTTGTGGTGGTAGGAATGGGGGGCTCTCATCTTGCCGCGGATCTTATTCGTGCCTGGAAACCTGATGCAAACATTGTGGTGCATCGTGATTACGGGCTTCCTTCTATCGCGCGTAGTGAGGAGCGTGATGTGCTTGTGGTCATAAGCTCCTATTCGGGAAATACCGAAGAAGTGCTTGATGCACTCCATGTGGCTCGTGCCGAGGACTTTCCTGTGGCAGTGATTGCAAAAGGCGGCAAGCTTTTGGAAGAGGCGTATGCGAATACTTTTCCGTATGTAAAACTTCCTGATATGGATTTGCAGCCTCGGCTTGCAATAGGGCTTAGTATGCTGGGGCTTTTGGCGCTTATGGGGGATACAGAAGGAGTGCGTGAAGTGCAGCGACTTGCTGCTTCGTTACGTCCTAATGACTGGGAGGAGAAGGGAAAACAGTATGCCGAGATGCTTTACGGGCGCATACCACTTATCTACGCGTCCACGCGTAATACCGCACTTGCCTATATTTGGAAAATTACTCTCAACGAAACAGGCAAGATCCCCGCGTTTTATAACGTATTTCCCGAATTGAATCACAATGAGATGACCGGATTTGATATCGCGGCTTCTACACATGAGCTTAGCAAGCTCTTTGCGTGCGTGATGCTAAAAGACGAGACTGACGATGTGCGTATCATCCGTCGTATTAAGATTACCGAGCGGTTGTATCATGACCGCGCTATCCCTGCACATACGATCGTATTTCCTGGGGAATCACGCATTTATTCTCTTTTCTCACTTATCGTACTCATAGAATGGGTGGCCTATTATATTGCCACACGCTACGATCGCGATCCTGAAGAAGTTCCCATGATCGAAGAATTCAAACGAAACATCGCAGATAACCGTTCATAGCAACAGCATAGACATCTTCTTTGGTTTTGTGTAGGATATTTTGTATGAAAACGATCAAGTTTGCCCACCACCTGGTGCAAAAGATTCTTGATGGAAGCAAAACTGCGACGTGGCGGTTGTTTGATGATAAGGATCTTACAACGGGTGACATGCTTCAATTTATCGATACGGATACGAGTAACCCTTTTGCTGAAGCTGAGATTACAAACGTGAGAGAAAAATACCTGGGAGAGATAGAGAATCAGGATTACGAAGGGCACGAGCCGTTTGAAAGCCCAGAAGCTATGCTCGCGACATTTAGAAAATACTATGGTGATATGGTATCGTGGGATACTCCTGTGAAAATGATATCGTTTAGATTGCTAAAGACGGTATTATAATAAATAAATTCCAAATTTTTGCCTTTTGATTTTTAACTTTTGCATTTACTATTGTGCCCCACATTGAAATAGCCGCAGAGCATATTATCGGGTTTGTTACCAATACATTACTTTCCGCATGGGTCGTTCTTTTGGTATGGGCGGGTATCGCCTTTTTTCTTTCAAAAGGGAAGGAGCTTGTTCCTTCAATGCTCCAGAATGTAGTAGAGATTGTACTCGAGGCCCTGCTTGGTCTCTTGGAAGATGTGTTTGGCTCGCGTCGTGACGCAGAGCGCTATCTTCCCCTTATTGGGACTATCTTCTTATTTATCCTTACTTCAAACTGGCTTGGCATTGTGCCAGGGTTTGGTTCTGTGGGATTTTTTGCGGTCCATGAGGGTCAGCAGACGTTTGTGCCTTTTTTGCGGAGCGGCGCGAGTGATTTGAATACCACATTAGCGCTTGCGATTGTGGCGATGGTACTTGTGCAGATCTTTGGTATTATGACCATTGGTTTTGTGCGTCATGTGTCTAAATTTTTTACGCTCAAAACCCCCATCGACTTTTTTGTAGGCATTCTTGAATTTATTTCAGAACTTGCTAAAATAATATCGTTTTCATTTAGGCTTTTTGGTAATATTTTTGCGGGAGAGGTCCTCCTGATTGTGATGGGGGCGCTGGCTCCTTACTTGGTTCCTGTTCCTTTTTTGGGGCTTGAACTTTTTGTAGGATTTATTCAAGCACTGGTTTTCGCGATGCTTACCATGGTTTTTATCGAAATCGCAACAACAGAGCACTATTAAATAAATCCAAAACTACAATGGAAAAATCAAAAATATTTTTTGAATACTTTTGAATTTTGAGTTTAAATTTTTCCTTTTGATGTTTGAGTTAAAGAATAATGATTAAAGTCGATATTAAATTTTAAGTTGGAAGTGTAGAAAATAAGAAATAATTATAATTTTTGTTAACATATGGATGTTCAATCAATGAAGTTACTTGCGACAGCTCTTGTCATGGGGCTTGGAACAATTGGTCCCGGTCTTGCGATTGGGTTGCTCGCAGGGCGTGCGCTGGAGGCGATCGGAAGAAATCCGGAAGCGACGCCTAAAATTCAAACTGCAATGATTCTTGCAATCGCATTTGCGGAGGCTATCGCAATTTATGCATTAGTCGTCGCACTTATTATCAAATTCGTCTAAACACTTTTTGTTTGGCGCATAGCTTTGTTAGAAACTATATTTCCCGCTCACCATACCAATCGTGTATGGCTCGCGGGAAGCCTCGTTTCTTTCTCGCTCTGCATCCAAACAAAGAAGTGTTTTTCGCAGCTTGTTATTTGCCTCATTTTTCTACTATTTTCTAGATTCTATTTTCTAGTTTCTAGATACTAGATTCTTCATGTACGTATGTCAGACTTTATTACTCATTTTGGTATTGACTGGAAACTTCTTCTTGCTCAGATTGTCAATTTTGGTGTACTCTTGTTTTTGCTGAAGCGATTTGTTTACGGTCCCATCCTCACGATTCTAAAAACAAGGAAAGAAAAGATTGAACAAGGTCTTCAATACGCTCGAGATGCGGAGGAAGAGCTTAAGCATACCGAGATATTGCGGCAAGAGATCTTAGAATCTGCAAAACGAGAGGCGCATGCGATTGTTGCTCGCGCAGAAAGCAGTGCGCAACAACGAGAAGCCGAATTACTTGAAGTAACGCATAAAAAAACAGAGATCGCAATTGCAGAGGCAAGGCGTATTATTCAAGATGAAAAGGTAAAGATGCAGAATGAGTTTCAAGGCGAGGCAGAAGCACTTGTGCGCGCAGGTATCATAAAAGTGCTCGGCGAGCTCCCGGCTGAAGTGCGCGATGCATCTCTTGTGGCTGACGCAGTACGTGAATTAAAATCCCTTTCTCCTGAGAAAACAAAAAGACCATGAAGTATACCGTACGAGAATATGCCCACGCGCTTGTTGAGCTCGCAGAAGATAAAAAACAGAGCGAGATGAATGCCCTTTTGCATGGGTTTTTGAGCTTTGTATACCGTAATGGAGATATGGCGCGCCTTGGGCGTATTGTCCAAGAAGTTTCGCGCCAGTATTATCGATCACGCGGACTTCATCCATTGGAAATAGAAAGCGCATCGCCACTAACCGATGCGGTGCGTAATGCCATTCGTTCCTCAGTTTTTCAAGGCATTCTTATTAAAGAATCCTTGCGCGAGGAACTACATGGAGGAGTAACAATTCTTATTGATCATGAAATTCTCATTGATGCATCATTTGAATATCAATTGACACGCATGTTTACTCATTAACCTATTTTGCTTTTATGCATGATTCTCTTATCGACAATCTAAAAAAGGAAATTGAAGGATTTAAGCGTACGTTGAAGACCGAGATGATCGGACATGTGATTGAAGTAGGTGACGGTATCGCAAAAATTTCTGGTATTTCTGGGGTGGGTGCTCAAGAAATGTTGCTTATCACCACGCATACAGGAGAAGTGGCTGGTATCGCTTTTAATTTAGAGGAGGATTTGGTGGGGGCTATTATTCTTGGCGATTCTTCAAACGTTCGGGAGGGAGATGTGGTGAAACCGACAGGACGCGTGTTGTCGGTACGTGTAGGGGAGAGTCTTGTGGGACGCGTCGTCGATCCGCTCGGCAATCCTCAGGACGGGCGTGGTCCGATATTTGAAGACGTTACGGAAGAGATTTTTTATTCTGTCGAACGCGCAGCACCTTCGGTGATTGAGCGCGAATCGGTGCGTACCCCGCTTCATACGGGAATTAAGGCAATTGACAGCATGGTACCGATTGGTCGTGGGCAGCGCGAGTTAATTATCGGAGATAGACAAATTGGTAAAACCTCTCTCGCTATAGATACGATTATCAATCAAAAAAATGATACCCGCCATGTTACTCCTATTTGTATTTACGTGGCGATTGGACAAAAAGAATCTAAGATTGCAAAAATTGTCGCTACGTTGAAGGAGGCGGGCGCAATGGCATATACGATAGTTGTTTCCGCACCCGCATCATCTCCCGCATCGTTATGGTTTTTGGCTCCCTATAGCGCTACTGCGATAGGTGAGTATTTTATGGAACAAGGCCAGGATGCGCTTATTGTGTATGATGACCTTTCAAAGCACGCATGGGCGTACCGTGAGCTCTCCCTCTTGTTGCGTCGTCCTCCTGGCCGCGAAGCATATCCCGGTGATATTTTTTATCTTCACTCGCGGCTTCTCGAGCGTTCTGCGCGTTTGAGTAAAGAGCGTGGGGGCGGATCTCTTACCGCACTTCCTATTATCGAAACGCAACTTGGTGACGTGTCTGCATATATTCCTACCAATGTGATTTCGATTACTGATGGTCAAATCTATTTGGAGCCTGAACTATTTTATCAGGGAATTCGTCCTGCGGTGAATGCGGGGCTTTCAGTTTCTCGCGTGGGTTCTTCTGCGCAAACCAAGGCAATGAAAAAAGTGGCGGGTCGCTTGCGCCTAGAGCTTGCACAGTTTCGTGAACTTGCTGCGTTTACGCAGTTTGCTTCAGAGCTTGATGAATCGACTCGAAAACGTATTGATCGCGGAAAGGTGCTTATTCAAGTATTGAAACAACCAGAATTGAATCCCGTGCCATTTGAGCAACAGGTTGTTTTATTCTATGCAGCGATTCATGGATATTTCGATTCAATTCCTTCAGAAGAGGTGCAAACATATAGCAACACACTTCTTCGTTATATGGAATCTATGCACAAAGAAGACATTCTTGGCGCACTTTTAAAATCAGGCGAACTCTCAACAGACATTGAAGAAAAAATGAAATCCGCGTTTAACGACTTCTCCGCTACCGCGCACTCCTAGCGGTTAATTGCTAACAGTTCAGACATGCCATCAACAAAATTAGTAAAACAACGCATCCGTTCCGTAAAAAACACCGCGCAAATTACAAAGGCGATGGAGGTGGTTTCCGCTACTAAAATGCGTCATGCGCAGGAATTTGCGCTTAGGGCGCGTCCTTACGCTATTGCGTCTCTTGAGATGTTGCGCGGTCTTTTGTTAAAAACTACTGATCTTCCCGATCTTCTTCGCGAGCACTCTCGGGTAAATGCAAAACTTATTCTTGTGGTTACCTCTGACAAAGGTCTTGCAGGATCACTTAACGCAAACGTGTTGCGTAAAGCTGATGCATGGATACGCGAATGTCGCATCCGCAATACTCCTTTCATCATTTTGGCAGTAGGTAAAAAAGCAAAGGAATATGCCGATCGCCAACAAGGATCTCTGTGCGGCGCATTTGTGGGTTTCGGCGATGTGGCGACGCTTTTCGAGACATCACCCATTGCTGATATGATCGTGCAAGGGTTTGAGGCAGAATCGTGGGGGACTTGTGACGTGGTTTATACCCACTTTCGTACCACGCTTTCCCAAGAGGCGGTGTTGCGTCGCGTGCTTCCTGTCACGCGAGCGGGTATCGAAGAGATTGTGCGAGGCATTCTCCCTGAACATGGAAAATATGCAGAATTGCCGCACGGGGATCTTGCTGTTTCGCGTTATGCTTTCGAGTATGCGTACGAACCTTCCCCGCACGAGATACTTGATTGGCTTGTCCCCGAACTTTTGCGCATGCACGTGCATCACATAATTTTGGAGAGCAATGCGTCAGAACATTCTGCGCGTATGGTGGCCATGAAACATGCGACAGATAACGCAAAAGAACTTGTTTCTGATCTTACCCTTACGTATAATAAAGTGCGTCAAGCGGGCATTACACGCGAATTAACAGAAATTACTGCTGGCCGCGAAGCATTAGAAAATAATTATTAAGAACTATGCAGAAAGGAACAATCATTCAAATTATCGGTCCTGTTGTTGATGTCGAATTTGAAGAAGGCATGTTGCCCGCTATTTATGATGCGCTCTATGTGATGAACAAAAACAAAAAGCGTGTAGTGCTTGAGACGTCACGTCATTTGGGTTCTGGGAGAGTGCGTGCGATTTCACTTTCTTCAACCGATGGGTTGGTGCGTGGAATGGAGGTGGAATCCACAGGAAAACCCATTTCTGTTCCTGTCGGCAAAGAGGTGCTCGGTCGCCTTTTTAATGTATTGGGAGATCCTATAGATATGCCAGAAGACAACGATTTTCAAACACGGTGGTCGATTCATCGATCCGCCCCTTCTCTCGCAGAGCAATCCACAAAAACAGAAATCTTTGAGACTGGCATTAAAGTAATCGATTTGCTGGCTCCTTTTGTACGGGGAGGAAAGGTTGGTCTTTTTGGAGGTGCGGGTGTAGGGAAAACAGTACTGCTTATGGAACTTATTCGTAACGTGGCTGAGGAGAGCGGGGGTGCCTCTATTTTTGCGGGAGTGGGAGAGCGTACGCGCGAAGGAAATGATTTGTACCACGAGATGCAAGAGTCTGGCGTTATTAATAAAACCGCGCTTGTATTTGGCCAGATGAACGAGGTGCCCGGCGCGCGTCTTCGTACGCCGCTCGCTGCGCTTACGATGGCAGAGTATTTTCGTGATGAAGAATCAAAAGACGTGCTGCTCTTTATTGATAATATCTTTCGATTTTCTCAAGCAGGTGCGGAAGTGTCTGCATTGTTGGGGCGCATGCCTTCTGCGGTGGGATACCAACCTACGCTTGCTACAGAGATGGGTATGTTGCAGGAACGCATTACATCCACTACACGTGGTTCTGTTACTTCTGTACAGGCAATCTATGTGCCCGCAGACGATATCACCGATCCCGCCCCCGCGACTACATTTAGTCATCTTGATTCCACGATCGTGCTCTCGCGTGCGTTGACCGAGCTTGGAATTTACCCTGCGGTAGATCCATTGGGATCGAACTCCTCAGCGCTTGACCCGAATATAGTAGGGGAGGAACATTATCACGTGGCACGTGATGTACAAAAAACATTGCAGCGTTACGCGGAGCTTCAGGATATTATCAATATTCTCGGCATGGAAGAATTATCTGAAGAGGATAAGCTCACGGTGCATCGTGCGCGAAAGATTCAACGATTTCTTTCACAGCCATTTTTTGTTGCCGAAACATTTACAGGTACCCCGGGAAAGTTTGTAACGCGTGAGGATACTATCCGAGGATTTAAAGAGATTTTGGCAGGAGCGCATGACGCAAAATCTGAAGACGCGTTTTACATGAAAGGCAGCATTAGCGAGGTAACTTAGCTTGTAGAGAGTGAGATTTTTCTATAAGCTCACAGCTAGAAGCTACACGTTTATGACACTCGGCATCTATACACTACAAGGCACCTTATTTCAGGGTCACGTGAAAAAAATCATCGCAACGACAACTGCGGGTGAGATAACAATTCTTGATCACCATATCCCTCTTGTTGCGCGTCTTGCGAGTCCTTCTGTACGTCTTGTTGACGCGCAGGAAAAAGAGACTATAATAAAAATTACCTCTGGCGTGCTCGAAGTCAGGGGAGGAAGCGAGGTTTTCATCCTTGCTACGCAATAGAATTACCATGGCGCAGGATTATATTTTCAAAGAAGAAAGCGATTTGGAGCATTACGATGCAAGTGCTTTTGCTCTTCGATGTTTTGATAACAGATTCTGGATCGTTTTTAAGCACCTCATTAAAGGTGATGAAACACTCGATCATATTGATCTTGAATCAACCGCAGGCGGAGCAAAAGTGCTCGCGTCTCCTGAGGTAGAGAGCGATCGGGAGGCCCTTCTGCGCGAGATTGAAAAATCAGTGCGTCTCCACCATACGCCGAAGGTAATGCTTTTCAATCATATCGACTGCGGCGCATATGGCGGTTCCACGCGATTTAATGGAAACAGAGATGAAGAGCTCACGTTTCATGTGGAAGAGCTCAAGCGCGCTCGTGCGATCGTACAAGAACGTTTCCCAAATCTTGTTGTCGAGACATATTTTATCGACGAGCACGGTATTATGAAGATTCAGTAAATCTCATAGTTACTATCGATCAAACCAGATAACACTTCGCCGCGGCGAAGTGTTATGCTCCTACGCGTTTTGTTGACAATATATCAAACTTGATGTATATGCAGAAAAGAAGTTTGGTAAAAAAGGAAAAAAAGGTCCACTACCATTTTGGGTTTCTCCGTTTTTTTCAACGACAGGGAAAGATCTTAAGGAAGCGGTTATGAAAAATATCGATGACATGTATGCGCGCTTCAAAGAAGAACTTCGCCGATCGTCAGATTCAGAGCAGTAGTAAGAATAGAATAGCACGCGAGTGCTATTTTTTAATATGTTTTGGACCTTAATCCATTTCACATCTGCGGAGTTTTTTGTTACAATACGTATATTATTAAGTTACTTATTATCTATGGAGCCACAGACCACCCATGTTGCGCTTGCAGTAAAAACATCGCCAAAGGATTTTTTTCTTCATCTTTTAAGCATGGTCGCACTTTATGCAAGCGCGGTGAGTTTTTTGATGATCGTGTTTTCTCTTATTAACGTGTATTTTCCTGATGTTGCGCAGCAGAATCTGTATGATCAGGTTTCTTCGTTACGCGATTCCATACGCGGATCGCTTTCTTCCTTGATCGTGTTTTTTCCGGTTTTTCTCGTTGTTACGTCGCTCTTGAACAAAAGTTATCATACATTCCCCGAAAAACGCAATCTTGGCGTGCGTAAATGGCTGATTTATTTCACACTTTTTGTTGGGGCGCTTGTCATGATGGGCTATTTAGTTTCTGCCATTTATGGTCTTTTGGGGGGAGAACTTACGCTCCCGTTTAGCCTTAAAGTGCTCTCAATCTTTTTTGTGGCGGGATCCATTTTTGTGTATTATCTTTCCGATATCAAAAAACACGGTACAGAATAATCCATGAAGTTATTTTCTTTTACGGTGATTGTTCTTGTTGTGTTGGTGCTTGTGGTCGGGTTTTATTTTGTGGGTTCACCTGCGACCGCGCGGTTTGAACGGCTGGATGCACAGCGTGTTTCCGATTTGGAGCTGCTTCAAAATGACATTCTTAATTATTGGAGTACCAAAAAAACTGTTCCTGCAAAGCTTTCTGATCTTAATGATATTATGGTAAATGTCATAACACCGCGCGATCCGGCGACGAGAGAGGAGTATGGGTATACCGCAAGCGGGACGAACGCCTTTACGCTATGCGCTACATTTGCACTGCCGAGTTCTTCTTACCAGGGAATACATTATGGCACGCTTCCGTCTGTCCCACAACCTGTTGCCTTAAAAACCGCCCCCGCATATCCAGGCGAGTATGGCGATATCTGGTATCACGGGCAATCGGGGTATGTGTGTTTTGATCGTACGATCGATCCTGGACGATATGTGCAAACGCCTTAGTGATGTTTTCTCTCTGTAACCTTTCTCCTCTCTCTAATCATTAGGTAGGAACAGGAACGAGGCTGATTACTCAACGCGTATCGATGAGGGGTTTCAAACGCCCCTTTTTTGTTGTAATCTGAGTAATTAGCCACGAGGCATCATGTTTAATCTCATATCTCATAATAGGCCCGCGGGTGATCAGCCTGATGCGATCAGGTCTCTTGTGCACGGACTTGAACAGGGGTTTGCGAAACAAACGCTTCTTGGCGTTACGGGATCGGGGAAGACATTTACAGTCGCCAACGTCATCGCAAAGATGAATATCCCGACGCTTGTGATTGCTCACAATAAGACACTTGCGGCACAGCTTTGCAATGAGTTCCGGGAGCTGTTTCCGAAGAATTCGGTACACTATTTTGTTTCGTATTACGATTATTATCAGCCGGAAGCGTATATTCCTTCCTCCGATACCTATATTGGAAAAGAAGCGATGGTGAATGAAGAAATCGATAAGCTCCGCCACGCAGCTACTACCGCGCTCCTGACGCGGCGCGATGTGATCATTGTAGCCTCAGTATCGTGTATTTACGGATTAGGTGCGCCCGAAGCGTACCGCGAAAATATCTTGCATGTGAAGGTGGGGGATATGATCGAGCGCGCAGCATTTATGAAAAAGCTCGTCACGCTTCAATTTACTCGTACGAACGCAGACCTTACTCGTGCGACCTTTCGTGTGCGTGGAGACAATTGGGAGATTATGCCTCCAGACCGCGAAATCATTTATTCATTCCATTGTGCAGAAGGCGTGGTACGAGAGATTTATGAAGTGAATCCTGTTGAAGGGTTTGTCCCAGGCGTTACCGCGACTGTTCCCGAGGTTGTTTTTGCTCCGGCTAAACATTTTATTACCAGTGTTTCAGATCGCACACGCGCGATGAAAGCGATTGAAGCAGAGTTAAAAGAGCGACTTCGATATTTTGAGCAGAACCAAAAATATCTTGAGGCGGAACGTCTTGAGCGGCGCACAAAAGCAGATCTGGCAATGATGCGCGAAGTAGGGTATTGCAATGGCATCGAAAATTATTCGCGCCATCTTTCAGGGCGCGCGCCGGGAGATCCCCCCGATACGCTGCTTGATTATTTTCCCGAAGACTTTTTAACGGTGATCGATGAGTCTCATGTGACGGTGCCTCAGATTGAGGGAATGCAGGCGGGAGATGCTTCGCGTAAAAAGACCTTAGTAGATTTTGGATTTCGTCTTCCTTCTGCAAAAGATAATCGTCCGCTTACGTTTCAGGAGTTTTCTGCGCGCGTGCATCGCGTGATGTATACGTCCGCCACGCCAGGCTCCTACGAACTTACTCACAGCGATCAGGTAGTTGAACAAATCATTCGTCCTACCGGGCTTGTGGATCCCGAAATTACCATTTGTCCTGTACAAGGCCAGGTGAGCGATCTTATTCCTCGTATTGAGGCGCGCGTGAAGGTTCATGAGCGCGTACTGGTTACGACGCTTACCAAAAAAATGGCGGAAGACCTCAGTGCGTTTCTTGAGGAAAAGGGAATTAAGGTATCCTACCTTCATAGTGATGTAAAAACACTAGATCGGGTACGCATTTTGACGGGGCTTCGCAAAGGAGAGTTTGATGTGCTGGTGGGGGTGAACCTTCTGCGTGAGGGGCTTGATTTACCCGAGGTGTCTCTTGTTGCGATTCTTGATGCCGACAAGGAAGGATTTTTGCGCAGTGAGACGTCACTCGTTCAAACAATCGGCCGTGCGGCGCGGAATGTACGAGGAGAGGTGGTAATGTACGCTGATGTTATGACCGGTTCCATTACGCGGGCGGTACAAGAAACAAATCGTAGACGTTCCCTTCAACTTGCCTACAACGAGAAATACCACATCATACCAAAAACGGTGCTAAAAGAGATTACCGATATTCTTCCTACCGGGCGTATTTTGCAACTTGAAATGAAACCTGTTCCTACGTCTAAAAAACAGCGTTCCGAATTTATTAAAGAAAAAGAACATGAAATGCGTGAGGCGGCAGGGCGCCTTGATTTCGAACTCGCTGCCATTTTACGTGACGAACTTAAGGAGCTTCAAAAAGATCAAAAGAAAAAGAGAAACTAGAATTGAAAATCTCGAATCTAGAAAGAAGGAGTGAGCGAAACGACTCGAGGAGCTACCCTTAAAAGAAAAAACCGCATTGGGCGGTTTGCGATTTTATTATTGTATAAATTTTGGCCTTTTGATGCCGGAAAATAGACGGAAGAGGAAAGATCTGTAGTCTTTGATCAGGAGATCAGTTTGACAGTGTTTATTTGGACAAACTACATATATATAATTTGCTGACGCCCATCCGTTTAAATCATATCGGATATCGGGTTCCTTGTATTCGAATACACAACCACATGCAGTGCATTTCAATTTTCCTTCTTTGCGATAGTGTTGTTTTCCTTCCACAACGATACGCATATTGTCAGTCTCCTTTCGGACGTAGTCTAGGATGGAGAGCGCCCATACCATATTGAGGCGGATCATCCTTTTGCACATCAGCTACATATTCTTTGGGAAGCGTGTGTTCAAGATAATGTTTTATCGCTTCCAATTCTTGTTTGCTTAACCACAATAGTATTCTAAATTGCATTTGATCTCGATAGAGTGCCCCATAAAGCTGTTCAAGCGTCTTATAGCCACGCTCAGCAAGGCGTGTTTTCTGTTTTTTATTAAGAATGGTGTCGGGTACGCATTCCACAGGAGTTCCTTCAGGTTGGAGCTTGAAATCCGGCATAAATGATCCTCCTGTTATCAAATTCCTACGAAGAGCATAGCACATGTATTTTAGTTTTAGCAAGGTTGCTTTTCTACAATTTTTTGTATATTCTTTGAAAAAAGGAAATGATAGGGCATCCCCACAACATATTTGCGGGGCGCTTTCCGTTTTTATGAAAGACAAAATCAAAATCAAAGGGGCGCGTGAGCACAACTTAAAAAATGTGCATTTGGAGTTGCCGCGTGGAAAGATGATTGTTTTTACCGGGCCCTCGGGATCCGGAAAATCTTCACTTGCATTCGATACGATTTTTGCGGAAGGGCAGAGACGCTATATTGAATCATTGTCAGCTTATGCGCGACAGTTTTTAGGTCGCCTTGATAAGCCGGATGTGGATGATATCGAGGGGCTTTCTCCCGCTATTTCCATTGATCAGAAAAGCCACTCTTCAAATCCGCGCTCGACGGTTGCGACGATCACGGAAATTTATGATTATTTGCGTGTATTATTCGCGCGCATCGGCACACCCTACTGTCCCGAGTGTGGAAAAGAGATTCGCAAAATGACGCGCGAGCAGATCGTGGATGTGGCGATTCAGTTTTCGGATAAGCATCGGATGAAGGATGGTGATCATTTTGTTCCGCGCGCAAAACGCGATGATAATTTTATTACTGTTTTTGCTCCTGTGGTGAGAGGAAGAAAAGGAGAGTATTATCAGATGCTCTATGATTTCTTGAATGCAGGGTTTAGCGAGGTGCGTATTGATGGCAACGTATATTCATTGCGGGAACGCATTCAGCTGAGTCGTTATAACGCGCACACCATTGAACTTGTGATTGATCGTATTCCTCTTACGCTTGATTTTGCGGACAAAGAGAATCGCCTTCGCATATCAGAGGCGGTGGAGTCAGGGATAAAATATGGAAATGATGTGGTGACGATTGCTGCAGCTTCGGATGAGATTACCCTTTCTACCAAGTTTTCCTGTCCCGAGGATGGATTCGCGTTTCCTGAAATAGAACCGCGCTTGTTTTCATTTAATAGTCCTTATGGTGCCTGTTCCGAGTGCCATGGTATTGGTACAGAGCATCTATGGTCTGACGAGCCGTGCAAGATGTGCGAGGGGAAGCGACTTAAAAAGGAAAGTTTGAGTGTGTTGATAAATAACATTCATATTGCGCGTGTTACGCAGTTTTCCGTGGATGAGGCGTATCAGTTTTTTGACACTGTGGAGTCGACGCTTCTTGAACACAATGATACACGCCTGGGGGTTGCGGATGTGCCTCTCCGCGAGATTAAAAATCGGCTTCGCTTTTTGCAGAATGTAGGGCTTGAATACCTGACGCTTGAACGAAAAGCGGGAACGCTTTCAGGAGGAGAGGCGCAGCGTATTCGGTTGGCGTCACAGATCGGATCCCAGCTGACCGGCACGCTTTATGTTCTCGATGAGCCGACGATTGGTCTTCATCAACGTGATAATGCAAAATTAATTGCTACCCTTCACAAGCTTCGCGATCTTGGCAATACGATTATCGTTGTTGAGCATGATGAAGATACGATTCGTGCTTCAGACTATCTTGTGGATTTTGGCATAGGGGCGGGCGTTCACGGGGGCAGTGTAATGGCAGAGGGAGAGCTTTCGGATCTTTTGAAACACAAGAAAACCCAGTCACTGACGCTGGATTATTTGCGCGGCGTGAAGACGATTGCGGTGCCCGGGAAACGCCGGACGATAAAATCAAAACGTGGGTGGATTGATGAATCGCTCAAAATTCGCGGCGCCCACATTCATAATCTCAAAAACGTTGATGTCGATATTCCGCTTCGCAAACTAACCTGTGTAACTGGGGTTTCTGGTTCTGGAAAATCGACACTTATTTATGATGTGTTGCACCGATATGTGTCCGACACGTTTAATGGTGTGTTTCGTCCGCGTCTGGGTGCAAGGCCAAAAAAATTCGAATGGTGCGATACGGTGCTCGGGCTTGAATATGTTAATCGGGTGCTGACTATTGACCAATCTCCCATTGGCAGGACTCCTCGATCAAATCCGGCGACCTATGTGGGTGCGTGGACGCATATTCGCGATCTGTTTACTTCCACAGAGGACGCGCGCGTACGCGGATACAAGCCTGGACGCTTTAGTTTTAACGTGCGTGGCGGACGCTGTGAACATTGCGAGGGTCATGGTGTGATTGCGATCGAGATGCATTTTTTGCCTACTGTCTATGTACCCTGCGATGTGTGCAAGGGAAAGCGGTTTGATCGCGAGACGCTTGAAGTAGAGTACAGGCAGAAAAATATTTATGAGGTTCTTCAGATGACCGTAGAGGAAGCACTTATGTTTTTTGAAGATATTCCTTGGCTTGACGCAAAGCTTCGTATTTTGAATGAGGTCGGCTTAGGGTACCTTACACTTGGACAATCAGCCACCACACTTTCGGGAGGAGAAGCGCAACGCATCAAGTTGGCTGCAGAACTTGGAAAACATGATACACACAGAACTCTTTATCTTCTTGATGAGCCCACAACGGGATTGCATTTTTCTGATATTGAGAAACTTCTCGACGTGCTGCAACGGTTGGTCGACAGGGGAAATACTGTTGTCGTAATCGAACACAATCTCGATGTCATAAAGACCGCTGATTGGATTATCGATCTTGGTCCCGAAGGGGGCGATCGTGGTGGAAAGATTGTTGCGACCGGTACCCCAGAAGAAATTGTGCGTAATGCACTCAGTATTACCGGGCGTTATCTTAAGGATGTTTTGAAAAAAATCGCGTAGGATATTGCCTGTTTTTAATTTTTTTGATAAAATGAAACGAATCTCATGGGAGGAGAGTTGGAGTAATGTCTCGTGCAGTTATTGTCCCTGAGAATTATTACATTAAACCAGGCGATATTGATACAAGTAAGCCATTTTTGGGGATTTTTGGAAAACTGGGCGCTGAAGTATTTGGACATATGTTTGTGCAAATGTGTCAGCATAATGGATTTTGGAATGCGTTTACCCGCGATGAGCTTGCCGTATGTTGCACACAAGCGGGTGCAAATATGTTTTTTCTCGATTGGTTTATTGTTCGGGATCTCCTCGTATGCGATATGCATGGAAAATTCTGTGCCACTCTGGAGTTTGTGAACAGTTGTCCGCGCGTAACTCCGCCTGCCACACCAGTACAATAAACAAACAGCAAGACCTTGATTAAGGTCTTCTTTTTTTGAAAGAATAGAATTATGACATCTTTATCACGAATCCGACAATTTAGGAGAACGGTTCGCGCATATTATCGTAAGCACAAACGTGCTTTTCCGTGGCGCGAAACTGCGGATCCCTATCATATTTTAGTGTCTGAAATTATGCTGCAACAGACCCAAGTTGGAAGAGTCTGTGAAAAGTATCCAGAGTTTGTTGCCGCGTTTCCTGAGGTTGCCTCACTTGCCGAAGCCCCTTTGTCCTCTGTGCTTCGCGTGTGGAAGGGCATGGGGTATAATCGTCGCGCGCTTGCCCTCAAGTCTATCGCGTACATCGTATGTCAGAAATATGGCGGGGTTATTCCGCGCGATCCTGAGATTCTTCGTACTTTGCCAGGTATTGGCAAAGGTACCGCAGGTTCGATTCCCGCGTTTGCGTACAATATACCCACGGTATTTATTGAAACGAATATACGCCGCGTATTTATTTATCACTTTTTTCCTCACGCAACACAAGTGCGTGATGAGACTATTTTGAAATTAGTCGCAGAAACTCTTGATCGGAAAAATCCGCGCGCCTGGTACTCCGCGCTTATGGATTATGGATCCTATCTTGGTAGTACGCTTCGCGGCAATAACCCGAATATAAAAAGTAAACATTATCGCAAGCAATCCGCATTTGAAGGATCGAACAGAAAAATACGCGGCATAATTATCGCGTTGCTTTCGAACGGACAAAAACAATCAATGCATGCTGTTATTCGTGCTGCGGGAAACGATTCCGGACGTGTGAGGCACAATCTTTCTGTCCTCGTGAAAGAAGGATTCCTTGAAAAACAACGTGGAGGGTACAGGATGAAATCCTGAAGTTTAAGAAGAATAAAACTGCTCGGGAGACGAGCAGTTTTTAAATTGTTGTAGAGATAGACTATCGGCGGCAGATTTTTGTGGCGTCCCTTTGGTTTCCAGGTAGCGGATATGGTTTTTGCACCGCAAGCGTGCGTACATGCCTCTCATTATAATAATAGTTATGTATTGTGAAAGTTCATACGTACGACGTACATCATGATGATGGGGTGTGTGTCGAAAAACTTATATTTCGCGTTTTCCACAATGCCTGAACGATCATTCTTGGCCTTTTGACTATCTCTTATTTTCGATGATTCTCAAAGTTCTTCTTACAGTATACTGGCGTGCGAAGAAGCATTCAATATATTGATTGTGGATATCTTATGTGGCATTATGAGTATCTATGTTATATTCAAAATTTCCCTCTACGCCCGGCGTCTACCGCATGAAAGATCATGCAGGAAAGACATTATATATAGGAAAAGCTGCAAATCTGAAGCGGCGTGTTTCTAGTTATTTTACTCGTACTCTCGATCCGCGTATTGCCACAATGGTGTCGCGTGTTCATGCAATTGAATATATCAAAACGAAAAGCGTTCTTGAGGCCTTGATACTCGAAGCAGAACTTATTAAAAAAGAACAGCCCCCCTTTAACGTGAAGGAGAGGGATGATAAAAGTTTTTTGTATATCGAAATTATGCGTGAAGCATTTCCCCGCGTTCTTCTTACGCGCGGGAGATCTGCGCGCGCAGGAAAACGATTTGGACCTTTTGTTTCTGCGCATGACGCGCGCGAGGCATTGCGTATTCTTCGCCGTATTTTTCCATGGAGTGTTCATACACCGGAAAAAGTAGGCACGTACAAAAAACCATGTTTCGATTATCAAATTGGATTATGTCCGGGAACATGCATAGGAGCAATTTCTAAGACGGAATATCGCAAGAATATTCATCGTCTTGCCGATTTTCTAAGCGGCAGGAGAGAACGGGTTATTCTTTCGCTGGAACGTGATATGCACCGTGCGAGTACGACGCTCGCGTTTGAACACGCAGAAAGCGTGAAGCGTCAACTTCACGCTCTTTACCATATTCAAGATACTGCACTTATTTCAGAAAACGTGATACGCGGTGCGCACCCCTCTTCACAAGACGTACGTATCGAAGGGTATGATATCTCCAATATTTCTGGGGTCTCTGCGGTGGGATCGATGGTGGTATTTGTGAACGGCATGCCCGATAAAAAAGAGTATAAGAAATTTAAGATTCATACTATTACCGGTGCAAACGATGTGGGTATGTTAGAAGAAGTTTTGCGTCGTAGATTTCATCGTGCATGGAAATTACCTAATCTGATTCTTGTGGATGGCGGTACACCGCAGGTCAATCGCGCAAAACTTGTATTGCGCGATGCCGGTTTAGGAATTCCCGTGGTCGGTATTGCAAAAGGACCTGCACGCGACAAAAATGAATTTGTGGGGGATACCACATCAAAGGATGAGGAGCAAATCTTGATTCGCGTGCGCGATGAAGCACATCGTTTCGCGGTAAGTTATCACAAAGTCGTGCGCGGAACAACATTCTTCCAATAAAAAACACTGCATTATGCAGTGGAGCGAGTAAGTCCTTTTTATTACTCGTTTTCATGGGAGGTAGCACGGCGACGTTTTACTTCTATGCAATATTCACAGGAACAGTGATAAGCCCGTTTTGCATACATGTGGGCAAGAAGACCCCGCTTGACTCGCGCAATCCCTTTCCGGTGTCTTTGTGCTTTTCGCATTTCACTTTTGCCTCCTTGACTCATATGCTGAATTAAGTATATTCGTCTTTTGGTGGGTAGGCAACCTATTTTTGTTTTGGTGGAGAGCGCATTATAATGGAAATAAGGCTCGTTTAATATGGTATGACTGTTTCTTTTCTTGCGCCTCTCGTGCAGGCAATGTCGAATATGCTGGTTTCCATGAACGCGAAAAATGCGGTAGATTTTTGTATCGTGGCCTCTCTTGTATATTTGGTGCTCGTTTTGTTTCGTAGATCAGGTTCGTATGTGATGCTGCAAGGCGTGCTTTTTCTTTTTCTTCTTTATGCATGCGCCGCCTATTTTCACCTTTATCTTACAAGTTTGTTATTCGGATATTTTTTCACGTTCTTTATCGTCGTATTTGTAATTATTTTTCAGCGTGAGTTGCGGACGTTTTTTGAGTGGCTTCCTATGATTGGACGTATGAGGGGATTACGCAGAAGCCTGAGCGCAACAGACGTTCTTGTTGGAATGGTACGAAGCGCGGTAGACACGCTCGCAAAAAATAAAACCGGAGCGCTTATTGTGTTTCCCGGGTTTCAGCCAGTAGACCGTTTTTTGGAAAAAGGAACTCCATTAAATGGCGATGTGTCTACAACATTGTTGCTCAGTATTTTTGATACTTCTTCTCCCGGACATGACGGCGCAGTGGTGATACGGGGAAATAAGATCTCTCGTTTTGGTGTTCACCTTCCTCTTGCGGAGCGAGAGTCTGAACAGTTGCGGGGGGCGGGAACACGCCACCGAGCGGCTCTTGGTCTTGTCGAGCGCACCGATGCGCTCGTGCTTGTCGTTTCTGAAGAACGGGGGACTATTTCTCTTGCACAAAACGGAACGATAAAAACTGTGGCAGATTCATCCGTATGCGCAGCGCATCTTCATTCCTTTCTTGATCAATTTTCTGCAGAGACAGAACGCGGTTTTTTAAAAAAGGTTTTGTTCTCCTATGTGCCTGAAAAAATTCT
Organism: Patescibacteria group bacterium; assembly: GCA_028865725.1. Lineage (GTDB taxonomy): Bacteria > Patescibacteriota > Minisyncoccia > UBA6257 > JACRHW01 > JAGWJP01. The sequence goes on from JAGWJP010000001.1 coordinate 348,175, forward strand.
TGCTCTTCTAATCACTACCTTTCTTTGGTTTGTATTTGTAGTGCAAGGCGGAGTTATTCATAAAGAGCTTCTTGTACCTGTCGAATTTAAGTTTCTTGGTCCCAATCTTGCTGTAGAGAGTGTGCGTCCGACTGAGGTGGGAGTGAGTCTTAGTGGAAAAGCTTTAGATTTCAATTTGCTTAATCCTGAAGATGTACAGGTGGTTGTCAATGCGACTGGTTTTAAAACAGGGTCTTACACCGTTACGCTTACACCCAAAAACGTAGAGGTGACAGGAAATTTTTCGGTAGATACGGTTACTCCTGATCATGTTACGTTCCGCGTGCAATAAATGATAGAGTCGTCCTTTGTGCTATGGCGCACTCTGCATAGAGTTTTTGTGCTGGAGGATTCCACCTCCACTTAACGCGAAGTAATATTTGAGTAATATACATGAAAGATTGACAGAAGGAACCTGATCTAATAAGGTGGATGTAGGTCTTTTGCAAGAAGGGAATCCCTCCATGAAGTCATTAGAGATTGATGTAGGAAGTCGTTCCTATCGCTGGCTTCGGTTTGTGTATGGCACCTTGCGTGGCATACCATTTGACCATCCTCGGGATGTATGCAGTTACTTTTGGGGCATTGTGTGGAGTCCGGTGGCTGCTCTTGTTTCTCCTTGGGCGTTGTGTTTCTATTTTATCTGTTGCCTAGGTTTACTGATGAGCATGCAGGTGCATAAGGTGGGTCTGCTTTTTTATGCAAAAATTGTAGGAATTGTGTTGGGGTGTATGTTGTCGTTGATGGTCCTTGTTCTCGCGTTCACTGCTTTGTGTGGTGTGCTCAAGCCATATTGGGATTCATTGAAAAAGCGGCACTGTGCTCTTATCACCTATACGGATAAAAAGAATTCTCTATAGAGACAGGAAGGAGACAGCGAATAATTTATGATTTCGATCCTGTACGCGTATCTGTGTGCGGGGTCTTTTCTTTTCAAATCCTAAAAAATATGATATTTTTAGTGCGTTCTATCAATGTTGTTTACTAAAATTCATAAGCTTTCTATGTCTAAACTTTCGATCGGAATTGTAGGGTTGCCGAACGTGGGGAAATCGACGCTTTTTCATGTACTCACCAGACAGTTGGTGACGATTGCAAATTATCCTTTTGCGACTATCGATCCAAATGTCGGTGTTGTGGCGGTTCCGGATGAGCGATTAGATGTGCTCGCTGAACTTTCTCATTCAAAGAAAAAAGTACCCGCAGTGGTGGAGTTTTATGATATCGCCGGACTTGTGAAAGGGGCAAATCAGGGGGAAGGGCTGGGAAATCAGTTTCTTGCGCACATCAGGGATGTGCGTGCTATTGTGCAAGTGGTGCGCGTATTTGAATCATCTGAGATTATTCATGTTGAAGACGCCGTCAATCCGCTTCGCGATATTGAGATTATCAATACCGAACTTATCTTGAAAGATTTGGATACACTGCAGAAACGTATGCACAAGCTTGAAGCTGAAGCGCGCACGGGCGACAAAACAAAGTTAAAAGATAAGGAAGTGTTAAAAACGATTGAGGAGGGGCTTTTGCGCAATGTTCTTGCACGGAATGTAGATGAAGCGCTTCTCGACGAACCCGTACTCCTTGAATTGAATCTTTTGACGATGAAGGCGCAGGTCTATCTTTTCAACGGCCGGAAGGAGGACGTGACGGATGATCTCATTCATGCCGTATCCATGCTCCATGCTGATTATCTTATTGCCGATCTTGCCGCATCGGACGCGGTACCCGCTCTTATCAAAAAGACTTATGAGGTGCTCGGGCTTATCAGTTTCTTTACGACCGGCGAAGATGAAACGCGCGCATGGACGATTGAACGCGGCATAAAGGCGCCACAGGCGGCAGGGGTTATTCATACTGATTTTGAGCATAAGTTTATTAAAGCAGAGGTGGTGGCGTGGGATGTGTTGCGGGATTGCGGCGAATGGTCGGCGGCAAAACAAAAAGGAAAATTGCGCCTTGAGGGGAAAGAGTATATAGTCGCTGACGGGGACGTGATGGTCATCAAACATGGATAGAATAAATTTAAAACTCAAAATGCAAAAGTCAAAACTAAAACTTAAAAATAAAAACTATATTCCGTTAGTTTTAACTTTTGATTTATGATGGAGTTTTCTGTTGTAAAACGTTCAAAGAAAACAAAAGCGCGTGTTGGTATTCTCATGACATCGCATGGCGAGATTGAGACACCGGCGTTTGTTCCTGTGGCGACCCAGGCTACTATTAAAGCGCTTACCATAGAGGAAACAGCGCGGACGGAAAGCCAGCTTTTGATTGCAAATACGTTTCATCTTCATCTGAAACCTGGTGAGGCGCTCGTAAAACGCATGGGCGGTCTCCACGCATTTATGAATTGGAAGAGACCATTGATGACGGATTCTGGTGGATTTCAGGTGTTTAGCTTGGGGTTTGGCCGTGACATGCAGGTTGGAAAGGTGCTCAAATTTTTTCCAGGAAGCCATACGGAATTTCTGCACCCCTCCGCACAGCCGCAATCGGTGAAAATCACATCTGATGGTGTTTTTTTTCGATCTCCTTTGGATGGCAAGGAATTGTTTTTGGGTCCGAAAGAATCCATGAAGATTCAGGCAACGCTTGGCGCGGATATGATATTTGCTTTTGATGAGTGCACTTCACCGCTTGCCACCCATGCGTATATCAAAGAATCACTTGCACGGACACATGCATGGGAAACACAATGTCTTGCGCTCAAGAAACGTGATCAAGCATTGTTTGGTATTGTGCAGGGGTCTCGTTTTAAAGATTTGCGTGTAGAAAGTGCTGCATTTATCGGCGGTCTTCCATTTGATGGATTTGGTATTGGAGGCGATCTTGGCGCTTCCAAAAAAACTATGCAGGATATCTTGCATTGGACCATGCCGCACTTGCCGGAAGGGAAACCTCGGCACTTGCTTGGTATCGGTTATCTTGAAGATATGGAGATGGTTGTGAAATCGGGTATTGATACGTTTGACTGTATTGTGCCGACACATTACGCGCGGCACGGTGTTGCGTTTACTCATGCGGGAAAACTGAGTATTGCAAAGCCTGTGTTTGCGCGCGACAAAAAACCGCTTGATCCTACCTGTGCATGCGAAGTATGCCAACATCATTCGCGAAGCTATATCAGCCACCTCTATCGCGCGAAAGAAATTGCGGCGTCGGAGTATCTTACGTTTCACAATCTTTTTTATTTCAATACGTTCGTCGCTGCAATCAGAAAAAAAATCAAAACCGGCGTATTGTAGATCCATTTAAAAGCGTTTGCTAATTTAAAAACCCACGTTGCGGTGGGTTTTTTGAAACTATTGTGCCTGCCAGGTGTGACGAAAAAGTTGCATGGGGGGCGGATTGCCATTTTTGCTTCTAAATTGCCAGTTCCAGGATTCAGTAATGAAAATGCTTATAAATCCTTTTACAGTAACCGATGGTGATTTTGTAAAAGAATGTGCAATCGATTTCCACATTTTTGGAGAAGAAAGAAATGCCTTTCGCAATCTTCGCAGCCACTCTTCTGAAGTGAGACGATAGTCTTCTGTACCATCAATTGTACTTGTGGGAACAAAGAGTGGTTTTGCATTTTTTTCGAGTTGTCCTCGAGAAGGGTAGAACGCGAAATTTTGCATAAGAAGCGCACAATGGAATTCGGAAGATCCCCAGGGAAGGAGAAACGGATTTCGGATCAAGGCCTTTGGATTAATAGAGGTTCCTCGAAAATGGATTATCGTTGTTGTGAATCTTCGCGCGGAAGAATGTGGATCGAGAAGACGGTGGCTAATTTCAAACAATTCTTGGTAAATCAAATCTTGCCCCCCTTTCAAAGCATCCTGTGCATTTACAAAGTGTTCCACAGAGCCATTCGCAATAATACCGTCAAATTTGCCATTCCAATTTTGTGGAATATCTCGATAATTCATTACCCGTACATCAAGTCCCTTTGCTTGACATCTCTGTGCTTGTGCGGGAGAAAGAGTAAGACCGATCCCCTGTGCACCCCGTTTCCTTGCTTCTTCGAGCAACGTTCCCGCGCCACATCCGATATCAAGGATCCTTGATCCAGGACCGCACTTGATTTCATCGAGAAGATAATTAAGTTGATTGCTTTGAGCTATCTCATAGGGTATCGTTGGATCTCCAAAATACATGCCGTCCGTGTAGTCCTCCAGACCTGATTCTGTAAATGGAGTATCGAGTGCGTCATAACCGTTCGCAACTGCAATAATATTTGTTTGAGGCAATGTAGGCATGTTCATTCACTCCTCATTCAATGACCTGGTCCGATGCTAACATAGACGGCTTTTTTTTTGCAAGATTATGGAGAACGTAGTTTTTAAAAGGGTATGATAAAATAAGGGTTATTATGTATAGTATCAATCGAGTATGCAAGCAGTTATCTTAGCGGGAGGTGAGGGAAGGCGGTTAAGGCCGCTTACGAACGATATCCCCAAACCGATGGTGCATATTGCGGGAAAACCTATCCTTGAATACACAATTCGCGCGCTCCCCAAAGAGGTGAGTGAAGTGGTGTTGGTAGTAGGGTATAAGCGCGATGTGATTAAAACGCATTTTGGGACTATGTTTGACGGACGGCACATCGTCTATATCGAACAGGATGCGCCAAAAGGAACGGGGCATGCATTGAATCTTGTACATCCTGTCTTGCGTGGAAATGAATTTTTCCTGCTCTATGCCGATGATCTGTATGATCCCTACGATATCGCCCAATGTCTCAAGCAAACTCCATCACTTTTAGTGAAAGAAACTTCAAACCCAGAGCGATTTGGCGTATGTACTATTGACGGCGATAACCGACTTCTTGCGCTTTATGAAAAGGTTTCAAATCCGCCGAGCAATCTTGCGCTTATTGGCGTGCATGTGTTAAATCACGAAATCTTTGATATCGAGGAGGTTTATACGCCAAATGGAGAGAGTAATTTATCAGGACGTATTGGCGTATGGGCAAAGACAAGGTCCATACATGTCGTAAAAGCTGGCTTTTGGCATCCGATTGGTTATCCGGAGGATGTTCAAGCCGCCGAACAGCTTGATCTCTCCACCCATCCATGCAATAGTGCGAATAATTGATATTTCCCTATAACCACAGGCCCCGCCATCAAGGCTTGACAATATATGTTGATATGATATAATTGCATCATCAAAGAAAGGAGGGTTTTCTTATGAAACCCTGCGTCAAATGTGGCCACCCCGTCGGAAACGGCGGGGAGCGGCACAAGAAGGGGACGTGCCCGCCACCCCGGCCCGCCTACCTCTCCCCCGAGGGGAAGGCGGAGCGGCAGGATGCCGATCGCGCGCGTCGGCGCGCGAAGAATCGCGCTCGGCGGGCCGCGGCGGACGTTCCTGTCCGCGGGGCGCCCGTGAAGGGGACGTCTGGGAGCGGCGCGAAGAGCAAGCGCCGCGCCGCCGCGGGTCCGGGCACCTAGTAGGGCCTGGACCCAAAAAGCTGTGAGCATCGTCTCGCAGCTTTTTTTCTTGTTCCTGAAGAATATGAACCTTGTATATTATTTTGTACCTTATGATCTGGCAGGGAAATCGAAATTAATCGAAAAAAGAGTGTTGCCGACCGTGTAATACATCGTGTTGCCTGCACTGTACATACTATAGTTTATATTTGCGGCAAGTTTGGTAATGCCAAGCGGCATCCGGTTATCCGTATCTAAAAAATAGAGTGTGTGATTCACTGTGGTTCCAAAAAGATGGGCACTATCCTCATACCACGCGAAAGATGAAAATGTCGGTCCAAATAAGAGCGTGTCAATTTCTTGAGGGGTTTTTCGTAGTTCCTCGTCGGCCTCAATCCAATAAAGTGTAGGAATGCCTTGTTTAAGATAGGCTATTTTTTTCGAATCGGGAGAGAAGGAGGGAGAAGAAACGTCTGTATCGACAAGAGAAAGCGTAGTCGATGCGGAAGTACCAAGGTAGAGCTTGTCGTGTGTCGTATCGTATGCCGCAACCGTGTTCTCATCAGGGCTCATAAGGAGCGTCCAATGCGTATGTGGAGATGAGGCAAGCGCATCAAACGGCGCAAAGGAGGTCGGTACAGGATTTTTGGTAATAAGATTTTCAGAGTAGAGTCTTCCATTCGCATCAAAATAGTAAAGAGAAGAGCGAGTGACTGCAAGTGTCACAGGATCTGTTGAGGCAAGAAGAGTTGATATCTCGGCACGCGGATCAAACGCAAATATTCCTGATGAGGTGTGAATAATTAATTTAGGTTCGAACGGGTGCGGATATATGGCATGGATGATGAGCGTGCTCGGCACATCAAATCCTTTAAGTGAGTGCTTAAATATGGTTTGTATGTTTGTGGCCCCTCGCGTATCAATGAGGAGCGGAGCGTTTTGCGTGGCGCTTTCATACCAAAACGAATTATTATCAGAGAGCCACGCAAATCCTGTTGCTGCATGTTCTTTTATAGAATAGAGAGCAGATTTATGTGCTAAGTCATAGGAAATGATAGTATGTTTTATTGTGTCCGCATAGGCGATGCGTGTCGCATCAGGGGAGAGTGAGAGTGAGGCGAGCGATGAAGAAGCGGTAAATATCCTAGTGGGAGTTAGAGGATCAGGAAGCAGCATTACTTCTTTAAAGGAGGTAACAAGATTAGGGAGCACAGTAAATTCTTTTTTCCATGATACGTAGTGATCTTTGGTAATATCGAGCGTGTAGGAACCCGGGGTAAGTCCTGATACAAAAAGTTCATTTGGTATTGCATAATGTTTGGTGAGGTGTTTTCCTTCAAGCGTAGCATTATAATTTTGAGTGTTTGTTTTTGCAAAAACACCTCCCACTTTTTCAAGCGTCATTGTTCCAAAATCAACTCGATACCCAATCACAAAAAGAATAAGTGATACGCCTCCCACGATAAAAAGAGCCACAAGGACCCAAAATAGCACTGAGCGTGTACGACGTGTCATAAGCGGCGATGTTCCTTATTTTATCTTTTTTTTCCGCGAGAGGTAATATTGACATAATTATAAATACACAGTGTTCTTTATGCGAGAGTGTTTTTCAGATTGTAGAATTTTTTTCTGTGATGTTGCGTTCGAGAGCTAAAAGAGCTATAACCAAGTCAGAATCTAGAATATAGAAAATCTAGAATTTAGGATAAAGAATTTCGCTGTTTGTTTTTCTCGTATTTATTTTTTTTCTATCCCATCATTATAATGATTTCTCGCATTGGTATTGATTTAGGCACGGCAAATACGCTTGTGTTTGTCCCGAAGAAGGGCGTGGTGATGAACGAGCCTTCTATTGTTGCGCTTGATAACAAAACGCGCGCGGTTTTGGCCGTAGGAAAGGAAGCGAAAGAAATGCTCGGCAGAACTCCTGAGGATATTGGCGCCTACCGTCCGCTAAAAGATGGAGTAATCGCGGATTATTATATTACGAAGTCGATGCTGAAATATTTTATTACCAAAGCGACAGGTTTCTCATTTTTTAAGCCTGAAGTGGTAATCTCTGTGCCCGCAGGGATTACGTCTACCGAACGGCGCGCGGTTATTAGCGCGGCGGAAGAAGCGGGGGCTAAAACGGCGTATGTTGTGAAGGAGCCCATTCTTGCCGCGCTTGGTGCGGGTATTCCTATTAATTCTCCGTCGGGTAATATGATTGTGAATATTGGCGGAGGCACGACAGAGGTGGCCGTTATTTCACTTGGGGGGATTGTGGCTTCCCGCTCGCTCCGTATCGCCGGCAACAAGTGCGATCAGGCGATTGCGGAGTACGTGAAGAAAAAGTATTCACTTGCAATTGGAGAACAGACGGCGGAAGGAATTAAGATTGAGATTGGGTCGGCCCTGCCCATGAAGGCTAAACTTGAGATGCAGGTGCGCGGACGAGATCTGGTGAGCGGATTCCCTCAGGTGATTACCATGAATTCAAATGAAGTGGCATCTGCAATTTCTGATCTGCTTCTTGACGTAATTCGTACCGTGAAAGATGTTTTTAACGAAACGCCTCCTGAACTTGCTGCTGATGTAATGGACAAAGGGATTGTAGTGAGTGGCGGAGGGGCATTGTTACGTAATATCGATGAATACATCAAAAAAATGACGGGCGTGTCCGCGTTTTGTGTCGATAACAGTCTTTTTTCAGTAGTCAATGGCGCCGGAATGGTTATTAATCACCTTGATACGTATCAACGTGCTCTGGTAACAAAGCGATTTCATGCCTAATATAGCAAAAGAATCTACACATATGAATTCAAGTTTGCTTGAATCATTTTTTGTAGGAAATGAATCCACGCGCACAAAGGCGGAGGAATATCTTTTTGATTCTTCACCGCGCAATATGATTTTGGGAGGATTGAAAGGACTTGGAAAACGAACGTGGGCGGAAGCCTATTGTAAAGAGAAAAATCTTCCTTGCATTCTGATTCAAACCACACTCTCCATCGATGCTATACGCACCGTATCTTATTTAGCGTCGTTGCGCCAAAAAGGACGGATAGTGGTAATCCTAGATGACGCGGACACGGCAGAAGAAGCTGCACAACATGCGTTCTTAAAAACATTGGAGGAGGCGCCCTATTTATCGTTTGTGCTTGTTGCGCATAACCCCGACGCGCTTCTTCCGACCATTCGTTCTCGCGCACCGCTTTTTTATTTTTCTCCCGTATCAGAAGATTTATTGCGTCTTTTTGTGCAACGTTTTGATATCATGAGTTCCGCTGATCAGGATTTTATTGCCATATATAGCGCAGGGAGGCCAGGCGTTGCCACGCGTATCGCAGAGTCGCTTGAATCATTGCGCAAGTGGGAGGTGGATTTAAGACATTTTTTTGAACACAAGGACGCAGCACGCATTCAGTTTTTTTATTCTTATCTCCTCCCGTATTTCCAAGAAGATCCTGAACGTTTGGTCGATATGTGCATTATTATGTTGCAGCGCAGTGCTGCCACTCATAGTGCAGACCAGGTACTAATCAGGCGCCTCTTAGCGTTTGCTGCCCTACCGCGGTCTTCAGATCGGTCCGTGTTACAGTTTGTAGATATTTTTTGTGTAGCATAACCTTTCGCCGTCTTTGGGTGGTATTTTAGATCAGCGTTTTCGTACGTCGCATCATCAACCATCTCGGGATATTCCAGGATTTTTGTTATTTTGACCTATTGAAGAAAGCGAATATAAACGATAGAATGAACATGTATCTTGTGAAGGACCTATCGTGAGCCGACTATAGACTGCAGGTATTTTTGTTTTTTTATAACTGGCGTCCTCATACACTAACAGACTAACTAGCTAATAATCTTAGAGTTATGGATTATATCAAACAATTTGAGTCAACGTTGCAGCATATCGTGGATAATTTTTCTCTTGAAATTCGCGCGTTAAAAGCAGGGCAGGCATCCCCCGCGTTAATAGAAGATATCGACGTTCCTTGCTATGGAGATCAGGTGATGAAGTTAAAACAAATTGCTGCGATTTCTGTTTCGTCTTCTCGCGAAATGGTAATTCAGCCATGGGATGCTGCGCTTATCCAGCCTATCGCGAAAGCAGTAAGTGACATCCCTGGGGGTGTGCAAATTACGCCTGACAAAAATCTTGTACGGATAGTGCTGCCGGTGCTTACTGAAGAGCGAAGGAGGGAGTTTATAAAGTTGGTGAACAAAATGGCAGAGGAGTCGCGTATTAAAATGCGTCATGCGAGAGATGATATGAATAAGAAAGTGGAAACGATTGCCGCCGAAGATGAGCGTTTTCGCACCAAAGACGGTATCGATGATGCTACAAAACGATTTCAAAAAGATATTGATCTTGCAGCAGCAAACAAGGAGAAAGAACTTCTTGCTTTCTAGCAGTGTTCGTAGTCAGTGCGTAGTGATGAGGCATTCATGTATTCAATCTTGTTGGAAATTTGCATGTACCTACTTATTAAAAACTTTTCTAAACACTAGGCATTAAGAACTAATTACTTTCGTTGCGCTCATACACCAAAAGACTAACAAACTCGATTGTGTCTATCATTATTTCTATCCTCATTATTGCGTTTCTTGTATTTATCCATGAGCTGGGTCATTTTTTGGCGGCCAAACGTGCAGGAGTACTGGTGGAGGAGTTTGGTATTGGGTTTCCTCCTCGTTTGTTTTCTTGGAGGCGGGGAGAGACACTCTATACGCTGAATCTGCTCCCTCTTGGCGGATTTGTGAAAATTTATGGCGAAGGGAATGAGTTTAAAGACGATCTTAGAAGTTTTGCGTCGCGTTCTATCCTTACGCGCGCGGGTATTGTTTCTGCAGGAGTTGCAATGAATGCGCTTTTTGGCATGGTGTTGCTTATCATTGCATATAGTATCGGGTTCCCTTCTGTGGTAACCCCAGAGAACAAGGCATTTATTCATGAGCAAGCGTTGGTGATTGCCGATGTGCTCCCGCATACACCTGCTGCAAATGCGGGGCTTAAGAGCGGGGATATTGTTCAGGCAGTACAGGGTACTCATGTGGATGCCGAAGGCCTTAAAACATATGTAAGTACTCACAGCGGATCAGCACTTACTTTTTCTATAGATCGCGGTGGCACTGATTACACGCTTATTGCTACACCACGTGCTACCTATCCTCCACAAGAGGGCTCGCTTGGAATTGCTCTTGTTGATCAAGGCATGCTACGTTATCCTGTGGGCCAGGCGATGATATACGGAATACGCGATAGTGCGGTGCTCCTTGGAAAAATCGTTGCCGCCTTTTTAGGGTTGCTTCTTAGTATTTTCCATGGTGGATTTCAGGGTAGTGCCGTGAGCGGCCCTGTAGGAGTGTTTGTAATCGCAGGACGTGCCGTGCAAAATGGGTTACGTTTCGTGCTGCCGCTTATTATCCTTATTACATTTAACCTTGCCGTGATGAATGTGCTCCCGTTTCCTGCACTTGATGGCGGACGTCTTCTTTTCTTTGCGATTGAGAAGATTAAAGGTAAGCCGGTAGACAGTCGATTGGAAAATACTATTCATGGCATAGGATTTGCGGTCCTCCTCCTTCTTATGGTAGTTTTGACTGTGGGTGACATCAAACATTTTTTCTGGTGAAAACTTATATTATTGACGTATTGTTTCGCCAAAACTCTTGTTCCCTGTTCGAAATATTGTTTATGTATTCCTCGTTCCGGTACCCCATTTTTCCTTGAACTGTATTCAAGTAGGTAAGTTTTCAAAGATTTTATAAATACATAATATATGTACGCAAGTCAATTTGTTTTTAAGACAAAAAAAGAAGATCCTGCCGATGAGTTTTCTCGTGGCGCAAAACTGTTGGTGCGTGCGGGATTTGTTGAAAAGAATTTTTCTGGTGTCTATACCTATCTTCCTCTTGGGTTTCGCGTATTGCAGAATATCGCTGCATTATTGCGAAAAGAAATGGATCAAATTGGAGGACAAGAAATGCTGATGCCCGCCCTCACTCCCAAAGCGATATGGGAAACATCCGAACGATGGAAGATTCTTAGTGATATCATGTATACCCTGAAAGACCGCCAGGATAGAACAATTTCACTTGCTCCTACCCATGAAGATGTGATCAGTGCTCTTCTTTCTCGTCATCTGACCAGCAATGATGCGCTCCCCTTTTATTTGTATCAAATTCAAGACAAGTTTCGTGACGAACCGCGTGCAAAATCAGGGTTGATGCGGACGCGGGAGTTTTTCATGAAAGATTTATATAGTTTCCATGAATCTGCAGAAGATCTCGCGCGCTTTTATGAAATTGTCAAAGAATGTTATATGCATATTTTTGCCGCATGCGCTCTCAATGCATACGTTACAAAAGCCTCTGGAGGAACATTTTCAAATGAGCATTCTCACGAATTTATGGTGGAATCTTCCGCAGGCGAGGATCGTGTTTTCGTATGCGATCAGTGTCATTTTGCGGAGAATATTGAGGTGAGGGTCGAAGCATCTACCCATGAGTGTCCTGAATGCAGTCGAGCCGATTTACGTGAGATCAAGGCAGTAGAGGTAGGAAATATCTTTAAGCTCGGTACTAAATTTTCAGAGGCATTTGGACTCTATCACCATGCTCAAAATGGCGATAATAGTCCCGTTGTAATGGGTTCGTACGGAATTGGTTTAGGAAGAGTGATGGGCACCATTGCAGACGTAAATTCCGATGAATATGGGCTCATTTGGCCTATGGCACTTGCTCCTTTTCAGGTGTATCTGATCTCTCTCTTTAAGGCGGGAGATAATTCATCGGAGGGGGCAGTTCTTGCTCATACTCTCTATAAAGATTTACAGAAAGCTGGTCTCGAGGTACTATGTGATGATCGTGATAAATCTCCTGGAGAAAAATTTGGGGATGCCGACCTACTCGGTATACCTTACCGTGTTGTTATTTCCGAGAAAACGCTTGCCACGCAATCTGTAGAAGTGAAGGATCGCGCACAAGGAAACATTACATTAATTCCCGCACACGATCTCGTCCGCTTTTTAATATCTAAGCGAATCTAGCATATGGCACTATTTCATAATGATTTAGGCATTGATCTTGGTACAGCAAACTCCCTTGTATATATGAAAGGGAAGGGTATTGTGTTGGATGAACCTTCCGTGGTTGCAGTGAATCAGAAGACGGGACACGTGCTTGCGGTAGGATCCGAAGCCAAGCAAATGGTGGGAAGGACGCCCTCCCATATTACCGCGGTACGCCCCCTTATCAATGGGGTAATTTCTGATTTCGAAATTACTCAAGAAATGTTGCGTTCTTTTTTCAAAAAAGCGGAAAGTAACAGGGTGGCGGGCATTTTTGGTAAACGAAATCGTGTCGTTATTGGTGTACCGTGTGATCTTACTGAAGTGGAGCGTAAAGCGGTAGAGGATGCGAGCCTTAATGCGGGGGCAAAGGAAGTCTATCTTGTAGAAGAACCTCTTGCGGCAGCGATTGGTATGCGACTCCCGGTGCATGAGCCGGTAGGAAATGTCGTGATTGATATTGGGGGGGGTACGTCCGATATCGCCGTGATCTCATTGGGAGGTATTGTAAATTCGGTAAGCTTAAAAGTGGCAGGCGACCGTTTTAATGAAGATATTATTCGCTATGTGCGCGATAAGGGAAAGTTGTTGATAGGAGAACCTACCGCAGAGGATATCAAAATTACCATTGGTTCCGCTTGTGATAAAGATATCGAAGAGCAGGAGATGTTAATCCAAGGCAAGGATGTCACGACTGGCTTGCCGCGAGAAGGCAAGATTGCAACACACGAAGTTCGTCTTGCCTTGCAAAAATCACTCGATTTATTAGTGACTGCGGCCAAAAACACAATTGAAAAGAGTCCGCCTGAACTAGTCGGAGACCTTATGGATCGCGGCGTGTATTTGAGTGGTGGAGGAAGCCTATTGCGTGGTATTGATACACTCATGGAAGCGGAGCTTGGTGTTCCTATCCATATCACCGATGATCCTCTCACCACCGTAGCTCGCGGCACCGGCATTATTATTGAACATCTTGATACGTTGCGCCCGATTCTCTTGAATGAGAGGATCCCTAAGTCCGCGATAGGATAATTTTGTTTCGCATATGATAAAAGTGATTTTTCTGGCGGTTTTTGTGCTGGGCGTCGTAACGGCAAGCGTGTGGAGTGGCGCCTTGCCCGCTCGTGCGTTGTTTTCTTTCGAGGCGCGTATTCCATGGCGCGCCTATGAGTATATCCTTTTTCACCCTGCAGAAATTTTGACACGCTATGATCTTGTACAACACACGATGCAACAAGAAGAGCTTGATCGTTACACGATTACACAGCTCACAAATGAAAACGCGACATTGCAAACCGCGCTGCACTATCAAAAGACCACTTCTCACCATTTAGTGTTAGGACATGTCGTTAGTTATTCCGTGGATCCGCTTCTTAAAACATTTATTATCGATCAGGGTACGGTGAATGGGATTCAAAAAGGAATGGCAGTAGTAAGCGCTTCCGGATTTTTATTAGGAACCATAGATCAAGTTTCGGCACGCCAGTCATTTGTAAAGCAAATTCAAAGTTCGGATATGGAGTTTCTTGTGCATGCAGTCGGAAACAACGTTCCTACGAGCGATTTTATTGCGCGTGGCATGACGAATTATGTGAAAGCGACAAAAATTCAAAATAGCCAATATCCCGATCGTGTATTTGTGGTAACTTCAGGACTTGATGGCAAATTTCCTCCTGGTCTTCTTGTGGGAGAGGCGCATAATTTTAATCCGAGCACTGATCACACATTTACAGAAGCAATCATTGATACCGATAATGAAATTAATACCAATGTTTTTGTCGTTACCAACGCGACGCAATAGAAGCATCGCGGCACCGCTTTTTTTTATTATTAGTTTTTTGTGTGTGCGTGCAGGCGCAAATCTTTCGATAGGGCTCCATCTAGAGTTGTTTATTATGTTTGTCACAAGTTTGTTTTTTGAAGGAATTATATGGTTGATAATAGTACTGGGTATTTTTGGCGCCGAGTTGCCTTTTGTATATCATGTCTTCGCATTCGGTATTAGTTATTGGATTTGTGCGGTAGGCATGTTTTGGGCGTTGCGTATGATTCGTCTTTCTGTGTGGACATTGTGGAGTGTTTTTTCGGCAGGAGTATTTGTTTTTTTTAGCATTTATGCGCTATTTCTTGGTATTTTTTCTCTGGATGTATTTTCATTTATTCACGACCTTCTGATACAAAGTACTCTCGGACTTTTATGTTCGTGGTTCCTTGTACATTACGTATTATGACCTCTCGTTTTCGTCATCGATCAGAAGATCTTGATATGGAGAATATTTTTCTTGTCAGCAAGAAAGATTTTGTCGATGATCGTGTAGAAATTCCGCTTGCCACGCAACTGCTTTTCTGTACTCTTATCGTTGCGTTAGTAACTCTCGGCATCTTTGGAATGCAGGTAATTTATTTGAATGTTTTTCGCGGATCTGTTTTTGCGGCGATGGCGAAGAATGACGCGAATATTACGACGCGCATGGATGCGCCGCGCGGTATAATTACTGATCGATTTGGAAATGAGATAGTAAACAACACAACAGGATTTGATGTGATTGCATACCCTAAACAACTTCCCCCCCCAGGCGATGAGCGTACTCATGTCATTGAAAAAACCGCGGAATTATTAGGAGTATCGCCGTCTGATATAGAAACTGCTATTCAAGGGGCGGAAAATAAGAAACTTTTACAAATACCCTTAGCTTACCACATTGATACGTCGCACGCGCTTTTATTTCAGTCACTTGCACTTCCTGGAATAGTTGCACAGGAACGATATGTGAGAAATTATATTGACGGACAAGTTTTTTCTTCTGTAACTGGATATGTCGGGCTTGCGAATGAGGATGATTTAAGTAGTAAACGCGCACTTGCCCCAGACGATTATGTAGGGCGCGCAGGAGTAGAACAGTATTACAACTCTCTCTTGCGCGGGATACCTGGTGAACAGATATTATCGACTTCTCAACAAAGCTCTCTTCCTCTTGTGCTCCCACAACAAGGGAGCAATATTACTCTCACCATCGATGGGGATTTGCAGCGCTACATGTATACTCGTTTGGTGGAGGCTCAACAGTCATTGCATACCGATGGAGCGGCAGGGATCGTAATGAATGTACGCAATGGTGAAGTTCTTGGAATGGTGAGTCTTCCCAGTTATGATCCATCATGGTTTCTTGATGCTGCCCATACACGCGATATTGCACAAATGTTTAATAATCCTCTTCATCCGCTATTTAATCGTGTGGTTTCAGGGACCTATTCTCCAGGATCCACGATTAAACCGCTTATGGCGTTTGCCGCGTTACGGGAAGGAGTTATTACCACGAATACTATTGTGGGAGGACACGGGGGCAAGCTCGTGGTCCCTAATCCTTATGATCCATCGAACCCTTCTATTTTTCGAGATTGGAAAGTACATGGCGATGTGGATGTAAAAAATGCAATAGCTCAATCTGATAATATTTTCTTTTATACCGTTGGCGGGGGAGCATATGGTATTCATGGGCTTGGTGCCGACAAAATCAAACATTATTGGGAAATGTTTCAGTTAGGAAGTAAGACAGGTATCGATATGCCACAGGAAATGGAAGGACTTCTTCCGGACCCTGCATGGAAAAAACAGACATCTAAGATCGCGTGGAGAATTGGGGATACCTATAATATTAGTATTGGACAAGGCGCGCTTCTCTTGACGCCGATTCAGATTGTACGTTATATTGCTGCTATTGCAAACAACGGATTTCTTGTTTCTCCGCATGTCGTTCAAAACCAAACAAGAGATGCGGATCGTATCCCCGTGCTTGCATTAAGTGATATCGACAAGCAATGGTTATCGGTGGTGCAAGAGGGGATGCAGCTCACCGTAACCTCGCCTGAAGGAAGCGCCTATCTTTTGCATGATATTCCTATGCCTATCGCTGCAAAAACAGGCAGTGCGCAAATCGATTGGAATACAAAAACGAATGCATTATTTGTCGGGTATGCGCCCGCAGATAATCCCGAGATCGCTATTCTTATTCTTATCGAAAATGCAAAATCGTCTACTCTTAATGCAGTGCCGGTAGCAAAAGATATTCTACTTTGGTATTATAATAATCGTGAACACAAGAACTAATATTTATCATGAAAAATTATTACGTCACTAAGGAACGGCTTGTAGAGCTGAAACAACAGCTCGAGGAATTAAAAAAGGTGAAGCGTCTTGAGATTGCGCGCCGGCTTGAACATGCAAAAGAATTGGGCGATCTTTCTGAAAATGCAGAATATTCAGAAGCCCGTGATGCACAAACTGAGCTTGAGACCCAGATTGCGGAACTTGAAGACTTGATCAAAAACGCATCTATTATTGAACGCCACAAAGCCCATGCCGTGGAGATTGGTTCTCTTGTGTCGGTAAGTTCGAATCGCACGCAAAAAAAGGTTACTATCGTGGGTTCCGATGAAGCAGATCCAGTGAATAATAAGATATCCAACGAATCTCCCATGGGTAAGGCATTTTTGGGAAAAAAAATAGGAGATGTTGTAGAAATTACGACTCCTGCGGGCAAAACAAAATATACAATCGACGCGATCGAATAAAATAATGTGTTTTCTAGAGCATCATGCGTGACGATATTATTCAAGAACGTAAGAAAAAATTAGAGGCGTTGCGCGCTGCGGGGGTCGATCCCTATCCCACACGCGTGAAGAGGAGTGCGTCGTTGGATGTAGTGTGCAGGCACTTTTCCGAATGGGCTCATCAAGAAAAAAATCTCTCTCTTGTAGGACGTGTGTGGGGAATGAGAGATCAAGGGAATCTTATTTTTTTGGATATTGCAGATGGGACGGGTATGTTGCAGGGAGTCCTTAAAAAAGATAATTGTCGCGATTTTCAGATGTTGAAAGATTGTATCGATATCGGCGATTTTGTAGAATTGTCCGGCGTGCTCTTTCTTACAAAGCGCGGTGAGCAAAGTATTGAGGCGCATACGGCGCGTATTATCACCAAATCATTACGTCCACTTCCGTCCGCGTTTTATGGCATCGAAGACATTGAAACGCGTTTGCGCAAACGTTATCTTGACCTTGCACTTCACAAAGAAGTGCGCGATTTGTTTATAAAAAAAGAGGTTTTTTGGCATACCTTTCGTGATATGCTGCGCAAAAAAGGATTTCTCGAGGTAGAAACGCCTGTGCTTGAGCCTACCCCTGGTGGGGCGGAGGCAGAACCATTTGTGACGCATCATAATGCTCTTGACACTGATTTTTATTTACGTATTTCCCCAGAGCTTTCTTTAAAACGGCTCTTGGTGGGTGGTTATGAAAAAGTATTTGAAATAGGGCGTATTTTTCGAAATGAGGGGATCGATGCCGAACATCTTCAGGACTATACCCAGCTTGAATTTTATTGGGCGTATGTGGATTATCGTGATCTCATGAAATTCTTAGAAGCAATGTATAAATCGGTGGTGCAGGCCACGATGGGAACCCTTGATACTCTGTGGCATGGTCACACGATTCATTGGGGAAAAAAATGGGATGTTGTTGAATATTTCTCTATAGTACAAGAAAAGATTGGCCTTGATCTTCATACCGCGACTATTGATGATCTTCGCGCAAAAGCTGCTGAATACGGAATCGGACTTGAGGATCATATGGGACGTGGCCGTCTTATTGATGTACTCTTCAAAAAATGTATTCGCCCCGAGCTTGTTCAGCCCACCTTTCTTATTGATCCTCCGGTTGATATTGAACCTCTTGCAAAACGAAAGCCTGGTGATGAACAAAAGGTAGAACGTGTACAAATTGTCGCATGCGGTACTGAATTGGGAAAAGGGTTTTCTGAGCTGAACGATCCGCTTGATCAGCGTCGTCGTTTTGAAGAGCAAATGAACTTACGCAAACAAGGAGATAAAGAAGCACAATACTTTGATGAGGATTTTGTTGAGGCTTTGGCATATGGCATGCCGCCGGCAGCAGGCTTTGGCGTTTCCGAGCGTTTATTCTCCATTCTTGTGGATAAGCCGGTTCGAGAAACAGTATTTTTCCCGCTCATGCGAAGAAAAGAGAACTAGAAACTAGTTTCACGATAATAGATCTATCTGAACTTAATATGAGTACTATCCTCTTGACCTTTATGATGGTACTTGCTATATAGTCTGTAGTACCTTAAGGAGGCTGACAATGCTAGAAAAGGTCACATTATCCGAAGAAGCCGTCTTAAAAGCAAGTGAGATCGCTCACGACTGGCCGATTACGATTTTTTATTCGCGAGAGACCAAGTCCTTTTACGGGCAAGTAAAACCTCTTTCTGTTTTTGGATTTGGAGACACTCGCGGAGAGTGTGCGGACGATGCCCATAATGCACTTGTCCTTTATCTCGCCGATAGCATTCAACGCGATGTAGCTCTGCCGTTGCCGCCCAATCAGGAAAATCAGGAAGATGAAGAATCTTCTGAAATAAAAAAGATGAGAGAAGATCTTGGTTTATCTAAGGTACAGTTTTTGAAAGCTCTTAAGGATACAAGCACGAGACTTGCCTTGATGCAACAAAAACAATGTGAAAAGGCAAGCCTTCTCTTTCACACCATGTTTGGATGTGGAAACGATATTTCATTCGACTCTATGAAATGGCTTAAGGCACATCTTCGCGCATGCGAGAGTTGCCGCACAAAAATGGAGAAGATCGAATTTTAAGCGATATGCATAATTTTCTAAACACCGCCATCGCCGGCGGCTTTGTTTTATTGTGATATTTTCCAGATTCCGGATACCAACTTCTAGGTCCTATTTTCTACTTTCTGTTTTTTAGGTACCTTGAAGAGTTCTCGATTCACTTCGCTCGCTCGAACACTATTCCTTAGAAGGTTTTAGAATACGAGATACTTAATCTGTGGATTGGGTTGCAAATAAGAATGCGTTATACTTGAAGAGTATGACGACATTACTGAAGAACTGTTTTCTTATTGATGGCACGGGAGCGCCAGGAAAGACCTGTGATGTTTTGATTGAAAATGATGTGATAAAAGACATAGGCTCTTTTCTGAATGGAAGGGCGGATAAGGTGATTGATCTTGAACACAATGTTCTTGCACCCGGATTTATTGATACGGGTGCTGATTCAGATCACTACTTTACGTTATTTACTGATCCAGGACAACATAGTCTCGTCGCGCAAGGAGTTACTACGCTTATAGGAGGTAACGCAGGGACATCGCTTGCACCGCTTTTTGGAGAAAACATCCTTTCGTTTAGAAAGTGGGCTGATCCGAATAAGATTAATAGCAATTGGGCTCATTTTTCCGAACTGATTACCACGCTTCGCACTCGCGCGCTTGGCGTTAATTTTGGAAGTTTGGTTGGGCATTCTACTCTACGACGAGGCCTTTTAGGAGACAGTACGCTTCCCCTGAATACGATGGAATATCGCAAATTTAATTTTCTTATTCACCAAAGTTTAGAGGAGGGTGCATTTGGGCTTTCGTTTGGGCTTGCGTATACGCGTGCTGCTTCAGTGAGTCCGGAAGAAATCTTTGAACTTACGAAACAATTAAGTGCTGTGCGCGCAGTATTCAGCTGCTATCCGCGCGTGCATGAAGGTATCGATTCTGGCGTCCATGAAGTGATTACGATAGCAAAAGAGAACCAATTAAACACGGATATTACTCATCTTTCTACACCCGATACCGAAGATTTTCACACCGCACTTAAAGAAATCGAGGATGCGGCGCGTGATGTAAACGTTCATTTCGATGTTTCTCCTTATGCGATAAGCGTGAAGCCGTTGTTCACGCTTATGCCTGTGTGGGCGACGCAACATGGATTCGATACTTTGCTTCGTTACGTCGCGGAGAGCAATACACGCACGCGTATTCTTCAGGAACTTGAGGCGCATCATGATATGATTGGGAACATTGTAGTGTCTTATGCAAAAAATCAATGGATCATTCATGGCAAGCGCATTCATGAAATTGCTGAAAACCAGAATATAAGTGTAGGTGAGGCGCTCCTTAAAATCTTAACTGTTTCCGAAAATCAAGCGGGAGGTTTTATTTCTGATGGCACCGAGGCAATACGTGAACAACTTTTGGCACATTCGCGTGCACTTGTGAGCTCGAATGGCGTAGGTTATGACGTGATACAAAGCATTGGACGACCGAAGATTCATCCGCGTTCTTTTGGTGCTTTTCCCCGGTTTTTGCGCATCGTTCGAGAACGCAATCTCCTTTCTTTGGAAAAGGCGGTACAAAAGATTACCGGAGCCGTTGCGGAGAAATTTGGGATTCAAAAACGCGGTATTATCCGTCGAGGAAATTACGCGGATTTTGTTGTATTTGACGGAGCGCATATTAAAGAGGGTAATACATTTGAAATTCCTACGGCACCTCCTGAGGGGATTTCTTTTGTCTTTATAAATGGCGTTCTTGTTTATGATCATGGCGTGTTTTCCGATGCATATTCCGGCCGCGCGCTTGCTTCGTTATCACGTTTGTCATGAAACAACATCAACCTGACTATGTATTTATTGTCACAGTAGTGGTGCTGGTGGTGTTTGGACTCGCAATGCTTCTTAGCGCCTCATCTATTTTAGGAAAACAGCAATTTAATGACGCATATTATTATTTCAAACATCAACTGGTTTCGCTTGGTATTGGTATTGCGCTTTTTTTTATAACGTATCTTAGCCCTTACCACTTCTTTCGAAAAATTTCCCCCTATGCGCTTCTTGTTAATATCATCTTACTTGCGCTTGTATTTACACCGCTCGGGCGAAGCGCAGGAGGAGCTTCGCGCTGGTTGCATTTGGGTCCACTGACATTCCAGCCCGCCGAGCTGCTTAAATTTTCTTTTATTGTTTATGTTGCGGCATTTTTTGGCGCCCGCGGAAAGAAGATGCGCAAGGGCCGCGAAGGATTTTTAACTTTACTTGTTGTGATTGGTGTGATCGCCGCACTTCTTTTGAAACAACCTGCGACAGGCATTTTTGCGCTTATCGTCGCTACGGTAATGGGGATGTATTTTGTGGAGGGCGCACGACTTCGTTATATTCTATTTACTTGTATGTTAGTTGGTCTTGCAATTGCACTTCTCGTGCTTGTAACGCCCTATCGCAAAGCACGTCTTATGACTTATTTAAACCCAGGTGTTGATGTGCAGGGGACAGGGTATCATATTAATCAGGCACTTATCGCATTGGGATCTGGCGGCATGTTTGGGATCGGTTTCGGCAACAGTCGTGCGAAGGCATCGTACTTACCAGAACCGATTGACGATTCTATTTTTGCGCTTATCGCGGAGGAACTTGGGTTTGTCGGAGCGACGGTACTTATTGGATTATTATTACTCCTTCTCGTACGGGGATTTGCCATTGCGCGAGATGCGCCCGATACGTTTTCACAGCTTGCGACAGTGGGCATGGTTTCCGTGGTAGTACTACAAGGCTTCATTAATATTGGTTCTATCAGTGGCCTATTGCCGATTACCGGGCTTCCTATGCCGTTTGTAAGCTACGGGGGGACCTATTTGATCGTGGTGATGGCGTGTATGGGATTTATTGCAAATATCTCGCGCCATACCGTGTAAGGTCTTTCTTAAATTTTTTTCTCGGTATACTGTGATCTATTTTTCTTGTCATATGTAGGGGTTGGAACAATGAATCCGGATGGTGCGATAGATCTTTTCACCGCATTAAGCGGGAATATAATGCGGTGTTTTTAATTTACTAATGTGCATATTTGGGGTAGTATAAGATACATATGGGAACAGGTACGATGAAGTCTACTATTCGTGTTATGTTTACCGCGGGAGGAAGCGGGGGACATGTGTTTCCATTGCTTGCCGTCTTGTCGGAACTTCAGACTATTTCTGAAACCGAAGAGTTTGATGTAGAGGTACGCTATGTAGGTCCCAACGATTATTCGTTGAAATATATAGCGACAAGCGGTATCCCGATCTCCACTATTGTAGCGGGAAAGAGCGGATTCTTAGGCGCTCTTGCGTCACTTCTTGGGTTTTTCCAAGCATTATGGATTTTGTTATGGTATATGCCTGATGTGGTCTTGTCCAAAGGATCATATGGATCCGTTCCTGTGGTTTTTGCCGCATGGTTGTATCGTATTCCGGTAGTGATCCACGAAACCGATAGCATCCCCGGCAATGCGAATCGTGTGACTGCGCGATGTGCACAAAAGATTCTGGTTTCCTTTGCTCGAGCCAAAGAATTTTTTGACGCACAGAAAACAATTATGGTAGGAAACCCTGTGCGTCCCGACCTCATGAGTCCCATATCCCAAGAGGCAGCAAAAACACATTTTGGGTTTGATCCTTCTCGCCCTCTACTGCTTATTCTCGGCGGTTCTCAAGGCGCTGTGGCAATTAATGAATTTTTGGTAAGCATATTACCCCAGATTATGGCGAAAACTCAAATACTCCATCAGGTGGGGGACAACAACTTTAATTCCGTGCAGGCAGAGGCGTTTGGCATGATGGATCTCGCCAGTATAACAAACAAGAACGATTATAGGCCTGTGAAATTTTTTGAGGGGGACGAATATCGTGAGGCGCTTTATGCTGCGGATCTTATCATCTCTCGTGCAGGAGGTGCAATTTTTGAGTTTGCAGCCGTAGGGAGACCCTCCATTTTGATTCCTATTGATGGACTTGCAAATAATCATCAAGTCTTGAATGCGCAAGAGTATGCTGAGTATGGAGGCGCGGAAATATTCGAACAACAAAATCTTTTGCCCCATCTTTTTCTTGATCGCCTCTTTCGTATTTTGGATAATCCTGCGGTACGAGAAAAAATGATTGAAGGCGCAAAACGTTTTGCTGCGCCGCGTGCAGCGGAAAATATCGCACGCGAGATTCTCCTTCTCGCTACTCATCGAGATGCTTAAATTATCCCACGGTACCTTTTTATATCTATTTCTATGACTATACAACATCCTCCACGCGTTCGCATTGCTCCTTCACCCACCGGACCACTTCATATCGGTACCGCAAGAACCGGTTTGTTTAATTTTTTATTTGCCAAGAAATTAGCTGGTACATTCGTATTACGTATTGAAGATACTGATCTTGAGCGATCAGAGATACGATTTGAAAACGATATTATCGAGTATCTTCGTTGGCTTGGAATTACATGGGATGAGGGGCCAGTGCGGCAAACAGAACGCCTAGATCATTACGAGCATTATTTAAGAAAACTTCTTCATGAAGACAAGGCATATTACTGTTTTTGTTCCCCCGAAAAGTTGGAAATTGCCCGCCAAGAAATGGTAGGGCGTGGGGTCGCGCCAAAGTATGCGGGTACTTGTAGTACACTTACTTCTGCTGATGTGGCGCTGCGTCATAAGGAGGGGGCGCGATCGGTGATTCGTTTTAGGATGCCATCGACTATTTTGCAATTTCACGACATGATTCGTGGCGATGTTTCGTTTGACACTTCTCTTTTTGGCGATATCGTCATCTCAAAAGATTTGCGAACCCCGCTTTATAATTTTGCAGTTGTGGTGGATGATTACGAGATGCAGATCAGTCATGTTATTCGCGGTGAAGATCATGTTTCCAATACACCGAAGCAAATTGTCCTCCAGCGTGCGTTAGGGTTTTCCACCCCCTTATATGCGCACTTGCCGCTTATTCTTGATACGAATCGCGCCAAACTCTCGAAACGTTTTAATGCGGTTTCAATTTCTGATTATAAAAAAACAGGATATCTTCCTGAAGCGTTGTTTAATTTTATCGCGCTTCTCGGGTGGCATCCGAGTGAAGTAGGAACAACTGTTAATATCTCACGTCACACCGAGATTTTTTCGCGAAACGAATTAATTCACGCATTTGATATCGAACGTGTTCAGAAAGCAGGCGCTATCTTTGATATTGAAAAACTTGATTGGCTCAACGCACATTATATTAAAGTGTGTGATGAGGAAAGGCTCCTTGCACTGCTTTCTGATTTTGCTCCCCAAGCATGGCGTGCCGATCCTGCAAAGTTTCGCGCCGTTGTGGCGCTGATGCGCGAACGAATGAAACGTCTTGATGAGTTTACGGAATATGCCCGATTCTTTTTTGAACCTATCGCATACGAACCAGGTATATTGATCTGGAAGAAGAGCGATCACGATGCGACAAAAGAGCACCTTCGTCTTCTTGTGTCATTGCTTGAATCGTTGGAAACGACTTCGTTTGCTACTCCCGCGCTTCTTGAGGCGCGCGTGATGCCGTTTGCAGAGGCGCGTGGCAGGGGAGACGTACTGTGGCCTATGCGGGTTGCGCTCTCGGGCGTTGAAAAATCGCCAGGTCCTTTCGAGATTGCCACTATATTAGGAAAGGAGGAGACAATACAACGAATAACACACGCGATCAAAGTACTAGAGAATCTATCGCATTAGATAGGATGGTTATGCGTATTATGACGTCAGTAGCGCGAGGATTAGTTTTGGGAGTGCTGATCGCAATATCAAGTGTTACGTTTGTTGCGCATGCAAATACCACGCCTGCGACACCCTCCGCAGATTTGAAAGATGCCCTTGATCAAAAAAACAAGGAGTTAAAATCTATTGCGGATCAAATCGACGCAGTCAACAAGACTCTTTCCGGCGTACAAAGCCAAAAGAAGACACTTCAAAACGAGCTCGCGACTATTACAAATTCGGTGAAGAGGCTCAATCTTGGTGTACAGTCGAGCCGCGTGCAGCTACAAAAGCTTGGTTTGGAAATGAGTGAAATTCAAAATCAAATTGACGATTCTCGGAAACGCATTCAAGATAAACAAGTCGCAATATCTGATATTTTGCGTGAAGTAGATCAAAATGATAATGAAAATCCGGTGGTGATTTTTTTGCGTGCCAGGAATTTATCTGATAGTCTCGCAGAATTTCAAAGCTTATCGGATACCAACACTTCTCTTGTTGCGGCGGTAGGGGATTTGGAGCAGCTTCAAGGGACTTTAAATGCGGCGCTTGGCGAAGCAGGAAACAAAAAAGAAGAGGTGAAAACGACGCAACAGACACTGGAGGTGCAAAAAAGCATTGCTCAGGATCAGCAAAAAGAAAAAGATGCTCTTCTCGCAAGCACAAAAAACAAGGAGTCTATATATCAGCAACAGCTTTCTACTCTCCAGCAACAACAAGACTCGATTACTAAGGAAATTGATGATTTAGAATTAAAATTGCGATCCTCTTTTGATAATGGTGTTCTTCCTGTGGGTAAGGGTTATTTTTCAAATCCTGTTCCGGGTGCTCCTCAGACACAAGGCTATGGCGCAAACTCATTTGCAGAGCGCGCATATCGCACAGGGTTCCACAATGGCGTCGATTTTGGTGTGAGTGTGGGAACCCCTGTCTACGCTGCCGCAGACGGTGTAGTGATGGCTACGGGGTACAACGGCCTTCATTATCAATATGGTAGGTATGTCCTTATCAAACACGCCAATAATCTTGCTACGCTCTATGCGCACTTATCGCGTAATAATATTGTGTCTGCAGGCGATGTGGTAACACGCGGGGAAGTTATTGGTTATTCTGGCAGCACAGGATATGCAACAGGGCCTCATCTTCATTTTGGCGTATATTGGGCGCCAAGTATTGAACTTCGTCGCATTCCTCCCGCATTAGGGCTTGTCCCCGTAGGTGTTACTGTAAATCCATTGAACTATCTTTAGGTCTTTTTTGTGGTATACTGATAGTGTATGAGGATACGGATTCTGAGTTCATACGGCATGTGTCTGGTGCTCATAGTATTATTCAATATGAGCATGGATCCGCACGTTCTCTACGCTGCCACATCGCTTGATGCAGCTCATAACGTAGTTTCTCAAAATGCAGCGCAGACTGGCCAGGAGATCACTCAAGAATACAATAATCTTGATACACGAAACCTTGCTCAGCATGCCTCTGAGTTTTTTGCTGCCATTCAAGGGCCTTTTCGCCAGTTTTTGATTACAGTACTGATACCGCTTGCCAAATTCGCAATTCAGATGACCATTTCATTATTCCATTTTCTGATTAATGTGCTTCAGGCGCTTGGTAACATGTTTTAAGGCGGGGTCTGTTCTTTTTTTCGTGTAACAGGACGGCCTATTGACACAGCACGTACATGCGTGCTATTTTGTTTTTATCATATGAAAGTGAAAGGGGATCATGGGCAATGGTACTGCTAACTGTTTTTGATAAATGTAATGCATGCGGATCGCGCCTCACCGTTATCAAGGAGACACGTTCTCAAGACGTATCATATCCTAAATCCATCCATTACACTAGGATTTTGAAGTGTTTTGCGTGCAAAGCGGAGATTAGTTTGCCTCACTGTGTTTGGCCGCCACGTCCTGACGGATCTTAAGAAAGGCGGTCTTATCCCACATGAAAGAATTTCTCTGTTTATGCTGATCACAGTGGAAGTACTTTCAATGTTTGACGCGCGGTTTTAATGAGAAGCTTGAAAAAATGAAGAAGTGAGATAGGTTTTAAAGTAAAACAAGAATCCTCATCAATAAATAAAGGATTCTTGTTATTATCTACATACGTCCGAAAACATATATTGTGCGACATATAATAATAGCATTTCTCCCTCGTATGTATTGTTGATCAAATTTTTGCATAAATTTTTTATTTTCCGTTCCCATATGCCATGTATGTTTTAAAATTAAAACGTTACTTCTCTACCCCGGTTGTCCGGATAGGTTCTTAATTATTTTAATCTTGTGTCGGTGAAAGTATTTTTTGAAAATATAATAAAAATGAACACTTGTGTTAATGATCAATATGTGATGTTGCTAGATAGAGTGGGAAATTTAAAGTTTGGGGCGCAGACATATTTTCGTGCTTTTCTTTTCTACCCGTTATATCTGCCAAACAGGTCATGTGCAGAGTTCCAGAATTCTTGATGATTATGAAGTTTCATAAAATACCACCACTCCGCACCCCACAGATAGACTGTATCAAACCCTGTGCGCTTCGCATAGCGAATATTGTTATTAAATTGCACGATGTTGAAATAATGGAGCTGCTCATTTACAGAGAGGTCTTCAATCAATTTGGGACCCCATGGCTCCATCTGAAGTTCAGTATTGATCACCGGTGTGTGAAAAAATATGTTAATATAAGCTTTTTTAAGACTATAAAAGAGCGGAGGTATAGGTGAATGAAATTCACCTATACCATCTTTTCCCCACCAGCTTGTACGGTAAAGAGAGATCCCCACCACGTCTACGCGCCCTACTTCATGAGTCCACATGCTCCACTCCCCGCTTTCTGTAGTAAGAAGAGGGCGTGCATCGAGTGACCGTACGATTGCAATTTCCTTTTCCAACTGGCCTTTATTCCACAGTGGACATATACCAAACGAAAAGAAAGGCTCATTTTCTATTTGCCATGCTATGATACTTGGTTGTGCATTATAATGATTCACAATATGGGTAATAAGATCTAACACATCATGCTGTTGTGTGGTTTCCGAGGCATTTTTTTCCCATGGGGGGAGAAAGCATTCAGGCCAACGTGGTAATTTTCTTCCTAGTACAGGAACAAGAGATATGTTATATTTCCTACTTGCTTCTACATACCAATCAAATGTAGAAAAATCATATGTGTCTGGTTTAGTTTCGATTTCGTCCCAATAAAACGGGATACGAATATGGGTCACATGGAGATCACGCACAAGCGCGGTAAACACGACATGAGGATCAAGTCCAAGTGCTCTTGCTTGTTTGTCAGAAAATGTAACCCCGTATACCACATGGGTCGGTTTGGGTGCTGAACCGAAAAAGAACACAAGAATAAATAATATGCTTGTTCCTATCACGATATGTTTTTTAGTCCAGTGCATTGTTGTGTGCAATAGTCGCATAAATGATGCAGGATGGGCGTGGAATACGTGTAAGTGTGTGGTAATCTATTTCCACAAGACCAAAACGCGGCCAAAATCCTTCAGCCCACTCAAAGTTGTCGAGAAGTGACCAGTGAAAATATCCACGCACATCTACCTTTTCTTGGATTGCGCGATGGATATGATAAAGAGTTTCTTTAATAAACCATGCACGATACATATCTTCAGCATCGGCAAGTCCGTTCTCTGTGATGTAAATGGGTTTGCGATACAGCTCCAAGTCTTTTAGTACGTGATAGATACCTTCCGGGTAGAGTTCCCACCCGAGATCTGATTTTTTTGCTTTATTGTTGCAGATTGCGCCTTGATGAATGCAATAATGAAAATAGTGATTTAATCCTATAAAATCTTGCGTGGTATCGATTGAATTTAATAATTTTTCATTGCCATACCAGCGTACTAATGCACACAATAGTCTATTCACCAAGGTCTTTTTGTGTGCTTCAAAATATGCATTCTGTTTTGCGATCCCTATTTGCGCATGCGGATCCACTGCTTTTATGCAGTGATAAGCTGCACGATGCCCACGAACAAGATTTTTCATAACATGCGCATAGGCGAAATAATTTCTTTTTTGAGGGGGCCAGACTCCTAAAAGATATGATTTGCTTGCATAAACCTCTGGTTCATTGAGAGTAATCCAAAAACGTATGTGACTTCCCAGGCGTGTTGCAATATATGCTGCGTACCGTGAAAAGTATTCAGGCGTTTTACTACATTCCCATCCTCCTTTGTCACGAAGCCAAATGGGGAGCGGCCAATGCCACAATGTAACAAAAGGCTCAATTTTTTGCGCAGCGAGTTCACGGAGTACTTCCTCATAGTGTAAAAGCGCCTCTTCATTCCACTCCCCTTCCTGTGGTTCGATACGTGACCATTCGATAGAAAAACGATATGCATTAAGGTTTAATGATTGCAAAAGATCGATGTCTTCTTTGAAGCGATGGTAATGATCCGCAGCAATGCCAGAAATATAGTTTTCTTTACTTCGAGGATCTGGATATCGCTTTGTAATGTATTCTGGAAAGGTGTGGAGCGAAGCTCGATATGCTTTTTGTGTTGCGGTACGCAGTTCCCATTCTGACCAGTCATTATGATTATTCCCCTCTACTTGGTGCGCAGAGGTACTTGCTCCCCACAAAAATTGAGGTGGAAATTGCTTCATGTCTTTAAAGGTTTGTATTGTGCGTGTAGATGAGCGGCGTACTGCTTACGAGCTCCTCGCCAAGAATAAGACCACATGCAAATGAGATAGTCGATGTCAAACACACCAACATTCCGACAATAATAAGTATTCGATGTTCGTCGTAGAACGCATACAATTGTTGTTTGACTTTTCTAATAAAATTTGTCATAATCTACCTTGGTGTGTTGGGGTATAAGGAGAGTTTTTGTATAATCTTCTTTTATTTATTATCCTAACATACTCTCATACACTAAAACACTATTATTTATGGCACATACCAAATCGGGCGGTTCTACTAAACTAGGAAGAGATTCCGCCTCAAAACGTCTCGGGGTGAAAATTTTTGATGGACAGTCCGCAGGTCCGGGTAATATTTTAGTGCGGCAGCGTGGTACAAAATGGCATCCTGGCACCAATGTTCGGCGTGGGAGCGATGATACTCTCTATGCTACCGTCGCTGGAGTTGTCAGATTTACGCGCAGACAAAAAACAAATTTTGACGGATCCCATAAAAAAGTATCTGTAGTGAGTGTCATCCCGCATAATTGAATCTATTTTTTTTCGATATGGAGATGAAGTAGGGCACGTACTCCTTCATGCAAAGAAACAGGAACTTCCATGTCTCCTGTTTTTTTAATAGGTTTATCTAACAGAATTGCATTGCGAGGAAGAGTGATGCCTTCTTTCAAAAGCGCGTCTTCAATCATTTGTTTCGTGATGGATCCAAACGTAGTATTTTTCGATATTTTAAGAGTAAATCGAAGCGTGATATCGTTAACGCATGTAGCGAGTATTTGTGCGTTTTCTCGTTCTTTTTCTGCCCGGGAAGCATCGGCTTGTTTGGTTTGCGCAAGAAAAGCAAGCGCTTCTTGTGTAGCAAGTTTTGCAAGTCCTCTTGGAAGAAGATAATTTTTTACGTATCCCTCTTTGCATTCTTTTACTTCTCCTTTTTTACCGACTGCGCGTACGTCGTGTAACAGAATTACTTTCATAAGCCTGATTTTTGAGCCGTCTCTGCTGGGGGCATATCGTGATGCTCGAATATTAAGTTTTTAATGGCATTTGGATTGGGAATAGAATAGAGTACAAATTGTTCCTCCTCACCGGCAGTTTGTACTTCAAGGTCTCCGAAGTTCAGAAGAGACGGAACAAGTCCCATAACCGCGATATGGATATCTTGAATTTTTTCCAAGCGCATTTCCGAAATATCACGGGCAAAAAGTCCAAGCTGTTCTACTTTCACGAGGCGACGATTCGTAATGAGAATGTAATCAAGATAATAATTAATTGTCCATATGACTGCTGTTATATTCCATATGCAAAGTACCCATGCTGCGTAGAGAAAAGATGCGGTGTGTGGTGTGATCAGCAAGGGCCGTGTAGTCAATGTTTTTTGGGGAAGTATCGCTATCACAATGAGAGGGAGAATGATAAGTATAAGAAACAAAAAAATATCGAGAAGTACAATATACCAATGTCGACGCACTGTTTTAATAATTGTTTCGTCTTGATAGAGGTTAATCATGATGAAATATTAAAAAAAGTAATTAGAGTAATTAAGAATAATATCGCAGTGATGATGGTATACGTAAGTTGAACAACTTTTGCGCTGACAGTATTTGCGCTATAGTGTCCCCAATGATAGTTCAATATGAGGAGGATAATTCCTGTAATGAGTGCAAGAGCGCCAAATATAAGCCTCACTACTGCGTAAAGTGATGTATTCATTGTGTCGAGGTTAATTGTTGTTGTAATATCTCAATCGCTTTTTGAAGCTGCGGGTCGCGTCCATGCGCTACATCGTCTTCAGAAAGATTAACCGTATAATCTGGGATAAGTCCCCCATTCGCAAGGGATGTGCCGTGTGGGGTAAGCCATTTTGCAACGGTAACCTTGATTGATGATCCATCGCTAAGATTTCTCAATTCTTGTACGAGTCCTTTTCCAAACGTTTTTGTTCCTACCACCTTTGCGCCTCTATCATCACGCAACGCCCCTGTTACAATTTCTGATGCAGAAGCTGATCCGCCGTTTACCAGGAGGACGATGGGTGTGTGTTGTAAAATAGCGTCTCCCCCCAGTGGAGCACGATGAATTTCCGTTTCGTTGTTTGCGTTTTCCTCTTTTACGATGATAGCACCCGGTGCCACAAAATGACTTGCGATATCAATGCCTACGTCAAGAAATCCGCCTGGGTTGTTGCGCATATCAAGAATATATCCTCGCGCACCTTGTCGCAGTGAATTCACAATAATTTGATTGATCTTTGATTCAGCAAGTGCATTAAAATTATATAATTTCACGTGCGCGATTCCTCCCGGAAGCATTTCGAGTTCCGCGGTCGGCAGTGTTATTTCTTCACGTTTCACCGAAATTTCTTTTGGTGTCCGCGTGCCTTTTTTGAGAATAGAGAAGATGACAGTGCTTCCCACTTTTCCTCGTATCATACTGATTGCAGCGTCGAGTGAGAGATCCTTTGTTACAATCGTATTATCTATTTTGAGGATTTTATCTCCCGATTCAAGTCCTGCATGCTCTGCCGGACTACCTTTGAGCGGCGCCACAATAGCAAGATATCCTTCTTGAAATCCAATTTCTGCCCCAATGCCTCCAAAGCTTCCCCCCACATCTTCTTGAAATGCTTGGTTTTCTTGCGGAGTAAAGAATTCCGTATAAGGATCTCCCAACGAATTCACCATTCCTTTTATTGCGCCATAAACCATATCTTGATTATTGAGGTTGTTTTTTGAAAGATACAATGTTTTTACTGCATCCCATGTTTCCCAGAATATGCTGAAATTGACATTGGGTACATGCGATCCTTGTTCGATATTTGGCGGGATGCTCTCTGTAAAACTAAAAGAAGGAGCAGAGAGTCGACCCAAAACAAAACCGCCGATTCCTACTAAAAAGAATAGTCCAATAACAATCAGAATTTTCAGAGTGTTACGTGTTGTGAGGTTCACGTTTTTTTGCGTATTTCTATTTACTTGTGTACGCTAACAATAGATACTAGATGCTATAAATAACTCTTTTAGTATCGGTTTTTTGCGTGATGGTGTCAACAAATAGCCCCATGTATACGATTAAGGCACTCGTGATAGAATCTTCTCTTCCGGATCCAATTCTTATTTATTATGCAAAAGAGGATCTTTCCCGCGGAAGTTTGGTTGTGGTTCCTCTCCGCAACAAACTCGTCCCCGCATTTGTTATGGAGTCATCCCCTCTTCTCGATCGTAAATTATCGATTAAGCAAGCCGGATATTCCTTACAGCGGGTGACGCGCGTGATTACGTATGCCCCTATTATTTCGCCGCGTCAAAAAATTTTTTTTGAACGTCTTTCTTTTTATTATCATGTATCAATTCCCTCACTTTTAAAATTTCTACTTCCACCCATACAAAAAACATTCTTGCATTTTCCCATAGTGCAACCTAAGACAGATCGTATTACACCACACGTTTTTTCTATTGTCTTTCGTTCTGTACATGATTCACCCTACATGATTGATGATGCTCTACTTCAACGCTTGTCTGAAGAAGGGGGGCAGCACTGCATTATCTTTCCCACCCATGCCATTCTTTCAGAAACACTGGCGCGTCTTGCTCCCTCTCAACACATTGTCGCGTATAAGAAAAGCATGAAAGCGAAAGAAGTTCGTGAACTTTGGATACGTATCTTGCAAGGAGAACCTGTTGTGGTATTAGGACTTCCTTCAGCGTTATACCTTCCATGGCAATACCTGTGTTCAGTTCATGTGGCACATGCTTCACGTGAATTATACAATTCATCGTCCTTTCCTTTTATCGATGGCGTGCGCGCGGCCAGAGAAGCAGGTATGATATATAATGCGCGAGTAGTGCTTCTTGATGTACTCCCGCGTGTGGGATGGGGACTTTCTAATCATGAAGGATCGCGCTTTGCTTTACCCACAATCACACTGTTTACTGAACATTCCATCCCTTCTTGGCACATGCCGCAGGAGCGACCTTTGTGGCCTGACGTCATGCGTAATGCGATCATTCAAAAACGAGATTCTGCAAAAAAGATTTTAATTTTTGTCAATCGACGTGGCTATATCCCTCTTGTTGCGTGTGCATCGTGTGGTTATACTTATGCGTGTCCAAAATGTTCCGCAGGATTCACTCTTCACAAGGAGAAGGGCGCCTTACTCTTACGTTGCCATCGTTGTGGATATGAAGAGGTCTCCCCCCATGATGTCTGTCCGTTGTGCCACGGTTTTTTTACGCGTTGGTATGGGGCGGGAACTGCGCGCGTAATACAGGAGAGCCTGCAGTTGTTTCCCGGATATACTCATGTGCAATTTGATAGTGATGTGGCACACACTAATCTTCAAGAAGAAAAATTATTAGATACGTTTTTATATGCAGAGCATGCCGTACTTGTGACGACGGAATTACTCTTCAAACATATTCTACCCGCGAGCGATCTGACTCTCGTTGTTGATGTGGATCGTATGATGAATATTCCAGATTTTTCTACGGAAGAACGCATGGTATATCGACTTTCTGCGCTTGGTATGCGTTCTCGTTGCTGCATGATATCAACTCATAATCCTGACCGTGCGGTTTTTCGCGCACTTACCGATCCCTCGCAATTTTTTGAAGACGAACTTGCTAATCGGAAGCGGTACGAATTTCCCCCGTATTGTGAGATAGTACGCGTAACATATGCGCACAAAGATAAAAGACGTGTTCAAGAATTACTCGTTCATATTGCGAACGATATGCGCAAGGTGCTTACTAAAATTCAAAAAGAACATGAATTTGAGATTATAGATCCGTTTCCTGCATATGTTGAGCGTATACACAATCGCTATCAATACCACCTTCTTGTGAAAATGAAAAAAAATATTTGTGAACGTACTGATGCGGATATTGCAGCGCGTAATACACTCCTCCGCACGATACCACAAGGATGCACGATAATTATCGAACCCCCTTCTATTTTCTAATATTTCGTGGTACAACAGATACATCGACTGTGATTACGTTCATCGTATGCGTGTTCATATTTGTTAAGAAACGCTATTGCCATGTTCAAAATTCTTACTATCCACGACAAACAATCAGAGCTATTTTTGAGAAAGAAGACAAATTCTGTCTCAGATCCCAAAATGGTCACCCGTTCATTTATCAATGAAATGAAAAAAACAATGATCGGGGCAAATGGCATTGGGCTCGCGGCGAATCAAATCGGTAATAATACGCGTATTTTTGTGGCGACTCATGCGGGTAAGTTTTATGTGTTTATCAACCCGATACTTCTAAAATCCTCAACGGAAGAAGACACAATGGAAGAAGGCTGCCTAAGTGTCCCGAATGTATATGGAGCAGTGACACGAGCCTCGAAAGTGGTAATTCAAGGAATCGATGTGCGTGGCAAATTGGTGAAGTTAAAAGCAGTCGGCCTCCTTGCGCGTATTTTTCAGCATGAACTTGACCATCTTAATGGAACGTTATTTATTGATAAAGCATCAGAAACCTATTCAGTAGAAGACTAATCGACATTGTGTATGCGTTATGTATTTTGGGGAACTCCTGAGTTTGCGGTTATTATCCTGCGCGGTCTTATAGACGGAGGGTATATTCCCTCCGCAGTTGTTACGAATCCAGATAAACCGGTAGGACGAAAACACATTATTACCCCCCCGCCGATAAAGCAGTATGTTGATGAATACTGTCTGCGTACAGGCGTAGTTATTCCTATCTTGCAGTCCGAGAAAATACATGATATAGCCGAGCAATTGCGGGCGTTTATCCCTGATATATTTATCGTCGCCGCGTATGGAAAATTAATTCCACCCTCTATCCTCGATATTCCCGCGAAAGGGAGTATTAACGTGCATCCGTCACTTCTCCCTCGTTATCGTGGTCCCACGCCCATTCAAACCTCCCTGCTCAATGGTGATAAAAAATCTGGCGTTTCTGTAATGCTTCTTGACAAGCAAATGGATCATGGACCAATCCTTATGCAACGCGAAGCACCAATCGAGAAACAAAATTACCTTGAATTATCAAAAGAGTTCGCAGAAATGGGTGCGCAGCTTCTTCTAGAAGCTATTCCAAAATGGATAGAGGGAAAGATTCAACCTATCTCGCAAAATGATAATGAAGCAACATTTACACGAATTTATACAAGAGAAGATAGTTTCCTTGACCTCACAAGTTCAATAGAAATGCTAGACCGTCAGATTCGCGCCTTAAATCCAGAGCCAGGTACTTATGTAATAAAGAATGGGAAACGTATTAAAATATTAAAAGCCCATATTGCTCATGATGTGCTTGTTCTCGACACCATCCAGCATGAGGGAAAGAAAGCAATGATCTGCGGAAAATCACTCGAAACTTTCCTTTCTCAATAGAATTATGAGCGTGGCACTCCTTTGCATGCGCCAAAAAGGGTGATGCTGTCCCACGGTTTCCAGTTTGCGCCATTGCCAGACATTTCTGCAAATTTTTTAAGATTTGTAACCGGATCTTTTGCAGCTTGCACGCACTGTTCATACAACGCCTTGTCTTTAATGGTGCATGCATCCCGTTTTCCGAGCGGGGTAGAGGCTCCCTTACCTACGTAGTTATCAAACGCGGCGGGGCAGTTTAAGCCTCCAATAGAGTTTGCAGCAATGTTAATTTGTCCCAGTCCGAATACGGTGGATTGTGGTGTCGTATATCCATATTTACTTGGGTTATTATAGCCCCCGCAATAGGCAGTTGAAAGATATTGATCATTAGGATTAGGTGGAGAGATGTTGGGGTTGCCTCCGCTTTCTGCATTGCACACACACGCAGCAAGTTCTACATTGTGTGTAAAAAATTGCTTGAGATAGTCTACCGAACAGAATCCTGTCGAAGAAGGTTTATATGTTTGTTGCGAAGATGCTGAAGAAGGCACCCATACCGCACTTTCTCGTGTACTAAGCCCAATACTTTGTACGTTTTGATTAAGACCGATATTAAGTGGTTGGCTCGCGGTGCATGAAAATTTGTACCACGTGCCTTCGATGTTGCTGCCCCCCGCGAGAAATCGTACCACGGTATTTACAATCACAAACGAACAGTAGATTATTACGAGCCACTTCAATGTCGACCAAATCATAGTGCGTGCCTCGTTAATTTTCCCCGTGTTTGAGCTGTAGACAATCATCAAGACTCCTGCGTAGGCAATGCGCAGAATAGCTACGACGGGGCTCCACGTGAGAAGAAAAAGATAGATATTATTAAGGAGCACCCCAAAATCGCATAGTCCGCAATTTCCCCCATTACACGGCACTAACCCTTGTGCAGACGCTAAAAATGGGAGAGTGATTAACAAAAGCGTACAGGAACATGCAAACAGAATTTTTCTAGCGAGATTTATAGACGGCAGCATAGTCATTAGCATTCGAGCTGTATTTTACATTCGTATCCCAAAATTTATCTTTTGAATTTAATTTTCTGATAAGTGCTGGCTTTCCTGAGCCACTGTATCCATTTGGATCAACGAAGTAGATATCGTAACTTCCATCGCTTTGTGCTTTCATATCAAGTACCATGGTCCAATGTTCTCCGCTTCCTTCTCCTCTTGTGTGCGTTTGAAGAACCTCCCCCTTTGAAATATAAGTATCTGCAAGATTTTTGAAAAATGAGTCTGGAGGATGAGCTCCTTTTGATACGGTGTCTGGTACAAGCCCTATGAACGTACCGCTATTATCCCCGAGTTTATTCATATTTCTCGCACACGCAGTTGGTCCATAGGTTGGGTTGTTGGGATTATTTTGGTTATATGCAGACGGATTCATAAGATAATTGTTATACATTGTTTTTGCAAGCGGATTCAAATTGCTTACAATATCTGAAGGAAGACTGGTTGCTATTTTTCCTCCCGACGTAATTGTTCCTGTGGGATTGGAGGTTGGGGGGTTTAGTGCCGCACTTTCTGTTGTTCGTAGACCTACCATTAAGACGTTTTCATTGAGTCCTATTTGTGCCGCAGAACCTGTACAGGAGAAGGTAAGAAATCCATTCGGACCGCCACGTTGTATTGCATCACCACCCACCGCCAGAAGTACCTGATCTACAATGAGCCAAGAACCAAACGCGATCGCGAGGCCAATAAGAGTCGTAATAATAAGTCCTCGAGATTTCTCTGCTTTTCCAGGATTCGCACTGTTGATAATCATTTGAACCCCGGCATACGTTAAAAGTCCAATGGCAAATAATGCAGCAATACCCAATAGCCACATATAAATATTGTGGATAAGGACCAGCACGTCGCAGAGAGAGCATTGAAGTACATCGCCTTGGCATGCGGAAGGAACGAGACCTGCATCAGCCGCAAACACTGCGACAGGAAACAGAACAACTGATACAAGCGCGATCATAACTAATAAAAAACGAAATGGCATGGTATATTTGGGTGGTTAACAATGCACAACTCTTTATGCAGCGGGTGGAGTAAGATTGGGGGGCAAGGGGGTAAATGAGTTTGAAGGAGGTGGAGTTGGGACGGAAGGCGCGGAAACACATGCTCCGGTGCGGCTCCCTAAAACTTCTAGTACTGCATAGACGAGACCTTGCGCGAACAAAATAACCGCAAGGCCTATCACGCTCCACTTAAGCGTTTCAGCACCCTTTTTCACACCTTGGCCGCCTTGCGAGGTGAGAAATTGAAACGCGCCTATAATGATATATACCACGACAAGTGCAATCCCGATATTTCGAATAAATGCCGTGATATTCGCGATGATATCGCAAATTGTTTTTCCTGCGAGCGGATCGATAGCGTTAAACATACTGTACAGATTATTTCTTGTGTGAAAAATTAGTAATTACTTTTATCTCACTGTTAGGAACAAAGTGTATGGCATCATCTTCGCCTTGTAATACTGTATTTTGGAAGTTTATTTCTTTCACCACGCCACTCACCCCTGCAAGAGTGACCGTGTCCCCCACTTCGTAAAATCCACTAAGAAGAAGCGAAAAACTGATTGCAAAGTTTTTAAGCGTCGATTGAAAACTAATTCCCGCAATAACTCCCACAACCCCCGCTCCCGTAAGAAGGGCGGTGATGTTGATGTGGAATTGAACGAGAATGACAATAATGGTTACAACCCATAGTACTATTGTTGCGATACTGTCAATGAATCCAAGGATAGTGACAAGACGTTTTTTGTGAAGTAGTTGCGGAGTCGCGTGACGTACATGAAATAATACCCACGCAAGCGGACGTATGAGTTGTTTCGCTACATAAAATATCAACAGAATAATGCCGATGCGTACCGCGATATTATCAAAAATAGTGAGGTAGGATTCCATTGAGTGGAAGATTTAAAATGGTGTACTACTGTATGGGTGGTTGTTTCTAGTATACTATTTTTTGTAGTAAGTTTCTATATGGTGTCTTCGCTGCGTATAATATTGGCACCAATATTTTTAAGTCGTTCATCAATATGCTCATATCCACGATCAAGCTCTTCGATATTATGAAGTTCTGATGCCCCTTCTGCGACAAGCGCAGCAATCACATGTGCCATCCCTGCCCGCAAGTCTTTTATGGTGAGGCACGATGCATGAAGCGGCGTAGGCCCGTTTACAAGAATACTGTGCCCGTGATTCATGCCGCTAAATCGACAAGGAATTTCTCCTAAGCATTTTGAAAAAACTCTAATATCTGCTCCCATGGTGTTGAGGTCGATAATATGCCCGAATCGATCTTCATAGACTGTTTCGTGAAGAATAGACGTGCCGTGAGCTTGAGTAAGCGCTACGGTGAAGGGCTGTTGCCAATCAGTCATGAATCCTGGATGGGTATCAGTTTCTATTTCAATACTGCGCAACGTGCCAGCACGCCAAAAAGTAATGCCCATAGGTTCTATTTTATACTCTCCCCCTACTTTTCTGTAGGCATTCAAAAATGTAATGAGATCGTCTTGTCGTGCTCCACGCACAAAAATGGTTCCATTGTTTGCGAGTGCTAAGGAGGCAAAGGAGACTGCTTCATTGCGATCAGGAAGAATCGTATATTCTCCTCCATGAAGCGCGCTAACCCCATCAATGTAGATCCTTCTGTTTGTTCCAAGCTCTATTATAGCTCCTATGTTTTGCAGGAATTTGATCAAGTCAATAATTTCTGGCTCCACTGCTGCGTTTTCAATCACCGTTCTTCCTTTAGCAAGAATGGCGGCGAGAAGCGCGTTTTCTGTCGCGCCTACGCTAGGATAACGCAGTACGATTTTTACACCCTTGAGTCCTTGTGGCGCTGTTGCGTAGTAGGACGATTCCCGTTTTTCAATGAGTGCTCCCATTGCGCGTAATGCCTCAAGGTGCATGTCGACTGGGCGTGGTCCAATCTTGTCTCCTCCAAGGAGCGGGATTTCTGCCGTTCCTTGTCGCGCAAGAAGGGGTCCAAGAGCGAGAATAGGTATTCTATTTTTACGGCTCAACGACAGTACGCACGTATTGATAATTTCCGGCGTATGGATAAAAATATTTGTTTCTTCCCGTTGTATCGAACTTCCCACAGATTCACAAAGCTCTCCCGTGATCGCAACATCAAGAATATCGGGGATATTATGAAGTGTGATTGGCTTTGCGGAAAGAAGAGACGCCACAAGCATTTTTGTTGCGGCATTTTTTGCTCCTGCAAGCGTAATTTCTCCCTTGAGCGGGTTTCCGCCTTTGATAATGAATTTCATGTCTTTAGTGTACTCCCTGGTACCTAAAATAAAAACCCCTGCAAAAGGAGTTTCTATACAACATTACCGGTTTATAATAGATACTTCAAGGCCTCCGATAATTTTTGTTGTTGTTCCTCTATTTTCCTTACTCTTGATTCTAGTTTGGTTTGCGATGCTTGTATGCGCTCTTTTGCTTTTTGAGAAGTAAGAACATGATATGAAATCTCATCTGACTCAAAATCTTCTATCGCGTGTGCCTCCCTCAAAATAATTTGGCCGCTTGGTAAGATGACAAGACGGTCATGCTGGTAATTTCCTTTTGTTGCAAGCGTAGCGGATGGGAGTTGCTTTTCTAGCTCTTCAAATACACGGTCTTCCTCAGCTGTAAATGATGTCTGAGAATTTTCCTTGGTGCTTTGAAGAATAGAAGAAATCAAAACCTCAAGTTGCCCCCCCTTTTTTTCTGTCGAAAAATTTTCCATATCGTTTTATTTTATTTTTCTCAATTACCAGTATATTATAATTTCATTATTTTTTTTGTGCAATAGGGAATTTAAAAACCCTGCGCAAGGAAGGGTTTTTAAATTTCTAAACGCTAATACATTCACAGCTAAAAGTTCAATTAGCGTTTACCCCATTGCGGAGCGCGCCGTGCCTTTTTTAGACCATATTTTTTGCGCTCTACCATGCGAGGATCACGCGTAAGATATCCTGCGCGCTTCAATCTACGCTTGAATTCGGGATTAAACGCAAGGAGCGCTCTACTGATTCCATGGCGTACCGCTTCTGCTTGCGCAGAAACGCCGCCCCCTACAAGTTTTACTTCTCCTCCAAACGATTCAGTTTTCATTTTTTTGAAAGGCGCTTCTATCGTGAGTTGGGCGCGTTTTGTAGGAAAATAGTCGTGATAATCTTTTCCATTTACTGTAATGGTTTTGTGCTTCGGATACAAGCGTACCTGAGCTATCGCAGTTTTTCTGCGCCCAACTCCATAAAAATAACGGTTCTGATCTTCCGATCCAGAAACTATTTCTTTATTTTTTTTTGCAACTGGCTTTTTAGTGATAGTAGGCATAGAACTTACTTATACGAATAGCAATCGTTTAATACGGCGCGCACGTAGCTTATTTTTGGGTAGCATCCGATAAACCGCAATTTTTAAGATTTGTTTTGGATCTTTCTCAAATATATTTTCTGCAGAACGTTCTTTGAGGTGACCGGGATAACGCGTGTGTTTATAATATATTTTTTGTTCCATCTTTTTTCCTGAAAACTTGATTTTGTCCACGTTTGCTACACGCACTACTGTAGTTCCTGCAAGGCGAGGTTCGTAGGCAGGTTTGTGCTTATCTTGAAGTAGAGATGCAATGTGAGATGCGACACGGCCTACCATTTTGTCTCGTACGTCTATTTCTATTGTTCCTGAAGAATGTGCCATAATTTAATTTAAACGAATTCGATAATTGCCATCTTTGCTCCGTCTGCAAGCCG
This sequence comes from Patescibacteria group bacterium, assembly GCA_028865725.1. Classification (GTDB taxonomy): domain Bacteria; phylum Patescibacteriota; class Minisyncoccia; order UBA6257; family JACRHW01; genus JAGWJP01. The sequence goes on from JAGWJP010000001.1 coordinate 389,899, forward strand.
ATCTTTTCCATGAATAATACGTGTATATCCACCTCTCCGTTCTTGATAGCGAGGTGCAATTTCGTGAAATAATTTTTTCGAAGAAATCTTAGGCAGCCGACGGAGCAAAAGACGTAATGAAGCGGTGTCTTGTTTTTTTGCTACCGTTACTAGCTTTTCTATTTTGGTTTTAATTTCTTTTGCGCGGGCCAACGTTGTTTCCATTTTTCCGTGCATAACTAAATTGTGTTCCAAGCCCTTAATAAACGCCCTGCGTTCTGATATCTTTCTATGAAATTTTCTTCCTTTATTGACGTGTCTCATAACTACAAACAAAATACATGCGTTTATTTTTTTGCTTTTTTCTCTTTTTTTGTCTTTATTTCACTATCTTCTCCATTCTCTTCAGGCTCTTTTGATTCCTCACTCATCATACCAAGTGCTTCATTTTCTGTTTCATGGACGAGTGCCCCAAACTGACTAATGAGAATGTTCACCGCATCTTCAAACGCTTGTTCAGGGGTAATACTTCCGTCCGTTTCGAGAGCAAGAAGAAGACGATTAAAATCAGTCCGTTCTCCTACACGCATGTTTTCTACACTATCCCGCACCTTTTGTACAGGAGTAAAGATAGCATCGATAGCAACCATACCAATAGGCAGCTTTTCTTTTTGCATTGTTTCAGAAGTCTGATATCCTCGACCGCGTTCTACTACTATTTCCATAGTAATCGTGGTTTTTTTATCAGTTACAGTCATGAGAACTAAATCTGAATTAATAATCTCTACATTTGGATTTTTTTCAATATCATTACCGGTAATTTCTTTTTCTCCTTTTGTATGTATATAAAGCGTTTCCGGGCCGTCACTTAAAAGCTTTATGCGCAATTTCTTGAGATTAAGCATAATTTGAATAACGTCCTCGAGCACCCCCGGAATGGTTGAAAATTCATGATCGACTCCTTCTATTTTGAAAGAAGTTACTGCCGCGCCGCGAAGCGAGGACAAAAGAACCCTGCGCAAAGCGTTGCCAAGCGTAATACCGTATCCGGGGTATAACCCCTCAATGTTAAATACGCCGGCGTTATCTCCTGTAGACGTAAAGACTGGTTTGTGAGGAAGAGGAATTTGCATAATAAATAATTATGTTAATTTTAGCGCGAATAAAATTCAACGATTGCATTAAGATTAAAGGGCAGGTTGATTTCTTCTGGTTTAGGAAGCCCTGTTATGGTTGCGCGTATTGCTTCTCGATCAAGGGAAAGCCATCCCGATAATTCATGATTTTTAATACGGGCAGGGATATCCTTGAGTTCTCCTTTAGTTTTAGAACTTTCACGAATGGATATCACATCCCCCTTTTTTACGCTGAAAGAAGGAATCGTGACGCGCCTCTCGTTTATTAAAAAATGACCATGACGCACAAGAGCTCGCGCGACTCCGCGTGAAGGGGTAAAACCAAGGCGGAATACCACATTATCAAGACGCTGCTCTAACATCTGCAAAAGATGATCAATTGTGACACCTTTTTTGGAGAGCGCTTTTTTGAAATACCGTTCAAACTGTTCCTCACGCAATCCATAACTCCATTTTAGTTTCTGCTTTTCGAGAAGTTGTTTTCCATACTCTGTTTTATTGTGCCTTTTTTTGCTTTGTCCGTGCACGCCGGGACGGTAAGGTCGACGCACTGCGCCACATTTCGCAGAAAGACAGCGCTCCCCCTTTAAGAAGAGTTTTTCGCCTACCGCTCGGCATTTTTTACATTTTGGACCAATCATACGTTACAAGATTATTTTTGTGAAAATAAATTAGGATTATACCCGTCTTACTTTTTTGGGGCGAGGACCGTTATGGGGAACAGGGGTCATATCAACAATAGAATCTATTTCAAATCCTTTGCCCGCAAATGCGCGAATAGCTGCGTCACGCCCCCCCCCGATTCCTTTAACTATAATATCTAGTTTGGTGGGGCCTGATTTTGCAGTTTTTTCTGCGACTGCCTCTACTGTCTTTGATGCAGCAAAAGGCGTTGCCTTTTTGGGACCCTTGAACCCCAATGCTCCCGCCGAATTCCACGCCAACACGTTTCCTTGCATATCGGTAAGGGTGATCACTGTATTGTTGTAGCTTGCTTTAATATACACTTTCCCTTTTTCAAGCAATTTGCGAGAGGATTTTGCACCACTCTCTTTTACTTTTTCTTCAAGCGCCTTGCTTTCGCTGAGAACTTGATCTTGTGTTTCTTGTATAACCCTTTTTTTTCCCATAGTTAAAGGATCCCTTTCAATTATTTCAACCCAACTTTTCTACGTCCGCTTCCGACTGTTTTTCTCACATTTCCACGCACTGTGCGTGAATTTGTTTTTGTTTTCTGGCCGCGCACAGGAAGATGCTTCATATGGCGCATGCCTCGATAGGCCCCGATGTCTTTAAGCCGTTTTATGTTTGCCCTTACTTCTCTGCGAAGGTCATTTTCAGTTTTATATTTTTCCGTAATCACATCCTGGAGTAATTTAATGTCTTTTGCATCGAGATCTTTCACTTTTGTACGCGGGTCGATTTTTGCGTATTTTAAAATTTCTTTTGAACGAGAAAAACCTACCCCATAGAGATACGTTAATGCTATTTCAACATTTTTTTGTTCCGGAAGATTAATTCCGCTAATACGCGCTGCCATAATTATCCTTGTCGTTGTTTATGTTTTGGAATAACGCATATAACACGAAGACGCCCTTTTCTTCGTACGAGCTTACATTTCTGACACACTTTTTTTACTGATGCGCGTACGTGCATTGCCGTGATTCGTTATTACCTTAATTTGTTACTTTCTTTTAATAATTCTCCCTTTAGTTTCATCATAAGGGCCAAGCTCTATAGTGACTTGGTCTCCTGGAATCACTTTAATATAATAAATCCTCATTTTTCCAGAAAGATGCGCTAGTACAAGAGAGTTATTGTCCAAACGCACACGAAAAGTGCCGCCCGGGAGCGCTTCCTCGATCACCCCATCCACTGTCTTTTTTTGCATAGGTTAATCGCGCGAGATGCAGGGTCGGGACTATCTAAAAAAGAAAAGCCTAACCAGCTTCCCACGCCACCTAGATATAGTAATCAAATACACGAAATTAGTCAATAGCTACGGATACTTTGGCGCTATTTTTAGGTACCGAGGTAACCCAGAAGGGCCATAATGATATTTTTAGGGATTCAATTGCTGTATCGGTGCTCAGCAATTGTTTGATTTCATCGGTGTTTTTTCCAAGGATTGCGTGTGTGAGTGCTTTCGTATCGATAGGGGTACGCAACATGTCTTTTGCCTCATAGGAAAATGCGGCGAGCGTACGCGCATCATTAATGCGTAAGGTACCGTATGAGAGGGTCATATCCACTGATTCCAGAGAGCTTGCCTCTTGCAACAACAGATTTTGCGCAAGTGTTTTCACGTCGTCTTCTTTGAATCCAAGGGCGCGGAGTTCCACAGTCCCCGTAAACTTAAACGATGAAACAGCATCCCCCAGTGCGTGGTCTGCCGACGAGTCGGTAAGTGTGTAGTCAGTCGCGCCATTTAAAAATATATATCCTTTTGATTTTTCAGTAAGCTCTGTGTTGAGAACTGTTTGTACTGAATTGATGATATCTGTTTTTGCATGTTGAATATCGTTGGCATTTACCGCTTGTATATTGCCCTCAGACCCCCCGCTCATCGTTTGCGTAGATTTACCATAGAAACCTTCATATCGCGCAGACCCTTTAAAGCCCGGGATAGTAAACGTAGTTGGCGCGATATTGAAAGAGGCTCCAGGCTGATCTGCCGTTACGTGTGCATCTATGAAATTGGGTACCAGTTTTCCTCCTACCAGCTTTGCTCCCGGGACAGTAATACCGGTATCAAGTCGGAACAATTTTCCATCGAGGGATAAAAAGCGCGTGGTTGCGATAAGACGTTGCGGACTCGTCGAATAGTTATTATAAATAGTAATACTGCCCCTTGCTTTTTGTGTTGATGTCTCTTTTGTCGTGGTATATTCTTTGGTGAGTGTGCGAGTGAGAGTAAACACTTTTGCCGGAATCGTTTGGTTTTGTGTATCTATTTCATGCACAGCGGTGGAGGCTGTTGCTGCGGATGTAAGCGATTTTATGGTTTGTTGAGCGTGAACAGTAATAGTTGCGCGAGGAAGAAGCACAGTAGCTACATACCATACCACGAGTAGGCACCCCAAACCTATCGCGATATTGATATATAAAACAGTACGCTTTCGTGGGGAAAAAGGATTAGGATTGTCTTCGGGTTTTGCGTGCGTGTCAGGTACCTCCTCCTCATTATTGCGTTCTTTTTTCTTTTTAAATAGTTCCCAATGAGAGAGTGAATTCGAATTCTTCAAATCTTCCTTTGAATAGAGCGTTTCTATAGGATCCCTACCTTCTCGTTGGGGAGAGGTGGAATCGTGTCGCGGTTTTATATCAACTACAAGTGGGTGGTGATCAGACATGTTGCTAAGCTTACTGGTATTATACCAGATTTGCATCAAAACACACAATCCACATATAACACAGATTGACATCTTATGTATTCAGATGTGATTTCCATTTTTATACAAAGTGTGTTGGCATTATCATTTTTCGTGAATATCATTTTTTCTTTTTATGTTTTTGAGGTATACTAGCAAGAGATAATTTTAACGTACTGAGTTATGAAAAATTTTTATGTTATTGCGGCAGGGTTGATATTGTTTGGCATTTTGATTTTAATCTTTGCGTTTGTTCGACCCGCCGGCGAACCCATTAAATCGTCCCCGCAATTCACCGAGACCTCATCATCTTCATCACATATATCTTCATCAACTTCTCGCGATGGACTTGGTATTCAGGACGTGGTGGTGGGAACAGGGACAGAGGCAAAAAATGGAGACAAGGTCGTAGTTCATTATCGAGGGACTCTTGAAAACGGGACCCAGTTTGATAGTTCTTATGACAGAAACCAGCCTTTCTCTTTCACATTAGGCGCAGGTATGGTTATTCGGGGCTGGGATCTTGGTGTGTTGGGTATGAAGGTGGGGGGTGTGCGCAAACTTACTATTCCCGCCTCGCTTGGATACGGTGATGCCGGCGTGCCGGGAGTAATCCCCCCCCGCGCAACGCTTCTGTTTGAAATCAAATTATTAAGTGTTCATCAGTAGAGGCACTTACTACATATGTCATTTTCTGTTCACAAAGGCAGGATAGGAGCCGTGCTCGCCTTACTCCTTGTGGGAGGTGGAGTTTTGATATATTTTGCATATACCTCATCACGGTTACCCGGTTCATCTGTCCCATCCTCTCCCTCTTCGGTGCAGCAACCTTGGATAGAAGTTGTTACTCCTCCTGTGTTTGATGTCGCGACTCATAAGGAATTGCAAACAGGTGATGAGCTTGCTGAAGGTAGCACTGTCGAAGCCGGGCCTGCGGGTCTTGCAAACATTTATTTTGCCAACGGCTCACTTATGCGTGTTGATTCCAATACCCGATTTACATTACAGAATGTTTCTTATGATACAAAAACACGTACTTCAGTTACCAGAATACAACTTATTATCGGGAGGGTGTGGTCAAAGCTTATTGCGCTTGCAACACCCGAATCGGTGTGGGAGGTAAAAACAGTAAATGCGGTGGCGACTGTGCGTGGAACCGCATTTGGTGTAGAATACACGCCGGATAATGGTGGTACCACGCGGATTATTGGTGCCGAACATCAAATTAGTGTAGGTTTGGTGGATCCCGCGACGCAGAATGTCGTCGCGGATAATGCGGCAACAGTAACCTCAGGAACTTATGTTCAGATTACGACTCCCGACGTAGGCCGTGTGATCGCACACCAGGTTCCTGTTTCAGAAGTCGTTGTGGTGAAGAAAACCCCCGATACTATTTTGCAGCAACCATGGATTCAGCAATCCTTACAGGCAGATACAACCGTGGATAATCAATTGCAATCACTTCACAACGACGTCAATGCGTACCAGGGACTCGTTGAACAACGGAAAATAGAGCTTCAAAATACAAATGGAACTCGGCCCACAACCAGTATTTCTGTTCCTCTCGCCAGCACCACGCTTACTATTGAAACGAACATGAATACCGATGACAGTCTTGCGGTCGGTGCTACCACTTTTTTCCATGCATACGTGCATCTTGAGAATGGCGCTACACAAGACGTGACTCCACATGCATCGTGGCAAGTTCATGGACCAATCGGAACGATTACTTCGGATGGAATATTTACTGCCGCACTTGATTCTCAGCGCGAGGCATATGGAAGCGGAACCGGATTCATATCGGCCTCATGGGAAGATGCTGCTCACCGTGTTTACAGTGCATCTTCACCAACGCTTGTGGTCGAAATTCCCGAACCCGCTCCTCCCGCTAACACTGTTGAGGGACAATGAAGCAAGAACGCATTTCATTTTTTATCATTGGATTATGTGTGGGCATAGTAACCCTTATTTCTTTGTGGGCTGGATTTTTTACTGGATTCGAACACATATTTGAAGATCTTTTGATAACGACGAAGCCTTTTAGCGATTCTATCGTGCTTGTGACGATTGATAATAGTTCGCTCGCTACCCTGGGGCAATGGCCATGGCCTCGAGCGTTTTTTGCACAAGCACTCACCACGCTGGAAAACGTTCATCCTAAAGCGGTGGGGCTTGATGTGGCGTTTTCCGAAGCATCTCGATTGGGTTCGGCAGACGATGAAGCATTGGCGGGTATTCTCAAAAACCTTTCCTATCCGCTCGTGTTACCCCTCGAGAGTAATGGCGCTCTTCATCTTGGGTATACACCTCCTCGTGTGGATTCTTTGCTCACGCCTCTCCCGTTATTTACTGACAATACCCACACTTCGCTTGGGGATGTTCATCTTGTTCCTGACGTAGACGGTGTTGTGCGCAGATTTGCCCCCCGCATAGAAGTTGGAGGGAATGCTACAGAGCAATACAATTCATTTGGCTATGAGGTGGCGCAACAAGCACGCCTTCCTGTATCTCCGCTTCCCAACGATGCAACATTACGTATTGTTTACGCGGCCTCAACCGGACATATCCAACGTATACCTTTTTCTCGTATCATCGATAACGATCCCACCGCTCTCTCGCTCCTCAAGAACAAAATTATTCTGATTGGTGCAACCGCGCCCGATCTTCACGATGAACAGCGAACTCCTTCTTCCGGAGGGAGCAATATGAGTGGTGTAGAAATCCAGGCCAATATTCTGAATATGATTCTTTTAGGATATCGGGAAACAAATCTTCCCTTTTTTCCCGCCTCCATGATTTTATTTTTCGTTGCGCTTATTCCTGCGCTTGTTTTCACTCTATTGAAAGGCGCGATAAAACCGTTACTGGTAAATGTCGCGTTAGGCGTGATATATCTCATCATTATTGTGCTTTTGTTTGAACAAGGCATTGTAGTAAATCTTGTACACGTTTCGCTTGCGTGGATCCTTTCATCGCTTTCACTTTTTGTCTATCGTTATTTCAGGGTCGAGCGCGAGAAACGTGAAGTACAAAAAATATTCTCAAAATATGTGTCAAGTGATGTACTGAACCTTATTTTAGAACATCCGGAACACGTCGCATTGGGTGGTGAGGAGAAAGAGATCACCGTCCTCTTCACCGATATTCGGGGATTTACTACCATTTCTGAAGCGACATCACCCCAAGACTTGGTTCAGCTTCTTAATCGTTATTTTAGTGCGATGACAGAGGTGGTACTCAAGAACAAGGGATTACTTAACCAATATATTGGCGATGCCATCATGGCGTTTTGGGGTGCTCCCGTGAACGACCCTGATCAGGCAGACCATGCGGTAGAGACGGGATTTGAGATGTTAGAGCGACTTCATATTTTAAATGAGGAATTTACGCGCGAAGGAAAACCCGCTATTCACATAGGGGTAGGAATTTATACCGGTCCTGCAGTGATTGGTAATATCGGTTCCGAGGTGCGTTTGGAATATACTGCGATTGGCGACACAGTAAATGTTGCCTCCCGTTTTGAGGGATTGAATAAGAAATACGAGAGCTCGATTATTATCGGAGAAACTACAAAAGAAAAATTAAAACACGACTATCAGTTTAAGTTTCTCGATACCACGGAGGTAAAAGGAAGAAAAGAAGCATTGCGTGTTTATACTGTTGAACGCTCGTTAGAATAACAATTCGCATGCAAACCGAGGATCACATTGTACTGGATCCGCAGTTCAATTTTATGGTTCGATAACGCCTCGGATGCGGCGCACCCCTGCAGCAACGGCTTCTTCTTTTGCAATCTTAAACACACCCACTTCCCTTGTATGTGCAACATGAGGGCCTCCGCAGAATTCCTTGCTTACGGCGTCCTCTAACGAATGCCCTGCGTAATAAACTTTTACCACCTCAGGATATTTTTCTTTAAAGAAATAAAGCGCCCCTGTTTTTACCGCTTCTTCTTTTGGAAGTTCCTTATACTGCACAGGCAAATCCATTTTAATATACTTGTTTACGAGATTCTCAACACTTTGGATTTCTTCTTTTGTAAGTTTGCGAGGAAATGTAAAATCAAATCGTGTACGTTCTGTCGTGATGTCAGATCCTTTTTGTCCCACTTCATTCCCTAATACATTACGCAAGGCAGCCTGAAGAAGATGGGTTGCGGTATGGAGCCGTGTTACTTTTTTAAGTTCTTCTTCATTTCGTGCTTTGAGTTCTCCTGTGTCGAGAAGAAGACCATGACCACCAAATTTCTTTTCTTGTCCTGCGCGCGAGAGTTCCCTGTGGTGCGCCACCTCACGCGCAAAGGACTCCTTATCTACACCAATACCTTTTTGTGCGGCAAGTTCCTCAGTAAGTTCAATAGGAAACCCATGGGTAGCAAGGAGTAAAAATGTATCTGCACCCGAAATGACACCCCCAGGTTTTGTTTCTGCAGCGATCTTCTCAAACTCTTTAATTCCGCTTTCGTAAGTACGCGCAAACGCCGCTTGTTCTTTCATGAATACTTCGCGAATCAGTACCCTTTTCTCCGAAAGCTCTGGATATGCATGTGTATACGAGTCGATTACCACGTCAATGGTACTGCCCCAAAAATCTCCTTCAAGACCAATGAGGTATTGGCCATGCATAACAGCGCGGCGGATAAGGCGTCGCAAGAGATATCCGCGTTCTTTGTTTGAGGGAATAACGCCGTCACCGATTAAAAAGATACTTGCGCGAATATGATCCGTAATAATTCTTTCAGATCGAATGTGGGGTCGGACAGCTGCGGCGCGAATCGCGAGAATAAGGGGTTTTAATATATCAATATTAAAAATATCCGGATCATCCAAAGATGCTGCGGCAATACGCTCAAGACCGCCGCCAAAATCTACATTGCGTTGTGCGAGTTTAGAAAATGATCCATCTTCATTTTTTCGATATTCCATAAATACCGAGTTTCCTATTTCGACAAAGCGGCCACAATCACAGTTGGGGTGGCAGTGTGCCCCAAATGCAGGATCATGAGGCACAGAGGTGAACTCATAAAACACCTCGGAGTCTGGTCCCCCAGGCTCTCGTGGTGGCATATTCTCAGGTGTACCCGCCCTGCTCCACCAATTTTTTTTGACCCCATAGTAAAAAATACGTCCCCCTTGCATGCCCTTTTCACTTGCTCGCTGCTCCGTATCGAGTACTACCGCCTCTGCAGTAATTCCTTTTTTCGCAAAGAGTGCTTTCCAGATCGCAACTGATTCTTCATCACGAGGAATTTGGCGCTCGGTGTCGCCCGCAAAAACCGTAACGTATACTTTTTGCGGATCGAGGTCCACCTCATCAGTAAGAAACTCAAAAAACCATGGAAGTTGCTCTTCTTTAAAGTAGTCACCAAAAGACCAGTTACCGAGCATTTCAAAAAATGTGGTGTGCCGATTGTCCCCCACCTCATCGATGTCTTCTGCGCGCACACACTTTTGTGCATCAGTAAGACGCTTTCCTCCTGGGTGAGCCTCACCTAATAAATATTTAATAAGCGGCTGCATGCCAGACCCTGTAAACAGCGTGGTTACATCACCCTCAGGCAAAAGAGAGGATGACGGGATCACTGTGTGACCTCGTTTTTTAAAAAACTCTAGATATTTTTTACGAATTTCGTGAGTAGACACGGAGAGTAATTATGCGAATGTACGCGCTATTGTTTTAATCTTGTAGGACATAAGGACTGCAAGAAGCCCCACATCGCACCATAACGCGGTTGAGAGTGCGAATGCGATGCCGCTGAGCCCATATTTTTGAAGAAAGATAGGACCTAAAATGATGTACAACCCTGTATTCAAAAGGCTTGTGAGAAGCGGGGTGGTAGTGCTTTCAAGAATAAAGGATACGCGAACAAGGTAGGGCAAAAGCGCACTCGCGACAATACCGATATTCAAGTACATGAGTACAGCGCTTATCGCCGCGGCAGACTCCGGCTTTAAAGAACCATGTTGCAAGAAATATCTTACAATAATTTCACCTCCGTATGCAAACATGATAAAAAAGAGCACCCCAAGTCCTATAAGTTTCTTGAATGTAGAAAAAAACAATTGCGCGAATTTGTGTTTTGATTGAGCGTAGAGCTTTGCAAGCGCAGGAAAGCTTGCCGTGATGAGTGATATCGCAAAAATGTTAAGCGGGTAGTTATACATGTCGTACGCAAAATTGAAAATTGCCACAGAGCCATTGGCAAGGTGAGAGATAAAGTTGAGGGTAATCACAAGGTTGATCTGAATGAGAATAATGTTAAGAACTCGTGGTAATGCGAGTGCAATTACACCCATGAGCTCTTGTAGAGTAAGGAGACGAAACTTGTGATTGTATCCTGACCCCAAAAAAGCGATAAGCTGAAGTGTGCTGTGTGCGAGTGCCCCCAACAACACACCAAATACTACCCCTTGAATCCCTAAGAATGGGGACAAAAAAAGAATGCCGCATATAATCCCAAGATTGTAGAGAATGGGTGCAATGGTGGTAATAAAAAATTTATTAAGTGTTTGTAGGGCACCAGAAGCAAGACTGGAAATACCTAGTAGAATAGGTTGAAGAAGCAGTAGTCGCGCAAGACGTATAGTAATATCTAATTTTTCTTTATTAAATCCCGGCACAAGCATGTGCATAAGAAGCGGCATCATGGCCAAAAGCACTACTGCAAGCACGAGACTTAATAAAAGGTATCCATTAATAATCTTTGCGGCAAACTCCCATGCTTTTTCTTTTGATTCTGCCAATTCACGTGAAAATGTGGGAATAAATACTGCTGAGAGTCCCCCTGTAATGATGAGGAGAAAGATAAGATCTGGAATACGGAACGCAGCAAAGTAGGCATCAAGTTGAGATGATGCTCCAAAATGAGCAGCAAGAAGTATATTTCTCCCGATAGAGAGTACGCCGTTTATGAGTGTTCCTGCGCCGATAGTGAGCGCTGAGGCGCTAATGCTGCGGGATTCGATGTGAAGTAATTTGTGAAATAGTGCACGCATAGTATAATGGTACTCGGTTTTTCCTTGAATTTCATCCCTCACCTTTAACGCATTTTTATGCATTACGTGAGACCGTAATAAATAAAGGTGAGAGGTTCATCCGAATGCGTAAGTTCTATTATTGTCCATTCGAGGGAACAAGAGTCAATGTTATTGAAAGCTCCCTTGGATCGATTGAGAAGTGGGTTCGATAGGTATCAAGCCCGGTTTCTTTAAAGACATACCCTGTGGGCGCGTTGATAGTCAGGTCGAGTACGCTCGTGACGCCCGATTGTTTTTGGTACGTGAGATTATAGATTGCATTGCTGAGGGGTGACGCAGAATTTGCAAGGAATCGAGTACTATATTGCAAGGTAATTTGTTGATGCTCCCCCGCCGCAAGCACGGACCAGCCCGCGTAGACTTTTTTCCCTTCCTCGGGATATGTTTCAAGCCCGTGGGTACCTGCCAACGTGACAGCGCGCGATTCGCTTGCAGCCAACAGAGGATCGGGCGCGGTATCAGGATTTGTTTTTGCGTAGGTGTGTGGAGTGAGCCCGGCAGCGTAGGACAACGCGGTGTTTAGGGGAAGATACGCCCTCACATAATCCTTGTTCGTACTTCTCCATAATGCAAACGAGGCTTGGTCTCCGTTGTGGGCTCGTGACACGATAAGGGTGTGGCTCGCGGTACCATCTGAACGCAAATCAATCGTATCATTTATTTTCTGCGTAATTACGTAATCACTCTTTCCTCCTGCGACGTTTGAATCAATAAATGCAAGATAATCTTCGAGCGCACTTGAAGCTGTAATGTGCCCATCGTACCCTAATGTACGCAATGATTCTGCCGCTTGCGTGAGGTCGGGGTTTATCATCGCAATTTGTATTTCTTTTTCGTCAAGCATAGCCATTACGACAGAAAATATGTCTTGTTTGTGGGGAAGCGCCGAAAGAGCAGTTAAAAAGCGCGGGATAAAAATCTTTAAGATACGTTTCGGATCTCCGTACGTACTATTATCTCCTCCGAATTCAACAGTATTTTGAACGCTTTCCATAAAATTATCGCTCGAGATCGACATGTTATATTCTGGCATTTCGATCGGTCCAGTTTTTTTCAAAAGTTCTGTTACTAATTTTGTATTCACTGCGATAACCCCGTCTATGGTGCGGTGCGGATTTGTGTCTAGTTTTGATGCTTCAAAAAACTCAGCGGCTTTTTGGGCAGAAGTAGGAAAATCGAAAAACCAGTTTGCGTCCCGTGTACCCCAAGTAGGAGTGATATTTTGTAACGCTTTTGGTGGCGTTATTTTTTCAGCCAATTGACCGTCCAAATCATAGATATTCCGAATATCCATAGCAGTAATTTTTCCGTTCTGAAGGCTTACGAGCATATAACTTCCCCAAAAACCTCCCGTCGCACGCAGTTCTGAAGGATTTTGAAATGCAATAAGATACGTCCTTGGTGTATTGTGATCTCCCAGCGCGCGCGCGAGCATTTCAAGTGCGAGATGGCTATCGTTTAATTCATTTTGAAGTGCAAAGTATTGATTTTTCAGGCTTTGTGACCAGTCTTTCATGCCGGGCAAAACAGACAGATCAGCAAGGTTAGTAATAATCTTTGGAGTTGCATGAGAAATGGTGATTAGCTTAGTGTCGATGTTTTTTATAGTCTGGATGTTTATTCCTGCACCAAATGCATTTGTTACGCTTGAATTTAGAAGAGAGTTCATGTCATCCGCGATTGTTAACGAAGTCGCTAACATAGCGCGGAGCTCATCGACTAGAGAAAATGGAGGCGCATACAATATTTTTGCTGCCGATGCCTTATTAAGTAATATCTCGAGAGCATTCAATGAGGATTGTGCAACGGTCAAATGTTCTTTGCCTGCTTTGAAATTAAAATGCTTAAAGTCAGTAATTCCTTCTTCGATATTTTGATAGACATCTTTTCCCAAGGCCTGCAGGCGATCGTAGTGGTCTACCACCGATACTTTTACTGCGGCACTATATGCGATAACGAGAATAACGCATCCTAGCACGATCGGCTTGATATGTGATATACGGAACAATCGATGGATCGTTCGATTTATTACAATTTTTTTAGCGGGATTCGGACGTTTAAACAGCTGTGACGTAATGTTTTTATTGCGAAAAACAATATCAGAAAATAATATGTTTCCTTGCGAAACACTACATTCTCGAGCACGAATAGGCCCTAAATTAATAACTGGGTTTGGGATTTTCGTGCAAATCATATCTAAAAACCCATCTTTCATGGGTCTCACGTCAAAGAGAATTTGAAGAACAAGACTACGTTGTACCACAACCAGGCGGTGTTTTAATTGAATAATGCAAAACAATTACGATAGTGCGCTACCGCACTATTCCAATTAAATTGTACCGCATTTTCTTTTCCTAGCCTAATAAGACGGTTTCGTGTTTTTTCTTCTGTGAGGGCAACAGAGATAGCCTCTGCAATATCCAAACGGTTATAAGGATCTACAAGTAATGCCGACTCTCCCAATATTTCTGGTAACGATGCGCGGTTGGATGCTACTACCGGGGTCTGCGAGTATTGTGCCTCAAGAGGTTGAAATCCAAAGCCTTCAAAAAAACTTGGGTATACAAATACACGAGCTGCTTGATACAACTTTGGTCGGTCTTCTGATGAAACTTGGATTAATTTAATACGGTTGTGATATGGCGACCGTGCGATCGCTTCAAGACATTGTTCAAAAAGCCACCCCAAGTTTCCCGCGAGTACCAGCGATATTGTATCGTGTTTTTGAAACACCAACTCCGCTGCGTGAATAAGAGTAGTGATATTTTTTCGCGGTTCGATTGTGCCGAGATATAAAATAAACGATTCAGGAAGTTTGTGAATAGCCTTGAACTGTTCGATTTCCTCGTCGCGGTAGGAAGCGGAGAAAATTGGATTTATTCCGTGATAAATAGTACTCACGCGTTTTTCAGGAACATGAAGCAAATTTACGACATCATCTTTTGTGCATTGAGACGGGGTGATGATATGGTCAGCATGCTTGATTTGACGCTCCACATTCATCCAGCGAAGCCACACGTGTTGCCGTAACGAAAAAAACTGAGGAAATCGCAAGAATGAGAGATCGTGAACCATAAGAATGCGTGGCGCACGTTTCAAGGGTGTTAATAGAAAGTGCGGGCTGAAGAAAAGATCGCTCTTCGTTATTTCGTCGAGGAATGGGACTCCTAGTATTTTTGCGGAAAAGTTTTGAAGCCTATTGGGATGTGTAGTTGCCACTACTTCTCTATTATCAAAATACGGGTCAAGCTTTCGTGTCGCCGCATTGTAATAAAACGTATATAAATTGTTTGCGTCTTCCGGAACAAGGTGCTTTGCGAGTTGGAGCGTATATTCCTCAACCCCTGTCACGCGCCCCGTGGAAAGTACTCGAAGATCGAATCCTATGCGCATATTATTTGTACATAATCTCAGTATATCAAGATTGATTGTCTCTATCCATTGCGGCATAGTGGCGCAAAAATTCCTGTTCTATATTTGTACGCAACGTATTTCGAAATACATCACGGGAAAATGGCAGTGCTGATTCGCGGCATGCGGCATGTGTAATATGATATGTGTCCAATTTATGGATCGCATCTGCGAGAGATTCTTTTGTTTGTTCCTCAAAGAATACTCCATTGTAACCGGGTGTTATGATCTCTGTTGGCCCACCTCCGCGGGCAAATGCGACGACAGGTGTGCCACATCCTAGTGCCTCCACGGGTACAAGCCCGAAATCTTCTTCGTGTGGAAAAATGAGTGCCCTACTTGCAGAATAACAATCACGCAATGTTTCATCAGATACGTGCCCCAGAAATTCTATGTTGTGGTTGGCACGTGCTTTGAGCGCACGATATTCTGGTCCGACACCTATAATTTTAAGCGGGAGACCCAACATGTTAAATGTATCCACCACAAGGTCAAACCGTTTATAGTGCAGCAACCTCCCTACTGCACAATATGTGGTTTCCTTTGCACGCGTGGAATAAAAAAAGTCGGTTCTTACTGGAGGGTAGATTATTCTCGTATCACGTCCGTAGTAACGTTTTATTTTACGAGCAATATGGTTTGAGATCGTGTACATCACGTGCGGCGCACGCGATGTTTTTAGATCCCATGCTTTCAGGAATGTACGAAGCGGGGTTACCCCATAATGCAACGCACGAAACCACGGATATGTTTCCAAATATTTTTCTTCCCATGCATATCGCAATGGCGTATAGCAATAATTAATGTGTAAAATACGGGGGTCGGCCGCGAACCCCTTCGCAAATCCACTCGAATCAGAGAGGATAAGATCAAAATCTCGTATAAAAAAAGCCTGTGCGGCAAGCGGCATAAGGGGAATCATGTAATGATGGCGGCGGGTGCCTCCAGGAACATGTTGAAGAAACGAGGTGTGGATTGTTTTGTTGTGAAACTCTCCGTGCGTACGCTCCTCATCATAGAGAAGCGTAAAAATTGGTGCTTCAGGGAAAAGCGAAGTGAGTTCATGTAACACGCGCTCCGCTCCTCCAAGCTGATTCAAGTAATCATGTAAAATCGCAACTTTCATAGAGGTTATACCGCGTTAGAATCAGTGAAAATGATAGCTACTGTTTTCACTATAATACGAAGATCTTCCTTGAATGAGGGTTGTTTAAGATACATGTTATCAAGCTCTAATTCTTTAAGAAACGGAAGCGCCGAGGCGCCACTTACCTGCGAAAGCCCTGTGACGCCTGCTTTTGCAAACACAATATGTCGAAATTCTGAAGGGTAGTGATCCACTTCTTCTTTTTCGTGCGCGCGCGGACCGACAAGCGCAAGCTCGCCACGAAGCACGTTGATAAGCTGAGGAAACTCATCAATACGATATTTGCGCAATACCTTACCCACACGCGTGATACGCGGATCGTTTCTCATTTTAAAAAAAGGACCATCGTTGCGTTCGTTGAGATGCAAAAGATCATTTCTCATCAGATGAGCATTCTCCACCATAGTTCTAAATTTATAGATGTTAAAGAGTTTTCCTCCGCTCACGCGCGGAATTTTTACGAGCACCGGTCCTCGTGATGATACCTTTATCGCACACGCAATGAAAGGCCAAAACGGAAGAATACAAAATAATCCTGCGATTGCTCCGCACACATCAAGCGCTCTTTTTACGAGGCGTGAGTACATACATATATTTTAATTCGTTTTTCTGTACTTCACTAGCCTTGCTATTTACGAAAGTAGTGGCGTCGGTAACCATAAAACAAGTATCTCGTATTTATTATCTGGTATCTAATATGCTAGAAAACCAAAATTCAAAAATTAAAATGTAAAATTGCAATTCAAAATTAAAAAATTTTCATACGTCATCCTGTGGGCTCATTTCTCGTCCATAAGTGCGTAGCATTCACCTCGGGTTTAATAAAAAATCCCAGATAATACCGGGACTCTGCTACTCTTTATTACTTGTGAGACGCCGTGGGCACCACGTACTTTCCGTTCTGGATTGAATTTATGTCGACACCGAGCAACTTCGCGGCCTCATCGAATCGCCCGTTCGCCACTTGAACCCTGTTGTACCAGCCAGAAATATGGATCAGATGACCTGTAACGCTATCCTTCCAGTAAATTCCATCTGAATGCGTCTCGTTGGTTACGCTTACCCCATTAAGCTTCCACGCGCACTTCGGCTGCATTTGGTAATCATACTGGACGATGATCCAATCGCTCCCAGCAGTTTCTGCCCACCAAGACGAAACACCTCGCGAAGCTCCTGCACACCCGGTCATGGACAGCATACTAAGGGTAATAAGCACGAAAAACATCTTTTTCATAACTTACAACTCCCTCTCGAGCGATAACTTATATTTACACCCATCAAGTATAAATGTCCACAGCCTTGAATTGACATATCTATTTTTTAAGGTATAATATATACGGGTTGCGGGTGGACA
Organism: Patescibacteria group bacterium; assembly: GCA_028865725.1. GTDB lineage: Bacteria > Patescibacteriota > Minisyncoccia > UBA6257 > JACRHW01 > JAGWJP01. The sequence goes on from JAGWJP010000001.1 coordinate 407,334, forward strand.
GTCGCGAATTAAGGAAACTTAATTTGAGGAAAGTCCGGACACTCATTGTTATTCGCAAGAGTAGCATAACAATAACGGGTAACACCCGTCGCCCGCCCTGGGCGGATAGAGGTGCGAACAGAGACGTCGCAATCGAAAGAACGCGACACCCTGGGAATTCTTAGGGTGAGCTTCTGTGGTAACACAGAAGGTGCAACGGCCAAATCCTTATTGGGTGCAAGGTCGTGCCCAGCACCACTTTTATGCTTAAAGAAAGCATAAAAGTGGTGCTGGGAGTGCCGCTACGATTCCTTCAAGTAATTGAGGAACTCAGATAAATGGCTGTCGGTCCGATGTTACATCGGACTACAGAATCCGGCTTATAACCCACAACCCTAATAAAAATGCCACTCTTTGAGTGGTGTTTTTATTAGTGGTTTTTACAACTTGCCACAAATATCCTGAAAGCAATCGAAAAAAAAGAGTTCCATCTTAATGGCGCCGGGGTGTTTCACAAGATTTTGGGATCGTCGTGGCAAATAATTTCTGTCGGAAGGTTCCCTTTCACCTCGCCGAATTTCTTCTTCTTTTTTCAGAAGTGCGCGCAATACGATGATATCACCATTTCGCGGACTACTTCTTGTATCCACCGGAACGTTTTTGCCTTCCTTTTCATGGTACTCTTGAAGTTTTTGTGCATACTCATCGAATCTTCCTTTTTCTGCCGCGCGATAGAGCACACTAAGCGCGTTTGCGTCTTGCGCCTCAAAGCAGTTTGTTACTCTTTGAGCTAGTTTTTGTGCCTCTTCGCGCTTTTCCGGAGGAAGAAATGCGAGTATCTCCATGATGACAGCTTCTCTGTCTCTCTGTGCGAGTTCGAACATCTCATGTCCCCTTCCTTTTTTCAATGAGCCACGCTAAAAACATAGCACACAATATACCATATTATCAAGATCCTTAACTATTACAAAACTACACTAGAAAAGTGCGTCTTGGTGGTTGTCGAGGGCGGCGTTTACCATGGCATCAGCGCCTTTGTTCAGTTTACGGCGTACGTGCCTAAAAATAACGTCCTTAAAATCGAGAGTAAGGTTCCAGACATCCATAAAAAGCATTTTCATACGGTCGTCCGATATTTTGTACTCCTTATTCATTTGTTTACAAATAAGTTCTGAGTCCATATTCACATGGACTACTTCTTGCTTGGTGTGTTCTTTGCCGATCAACTGCTTTACCTTTTTGAGTGCAAAGATAACCGCCGCATATTCTGCTTCGTTGTTGGTTCCTTTTCCTAGATATTCACCATATTCTTTGCGCGTTCCGTCGATTTCAATTACGACCCCAAGCGCAGAAGGGCCTGGGTTTCCCCTCGATCCTCCGTCTGTATGTACTATGATATTCATACTGTTTTCCTTGCGTTAATTATTGTAGTGCCTTGATTCCGGGCAATTCTTTGCCGCTCAAGTACGCGATCATTGCGCCTCCGCCGGTTGAAACAAAATCAAATTTACTTACGAGATTAAGCTTGCGGATCAGCGCCACCGTCTCCCCTCCCCCTACGATGCTTGTGGCAGGTGATTCTGATATTTTGCGTGCAATTGCAACCGACCCCGCTTCAAATCGCGGGTCCTCAAAAAAACCGAGCGGCCCATTCCACATAATCATCGCGGTATCGCGAAGGCAAGCAGCATAGCGCTCGATAGCTATGGGGCCAATATCAAGAATGGTGTGCGTTTCTCCGTGTGTTACATTAATATCGTGCAGTAAGAATGTGGACACATCATCACCATGCCGGACGACTACATCTTCGGGCAAGATAAGTTTACCGGTGTTAAGAAGCACTTTTATTTCTTCTTGGTTTTGTGTCAACAATGGGGCAACCAACCCACTCCCCAGAAGAATGGTATCTGCAAAACGAGCCAAATGCGTTAAAAGAGGTAGCTTTGTGTCTATCTTGATTCCTCCCACTATGCACACAAGCGGGTGTTTGGGGGTAAGAAGAATAGTATTAAGTTTTGTAATTTCCTTCTCAAGCTGAAACCCCGCAAATGAGGGAAGAAGCCCCGCAAGCGCCACAAGGGACGCGTTGTTTTTATGGCTTACCGCAAACGCATCGTTGACATATATATCTCCAAATTCAGCAAGTTTTTTCGCTAGTCCGATGTCGTTGCTGTATTCTTCAGGCAAAAACCGGATATTTTCAAACAAAATAAGCGACGCACCTTCTGCGCTCTTTGCGGCAAGCTCCTCAAGCGTATGTACAAATACCGCGTCTGAATAATACTTCACGAGATATTGAAATATTGGCTCGAGAGACAATGCGGGGTCAATCCCCTTAGGCTCCCCGAGGTGCGCAAGAAGTACAATGCACGCATGATGACGCAGCAGATAATCGATCGATTCAAAACTTGCTTGAACTCGATAATCATCGAGCATGGTTTTATGCCCATCGGGTTGAGATACAAGTTCCGTGTTGTAATCTACGCGAAGCAACACACGCTTTCCCGACAGATCTTTTTCGGTACACTCTCGTAACCATTTCATACTTCGGACGCGATACGAATAATACGCTCAAATTTTTCCGCATCAAGACTTGCGCCGCCAACAAGAGCCCCTTCAATTTCTGACTCTCCTAAATACATACGCGCATTTTCATCATTTAACGAACCTCCATAGATAAATGTGAAAGAAAATGCAGAATACTCTGAAACTAAGGTTTTAAGGAAGCGAATCACCTGGACTGTGTCTTCTGCTGTTTCTGGTGTACCCGTGCCAATTGCCCAACGGGGCTCATAGGCAACTACTATGCGTCTCTGTGTCTCAGAATCTGCAATTTCTTCTATTCCTGATAGCCCATCTCGTATTTGGCGTTCGAGTACTGCATGAGTTTCTCCTTGTGCTTTTTCGGTTGCAGTCTCACCGACACAAAAAATCGGGATTAAATTATGCTGCAATGCGGCATTTATTTTTTTCTGTATTGTTTCGTCGGTTTCTTTGAGGTAATTACGGCGCTCCGAATGTCCTATAATCACATAACGCACTCCACATGCGGTAAGCATCACGGGAGACGTTTCGCCAGTATAGGCGCCTTCTTCTTCCCAAAACATATTCTGGGCACCACGCATTACGTGATGTTGTTCACTTGGCGGGTCTTCTTCGGCGAGCATAGCAAGGTAACACGTTGGCGAACAGAGTACCGTCGTAACACCTTGAACTCCCACCGCTCCTTTATACTCGACCTCATACAACACTTTGGCGTCATGTGGTGTCAGCGGATTCATTTTCCAATTTGCAATAATAAGTTTGTTCATAGACGTAATAATGCTGCGGCGTCTTTAGGGTCTACGACCACAATATCAATTCCTGTGCCCAGCTCGAGCCCCGCAAGATGTGACATGCGCGGAAGAACTTCAATATGCCAATGATAGTATTGCCACAACTCTTTATTGTGTACAGGAGCAGTATGAATAAAAAAGTTAAGGTCAGGGTCATCTAATTTCTTTTTTATTTGCGCGAGCGTAAATCGCAATGCCTCCGCAATCGCAAGACGCGCGCGGGATGTTGCGTCCTCAAAATAAGATTGATGTACTTTTGGAAATATGCGTACCTCGTATGAGGTGCGTGAGACATAAGGCGCGATCACGATTGCTTGCTCGTTTTCAAAAATAATGCGTTCCTGCTCTCTTTGTTCCCAGTTGATGATTTCGCAATGCACGCAACTGCCATATTTTTTGTAGTAGCGCTTTGATCCTAATAGCGAATCCTCAATGTCGGGAGGAACAATAGGGAGAGAGAGAATCTGAAGATGAGGATGATCCAACGAAGCTCCTCCTTCAGGGCCCCAGTTGTGAAAAATAGAAATATAATCGGCGCACGGGTTTTCTGCAATCACACGATAGCGATCCTGTAACGCACGGAGGAGAATATCCATTTCTTCGCTTATGAGATCTCCGATAGGCATTGCGTGATCATGGAGTATCAAAAGTTCATGGAAACCAATGCCCTCCATGCGTGAAAAAGGACCGTGCTGCTCTTTTACGGGGCAGATGTCTCCTTTTGTTACCCCAGGATATTTGTTGGGAATAATCTGAAGAAACCACGTGTCAGGATGGCGCGGCGAACGAAACGTAAGAAGCGGATCTCCGTGTCCGGTGGCCTGAGGATTCTCAAAAGGACAGTGTTCTTTGGGAGATACTGTGCGATGTAATGCACTTTGAGAGTCCTCTTTTCGTCTGGCACGTGTGGGAGCAATAAGAACCCACTCTCCGGAAACAAGATCACGCCGTAATTCAGAATATGGAGAAGGATCTTCACGCATAACTTATCGATATCGTTTCATCCACATGTTCCAACGCACTCGCAATGTCTCTAGAAGTACCTGAACATATGCGCTGCTGCTGACATGAGAGTGAATATCGTTGACCCATGTGATACCCACTTCTTTAATGTTGTGGTGAAGCACGCGTGCGATGACGAGTGCTTCAATATCAAATCCCCACCGATAGACGGTAAGGCGAGAAAAAATGTCCCGTGCCGCTTCAGCAGAAAAGAGCTTAAACCCGCATTGGGTATCGTGAATACCAGGAAGAACCAGTATTTGAATGATCCCGTTCCCTATATGTCCCAACACGCGTCGAATCCATGGTTGAGGAACGGGAATAATCGATCCTTTTACTGCACGTGATCCGATCACGACATTATAACCCTCCCTAAAAAAGGGCAAGAGACGTTCAATTTGATCAATACTCGTCGAGTTATCTGCATCGGTGAAAAGACAATATTCACCTTTTGCCTCAAGCATGCCCTGCCGCACCGCTGCGCCCTTACCTTTATTTTCTTTATTATCAATAAGACGCGAATATTTAACGACTTTTTCATGATTGCGCACCAACTCTGCGGTGGTATCACGCGATCCATCGTTCACCACGATAATCTCATAAGAAAATGTTTTTTTAGAAAGATAGGCGTCAATATCTAATAACGTACGGGTGATGCGCTCTCCTTCGTTATAAGCAGGAATAATAACAGATAGATACGGTTGCATATCCGGTAGTGAAACTGGGATTATATTACGGTAACCCCAGATTTTTATGTAATTTAATTATCTACTAATTCTTTACTACACCCTTTGAAGTACTGCGTAGGCGAAAAACCTCATCGCAGTTTTACTACCGGGCATACCTTTTCAGTATACCGAATCTATAATATAGAATCCAGAGTATAACTTAAAACCATATCGTGTGAGCATGGCAAGATCTTAATCCGCCAGTTAACAAAAACCTCGCGTTGCGCGAGGTGTGACACTTTTTTCTCTCACTCTTTTTTATTCTGGCAGTTCTGTTTCCATCTCCATTTCCGTCTCTCTCTCTCTTATTGCAACTACCCAGTTCACCATAATATGTTCCCATTTTTTGAGAATCCGGATCAGAACTCCTCGAATGAGAAACGAGAGGACCGTCACGATGCCCAAAGTAAAAACCATGCGGCAAATTCCCCACAGTGTTGAGACATAAAATGCATTGATACTCCACCGCAGCAAAAGCAATGTAAGTAATACGAGCCCTAGGAATGCATGCACAAGCGCAAACATGAAGATCCCAATGCTCAACACAAAAACCATTATACATATTGGAATGGACATTGCTATCTGTGTGCGCAGCGCCGTTAGCTTTTTATGCATCTCTCCTGCCTCCGTGTAATGTGCTGACTCTTTTTAGCATATCAGACTTATAAACGCAAAAAGCAACGATTGCCGTTGCTTAACTATAGTTTTAACGATATGCCTCTCGACCTTCACCGCTCGGAGCAACGAGAATTCCTTTGCATTGTTTATGTACCACACACGCGTTTACGACTGGAGCAAGAAAATGCGCAGCATCGTACCTGCTGTGAGGTACCACTGCACGCGGTTCTCGTGGATGCCACCATGCGATTTTCGATCCGCACAATGGACACATGGGCAAGGTAAGTATAGGAATTGCGTTCCAGGTTTGATCGTTCTTTCCTCTATGAATAGGGGAATTTTGTTTTCCTATTTTTCCCCGATCTTTAAGATAGAAAATATACCACCACACGGCACTAATGATCATGCACACGAAAGTATACATATTCATAATTCACCCTTTTTCTTCATGAGACGGGAGTGAAAAACTCTCGAGCGTTCTCATCATAGGGGATTACGAGATTTCCTGTATAAAAGTCGCCAATCGCGATCTCGAAAAGAAGATGATCTTCGTCCTTCCGAGAGATAATAAGCGATGTCTGCGATGCGAGATAACGTGATACGAGGTCTTGTATGAGTTTTTCGAAAGTGCATACCCTAATAAGCATCTCAAGTGGTATTTGTCCTTCAAGCATATCAAGAAAGTCTCCCATAAGTACTTCGGGAAATAACAATCTTAGTTCCCTGTTTTCAAAATAGGAGACAAGACTGATAGAAAATTCCCAAAAATGAGGGGGCGCTGGAACATTAGGTGTAAAGTGAGATTTTTGAATGCCTCCACAAAGACCAAAAGCTGGTTTACGAACCCCATGACAAGTACTATAAGAATTCAGCACAACCCCACTACAAAAAACAGATCTCTCTGCAAGGAAATTATTTTCCAGTGCCTTCCCAATAATCATTGCAACCCCCAAGTATGTATATGAACTGGTTTTAGTTAAACACGGACTGTTTATTTTTGTCAATCCATGCTTGGAGTATCAGGGCTGCAGCATGAGCATCCACCTGATCTTTGATAAGCCCCGCGCTGCGTAATACATGGCGCGCCTCTTTTGTGGTAAAAAATTCGTCCTCTGTTTCAATGGGAAGATTAATATGTGTGCGGAGAAATGCGACAAATTTCATGGTAATCTCTGTTTGCGCGGTGGGTTCACTGGTCGAAAAGCGCGGTTCCCCGACAATAATCCGCGTCACATGATATTCATCAATCGCCTGCCGCAATTGAGCAAGAAATTCTTTTTGGGGCATGGTTTGTATTACGCGCCATGGCGTCACTACGCCCGTTTCCATATCTCCGAGTGCAAGACCGATTCTTTTTGTTCCGTAATCAATACCGAGAAGCATACTATCTATAATGCAGTAAGGAGAAGAGGCCCTTTTTCAGTGATGGCAAGAGAGTGTTCAAAGTGTGCGGCAAGACTACCGTCTGCAGTTGCAAAACTTTCGTCGGAGCGTTGTACAATACGCTCCGTATGTTCTGCAATAATAGGTTCAATGGCAATGACAAGTCCGGTCTCGAGCGTCATCCCCGTTCCCGGTTTTCCCGTGTTAAATACATAAGGGTCTTCATGAAGTTCAAACCCCACCCCATGTCCGGTAAGTTCTTTTAACACCTTAAAGCGTGCCTCCCGTACGCACTGTTCTATCACATACCCGATGTCTCCAAGCGTGTTTCCTGATTCTGCGGCGGACATGCCCATCTCCAAGGCGCGACGGGCCGTATCGATAAGCTCATATGCGCGTTTCGTTACCCGTTTTCCAATTGGAACGGTTATTGCCATATCGGTAATCAAGCCATTATATCGCATCCCAATATCAATACTCACAATATCACCGTCTTTGAGATGATATGCGGTGGGGTGTTCGTGTACCGCAACATCATTCACGGATGTGCAGAGTGTGTTGGGATAAGCCTTAGTCGCAGCACTTGGTGTATATCCCTTAAAAGCCGGCTCCCCGCCGGCTTTACGAATCAATTGTTCTGCGAGTTCATCGAGAGAAAGAAGCGAAATTCCCGGTTTTGTGTTTTCTCTAATTGTTTCGAGGATGTGCGCCAAACGTTTACCCCCTTCTCGCAAATCGTGTATTTGTTTTTGTGTTTTAAGTCGAATCATTATTATTTGTGAAGTCCTAACGCTGTACGCATGCGCATATGTACCTCATTGATAGTTCCCTCCCCATTCACAGTCACTAAGCGATCTGTCGACTCATAATAACGCACAACGGGCATTACTTCCGTATCGAACCACTCAAGACGACTCGTAATTGCGTGATCTGTGTCATCTGTTCTTCCGCGCGCCTTAAGACGTTGGAATACCTCTTCATGTCCCGTATCAAGTAATACGGCGACCGTATCCTCTTTTCGTTCAAACCACTCGAGCAGCGCATCGAGCTTTTCTGCTTCGTGCAGCTTGCGAGGCGATCCATCAAAAAAAACAATTTCACTGTTATCGGTCATGCGCGTCATTACATCGTTTTGCCATAGGTAAATTGCGACCCACTCATCAATGAGAATACCATTATCAATAATCTGCTTAATCTTTTTTCCCGCAAACGTAGCTGAGGCGCCAATATGACGCAAAAGCTCTCCTATAGAGATATAGAGCGTTTTTTCGCCTTGCGCGGTGAGATAGTCGTTTAAAAGCTTAAGCTGAGTTCCTTTACCCGCCCCACTCTTCCCTAAAACGATGATATTTTTATATTTCATATTCGCGCATCACTACTTGTGATTGTACCTGTTTCATCGTCTCAATTGCAACTGATACGACGATAAGGAGCGCGGTGCCTCCTAACCGGAAGGAGTTAATTCCACTGGCTGCTTGGATAATATTAGGCAAAATAGCAACCAGACCAAGTCCAAATGCGCCAAACAATGTAATGCGGCCCATGACTTTAGTAATGAAATCTGCGGTTGAGTTCCCTGGACGAATCCCCGGAATAAATCCACCAAACTGCTGAAGATTTTTGGCAATTTCTGAAGGATCAAAGGTAATGGCAGTATAAAAATAGGTGAAGAGAACCACGAGCAAGAAGTAGGCCGTATTATAAAACCATTGATTTGCATAGAAGGCATTCACAATGTCTTGTGCTTTTGTAGCCCAGCCAATGTGAAACACCGCAAGAACTTGAGTGACAAACTGGGGAAACAGCAATACGGAAATAGCAAAGATAATAGGAATCACTCCCGCTTGAATGAGGCGAAGTGGTAAGTACGTAGATACGCCTCCATACACTTTTGATCCTCGCACCTGTTTGGCATAAGAGACCGGAATTTTGCGTTCCCCCTCATTGAGAAACACTACCCCCGCAATAACAAGAAGACCCATTGCCACAAAACCAATGTAGGTAGGGAGAAGTCTTGGATCATAGGTTTGAACAAGCTGCCATGCGCTTTGAGGTACTCCAGCCACGATTCCCGCAAAAATAATAAGTGAAACTCCGTTACCTACTTTTTGTTCTGTGATTAATTCGCCAAGCCAGGTGAGAATCATGGTTCCCGCGATAATGAGTATCAAATTGCGCGCTAAATCAAACGGACTAAGGGCCGGAATAACTTGTTGTGATTGCAGTAAGCGCAAAAATCCAAAACCTTGCAACAGAGCAAGTGGTACTGTCGCAATACGTGCGTACTGATTAAACTTCATACGTCCTGATTCCCCTTCCTCATAATACATTTCTTTGATAGCAGGAAATACCATCATCAATAATTGCATAATGATTGTTGCGGTGATATAAGGACCAACCCCCAGCATTGCAATGGAAAAGTTTGCAAATGAACCGCCAGAAAATAAGTTAAACAAACCGAATAATTGATTTGATGCTAAGAAACTTTTGAGACGCAATACATCAACGCCCGGGATGGGAATACTGGCAAATAAACGTACTACCACGAGAATACCTAACACAATAAGAATCTTCTTACGAAGTTCCGTAGATTTCAAAACATGTAAGAATGTTTCTTTTTCCATAACATTTTATTGTGCCGTTACCACCGTTCCCCCACACGCAATTACTTGTTTCGTTGCAGATTCTGACAACGCGATTCCCTGTATTGTTACGGCTTTCGTAAGTTCTTTTTTCCCCTTGAGAATTTTAATCTCTGATAACTTTTCCGCTTTGCCACTCAAAATACCTTTTTTCATAAGCCATGTGGGCGTAATTATATCTCCCTTTTGAGCTGCCCGTTCAATGAGATCAAGTGATATGATTCGCGCAGCGGGTTTTTGGGGTTTAAACTTAATGCCGCGTAATTTAGGAAAACGCAACATCATTTCCCGTACTTGGGGTTTCAGGCTTCTTCCTGCGCGCGCTTTCTGACCCTTCTGTCCTGCGCCTGACGTGGTACCACGTTTTCCTCCTCTTCCGATTCGTTTCTTTTTTCGGGCAAGGTGTGTAGGTTTAATGTGATGTAGCTGCATAAGTTTTTTATTTAATGATCATGAGGTTTTTCGCGCAAGAGATTGCAGGGCTACAAAAACTGCCTGTGCATTATTGAGCTTATTCTTTGTTGAGGAAAGAATTTTTGCGGAAATATCTACATACCCCGCAAGCGTCAGTACGCTCCGTACAGAACTGCCCGCAATAACACCGCGTCCTTTTGCAGCAGGTTTGATCATAATGTGTGCTGCTCCAAAATGCCCTTCCACTTCATGAGGAATGGTCCTTTTGTCTTTAATAGGCACAATCATGACATTTTTTTTTGCGTTTGTTTTTGCTTTATCCAACGCTTGAGCTACATCAAGCCCCTTTCCAATTCCCAACCCCACTTCCCCCATTCGCGTTCCTACCACCACGGTTGCACGAAAACTCATGCGTTTTCCTCCCGCGACAACACGCGTGACACGTCGAAGGTCGATAGTAGTAGATTCGTATTTATCTTGTTGTTTATTTGAATAATGCATGGAGTTTTCTTAAAATTGTAATCCTCTTTCCCGCGCGGCATCTGCCAAAGCTTTCACACGACCTACATAAGAAAACCCTCCACGATCAAACACCACATTGTTGAGTTTTGCTTCCAATGCGCGAGATGCAATAAGCGCACCCACCTCACTTGCACGTTCAGTTTTTGTTTTTTTGCTCTTTTTTAATTCTAAATCAGATGCTGCAGCAAGCGTTGTTCCTTTTTCATCATTAATAACCTGTGCGTACACATGTTGGCTTGATTTGAATATTGCAAGACGCGGTCGTTTCGCGGTACCCACAACAGACATGCGAATTTTGTGATGTCGTTTTGCGCGCAATTTTTTGGTTATATTTTTTTTGGTCATACTCTACAGTATCGATAATTATGAAGAAGCTCCCGCCATTTTCTTACCCGCTTTGCGACGAATAATTTCTCCTACGTAATGAATACCCTTTCCTTTGTACGGTTCTGGTTTTTTAAGCGCGCGAACATTCGCGGCTACTTGCCCTACTAACGCTTTATCCACCCCCGATACCGTAATCGTGTTCTTTTCGGTTCCAATCGTTACTCCTTGAGGAGGAACTACGCGGATAGGATGGCTTAATCCGAGATGAAGTATCAATGCTTCTCCCTCCATAGCTGCGCGATATCCGACTCCTTCAAGTTCCAGTTTTTTTTCATATCCATTTTGTATACCCTCTACCGCATTTGCAAGCAGTGCGCGTTGTGTCCCCCACAACGCCATGCTATTCTTTTGTCTTTCCGCTTCCAGTTTGGTCACTGTTAATACTCCTTGTTCATTATTAAACTCAAGCCCCTCCAAACGAGGTATGAGCAAGGTTCCTTTTTTACCAGAAACAGTAATACTATCCGCTCCAATGGTAATTGTTACTTCTAGTGGTACTATAATTTCTTTTTTTCCTATTTTTGACATAATTTCGTATACGTTTCTAGTAGATTTTAAGAAGAACCTCTCCTCCTATGTTTTTTTCACGCGCTTCTTTATCAGTTATAATTCCGTGAGAAGTCGAGATAAGACTCAATCCGTACCCATTACGAACACGCCCAATTTCTTTTGCCCCGCGATATACTCTTTTTCCGGGCTTACTTACAAAAGTAATCTGATGAATGCATGGGGTTCCCTCCGGATATTTCAATTTCAATTCGAGATATTTTTTAATTCCTCTTCCTTTTTTCGCCACCGCCTCAAGGTATCCTTCGCGCACTAAAATGTCGGCAACGCGGGCATTCAGTTTTGATACAGAAACCTTAACAACATCTTTCTTGACAAGACTTCCATTTTTAATTTTCACCATCATTTCAAAAAAAGGATTCATCATATTCTTTAGTGTCTTACTGCCTCACCATGAAGACTTGCGTACGCCTGGAATCTGGCCTCGCGAGGCAAGCTCGCGGAAACAAATTCGACAGAGATTAAAGTTTCTTATATACCCTCGCTTTCTTCCGCAACGAAAACAACGGCGTACCTCACGAGTACTGTATTTTGGTTTCTTTGCTGCACGCGCAATGACTGATTGTTTTGCCATAATACAATGATAAGTGGAATTTATTTTTTAAATCGTACGCCGAGAGATTCGAAGAATGCTTGCGCGTCTTCTTTTTTGTCAGTAGTGGACACTACCACTACCTGGAGTGAAAATGGTGCTTTTGCATTTTCATTAATCACTTCTGGAAATACATTAAATTCCTTAAATCCGATTGAAAGACTATTGGTAGATATTGTGGAATGTTCAATGCCGCGAAAATCGCGTACACGAGGAAGCGCAAGGTTTACTAGGCGTGTCATGAAGTCGCGGGCCCGCACCCCCCGTAATGTCGCTTTGAGGCCAACAGGCATCCCCTTTCGTAATTTGAATGTCGCAATCGACTTATTACTTAACACTATTTTCGGTTTCTGTCCACTCAAAAGACTAAAAAGCCGCGCCACATCATCAAGTGTCTCTTTTTGGTTTTTTGACTGGTTTAAAATCCTACCAATACCTGCATTTACTACTACTTTAGTAACGCGCGGTGTAGCCATTTTGTTTTCTTTTTTTGCGTGTGTCTTATTCATACTGTGCTTACAATTCTGCGTGGCATTTTTTGCATACCTCAATTTTGGTTCCATTTGCCACACTATGTCCTCTGCGCGTGCGTACGCCACATTTACCGCATACGCGCATCACATTTGAAGCATGAATGCTTCGCGATACTGAAATAATCTCGCCTTTTTGTCCTTGTTGCTTGGGGCGAGCATGCTTTTTATACATATTTGCCCCTTCTACCACTACACGCGTGGAATCCTTAAGGACCCGCACTATTCGTCCTGTTTTTCCACGCTCCTTTCCTTTAATAATGTAGACCGTGTCTCCTTTCTTAATCATAGACATGCTTAAACAATGTTATCTGCCATTGAAATAATTTTTGCATACCCTTTTTCTTTGATCTCTCTTGGAATAGGGCCAAAAATACGAGTTGCTTTTGGATCCACTTTATTGGTATCGAGCACCACTACCGCATTCTCATCAAAACGAACACTCGTACCATTTGTACGTCGCACCACATCCTTGGTGCGTACTACGAGAGCTTTTACCACTTCCTTTTTTTTCACCCCTTTCCGTGGTTCAGCAACTTGAACCGATGCAACGATAATATCGCCCACACTTGCATACCGCCTTCTTGAACCTCCCAGCACTTTAAAGCACCGCACTGTTTTTGCGCCGGAATTATCTGCTACCTGTAATATGGTGCGTGGTTGTATCATATATGTTCACTAAGCGAAGCATCGCTTTCTTCTTTTTCCTCCTTGCCAGCTTCGCGAGGCCGAGATATTAATTTAACGATATTCCATCTTTTTTGTCCAGAGATTGGACGTGTTTCCTCAATCATGACCATATCGCCTACATGAAATTCATTATGTTCATCATGTGCTTTCATGCGTTTCACGATACGGAGTAGCTTGTGGTACTGGTCGTGTTTTTTAAACCGTGTTACCGCAACAACACGTGTTTTTTGCATCACGTCGCGCATTACTTTTCCTTCAAACGTACGATGTGCCATACTTTTATTTAAAATTCAATAACGTAAGTAAGCGCGCAATATCCTTCTTTGTCGCCCGGATAGTATGCGCATTTTTAACCTTTCCCTGTGCAATTTCAAATCTTAAATCACGCAATGTCTGACGTTTTTCATAAAGAGCCTTCCGCATCTCATCCTGATTTAATTGTCGAAAGTCTTGATGTTTCATATTATATTTATATTCGTACTACCATTCGTGTTTTTACCGGGAGTTTGTGCGCGGCGCGGCGCAAGGCTTCGCGTGCAGTGGTTTCCGGAAGACCATCAATCTCAAACAACATTCTCCCTGGACGCACAGGAAATACATAATGGTCAACGGCCCCTTTTCCACCTCCCATGGTAACTTCTGGTGGGCGTTTTGTTACTGGCTTATCGGGAAAAATGCGAATCCATAATTTCCCCCCTTTCTTTAGAAAAAACGTGATGGATTTTCTCGCTGCTTCTATCTGGCGAGAGTTAATCCATGCCGCGTCACATGCCTGTAATCCCAAACTCCCGTATGTCAATGCCGTACCGCGCGTTTCTTTCACTCTATCTCGCGAACGTCCTTTTTGCCATTTTCGATGTTTTACTTTTTTGGGAATCAGCATGATTAATTGTTCGGGATGAACTCACCTTTATAAATCCACACTTTTATTCCTACCGCCCCATAGGAACAAAAGGCTGTTGCTTCACCATAATCAATATTAGCACGCAGTGTTTGAAGAGGGATTGTCCCCTTGGAAAGCCATTCCGCACGTGAAATTTCATTTCCATCAAGTCTCCCGGACATTCTAATTTTAGCCCCCGCAATCGCAGGATTTTGAAGAATATGTTCAAGTCCTTTTTTCATTGTTCTTCGGAAGGTACTCCTGTGTTCAATTTGAGCGGCAAGTTCCTGAGCGACCACAGTGGCGCTGACATCATTTTTTGGCACTTCCTCTACGTTAATAGAGAGTACGCGCTTAGATAAATTCTGTCCGGGATATTTCTTGGATATCCTACCAAGAATCGCTTCAATGTGCTTTTTAAGACTTTCGATATCCTTTCCCCCACGACCGATCACAATACCCGGTTTCGAAACACGCAATGTAATTTTGAGATTATTACCAAATCGCTCAATAGAAACAGAATCTACTTCAGTTTGACGCAATCGTTTGCGAAGATATTCTCGAATACCCCAATCCTCCTCGAGAAGATAAGGAAATTTTTTCTTATTCGTAAGCCACTTGCTGCTCCATGTGTTCTGTACGCTAAGACGAAATGATTTTGGATGAATTTTGTGTCCCATAATGATTAAACGGATTTTCTTCGAAACATCTTTTTAAGCGCCCCGGGTTCCTTGATATCCTTCTTCGTTTTCTGGTTCGCTTCATTTCGTTCTTCGGCCGCTGCTTTTGCTTGTTTCTCGCGCTCAAAATCTTTTACTAATTTACGAGCTTCTTTTTGCGTTTGAGGACGATAAAATTCTTTAAACTTCTGGCTTACGGATCCTTTTTCTTCGACAGTAATATATACGTGGGATGTCTTTTTCTGAATCATGGCGGCTCTACCACTCGCGCGCGGCATAAACCGTTTAAACATAGGACCCTGATCTACGCGGATATCTGTGATATAGAGTTTTTCAGGAACAAGGGAGGCCTGTTTTGCGTTTGCAAGAACGGAGCGTAATAATTTCAAAACAGGTCGTGCTGCTTTTTTTGCGCTATAACGCAACTCAGCTTCTGCCTGATTTACTGATTTACCCCTAAGCAAGCTCGCGATCAGGCGGGTTTTTCTGGGGGCGACATGTAAATATCGTAATATTGCTGAAGCTGATTTCTTTTCCATAGCAAATATCTATTATTCTGATTTCGCTTTTTGCTCAAGTTCTCGTTGCATTTTTCCTCCATGCTTCACGAATTTTCGCGTCGGAGAAAATTCACCGAGTTTATGTCCTACCATTTCCTCTGAGATAAGTACAGGAGTAAATGTGCGGCCGTTGTGCACATTCAAGGTAATTCCAATCATTTCAGGACTGACAGAAGAAGCGCGTGACCATGTATTGATCACCATTTTTTCGCCCGCCTTTAACCGAGCTACTTTTGCGAGGAGCTTGTCATCAATGTAGGGACCTTTTTTAATTGATCTGCTCATAAGCTAATTATGGTATGTGATGACGTGATAAGTCTATCAAGGAATGTACCTTTTTAATAGCGACTCGTCAAGATTGATCGTTATTTTTTCTTTTTCTTTCTTCGAGAAATGATAAGATTGTTACTCCATTTATTTTTTCTTCGTGTTTTAACGCCTCCGGTGATCTTACCCCACTTGTCTTTCGGCCTTCGTGTTCCTCGAGATTGTCGCCCTTCGCCGCCTCCATAAGGATGGTCCCGCGGATTCATTACTGAACCACGCACCGTTGGACGCACACCACGATGTCTGGTTTTTCCCGCCTTTCCGTGTGTAGTAAGATTGTGTTCGGGGTTTGATAGCGGGCCGATACTTGCAAATGAAGCAGAAAGAACCATGCGCACCTCTCCCGAGGGAAGCTTGAGATGAGTATATCGGCCATCGTGACCTAAAATTTCTGCATATGACCCTGCTGAACGAATAAGCGATCCTCCGCGTTCCGGTTCTAGCTCAATATTATGTACAGGAGTTCCCGGAGGAATCGCATGTAACGCCATTCGGTTTCCTGGCGTAAATGGTGCGATCTCTGACGTAATTACGGAATCATTGACGTTCAATCCGTGCGGAGCAAGAATATAACGTCGCTCACCGTCGTGATAACGTACCAAGGCAATAAAAGCGGTACGAAAAGGATCATATTCGAGCGAAAGTACTTTTCCTGGAATATCTTTTTTGTTTTGTCGAAAATCTATCATCCGATAGCGCTTCTTATTTCCTCCTCCCTGGTGACGTACAGTAATTCTCCCACTATGATTTCTTCCCGATTTCTTTGAAATTTTCTTCAAGAGCCCTGGATATGGTGCAACAGAACTAAGTCCTCGATAGTCTACTACCGTGATATGTCGTAACGAGGGTGTTTTAGGCGCGTATCGTTTCATAATTTTATTGTGTAGCAAATTCAAGTTTATCCCCTGCCGCGAGGGTAATTACCGCTTTTTTATAGCCCGGTTTTTCACTCGTTTTTCCCCCCCGCGTCTTTCTTGTTTTAGGAGGAATATGAACCATATTTACCGCCACTACTGTTACGCCATATCCTCGCTCAAATAATTTTTTAATCTCTGTCTTGTTTGCATGCGGCGCAACGCGAAACACATACTTATTACCCGCAGTTCCTCGCAATGCTTTTTCCGTAAACCATGGGTGGCGTACTAATTCCCAAGAGAGAGACGCTCCTTGCGTCTTAGATCCGAGCAGCATTTCTTTTTTGTTTTTTATAGGAGCAACCACAACCTCATTCTTTTGAGAGGCGGAAGTTTTTGCTGGGTTATCATGATTATTTTTTGCTAAAAAAGGAAGGCTCATAGTATTTAAAATAATGCGCGTTATGCGACGGTGTAATACTTCTCTACGATAGGAAGCGAATCTTTCAGTATCACGACGTTCTTATACGTAATGATCTTTTTTGCATTTAAATCATTGGCGAGAACCCAATTCGCCGCCTTAAGATTATGAATAGAACGACGCAGGGATTCATGGTGCTGAGGAATAACGATTAAGAGCTGATGCGCTTTTTCTAAATTTGCAAATGGCTTCAACGTATGTGCGGTACTTTTGGTCTTTGAATCCGAAAACTCCATCACGTCTACCACTTTCAGTTCTTGTTCGCGTAATTTTTGAGAAAGCGCCATCGCGATTGCCTTTCTCGCCATTTTTTTGGGTAATGCGACGTGATAATTTTTTTCCTTGAGCGGCCCATGTGTAACTCCCCCTCCTTTCCAAATAGGCGATCGACTTGATCCTGCACGTGCGCGACCGGTTCCTTTCTGCTTCCAGGGTTTTTTACCTCCTCCTTGTACCGCGCCACGATCTTTTGTGTGCGCCACAGGACGGCGCGCATTATTTGTATAGGCGCGTAATACCTGGTGAACGAGATCCGCATTCCATTTCACATCAAAAACCCCATCTGCGACATCGACGGATCCAACCGTGCTTCCTAATGCATTATACAATTCGAGCTTCATACTATTTTGTAGATACAATTTCAATCATGCTCCCCTTATTTCCAGGGACGCTTCCTCTTAAGGCAATGAGCTGCTGGTCATTATCTATTTTGACGACCAGCAAATTTTTTATAGTTTTACGCTCTCCACCCATACGTCCTGCCATTCTGCGTCCCTTAATGACCTGCTGCGGCGTAGTAGCTCCAATAGAGCCCGGAGCACGGTGACGATTTTTTTGTCCATGTGTTTTCGGACCGCCGCGAAAACTATAACGTTTCACCACGCCCTGAAATCCTCGGCCTTTCGTAAGTCCTGAGATGCGCACCTTTTTTCCTTCTTCAAAGCTCTCTACGCCAAGTGTTTGGCCTAACGCATAAGTACCTATTTCGTTGGGATTCACACGAAATTCTTTTACATGGGCAAATGAGGGCATATCCTTCAATTGACCTTTTCGCGGCTTGGTGGGGTGTTTCTTTGTCCCCCATCCAATACCTACGGCGGTATAGCCGTCTTTTTCCAGTGTACGAATATGTGCAACGATTGCGGGACCTGCCTCAAGTAAGGTTATAGAAACCCGTTTTTCTCCATCGTATATTTGAGACATTCCCAATTTTTTAGCTAATGCGAAAGCCATAAATAATATAAATAAAAATACCGGAAACAAAGCCGGCTGTAACAACCTCTGCTTTATTTCGTACTTGTTATGATGTTGTAAATGTCATGTGTGCTCCTTGTGGGTTTATTCCTCTTTCGGAAGACACGGTTTCCAATCTTACATCATCTTAATCTCAATATCAACACCAGCAGGCATAATCAAACTCATAAGCGAATCGATCACTTTCTCATTGGGATTCAAAATATCAACGAGACGCTTGTGAATACGCAACTCGAATTGTTCACGACTGTCCTTGTGGACAAACGTGGAACGATTCACGGTATACTTTTTGATTTCAGTCGGAAGAGGAATGGGTCCACTCACCGTTGCTGCGTATCGCTCTGCTATTTCGACAATTTGTCGCGCAGAGTTTTCGATTATCTTATAATCGTATGCCTTTAAGCGAATCCTTATTTTTACTTTTTCTTCTTTTTCCTTAGCCATTTTTTTATTTTCTGCAGAGCACGAGGCTCTACATTAAGTGAGTGCGCCCTATACATATCGCATAGAGCGCACCTCTTAACATAGATTTCTCGTCTATTTCAGAATGCTGGTTACTACTCCGGCACCTACAGTTTTACCACCCTCACGGATTGCGAAACGTTGTTTTTCTTCAAGTGCCACAGGAGAAATAAGTTTGACTTTAAATTTAATGCTATCACCCGGCATTACCATCTCTACTCCTTCCGGCAAGGTTACCTCACCTGTCACATCCGTTGTGCGAATATAGAACTGCGGTTTATAGCCTTTAAAGAATGGGGTATGCCGTCCTCCTTCTTCTTTCGTAAGGATGAGAACCTCTGCCTCGAATTCTGTATGAGGAGTTACAGATCCTGGTTTTGCAAGCACCTGACCGCGCTCTACATCTTCTTTTTTAACACCGCGAAGAAGAATACCGACATTATCGCCCGCACGCCCCTCATCAAGGGTCTTTTGGAACATTTCAACACCCGTGACGACTGTTTTCTGGGTAGGACGAAGACCAATAATCTCAACTTCTTCGTTTACTTTTACAATACCGCGCTCTACGCGTCCCGTGACTACGGTGCCACGTCCTTCAATCGTAAAGATATCTTCGATGGGCATCAAAAATGGCTTGTCAGTAGGACGTACAGGCTCAGGAATATAAGAATCTAATGCATCCACGAGATCAAGAATAGGTTTGGTCGCAGGATCATCGAGCGAGGTTGCATTTAATGCTTTTAACGCGGAACCACGAATAACCGGCACCTCGTCTCCAGGAAATTCATACTTGTTCAAAAGCTCGCGCACTTCTGTTTCGACGAGATCGACAAGCTCTGGATCATCCACCATGTCCGCTTTATTCAAAAAGACCACAAGTGCGGGCACCCCTACTTGACGTGCAAGCAAAATATGCTCGCGAGTTTGCGGCATAGGGCCGTCCGCGGCAGATACCACAAGAATTGCGCCATCCATCTGCGCGGCGCCGGTAATCATGTTCTTGATATAGTCCGCGTGGCCTGGTGCATCAATGTGTGCATAGTGGCGCTTTTCTGATTCGTACTCAGAGTGGTGCAAGGCAATCGTAATTCCGCGCGCCCTTTCTTCTGGTGCGTTGTCGATCTGATCAACCGACTCTTCTTTTGCCACGAGTCCTTTAAGATGAAGGACGTGCGTGATTGCCGCCGTTAAGGTTGTTTTTCCATGGTCAACGTGACCAATGGTGCCCACGTTGACGTGTGGCTTTGTGCGCTCAAATTTTGCTTTTTCTGCCATTGTGGTTGTAGTGTTGCGAATAAAAAGTAACGATGAGTTACTCTTGTATCCTTAAGTTACTCTTATTAATAGCTACCTGATTAAGTTTAGCGATATTTTAAATAATGTCAAGGCCTTATCATGTGTGAGGTAATGAACCTCCCCGGGCTGACGCCCGGGGTTTCTTTGCGTACCTTCGGGGAGCCAAAGAAACACGGTCGCAAATAACCATTCGGTTATACTGAAGGCTTGCTGGAGGTGCTTTAGACCCTCTGTCCGCCCTGGGCGGACTCCGGACGGGGATGCATCCCCCACCCTTACGGGCAAGGTATTCATGCTTCCGGTTCTTATAAAAATCCGCACGCGAAGCGGTGCGGATTATGGAAACAACGACATAGGAGATTACCAAATTTTTTGGGTAAGAACCTTCAATACTTTTGTACGAAACGGTACGCATGTTTCGGGTGGTTTCTGTATTTCTTGAGGAACCGATACCATAAGCGATGCCTTCTCGCCTCGATCAATCCGCTCAATACCGTCCCGCGCCTCGAGAAGAATATCAATATTATTGTCCACGCTATTTGGATTAGCGCACAAAAGCGCATTTTGAAATGTCTTGCGCGCGTGTTCTGTTTCTCCAAGCAGCTCTTCTATTAATCCGCGTGCGACGAAGAAATAGAGAGGTGGAGTACAACCCTCTTTGATGCCTACATCCTTATACTCTAACAAATAAGTAATAGCCCCTTGGATTCTTTGCTTGAGCGTTTCTACTGTTACGCGCGCGTGTTCTGGTACTCCATATACAGCTGCACTCACTGCTGCGGCAACCCAAACATTCGCAGGAGGAGAAAGTGCGACTGTTAATCGCAAAGGAGCTTGTCCGTGGCGGCCATACTCTAGAGAAATGTTCTGCCAAAAAAATCTAGTGCCAAACACGCGTTTCATGCTTTTGACAAAGCGTTGCCACTCTTCACGCGTAATTACTTTTTCCGTCTTCTTCAGAGAAGGGTGGTCCTCCCCGCGTGTGCGAATCGCCTCTTTCATTGCGTGGGCACTTTCATACCGCGCGGTTTTTTCAAGCTTGGTTGCGCGTACGATCACCGGCACGAGCGGAATCTGAAGCTTGTTGAGTTCTACGTGTGCCTCATCAAACGGAATTGGGTTTGCCCCCGTAAGAAGTATCTCCATGGTACGCCCAAGACAGTAGAGATCGCTCTGCGGTCCCGTAAAACCGCTGACGTGCTCAGGAGATGCAAATTCAATCGTCAAAACGCTCGTATGCTGAGTTCCCTTGCTCTTTCCTGCGCTGTAACACGCGATGCCGAAATCGATGAGCACAATGGTACCATCCTTCTTGCGCACAAGATTGCTCGGCTTAATATCCCGGTGGAGTACAATAGGCTTTTCATCGCGTGCAGTATGGAGATATTCAAGAATAGAAAGAACTTGAAGTGCCATATCGGCAACTTCATCGTCGGACAAGGTGCCTTTTTTCTCTAAAATTTCTTCAAGCGTTTCTCCTTCGATATATTCCATCACAATGCAATAGCGGTCTCGTTCCTCGTCATAAAACGAATCGTAATATTTCGGAATACCTGGATGTTCTAATGTGCGAAGCAATTCACACTCGCGCGTCCATGTTCGCACAAGGTCAGCACGCGGGTCTTTGCCCTGCACGCCATCAGACAATGTAATAGTTTTCAATACACATAGTCTGTTGTCCGTATTGCGTATCACAAGTATGGTATGCCCCATGCCGCCTTCACCCAGATGATGGACTTGCGCGTAGTTCGCAAAGCTTCCGTAAGCGTTTTCTTGTGTAGCCACGCCTATCTCTCCTTTTCATTGTGGAATGAACTGCGATAAGTATAACACAAGATAAGTAGGAAGTCAAAATTGTTCTTTTATGAGAATCTTGTGGTACAGATAAAAACATGGTACGTTTGATGGGAACTACTGGGCACTGGAGGCAACGAATGCACAGTAAGAGCGAATTGGGTGCAGGAGTAATATTGCTCAGCATGCTTGCCTTGCCGCACAGTCACCCCGACTATGACATCGCCCTGCTGCGGAGGAGATTCTATGAATGGGAACGTACGATGATCACCCTTGGTTGCATTAAGTACTGGCGCGGGGAGGTCTCCGAGCCTATTGCTCCGCATGCGTGGACAAAACTGCTTCTTGAGGTATTTTGGAATGAAACCGTGCGGGAACTCCCCGTGCTTGATCGCGCGCATCTCCCCACCGCTGAACTTGCATGCATCAAAGACGCGCTTTTTGATTCTATATTAAGACGAGACAGTTAGCTCTTACGAAGCCTCAAGTAAAAAAAGCCGCCCCATACAGGGCGGTGTTTTTAATGTATCCTCTTACTCTGTCCAAACGAGTTCTTCGCTGTCGTCCGTGCGTCTCCCCCACCGTGTACGCCCCTTATCAGAATGTTCGCAATCGATCAATCCCTTTTCTAAAAGTTCCTGAAACTCTGTGGGTTTGACATATTCTCCGCTTTTTCCCATTTTCAGTTCATCCAGCATCATTTCACGGTTCACTCTTTTTCCCTCCTTTGGTTTGTATGTGCCTACGGTAGCTCGACAATTTTTTCGATACGCCCTTCTGCCTCAAGAATAGCAACCTTTTTCCCGTTTTGATATGTCACTTCAGCAGGAAATCCATATTGGATTGATGCACACAGGATGAACGCGCACCACAAAAATAGCACATCACGTGCTATTTTGTCAATTATCGGTAGGGGAGGTCATCGAGAGAAAGCTTATCGGAGGGAGCAGGCTGCGGAGACAGCGCGCGTTGCTCAGGAAGACTGCGAAGAACATCGATCGCATGCAGCATTTTTTCATACTCCCGCCAGCTTAATACAATGAATTCCGGATCGCCCGCCCCATCAAGCACAACCGCTTTTCCGCTGCCATACTCCAAAATCTTTTTAATCTTCGCGAAAGTATCCACAAATTTAATATACGTAATAATACGAATCAACACGAATGCGCGCAAGAAAAGTGAGAAGATTGCAAAATTCGTTTCTCGTATTCGTAGTCAGTCGTATCATTCGTATAGTGGTATCTTTATAATTTTTTTCCAGAAATAATCTGTTCCGCTACGCTTTTAGGCGCTTCCTCGTAACTCCCAAACTCCATGGTAAACGTACCCCTTCCCTCGGTCATAGAACGAAGTTTCGTGGCATAACCAAACATTTCAGAGAGCGGAACCTTGGCATCAATGACCTTAATGTTCATCCTATCTTCAATAGATTCAATTCTTCCTCGTTTTGCATTGAGATCTCCCGTAACATCTCCAAGAAATTTAACAGGTACCGTAACTTGAATTTTCATAATAGGCTCAAGGATCACAACCCCCGCACGTTTTGCGGCCTCTTGGAATGCCATAGAACCTGCGATTTTGAATGCTGCTTCTGAAGAATCAACTTCGTGGAATGAACCGTCATAGAGGGTTACTGCCACATCCACGACTGGATACCCCGCCACGACGCCTTTTGCAATAGATTCTTTGATACCTTTTTCCGCCGCGGGAATGAACTCCTGGGGAATAGCGCCTCCTTTGATGGCGTTCACAAACTCAAAACCCTTCCCCCGCTCAAGCGGTGCAATGCGAATACGCACATGACCATACTGACCCTTTCCTCCCGACTGGCGAATATATTTTCCTTCTGCTTCTGCCTCTCCTCTGATCGCTTCTTTGTAGGCAACTTGAGGACGTCCCACATTTGCTTCCACTTTAAACTCGCGAAACATACGATCCACGATAATCTCAAGATGGAGCTCACCCATTCCATAAATCAGAGTTTCGTTAGTATCAGGATCGCTCTTAATACGAAAGGTGGGGTCTTCTTGAGCAAGACGACGCAATGCGATTCCCATTTTTTCCTGATCAGCTTTTGTTTTAGGTTCGATACGCACGGAGATAACAGGTTCGGGGAATATAATTTTTTCTAATACAATGGGCGCATCAGGATCACACAATGTATCTCCGGTAATCGTTTCTTTAAGCCCCACAACTGCCCCAAGGTCACCTGCATACATCTCCTCAATTTCTTCACGATGGTTGGCGTGCATGCGCACCAAGCGCCCCACGCGTTCTGTTTCTCCCTTTGTTGAGTTCAGTACGTAGGTACCGCGTTTCAACACTCCGGAGTAGACACGCACGAAAATAAGACTTCCAATGAAAGGATCTGTTGCAATTTTGAATGCAAGTGCTGAAAGAGGCTCCTCATCGCTTGGATGACGCTCGCTTTCACCGCCAGTCTTTGGGTCCTCCCCCTTAATGGCCGGGATATCCGATGGCGCAGGAAGATAATCAATGACTGCATCGAGTACAAGCTGGACTCCTTTATTTTTGAGAGCAGAACCGCACAATACCGGAACAATAGTACCTGCAATAGTTGCTTTCCTCAATGCGCTACGCAACTCATTTTCACTAATTTCTTTTCCTTCTAAATACTTGGTGAGCAGGGCATCATCTTGTTCTACAATTTTTTCGATAAGATTATGACGATGTGTTTCTGCTTCTGCAGAAAGTGATGCAGGAATTTCTGAAATGGTAATGCGTTCTCCATGCTCCCCTTCAAATCCTACTGCTTTCATGCGAATAAGATCTACCACGCCGCTAAAATCCGCTTCCAAGCCAATCGGCAACGAAATAGGTACCGCGTGTGGCGTAAGGCGCTCATGAATAGACTGAAGAGAATGCTCAAAGCTTGCCCCCATACGATCAAGTTTGTTGATAAAGCAAATACGCGGCACATGATACTTGTCTGCTTGGCGCCATACGGTTTCCGATTGAGGCTCTACTCCCGCCACCCCATCGAACACCACAACACCACCATCCAATACGCGCAACGATCGTTCTACCTCTACAGTAAAATCAACGTGACCCGGCGTATCGATAATATTAATGCGATGTTCATGTTCTTTTTTTATCTTTTCAAGATCCGCGGCGCCCTCCTTAAGATATGAGGGTGTCCAAAAACACGTCGTCGCTGCAGCGGTAATCGTAATACCGCGCTCCTGCTCCTGTTCCATCCAGTCCATCACGGCGGCCCCTTCGTGTACCTCACCAATTTTGTGTGAAATACCCGTATAGAACAAAACACGCTCGGAAACAGTTGTTTTTCCTGCGTCGATATGTGCAATAATGCCGATATTTCTATATTTCTCTAAAGGATATTGTCTCATAAAAGAAAACAGAACTTAGTAAACAGAAAATAGATTCTCGCTATATTCTGCTTTCTAGTTTCTCCTTACTAAGTCTTACCATTTAAAGTGCGCGAATGCCTTATTAGCCTCTGCCATACGATGCATATCGCTGCGCTTTTTCATTGCCGCACCTTCTTTTTGTGTCGCTAAAATAAGTTCTTCGGCCAAGCGTTCCTTCATTGGTTTTCCGCTTTTTGATTGTGCGGCTCCAATAAGCCAGCGCAATGCGAGTGCAAATCTGCGCGTGGGACGCACTTCGCGGGGTACTTGATAGTTTGCTCCACCTACACGGCGCGATGCCACCTCAACAGTAGGAGAAACATTTTCAATCGCGGTTTTTAATGCTTCCGCGGGGTTTAGTTTGGTGCGCTCTTCTACCAAAAGGAGAGCATCATACATAATCTTTTCTGCTGCCGCTTTTCTCCCATCGGACATGAGTTTATTCACGAATCGAGTTACCTCTACGCTGTCATAGACCGCATCCGGCTCAAACTCTCTGGTATATTTTCTTTTTCTTCTCATTTTTTTTAGAGGGTAGAGATTAGTACATAGAAAACAAGATATTTTTTGTTTCTGTTTTATATGTTCTAAATTCCGTTTAAATTATTTTTCTTTTTTAGGTGCCTTAGCACCATATTTCGATCGTTGTTGTTTTCTGTTTTGCACCCCGCTCGTATCAAGCTTGCCACGTATAATATGATAGCGCACTCCGGGCAAATCTTTTACCTTTCCTCCACGGATCAATACCACCGAATGTTCCTGTAAATTATGTCCTTCTCCGGGAATATAGGCAGTTACCTCCATCCCGTTTGTTAAACGTACACGGGCAATTTTACGCATTGCGGAGTTTGGTTTTTTTGGAGTTGTCGTTGTCACCTTAATGCACACGCCTCGCTTGAATGGAGATGAGGCCATGACTGGTTTATTTTTGAGAGAATTAAAACGAGAATCAAGCGCAGGCGCTTTTACTTTTTTGGCGATACGTTTTCGTCCTCGTTTAACGAGTTGATTGATTGTAGGCATTGGTTTAGAGTTTAGAGTTTAGAGACCGCAAACATGCATATTTCTCTACTCATAAAATTCAATAGTAAAGTCGTTATCGGTACTATAATGTAACAAAGTTATTTTAAAACGTCAACATAAGGATAGATTTCTGTCCGGAAACTCCCTCTCCCGCTTTCTTATGCTACCTGAACACATTAAAAAATAGAAATCGTCTAGAATTTTCCAGACGATTATTTTTTATTTAGTTTCCTCTCGTGATTCTTTGGTGCCACAGGGTTGCCCTCGCGATCGAACTCACAAATAAGTTTAAGTTTGAATGAAAGTGTGGGCGCCTCACCCCCATGAAGAGAACCACACAGGATCCCTTCGTAATCAATTACTCGGTACAGCCGGACAAGGCAAGGAGCCGGATTCATGGCGCATTTGTTTTGCGCCTGCGCAATACGCTTCAAATCATTCAAAATGTCTCGTAGGATGCTTTTATCTGTGTGAGGATCCACGAGACACTCTAACTCTCGTTCATACCGCTGCCCTTCGCGTCCCTCAACGGTTGTGGTTGCGATCTCTGTATTGCAATGATCCCACGTCCATTGAGATTCTAATACATAAATCGCATAGGATGGCACCATAACAACGTCTCCCTCGACACCGTCCAACCCATGCGATATTAACAGTTACCGACTACCACGTCAAACCTTCGTGTAAAGTCTCAATGCGTCACAATAAAGCGGCTTACTCGAATGCCATTTTAGGTGCTCGTTTTATACAAGCTATCATATATCAAATACTAGATACGCATTTCGCGTGGTTGTATTTTCTGTTCACTCAGTTACACTTAGTACATAATGATAACCTTATGGCCAGAGAATCTATTAATTTTCACAACAATAGAGAAGAACCTTCCACGTCATACTTATACGCCCCCTTTCTTCCTCGCGAAAAACAGGGCGTATTTAACGAGCTTTCACAAAATCTTGGGATGATTGTAGACCATCTCCATACCCTGCCCGGATCGTGCTATCATATGGTCGAAACAGAAGAGGGGGCGATAAAAGGTTCTGATCCGCTTATTGTGATACCTGAAGACGTTGAAGGCCAAATAAGACGTTTGCGTACTGAAGGCGAAATAGTATTGCGCGGCGAATCCTCACTACGCATTGAACACATCCCAAGTGCGCCCGCCTTCGAATCCCTGCTACGCGAATGGGTCCGCGTAATAACCGAGCACCTCGAAAGCCATAATGATTTTGAACTTGTCTTTGGTGAAAAACTCACAAACGCCATGTGGCACGGCAATGAATATCGCAATGATAAATACATAACGATTGAACTAATGCTTGATCATGCGAAAAAAACCATTACGGCAAAAATCATGGATGAAGGCGATACGCTTATCAAGGATATCATTCGCATCCAGACGCACGAAGATGCTACCCAAGCAGAACAGCTTCTTTCTCATGAACGAGGCGATGAAATCACACGCGGCTTAGCAGAAGAATACAATCTCGCCCCGCATGAGGTAGAAGAGTACGCGGGAATATGGCGACATGTCTCAACGGGAGCCACCCACCAGATACCAGTATCTACTCCCGATGCAAGAGATAAAGTGGTCCATGCCGATGCAGAAACCGCAATATCTCGTAATCCGGATTATAAAAAAATAGGGACAGTGGTAATACTTCACTGGCCTTATGAAAAACCCGCTGCTGCATAGTTATCTCCATACCGCAAGAAGTGATACGAGTGCGTTAATCGCAGGCACGATAAGACCGAACCCAAAAAAAATAAACAAAAAAAGAATCAACAACCCATTGCGTTCTAAAAAAACTTGAACATTCCGCATGTGCGGAGGCAGGAGTGCAAACAAAACTTTTGAGCCATCGAGAGGCGGAATAGGAACAAGATTGAATAGAGCAAGCGATACGTTAATGAGAATAACGGTATTGATAAGGAGCAATGAAACTGGCGTTACCAGCTTGAGCCACAATAATCCATGAAGCAATAACGAAAAAAGTCCCGCAAACACCAAGTTTGATGCAGGTCCTGCAAGCGCAATCAAACCTCCGCCTTTTTGTGGATCTCGAAGATTATAAGGATTATAAGGCACCGGTTTTGCCCATCCGATAATCGGCGCACCAGATATAAAAAGAACGAGCGGCAGCAATACCGAACCGATCGGATCAAGGTGGGACAATGGATTTAGAGTAAGCCGTCCGGCGCGGCGTGCTGTCTCGTCCCCAAGCATTTCAGCCACATAACCATGAGAAATCTCATGAATAATGACGGAAAAGATCAAAATAGCAATTTCAGCAATGGCTATTGAAAAATTCATACCGTTGTGTTAATAATAACTATTCGCATTAACTTGAACCAACTATGAAACAATGTTACTTCTGTGAAAAGAAATCTATCAATGGAGGCACGCGCATCCTTCTTCGTGGTAATTATAACCCAACCAACCGTACGCGCAAACAGCCTAATCTCCAATGGCTCAAAAACCCAACGGGAAATGGGCGCGTGAAAGCCTGCGTAAAATGCATCAAAACGATTACCAAGAAGGGAAAATAATTTTCAGGTCAAAAATCATCCTTACGGATGATTTTTTCTCTTACCAGGAAACCCCAATGACTCAACAAATTCATGAACCCGCTTTGTACCTATTCCTTCATTTCTATTCGGAATAGGTTCTAGAATCTGAGCACGAAAGTTCTCCCGTGCAAGAGGGGTCTCTACAGTACGGCGCGAGTTTGGTTCATTATTATTAATCGCAACAAAAGTGTGGTGCTTTTATATATATTTTTTTACTGACCCCTCATCAACCTTTTCAGTCGGGCTGCCGGGAATCGGACCCGGGTCACACCCACCCCAAGGGTGCATACTACCATTATACTACAGCCCGCGGTATACACACGCACGGTGAAACACACGCCATGAGGCATTCCTCACACAGCGTAACAGACGCGCAAAGGTTCTGCAATGCACGACCGTGTACTGCAAACAAAAAACCGTACATTATTATGGCACGGCGATTCTTTTTATTCTTCCGTTTTTTGTTTCCATATCCATTCCACATACACTACACCAGCAGCGCCCCAGCACAACACCTGAAATATAAACCAGCAAAAACCCGCGATACTCAAAAAAACAGACTTCTCCCAAAACCCTTCAGGATGTAGGAAACTCTTAATCCAAAAGAAGATTCCTGTAGGAGCGAAACTAATGATCCCTACAGTAATACTCATGACTATTTTCCAAAGCATATTCCATACCTTTGTGAAAATACTCATAATCATAATATGTTTCCTCCTTCTTTTGTTGATGGACGCCATGAGAGTATCATCTTATTGTACGTTTGTAAAGCGTGTGGTATATATTGAGGAGCACTTTACAACAAAAGGAGGCCTGTGGAATGAGCCCGATCTCTCTTATTGAACGCGTGCATGGCTGTCTTTTGGGTGTCGCAATCGGCGATGCGCTTGGCATGCCGTGGGAAACGATGACGCGCGAAGAGATTAATGAAGCAACGGAAAGAAAAGGAGTTCTCAGATTTCACGATGCGGTGCAACAGCGGCTTCGTGACACCAAAGATTTTCGCGCAGGAGATACTACCGATGATTGGCAACTCACGAAAGTTGTCGCACGTTCTTTGATTCGACAAGGACATTATGATGTAATCGATTGCGCACAAGAACATGTGAAAGAATTACACCACTCCACGTTTGGATGGGGTAAAAGCACGACAAAAGGCATTCAGAATGTCAGCAATTTTTTATACCATATCCCAAAACCTGGTGAACGGTATTTTGCGTCTCAGTCATTTGCTACCCCAAAAGGATGTGGAAATGGTGTTGCTATGAAAATCAGTCCTCTTGCCCTTTTCTATGGTATCCGCGCAGCATCGCGTGGTGAACAAGGCAATGATGTTTTTTCATTCTATTCAGATGTAATGAGTCTCGGATCATTGACACACGGAGATCGACGCACCTCGTTTGCTGCATTTGCATTCGGACGGACGCTTATAGCCCTCCTCACCAGAAACCTACCCCTTTGTGACGTCGCTCTTGAATCACATTTGAATGAACTACTCTCGGGCATGTTACTCTGCGAAATTATTTTGCAAACAAGAGGATGGGAACATTGTTATGATGCACACGAACCTGATCCTTTCTATGCGAGACTTCACAAACTTTGCAGCGAAGAATGTCTCAACCCGGCACGCGCTGCATCCATTCTCTCTACTGCAACGGGTACAGGCTGTTTTGCCCTCGAATCGGTGCCGTTCGCACTGGGAACATTTTTGCGTCATCCTCATGATTTCGAGGCTGGCGTACTTGAAGCCGTCAACGCGGGCGGAGATACTGATACGAATGCATCCATGGTGGGTGCACTTATTGGGGCCAATGTGGGGGTCCATAACATACCTGATTCCTGGCATTATTTCAGAAAAGCATACGAAGAAGCAGAAACGCTCGCGGTGCAGCTTTTTCACACTGCGACAAAAACGTAATAAAAAACGAGGGGGCTCCTCGTTTTATTGTTTTCTATTCCTCTATCCCCTCCGTTTTCTTAAAAAAAGATCCGATACGACACGTTTCATATAAATCATTACGCAACATTATCCACACCCTCTCCCGATCTTCTCTACGGTATAATAATCCAATGGCTCACATTATTATCACCTCAAAAAATCCAGTAAAAATACACGCCGCTTGTGATGCGTTTAAAAAAATGTTTCCGGGAGAATCGCACACAGTGCAAGAAGTGTCAGTACGCTCTGATGTTTCAGCGCAGCCTATGAGCGACGAGGAAACATTTCGAGGTGCAGTAAATCGTGTACAAAATGCTGTGAAATTTCATCCTGGCGCTGATTTTTGGGTGGGGATGGAAGGCGGAGTAGACACGCATCAGGAACATCTCTCTTCATTTGCTTGGATTGTAGTACGTTCGAAAGAGGGAAAATGGGGAAAAGGAAAAACAGGAACATTTATTCTCCCCACACAAGTAGCTTCCCTTGTACGTGCCGGTACAGAACTCGGCGATGCCGATGATATTGTTTTCGGCAACACAAACTCTAAACAGCAAAATGGCGCCATCGGCCTCCTTACTGACAATCTCATTGATCGAACTCACTTTTATTCTTCGGCCACAATCTGCGCGCTTATTCCTTTCAAAAAACCGCACCTCTATTGATTTTGCATTCATTCCGGATTAGCATAGGTTCAGTTCTTGAAAAGGGCAGGTAACAAAATCATGCCTCACTGGTTTCTCCATTTATTACTCTACCAGCAAATAATGCTTTGTGTCGTGAGTTATGCAGCATGCGGGACATTTACCATGATTATTGCAGCACGCCATAACCATAACTCGAAAAGGTGGAAACCCAAAAACAAACCCTCTTCTGCAAATCAAGATGAATTTGAGCGCATGCTCGGTATTACATTTTGGCTGTGGCCTCTCGTTCTTTTGATTTGTTTTTGTGTGATATTCGTTTCGACGATCATGGGCGACTTTGCAGCACTTCCTTGCGCAATCTATCAGATTTACGGACCAAGAGGCTAACCGTTATAAAAATCGCCGAGCATACGCTCGGTTTTTGTAGAAAACAAAACTCCGCTTTTTTATTCCGGCAAAACCCAAGTGGGAACTCTCAACGCACAACCCACAGGTTGTGGTAATTCGAGCATCCCGAACGGAATTATTTGATCCGAAAAAAGCGGAGCTTTGCTTTTATTATATCAGGTTTCATATTTTTTAAAACAAGGCTATACTGTTAATAAGTTTTTCGTTATAGAGATTATTGCCATGCGTCACAAAACCCGTGTCGGCGTTCTTATGGGAGGGATATCAAGTGAACGAAATATTTCTCTGCTCTCAGGGGCGGAAGTTATCACGCATCTTCCCACGGATCGTTATGAAGCATACCCCATAGAAATTACGCGGGATCAGAAATGGATCTTTAATAGGACGAGGGTATTGTCGCTCTTTCCCCGCAATGATCTTAAGCACTATTGCGACGTAGTGTTTGTCGCTTTGCATGGCGCGTTTGGAGAAGATGGCACCGTGCAGGCAATTCTTGAAACGCTTCAAATCCCTTATACCGGCTCCGACGTGCGCGCAAGCGCACTCGGTATGAACAAAATAAGAACATCTCGTTTCCTTGCTGCGCACAAAATCGCGATACCTCGATCAATCCTCATTACTAATGCTATGTCCACACAAGAATGTAAAAGCGCTCTTGCACAGATCGGGTTCCCTTGCATCATAAAACCGAACGCATCAGGCTCAAGTGTGGGAATCAGCGTGGTGCACGCACAAAAAGATATTGCGCCCGCATTACGCAAGGCGTTTCGCGAAGGAGGTGCTGTCATCGCTCAAGCATACATTCGGGGACGAGAATTTTCTTGCGGTGTAATGGGAAATACATTCTCGTCCCTTACCGCTCTTCCTCCTATCGAGATTATCACTTCGAGAACCTTTTTTGATTATCATGCCAAATATCATTCTCGTACTACGCAAGAAATTTGTCCTGCGCCCATTTCTTTATATCTCCGAAACAAGATTGCGGAGGTAAGCCTGCGCGCCCATACCCTACTAGGGTGCAGCGGGCTTACACGTTCTGATTTTATGCTCACCTCTGACCATTTGCTCTATTTTCTTGAAATAAATACAATCCTGGGCATTACCCAATCGAGTCTTTGTCCAAAGGCGGCACGCGCGGCAGGCATACCATTTCCTGAATTTTTACATCAACAAGTACAACTCGCGCTTTTAAAAATGAATCACCTCTCTTAATATCCTTTATCTGACGATCGTCGCTTACAGGATATTTTCACATAAAAACCGCATTACGCGGTTTTTATTATTTCTTACCTCTTGATTCAAAACATGATATCCTCTTCTGCGCGAGGATATGCATGAATATCTTTCGGACTAAACCAAAGCTTTATCTCAAACTCAGCTTCCGCCGCATTTCCTGATGCGTGAACAATATTACGCACAGGACGTTTTTGTGCATTTGCAAGCAGTGGAGAGTCTACAGAATAATCCCCTCGTACCGTACCCATTTCCGCTTGTGACGGCATCGTGCCTCCTGTGATTTTTCGTACCATCTCAACCGCGTGAAGCCCCTGTACCACCATTTTCACAATAGGACCCGATGCCATAAAATCTACAATCCATCCATGCACCATCTTTCCTATCTTAACAGGATCGTTGGTTCCCATTTCTTTTTTTACATCAAATCCATACTTTTCATACGTAGCAAGAGTTTTCTCGCCCATTGCACGAAGATTTGAGTCTGCGGACGAATAGTGTTTTGCGAGATCTTTTTTCGATGCTTCAATCATTTCTATCGCAACAATTTTTAACCCACGTTGCTCAATACGGCGAATAATTTCTCCGACAAGCCCTCTCTTTACCCCATCTGGTTTTACAATAACCAGCGTACGCTCTTCTTTAAGCAGTAATTTGGACATACAAATAATTAGTTATTTGATACAAGTATACCTGGGAAATGCAAAAGCGCAAGAAAAAAACTCACCACAAGATGTGGTGAGTATATAACATTGCTACGGCGCAGGAGAAGGTGCAGGAGTGGCGGGTGCAGAAACAGGAGCAGTAGGTGTTTCAAGGCCGCGCTCACGCATAATCGCATACAGCTTAGCCTTTGCTACACCCATGGAATTTATTTTTCCATTCGAAAAAATCACTTCATAATCAGGCGCGATACCATGTCCCCAGCTAATAAGCCTGTCCCCATCAGGAATACTAGACTTATAGACAGTCATATAGGCCACAAACCCATTGGGAAAAATGCGAAGCACTTGAGAAACATTTTTACCAAATGTCTTTGATCCAACAACGATATTTCCATGTTCACGAAGCGACGCAACAACAATCTCTGATGCGCTCGCGGTAAGACCGTTTACAACCACAGCCACCGGACCCGTAAATTTAGGAACACCGGGGAGCGGAAGAGTCTTCTGGAATTCATTTTTGCCGTGTTCGGTAGTCACTAAAATATAAGGATCGTTCGTAAAAAAACTCGATACCGCAATAGCTCCATTTACGTATCCGCCCGTGTTATCTCTCAAATTGAGAATAATCCCTTTGACATGGTGAGCCACCACTAAATCAAGATAAACTTTTAGGAACTGTTCCTCTATTTCTCGAGAAGAAAACGTCTTGATTGTAATGATACCAATGTCTCCATCTATTTCTTCAAGAACCAAATTTTTTCGCGGCACCGCATCGGTTAAGGGATCATGATGTTTAAATTCAGTGCTTTTTTCACACTGAACCCCATCACGAAGAATGGTATACACGATCTTGTCCGTATGCTGCGTCATGATAGTCCACGCACGATCAGTAAATTCAAACTCACTTTCCCCGTCTTGCCGGATAAGCTCTACGCCATTAATTTTCTGAATAATATCAAGAGGACGGATTCCCGCCTTATCAGCGCTACTCCCGGGAAACACACCAATCACGATAAGGTGGTTATGGTACGCTCCTGCGATCACACCATCATCGTTATAAGGCATATCGCTCAAAAACTCACGAAACTCTTCTGCAGAAAAAAAGCGCGCATAGGGGTCTCCGGCGAGAAGAAGTTGCGTCAGTCTTCGTACCCACAGCTCTTCACTCGCTTCGTGTTCTCTCAAAAAATCCTGCACATATTGGGGAAGATCCGCGCGACATTGACGCACATCGCTTGTCTTCAAAAAATCGTGATACCGGGCATGTTCGTCAGAAGCCTTACCGATAAACTCAAGGATTGATGAGTACACATTACGAAGTTGCCAATTATCGTTACCAAGGTAATAATCCTCCGCGACGATATAATCAAGGGTCTCCATATAACATGCGACAACGATCTTCAAGCGTGCATCCGGCTTCTTTGGCGCGGCACGTGCGGGCACACATAACTCCGCGTATCCACACAAAAACAACGCAAGGATACCAATCACAAGACGCTTGTGCATCCCAATCAGCCCTTCCTATTTTTCAAGGTAACTGAGCGTAGCGTACCACAAAACTCCTAAAATGCAACTATGAAGAAAGCATCTCCTCACAACCCTGAGTAAGTAAATAGAGTTATGGCCTGAGGCATATCGAAGACCTACCGTATGGAAACCCTTCGACACGGCTCGGGGAATACTATAAACACAGGGTCACTCAGTCTTGTGAGCGGATACTGAAGAAACGTTTATACTCTACATTACACGTTTATGCCGCACCTTCCAAAATAGTTCGTAAGAAGATAAGAAGGTGCAAGCTTTATTTTTTCTGCGTTTTGATTTCGAGCGAAAGCTCTTTAAGCTGCTCTGAAGTTACCCCGCTTGGCGCATGCATCATCAAATCTTTTGCATCGCCTGTTTTAGGAAACGCGATTACCTCACGGATATTAGGTTCGTTTTGTAAGATCATCATTAAACGATCCATGCCCCACGCAATACCTCCATGTGGCGGTGCACCGTACGAAAACGCAGCGAGCATATGGCCAAAATTTTCTTGAATCTGCTTTTCAGAAAATCCCATGATTTCAAATACGGAACGAAGCGCTGCGGGAGTATGATTACGAATACTTCCTCCTCCAATCTCCCACCCGTTTAATACAATATCATACTGACTCGTGATAATAGTTCCTATGTTACGTTTCGCGAGAAGATTATCCATATACTCGGGTTTGGGCGCAGAAAAGGGGTTGTGCGTAAACGTCCATCCTCCTGTATCGGTAGTCTCAAAAAAGGGGAAATCTACTACCCAGCAAAATGCTAAAAGATTGGGATCCTGTTTGTCGCGCCGCAGATCAGGACGATCGGTGCGGTAACGTTCCATAGCATCCTTGTAGGAAAGGCGGGGGAAAGGAATCTCCTGGATCTTTTTATCCGGATATGCAGTCTGCACAAGGTGAATCAAAAGCTTCTCGTTTAATGCCATTACGTCCTCTTGTTCCACAAAACTCATCTCCATATCAAGCTGAGTAAACTCCGGCTGTCGATCTCCGCGCGTATCTTCATCTCGAAAACAGCGTGCGAATTGATAGTAACGCTCCATGCCCCCTACCATAAGCAACTGTTTATACTGCTGAGGCGACTGAGGAAGTGCATAAAAATTTCCCGGATAAATACGCGATGGCACTAAATAGTCGCGTGCACCCTCGGGCGTCGATTTGCCGAGCACCGGTGTTTCGACCTCAGTAAATAATTCTTCAGAAAGAAAATCGCGCACTCGCTTCATCACATCCGAACGTGCTTCTATGTTTTGATGAAGCCGAGCCCTTCGCAAATCAAGATAGCGGTAGGCCATACGTACTTCTTCGCCCACACTTAACCCATCTGTCTCAATCTCAAACGGAGGTGTCTGTGCTTCATTTAAAATAACGCATTCTTTCACGAGTACTTCATAATTTCCTGTTTCAATATCATGGTTTACCATGCCGTCGGGTCGCGTATTCACTTCACCGACAATAGAAATTACCCATTCGGAACGCAACATGCTCGCGCGCAGAAAAAGCTCTTTATCCTTCCCCAAAAAGACAAGCTGCGCCACGCCGGTTTTGTCGCGTAAATCAATAAAAATAATCTTGCCATGATCGCGCCGCACGAAAACCCATCCGGAAAGAGAAACCATCTCGCCCGCGTTGTGCACAATATCTTTAATCCATGTACGTGTCATCATAAATAATAATTACTTCACAAAAATACCATTTTTTTCCACTTTATTCAACAGATCACGCCCAATCAAAACAACTCAGAGAGTTCTCATCCAGAGAAATGAAAAAGCCGAGCGTCTGCTCGACGTGATTTTTACCTGCGCAACGGTTTGTCGCACGCAGAACACCGATTGTCTTTTTGCGCGCATGCCGCGCAACGATTAAAACACGAGTTCGTTTCGACACCACACTCAGGGCATTTTCTTGCCATGGCAGTAAAAACATAACCCTTGCACTCCTCGCACAAACCGTCAAATTCGTTCAACAATATGACACCCTCCTCTTTGCGAAGGATTTAAGGATATATTAGTCGATCAAGAAGCCTGTGTCAAACTTAAAAGGAGGACACGGTAAGCATGCCCGCATGATCAATGGTGATCGTGGGACGCTCGTGATCGGTTCTCATTACACGTACACCTGCGGCACGCAGCAACGCAAGTACAGAAGGCGCAGGATATCCGTATTTGTTGCTACCCACTTCGATCACACCGATTGCCGGATGAATCAGATGAAGCACCAGGTCATCAAGGCCTGCGGCAGAACCGTAGCGCGGTACTTTTAAGACATCGGCCGCGAGCTCCTGGGGAGCCAGTGTTGCAAGCGTTGCTTTCGATGCGTTGCTGGTAAACAGTATCGACCTTCCGCGAAATAGAAGTTTCATCACCACGCTTCTCTCCATGTTTTTGCGTATTCCCGTGGATCCTCCTTCATCAAACGCCCGTAGCACAGAAAATTCTGCGCCCGCAACATGTATTACGTCATGCGTGTGCAAAGTAAACGGGTGAATATTATTCTTTTTGAGAGTTTCGCTCCACAATGCATACGCTGCATTGCTGTTCGACTCACCGCTTTGAAACACAACCCCTACATGATAGGAATGAAGGACATCAATGAGCCCCGTTATTCTATCTGACGTCGGATGTGTCATGATCACCGCATCAATGCGGCGCACCCAGGGCGGCATCACGTTGCTCATTTCACCGATTACGCTCGGGGATGGACCCCCGTCAATCAACACGCGTTTTCCTCCTGGGAGTATAAGCAGCGTTGCCTCTCCCTCTCCCACCGGCAAAAAATATGCACTGACACGATTCGTATTATACCATCCGCCTATCGTGCTATAAAGCCACACATCAATAACAAGGCCGAGCACTAATAATCCCCACACAAGACGATCATTCTTCCCCATACCGCATTACTCTTTCACGCCCGCAATCGTTTTGAAATACCACAAGCAATTTCGCTTCCACACGAAGAAGAGTCCTTTAAAATAACGATGCGCTTCGTTTTTGAATTCTACAATCGGGTCATGCTGGCCATGCGCACGAAGCTGCACAGACTCTTTCAAATCATCAAGTGTTTCAAGTTGTTCCATCCATAATTGATCAAGAACGCTTGTCATAAAGGATCGCAATACCTGCGGCTCGCGATCATCGACATGATGGGTTGCGCACGCTTCAGTGAGTGCATTCTGTAAATGTTCTGTAAGTTCATTGCGCAGTGTGTCATCATTATTATCCCCATAGGTCTCACGATGGGCAGCTATCATCTCCTCAACGCGCGCCGTGTCGTGAATAATCAAGTTGGTTTTACACATCATCAAGAGCTCTCCAAGATTCCACGCAGAAGAAGGACCCTCGGTTTCAAGGGCAATAAGCTGCGAAAGCGCCTCGTGCACCATCTGTTGATAGCGCGCGGATACATCGGTATCAGGAAGAAGAAGTAGTTCGTCGCGCGTACGATAGACGGCGGTACGTTGTTTGTTGACCACATCGTCATACTCAAGCGTCCGTTTTCGCATATCAAAATACATGCCCTCTACCTTGGATTGTGCGGACTCCATCATGCGCGATACGAGCGGTGATTCAATCGGCATGGATTCTGGTACATTCATCCGCTGCATCAGTGTTTTCATCTTTTCCCCTCCGAACGTTTTAATAAGATCATCCTCGAGAGAAATAAAAAACCTACTCTCACCAGGATCGCCCTGGCGTCCGCTTCTCCCGCGCAACTGGTTATCAATACGACGCGATTCGTGCTTATCTGTCCCGATCACATAAAGGCCTCCTGCAGCGCGCACATGTCCAGCCTCCTCCCTGTCAACAGGATTTCCTCCAAGCACAATATCTACGCCACGCCCTGCCATGTTAGTAGCAACTGTCACCGCCCCAGATTTTCCCGCCTGAGCAATCACTCCTCCTTCTTTCTCGTGTTGTTTCGCATTTAAGACTTCGTGGCGTATTCCTTCGTGGCTCAACAATATCGAAACAATTTCATTATTTTCAATTGAGGTTGTACCTACGAGTACAGGTTGTCCTGCCGCGCTGCGTTTTTTTATTTCTTCAATGACTGCGACCCACTTTGCATTTTTGGTCTGATACATAAAATCAGGCTGATCTTTGCGTGCCAATGGACGATTGGTGGGGATAGAAATTACATCGAGTCCATACACTTTGTGAAACTCTTCCGCACTCGTCTTCGCCGTTCCTGTCATACCTGAAAGCGTAGCATAGAGCCTAAAATAATTTTGAATGGTGACCGAGGCCATTGTTTTTGACTCTTGTTTAATTGCCACGTGTTCTTTTGCTTCAATCGCCTGATGAAGTCCTCCTGTATAGCGGCGCCCCGGCAGCATGCGTCCCGTAAATTCATCCACAATAATTACCTCGCCATCCTTTATCACGTATTCCTTGTCCTTATGATAAAGTGCCCGCGCCTTGAGAGCGGCCTCAAGATAATGAAGGTAACGAAACCCTGCCGGGTCATACACATTGGGAAGACGCAATATTTTTTCTACTTTTGATATCCCCGCTTCCGTAAATGTAGCGGAACGAAGTTTTCGATCAATTACGTAATCATCTTCTTCGCGAAGATTTTTCACGACCTGTGCCATTTCGCGATACAAGTCGCTCGATTCCGCTTGGGGTGCTGAAATAATAAGCGGCGTACGCGCCTCATCAATCAAAATGCTGTCAATCTCATCTACGATTGCAAAATGATGTCCTTGCTGTGTTTTTTCCGCTGCAGCATACACCAAATTATCGCGTAAATAATCGAACCCGAATTCAGTATTCGTGCCATACACAACATTTGCCGAATAAGCTTCGCGTCGCGTAATCGGGCGGAGATAATTCTGTACGACACGGAAATTTCCTTCGACATCACGCGCGGTATCGAGCGCGTTCCGTTCCCCCTCAACCACATGAGAAGGATCGTATATAAAACTGCCCTCGCTTGTGATACAGCTTGTGGAAAGTCCCAAACAATCATACACTTGTCCCATCCACACGGCATCTCGACGCGCGAGGTAATCATTGACCGTCACTACGTGCACTGAATGTTCGAGCGCACGGGTAAATGCGGGGAGCGTTGCAACGAGCGTCTTTCCTTCACCTGTTGCCATCTCTGCAATTGCTCCTTCGCATAACACGAGACCGCCAATAAGCTGAACATCGTAATGACGTTGCCCAAGCGTACGCTTCGCTGCTTCGCGCACCAAAGCAAATGCATAATTCACACGCTCCTCACCCCTCTTCTCGTGTTTCAAGGCTTTTGCTTTCTGTGTAAGTTCTTCGTTCGAATAGACCTCGATTTCATGTTCTAATGCGTTGATGCGTTCTACGCGCTCCACATAACGCCTCAACACCTTGCCCTCGCCCAACAGATTTTTGAATAAATTTGTAAACATCTTGACAAATAGTTAAATATGCGTAATAATACTACTTCTGATAGTACCATAACGTGGAGTACCACTCTACCTCATTGCGGCGCTCCACACCAACCCCCACTCATATGCAATACGGAAAACATTATATTTTAGAATGCACCGTGTCTGACAATACCCTGCTCACTAATCCCGAGGGTATTCAAAATTTTTTTGCTCGCATTGTTTCAACACTTCACATGACTCCCGTGTCAGAGTGTACCTATCATATTTTTCCAGGATCAGGCGGTATCACAGCCTTTCAAATCATTGCTGAATCGCATATTTCCATTCACACCTGGCCTGAATATCATTATTTTTCATTTGACGTCTTTTCCTGCAAGGGATTTGATGATGCGGCGCTCGACGTGCTTGTACATGCTACGTTTCCTATTGCAAAAAAGGTAAGCCAGGTGGTGCACCGCGGCACTTTAATGCTCGATGCACCCAATCTTACTGAGGCACCTACAAAATCCCCCTCAGCTTCTCCTGCTTCATTTCCTGCATCCCTTTCTTAAATTGCGCGGCGCGTTTTCCTTTATAGGCTTTGATCTGACGGGCAAGTTCATCCTTAATTTCATCGATCGCAGCAAATATATCTACATCTTCACTTGCCGCAAGAAGAGTGGTACCTGGCAGATTAAGATGTACTTCGGCACAAAACACATCTCCTTTTCTGTGGTGTCGAGTGGTCTTTTTCACTTCAACGTATGCGTCTGCCGCTCCTTGTTCATCGTGCACCCGCACTAATCTGCTTAATCCGTTAATCTTATCCTCTATATATTCCGTAACTCGCGACGTAAGCTCTATATTTTTTGCACTTACCGTGATTTTCATACACTATAATAAAATTACCTGTTGTTTCATTTGTATTGTAGAAGGAATGCGTTAAAAAAACAAACCCCTGCGTAATGCGGGGGTTTGTGCAAAGAAAAAGAAAACTATCTCTTTTTCTTCTTTGCTTTTGGTTTTGCTTTTGCTTTTTTCTTTGCAGCCATTGGAGCATTCATTCTGCCGTGAAGCAGAACGGTAAGCATTTTTTTTGTTATCGTATGGTAACCGACTGTATTACCACGCGACGACAAGACTCTTCTTCTTTTATTATATACGAGAGTACGCATTGTGAAGTGTGGATAAGTCGTTCGTATATATTTTTTTCGCTTAACGATTCACGTGAGATACAAAAGATAAATTTATTTGACGCAAACGTATCAACTCGTTACCTGATGTTCCTCAGACAAGATACGTTTGCTATAAATTTGTTCTTTTGTATCACCAATGTTGCTCTGCAACGCAAAAAATATATACTCCCCCGGGGTGAATGGAAGGAACATGGTTAATTCGTCGAACAAAATAATTTTTCTATGCTGCGGCGCGGAGATAATATTTTATGCTTCGCGATATCATTCAAAAATATATGCTTCGTCTAGGGGAAAAAAGAAATGAGAAAACAGAAAGTAGAATTTAGTATAAACAAGCTATCATTCCAGTTGTTCACAGGAATCTTTCAAACTGAAAACAAAAATAGCACAATGCGTACTATTTGTAAAGTTTTGTTCTCGGTGATCTGCCAGAGTTTAACTCAACGTCATTTGATTTAAGTGAGTGCTCGCTGGCAGATCATCCAAAACAAAACCTTGTATATTTCATTGTACTAGTTTTTGAGCATGCGTCAATTATTGTTTCCATCGCGGACGAATAGCAGATGCATAAAACTCTTTGGCCTGCGTCTCGAGATCGCGCAGCGAACCTGCGTTTTTGATCACATAATCCGCTCGACTCCCAATTTCTTTAATTTCCACTTCCGTGACGGCGCGCTCTTCGCGCAAAAATTGTTCAAATGATTTGTTTTCTTCTCCTGCGCGCCACACGCGCTGGCGTGAACGCTCATACCGCACTTCAAGCGGCGCTGTGACATACATGATAAGTGAATGGGGAATACTGCGAATTA
The DNA here is from genome assembly GCA_028865725.1 of Patescibacteria group bacterium. Classification (GTDB taxonomy): domain Bacteria; phylum Patescibacteriota; class Minisyncoccia; order UBA6257; family JACRHW01; genus JAGWJP01. The sequence goes on from JAGWJP010000001.1 coordinate 450,082, forward strand.
TCTTCTCCTCGCTTGCGCGACGAATTCCATCTGCAACCACAAGATGAGCCTTATCCTCTATGATACGTTTGTGCACTGCTTTTCCTAACGCATCGGCTCCAAACACTTCAGTCATTACCCCCATGAATTGCTGCTGGTATTCGCGCGCATTCGGCATATTCCAAATATGCAGCGTTTCGTTTAAGACATCTGAAAACATGTGGTGCGCAAACGTAGCATGCGTCACGTGATCCTGTTCCACGCATTGTTTTAAAAATCGAGCGAAGGCCTCCTTGCCTCCTCCCTTCTCGCCGGTAATTCCTAATATTATTTTTTTTTGTGGCGGCATAACGCGTGTGTGTGTACTCCATTATTGTATATCAAGTTGTAAAAAACATGAAACAACTCATAGAATTAACCATAGGAACGAATTCGTCTTGGAAAATATTTAAACATGCTTACGCCCGTTGAAAAATGGAATCTCTATGTATCCATAGTATCACTCTTGAAGGTTAACTAAACATAACTATCCTTCATCTTCCGATCGTCAGATAAAGGATAATTTGTATATAACGCCAAATAAATGAAAAGACCTCATTGCGATGAGGTCTTTTGAGATATTTCGGGGGGCGCCGTTTCCCCCCTAATTGGTTCGGGAGCCCTAGGCTCCGGGTCGAGTGCCGAATCTACGGACTTACCTCGACCCTATTGTCTTCAACCGGGCATGAGCTCACCTCCTTTCAGGGGGACGCATTCCCCCCGCCGGCCCGTTTTAAAGCAGTCATGAGAGAGATTTTTTTGCCCACGCTCTCTCATTACGTGGGGTTCGAGATCGGGGGTGCTTGCGCTTTCCCCCGACCTCTCGGTTCACAGAAAACCTGAAGTGTAGCGACGCATGCTACACCCCCTTTTCCCACAGGCACACCGTTGGCTGACCCGGAGTTGGGTGGCCCTTTTGCGGTGGTGTGCCTGCGGGCGAAATATCTTGCTGCTGCGAGGCGCGTGTCAACCCCACAAAAATGGAGTTGCACAGGCGCGCACAGCAGCAAGAGGCCGCCGCCCCGACCGGTTACTTCCCGGTGGGGGCGGCGTAGACCGCCTGGGGAGTGCCGGCCGCCGGGTTTTTCTCCCCGCGCGCCAGGCGCTCCTTTTCTTTCTTTCGAATCTTCAAGATTTCACCTCCTTTTCAATCTTCTGTGTGTATTATAGCATATCCACAAAATATGTCAAGCATTTTGCCGAAACCCCAGTATTTTCCTCGCATTTCGCCTGTTTTTCTCGGCTACGCTTCTCATAAATTTAGAGATATACGCCGCTATTTTTGGATAAAATAGCGGACACGAGTGAGGAAAAAACGGGTACCGAATGGGTAGATTTGATAGAAATCGATGAGATGCAAGGCGCAAGCGAGGAACGAACCGAGCAATATAAGCCATATTGTGAGGGAGTACCGCAGCTTGCAACACAGCAGATCGCTATTTCTATCAAATCTAAAAATATACCGCCTGGAGGCGGTATATTTTCCAAATGACGTAAGTGCTACAAATCCTATAAGGTTTTGTAATAAGTCACTCACTTATGCCTGTATTATAGCAAATCGTTCTTTTTATGTCAAATGTGGTTATCCTCCATTACCAACCGCCAGGTTTTTGGGAAGTTCAGGATAGGTATTGCTGGGGCTCCACAGCATGTATCCTCCTTCGACACCATGATCGGTCAACGCCTTGATCTGCTTCTCTACCATTGCTCCATCGTATACCGCGCCGATATTGAATACCTGAAGCCAGGGACGAAATGTCGCTTTGGTACTCGTTGCAGGAAGTACATCAATACGTTTTTGGGCCTCCTCGAGATTATAGGAAATAATTTCATAAGGATGCTCGGCGGGATTTGCATAGCCGTCAAATCCATTCACGTAATGGGAGGGATACGTCATGGGCGCCAATACATCAAAGTGAGGAAGCACCTTTTCAAGGTTCTGTCCGATGCCCATATCATCTCTATTCACTAGTACTTGGCCAAAAATATCGCCGGAAAACGTAATGCCTTTAGGGGTAAAGTATGAGTAAAGGAAGGAGGCGAATGAGGCGATTACATCTTCTTTTGGCGTGCTGCTCCTCCAGAAAGGATAGGCAATAGAAGAAAGCGATCCGTCAGAAGGAAACCTCATGTAGTCAAAATTTACTTCATCAAATCCCGCATTTACCGCTGCCGCGCCAAGATGAGCGAGGTAGTGCCAATACGCTGTGCCGGCGGGATCCATCCAATTTAATTGTTTGGTATCGTGCCACAGCGTGTCGTTATTCGCATAGTGCAACGCCTCGCCTGGGTGCGCACGCGCATATTCGTTATCAGGAAACGAAACAATCCGTGCGATCAGATAGATTCCTTTATTCCGAAGCATTGCGATCGTAGAAGATCCGTGCGCCACTAAATACGAGTTTGCCGCAATATCGGGATCATGCGTGACGTCATACGGCGCAAGAGGAAAAAACAGCTTTCCTGATCCGTCTTTTACATCAATGACAAACGCGTTAATGTTGTTGCGCGCAGCATACGCAAGCAATGCATTCAATTTGCTCGGTGTCGCTGCCGTATACATAGTAAGATAAATCGCGCGTACTGTGCTTATCTTGTGCGGAACAAACGTGACAAGCGAAGTAGAAACAGGGCGCGTGACGGACGCATCTTCCTTTACGGTGATGCCTTGGTCCGCATGCACTATCATATGTTCCGTTCTTCCGGTATAGGCCTGAATCAACGGCCAATACATAACCATGGTTGCTGCGCACACCGCGAGCACAAGGAGTGCAAACGCAAATGCATGAGCAACATGATGTCGTTGTAGACGGCGACGCATGAGTGTATAGTAATATAGTAATAGTGTACTCGTTTTTTGATATTTGCGGTAGAGTACGCTACAGTAACCATAGTGTTTTAGCATTGTTGTATGTCTCACGTATTCTATAGAACTTATCGACCCAAAACATTCCGCGAAATTCAAGGCCAGCACTTTGCGGTACGCGTGCTTACCGAAGCAATAAATCGTAACACGATCAGTCATGCTTATTTGTTTGCCGGACCGCGCGGCACCGGAAAAACGACGCTTGCCCGTATTCTCGCAAAAGCGCTCAATTGTGCACACCTTAAAAAGGGCGATCCATGCGGAACCTGTGAAATCTGTCTTGCAATCGAACGCGGCACATTTGTCGATGTCATAGAGATGGATGCAGCGTCACATCGCGGTATTGATGATATTCGCGCGATTAAAGAAGCGGTGGAGTTTCAACCCATGCAGTCCGCCCACAAAGTATATATCATCGATGAAGCTCACATGCTGACGAAAGATGCATGCAACGCACTTTTGAAAGTGCTGGAGGAACCGCCTGAATATGTGGTGTTTATTCTTGCCACTACCGAACCGGAAAAAATGATTCCTACTGTTCTTTCACGCGTACAGCGTTTTGATTTCACACGCCTTTCGTTTTCTGAAGTACATGATAAATTGAATTATATTGTTCAACAAGAAGGACTTAAAATTCCCACTGAGGTCATCGATCATATTTGCTATGTCGCAGAAGGTGGGCTTCGCGATGCAGAAACAATGTTAAATCAAATCGCGCATACCGATTTCGCGACATACGATATCCATACGATTTTTAACCGCCCTCACACCGCGCGTATCATTGCTTTTTTACGCGCAATTGCTGCCCACAATCAATCCGCTGCGCTCTCTTTTCTTACCGAATGCGAACGCGCATCAACAGAACCCCTTCGTGTCCTCAAAGACACACTCTCTCTTGCAAGAAAAACACTCCTCTTGAAACTCAACGAACCCTCACGTGCGACACTAGTGTCAGAAATGAGCGAGGACGATGTGGCGCTTCTTTCTTCGTGTGCTGCAGAGTTTAGTACGCCTCACCTTACGACCCTCATACGAAACTTGATGGATGCACGAAAATATCTCTATTACTCACCAATCCCCTTCCTCCCCCTCGAACTCGCAGTGATCCAATCCACAGAACACACGTCTTGACTCGACCACACTGAAATAGTATCCTAGAAACAAGGCTTAACAACTTAATAATTATCAAGAGTGTGGGAAAGGGAACTGGCCCGTTGCATCATGTGATGCAGATATACCCACCGGCAACTTGCTCGAAAAGTAAAGCCCTTCGGCTCAGCTCAAGGTAAAGTGCCACATCCAGCCCGACAAGGGAAAGATAATCGTCGTTGTACACATCTTCCTTTGCAGGAAGTTTTTTCGTCTAAATTAGAGACATATTCTTTTGACAAACCTCTAGACATAAGGTGAGAATCCAATGGGTTTCAGTATTTTATAGATTCCCGCCTGCAGCCAGAATGACAAGATAGGTTATACTAGCTTCCAGATTCTAAATTCTACTTTCTGTTTTCTAATTGCTAAGCACTAATACGCCAATTTACTAATAGCTAAAAATATGATTATTCCACGAACTTATACTGTAGAAAGTGTCACCTCGGGCCATCCCGATAAAGTGTGCGATCAAATTTCAGACGCGATTCTTGATGCGTGTCTTGCAGAAGATCCTACAAGTCGCGTTGCGGTAGAGTCGTTTGGAGGCCATGGCCATCTTGTGATCGGTGGCGAAGTTACAACAGGCGCGAACCTCGATTATGCATCGATTGCGGAGGGTGTATATCACACGATAGGCTATACAGCACCGCTTGATATTTCGATCTACGTGGCAACTCAATCTCCTGATATCGCGCAAGGAGTAGACACAGGAGGTGCGGGTGACCAAGGTATTATGTATGGCTACGCAACAGATGAGACTCCGGAGTTTCTTCCTCGCGGTATTGTCCTCGCCCACGCGCTTGCACAAAACCTCGAACACCTCCGTACCTCGCACACCATCCCTTGGCTTAAACCCGACGGGAAAACACAGGTAACATTCGAAGACGATATCCTGAAAACTGTACTGGTAAGTACCGAGCATGATGCAGAACGCACTCAGGATGAAATCAAGCACGCACTTCTCGAGCATCTCATTACTCCGCTTACTATCGATACGCATGCCATAGAGCTTCTTGTAAATCCAACGGGCGCATTTACCGTGGGCGGATTCGAAGCAGATACCGGACTTACGGGACGTAAGCTGATGGTGGATACCTACGGCGGACTTATTCAACACGGAGGTGGATGCTTCTCTGGAAAAGATCCCACTAAAGTAGATCGCTCTGCCGCCTACATGTGCAGATTTGTGGCTAAAAATATTGTGGCAGCGGGGTACGCCCACTCATGTCTTGTGTCGGTCGCTTACGCAATCGGAAAGCCGGAACCTCTCATGGTCTATGCAATTGACGAACAAGGAAACGATCTTAGCGCTCTCGCGCAATCTAAATTTGATTTTCGTCCTGCGGCCATCATCGAGCGCCTTAATCTTCGCCGCCCGATCTACCAGCAAACCGCAGCCTACGGCCACTTTGGCAAAAAAAATCTTCCGTGGGAGGAGATTGTGTCTTTGTAACCAGTTCGCATAAATTCTCGATGCGCCCTAATAGGGCTTACTCGAATACTATTCTTTTTTCCAGACTTTAGATTCTAATTTCTGTTTCATACTCCGTAGAGATGGTTTTCTTTGATATAAGCATAAACGCGTGGCACCAATAATGTGCCCGCGTCCTCTTGCCTTGCAAGCCGCATGCGGATTTCAGTGCTTGATCCGGGAGCACCTTTCTTAAGAAATTCAGCATGGGGGGGCACATCTTCTTTATTTACCGAATATCCGGGTCGCGGCACAATAGTGAAATGGAGTGTATTCCACATCTCCTCACCATACTGCCACACGCGATGGATTTGCGATTGGTGCGTGGCGCCTCCTTCCACAATGTCCGTACCAATGACATGCCGAATATCTGAACCGGGATACCATGTTTCATAGCGTGCTTGCAAGATATGATTCCGCGAAAATGTGTGGTGCACAATATCATAATAATCAGCAAGAACATGAAGCCCCTCAAAATTGCGCGCCACCATTTCTTTGCGATCTTCAAGAGAAACAAGAGACACAGATTGTTTGTCAGGACGGATACCGCATGGAATTACTGCGACAATATCAAATGCATCTAACAGAATCTCTGCAATCATGCGATGGTGAATCCCCGGAGGATTAAAACTTCCTCCATATAATGCGACGCGCTGTATAGTCATAAATTTGTTATACCACAAAAAATAAAATCCCATATGTATAGGATTTTTTCGTTCACTGCTGGTTAGTATTTCTTATATGGCGACGTTTTTGTGGATTCTTTTCTTTCGCCGCAACGCGTGGCGCTAATCAAATAATGCCTCTCTCCATCGATGAATGTACTAAAATACCATCCAGAATTCTTCCAATTCAATACCCTTTTGCGCTTTCCAAAAACAACCTTCTCCACAAAACCATCATATGTTGCACCGCTGAAAAGCCTCTGTATCGTCCTCGACACATTTCGCGTGAAACGTTTGTTAAAAGAATACCAGGCATCTTCAAATCCGTTTCTGGCGCTTTCGCAAATGATAATAAAAGTTTTCAACCCCTTACAGAAAAAAACGGTTTCTCCTTTGTACACTCATAACCTCCTTGGTTTGATGTGGTTCTATTATAACACCATATATATAACCTGTCAACCACTTTCAAGTTCTCAGCCCTATTTTCCACTTTCGCCGTCGAGAGTGGCTCGGAATAACCGAATATATATCCCAGATTCCAGATTCACGCCTTTTTGCGGTGCTTTGAGCGCTCGTTTTCAGTAAGATAGATTTTTCGAAGGCGTGTACTGTACGGAGTAATCTCAAGATACTCGTCCTCATCCATCACTTCGAGGCCGCGCTCAATGGTAAGTTTCCACGCCGGTTCCAAAAATATAGAATCATCAGACCCTGATGCGCGCATGTTGGTAAGCTGCTTTCCTTTGGTGGGATTGACCGGCATCTCATCCCCTTTAGAAGTATTGCCAATCACCATGCCTTCATATACTTCCGTGTTGGGCTCGATATACAATTGTCCGCGTGTTTGTAGGTTGTCGAGCGAGTAGGCTAACGTTTTCCCTGTAATCATAGAGACCATAGATCCTACATGCTTGCGTACAATATCACCCGAGTAAGGACGAAACCCGATCACGCGGCTTGCAAAAATTCCTTCGCCTTTTGTATCGATGACAAATTGACTGCGATATCCCAAGATACCTCGCGTAGGTCCTTCGAATACCATACGAAGCGTAACTTCATGACTGTCCATAGAAATAAGACGCGCTTTACGCTGAGAAAGGCGCTCAATAATAATACCTTGATAGATACTTGGAATATCAATGGTAATTTCTTCGAATGGCTCTGAGAGCACACCGTCAATTTCTTTTGTAATAATCTGAGGCTGAGAAACTTGAAGTTCATACCCCTCGCGACGCATCGTTTCAAGAAGAATTGCAATATGAAGCTCGCCGCGTCCATACACGCGAAACTTATCCGCCTCAGAAAAATCAATATAAAGCCCGATATTTACCTCGAGTTCCTTTTTAAGCCGATCTCCGATCTGACGCGACGTCACAAACTTTCCTTCGCGTCCACAAAATGGCGAGTTGTTCACCATAAAATTAAGTGCGATGGTGGGCTCATCTACTTTAATGCTGGGAAGCGGCATCGCGTCCGGAGATCCGCAAATAGTCTCTCCAATATCAATATCGGCAATTCCTGCAATCATTACAATATCACCCGCTACCGCCTCGTTCGTCTCCTCTCGATTAAGTCCGCGAAACGTAAACAGCTTTGTAATTCTGGCGTTGCGCATGCCGCTATCCTCATGTTTTATATACACCGTATCTCCCACATGAATGGTTCCTTCATACACACGCGCGATCGCAAGACGCCCCACATAATTGTCGTAGGCAAGGTTAAACGGTTGTGCGCGGAGTGGTGCCTCCCTATCAGATAGCGCCGCAGGGATTACCTCAAGAATAATATCGAGCAGAGGAGATAAGTCCACAAACTCGTCATCCAACGCGCGTTTAACCACTCCTTCCCGCCCGATCGCGTAGAGAGTCACAAAATCCAGCTGTGCATCATTTGCGCCGAGGTTTATAAAAAGCTCAAGAACTTCATCTTCAGTACGCGCAATGTTCGCGCCCGGCTTGTCGATCTTGTTCACAACCACAATAGGTTTTAGACCCACCTCAAGTGCTTTTTTTAATACAAAGCGTGTTTGTGGCATGGGGCCTTCTTGGGCATCTACGATTAAAAGCACTGCGTCAATCGAACGCAACACGCGCTCTACTTCAGATCCAAAGTCCGCGTGTCCGGGAGTGTCCACAATATTGATCTTGGTGTGCTTATAAAATACAGAGGTGTTTTTGGAATAAATCGTAATACCGCGCTCTCGTTCAAGCGCGTTCGTATCCATGCTCATTCCCTCCTCAAACATACCGCATTGGCGCATAATGGCGTCGGTAAGCGTAGTCTTTCCATGGTCCACGTGAGCAATAATCGCAATATTACGAATCTCCTTTGGTTGTTCCATAATAATAATAAGGATTCAGAAAAAAAGAGCCCCGTAAGAAACCGCGCCCATACTTCAAGTGGTATTCTTACGGGACGATGGATATAATAATAATATATTTTTCATAGAGCGTCAAACCCAATACGTCTAGTGCACAGATAAAAAACCGCGCAGGGTACGCGGGTTGAAAAATTTTCTATGAAAGAAGTGCGGATACCGTTTCCATTGCCTCGTTCATCTCTCTGAGCCATGCCTGCACTACTGCATTTTCGGAACTGAGACGGGAGCAAATTTCGATTGCACGCTCATCTGAAACTCCTCCCTCGACGACCCAATATAAATTCCTCATTTTTTCATCATACCATTGGTCAAACTCTGCTTTAGAAGAAAAGGATGACCAACTAATTACTCCTGTGTGGGTTCCCTTTCCGATATTTTCAAATACCACATTATACATACTGCTTCCTCCTTCGCATGCTGAAACCATATTAGCATATTATTATTATTATTTTGTCAAATATACGATAGTGAATCTCTACGGGCTTCTGCCCGTAGCATCATTACGAGCAAGCAAAGCTTGGTCACTATCCTTTGATAGTGACACCCATCCATCTGCGGGCTCCGCCCGCAGTTTTTTCTGGGTAACAAAAACACCTCCTTTGCGGGAGGCGTTTGTTTCTTCGTTATTCACAAAAGACACCGCGCATCTCAAGATCACGAAGGCGTCTGTAAATACCGTTTCCACGTGCAAGCTCTTCGTGGGTTCCTACTGCTTCAAGTTTTCCATCATTCAACACTACTACCAGATCCGCGCTCATAATCGTACTAAATCGATGCGCGATAATGAAAATGGTACATGCACGCTCAGCAATCAATCGTTCGGTTGCTTTTTGCACATATTCCTGTGATACCGCATCAAGCGAGCTCGTAGCCTCATCAAAGATCAGAATATCGGGGTCACGGTATAGGGCGCGTGCAATGGCGAGCCGTTGGCGCTGCCCGCCAGATAACCGAATGCCATCCTCTCCAATATCAGTGTCGTATCCATCCCTCAATTCGCGGATAAACTCATCTGCATACGCGCGCTGTGCACATATCTCTTCGTAGCCTTGCAGTGCATCGGGACGAACCATGCGAATATTTTCGCGCACGGTGGTATCAAACAATTGCACGTCTTGCGACACGATGCTAATGCCCTGTTTGCGATACCGTGCATAATCAATATCATGCAAGTCCACTCCGCCGATCATGATTGATCCTTCAGTCGGATCATATTCGCGCGCAAGAAGCGATGCAAACGTGGTTTTTCCTCCTCCGGAATACCCCACAAGCGCCACTGTCGTATTCGGCTGCACGAGAAGATTAATGTCTTTCAATGCATCCTGTTTTCCGTCAGGATAAGAAAGGGAAACGTTGCGAAATTCAATCGTGCCGCGCGCTGATCCGTCCCACCGAGGCTCATTCGCCTGCCGTATGTCGGGAATAATACTAAACTGCTCTACAAGTTCGGCGACTGCTTCTCCGCCTTCATTCATGTGACGTTGGAAATCCGTCAAGTTCGACATTCTGGTAAACATCCGTTCCATCCACATCGTCACGAGCACCGCAAGTCCTGCATTCATGGTTGGAAAAAACGCGCACGCAACGATATAATACATAAGCGCGCGTGTCACCGTAACGACATGTTCCTGCCGCACGAGATACGCAGTAAAGGCGCGGTGGCGCCAGCGCTCATCGACACACAACTGCATCAATTTTTCCTCGTGTTCATTCGCTTGTTCTTCCTCGATACCAAATTGTTTTAATGTGCGCCAATTTTGTGTAAGTTCCGTGCCGTCGCGCTCGATACGTTTCATTTGCGCGCGAAATGATTTACGAAGCGGCGCAATGTTTGTTTCGTTCCGAAAGAGCGTTGCGGCGTAGAGCATAACGGTACCCATCGCAAACAGGCCAAACTGCCAACCGATCCACCACATTCCTATGCACGTCAGTACGATCCGCACGCATGTGGGTACCGTATCGAACAGCATATTATCGATCAAGTTCTCTGCTTTCAAGATATTTTTTGCAAGCACAGACTCTTTTTCACCTGTCGAATGTGCCACATGCCACGCCGTATCGAGGCGCAATTCTTTCCTGTGTCCGTATCCCCACAAGAGTTTCCAGAATCGGAAATAAAACTGATTTCTTCTGTTATCCATCTCACAACGCACAAGAGACCCAATACCGTACAATACAAAAATAGCACCACAAATCACGAGAAGCATGCGGTACGACATAGCGTGTCGAAAGCCATCAAAGAACCACTTCACAGGGTAGATCTGAGCGAAAAGGAATACCTCCGCAATGACAAGCCACACGAACACATACGTTGCTTGCCTCTTGAGCACATTAAGTTCTTCGGCAACAGGTGGTTCTTTTTTGAGCTCAGCGAAAAAGTTTTTAATCACGCTTATCTTCATCGCTCGTCACTCCTTTCTTTGAGTGTCAGAGTTTTCACTGACCCGCAACGGGTCGGCTATTTTCAAAGATCTGTTATCACAACATGGCACACATGCCCATAAACCACAAACCTCGGCACAGAACATACCGAGGTTTACTGTTTTTACTCGTATCTATCTGAAACCCTTTAGCAAAAACCTCGGTCTACCGCACGCGTGTCGAACATCACTGAAAGCAATTCAGCGTTGCACCCGACTAATGTGCGCGGTGTGTTTTTCATATTGTTTGAATGAATTATACAACAATTAAATTGTATGTCAATATCCCAAATATATCACCCTCCCTTATCATCTCGCAAACCTCATTTCTTTAGGTTTGTGGTTATGTAAAAAACGATTGTTTTATACATAACAAATGCGAGTTTGCGTATAACTTTTCTAGTGAAAGCGTCTATGACGATATCCTGCAGAAATCACTTTTCTTGTGGGAGAAAATTCTTGAGAAAGCTCCTCGTCGCGCACGACAGTAAGTTTTTGGTTAATAAGGCGCTCGATATCGCGAAGATCATTGCGTTGTTCCTGTGTGACAAAAGTAATCGCATGACCTGTCGCTCCTGCGCGGGCGGTACGACCAATACGATGCACGTAATCTTCCGGATTTTCCGGCACATCATAGTTAATCACTAATCCTACTCCTTGCACATCAATGCCGCGTGCTGCCACATCGGTCGCAACAAGCACACGATATTTTCCCGACTTAAATCCATCAAGCGCATCTTTCCGCTGAGGAAGCGACCTGTTGCCATGAATTTCCGCTGCCGTGTATCCCATAGCACGTACTATTTTAACAAGCTTACTCGCCCCATGCTTCGTACGTGTAAACACAATCGTGGAAACGCGCTCGTATTCCAGTAATTTTTTAAGAAGTTTGGTTTTATCTTCCTTGTGAAGAATATAAAGTTCTTGTTCTACTTTTTCAGGCGGTGTTCCTGAAGGAGCTACCTCTACCCGTATAGGCGACTTCATGTGTGCCGTCGCAAGATTCATAATTGCATGCGGCATCGTGGCTGAAAAGAGCATGGTCTGCCGCGCACGCGGTAATGCGTCGAGAATCTTCTCGACCTGCGGAGCAAATCCCATATCAAACATGTGATCCGCCTCATCAAGCACTATGATACTCACATGATTCGTTTGAATTGTTTTTTGCTGGATATGATCAATAAGTCTTCCAGGGGTCGCAATAATAATATGCGGATTTCTGCGCAAGGCCTGTATCTGCGGACCCATTGCAGCTCCTCCAATCAATACTGCAGTTCTCATGCCAAGATGCTGTCCTACACGGCGCAATGATTCATCAACCTGAAGCGCAAGCTCGCGCGTCGGAAGTACGATCATGCCTACTCCTTTTGTCGCTGCAAGGCGTTGAATCATGGGAATACCAAACGCAAGCGTTTTCCCGGTACCTGTCTGCGCAATACCCACCACATCCTGCCCGGTAAGCGCTACAGGGATCACTTCATGCTGGATCGGTGTAGGAATCTTAAGGCCTAATCGCGTAAGCGAATCAAGCAAGGGTTCAACAATGCCAAGCGTTGTAAATGTAAATTGTTCTGTTGTGTTATGTGTATTCATGTATAAAAAATGGTCCCGCGCACGAGACCCCACTCAAAAAGCCAAGAATCGTAGTATATTGTATATAACATATCTCATATAAAATGTCAAAACGCCCGATGAGGGTAATATAAAGCAAATGGACTGGTATACTAGTAATTAAGGTCAATTAATAACTAAATAACCAAGTCCATTTGTATGCATAGTGTAAAACAAATTCCTACGAAAAGCACGTTGCGAAGAATATTTAAACGCGTGGTATTCGGTATCCG
>JAGWJP010000006.1 GCA_028865725.1 Patescibacteria group bacterium
GAATTAATCCTTCAAGCTTATATCAAGGGAAGGATCGACGGATATGAGGATTGCTTGAATATCATGATGGAACTCGAAGACTTCGAACCGTCTTAACATTTCGTTAACAAACTTCGTATGTGATTAGTGCTCAATAGGATAGATCCATAAAGGGTGCATTTATTAAGAAATCTTAACAAAGTGTGAAGACTTGGAATAAAGCATTGAGTCTCTGATAGATACGAAGTTCGTTACGTTTAAATTATGATATAATTGCTTCCATCGAACACAACTTGAGCAAAGAAGTAGTTCGTGGATTCAACAACGGAAGTAGATCCGTCAATCGTCACAGTCCCCCCAACAGTCGTTATCGTCACATTATGTGTTGAAGCAGATCCTTTATAGTCTTTGATGACAAAAGACTTTCCGGTTGTAGGAGCATTCGGCAGATCTACCGTTATCGTCCCTCCGGTAGAATCGCATTCTACGATATCGTCAGTAGAAAGGACTGTATAGGGGGAAGAAGCATTTGTAATCTGCGTGATGGCATAAACACCCTGTCCTAGCGTCTTAAAGGAAGGAGCAGTAGTATAGCCTGTAGATACTAATATCTCTCCTGTCGTTCCCGCTGAGTCCAAAGACTGCATCTGCTGGCTTCCATCTGCATACATCACTCCATGAGCCGTGAGATTGGTATTCTTAACGACCCCATTCACAAGGAGTCCGTTGGTAGGAGGAATGGTATTTGTGGTTCCTATAGCCATATTATCGGCATAGAGAGCGATTTGCTTAATCCCTCTTCCCGGGTTTGAGAAATATCCGCTATATATCAAGCTTACGGTACCGCCGAAGTTAGCAATAGGCTGTACATACACTCCATATACCGTGGAAATAGTTCCTAAGTTTCCGTTTATATTGGGAAGAATATTAAGATAGGAAAGAGCAGTCGTTGTTTTTCCTGTAGGGATTTGAAATGTATCTTCAAGATAAATTATATTTGTATCAGTACTTCCATTCGGAGGATTTATGAAATTAGCCGAATAAAACATATATTGATTATTAGATCCATCCACACCGGTCACATCATTAAAAGAATAAATCGGATAAGCGCTAGTCGCCCCGGCTATTTCAAAGTATGCATTCGTATTGACCGCATTAGTCCCGAATGCAACTTTTCCGCTTACAACAAGTCCGCTCGATGGAGGAGTTTGAGTGCTATATCCTATGCTTAAATTATCTGCATATAAAGCAATTTTATTAGTCCCGGCAGCAGGAGCGTTAAAATATCCGCCATAGGCATTGGTTATCGTGCCGGCTCCGGCAGAGCTGGAAGGAACATATATTCCGTATCCATTCGTGATCGTTCCGACATTTGTTGAGTAGTTTATATAAGATATGAGACCTGCTGCTATAGTCATTGTTTTGGCTGAGGGAGCAACCATAGTAGTAGATATTTGGATAGCAGCAGTTTGATTGCTTCCATTTGTAGGATTAAAAGACTGAACGCAATAAACCCCCAGTTGATTCGTCGATCCGTCTACTGAGGTAGCAGTCCCTTCGATAAGCAATGCATAGGCGTTCGAGGTCGTTATCTCTGCTTGTGCATCTGAGTTTAATGCTGAATTTACAGACAGCTGTTTTGTATTTAAAACGCCGGTAGAAGGATTGTAATTAAGATATCCATTCCCATCTACGTCGATCGCTCCTGCTGTCTGGGTAGTATCAGCGGTGGTGAAGACAGGATAATAGGTTACGTTGTCAGTCTTTGCCGTGATAGCAATCGTAGAAGGAACTGCGGGGATTTGGAAAGAGGGGGCAACGCCGGTTCCGTTAGAGGTCAGAAGGTATCCTGATGTAGACGCGTCCACTCCTGACCACACACCCGCCGAGCTTAAATACTGCGTTCCTTGCTGAACAGCATCAATTGCATTTATAAAAGCCATGTATTACCTATACTACTGTTATATTTCCTACAGCGTTCAATACAATAAAGCTAGTATTTGCTACGTTGCATACGATAAAGACTGAATCGTGGGTCTTTGTGGATTGTAGATATCCTGTTGTAACAGTTGTATTTGTTGATCCGAAATAGATAGTCTGCCCTGTCGTTACGGCCAGCTTCCACCCGGTTGCATTATTCATTCCGGTTACTGCAAAGCAATCGCCTACAGCTGCTGTGGCTGGAAGAGTAACAGTCACTGTTCCTGCATTATTGGCAACATATCCATTGTTGACAGCAGCAGTTTGAGTAGTTCCGGTTACAACACTCCAAGAAAGACCGCCACCGAGCGCATTGATCGTGATAGATCCGGCTCCGTTAGAAATGCTCACGCCCGTTCCTGCTGTTAAAGTAGCAGCGGTAGGATCTGATCCTGAATTACCGATTGGCAATTGTCCGTTTGTTAATGCAAGAGAGGTAATCGCGTTAGAAGATCCTCCCACTAATAGGTCATGTTGCGTTACGGTGACGCCTGTCCAGGTTCCTGCTCCGTCATAATTAGCCAGTCCTGTGCTATTGGCATTTATACTATTTGCTGTAGCCATAATTTTTCCTTTTTAAACAATTGTTAAGTTACCATTACTTGCGATCACAGTCCAGACTAAATTAGCCGTTCTGCATACTAAGGTAACGGAGTCGCCTTGAGCTGTGGAAGAAAGACTCCCTCCCACCCCTGCAGTACTCGTCTTGGAAGCGAGTCGTATTTGTTGCAAGGCAGCCTGAGTGATTGTAAATCCGCTAGATCCATCCAAGTAAATGATAATCGTATCTCCTAACGCTGACACGGCGGGAAGGGCTAAGTTAAGAACCGCTCCTCCCGTACAGAAATAGCCATTATCAACCACTAATGTTTGGTCAGCCGATATAGTACTCCAATTCAATCCTAGATCAGATACGGAAATAGTAAGACTATTAGCAGTTTCATTTCCCGTTACGGTTACGCCTGCTCCTCCCAGAATGTTAACATTTCCGTTCGAGTCTTGATTGACCGCTACGGCATTAGTTCCTGTGAGAGTGGTAATGCCGGGGATTATATTCCAGTTGGCCGTGACAGTTCCGTTGGATTGACTAAAGCTTAATAGTATCCACTCTTGCCCTGTAGAGCTATTGATCCATACTTGATATAAAGGAAAATTGATATCAAGATTGGAAGGGTTTACGGTACTTACATAGGGGATATAAGGAGAAGTGCTCGTAGATCCTGAATTTATGCTGTATATTTCATTTGATCTAAATGACATGGTTTCCTTAGCTAAATATGTATTCGGTGATGATTACAATTCCCGATCCTCCGACTCCTCCTATATCTCCTGCATTAGAGAATCCTTGAATGCAACCGCTTCCTCCGGCTCCCGTATTATTTTGAGCAGAAACTCCCGGACTGGCTCCCGTTTTGCTATACCCTCCTCCTCCATACATACTGGAAGCTCCGTGACCGGATATTCCCAGCTCTACCGGTCCTGATATGGAGATGGCCCAACCCGTCTCTCCATAGGTACCGTCGAATGTATAAGAAGAAACCGCAGAAGTGATCGTAGGAGCGCTTCCGAGTCCTCCGGGGGCAGAATATTGATTGACTCCCGCTGCTCCTCCATATCCTCCTCCACCTCCGGGACAACTTACTAATGATCCTACGGAAGTAGTTCCTCCTGACCCTCCATTTCCTCCTGTATTAGCTCCGGCCGTTCCTCCTGATCCTATCGTCACGGACTGAGAAGCTCCTATAGTGCTAGATGTATAAAGAGCTTTTGCATAAGTACCCGTAGATCCTCCCCCTCCAACGCTTACCTGCGTTGAATCGGTGGAAGCTCCTCCCCCTCCTCCTCCTCCACCCCCTAAAGCTTCTATGAGGCAATAAATCATGCCTGAAGTAGGGGTATATGTTCCTGAAGAAGTAAATACTTGTATATTCAAGCTAAAAGATGTCCAGGTCATGGCAGAAGAGCTTCCGCCTTTCGAGGTAAGTAATTGCCCTGCTGTTCCCGCTGTGATAGGAAGGTTGAAGTTATAAGTTCCCGCTGCTGCTTGCGGTAGAATGGAGACAGTTCCCGAGGTATTACCGGATAATAAGAATCCTCCTATTGAAGATCCCGCCACTCCCGATGCAACGGTAGATGTCCCTGTAATAGTTCCCGTTACATTAAGACCCGTTGTTCCATATACTGCATTTGAAGGCATTAAGAAATGATAATCCCATGTACCGTTTGTGGTACTTACCGTACTGACGGATACTCTTGCATAAGCTCCCGGAACAATAGTTGTAATTGTAGTGACTCCATCATTAGCTACGATCGTTAAGTTCCCTGTACTGTTATTATTGAACTCAAATATAAAGCCGGGAGTCAAAGTAGTAGCATCCGGCAATTGAAATGTTTGTGTAGTAGATCCTCTAAGCTGCTGCGTATGATTGGAGGCTGCGGTTAATATGGTAGTTCCCGCAGCAGACGTTACAAGAGATTGTCCCAATGCTATGTTTGCCCATCCGGAAACTCCATTCCCGTCTCTGGATACTATATCGCTTGTAGAAGCCGCTGCATTATAAGACAGCCAGGAAGGATTGGCAGAAGCTCCTCCGGATGCCAGCAACTTTGATGTGGAAGCATCGGGAGCGATTGAAGAAACGACGTTAGATGCCCCTGCTACCAAGACACCGTATTGTGTTACCGTATTAGCGGTTATGGCAGAAGTTCCGTTTCCCGTAAGGACGCCCGTTAAACTTGTTGCTCCCGTTCCTCCTCCTGCTACTACGGCTGTGCCGAAGATAGGATAGGCTGCTCCCCCTTGAGAGATAAGAGGAACTCCCGAGGTGGCTGAAGGACTGATAAGACCGATTGTAGTTGAGCCTTGCCCTACCAGCATGTCATATTGAGTAAGTCCTGTAAGCTGAGTAGTGATTGTATGAGTACTCGGATCTCCTATCGTAGTAATCGATCCCGATCCTAACTCATTAACATTATCAGATGCATCCGGCGAAACTACTCCTCCGCTATTCGGAGTCAATGTATCGATAGTAGTCTTTCCTGAAGGATTATCTGATAGTTTCGAATATTGACTCATCAATCACTCCTAGGTATAGCTAAGAGAACCTCTGCATAAAATGATCCTAGTGAGGGAGCAGTTCCTGTATATTTGACTAAGATAGCTGCACTTTTCGGAAAGAGATAATCACAAGCTCCTTCTCGCCCCGGGGCATTTGTCCTTAGATCATATACAGCCATACTTTGAGGGGGAAGGACAAGATTGTCATTAATACCGTCAAAAGATATCAATACGGTTCCATCGGTTGCATTCTTAAAACCGATGAGAACGGCAGGATTGGAAAGCTCCGATCCTAATATAGCATAAGAAGTGGTTAAGCTTCCGAAGGCTACTGATCTTAACGTGTCAAAGGTGGCTGCATTTATAAACATGTTTTACCTTACAGAGGTCTAATGATTAAATAAGCAAACTTACTTGTATCGTTTGTCTGGGTAGAGCCGGGTGTTCCTAAGATCACGCTAGTCACGGTGAAGGAAGCCCCATTGCTGATGGTATAGGTAAACTCACCAAGCGTCGTACTTCCATTTATCCCGGTTCTGGTTAGGATGATGATATCGCCTGTAGCAATGTTCGTATTATTGATAGTAACGGTTCCGGCAGTAAGAGTGCCCGTTCCTGCAAATCCTGTAACCCCTGCTTTAATCTCGATTTTATTCCCGAGAGTTTGGAGTTGGAGGTTTCCATTCGTGGCAATAAAGTCTCCTGATGTTGCCGTAATTGCACCGGAAGTGGCGGTGAGGGTTGTAGATGCCGTAAGAGACCCCGTAACAGCAGTGTTTCCTGTAGCATTCCCAATGTTAACGGCTCCTGTTCCCCCTGTTCCGATTGTGGTAACTCCCGATCCGCTTGCGTTGATATGAGCAGTTCCTACAACGGCAATTGTTCCTGCTGAGGTAAACGACAGATTCCCCGCGGTAGCAGATCCTACATTAAGGACGTGAGCAGCTGCTCCTGTTCCTATATTAACCGTTCCTGCGGTAGTAGCAGCGACAGAACCGAATATGTTAGCGACTAGAGTTCCTGTGGTTGCATTTCCATTGAAAAGATTAAAGGTAGCGGTTCCCGAAGCGATTGTCCCGCTGAAAATGTCTACTGCTTCTGTAGCGCCTGCAATCGCTCCGTTGAATATCTGAACGTTTTGAGATCCTGTAGAGTTAGCCCCTCCAAGGATTTGAACCGACTGAGTCCCGGCAGAAGCTACTCCTGCCATTACTGCTAAGGTTTGATTAGCTCCGGGCGTTGCTCCATTAAGCACATTCACCGTTTGAGCTCCCGTTGCAGAAGCAGCTGACGCTACATTAAGCGTCTGAGCTGCTCCGGCCACTCCGTCCAGAAGATCCATTGTCAAGGCTCCTGTAGAGGTTCCAATGGCAATTGTTCCGGTCTGCGCAGCAGCTCCAATGGTGATGGTGGAAGCTACATCAGGAGTGATGGCAAAGTTACCCGATCCGGCTGCTAGGGTGAGGGAAGAAGCCCCACTAGTAGATCCGATAGTTACCAAGTTAGCAGCTGCTGAGGTACCGATATTAATAGTACGTCCTGATGTTCCTGTGCCGATAGTAACTGTAGCGGTGTCATTGTCAGTAGCGATGTTCATCGCTGTTCCTGCTGTCTTTAACGTAGCTCCGGCATCTCCTGTAAGAAGCCCGGTAACAGTTAAAGATCCCGGCGCTACCATGGTGGAAGAGAGAGCCAGGGTAGCTTTACCGGGAGAATTGCTTCCGCTTGTTACGATTTGGTTGGTAGTACCGGCTAGAACGATGGTTCCTCCGGTAGGAGTAACGACGGTTGAATCATCAGTGGTTAGGGACTGAAGATCCGTAGAGGAAGCATCCGTTGTCCATGTGGCTGAGACTACGCCTGAAGACATGGAAGAACTGGTAAGAGTCCATACGGTATTATCAGTAGAGTTGATCCATATTTTCCCTACAGGATAATTAGAATCGGTAGTGGCAGGATCTCTTGTTTGGATAACAGGTACTTCTACGCCTTCCGGCTTTGATCCTGCATTAGACGTATATAGTAAAGCTCCGGGCTGGAAAGTCATAGGAAACCCCTTGGTTATGTTAATCAAAATTTAAATACATGGTAAATTCAAAGCAAGTCAAAAAAATAAAAGATTATGGATTGAAATTAGATGAAATTTATGTTATAGTGAAACGAAAAAAAGATGAAATTTTTCAAAAACCCATTAGCAAAATCTTGGGAGATCAAAAGGGATAGAACTGAATGTATAGTTACCCCGGGATATTTCCTCAGTTCCGGGCTCTAAGACTTATGTTTAAACACGCAGAAGGGTTAAGCGCGTGATGCAAGTACGTAAACCGCGGAATAACATTGTCGAGGGTTGACAGCCGGGAAAGACCGGCATTTTTAAACTTTAAAAGGAGCGAGGCTTCCCCCCAGTCCTAAAGAACCGGGTTTCCGCCTCGTAAAACGGATGAAGGGATTAATTTAGAGAAAAACTATAAAGACATTTATAAAGATGCTAAATTGAGAATAGAAACGTTTGCGATTTCAATGGGAAAGATTCCATTGAATCTAATAGTTAAAAATTGAACTTTAAGGATCATCGTATGTCAGAAATATTAGCTCATCTACTACGTGGATTTGTTTTGATTGTTTTTCTGGTGAGTGCAGTGGTAATTGTTAAGATGATGTTTAAGAAATGAACCTATTTTTGGAATAAGGAGGAGAAGATGACTATTCATATTTCTTTTTTGTCGCTTTTAGGAGTTGCTTTCTCATATATAATTGGGCAGTTAATCATTTGGATGTGGGAAAAATCAGAAGATTGGGACCCTTATCAAGATCAAGACGACCCTAAAGAATTTATCCCTATTTCTTGCAAAGTAAAAAATTTATTAGAAGTATGCGGATTTTTTATTGTATGTGGATTGGTAGGATGGTTCGTGATATGGGCTATTACATGATTCACAACTTAAACTTATATCCTTTTTTTTCTTCTTCTTTTTTTAATGCATTTTCTAATTGCCTTGATTTTCTTTTGAAAGAAGGAGCATTTTCCGCAGTAGCAGCAGCAAGAGAGGATAGATAAAGTTGTCTAAGATGAGGAGATCTTGCTACTTTATAAAGCAATTTTCCCGCTTCATTAGCTGAGAAAATAGCAGGAGCTGTGACAAGAATTGGAATTTTAACTCCCAATAGATGTGCAACATTAGGAAGATGTCTCAAATGCCTTCCAATCCATCTCTGAAAAGATTGAGAGGCATTAAGAGTTCCATGAATATCTTCGGCAGCTCTATAATATTGACCCCAATCAGGATAAAGTCTTTCAGCTTGTCTCACAGTATTATTTATCATTCCACTAATTCTTTGCGCTTGTCTTCTAATTCCTCTCACTCCTCTCCTATCAAATTGATCAAATAAATTCGGAAGGGAATTAACGGATCTTTTTTGAGCGATTAATTGATCAAGAGAGTATCTTCCATTTTGTTGTAAATCTAAAACTCCATCAATTTGATTGATTACAAATCTCTCATCAGCACTTAGAGAAGTTAATGGCCTTCCTCTTGTTATATTTCTTCTCATTCCGGTTAGATTATTAGTAAGTCCATATCCTCCCATCGAAATATGAGGGCGATTTGCTCTTTCTATATTATAAAGTCTATTCGCAGCATTTCTTCCCATCCTAGGATTTACAAGAGAAAGCGCAAACATAGCACCGGCTCTGGTGTTTTCTCCTGTTTCTTTGCTACCGGATAAATATTCAGCAGTTTTTCCTATACCGCTAGCGCCTAATGAAATGCCCGCTGCTCTAGCTATTCTAGAAAATAAACGTGTTGGCCCTAAAGGATTTCCAACAGAAACAAAAGAAGTAACATCACTGACCAAATTACTTAGAAATTCTTCTGTTTTATTTTTCGGAGCTGTATATCCTTTTGTGGCATTAGATGCTACTTCTTTAAGTTTTTTAGAAGTAGGAAAAGCTCGTGATTCTCTTTCTGTAAATGTAGACAATATATCTCCCGGCAACCCTCTTAGGGTCGCTGCTACATCAACAGCTGTTCTAGCAGCTCCGCGTCCTATTTTTGACAATGTACTTTCTTCGGGAGATTCATTTTCTTTTTCTCTTTTAGCAGATATGGGTTTCTCTCCGACTACTAATCTATATGCCATTGCTACTTTCCTATATTAAAGAAATCAGGATGAAGATCTTCGAATAATTTTTCATTGGAAAATTCTTCAGGGTTCATATAAGCGAATGATTCGGGTAAATCCCCATTGTCCCAATCTCTTGCAAAATCTCCTTCCGGTATCCATTCTTTCCCATTACTTATATAAGAGAATCCTTCAGGATCTTCTATTCTTAATCCTTCAGCAAAAGAAGGATCAGGGGGTTCTTTCATATTAAACCCTTTAGGGTCTGCAAATACTTTCTTAAACATTTTTAGTCTAGGAGCATATTCATCTCTAACTTGATCTTTCGCTTTAGATAGAGTCATTTTTCCGGTTGGATCATTTTTTAATAAATCCAATACTTTTTCATCTAATTCTCTATTTATACGATTAATCAATTTAAGTTGACCCAAAATCATTTCTCTACCTTCCTTTGTATTAGAAAGTTTTGGAAATTGTTTCATAAATTGATTAACTTCGAATCCGCTGATTTGAGCCCCTAATGTATTTTTTATCCCATTTAATTGATTGGCTACTAATTTTACATATTCTTGTGCTTCGGGACTTAGCGAAGGAAGGGCAGCTGACTCAAAAATTCCTCCTTTTTCTACTAAAGCAGCTTTTAAAGCTCCCGGAAATGTTTTATCGGAAGTAGCATTTAATTCTTCCATTCTAGAAAGTTGAGCATCTTTAATCTCATTTTCTTGAAGACGATCTTGAATCTTTAATACTTCAGGCTCCAAACTTTTCTGAATTTCAAATCGTTCTTTTCTTTCTTCAGAAGCCATTTTAGAATAGGTATCGCCTAATTCTTTTTCTCCCATTGCATATGCTTGTTGTGCTTTATCATATAAATAGGAAGGCTCTTGTTGTTTATTCTTCATAGATTCTTTTTCAATCTGACCTGTCATATTCCATATATCATTCAATTCTTGCGGTTCAAGATCTCTTCCTAAATCATCTTGGGCTGCTTGAGCTAAATTATTGAAAAGATCTTCTCTTTGCGGAGATATATTATTTTGTAATTTATCAGAAAAACTAGGTTGTTCTCTTTGTAAATTGCCGGATAGGCTAGCTAAATTTTTAGCTCTCAAAAGTTCTTTTTGATTTTGTAATCCTTGTTGCAATTGATATTTTTTCTGAAGAAGAGACTCTTCATTCGCCTGTTCTCTTCCCGATGCATATCCACTCACAAGTCCTTGAGAAATATTCTCTCCGAGCGTCTCGCTTAGCTTCTTTCGTCTTGGCGCTGCTTCTAAAATAGCCATTTTTAACCCTCGTAAGATGATTTAGATCCAAATATATTACCAAGACTTCCTAAAGAAGAAGGATTCCCTAAGAACGCTCCTGCTGCTGCTCCTCCTATCGTCCCAATTCCCCCCAGCAATTGCTGCATGAAAGAAGGCCCTTTTGGGGCTTTTCTGATAAGATGATTCTCATAAGGACGCTGTGATAGAAGTTCATGGCTCATCTGAAAGAGTTGCTGCCTGGCTTGGTTTTGCAGGTTTAATCGTTGTGCTTGCAGATTCTGCGCAAACTCGCTGGCTGCTGTGTTCTGAGCATTGTAAAAACCCGAACTTTTGCGAGCTCCTGCTTGACTAAATCTATTGGCTATTTGTTCTTGCAATCCTGAGAACTGTCTTAACGCAGGCGCTTCCAATTGTTGAAAGGCTCCTTGGTCTCCTCCTGCCAGCTTGGATAGATAAGAATCGGGTGATACGCCTGAAAATAGCTGAGAGAAAAGATTCATTTGCTCAGGAGTGAAGTTTTGCTGAGTAACGGATTTAAATCCTGTTCCTTTTAATCCTGTTGTGGTTCCTTGTGGCGGTATGGCAAGTGAGCTCATGATGCCTCCTTAAATTTTTCTTTATAGTATCAGTTGTACTATTTTTATAGGGAAAAATCTTTTGGATCAAAAACCCTGCATTTTTCGAAAATCAGATAGTCTGTAAAAATAAAAAAATATACGTTGAAATAATTTATTCTATGAAATATGTTGTGAGTGAAATTTTTACATGACAATTATGGTTGGGTTTGGTGGGGTGTGGTAAGTCAAGGTCAGGAAAGGTCCGGTATGGTTGGGTTAGGTTTTATTTTTAAATTAAAAAAGGAAGAGATTATGAAAACGAAAAAAACACAAGAAGAAACAGTCGGTGCGGATAATATGATTGCTTTGAGCAATCCTTATTCTTTCAAAGTTAAGATCAAAGGAATTTCCAATATTCTCTTTCATCGTTGGGATTGTGAAAGTGTAAAAGAAAAAGCAAAGTCTCCTAAGGGAGGACTTGCTAAGAAAACAGACGATATTGAGTCCTTCGTATATAGAGATGCTAAAGGGAATTTATCCATTCCTGCTGAATATTTGAGACAATCCATTATTCATGCAGCTAAATTTAAACAAGATCCAAGATCGCCTAGAAAGAGTGCTATGGATCTATACAAAGCGGGGATTGTCTCCATCACCGATCTTTCTTCACTTGGAAAAAAGAATTGGGATTTCTTGGACAAAAGAAGGGTTGTCGTGCAAAGAGCAGCCATCACCCGATCCAGGCCGTCGATGTATGAAGGATGGGAAGCGGAATTTATCTTTTTGGTCAACACTCCGGAATACATAACTCCCGAATCCATTTTAGATACGATAAACCAAGCAGGTAAATTGGTTGGCGTGGGAGATTTCAGACCTACTTATGGAAGATTTCAGGTGACAAATTTTGAAATATTGGAAGATTGAAAAATTATAGAATTTAGTTAGGTTAGCTTAGGTTTGGTAAGCAACGGTAAGCAAGGGTAGGGTGGGGTAAGGTCAGTCCCGGTCTGGTTTGGTATGGTTATGTGCGGTGTGGTGTGGTTTGGTTTGGAACGGTAAGGCACGGTAGGGTGCGGTATGGTTTGGTAAGGCATGTCATGGGAGGGAAGCAATTCCCTCATTTTAAGTGACGGATATCCATTCCAACACTACATATCCTGATGTAACGGAAGGGGCGCTTGCTCCTAATGTTACATTGATATTCGTACTATCTACATTCACAGTCATTGATTTTGTTACATCCGTTACATCCACATAGGGAAGTGGATACCAATTGGTTCCATCCGTGAGCGTCCCATAGATCCTTACAAATTTCGTAGCGGTAGAAACCGATATGCCATGAGCAATTGTTGCACTTCCGGTATATAGATATAGCTGAGATTGCGAGGGTAAAGATTTACCGGAATAATAATACGTATTTCCTGTAGCTGACGGATTGCCTTGCGAATACGTTCCTATCGTCCTAGCATTTACCTTTAGTGCCAGATCGATCCAGGCTCTATTCATCTCTATGCTCATCGAATGAATGTCATCGGAAGGGAATTGTCTTTGAAGACGAAGATAAGGAGCGCTTTTTGTAGTGGGTAACGTCATGCTAGAATAGGCCCTCTGTAAACATCGAAAAGCATAGCGTGAAGAATGATCTCTTCATCTTGATAAGTCGTATTGAGCATCTGACTTTCAGAAAGAGTAATCCCTATTTGAAAGCTTTCTCCTTGAAGAGAGTTAGACATTCTATGCCAGATCTGGTTTTGTGTAGAGGCGGTCGGAGTTTGAAGGTTGTTGGTTTCGGGAGAAGTGAATAAGACATTGCTATAGACGAGAGAGTCATTGTCAGAGGTGTTATAATCGGTAGTAGTATCTTGGCTTAAGTAAACTTGCAACTCAACTTGAGACGATGCGGTAGATTGAAGCAGATACTTTTGTACTCCCAGTCTTACTTGTCTTCCCTCTTCCCAATAGGGAGCAAATTGCTTTGTCTTTAGGATAGGAAGAGAAAGACGAATGAATCCACCTCCTCCTATATAGGTTCCGGAAAAAGATAGGATCGTAGATATGTTCTTGCTTCCATTGATCACGATGAAATTGTTGGCATCCACTACCTCGCCTACATAGCAATTAGGCCCATTGGCAATCGTAACGCCCGGAATTGTTCCAAACTGTATGTAGTCGCCATGATTATTTAAGAGGGGATTGGAAGCACTTAGACAGTGATTAGGAGAAGTCACTTGTATTCCTCCATCGGTATTTACAAGTCCCGTTATCGTTCCCGATATGGCTTCTGCGATGTTGTCTTCTTCTCGTTTTAAAACGAATCCTTGGGCATTGCCTGCAATTGCAGAAGGGAGGAATTCTTGTTCCAGAGCATCTTCCCAGTTTGATTTCCATTGTTCCCAGTTTATTGTTATGTCTTCCCAGGCCAATTCCTTTCTGCTATAGAATCTTCCTTGCGATGTGAAGCTTTCGGAAAAAAGAGCCCATGTATTGTCGCGATAGTTGAATAGAAATGTCTGAGTGGGATAGCTCGTGTTAAGAGGAAAGCTGCATCCGGAATCTTCGGACGGATAGCAGATTGTGATTTTTTCTCTTTCATAATTTCGGACTGCGCTTAATCTTTGCGCTCCATTATTTTTAAGATCTACATTAAAAATATTGTCGGGAATAACCAGATCGATTCTTTTCGATTCTCTTTGATCTGTAAGGAAAATACCGTCAGATCCTACCGATATGGCACCGTCTCCTAAGTTTATCGTAGAAAAAAGAGACGAGTCGCCAAAATCCGAATCAATCGTAGAGAAGATGAAAGGAGAATAGATATCGGATGTATAGGTGAAGCGAGAATGCTTACCGGAGAATCCGACAAGGACTACGTCTTCGCTATAAGCAACACTGTTGATCGCTTGCCCCGATCCTTCAAATATATATCCTCCATATCCTGTCGTATCTACATAATAAGCAGATACATTAGCGCTTTGATTCAGAGGGACGGGAGTCGTATAATAAGGCGTTCCGTTCCAACTGTAGATGACAGCGTCGGCAAGTTCAAAAGGCCCTGTCGTAGACGACTGAATGGAAGGCCTAAAGAATAACAATCTATCTTTAAAAGCAACTATTGCCTTAGCCCCTACTAAGTACCATGTCTTTACAGGAAGATCTTCTATGGCTACTGTGTTAGAGGTAAGAGGAGGAGCGAAGTTTACCCAGCCGTAAGAAGTGCTTGTAGGCAGTCCCGTTCCATCCGTTGTATCTCCCGTATAAAACCTTATTCCATCGCCGGCAACGCCGGGAGCATTAGCAGTGAGCGTTTGAAAGATTCCCGAGTTAGTGATGGAGGTGATGGAAACAACAATGGTGAAAGAGGTAGCATCTACTTTCGTTATGGAAAAGGAAATCCCATTTAGCTTGGCCTTATCCGTTCCCGTAACTTCGTTGATCCATATGTAATCTCCTGTCACAAGTCCATGAGCTGAAGAGGTAGTAATGGTAGTGGGAGATCCGCTCGTAGAGATGGTAGCGATAGATTCAAATTGCATGCCGGGATTATTATTGGTAGCCCATAATCCATTCTGGTAGTTGGTCGTCCAGAACTGTTTGTAATCGGCTCCGCTCCACGTGACGGGGTTAGAAGATCCGACATAATAAGAGGTAAGATAAAAAGTGCTTGATGTAGTGTTGTACTGATAAGAATAGGTAGTATCAAAAGCGATAAGAAAAGGATAAGCAAAAGAAGAATTAGGATCAGCATATTGTCTAAGTCCCATGACAGGTAGAGTTGGATAATAAGAAAACTTCCCGGTGATCGTTCCTGATGCGCCGGAACTGATTGTAATAGCTCCCGTTGCGTAATTAATCGTTCCGGTTCCCCCTGAATCTCCTGCCAAAATTCCATTTCCGCTAGCATCGGTATAGGTTTGAGTGGTGGAAGAACAGATAATAGATATACTTGTAGGAACTAGAGACACATTACTCAAAGAGTATTGGGTAAATAGATTGCCCGATCCTGCACTTAAAGTAAATGAAGACTTTTCCCAACTGGCAGGACTGCTTGCTATCTGGACTTGCTTTTGCAGCTGTCCGATTAGAAATGTTCCTCTTTTCCTCATAGCTCTTCCTCTAAAGATGAGGAAGTTGACTAAAACAGGAAAAGAATCATTGTCTATATAGAAAGCCTCAAGGTAGTTATCGAGTCCCTTCTTAAAGTTTCCTATGAATATCTTATCCATGATTCCTAGGGTTGTAAGATGATGAAGTCGTAAAAGTTAGCTGCGGTTGATCCAAATGCAGAAGTGTTAAAATAGACAACCTGAAATTGAATATTATAGGGAGAAGAAGGATTTACTAGATAAGGAACTCCGGTTGAGGTGCCATTTAGAGGTATAATTATAGGCAATCCGCTATCTACCGGACGTGCCGTAATGAGAACTGTATAAAATTTCTGGGAATTGATTGCATTTGCCAAGGGAGTAATGTTTACTAATTTATATGATCCCGAAGTAGTGACAGTAATGGACGATTCCATATTGTAATAATGATCATACTGAGGAGATCCATTATTCCACCACACGGTACCAAACGCTCTGACAGCAGACGCTAGGAAGGGAGCACCATTAGAATAAGAGTTCTGGAAGAAAAGCTGCGCTCCCGCTGATTTCTGATTGCCACCAAATGCACTCGTGGAAGGGAAGATCTGAGAGATAGTACCCGATAGAGTAGGAGCAGAGAGAGCTGCATTCAAGTTGACTTGATTATGATAGCCGGCTCCTGCACTTGCGGGAGCTACGTGATCTACACTTAGATAACTACTAATATTAGTAAAATTAGTCGCTATCGCTGTGTATTGACTTGCGGGGGAATTGCCTGTGGAAGGAACGTTTAGAATGGGATATGTCATAATGAACCTGTACCTATGGAGTTGATGGCTCCGGTGCTTTGGGTAGATGAAAATATAGTCTCTGTTCTTGTGGATGTCCATTGTCTTTGAGAACGAACCCACACAAGGCGTTCTTGCTCCAAGAAGAACTTTTCATAGAAAGCAAGCTGTTCCATATCACCTGTCTCATACATCATCTTACGAGCCGCTCCTAATGCTATGTACTCGGACATATAAGAAAAGGGGATGGAATAAGCTGTATTAAGGAGAGCTGCCGGGGTGAGATAGGCTTGAAGCTCTATGACATAAGGAATATCGGGAGGAGGGGTTAGAGTGATTGTATTATCGTATATTAAAATATTTCTTGGTATTCCTGATTCGATATAATAGCTTTGGGAATTGATATTGCTTCCTGCAAGGAGAGAATATCCTCCATTTACTTGGGATATGTCGAAGTTAATCGCTCCCGTTTGATAGTTGATCGTATTGGAAGTTGTGCTGTAAGTGCTGAATGACTTATTGCCATTCCTGTTCCATTCCATCAAACAGCCATAATTATAATTCCCATTTAAGAACTGACCGCTATCTGCTATCGTAAGGATAGAATTATCGCTTTTTGTCATTGTGATAAATATACGAGGATAGACTGAAGTGTAAGGAACAGCTTCTATTGATCCTCCGCTATCGGAATTATAGACGGGAGGATCTACAAATACATCGGACACGGGATAAACATTATTATAAGCGATCGCCCCTCTCATATCCACATGGCCGACAAGCATCGGATAATAGGGGATATTGAAACTATAAGCGGTTCCCGAAGCAGTGCCTATCGGATTGACTCCCTGCAAGTAGTTAGGCCACAGATTCCAATAGTCCGATTTCTGGGTGAATACGGGCGCTGCTATCCCATTCACCGTGCATTGCCCTATGAATCCTTGATACATCGGATAATAGGAAATCGGATAAGTTCCACTAGCATTCTGAACGGGATAGACAGGCATATTATAGTCCGTAACACCGGGAGTAGTCTCAAAGCGATATGTCGTCTTAAAATCATAAAGCTGCATCCTTGCGTCTACATCAGATGTCCAAAATCGATTGACATAATCGATCAAAAGAGCATCGGGAACAGTCGCTGTAGAGGGAGTTTTAAGATACCGCCTCATGTAAGTGAGCACATCGCTAAGTAAATACATTAAAAGCTCCCAGTAAAGATACTCTTTTGAGTGATAGCAGGACGTGCAGACAGCCTAGGCTTTGTAGAATCTATCACTACCTTTCCATTATACTCCCCCATTGCGTCACTTCCTGTCATCTTGCTCTGGTCTATCTTCAATCTGTGATAATAACACCTGGCTATCTGCTCGGCTAAATGTCTCGGACCCCACACCGGCATATTAACGGGCACGATCCATTCCTCATAAGGCATTCCTGCAAAAGGATGAGTCCATAAGCTTATTGATTCTCCTATGATCTCATGATTTTCTGCAATGAATCTGACCTGTTCGATAGCAAAATTATAATCTTCTCGGAATTTTTCGTTGAATTTTTCTTGTCCAAAGAGACTTCGATTCGGTTTTAATTTTATGTCTTTGCTATCTGCTATCTCTCGGGAAGACATTTTCTTTTGAGGATCGGATTCTTCCGGGGTGGAAGCAGAGAGTCGATCATGAGTGAGCTGATCTACTTTTTCTTTGTATTCGTCAAATTGCACTTGTAACTTATCCAGTTCTTTTTTAGGGATCTTTGGTTGATTCTCTGACATTTTTTTTCCTTTTTTTAGTTAGGAGATATATTGATGAAAGCTCCCTCGACATAGTTAGTCTGAGAGGATTGGGTTAAGTTCTGCTGGCCTTGGTTGATGTCTCCAACAGCCAAGATTTGTCCTAACGTTCCGGTACTTAGTTGGGAATAACTGCTATAGCTCGAGGAATTGATATCTATTTCAACGGAATAATCGGAAGGAAGAGAGAGGACATAAGCATATTGATTGTTAATCTCACGCATACCGCACTGCATAGGAAGGGTTAATTTAACCTGCTGTCCGATTGTATAATCCAGCTTGGAAGCCGAGGTAACGATCGTCGTAACCCCTCTAGTAATGGACGATACATAATAGATCCTAGGTTGGTAGTAATCCGTATGGATGGGAAGGTTGATAGAAGGGATGAAAGGAAGGGGCACTGTACCTCTAAATTATTTAATATCGCTTTTCTCAAGATACAGAGTGCTTAAATATTTTACTACAGCAAATTAATCTTTTAGTTTACATATGAAATTTTTCAGATAGAGAAAAAGACCCTCCTTCGAAAGAAAGAGGGTCAGAGTCAGATCATTCTTATGAATAATCGTACAGGAAAGCTTCCCAGTAGATCACATCAGAAGTAGCTCCTACGAGAACTGATGATGCATCTCCTGTGGTTGCTCCCGCTCCAATGATAAACCCTTGTCTTGTGTTATTGACAAAGGAACCTTGGATAGCAGGTCCGCCAATAGTGTTTACACCATTAACGACAGGCGGAGGATAGAGAACCGATCCCGCAGAGATCTGAACCCCTCCTGTGTTCACATCGCCAACAGCGCAGATCTGAGCGAAGGTAAGACCCGCATTCACCTGAGCTACCGTCTGGTTAGTGGCAAATGCCGTATAACCGGTGCTGTTTGCACTGATGGTCACCTGGGTTGAACTATTGACCGTGGTTACATAATAATAGGTCGGTTGACCCGGTATTGTGTTATTAGGCAATGAGTTCAACTGGGTAGTTCCCCATGCAGTAGGAACGTGAACACATACCTGTTGTCCCAAAACAAAGTTATGAGGACAGCTGGTAGTTACAGTCGTAGTAGTTCCTGTTCCAATTGCCGTGATCACCGAAGCGCCTGGGGCATATAGGAAAGGATACAGTACCTTCTTAACATAAGCTCCTGATGGGCTTGCGCTAAGAGCTGTGTAGCTTGATTGATTTGTGTTATAGGCAATTGAGAAGGTCGTTGACCCTGTCACAGTAATCACAAAAGGAATACCGCAAAGCTGTGGCATACCCGTTGTAGAAGACTGATACAGTCCTTCAAATATTACCACATCTCCTGTGGAATAACCGTGCGCACTTCCTGTCGTAACGACGGCAGGGCTTGCTTTGGTGATCCCGGAGATAGCGATCTGCGATCCGTACTGGAACAAGAGACCGGCAGAAAATGTGCTGATCCCATTTGTCTCAACCGCTCCTGTAGTTAATACGGGAGTAGCATTGAACAAATCGCAAACGGCAAATCCTTGTCCCATGTCTACATCCCAATACGCGCTTGGGATTCCATGGTTAGCAGGAGTCTTTGCAGCCGTGTAGTTCTTAAAAGAAACTACCTGCGGTTGGAAAGGTAGATAGACTGCTTGTGCAGCCCCTGTGGAGGTAAAGGTTCCTCTAGCGCTTCTTGAATATTCAGCCATGATTAACCTCCCTTATACTATTCTTCTTGCAAACAATGAAGTGCAAGCTAGGTTTCTAATAGCAGTATCTTGCGTAAGCGCTTGTGCTTGGGCAAACTTAACCGCAAGAGTAGCGTTTTGCGCAAGCATTCCGGAGTAGTATGGATCTCTGTAAATGAGGTTCATACTATATCCGTCCTGGTTAACATGCGTAATCGCCTGCTTACCGACAACCATGTTGTAATACACATCGTTGTTGCTTGCAGATGCATTGCGCGCTACAGGTGCTTCGGAGCTGGTCAAGATCCTTATGTTATATACGCTACCCCATTCTGTTGGGATGGCGGATACATTACTTGGATAGTTCCAGTTATTGTACACGCCTTGTCCTGTCAGAGAGTCAAAGTCACTTTGAAGCTCTGTAGAACTTAGCATTATGTAACTTGCACGAATCGGGCCTGTTCCGAAACGATCTTCGCCATTGATACCTGCCATAAATTTATAGGCGTTGTTCGTATCAAGGGTCGTAGCTACGATGGAGAAGTCAGATAATCCAAGGTTAGTTGGGTTCATTTCTATTACTTGTTGACTTAAATAATCCAACCATGTATGATATTTATCATGATTAAAGATATCGATTTTGCTTATGCTGCTGGTTATATCGATGGAGATGGATGTTTCTATATTGGGAATATTTATACCGAAGAAAGAATCAGACATCGGTGTAATATGATTATTAATTCCGCTCATATTGAAAACATTAATTGGTTCCAAAAAACATTTGGAGGAACTATTAATACAAAAAATAGTAATAATCCAAATGCCAAATCCATTCATCGATATGTGCTTAAAGGAGAGAAACTTAAAATATTTAATGGAATTAAAGAATTTCTCGTAGAAAAATTGGAAGAATTTAAAATATTTGAAGATTTCAGAACTTCTAATTCTTTCTCTTATCGAGAACATCTCATTCCTAAGATGAGATATCTTAAAAATTCTACAAATCTTATAGATTTTTCTATAAAAAAATCTCTTGAAGATATTAAAAATACCATATCTCCTTCTGAATGTGATTTGGCTTATCTTGCAGGTTTCATTGACGCTGAATGCTGTTTGAACATACAACGAAATTTTCCTAAAAATAGACCAAACCCTACGTATAAGATACAGCTCCAATGTAATAATTCTAAATCTCCATGTTTTTTTTGGATTTCTAAAAGATTTGGAGGTCAATTTCATTTTATTGAAATAAAATCTTCTAATCCTAATTATAGAAATCAAATGACTTGGAGACTTTCTGCAAAATCTCTTTATCCCATTTTGGAGAAAATTTCTCCTTTTCTTAAGCACAAAAAACCAATTTGCGACGAATTGATTAAATTTTATAAAACAACTTTCAACCGAAAAGGAAATCCTAGCCCAAATAGCATAGAATTTTCTGATTTCTATCGACCAATCTTGGAAGAAAGAGACATAATTTTTCATAAAATTAAACAACTCAACAAAAAAGGCATATAATTTAAGCGGGTAGTCATTTCTGCTACCTCTGCATATTACTATGCAGTTTAGACTATCGCATACGCTTTCGCGTCCTCTGAATTTAGTCGTTCAGGCTGCACGGTTTCCCTGCTTGCCCCTTGTTGTCCTTTGCCTACGCAGCAAGTGGGAGTTCCAAGTCAATTATCAAAGGTTTTACAACGACAACACTTTTATCGTTGTTGCTTCCACCGCCAGCATTTAGCTGGGTTGCAGCAGAGACCATGTAGTCTCTTAAAATAAGATCTTCCAGTCTGTTACCCCATCTTTCGATGTGGATAGGTCATTTCTGCCTATCTCTCGGATTTCATTCTATAGTCCGAGTTCAGAGCACCGCATCTTCTTTCGAAGTCCAACCGCTTGCTCGTTCAGGCTGTATTTAAACTTGCCCCTTGTTGCCCCATCGGGTTTCCAAGTCCATCAGGTTAGATTTAATCAGGCCTACTATCTCAAGCCTGACGCATAGCTACTGCAAGTCTTTCAGAGACCCAGGCGAGAACTCCCTCCTGATCCTGCAATATGACCTGCTCGTTAATTCTTTTTTTTAAGCAGCCATGCTTACTGCGCAATTACAAACGCAGCCTGTTCCAAAAAACGCCATATCGGCATCAATGATATCTCTTTGAGGAACTTGAGCCGGAGGGTCTATACCGGAGTTCCCAAGTTGCACTGTGGGAGGTTGTAAAGCTCTAGGCCTCATGAAACGGCAGGTCGTGCCTCCGTTTACGGGCATAGATACCTTATCAGCTACCAGGATGTTGTTCATTCCCGGAGTAGGCACATAGAGCATTGCAGGAGCTAAGCTTTGCAAGATAATAGGGCCTAAATTGCCTGTTGTTGTAATAGACATATAAATACCTTTTTTACAACTATGTTAGGAGGAATGGTTGGCGAACCGAACTTACGCCGTTTTTCTTATCCTTGAATGAAGTTGGCGAGGCTTCTTACGCCGAAGTGCACTTTACGAGTGCTAACGAAATTTTTAATATATGTTTAAAGGGGATTTAATTCAATCCCCTTATAAGCGTAACACTTTGCCCTAGGCCATTAACCAAGTCTCATTTCATTCTTAAGAGCTAGCATGGCCTCATGAGCCGATTTCATTTCCTCTTTGGTATAAGATCCTTTAAACTGCTGACTGGGGGGCGTAGCCATTCCTGATGGGGCATAGTACATGGGACGGCGGTTGTTATTGATGTGATCTTGCATTGTAGGAGCAGCCGGTTTGTTTTTAGCCTCTTTGTAGAGCTTGATCATGTTATAAGCTGATTTATACCTCTCGAAGCCCTCAGGGATGTTCAAAAGAGAGTTTGCCACTTCTTGGTTGTCTTTTTCAAAATCGTTTGCGCTTTTAAGTACTTCTTCGAAGTCAGGGTGAGAATGCATCCATAGGTCCTGCTCTCTTTTCATCCTTTCCTCTTCCAATCTCTTTGTTTCTTGTTTGATGTTATTGATGTCTTTCTCGACGCGAGAGAATTCATTTCGTATATATTTTTTTTCTACGAATTCATCGGAGTCGTCATCGTCATTCCCGTAGAAACGCTTGCGGATATCTTCCATCTGCTTCTCAAGCTCCATTCTTTTTTGTTTTTCTTCCGAATATCTCCTGTCTGTTTCTTCCATCTTACGACGGATAGCGGCGAAATTTTCTTGTTGGACTGTTGGCTTGTTATCAGAAACTTCTTGTGCGGGTACTGTCATATTAAACCTTTTACTTGACTAGTTGAAAAACTTATATTATAGATAGTCAAAATTTAAATAAAAGGCAACCATGAAACTAAATCGACTCGACGTCCACGATAAATTGCTCCATTTCCAAAATCAGTCTGAAACTATCAATAAAGGACTTAAAGAATGCATATTGAGCGCTCCTGAAGAATTCGATTCTATCCCTTTTTATATCTTTGCTCATCCAAGAACTATAGAAATGGATGAGAGGATATCGTTATGGAATCAAGACGCAAGGGAAGTTCTGATGAATCCCTCCCTTACCAGGATTTTTAAAACATTTGAACAGGTCCCTTCTATGCGGTACATATGGCAACCGCGTCTTACGAAACCGTATCCTCAAGAAAATTCTATGCTTTTCAAGAGAATACCGGGGACTTTTGATGTAGATGTGATTTGGATAATCCCAAGACGCGAGCTTTGGGATCAATTCAAGCAAGGAAATATGACGGAATCGTCGATCATCGTAGAGAGCATTTATAAGTTTAAAAATAATATAGAAAGTCTGGCACGAGAAGATAAGAATGATTTAAGCTATCATGAAGCGAATAAAATCTATGCACAGATAGGAAAAAACAAGAAATACAACGCTAAACCCTTTGAGTTCGTCTAAGCAAGAGTCTTAGGGGGCTCGTTATGGGTCTTATTATCCCCTGGAGAGTCGGTTAAATAAGAGCTTCTCATCTTGCCCATTTTATTACGAATTCCTGTGCCCCAATACATGCCGGCACCGGCAGCAGGAGCCGCTCTCTCATCGGCATTCTCAGGCTTCCATTCCCAAGGGCTTCCCATTCCATAACCGCTGATCTTCTCTCTAAGCTTTTTTCCCATCGATCATATCCTCGAGAGAGTAATGGTAACATCCTTGCGGAATGGCATAGGAAGAAGATATCTTCTCTTTTCCTACAGGTACAGAAAATCCCACTCCTTTCTGCTCGCTTTCCATTCCTATCTTCATGCGGTCATCTGCATGAACGAGCTTCATTTTACTTTTAAACATAATCCCTCAAATGGGTGCTATTTGCAGGCGCACCCGATCCCTTTAGTTTCTGTAACCAGGCTTTGGGGAATATCCCTTGATCTTCCTTTCGCCCATGTCTTGCTGCTCTTTGATCTTCTCGGTAGTATCCCAATACTCTCCAAGCTCTCCTGCTCCATCAGCAGATCTTTCCTCTTTCATTTTGGACTCCATCGGAAGAGGTTTTCCCTTCCCAGCCCAAAAGCTGTGATCATCGATTCGTTTTCCGCCAGCCATGATATCCTCCTTGTGCGGTTGATTCTGATTATACTAATAAAATTTTCACTTTCAAATGAATTTACTGAGGCAATGGCGCATTTGTTTCGGCTGCCGCTTCCATCGGCTCTTCGGGATTCATCTGATTTTGCATAGTAGGAAGGCCTGCCATCAATTTCGACATAAATTCATTCGCAAAGGCACTCTGATTAGCTTGATTCTTCTCTACATCTTCTCTTATTTTGTCGTCATCATCCATCGTGTCGATTTGATTCTTAGCCATCATCGTCTCAACAGCTCCAATTTTCGCGGTAGCATCGACAAGTTTTTCAAGAGCTTCCATCTTAGCTTTTGTAGCCAAGGCGCGATTCTTAGTAAGCTCCGATACGCGCTCTTCAAGGAGTCCGATATTAGATTCAAATCGTCCATAACGCTCTTTAGCAGAGGCGATATTGTTGGCTGCTTTAGAATAAAGCTCTTGCAGCTTGGCTTCTTCGAAGGCATGCTGGATGTTGGTAGCTTCGCTTTGAACGGCTTGCTGCTGCTGCTCGATGTTTTGTAGGATCTCCATAAGCTCTTTCTTGCCCATGATAGGCGCTTTCTCAGCCAGCTTATGAGGAGGAATAATCCCTCCAAGCTGTTGATTAAGCTCGATCCATTGATTGTATTCGCTGACCTTCTGTGTTGGCGTTAGTACGGCTTCCTCTACGATCGTCTCATAGCTGGAAAAGATCTTCGAGTAAAACATCTGCGTAGGCTCTTCGCCGATATAAAGCTTTACTTTAGGAGCCGTCCAGTTATTAAGCGTAATTTGCAGCATCCTTTCGCCAAGAAGTTTTAAAGAAAGATCCCATTGATCAAAGTATTTCTGTTGGATCATGAGATTAGCTGCTTGCTTCATCAATACAGTAAAGGAAGAAGCATTTGGGCTATTCTCAGCATTCCACGACTCCATGTTAATCCCCGATACGGTAAACATGAGCTGTTGAAGCTGATCGGCAAGAGCCATATCGGAATCAGGCACACCTGATGGGACTATCTTCTCAACATCCGTCATCTCATACCCTTCATTGATAAGCACATCCCATCCTTGACCTGACTTCTTGAGATTATCTTCGTTAGCTACAGCTCCTATTTTTCTCTTCCATCCCGCATTGATCGTAGCCTCCGTTATATCGTGATTCAAAATAATTCTACGATTGAACAAGTACTGAGCGTCGCGCATGCAACGCACTAAGCCTCTGCATCTTAGGTCATAATAGTTGGTGTGGGGATCGTAGTTCCAAAAGACGGGGATGAAGGGGCATCCTTCAAAGCCAAGCGGGTTTTCTCCTTGCCACATAAGCTGGTCGTTGAGAACAACTGCAAGCTTCCAGATAGGCACTTCAATCTCTACAATCTCTAAGTCAGGGATAGACTGCAACACCGGGTCCATGTTGGCATCTTGCGCAAAGTCATAAAATTGATGGTTTCTAGCTGAATAAAGCTTCTTTTTCTTTGTCTTCCACTTATACCATACGTAAGAGAGAACTAGTAGATCATTGCGGGCCATGTTGTAATTCTCCGGTAGGAAGTAAAACGACCCGTATCGTTGGGGCGATCCACTCATAGGAGAAATTTTAGTTTGCTGCCCGGGAAATCGGCTTTCCGCCTCCTGTTTCGAGATATACTCTTGCGTCCAAATAAAGGCGCAGTCACTTGCATCGTAAGAACGGAAATAAGGATCTATCAAGAAAGAATTGTATTCCCATACTTTTAATTTTAATTCCCCTTGCGCAGGATCTTTGCCCGTAAAGTCTAAATAAGGCTGCAAAAGCACCATCCCGCACACGCAAGCCTGTTCGCAAGCACGCGAAAACTGCTCGTGAATTTCGTTCTGATTACATACCGTCGTCATCATTTTGGTGTATTGATCCGTGGTAGTGGGATCACCACCGGCGCCGGGAAGATACGATATGCCTTTTCGATGTTGTCTTTGATATCCCGTGATTAGATTAACCGCCGGCTGAATGACGTTGAAGTAAAAATTGTTGTTATTCGCTGACGGGGTGAGATTGAAATAGCGATTGATGAAGGTTTGGCTTCCTTCATAAAAAAGATTGTCAATGTTGGACTGATTCCATCTAATTTTCTAGCCCTTTGCCCCCTAGAAATTAATCTAAGGGGCAAAGGGCCGGCTTTGCTCAATGGGTTGAAAGCGACTATATAAGTTGTCAAGCCACTGACGAACATTTTGACCATTTGGCTCTATATTAGAATTCCAAGGCGGATAATAGAAACTCAAGGCATCCTCCAACCATATAAGTTTTTCTTTATCCTACCACTATTTATTTTATTAATTCAATCGCTGTTTCCATCTCCATTTCATGTAACATTTCTTACAACAAAATCGTGCCCATCTCTTGAAAGATTTTTCCACCCCGCAATGCTCGCATTTTATGATTTTAGAAGATCTTTTACGCCAAACTTCTTTCCCTTTTTCGCTTACACTTTTTCTTCCTTCTTCACTTTTTAGCCATTCTAATGGACGTACTTTATTTAATTGATCTATACGATTTTGTTGTTTAGAATGTTCTTTCAAATGATTAGAATGACTCACACATTCTAAATTTTCTATAGAATTATTAGAGGGATTATTGTCTTTATGATGAATATCATGAAAAGGAGGGATGATTCCAAATTCATTTTCCCATACAATTCGATGAGCCAGAAGAGTGTTATATTTTTTATTTTCCTTATCCCAATCTCTACGAATATAATATCCGTCTTTACGTCTAGTAAATTTTTTATTAATATAAAATCGATGCTTATTTTCTTCCATAAATCCCCCCTTGATTTTCTCCATAAAAGAAAGCATGCAAGGCGTGGAGTGCGCTTTTCGGGTGCCCCCTATGCATGCTGAATTAATCGCCCTCTAATGGATTCGAACCACTAACTTATTCGTTAACGGCGAAGTGCTCTACCGTTGAGCTAAGAAGGCGTATTTATTATTTGATCCCTTCATACCACCGAAACATATCTCTCCTCAGCTTGCATTTCTTGGTAAGATCAGCCGAATAAAAGATTAGCCCCTCTGCAAGCACATCCTTATCGCATATCTTTTTACTGAAAAGAGAAGGGATTTCCTTAAACCAAGATGAAATCGAGTCAAAGTCTTTGGGATATTTATTCTGAACCCAGCTTTTCCAATGGCAACTTTTAATTAAGTAATCAAAAGGGACAAAAAGATAGTCATCGATTTGATGTAAGTTTCCGTTGATATCAGGCCCTATAAGCTCTCCGTAATATCTTCCGTCTTGCTTGATCCACCCTCTATGTATCGCCTTAAGAATTCCTATCAACGCCTTGCTGCATAGTATATCGAGCTCAATCATGCCATGGAATATACGTGCCTTGCGATTGTCTATCGATTGCACCTTGCCGTCCTTGATGATTACGCATACGTTTGTCCCATGCAGCTTATCTACCGCAAAAGAGGGCTCTGTAAATACCCAAGTGCACAGAGGATCAATTACAGGCGTTACTTTATGATCTTTATCTCTTACAAATGGACTGATCAGCTTGGGAAAATCTATGATCTCATTCATCATTTACTATTTTTTTTGTGGGATTTATGCGTTCTAAGAAATCGTCTTTAGTTTCCATATTTTCCTCGCCCAAAATCTTAAGGTAATCGGGTAAGATTCTCGTATCGATTTCCAGGAAATTGATGCTAGTATGAATGAGATTCATATCAAAATTGTTTTTCTTATATTTCTTAGTCATCACTTCGATAAGATCGATATGATCTTTGATTTCGTTTATAGTAGTAAAATATTTCTTACTCTTTACTAAATGATTGCCTGTAGCAACTTGATAAATCATGTTAATCCTTTAAAAATCTTTCTATAACGTACAGTTTTGGAGCAAACTTGGCTTTAATACAGTCATTTATTTCAGAAAAAAAACAAATGTTGAATATAATAAATACTGCTGCAGCGATAAAGTACAAAAAAGCAGGTGATTGCTCCGGATACCTAAGTTTTTTATCTTTATACCTAAGTTTTTTATCTTTTTTCAATAAATAAAAAAAGAAAGAAAGCGATAAAACACAAATAAATAAACAAACAATCGAAAACATAAGAGACGACCAGAAACCATAGTCAGCTGCTTCTTGAATAAAAAGCGGAAGCTCTTCGCCTACTACATTTCCTATGTTCTGCATCCAGTCTAATAGCTGTTTTAGAAATTCATCTTTCATATATCCATTAATTCATTTAGAGTTATCCACCTAATCGCTTCTTCTTTCGTAGGCTGTTTATCTTTGATATTTAACCATTCTAAATCCATTTGCTTCCTCCTGGGTGCCGTCTATCTCTGTAAACTTCCGGCTCTTGTTCCGTCGTCCATTTGGTATTCTGTGGCTTGTGAGTGTATATTGCGTAGCGAAGAGCATCGCAATTTTTTATTATCATTCCATTAGCAACAAAATTACCATCTTGAGTAGCAATGCAATAAACATCTTCTTTTTTATCCAACTTCTTAATCGATTTTATCCCTATCCCAACGATGTCCACATTTTCTAGAGCAAAATCTTTTCTTTGAATATTTGTTGACTGAGAAATTGATCCCGCATCTTTCGCAATTTCTATAGACATTGTCCACTCCTAATTTCCTTCTAAATCGTGATTTACATTTATTAGAGCAAAATTTATTTCCACTTTTCTTTGATGTTTTATAAATAGATCTACAAAAAAGGCATGTATACTCTTTTTCTTCCCAATGGCCAAATCCACATTCTTCGGCATGTTTTTTATGCCATTCTTTCCCTTCTTCGGAGGAATGCCATTGAGAAGCTAAAGGCCTTATAATGTGCATGAGTTCTATATTCTTGTTGCGCCTTTCTTCTGTAAAATGACGATCGATATGCTCTTTTGGGGATAAACACTCTAAATTATTTATATCATTATTAGACTTATTTCCATCTTTATGATGTATATGAAATCCTTTAGGAATCTTTCCATTAACTTTTTCCCAAACAAATCGATGAGCTCTGATTTTAGGAAAGGTTACGGAGATCCAATATCCTGAATCTTTATCGAGATAAAATCTTTGTCCGAAGTGTTCTTGCATGTCATTATTATATCTGAAAGTGTCAATTGATTCAATGCGATATATCCTCTATCTGTTAATATTTCGTGATCTGCCGTTGCTGTTAATTTTTTCCCATCTTCCAACTCTAACTCAAAGACTTCTACGTTTTCTTGGGTTTTCTTATAACCTAAAATAGGAGAAGCATTTGCTTTATAGGAAGAAAAAGAAATGGGGTTACCTTTAAAAAGTAAAACCTCTGTTTGACCACTTACGCATAAGTGATCCCTCTCTTTCTTCGGCTTGTCATAGCCTTTTTCGGTCTGCTTCGTATCCCACACATATCCCTGTATTTCTTTGATCAGATTCTTGCAGTTCTCCACTATGAAAAGACGTCCTTGTTGCATCTCATTAACCGTATAATGTATTCCTTCAACCACGTCATTTTCCGCGTCTATAACGTGAATTCCTCTCCTTCTAAGCTCTACTTTCATGCTAGC
Organism: Patescibacteria group bacterium; assembly: GCA_028865725.1. GTDB lineage: Bacteria > Patescibacteriota > Minisyncoccia > UBA6257 > JACRHW01 > JAGWJP01. Next base: position 29,330 of record JAGWJP010000006.1, read on the forward strand.
AGCCGAAGGGTCCATATAAACAAGCCTTATGCCGTACTTATCGACGAGCTTTTGGACTTCCTCTGCATATTCGCTATTGACCATTTGCTTTTTGGTATCACTGCTATTCCAGTAGTATTCTTCCTCTACCCATAGCATCTTTCCACTTCCATCGTAACGGCCGGTTGATACGCCGATAACCACCATGCCAAAGGCATTCGTAACTCCGTAGTCGATTCCTGCTACCCAATATTCTGCTGCCTTTGGAGGGCGACGAAGAACGTGTATTTTTGTGTCAAAACACTCATAAATAGCGCCTTCGGCCATGCACCATATACCCATATAGTTTCTTTTAAAGAAAACACCCGTCAGAGAGGATTTGATACGGTCTTTGTAATCTTGAGAGACATAGTCAGTGTCAGCTAATGTAAAATGCATCGCGTAATATCTCTCGTCTCCTTCTTGCGCCTTGTCTATCCATTCTTTTAGAATATGCGAAGGAGAAGCGGGGTTCATAGCCGCAAAAGCCTTTGAATGAGAAGCACTCAATCTCGTATCGAGCATATGGATCATGTTCAAGGGAAAGAGCGTCATCTCGTCGCAGTACAGAAGAGATATTGTTTGCCCTTGAATGCGCCCCACAGAAGAGCCATCAGCTGCACCGCATGTTCTAATCAATTTATTCTTATATGTGAAGGAATTATTTTGATGATTGAATTTGGAAAGAAACGGGCGAAACGCAGAAAAGATCTTTGAATTGTAAAGCAGCTTTACAACGTTGTCGTGAATCGTTGAGCTAGTGTAGCCGATCATCCAAATATCATTATCGGGGCATTGATCAAGCGCGAACATAAAAGAGTATAGAGTAATGATTGTTTTTCCCGTTCGTACTGCACCGTGCGCGAGATTCCATGTAGCATTAGCTTCAATTAAAAATTTACATTGCTTTTGGCTGAAAGGAAGAACTTTTTGCTCCATAACTCCTCAAGTTAAATTTTTAATAAGTGGATAGGTTGATGATCAGGAGCCCTACCCACTCACAAAAACCAAGAGATGAACCAACACCCTGTAGGAAAAAAATCTCTCGTAAAAAATTTCACCTTTAACCTATCATGCAGTCCAATTTATTTCAACTAGTTTTTATGATTCAATCTAATCTAAGGAGAAATTTGATGAAGGAAGAAAAAATACCGCTCACGCCAGAAGAACTTTACGACCATGACATTATGCAAATGCATATTTATCTGCCTAAATTAAAGAAATTATTAACCGATTTTCTGGACGATTCGCTATGGGAAACGGATAGAGAAAACATTTATGCCGAGCTAAGATTGGTTGCCAGCCTCATCGCAAGCATAATCTATCAGACGGCAGAAGGGGACGAAAAAATCTATAAGGAATTAATTAAATTATTTATTTACCTTCTGGAGCATGGATCTATTAAAAAGATTAATAGCTAGCGTCTTTCTGTGCTTGAAGAGCCAATAAAGCATCAATAATTTTTTTATTATGATCTATCTCTTCGGGGGTAGCATGAATTTTATCGTCAATCTTGTATTGTCTTTCCAGCTCAAGCTGTGTCTTGAGCTTTTCTTTCTCATGATCCAGCAAGTCAGTGAGATACATATCAATAAAACGATCTGCAATTCTAGTACTAATATTTCTGTTATTAATTAATTTGCGTCCTAGCCATTCTAATAACTGTTCGTAATAGGGTAGAAAATATGCTCTTTGTAATATCTTCTTCCACTCAGATTTCGGTATGCCTTTTTCGGCGCCGTAAAAATTGCTCGCATGAACAATGTCCTTGTTTTTGTCGTTCTTTTGCATCCATATGAGAAGTTCTTCACCAAGAGCAATGACTTCCTCATCAGTCCACACTTTATCGAATATCTTTCTCGATTTTTGATGACCTTTTTCAAATCCCATTGTTAACCTATAGTTTTATTTTTACTATATAGGTCATCAATCAAAACTGTAAAGCTTTTTATTTTTTCTTTTTCTGTTGCAGACAAATCAAACCTAATGCATAATGTTGTACATAAATCAAGCGATAGTCTCTCTCGAAAGACACTCAAGTGTAGAGATCGTAGCAGTCGTAAGATAGGTAGAGAACAACAAAAGAGGATACAAAGATGATCAACATAGAATGCGTAAAAGGGATTTCGTTTAGCGTAACAGGAAAAAGTCACAACGGAAAATTTAAGTGCAGCCAAAATTATAGAACACCCGAAGAAGCCGTTAATTATTTCGCAGAAAAAAATCCTAGATTTAAGGGAATTTGTGAACTAAATGTTCATGAAACGGAATATTACGAGGATGGAAGAATGGTTTATAAGATTATGGGGGAAGTTTTAGGGACATTTAATTCACTGCAAAATTTAAAGGAATTCAAAGGGGAATAAAATCCCCTTTTAACACGAGGATACAAAGATGAATCACGAAGAAATAATTGATGAAGAAGAGTTTTACGGCTGGGATTTTAGTGGTGACGATGAAGACTATCAGAACTACATAAGAGAAGAAGTGATGGAGATAAGATTAGAGCCAATGGGAAATGATTGCCCATTTGCCGGACTTTGGAATAGTTAAATAAACATAAAGAGGATACTAAGGGAATGAATATTTCAGATGAGGAAATAAAATCTTTAATAGAAACATCGAGCGATACTATTTTAGATGTAGTAGCAGAGGGTATGCTAAAAATAGAGGAAATAGACGATAAGATAGCATTTTGCATTGCTCTCTTATCTCACACTTTTGCAAGATTTATAAAGGAAGGATTTCCCGAAGAACAGCAAGCATTCGTTTATAACTCTATAATGAATATTGTGAAAGATAACTTATAAAGTCTAAATATCCATCGAAGTTTTGACGATAACCTCTTCGGGTAGTCGTCCGAATTCGGTTATTGTTTCGTTGATGAGGTCGAGGAGTTTTGCTGAAGTAGTACTTAGCAAAATCTCCTCTTCTTCAAATGATTTTGTTAGCTTAGAGTGATCGTCTTTGACTGTAACAGTGATTCTGATCATTTTTTCTTTTTACTCTTCCCTGCTTTACTCATTGAGATCGCTATCGCTTGACGTTGGTTCTTGCCTGCTTCCATCTCTGTTTTTATGTTGGAAGAGATAACAGCTTTACTCTTTCCCTTCTTGAGAGGCATCTTGCACCTGGGGTTCGGATTGAGGAGCGGGTTGATCTAACTTACTTCTTTCACTTTGGAGATAATTTACTAATGCTTCCAAGAAAGCTTTTTTAGTCTCGTCTTTTACGACGTGATGTTTCATGTAATGATCCACCATGTCAACTATTTCTTTGATTACGAAATTAGCTGCGCCTGTTTCCATTCTGTCAATAAATTCTTGTAACATACTCTTCCTTTATTTTTTCTTTTTACTGTGATGCATACCTTTTAAAGTTTCTGCCAAATGTGCTCTTTTTCTTTCGAGAGGATTTTTAGAATGCTCTGCTTTTTTTAGCTTAGATTCAGGAATCTTTTCGCCTTCTTTCACGTGCAGTTGATTGCGAAGTTTGTTTTTTGAAGATGGAGGCAAAGCTTTTTGTATCCATTTATCAGTCATTTTGGTCTCCTATATTTATGAAATATATTGAAAAAATTTGTCCGGTTTGCGCTAAACTTTTTAGCGTACCTACATGTCACGAATCCAGATATATCACATGCAGTTATATTTGCGGTGGAATTTACAGAAGAAAGCCAATAATTAAAAATATCTGTGAATGTTGTAAACTTGAATTTATTTCTAAAAAAACACCCACTAAAAAACAAAGATTTTGTTCTACAAAATGTGGCAACTCTGTACATAAAAATGGATGGTTTGATAAATGTATCAATTGCGGAAAGCAAATATGGATAACTCCACACAATAAAAAACAATGCTGTAGCAGAAATTGTAGAAACGAATTTGAAAAAAAACGCACTGAAAAAATTAGTGCGTTTCATTCTTATCGAAAAAGAGCGTGGCGTCATTTCACTAAAAAATGTCAGGATTGCGGTAATGAAGATGAAAGGATTTTGGTTATTCATCATATTGATGGAGATAGGAAAAATGGAAAAATTGAAAATCTGATTCCTGTTTGCCATAATTGCCACTGTCTCAGACATATTGAAATGAATGGTAATCATAAATTACCTCCTTTATATAGAGGAAAAGATTGAATGCCATACGCTTTTTAGCCATACTTACCTCTTTTTTCCTTTGTAAATCTCAAGTCCAATCCACTGTATGATTGCGAGTCCTACGTGATCCAATAAGTTGTGCAAGTGATCACTATAAGATACGGTGCAGTCATAGACTAGCTCGTACATTTCTGTTATACAACACGTGCAAGAAAGGAGGATAAATGAATAGAAAGCTACAGGCCGAATAAGCCTTTTTATTTTCTCTCTATGCTTTCTTATCTTTTCCAAAAAATGCACATGCTTTCACCTATTACTTTTTATGCTTGGCACCATTTTTAGCCATTTTATGAAGTTCTGCTAAATGATGTTTAATCATCTTATGATGATGCATAGGAGAATGTTCTCCACCCTTTACGTCCTCTTCGTGGGAAGGATAAGACTCTTTTTTATGACGAGCCCCTTCTGACTCATGCCGTCTTGATTCCATTGATTGTTTTTTAGATGATTCTTTCCCTTTTCTTTCTCCAAGGGATTCATCCATCTTTGCCTCGTTTGATTGCTTTTTCATGATCACTCCTCGCTGTTGAGCTTTTCTACAGTTATATAAATTCCCGGGATTTCTCGATAGAATTTTTTTGAAGAGATTTCGCATACAAGATCATCATCTTTTATAACGATTCCTTTTAAGCAATCTTCGGTGAATTTTTGTAAATTCGTGCAGTCTTTTCTAAGCGGTCGAATGATATCATCGAGGGCGTCTTTTTGTTTTTTTTTAGAAAAATGTTTTGGCATTGAAAAATAGAACTCGAAGTGAACTTTTACAGGGAAGTCAATCGGCTCTTCCTTATAGAAATTTCTAAGATGAAGTTGGACGGTTTCTTTTTCTAAAGCTCTAGGATTGTAACTTCTAGCGCCCCATCCCGCATGTGATTTCCAGGAGACAGGCTCAAGTCTAGGGATGTAAATCAAAATCATAGCCTAACTCTTTAAGGGAAATTTCGCCCTTGGTTGAAATGAAAATTTGCACAGCATTTTTTTTAGTGGGCTTTGAGTAGCCCGAAATCCAATGGCAGATAGTAGGCGCAGATACCTTCCATCTTTTGGCTAAGTCTTTGCTTTTCAGTGAGTACTTGAGTTTGTAGTCTTTTATATTCATAGTTAGATTATATAACATGAAACATTTTTTACAAATGGTAAAAAACAATTGATGAAAGAACGCTTGAAACAAAGGGCATAATGTGATACACTAAGGGCGTTCTAAAAAACTACAAGAGGATACAAGATGCTAAGAAAGATTAGAAAACGCAAGAGGGAACTCTTTCATATTAAAAATGGAATTCTCATAGAAGGGAAAAATGAGTTAATGACAGGAGACTGCTCGGACTTAAGGGGGGATTGCTCGGACATGGAAGGGGATTGCTCTGACTTAAGAGGGGATTGCTCGAACTTAAGCGGAGACTGCTCTAAATTAATAGGATTTTGCTCGAACTTAAAAGGGGATTGTTCGGGCTTAAGAGGAGATTGCTCTAAATTAAAAGGAAATTGCTCGAACTTAAGAGGCTATTGCTACAACTTAATGGGAGACTGCTCGGGCTTAAGAGGGGATTGCTCGTCAGTAATCGGGGATTGTTCGTACTTAAGGGGAGATTGCTCAAGAATTTACGGAAACTGCTCAGACATAGAAGGAAACCTGGATGAGTGTGAGATTGATAAAGAATGTTTTGTAAATATTAAGGATTTAATTGAAGAGGATACAAGATGAAAAAAAGTGAAAGTATAAAAGAGATTGCAAAAGCTTTAAGCAAGTTCCAAGGAATGGCGAAAGATTTGGAATGCTCAGGAAGGAATCGAGCTTTCGGAGGAGCTTCTAAGTACATGAGACTAGAAGATATGATTAATGGTATTAAGCATGCTTTATCTGAATGCGGACTGAGCATTACACAAGAAGCGACAACAGATATAACGGTGTTTTCAGTTGCAGTCACTACGACCCTATGGCATGAAAGTGGGGAATGGATGGAGTTCGGTCCGCTATGCATGCCCGTTTCAGCGGGAAAGAAAGATGCTCATGGACTGGGAGGAGCTATAACCTACTGTAAGAGATATGCTCTATCGTCAGCATTAGGAATCGTGGAAGATGAAGAAGACAAAGACGGAAACGGGTGCGTTGACTTCAATCGAGAAACAGGGGAAATGAAGAAAGAAGAGAAAAAATCTCCTAATTCTTCTATGACAGATTCTCAAAAAAACACTTTACTTTCTTTAATATCACAGAATTTCGTAAGTACACTTTCGAAAGAGGAATTAGATTCCATTACCGCCTCTCAAGCCAGTGCTTTAATTAATGAAGGGCTTAAGAAAAAAGAATCGTCAAAAAAGCAAGGGGGAAACAATGATTATAGGGTCTAGCGAATGGAAAGAATGGAGACGACATAAAATAGGAGCGTCGGATAGTGCTGCAATACTTGGGATAAGCCCCCATAAGACACGAATGCAGCTTTGGGAAGAAAAGGTACTGGGTAAAGATCCGTTCTTAAACAAAGCGATGCAAAGAGGGCTGGAACGAGAGAAAGAGGCTCTGGACTGGGCAGACTATACTCTTGGCATGAGTTTTAATCCGAAAATCGTCGAGTCGGACATTTACGAGTGGAAGTTTGCAACGCTGGATGGGTGGGATGAAAAAAACCGCATGGCTTTAGAAATCAAGTGGGCCAATAAAAAAGTGCATGATTCGGCAAAGAAGGGAATAGTAATCGACTACTATTATCCACAAGTTCAGTCGCAGATGGTTTGTGCAGGTATTGATGAGATGTACTTTTTAAGCTGTTATGAAGAAGATGGAAAGACGGACTTTGAGCTTGTCTTAGTAAAAAGAGATGCTATATTTATAGAAAAGATGATGGAAGAAGAGAGGAAGTTCTATATCGAAAACATGCTCGGCATGATACAGCCAACACCGTATCTTTTAGACGTTATCAAAAATCCTGATGAGTTCGATGATCTTTGCAAGAGATACGAAGAGCAGGACGTGATAGAAAAAGAAGCTTCCGCAAAGAAAGAAGAGATCAAGAAAAGGCTCTTTGAGATATCTTCAAAGGATGGATCTTGCTCGAGTTCTTACAGCTTTCGAAAGACGATTCGAAAAGGGACTATCGGGTATGACTCGATCCCTGAGCTTAAAGGAGTGGATCTTGAATCTTATAGAAAACAAGCTATAGAAGTTTGGAAGGTGGTTAAGCATGATTAATACATTAATCATAGTAATTATTTTCGTGGTAAGTATTTTCGTGATGTCTTTTCTCTTATTAAAAAAACTATCTATAGGATTTATTAGAGTAATGGAAAGGAAAGGTCCTTTTTCTAAAAAATTTGCGTTGATGAGAGGTGTTTTCCCTTTTACGATGACGTATAACTTTCGATGTGGAGGGTTTTTCTTTTTTGACCCAAATGATGATGATAACTGGGCTCATTATGACGAAGCCCTCAATCAATTTCATCTGGAAAAAATGAAAAAAAAGTCCAAGATCGTGAAAATAAAGTCTTAAATTGTATCCTCAATTTTCCCCCTGCACAGTGTGGGGGGTTTATTCACACCAATAAATTCCTTATCCTTTGATTCTTAATGAGTTAAGTGATTATTAAGAAATCTTAACAAACATTGTAAGAGTCTTATACTCAAATACATAAATCAAAAAGTCGGTCGATTATTAAGAAATCTTAACAAACTTCAAAAACCCGAATGTTTCTGAGGCCGGGTATTTACGGAATCGTTTTAAAGGCTCTATGATCGATTTATAATGTTAAGACGTCTAAAGAGTCCAATGAGGTCATAGGTCGCGATCCTAGGCCTGTTTCTGATCTTTTTGAAGGATACGTTCATTCACTTAAGCCCCAACATTCCAAGATTCTTCTTTTCAGTTCTTTGTAGCCCATTGAAAATGGGAAAGTGCGTTGATAGCATTGATCATAAACCGAATACTCATCAGCAACGAGCTTGGCTAACGGGTATTTCTTTCGGAGCTGTTTAATAACAAGCTTGCATCGGTCGTCTTCGGAAAGATCTTCGAAATCGGGATCAACTTGAGCGTTGATGGAGTCGAAGTGCTTAAAGATATCGCCTGACTTCTTCAGCTTAGGAGCCCAGAATTCATTTTCAAGAGCATAGTCTACAACCTTCTTGATTCGCTCAGGAGAAAATCCTTTCTTCTCAATTGCTTTCTTTTCAGAAGAAGAAAAAAAACAAGGGAAGCCGTTGAGTGTCTCAGAGACTTTTTCTTTTTTTGGTTCCGAAGGGGTCGCGTGCGCGCAAGGCTTATAAGCATTTTCTTTTTCTTCTTTTTTTGGTTCTTTTTCTATTGGTTCTTTATAGGGTTCATTTTTTGAACCAGGGTGGTTCATTTTTTGAACCAGGGGGGGGGCATTTTTTGAACCAGGGTGGTTCGTGTGGTGAACCAGGGGTGGTTCGTGTGGTGAACCAGTATTAAATTTTTTATTTTTCTTTTCATCAAAGTGTTTTTGATTGATTGACCAGATATCACAAATCAAAATTACATCAGTCTCGTTCTTTTTAGATTCTTCATTTTTTCGTTTGATGATTCTTATCAGTCCCTTTTCTTCTAGATTAGCTTTAGATTTTCTGATTGTATTTTCACAAGATCCTGTCATCTCGGCTAATCTTGATAAAGAATAAAAGCATTGTCCACCTTCTCCTGCAATCTTCTTGAAGAAAAAATAAAGCCCTATCTCAGAAAGGGAAAGTCCCATTTCTGTTATAATGTTGGGGATAATGGTAAAATTTGAGTGACTTTCTTCTTGGATGAAATATTGATCATTCATAATAAACCTACGATTAAAAGTTTTAGTTGCTGTCAGATTTAATATGAGAACTGATTAAAATAAAGATTGTACTTTTAGATAATTCGAGCTTTTGATATACTCGACTCGCTTTTATAAACCATCATCTTAAACCTGATGGATTTTATAAAGCATCATCTTAAACCTGCTAGTTTTTGTAAAATCTTCAAACGCTTTACAAAAAACAGGTAAAAGAAATACGATTCTTTTAATCGTTTCTCGTGTGAAGCCTTAGTGATCTGACAGGATGCAGCTAAGGCTTTTCTTTCTTAGACTATGATTATAACGAATTTACTACTATCTTTTTCTTTGATAAGACCTATTTCTCCCATCTTTCACATAGAAGCAATTTTTTTTGCAATAGACCATGCAACCGTTCTTAATCCCTATCCCTTTAAACCCTTCAGGAAGAAGCCCCATTTCCTTTCTAAAGCAACTCCAGCTCTCCCACTTAGGATGAATCCTGTACTGCTTTGTATTTTCCGTAAGAGCTTTTATAAGCCTATACCATAGGTTATAGGTTTTAATGTATTGAGGACAGTGGCGGGAAGGGGCTCCATTTTTAGAAAAAGGACGGCCTATTTTTATAATGGGTATTTTCACTTTCCCTTTTGTGAACTTTCGGATCGTATCACTGATGCTCTTGCAGGCCGGATATCCTTGAAAGATCCGATACATAGTACTGCGAGACAGTCCATATTCAGAACAGAACCCTTCAATTGTCATGTTATTTTTTTTAATGAATTCTTTTAGCATTTTTTTACTCCTTGCTTGCATTAAATTCTACATCATATATAATGAAAAAGTCAAGACAAGGAGGACGCTGTCAACTACCCCTCCCTAAAGGGAGAAGCTTGAGGAAAATCTCAAGCCCAATGTTGACCAGACTTAGCACCGGAGATTGACAATCCTAGAAAGTGCTACGTTATCCGCGAATGTATAGTTACCCCGGAATGCTTTCTCAGTTCCGGGCTCTAAGACTTGTGTTTAAACACGCAGAAGGGTTAAGCGCGTGATGCAAGTACGTAAACCGCGGAATAACATTGTCGAGGGGAGAGAACATTGCAAGTCAGCTTTGTTCCGTTACAAGACTCTTACAGGTTGACAGCCGGGAAAGACCGGCATTTTTAAACTTTAAAAGGAGCGAGGCTTCCCCCCAGTCCTAAAGAACCGGGTTTCCGCCTCGTAAAACGGATGAAGTGTATGGTTTTAATGCCGTTGCTATTTTTATTCGGGTGTTATCACGAGCAACAGCCCGGAGAGATCTATCAGCTTTCAGAAGCATGCATTAAAGGAAAGAGCGGAGTGATCATTAAGTTCATTCCTCAGCATGAAAGCAGCCAAGAGATGGAGTTGCAAAAATGAAGATATTTTTAGTGGCTTTGACGTTTATCACGTCAGGAATGCATGCATTAGATTATGAAGAAACATCAGAAATCATCGAAAGAAAGATGCAAATGTTTAAAAAAATTCAAAATCTAGATTTGGAATCGGTCGAAGACATAAATGAAAATAATTATGAATTAATCCTTCAAGCTTATATCAAGGGAAGGATCGACGGATATGAGGATTGCTTGAATATCATGATGGAACTCGAAGACTTCGAACCGTCTTAACATTTCGTTAACAAACTTCGTATGTGATTAGTGCTCAATAGGATAGATCCATA
>JAGWJP010000057.1 GCA_028865725.1 Patescibacteria group bacterium
GAGACTGTTAAAATCTGACCTTGGGGATACGACTTCTTACTCATCTCCTTTTCTATAGCCTTTTGCGGTTAGCATGATATTTCCAAAAGAAGAAGATACTACTTTAATCAACCTCTCCTTCAAAGCTCGAACAACAGTGTCAGTATCAAAATTGTTGAGATCACCATAACCATTGTTTTGTTTCATAGTTAAAACTAAATATCCTATGCCCATTTTATGTTTGTCTCCTTTTTGTTTTTGAGAGTTTGAAATTGGGAACATTTTGTCACCCATAAGTATACAAAATTATAAACATTATGTCAAGCCGTTCCATGAGGCATCTTCAACAAATGAGGTTCAAGCATTATCGACAAACTCGTTCGCGCTGCTGACACAGCCCATTGAATTTCATGTAGCATATCTGCGTTGAGATTCAACACAAATTCCTGTTCGTCTTTTCCATCCTTCCGAACCACGACCATCGGGCAATGGTTAATTCTGGTTTGCACTGAATCCAAAACTGCTAACGACCCCATCACATTTGCTACATCGTTCTGATCCATGACCTGTCTCCTTTCTGTTGAAATTTCAAAATTCCCGATGACACGTACATTTGCAGGTGTAGATCCGTTTTCGATTCTGCGAGAAATCCTTTTTGGTTTGCGAACAAGCATTGTGATTGTTTTTCAGACACTCATCAAAATAGATGCGCCAGTTTTCAATCACCCTCCCTTGGCTTTGAGCATGACACTTGCACGCACACTCAATTTTCTTTCGAGGCTGACTAACATCTGCAGGGTTTTCGATGATCTTAAACCCCTGGCAACGCTCATGGTTTTCACGTTCACACGCCAATAGGATCATTTTTAAGTTTTCGCTCCTCCACAAATGCTTGTGCTGGTTCCTTAATTTCTTCTATTTCCCTTTCCTTCAAAAATGCTGTTGATCCCAACATCTTACAAAACATGGTGAACCGGTGATCGTATTCCGGAGGCGTCCGGCACCCGGAACGACATACGAAAACCACATCCACCTGATTCCACATTGACAAAATAATCCCAATCAATGCTCAATACTTTCATTTGTTGACTCCTCCTTGTGGATATAAAAATTGGGCGAGCTTGCGTACTCGCCCGGCAGGGATTATACCACCCTGTACGCATTCAGCCCCATATCTTCATAAGGAAATCGGTGCAGGCTATTAAAGAACCTGCACCGATTGTGATACGCTCTCATTTGTATTCGATGATACGGAAGTCGTTTGAAGTATCAATGTCAATAGACAAACCGTATCCAACTAAATCCGGGTTGCTGGCCAACGCATAGATCGTTGATGCTTTAATCCGAGTAATAGGAATGTATTTTCCGTCTACCTTGACAACCAATCGGAGTGCAGCAAGCACACTCCGCCGCGTCCCCGCGATGATGTATTCAATGGGACGGTAAGTATCGTAACCTCGCTTCGGCCATCGTTTATGTGCCTCCGCTTGTGTTAGAAGCTGCACATTCGATTTTTTTTTCGCTTTTGCCATTCCTTGTCTCCTTTTCAAGAGTGTGATTTTTGAGCTGCACTCCCCTATCAATAAGTATACAAAATTATAAACATTATGTCAAGGCCTATTTTGCATTTGATTTTGATAGACTGTTTTTTGATCCACTTTATTCCAATGCCCCTTCCGCGCACATCCAGGTCCCAAACCAGCATGAATAGAAGCCGGTACTGTTAAGTCTCTTCCGCACCGGCAGCATTTTGTTTCCTTCAACGCATAAGCTAAACCGGTCCCTTGCGGATCATCTAAAATTCTTTGAACCGCTGCCGTGATCCGTTTAAGACGCTGCTCAGAATTTACAGCCCTGAACCGCTTCCAAAATGTAACTGT
>JAGWJP010000058.1 GCA_028865725.1 Patescibacteria group bacterium
CACTCGTTTGCGGACGATGAAGAGACGACTTTGAACGGTCCGGCAAATGTTCAGCCGGCTCACGACGATACCGTCAACAATTTCGTGCTGAATCTCGCGAAGCAGCAATTCGGATTCAGCAAGGAAATGACGCGCGAACAGAAGCGAGCCGCGAAAGAGAAAGCGATTGCTTTCATCAAGAGCAACGATGCGATCAAGGCCGGTCTCGTGGCGATGAGCGCCGCGATGCTGGCATCCAGCAAGAGCTAACTTTTCGAAACTGTTGACAAACTCTGCCCTACTCTGCTAACATTGTGGAGTAGGGCATTTCACATTAGGAGAATATCACAATGCTAACGCCTCAGATTGGAAAAACATACATCGTAAAGCACAGCTCCGGCATGATTCGTGCAAAGTTCATTCGTGAAGCTGTCTACAATCCTCACTTCAACTCGAATCGTCTATTCGATCGGCGTTCCACTACTCACTACATTTTCGAGAATCTTGAGAGTGGCCGAACAATCGAAATCAAGTCTCGTGTCAAGATTCGGCGTGAGGTGAGTTAACTCTCACGAATCGTCAGCATTCAAAATTTCTATTGGGTGCTGACGATTTCTTTATGTTTCTTTCCCCCATTCATGTTATCCTTGACTATATGAATATCCTTTCCACTGTAGCTAAAGTTCCGGCCGATCCTTTGACCCTTGCAAAGTCTTCGCAGAAGTTCTATGGCAATCTCGTTATTGGTTCGATCCTCAATCACCTTTCAAACGCTGGCGACTTAGAAGCATGGGATTTGGTTGATGAGATTTTCGTTAACAATTTTTACTAGGGCGCAGCGCGGGTAGGAGCCCCCAAACCGAGGCGAGCAATCGCCTTCGGCGCACCTTGGAAAACATCTTTACAGCTTCTTTACAGCTTGATCTACCAAAAAAAAAATGAAACTCCCCGTAAGACTTTGGTGTACACATTGTAATCAAGAAGTAGAACAAGACTGTTATCAAAAGAAATGTAAATGTATAACTTTTACTTTAAAAGATGCTCTTAATGAAAAAGTTGAACCCTATTTTTGGCAGGAACTCTGACAAATGGCTCAACAGAGACAATCAAGAACACAAGGCCGCTTTGCTCGTCAGTTTTCAACTTGCATTAGTAATGTGAATTATAATCCCGCCGCCGAGGAACTCGATGTGACTTTTCACAATCCCTCGATTGGAACATGGCGTTATTTCGGAGTGCAAGCATACGAAGCCGCCGCACTTATTGAAGCGGGTTCTCGTGGAGAGTACTTTAATCAATATATTAGAGATCGTTATAATTACATAAGAATTGCCTAATGCCAGAACCTGATATTTTAAAAGCAATAGACGATGAATATCATAAAATATTATTTGGACAGGGTGATGAAGCACCTGAATTGATATTAACTTCATTCGGTGCATTCTTTAAAGATGGAACCGTAATGGAATTTGATGATAATGGTAATTACTATAGACTTAGTGAAAAAGAACAACAGAGGAGAAAAAATAAATTTAAAGAGTTTGTATTGGGTAAAAAATGAGAAAGCAGATTAAACAAAAAATAGAGAAAAAAGGATGGCCGACGGGGAGTCCTACTCCCAAAGCACAGGCTCGAAGAAACTCAAAGTTAAAATATAAAAAATCACTTTCTCAACTTCCAACTTTTAGTCGCCTAGCCCGAAGTACCACAGCTAACCCCTTCAATCCAAAGCCACTATAGATATAGCTAGACTGCCACTATCAAGGCATGGTACGCTCACAATGGGA
>JAGWJP010000059.1 GCA_028865725.1 Patescibacteria group bacterium
ATTTCATGAAAATATTTTAATAAGTGTGATTCCTAAACTGACTATAACTACTGCGATAATAATCCCCCAAAATATCGCCTTCAAGATCACATTAAAGAAAAGGTTTCCTTTGTCCGGGTAATCAAATTCTGGGTCAATATCTATTTTAGACTTCATAAAAAATCGGGTTTGATGATCGAGCGGATGATCTCCGCAGTTTGTTTTAGTGATTTATATCGAGCGGCGGCGAAGTAGGGGGCGTCGGCGGCGGGTTCGGAGGCCGCGGCGGCTGCGTAGCCGGCGGCGTGGGCGGCGCCGGCGGCAACGGCGTCGGCTGCGGCGGCGGCGAAGTAGGCGGAGGCGTGGGCGGCGCCGGCGGCAACGGCGTCGGCTGCGGCGGCTGCGAAGTAGGCGGAGGCTTCGGAGGCTGCGGCTTTGGCGGCTGCGGCTTTGGCGGCGGCTTCGGCTGAGGCGTCAAGTTCCTGACGCGTAATTTCCCCCTTACCAAACGCGATGGCGGCATCAACAGCCCTTCGGCTGCGATCGTCTTTCAGCAGGTGATAAACAGTCTTGGCACATTCACCCTTTGCGAGAGTCAACATTCTGAGGTCAATATTTTCTTTTTGCGCCCACCACAACAGCCAGTCTCCGCGTTCGCACTTCTCCCATGCCTCTTGAGCTGTCATCCCCTTTGACCAGTCTTTTGCACTTCTACATGCTCCTAAACTTCTTAGGTGCACTGCAAATTCTTCTGCTGTTTTCATAAGTTCGAAATTATTTGAAGTTTGGTTTCGATTGCTTTAATTAATTTCTCTTCAATTACTGCAAAAGCAATCGCATCAGGAGTTATTTTAAGGATTTTCATTTTGTGTTCCTCTTTCTTGAACCTCGGATCGTAGGTAACGAAATACCATAATTTCCGGTCGGTGAATTTCAAATTACATTGAACTTGCCAAAAATATTCGGGGTATTCGTCCAGAAAGTTTTCAGCCTTCAATGAAAGGTAATCAATCTGGTTTGCTGAATTGAATGGACATTTTATTTCGAGTCCCATATCTTCGCCGATTAATCCGTCTGGACTGCCTCCGGCGTGATCAGTGTAAACCTGAAAGCCGCAGTGACTAACTATTAAGCCGGTTTTAGATTCGAAGTATTCCCGGGCTTGTGGTTCGAGTTCTTTTCCATAGACGAGTGGATAAGCGTAGGATTCCGTTTTGGGCTGGCCGGTCAATGTTTCGGCTACTTTTTCCTTTATGTATGTCATTGCGGTTTGTGACCATTCGCCGGCTTCTTTAGCTGCTTTTGTGCGCGGTTCCGTTACGAGTCTCCAGAATTCAGAAGCGGTAAAACGCCCTGCCCGTAAATCTATCCATTGTTCCGAACCTTGCGGCGTTGCTGATATTAATTCTTTCTCAAATTGATCCATTTTGTAAAAGTTTAGGTTTAAATCCTTCTAAAATTTCTTTTTGCTCAGGTTCGAGGATAAAATATGTTTCGGCTTGTGCTATGAGTTTTGCCGCGTTATCGCCGCTCTCAAGACGTTTTACAAGTGACTTGAATCCTTCTACTGTTAATGATTTAAAAGCCGGTTTGAATGTGTCCGCTTTCTTTCGGTTAATATCCCGACCAAAAATTTTCCCTAACGACTGAGCGGCATTCTTAACACATTCAGCTTTCAATTTAGGATAACCTAAATCTAATGCGTTAGGTTTTTTATGCGATGGATTAAGTGCCCATTCGTTACGCTGTTCGCCTTTGAGATTTTCCGGAGCCTTATCTACTT
>JAGWJP010000060.1 GCA_028865725.1 Patescibacteria group bacterium
AGCAGCTGTAGGCGCATTAGCTGCGGTACACTCGACTGTGTAAGAGTGCACTCCTGCGATAGCGTTAGAAGTAATATTCAATTGAGTAGATTCGGTCGTGCCCGCAACCATAGTTGGTAGACAGGTAATCGAACCTAAAATGACAGAAGCTCCTGGAGCTATCGTCTGAGGCAGCGGATTTATAACATTGTAAGTAAAGTCTCCAGGGTTAGCAACTATATCCGTTAGAGTGACGGCCGTAACCGTGAGTGCTTGATTCCCGGTATTCTGCACCATTACTCGGGGTTCAGGTTGCGTCTGATTAACAGACGCAGGACCCACAGGAGCTGGGCCGACGTTTATGGTCCCAGAAGGACTTGCGTAGAGTACGCGAATAGCTGGACCAGCCATTATTGCACCTTCAAGTTGCCAAAGGCGGTTGGATACTTGCCAGTGAGAGTAGCTGTGGACCAGGACCCTTCTTCGAGGTTAAGAATCCAGGCTTTGTTGAGTCCTGGAATCCACAGGTGATAAGCGACGAAGTCATAACCCGGTCCAAGTTGATCCGTCAAGAAGCCGAATACTTGGTCACCCGACACCTGCGTAAGATCTTGCGCCAGTTGCTTCTTGACTTTACCCTGAGCCATAGGTTGGAAAGCCTGAGCTGTAGGGCCCGCGGCTCCCGAAAAGAGTAAGACTTCGCCTTCATGAGTCACCATCAATGCGCTCTGATTCCAAACTGCAAGAGCGTAAGGATAATAGTTACCCCAACCAGGATTAGACCAAGTAAAGGGTTCGTTATTAAATGCTGCAAACGCTTGGCCAGATGGCCAGAGTACATTCGCTCCATATTGCCTCCAGACGTACGTATAAGAGCCTAAGGTACAGACTCCAGTTGGTACGCCACCTTTTTCGATCAGGTTGATGATCTGAGCAGAATTCGAACTGGAAGGAGTCCACACGAGTGGATTATTAGCATCTGATATTTGCACGTAGAAAGGCTTAGCTATAGAGCCTGAGATGCCAGGGGCCGGAATAACCCAGTTTACTCCTATGAGATGACTCGAGTTTTCTGCGAGGTAATAGCAAGCTCCGGGAACGTCTCCCGCCACTTTGACCGAGGATGAACCTTCTGCGTACAGGAGAGGTACACTCCCGTTACAGAAAAAGACTTGTTGGTTCATTTCGACTATAGCGAAGGGCAACCCGGTTCCTGCTAGGTTGGGAATACCCAGAGGCAACGAAAGTGGATTGTAAGTAAGCGGATAAGCTCCTCCGTAGGTCATGAAATAAGGAGTCGAATCCGTAAGAACTAGTGTATGCCAGTTATTAAGTGCGTCGAGGAAACTGGCCATTCCTCTAATAATACGTCCATCGGGAGGCTGCCCCATAATCTGAGTCAGTTGGGGAATCGTCACGATACGTGACTTGCGGAACAGAACATTCTGAGCTAGGTCGAACGATTGGGGATCGAACCCGGATGGAACGTCCGTAATGATTCCCTTAAAGGGAGCCACGATGGGAACGGGTTTCATTGAGCTCGTCATTTAGTATATCCCTGTTTATTCTGAGGTTGAATGCCCCAATCTACGTACGGGCTCATGGCTTGTTGACGGTTTTGAAGTTCCTCGATGAGTCCAGGAACGATCCGACCGTTTGCAGGATCCGTGAAGCCGAAGAGAAGTTCCTGCATTTCGCGTGACTTGTCTGCTTGCTGTAGTTCGGCGTTACCACGAATGGCCGCTTGGTAGTCTACGAT
>JAGWJP010000061.1 GCA_028865725.1 Patescibacteria group bacterium
TTAGTTTTCTCATAGAAGCGTTCAGGATTACGCAGGCCGCCGACTTTATATCCATAACCTGAACGGAAACTTACGCAATCTTCACGAATGAATCGGTCAAAAATTGGATAGCGTTCAGGTTGTAGAATATTTAGAATTGGAAAATATTCAGCCGCGTGATTCTTAATTGGAGTTGCGGATAGTGCTAAGATATGCTTTGCATTTGCAGCAATTTCCTGCAAAGACTTAGTTCTAGCCGAACGCATATCCTTAATATGCTGGCATTCGTCGATGATTAGTGTCTTAAACTTGTATTTCTTTAGTGGCTCAGTTAGACGCCGAAGCATATCAAAGCTAATGATATGAATCGGCATTCCCGGAATTGGATGGCATTTTCCATTAACGAGCCAAATTGGCAGAATTGAGTCGCCTAGAACACAGTTAAGCTCACGTTCCCAATTAGCTAGAACTGCCGATTTTGCAATAATTAGAATCGGGCTCAGTTCTTCTAGATGATTCTTCAAAGTGAACGCAGACGTAATCGTTTTTCCAAGTCCGCATTCATAGGTGAGCAAACTCCGGCATCCAGAGTCTTCAATCAGCTTCAAATCACTTTGCTGATATGGAAACAGGGTTTTAGTGCCGTCGGCTGAAGTGATTCTAGGATTGTCAATCTGTTTCAATCCAATCTTTTCGACGAAATGACCGCATTCTAGCAGCCAAGAATCGCCAAAATTGATTGGCTCGAAAATCCGCTTTTCGCAGATTGGACAATGATTAACGATTGGAGGCACGATTTAATTCTCCAAATTAATGACAAAGTAACAATGTCAAAAAGAGTGCAAAAATTGAAAGTGCAAGAAGTCCAACTAGCACATTAATAAGCCAGTTAGGAGCAGCCTTAATTACTCGATTTTTCATTTTTATCATCTTCTAATAGCTGATGATATTTACAAAAATTTCTATCTTTATAAGTCGGCTTGGAACACTTTAGACATTTATTTCCAGCCAATATTCTAATTTTTTGATATCGTCTGGACCTAGATTCTTTAAGTGTTATCTTCATAGCCATCCGAAGTATTCGGCTTCCGTTTAAACCCTTAAGCCTGCTCCTGATTAAATGAATTAGACTTAATCAGGATTAACTAATCAGGAGCAGAATAAAAGTTTAACTACGGATTCTGAATCAGGTTGTAAACGTGAGCCGCCTTGCAAGCCAAAACGGCGGCATACGTATCGCTACCGGAGAGAATCGCCTTGACAATCTGCCTGAAATTGTCCTCGAAAAACTTCTCCGGGTTACGCTTAAAATCAGACAGGCAATGCGTGCGAGCGAACTCATAGATGTTCATCTTAGATTCTCCATCTATCCCAAAACCAAACGTTCCAATTGAATCAACTTACACTGTTCATCATTGAATCGCTTAGCCATCAGGTAGAACAGATTCCACTGTCCTTTTCCATGATGCAATCTGTGATTCAATCCTAAGCAGTCAGTGAGACAAATCCGAAATTCAAACTTCTTCGCCTCGGTCCAATTGGAATCTAACGCGCGTGATTCCAAAGTCAGCAAAGTTCGAACTCCGGCTGGCAGAGTAGCGATTACGAGTTTATCACGGCGCCAGTGAGTCATGGTTGCTTATCCTAGTTTCTAATTTCTAATCGATTTTCAATCCAGAGTATTCAAACTCCGGTTTACTTCGCACCCTCCAAGATTCCCCAAAGT
>JAGWJP010000016.1 GCA_028865725.1 Patescibacteria group bacterium
CTGCCTTCTGCCTTTGCGTCGCTATTCATAGCCTCGCGCTGCAATTCTCCGTTATGTATCCATTGCCCTTTACGATGATAGCAGTAGCGGAAGATGCGGTACTTGTGCGAGTCTTTGCGAAAGTCGAGAAAACCATCGCCCGTCCTTTCATGTTTTCTTCTAACAATCATAGTCATTAACATTTTATTTGTCGCAATGACATTTCTTCGATGCTTGGAAACGGAACGTGAACACCATGCTTTGAAAGATGAAGATTGATCGTGTCATAAATCACATCAATATCTTTTGTTGTCAATTCGGTTGAGCTTTTTTTTCCGAGCTGTATTCTTTGAACCGGTCGCCATAAATACTCTTTTATATTTTTTGGCGTCCACGGTATCTCCACTTCGGGTTTTAGGATTACGCGCATATCGAGTCCAGCATCATTTAATGTTTCTGCCAATAGTCTGAAATAGAGATGCAATGCTTTGTTTTGCTGAATTGTTCTTTGGTTTTCTGTCACAATCAAAATGCTATTATTTGATTCTCAATTTCTTTGATTTTTTTCAATACTTCCCTTTGTTCCTCGAGAGATGTTGCTACTTTTTCTGCAATGCTGTCGCGCTCAATCGTAAAGCAAACATAATCTCGCGGCATCCTTGGATCATAGAATATGAAATACAGCGTTTTCAGATCATCATTCACGACAAAGTATTGCAATACTTGATACTCATATTCGCTTGGAATTTTTCCAGTAATCAATGCCTCGATATGTGATGCGCTGTTAAGACATTTACACTCAACTGCCTCCGTATCGCCAATGAACCCGTCTGGTGAAACAGCTATCGATTCCTCATCTTCCCTCGTCCACAATACAAGAGACTTATCGACGACCTTTCCTGTTTCTTTCTCAAATCTCTCGATTGCTTCATGTTCCAATCTCTTGCCGCGATCGATCGCATTCTCACCATCAGACGGTATAGCGATGCGCTCCGCGATAACCTCATAGAATGTCTTGAGCGGCTTATTGTCTCTTTTTGATAGCATTGATCCCGCGCGCGTTCCCGTTATCTTGCCACGGCGTCCTGCAAGCCAATCCTGCTCATTATCAAACTTTGTCTGTTTTATCATATTGTTGTTTTTCTCTTACAAGCTGCTCAAGGCGAATAATGATCTCTTTGTAATTTTCTTCCTTGAGTTCTAATAGAGTATTGCTAACAATTTGCTGATCCCATTCGTTTTTCGTCTTTGGTTCAATGCCAAGTGATCGGCATAAAAACACTATTCTTGCCTTTAATGAAGTCGGTTCTGCATCTTTCACTGCGTCATTTGCATCAACGTCTTCATCGCCAGTCGATATACCAAGCGCATTGCACAGTGAATATCTTTTTGCGAATGTAAGAGCTGATGCATATTTTTGCGGTGCAGTCATAAATCCTTCAGTATCAATTGGAATCTCAAATGAGCTGCTTTCCGTGTGTCCCATTTCATGCGTGATTATGGCGGTTGCCTTGATAAATCCTGGTTTGTTTTCTACTTCCCATTTGTACGATAATCCATTTTCAACGAGTATCTTTTTTATTTGTTCCGCAATAGCATCTATAGGGGCATATTGATAGCGAATAGTGCGTCCGTCTTTATTGAGAACCTTTTTTGTTTTCTCGATAATCGGGCATTCTCCTTGAAACTTTGACAATGCGATTATATATCCCTCTTTTGCCTGTTCTGCCTTTACTTTTTCCCTTAATGAAAACAGTCGTTCCATTGTTTCAACTGGCAGCCCTTGAGATATCGCCTGACTGATAAATGAGTTTACTGAGGCAGGTTCTTCGTTTTTTTTGACCATTTTCTTTTCTTCCATATTTTTATCTCGTTAGTTCTTTTTCAATCTCTATATCATACGGCTCAATCAATGAGCCTATAGGATAGTCGTCTGTATAATCTTCATATGCCTCTGTGAGGGCATTATCTGCGTCCTGAGGCTGTTTCTCGTCGTTCCTGCACTCCCAGCACTCGACAAGGTTTCCGACAGCGTACGACGTAGATTTTGACCCGATTTCCTTGTCGCAGAGGAAACAGCGCTCAGTGCGTCCTTGCATATCCCACTCAGCGCAAATCTTGCATCCGTCCTCGCCGCTGAACTGGTCGCAATCGTGGTTATCGAACTGATACCGAGTCATGTATTGTTTTTTCATATTCTTGATCCTTTCTTAGTGCCGGGGAGCAGCTAACGCGACCGCTAACTCCCCCTCGGCACTACGCGTTATATTATTTAGTTTATCGCTTCTACCTGGCTCTTATGGAATAGTGCGTATTTTTTGGGGTAGAGATTTGTATGATCGTCGTCCTCTTCTTCTTTTTTTGACTTTGCCGCCATCCATGTCACCCCTTCGATCTTGCTATTCTCCCCTTTCTTTACTCTGAAGCCCGCGCTTTTCCACCCGTTAAACGTCTTCGCGTCGATGTAGGGCGTTCCCTCTAGGTTCTGCGCGATCATCTGGCGCAATGTCCAGTAAAAACCGTAGTAGCTTATTGAGAAGCCAGGGGTTTCCTTGCGGATCGCTTCGTACTTGATCCTGCCGTCGCTGTCGTTCTCGGCAGCGTCTTTGTTTGCCTTCCATGAAGCACGAAGTTTTGCGAAGTACTCCCGCTTTTGTTCTTTGGTGTATTCCATAGTTTTTTTCCATTATTATTGATGAAACATTGTGAATGTCCGACCTTTATGCAGTAAGTATACCGTATATAATGAGCATGTCAATACCTAACCATACGGAAATATGGATTTATTTGAAAAGATATCCCCTTAGTATACATAGCTGTTTTTGTATTAACCCTATGAATTGATGAGGTTAACGCGCCGCGCAATTTTATTTTCATGCCGCGTGATAATAAAAGTTATCCACAGGTAAGCACTTGCAATCGATCTGGAGTAGCTTCATAATGTAATAGACGGTCAGTAAAGCTTTTTAAAGTCAACTATGGTAGCGGGCGTCCCCCCGGGGACAAGGTACGCTTTACACCTCCGTCAGCCCGTGATCAAAGTTGACTTTTTTTATGCCTCAAGTATCGGAAAGAGTAATGAAATCGCCAAAGGATTTTTTTGCTCTTTTTCATATTGATACCTGTAAGCTTAAAAGAAAAAACGGAAGTCCTGCATGTCCAGGAAAGCGCTTCAAATGCGGTAAGCACCACTGGAAGTGCATGAAAAATGCAGGTATGCCGCTTGATCCGACGGTGTGTATTTTTATAGGAAAATGCGCACCAAAAAAGAACCGCGCAGCCGATGCGTAGGTTTTTTTGTTTCTACAAACATCTTATTGGGAACCAAGCTTTTGGGCTTCGCTTGTAAAACCAGTCCACTAAACATAATGGCTGATAGGGTTCTGATGCGAAAGCAGGGGAAAAGGATAACGCGGCCATCCTCCCTGCCATTTAGTCAGCATCTTATCAGCGAATGGTTCTCTGCTACTTGAGGAAGTTGAAAGCGGGGAATCGATAACCAAAAAGATCGAACGCCGTACCAGCGCCCTACAAAACACTAAAGGGTTAGGGTCGCGTTGTGCCCAAATACTAGAATGTGCTACACTGTAAACATATGGAAGGAAAAACGTTAGAAAACGTAGACAAAACGAAATTATACACTCACCCCGTAACTGGCAAGTTTATCAAAGGAAATCCAGGTGGAGGTCATCCGAAAGGGACTCAGAACTTTACTACACGCATACGTGAAGCGCTTTTAAAATCAGCCGACGAAGTTTTGGGAAATGGCAAAAAGACTTCTATTGAAACGGAATTCAGGAAAAAAATATTATACAAAGCTATCGTTGAGGGTGATCCTACAATCATAAAATTGATATGGAATTATCTTGACGGGATGCCTACTGAGCGCCGTATTACCGAGTTTGATTTCTTGAAAGATAAAACAATAATATCTGACTGATGAGAATACAATCTCAATGACTGAAGTTGCAGGATTCTTTCCAAAGCAAAAGATGGCGCATGAAGCAGCGAAGCACTACAAGTACATACTGTATGGCGGAGGCATGGGAGGCGGGAAGAGCCGATGGCTGCGCTGGGAGATGGTTTTGATGCTTCATCGGTTATGGAAATTGTCAGACGTTAAAAGCGGAATCATGGGCGCTTTATTCTGCGAAGACTACCCGAGTTTAAAAGATAGGCAGATCAGCAAAATGGATTTCCCGGAATGGATGGGAACTTATTGCCCGGATCATAAGCTGTACGGTAACAGTTACGTGTTATGCCCGGAACTTGGAAGCGGTGTGCTTGCATTCAGGAACCTTGATGACCCTAAGAAGTATGACAGCAGCGAGTATGCAATCATAGGCATAGACGAAGCGCAAAAGAACACATTTGAAACATTCAGAATTTTACGCCGGCGCAATAGGTGGAAAGGCATCAATGATTGCAAGATGCTTTTAACTGCGAACCCTGGTGGCAATTCATGGGTGAAAGATTTATGGATTGACCGCATATTTTCAGAGAATGAGAACGAA
This sequence comes from Patescibacteria group bacterium, assembly GCA_028865725.1. Classification (GTDB taxonomy): domain Bacteria; phylum Patescibacteriota; class Minisyncoccia; order UBA6257; family JACRHW01; genus JAGWJP01. The sequence goes on from JAGWJP010000016.1 coordinate 4,494, forward strand.
AAGGATCAATTCTATTTCATACAGTCGCTCATTGATGACAATCCTTATCTTGATGAATCCTACAAGTCAAAACTGCAATCAATGACAGACTCGGAAAAGAAAGCTTATTTGATGGGAGACTGGAACGCTTTCGAATCAGAGATAGATGAAAAAGGGTATATGCGCATAGCGGATGATGCGATATTGCAGAACGCTGAAATGGCGGATATCATGCATATCGGTGCGTATATCCTAGGCGTTGACCCCGCGGCTGGAGGAGACAAGAGCACAATCGTTTTAAAGAGCGACACGGCAGCAGAGGTATTATTCAATCAAAAGCTTGAGGACACGATGGCGCTTGTGAAGCTTATCGTTCAATATGCGAATGAGTACGAAGCGAAAGGCATAACGATTGATGTGACGGGAATAGGGAACGGCGTAGCTGACAGGCTGGAAGAGATAAAAAGAAAAGTGGGAATGTATGCCGAGATTTTCCGCGTATCCTTTGCCGAGAACGCTTCTGACTCCATCATGTTTTCAAATAAAAAGGCTGAAATATACTGGTCAGCGGTTCAGTGGATGAAGAATGGAGGAAAGGTTAAAAAAGACGAATGCTGGAACGAATGGAAAATTATACGCTACAAAAAACAAAGCGATGATGCTATAGTGATTGAGAGCAAGAGCGAACTGAGGAAACACGGCATTGAAAGCCCGAATGCAGTTGATGCGCTATCGCTATGTTTCGCGGTTGATTCCTCATCTTTTATGAGATATGCCCGCATCAGATCATCTAACTTTTACGATAAAAGCGTTGAGCTATGGAGACAGTAGAAAAGAAAACAATCGAGGCTAATAAGCATATTGACTGGGGCGGAGACATGGGCGGAAAGCGTAAGGCTGTTTTGACAACGTTCGATGTAGAGTATAATGAGATAGGAGCGACTGAAAAAAAGGTGATGGCGTATTTCCGCGATATGATTTTCAAGCATTTCAGAGAAATAGGCTACGAACCGAATTACGATGATTACGGGGAAAAGGCGCTCCATGCCCTCAAAGACAATGAAAATGGCGGAAACAGATGGAAAATATTCTGCTATCTCAAGAAAAATATCCTAAATCCAAATGATGCTTTCTTTGGCAAAATACCTATGGACTTGCATCCTATCGCTAAGAAGGCGGAGGATATTCAGAATGATAAAAAAAAGAATCCTAAAAAGACGTGATACCTATGGCAAAGGATTTCGTTTCTAAATCGGGCAACGAAAAGATACTCGAACAGATCGCGAACGAATACGAGGAGGGTCAGTCTTTTCTGCGCAATAAGAAACAGCGCTGGACGAAACAGCTCGTTTTGATGTCGAATCTCAGGCGCGGCGACAGTACGCTCGGGAGCAATTCGCTCTTTTCTTTTTTCTACAGGGTCATGGCAAATCTTTACGACGATAAGCGTCAGATCGCTTTTGTAGGTAATGAAGATTCGGACTATAAGAAAACAGAGATGCTCAACAAGCTGTCAATGCACGACTATGATGAGATGGACAAATCGGTCATCGACTATGACTGGTTATGGGATGCTCTTTTCTTCGGCGAGGGATATCTTGAAACGATGAGCTGGGACGAAGAGAAAAAGCTCATGGTACCGTGCGTCATCAATCCGCTTGCATTCGCTCACGATCCTAAGTTTTCAGACGTACAGAAATGGCGTTTCTACAGCAAATGGATATTGAGAAGCGGAGCGGATATAAATCTCATGATACGCTCGGGAAGCATTGAAAATATACGAAATGCTCAAGAGCTGCCCGCTGGTATGGAGCCTGAATTATGGGACTATACGATTAAAAGAGAACAGGCAAAAGATACGAATGCAACAGATCAATCGGGTTCAGGTCAGATCGCCATACAAAACAACATCTACCAGATCATGGAACATGCGACCTATGATCAGAATGGAGATAAATGGATTTATTGGACGGACAAAAACTTTTCAAAACTCATACGAAGACAAAAAGTCGATTTCAAAGACGGGAAGAAATACGGAGATATTGAAACAAGCCGATGGCCGCTGGTGAGAAAAATAGCATTTCGTGAACCGCATTCGACTCAAAGCGTATCGATACCCGATCTCATAGAAGATAAGCACCGAGCACGAAATGTCTTGATCAATCTCATGTTTATAGCGGCAAAAGACGAAGCGAATCCGCTCTATGTATTCGACGAAGGCGCGATAGTCGACGCGAATGCATTGCTTCAGCGTCAAGTATCTCAGCATATAGCGGTTAAAAAAGGAAGCAATCCTTCAGCATCAATCGTTCCTCTGAATACGAAACAGACGATCTCAAGCTCTTTGAATGCCTTTCTTTCGATGCTACAGCAGGAATCTCTAGACGCTATAGGCATATCTCAGCCTAACTTGCCTCAGCAGCCTAAGGGTAAGAAAAGCGCGACAGAAGCAGCCGTGCTCCAAATGATCGCTGAAATGACTTCTACTCTTCAAAATAAGATTCTCAACGTATCGGAAAAAGAGTTCTGGTCTCATTGGTATCATCGCTATATCAATCCCGATTACATAAAAGACGGAGATAAAAAGATCATCAGCGTATCGAATGCCTCAGGCATCATTTTTGAGGAAATAGAGCTTGACGGTATAAAAACGAAGTATCCCCCGCGCGTTAAGATAATCAGTTCGAAAGAAGCAGAATTCAAAAAGAATCTCAGGCAGGCTCAGATGATGAAGTATTTCCCGTTATTGCAAGGAGTCGCGAATCCTTCAGGAATGAAAAATTTCATGAAATACGTCTTTTTGCCTTCTTTTATTGACGATTCATCGACTATCAGTCTCATCATGCCCGATACGATCGACGAAATAAAAGCGCATCAAGAAAATGAAATGATAGCGAAAAACAAATTGCCTTCAATCAGCGATAACGATGATGATGAAGTACACATGGCTATCCACTTGCAAGCGAGAGGCGGAGGCGTCAAATGGGCTCACTATTTCGCTCACGAAGAACAGCTTGCGAACAAAAAAGAAAAAGAAAAACAATCGCAAGCTCAGCAGCAGATGCAGCAGCAGAAACCTCAGCAAGGTCAGGGTGGGGGTGTTGAAAACATTTTGCAAGGTTCTCAGCCGATGAAAAAAACTATGACGAATATGCAAAAGGGAACAGTTCCTCAAATGAAATGATAAATATATGAAAAAGCAGGTTAAAATGAAGAAAAAGAACATCATGAAACCTAAAAAAGGATCTAAGAATAAGATCGGATTGTTCGGCAATCGAGTACGCTATCCTTTCGGAAGATGAAAGGTGCTATAATATAATCAGATAAAAACTATGTTCAGAGAAGCTAAAAAAATATATTTCGTTGGAAGCGCGACGGTAACGACCGGCCAAACGATTTCTTTTCCCAATACGAACGGGGAAGATCTCGCTAACGCAATTTACCGATACAGCGATATTCTCGTAAATCTTAAGACTCTTTCGGGTGGAACGACTCCCGGAATCACTATTTCGTATCAGGAATTGTTCTCGGACAATTCTGGTTCTGATTTATGGGTCGAGACGGGAAATAGCGGAAGCAAAACGACTGCCGCAAAATTCTTTCTCACGAACGGAGATTCTTCAGGCCATACGGGAGACGTTGGAAAAAATGCAGCAATGGGATCGGGAATGGCAAAACGGATCGTTACGACTCTCACGGGGTCGCCTACTGGAGTATCAGCAGATTTCTACATAATTCTTTATAACTAAATACTATGTTACGACCGGGAGTAACTCAACAGCTTGCGAGTCAAACTCAAGTTACCGCTTCATCGGTTAATGATGTT
>JAGWJP010000017.1 GCA_028865725.1 Patescibacteria group bacterium
TATAAGTGATAATGAAACGTTAAGTCTAAATCCTGTGGCCTACGGCCAAATGCATATAAACTTAGACGATGATGAAATATTAAATGTAGGCATTAATCTTACAGGTAATCCCCAAGAGAATCATTCTATTTTAGGTAACTTAATTGCTCAATTATGTATATCCTCAAATATAGCAGAATCGGAATCAATTTCACCTGAAATTATACCCTTTGCCATACTCTCAGGGGCTATAGCGCAAAATTGTCCTAGTATGGGTATAGGGGAAGGATTAGGTCTTTTAGGTGATGTAATCATACAACAAGACCATTTCATCGTAACAGTTAAGACTGAAATATTTTCTGTAGTAGCTTCACAAATAGCTACATTATTAGATACACGTCAAATACAAGAAATAAGTTCTGTTTTCCAAGTTTCAAACAACAAACAATACGGCTCTGTCATGCAGATAGGTGAGTGAAATATGCCAAGACAGACCGATATAACACAACCAAATGTTACATGGTCATTAATGGACAGACTAATGTCTGTCAATAATGTACCATTAGTCCAGAGTGATGTTTCAACAGCATCTTACACAGTAACGGATATATCTAATCCTACCAATCCGACTGTAGTAGTATCTGGACTTTTTACAATACCAGCCATCATTTTCAATACACTACAAACACTTGGTTGGGATACAACCAAAGACCCTTTGGGTTATAATCTACGTATTGATTGGCCTATTGGGCAAGTACCACAAGCGTACAACTTAATATATCAGTATGTTGTTGTCCTAATATTACAAGACGGTTCAAGTAAGACAATTAGTCATACTCGCGAAACTCTTGATGAACCAACTGTTCAACCATACTACGGCTCTGTACAAGGTGGTGACGTTTATTTTGCAAGGAAATATGGACGTGATGCTTGGAAAGAAGCCGAAGATGATGATAAAGTTGCTGTATTAACGGAAGCAACACAACATATTGAACAACTCAACTATTTTGGTAGAAAAACAAGCTGTACTCAGACTATGCAGTTTCCTCGTGGTGGTGACACATCAGTACCTTTAGCTATACAATATGCAACATACGAAGAAGCTTATCAAATTCTTTTGGGCCGAGACGTCGACGAAGATGCCCGAAATAGAACTGTCCAACAGCGTAAATTCGGGCCTGTTTCTACAACTTACTTGTTAGACGCTAGACAACCCGCAAACGTAGGTGCTGGTATTTTAAGCACCATTGCTTGGCGATTTTTAATACCATATCTCCGCCGAGCAGAAGACATAACACTCGTAAGGATTTCGTAATGACCAAGTATGTCACAAGTCTAAAGACCAAAATTAACACGTTCTATGATGCTGCCGAAGAGGAAGCTGCCAAGCGTGCCGCTGAAGAAGCTGCGAAGAAGAAGGCGGAAGAGGAAGCCGCTGCCAGAACACGCACTCGTCAGTACACGGAAGAAGAATTTCAAAAAGCTATAGCCGCTGAAAAAGCACGAGCAGATGAAACAGCGAAAAAGGCTATTGCCGAACTTGAGCAGCACAAGAAAAGTCTAACGTTGACTTCTGAAGAGAAGCAAAAATTACAGGCACGCATCGATGAATTGAACACCCAATTCTTAACCAAAGAAGAGCTTCTGCGACAAGAAAAGGATAAACTTGTTACGACTCATGAAGCCGAAAAGAAAGCTCTTACAGAAGAACGTGATACTTGGCGACGTAATTTCGTTGACTCGAAAATAGCTGGCGAAATTATGGACGCAGCAGCCAAAGCTGATGCACATAATCCTTCAGTGTTTTTAGCTCTTCTGAAAGATAAAACTGAGGTAGTTGAAGAAAAGGATGAAGCTGGACGCTCGAAAGGTTTTAAGGTCGTCGTCAAATTGGAAGAGACCGATAAAGAAGGTAAGCCAATTGTTCTTAGTCTAGACCCAGTCAAGGCTATTAAGCAATTGAAAGATAAGCCAGAAACGCATGGCTACTTGTTCAAAGGACACACCAACACGGGCGTTGGTGGTCAGGGAAGCGAAAATATTCGCCAAGCTGATCTTGAAAACATGAATATGGAAGATTACAAGAAAAATAGACAAAGGATAATGAAATGACGTTTAATCGATACGTTCCATGCATCAACACGTTCTATGATAACCAAGTTGATGCCTACGTTCCGCAATTGTGGGCAAATGAAAGTCTGATCATCCTTGAAGAAAATATGGTTGCAGCGAAACTCGTTTATCGAGATTTCGAACCTATTATTCAAGACTACGGTGATACAGTCAATACACGTCAGCCTGCACACTTCGTGGCTATTCGTAAGGGTGCTAGCGATGACGTGACGAACCAAGATGCGATTGCTACGAATGTGGCTGTCGTGTTGAATCAGTTGATTCACGTTTCATTCGTGATCCGAGACAGTCAGGCAAGCAAGTCGTTCAAGGATCTGGTAACAGAATTCTTGCGACCTGCCATGATTGCTCAGGCTAAGATCGTCGATCAGTGTATTCTTGGCCAGGTTGCTCAATTCCTTGGTAACTCCGTTATTAGTCCAACTGGAGTTCTGGATAAGACAACTGTCAAAGATACAATGCTCGCCGCTCGTGGTTTGATGAATAAGAATTTAGCACCTGAAACCGAACGTTCATTACTGTGGTCTTCGACGTCTGAAACTGTAGCGTTGCAGAACGAACTGTTCTTGGCGGCGTATGCTACTGGAGATGGCGGCAACGCCCTGCAGAATGCAACATTAGGTCGAAAGCTCGGCTTCGACAACTATATGTCTCAGGACGTTCCTGCTCCAACATCGTCAGGTATTAACCTGTTGGGTGGAGCTTCTGGAGCTATTAACTACACTGCTGGTTATGGTATCGGTACAACGACCATGACCATAAATGGTATTACTGGTGCCGCCGCCAATAATCAGTGGTGTACGATTGGTGGTATTCCTTACCGTATTGTGAGCCATACTGAAACTGCTGGCAATACGACAAGCATTACTATTGCTTCACCGGGTCTCCAGACAGCAGTCTCGAATGCCGCTATTGTGAATATCATCACAAATGGTACTGTAAACAATGTTGGTGGATACCCTGCCGGTTATCCGATGTATATTGCCGTTACTGGTTTCACGAACTTCCCAGTTGTTGGTCAGTTTGTGACATTCGGTAGTAGCCCAACAAGCCCTGTTTATTGTATTATTCAGGTTCCAGGTGATGGCACTATTGCATTGGATCGTCCTCTGGACGTTGCAATCAATAACGGTGATCAAGTTAATGTTGGACCGGCTGGCAGCTATAACTTCGCATTCCACCGTAATGCTGTTGCGTTAATCAGCCGACCATTGGCTCTACCACCGGCAGGTGTTGGTGCCCGTGCTGCTGTTGTTAACTATAACGATGTTTCGATGCGTGCTTTGATCGCCTATGATAGCGTAAAGCAAGGTCTGCGTGTAACGCTTGATGCATTGTATGGTGTTAAAGTGTTGAACACGGCCCTTGGTTGCGTTATGTTAGGTTAGTGGAAAGGGATAAGTACAAGCTGGACTAAGGACACAAGCTGGACTGTCGGACGGCAGTCCAGCTTTTTTCTTATAGGTGCTACCATGTTAGTATCCGACGTTTTTCGTGATACGTTATACGTTTTACATCAAGACTACGGGTGCTACTTGGAACTTTATGAATTAATTCTTGGTCAACCTAATTTTGAGACAGGTGTCTCAACTGAAACTAAGAAATGTCATAAAGTTAAGGCAATAGCATTACCTGTAGAATTACATACGTTATTTTATAAAAGTCAATTTGTCCAAACCTACGATGAATACGAACGACAATTTATAATTCTAGATATTAAATGTGATCCTACATGGATAGAACAAGGCCAATTTCTCGGATATAAAAAACAACGATATAACATAAAATCTAGTGAAAAATACGAAGGTATTTATTATTATGTTGTTGCGACAACACAAGGAGTCCAACAACCATGATACCTTCAGATTTGACTAAATGGACTATATTGTCCATGTCAAGATATATGATGAATTTTTTGAACCCATCAAACGCTAGTTTTGTCTGGATACAAGGAATGAAACGGCCAAAAGTAGAACCTACGGATAGGTTTGAAATTAAATATCTTGGGCCTGATATTATTTTACAAACACAAGATATGTTTGAAGCACATTTGACAATAAATTGCCAAATCATAACAGTACAAGATGATACGTTAGACAAACATCTTGGCCGCGTTGGTTTAGTGCAATCAATGTTCATAACATGTATACCAATTTATAAGTACGGTAGTGCTAGTGGTGATGATGGGTCTTATTACTACCCACTGCAATTAATGTCAAACATTCAAACAACAGGATTTGGTACATTAGACCCTGTTAGCAATAGCGAACGCACAACGGTCGAAGTAGTTTACCGAATGATTGTTGGGGAGTAATTAAATGCCTATTTTCGATTTGAAAAATGCTATTATAACATTCCAAGATGGGGCTAGTCCAACCCCAAATAGCTTGACTGCAAAAATTGGTGATGGTACAATATCTTGGACAGAACATCAAAATATTGAATATAAGCGTGATCGAGGTTTACTCGATCAAGTACGTCTTGGGGATCAAGATCCTGTTGATGTAAAATTTGAATTCAATTGGGTCTTCCTCAAAGGTACTGGTGGACCATCGCCTGGCGGTGATACATCTATGGAAGACGCGTTGAAGAAGCGTGGTGGTGCTGCTCAATGGGTATCTGCGGATACTGATCCTTGTGCTCCATACGCCATAAATATCCAGATCGTCTATACGCCAATATGTACTGCGGACGATATCGAGACTATTGTCTTGCCTGATTTCCGTTGGGAAACATTGGACCATGATGCTAAAGCCGCAACGATATCTTGTTCCGGTAAGTGTAACGTGACACAAGCCACATTAACACGAACAACTAACTAAATAGTCTAGAGCCTAGGAGGATTACCTCCTAGGCTATCTTTAGGTAAGGATATTAGGTATTAACTATGAAGATGAATGGTAAGGTAGTCAAGAACGAAAATATTGCAATTGCTGCTATACCACGTAGTGATGGAGATTTGGTATTTATCGCAAAACCAGTATTAAATTTTGCTAGATTTAACACACTGTGCCCACAACCAGAAGCACCTGTAATCCGTTACTCTGATGGTCGTCGCGAGCCAGACTATAAAGATAAAGCTTATGTCCAAGCAATTGCTGATTACGCAGAAAAACGTACTGGTTGGTTGATGCTTGAATCCCTCAAAGACACACCGGGTCTTGAATGGGATACTGTTGATTTAGAAGATCCTAATACTTGGAAGAATCACGTTAAAGAACTTGAAGATTCTGGCTTTACACCGCGGGAAATAAACGAGATACATGGTGCAGTCATGCGTGCCAATAATCTCGATGATTCACAATTGGAGGCTGCGAGAAATCGTTTTTTAGCTTCGCAAGAAGCGCAAGACAAGGAGTAATGCCAGCAGGACGTACAACACTATATGCTATATGGAAAGCCTGCGAACGCATAGGTATTAAGCCACCTAACGTGCAAGACAAATGGGAAGATAACACTCCATGTCTACAGGCAGAAATTCTAGCATTTTCGCAGGTTCGCGACCACGAAGATTCTGAAGCTTTTGGTGGGATTGTACGGTTAGGATAAGTGTAAAGATTGGATGAATCATGCGACTTGAAGTCATAGCACAGATGCCTAGCTTCAACGCCAAAGGTTATGTTGAACAATATTTCAAGGATCTGAAGCATCAATATTTCCTTGCTGCTTCAGATTTTCTTAATATTGCTGCACCATCAGTCCCGATAGACACTGGTATGGCACGCGGCAGTTTCTTAAATCTCTTAAATCTTCTTGAAGCAAATAATATACCTATTAACACAGATATTCCACGTTTACCGCAACATGTAAATAAAAATGGAACACCATTGACTTATGTACATTGGGATGGTACACGTTTAGATAAAACACCAGTAAATGGTGCTGCCCTTTCAACTAGAACGAACCGTATAATTGCCAAACAAGGCAATAAACTTATATTCACATATGAGACAGAAGTCTGGCATTATAATATTCATGATCCAAATTCTTGGCATAGTTATGCTCGTGGCCAAGCAGCATTTGCCCTTAGAATGCAAAACTTTGTTCCACCGAAGCCTGGAACATTTGTTCGTATTTTGAATTTCTTTCGTGGCCAGTCAGCATCACCTAGAATAACTTACAATACATAAGGGCTTATAATGGCTGTAACAGTTCAATTTACAGGTGATGCTGCTGGCGCTGTTGCAGCAGCAGACGCATTCAATGCTGCTATGAATACAATGGCAACTAATTTAGTTGCCACACAGCAGCAAGTGCATAATTTTACCAGAGATGCTGATTCAGGTTTAATTGAATTCCGTAATAGTGTTGAGAAAAGCCTTGATGCTGTAGGAAACAAGTTTAAAACTACACGAGATGCATTAGGCGAAACTATAAGAATACGTGTCGAACACGTAAACCCAAGATTAGCAGAAGGTAACACTTTAGCTCAAAATTTTGGACAATCACTTGGCGGCGTGCCAGGAAATGCCACGCAAACTGGTATAACAAATATTGAAAAAGCCAATGTTGCATTACAAAAACTTTATGCTACAAGTAATGTTTCACAAGCACGTATGGAACAATTGTTCCTCGCCATTCAAACAGGCAGTGTACGTGGTTTAGGTCAATTAACACTTGAAGAACAGAAAGCTGAGATAGCTTTACGTAATCTTGTTAAAGCTTTTAATAATGCGTCAACAGCAGGTACACGTACTGCTGACGTAATGATTAATTTCCGAACTGCATTGCGTATCGTCGCGATTCAACAGTTACACTTGTTAGTCTCGAAACTCACACAAGCCCTCTTAGGTAATCAAAAAGCTGCCAGTGATTTTGAAATACAGATTGGTCAAATTCAGACTATTACACAAAAAGCCAATCTCACTACAACACAATGGGCAGCATCATTAACAAACCTCTCTAATAATTTCGGAACAGACTTGATTCAGACTGCTGCGGCAGCTTATGAAGCAGCGTCAAACCAAATTTCTAAAGGTGCTGGTGTAACGGTATTTTTGGCTGACGCTTTTGAATTAGCAAGAACAACTGCTGCAACGGCTGAACAAGCTGTTAACATTTTGTCTTCTGCAATAAATGCTTATGGTGGTGCAGCTTTTGAAGCTTCAAGATTATCTGCAATATTATTCAAAGTTGCAGACTTAGGACGTGTTAAAGTTGGCGAAATGGCCAATACGTTTGGTAATACTGCTACATTGGCTAAAGCTTTGGGTATTAGTATTACTGAACTTGGGGCGTCGATATCTACATTAACTATTCAAGGTATTCGATACGATACATCAGCGACATTAGTTAATAATATCATTCTTAAATTAATTAAACCAACAGAAGCAATGTCTGAATTGTTCGCCAAGTGGGGTGTAACAAGTGGACAAGCAGCCATAGCGACATATGGTTTTGGCGGTGTTTTACATAAGTTAGGTGAAGAACTCGCCTCTGGCGGTCTAAACCGTATCGGTGAACTTGAATCCGATATGCGGGCTATCCGTTCAGTCATTGGTCAAACTGGAGGTAATTCTTTCCAAGTCTGGACTAATGCTTTTAATGAGATGGCTGATGCACAAGAACAGTTCGATGCCGCAGCTAAAATAACAGCAGAGACTGTAGCTTACAAATTAAATAAAGAGGCAAATGCACTTCATAACTTATTCGTCTCAGTCGCAAGCACTGAAGTCAACAGATTATTTCTTGAATTTACAGAAAATATTGGTGGTTTAGCTAATAGTGCGAAGCCGTTTGTCGACACATTACTGAATATGATAAAGGTAATGTCAGACTTTACGTCCACTATGATACAGTGGTCAAAGCTTATACCTCTAACAAACTCATCACTCGCTAACTTAGTACCTACGGCCGTTGCAACATATGGTGCTTTTCGTGTTGGTGGTCTTGCATTAGCTGCATTAACTACTATACAAACTACATATAATAACTTAATACAGCAAGGAACGTGGCAACTCATAGCTCAAGGGGTCGCCGAAAATAATATTACACGTGGAATGGCATTGCAAACTGGAGCAACAACAGCATTAACTACTGCACTTAATAGTTTAACAATTGCTCGTGGGGCACTATTATTTGGTCTTCCACTTTTGGCTGCCGCAATATCGTCATCCATTGCTTCGTATTATGAAACTCAACGTAAGATAACATCACTACAAGGTGAACTTGAAGC
>JAGWJP010000018.1 GCA_028865725.1 Patescibacteria group bacterium
TTTGAAGAAGGTGTTCGAGTTCTCTTGCAGATTTGGAGTGAGAGAAGTTCAGTTTGGAAAAAAAGAAGGTTTGGTTCGGGGCTTCCAGTTCGCATTTGGAGTTTGACCGGAAGAGCTTCTCGTGAATGGCTTGCGGAATATATTCAGAAAACTTATCCGGATCGAGAACATGAAAAGGCTTCCAACCTTCCGATTCCAATTTTAAAATCCATTCGAGGAACAGACTCATGGGAGGACTTTTTGCAGGCGTACAAAATCAATGTCAACAAGCAAAGAAGGAAATTGTATTATTCAACGCAAGCTAAAAAGTCAGCAGCACACAGATTTAGAAAAAGTGCTCTGAATGCTTTGTGAGTTGAGAAGAAAGGAGACATAAAATTCCATACCGAATTGGATTTATCGGGGCCGGTGGAACAGGCAAAACTAGTGTGCTTGAACTTCTTAAACCTTTTTTAGAAGAACAGAATATCAAAGTTCGGCCTTCGGTGGTTCGAGGAGTTCTAAAAGATTTAAACTTGACAGAGAAGGATTTGTCATCTTTGTCCTTGGAGCAAGGTGAAGAGGTTCAAAGACATTTGTTTTTTGCAAAAGAAGCACAAGATCGAGCCGCTGTGCTTTCCGGAGAAAATTTTATTACAGATCGAACGCTTTTGGATCATTACGTGTACTGGCTTTATCGAGGCGGAAAAGCCATTAGGAAGGAGAACTTAGAAAACTTTTTGCTCGGAGTTTCAGAATCGTTATCCACTTATTCAAAACTTTTTTACTTCCCGGTTTATGCAACTTGGGAACCTCCGGATGATGGATTTCGGGAAGAAGGATACATCTATCGTAAAACTATTGATTTTTTGATGAGCGGTGTTGCAGGGACAATCGTTACACGTAATTATAAACTCGCTGCAAAAATATCCACTGTTCCAGATACACCTCCTTCACAGCGAAAAGTGTGGATGGAGGGTATTTTGCGAAATCAAGGAATGGGGCAACCTCATTTTATGGAAGAAGGAGTTCTTTAATGCAATTTGTCCGACCAGAAATTTTTCATGTTGCAGCAACTTATGTCGATCAAGAAGAGATGGAACAATATTTACAGGCGCTCGAAGCACCGTGGAGTACAGATGCTGCTAACACAGCGGAACAGTTGATTGAAGTAGCAGGGAGGCTTTGCTATAGGTCGTTCAAGCCTGGTTTAAACAAAAACGTATCTAAAGTCCGCGAAGGAAATCAACCCTACCTGACAAACATTCTCAATTCTAAACATGGAAGCGTTTTGGAGCATGGTTCAGACTCATATATCTTTTTCAACGTTTCACGAGTTTTCACCCACGAGGTAGTTCGGCATCGGGCTGGGTGCAGCTACTCGCAGGAATCTCTCCGCTATGTTCGCCTTGATGAGCTTCGGTGTTCCTATCCGCGAGTTTTCGAGAGGATCGAAGATGAAAAGAAGAGAGAGCATATAAAAAATCTTTGGATCAAACATTTTGAATCCTGCGAAGCTTTGCAGCTCGAACTAGCACAGACGCTAGATTTAGACTTAGACAATAAGACTTTTGAAGAAAAAAAGAAATTGACTTCTGCCATGCGCCGGTTAGCACCGATGGGATTAGCCACGTCAATTTTGATGACAGCGAATCATCGAGTGTGGAGACATTTGATCCAGCTTCGCACTTCTCGCTACGCAGAAGAAGAAATCCGAATGGTGTTTGCACAAGTTTTTGAAGAGCAGAAAAAATGCTACCCCAATATTTACCAGGATGCGATACTGCAGGAGGTTGACGGGATTCCAGAAATCATTTTTAAGAATGAAAAAGTGTGAGGAGGAGAAAGTAGAATGGTTAAGCCTGATACGTGGATTCAAAAAAAGTCTCGTCTTGAAGAAATGATTAGTCCCTTTTCTAAAGGGCAAGCTCGAAAGGGAGTTATCTCCTATGGTGTTTCATCATACGGATATGATGTTCGGCTCGGAAACAAATTAAGAGTTTGCACCCGAACATCATATACACTCTTAAATCCGAAAACATCCAATTTTGATAACCTGTTTGAGAGTTATGAGGTCGATAGAGGAGAACCGTTTGACATTCCATCGCACTCATTTGCATTAGGCTACTCTCTTGAATATTTTAAAATCCCAAGGGATATTTTGGTAATCTGTTTTGGAAAATCCACCTATGCTCGCTGCGGAGTTATCGTTAATGTAACTCCCTTAGAACCAGAATGGGAAGGAAATATAACCATTGAAATTTCAAATACCTCGCCGCATCCAGCTCGCATCTATCCCGGGGAAGGAATTTGCCAGTTGATCTTTTTACAAGCTAACGAAGTATGTGCAAAATCCTACGCTGACAAAAAAGGGAAGTATCAAGGGCAGAAAGGAATAACTCTTCCTAAGGTCAGTCGGTAATGCTCAAACACCAGAAACGGATAGTTGCTAAAAAAGAAGAACCTCCATCTTCACAGCCGGCGGTGAGGAATTCCGGGTACTACAGCGTTTTCAAAAATGGGAAATGGATCATTTGTCAGTACATCGCTGCTAGGAACATTTGGTATATGTGTGGAGGTAGTGAGGAGCTTACTGACAAAGATTTCATACAGATCGGAAATCGGGTTTTTGAATAAGAACAGTTTACAAGAGAGGGAAACTAGTGGCGTATCCGGTTTTTAAAGATCCAAGTTTTCAAGATAAACTAGTAGCACACTTGGTCAAAGATGGGGTTTTTCTTAAAACTGCTGCTACTTATTTGAAGTCTGAAGATTTTAAACCACTACCAAAACAGCAGGAAGGATGGCCTCGGTGGATCATCGGGAGTTTAGCTTTATCATATTGGGATAAGTACAGAGCTCCGGTTCGGAAAATGTTAAAGGTAGAAGTTCTCGATTACATTCAAAAGAATCGAGTCGGAGAGTTTCAGGCTAAAAAACTTTTACAGTATGTTCGGTGGATCCGGAAACAGAGTTTGGAAGCAGGCGATGCTCT
This sequence comes from Patescibacteria group bacterium, assembly GCA_028865725.1. GTDB lineage: Bacteria > Patescibacteriota > Minisyncoccia > UBA6257 > JACRHW01 > JAGWJP01. The sequence goes on from JAGWJP010000018.1 coordinate 2,975, forward strand.
TTTAGATAAGGTTTTGGATTTCAAGCGTCAGAAAGCACGAGTCAATGCTATCGATCAGATTCTCCAACAGCAAGAAGAAGGAACTTTAACAGATCAGGCGATGTTGGATATTTGTAAAGGTGTGGTTGAAACATTTAGTCCGAACGGAACTCATGCAGTTGATTTCCTTTCGCAGAAACAGGTGGACCTTCGAGTTGAGCGGAGGCTTCGACAAAACCAATCTTTTTTGACGCCTCTTTTTTTAATTGATCCTTTGGATATTTTGATTAACTCTATTCGTCGGGGACAGGTCGGACTTTGGACCGGACCTTCTGGTCGTGGAAAATCCCTTGCGTTGATCCATACTGCATTGGCTTACGTTTTGCAAGGATACACAACGGTTGTTATTTCGCTGGAGGATACAAAAGAGGATGTTGAGGATCGATTTGATGCTGCCCTAACTCAAATGCCAATTCGGAAATTGGGAGAATTGGAAAAAACATTTCGCATTCGATTTAAGCGAATGCGGAGAATGCTAAGAAAGAAACTGATCGTCATTGACGCTACGGATCAGGAGTGTACACTTCCATGGATTGAAAGTCAGTTAGAGGATTTGCGAGATAAAGGCATTTTGGTGGATGCTCTTGTCATTGATTACGATGATGAAATTAAGCCTCCGAAGAAATACAAAGCGGAAGCTAGTTCGCGGAGGATGGAGTTTGCAGATATTTACAGAGGGCTTAGGCGGTTAGCTGCAAAATGGTACCTCTATCTTTGGACAGCGGCGCAGACTACAAGGGAATCAGAGAAAGAAAAGTTTTTGACCGGGAGGCATTTGGCTGAAGATATTTCTAAGAAGCGAAAAGTTACAATCATGATTGGAATAGGAAACGGGGGAGATGTAAGTCCGGAGGCTTTGTATTTATGGGTCGATAAGCACAAGAATGACAAAAAGCAGGTTGGAACGTACATTATTTCAGACATGGATCGTGGTGTTTTTTACAACCGTGAGAAAACGAAGAAACTTTTAGATAGGATGCGAGGGCAAACGGTATGAAAAAGAAAATCGATACAACCGGAATCTTTATCTTTCATGAAGATCAGTATATTGTACCTAGAAGAACTGCTGCTGTAAAAGTAACTCAACACTATTCAGGCGGGATGGTTGTTTCAGTTGGAATGGCAGTTCCGGGGAAGAAAGATATTTTTTGTAGAAGGATCGGAAGGGCGATTGCGATTGGACGTCTTACATGCACACGAAAACAATTGACCGAAAAATATATGCTAGAAATACCCATTGCTCAAACTTTGAAGTCTACAACGGATCAGGTTCATTGTATAAAAGGTATCCTTATAGAGCAGTATAATTTCCATTTTTCGGATTCTACGGAAAACCAGTGAGTGAAGGATGAACCGTATCTTTCTTGATATGGATGGCGTACTCGTCAATTTTGACGAATATAAGGATGTTTGCGGGCTTTCGGGAGATGAAGTTAAGAAGCTGCAAGGTGCGTATCTTAGTATGAATCCCCTTCAAGGGGCAATCTCAGGAGTGCATAGTCTTATCGGTATGGGGTTTGATGTGTGGGTTGCAACGAAACCTCCTACGGGTATCGCTTGGGCTTATTCGGATAAAGCTTCATGGATTTTTTCATACCTGCCAGAGCTAAAGCGAAAGTTGATTATCACCCCTGATAAAGGGTTGTTAGGAGATGAGAAAGATTTTTTGGTAGATGACCGCCCTCATAAAGCTAACTGTGAGAAATTTCGTGGGACTTTGGTAGTTTTTGGAACTCAGATCTGCCCTGACTGGCAGGCACTTATTCAATATTTCAAAGAAGTGAGAGGAGTTCGGATTTATGCCTAGTGATTCAGAATTGGAATTGGGAAGACGTGCTTTAATGGGAGGAAATGTAAGCTCCGGAGCTTCTTTTACTGTGTCCCATGCCAAGGGTTCGGAGCTTTGGGATTTGCAAGGGAATCGATATTTGGATTGTACTTCTCAAGCGTGGAGTCTTTCAGTAGGGCACTGTCATGACCGGGTTTTGGCGAGTGTTCGTAAAGCGATGGAGCATTATACTCAAATCCGGACTTCGTATGAGACTGAGCCGAAACTTCTCCTGGCAAAAAAATTGTCTGATCTGGCTCCGTGGCCTTTAAAGAAGGTTGCGTTTTCATTGTCAGGTTCTGAGGCTATTGAAGGAGCAATGAAGTTAGCTTTGCGTAATTCGGGAATGGAGCGTTCTTCGACCTTTGTAACTCAGTGGGGGGCGTTTCATGGTCGGACCTTAGCTACTCTTAATATGAGTTGGCCGCATTCGGAGAATGTTTTTTCTACTTGGTCAGGGCCGGTAGTAAAAATTCCTTCTGCGTATTGTTATCGTTGTCCTGTTGGAAAAACATATCCGGGTTGTCATCTGGAGTGCGTTGATGTTGCAAAGAGAATTTTAGAAGCGAATTTGTCAGCACCTCCGGCTGCTATCGTTTTGGAGCCCTTTCTCGGTAATGGTGGGATGGTTGAGTTTCCACCGGAGTATTTGCCTGCAATGCAAAAACTTGCCAAAGAAATAAAGTCGCTATTGATCTTAGATGAAATTCAGACGGGAATGGGACGAATGGGAGAGTGGTTCGCATCTGAGTCCGTTGGAGTCGTTCCAGATATGATGGTCATCGGTAAAGGATTGGGAGGGGGGTTTCCTTTGTTTTCGATATTGGTGGATCATAGGTTGGACGAGTTCCATCCCGGCGATCATTCGTTTAGTTTTGGACATTTTCCCTTGTCTATGGTTGCAGCGTTAGAAACAATTTCTATCATTCAAGATGAGGGTCTTTTGGAGCGGTCTAAGATTTTAGGGCAGAAGGTAAAGAGAGCGCTATTGGGGATGCAGTCTCGATATGAGTTTATTGGGGATGTGCGAGGGATAGGATTGATGATTGGAGTTGAGTTAGTAAAGGATCGTATAACTAAAGAACCTGCTTGCGAGTTAACTCATCAGGTCGTTCAGAAGGCGCGTGAGTCTGGATTACTTCTGGGAGAATCTAAGTATGGTGGATTGGGAAATGTCATTAAGTTCAAGCCTCCATTGAATATTCCTGAAGATCAAGTGGATGAGGCTTTGGATATTTTGAACATTGTTTTTAAGCAAGTAATGGATGTTAAGGAGGATCAGAGATGAAGGTACTTTGTATGTTGAGCGGTGGGTCTGATTCAGCTTATGCGGCTTTAATGGCTAAAACTATGTGGCCCCATGCTGATTTTTACGGTCTGTTTATTGATTATGGTCAGCCCGAAGCACCACCGGAACGTATAGCCTCGATGGCGGTTTTCAAACGTTTGATGTTTAATTACAATCATTGGTGTGAGGTAAAGGTTTCAGACTTGTACGTTTTTCATCGGCAGTCGGTAGCGGAGAATAACGTTTACGTACCACTTCGGAATTTGGTTTTAACATCTATAGCTGCTGCAAAAGCTGAGGCTCTGGAAGCGGAAGTCCTAGTCGTAGGAAATAAAAGTTTACAAAAAACCGAAGGGGAATTTTTGACTTATGATGGAAATCGGAAGTTTTACAAGCAATTGGAAAGTTTGGTGCAGTCCATCGAAGTCACTTCTCATCGTATTTTAATCGTTCCTACTTTGTCCGAAAATCGAACACAAAAGTTAACGAGAAAAGACGTATACTTCGGACTTTGGAAAAATGGCTTTGAGTATGGTGAGACATTTTCTTGTTGGTTTGCGAGAGGATTTGACGAGTGTGGAGAGTGCAAAAATTGTGTTGAAAAGAAACTGTTATGGGAACAATGGAGAGCATTCACTACATAAAAAATCTTTTCGCAGAGCAATATAATTTTCGTTCTATGGAAAATGAGGGAGTGAAGGATGAACCTTCTACGCGCACTTGACTCCAGAAATGTTCTTTATCGGCAGCATCAGACTAATCTAAATGAAATTTCCATTTGCTGTCCATTTTGTGAAGAACGCAAAGAGTCAGAGGATACTCGGTTTCGGTTGGGTATCAACATTCAAAATGGGTTAGCCCATTGCTTCAACTGCGGGTGGAAGGCGAGAGCCCCTTATACTTGGGAAGCCTTGAATCGAGTTTTTAATGTCACACTCGAAAGTGCTTTTGGAGAGGTCGATGTTGCACAAGAGGAAGAGGAAAAAGAGCATCAACAAATATTTGAGCCACTCCCGCAAGGATTTTGCCTTCTCCGTTGGCAGGAAACATTAAAAGCTCCTTTAGATGAATTTGAGGCTGCTGCTAAAGTTTATTTGGAGAGGCGAGGTGTAACGGAGAAGCAAGTTCGACAAAAAAAGATAGGGTACTGTACGTCCGGAAAATTTGCGTATCGCATTCTCTTTCCAGTTTGGGATGAGACAAAGAAATTTTGTGGTGTGGTTGGAAGGGACTGGACCGGAAAGCAAAAACTTCGCTATTTGAATAGTAAGGGGTTGGAAAAGGTTTTTTACAATGCACATAAAATGGCGAAGTGGACCGGGCAGGTGCATATTTATTTAGCAGAAGGAATTTTTGATGCGTTGGCATTGGAGCGAGCCGGAGAGAAATCTGTGGCTCTTTTGGGGTCAAGTTTAACAGAATCTCAGCTTTCATCACTGCAAAAATTCATCAATATCAACCTCATGGCAGATGCAGACGGTCCTGGATTGGTTAGCATTTTGAAAACTGCGGACATTCTTTCTGATGCAGAAAAGCGAGTTAAGGTTATCTTTCCGATAAATGGAAAAAAGGATGCAGCAGAGATGTTGGACGGTGAGATTAAAAAAGCATTAACGCAGAACAACTATTCCTATGACGCGCAGCTTGCGTTTCGGATTAGACACGCAGAAGAAAAGTTAAAAATGGGAGAGAAGCCCTTTTGGGCATAAAATGAAAAAGCCATTTATCCTTCTTATTGACGCCAACAACCTTGCATTTGCCCAATACCACACTCACAAAGAACTGCGGTCTGAAACTGCAAATGTCAACACTGGGTTAATTCATGGAATGTTTACAGGACTTTTGCGGATTGCAGACCTCTTTAACCACGCTCCGATGATTTTGGTTTGGGATGGTGATGGAAAAAAGTGGCGACAAAAGCAGTGTTCCTTTTATAAGCAACAACGGAATCACGGCGAAGATCCGGTATACGCGGATTGTCATGAACAAATGCAAATTGTTCGTCAATTCGTTCAGCTTCTTCG
>JAGWJP010000062.1 GCA_028865725.1 Patescibacteria group bacterium
GAACCCCATCCCGTTTCTATTGTGTGGTGTGAATTGAATGACGAAGGGGATTTATTAGAGCAAATCATTCCTAACTCTGTGCAGATTGCTGGAAAACACTCGGACGAAATAAAAGAGGAACGATTGCGGGCATTCGTTGGCGGGGAAATCAAAGTTCTGATAACAAAAGCGAAGATAGCGGGGTTTGGCATGAACTTTCAGCATTGCGCTCACATGACTATGTTTCCCTCTCACTCGTTTGAGCGATATTATCAGAGCGTTCGTAGGTGCTGGCGGTTTGGGCAAAAGAACCCCGTAACGGTGGATATCATAACGACGGAAGGCGAAACAAATGTGCTGAAAAATTTACAACGGAAAAGCGAACAGGCGGACAAGATGTTTACGCAGCTTGTCGCCGAAATGAACAATGAATTAAAAATTAGCCGTGCGAGAATACATAATAAAAACATAAAATTACCGGAATGGATAACCAAGTAATTACCAGCGAATATGCACTATACAACGATGATTGCGTCCGGTTCATGCCGACGCTGCCTGATAACTCGATAGATATATCGGTTTATTCGCCGCCGTTCTACGATTTGTATTCTTACAGTTCGTCCGATGAAGATATGGCGAACTGCCGGAATTACAAAGAATTTTTAGAGAACTACGAATTTTTAGTTAAGGAAATGGGACGGGTAATAAAGCCCGGACGATGTACGGTAGTTCATTGTATGCCCGTACCGAAAGGGCAGCATCTGATAGACTTTCCGGGAGACATAATCCGCTTGCATGAAAAACACGGGTTTGTTTATCACGACGAGCATTACATTTGGAAAGAGCCGCTCCGTGTTGCGATCAAAACCCGTGCATTAGGTTTAATGCACCGTCAAATCGTAAAAGATTCGACAATGTGCCGTGCTGCATTCGCCGATAAAATATTAGTGTTTCGTAAAAAGGGAAAGAACGAAATTCCCGTAACTCATGCAGACGGATTTACGACCTATGCAGGAACAACCCCGATACCGCCCGATCTTGTAGAAAAATACAAGGCATGGAAGAACCCGAAAACTAATAAACTCTCGCATTGGATATGGCAGCATTACGCAAGTTCTGTTTGGATGGATATAAATTTAGGGCGGGTGCTGAAATATAAAGAAGCCCGCGATGCAGAAGATGAAAAACACGTCTGCCCGTTGCAATTGGATGTAGTTGAGCGGTGTATATCGTTATGGAGTAATCCGGGAGAAACCTTGCTTACGCCGTTCTTGGGCGTTGGTACGGAAGTTTACTGTGCCGTGCTGAACGGACGCAAGGGAATAGGAATAGAACTAAAGCCCTCATATTTCCGGCAAGCCGTAAAGAACGTCGCTATGGCGGAACACGACCGATTAGCGGGCGGGAATGCTACGCTGTTTGATGTTGAACCCGAAGAGACGATAGATGAAGAAGATTTAGAACCTATTGAGGAAGTAGTATGAAACCAAAACGATATAGTCAGAACAAGTTTTTAGAGCTAACGGGCTACTCCCGCCCCCATTTGTGGATATTGCGCTACGGCTCGAAAGATCACGCGACAAAGCCCATATTTAGCGAAGGCGCGGACTTCTTTTACGAGCGCGGGCGGCTGTTTTACACCGAAAACGCCCTAAAAAAAGCGCGAATTTA
>JAGWJP010000063.1 GCA_028865725.1 Patescibacteria group bacterium
ATGAAAACCTATGGGCTATGAATTTTGAACTCGGTGAGATTGCAGAAAAAGAAATTTTCTTGAATAAGTTAAGTAAAGAGGAAAAGGCATTATTTTTTGCCAATCAAAAAAAGTTGAAACAACGCCGAATTGAACATGCATGAAAACGAGCGTAATTGTAACTGCTCCCGCCGTAGAACCGGTAAGCCTTCAAGAAGCGAAGGATCAATTACGCATTGACTCCAGCGACACAACAAGAGACGCTGAAATAACCAGGATTATCACAGAGGCAAGAATATGGTTGGAAAACACTTATAATATTTCGATCATCACCCAAACCAGACAACAACGGCAGGATAATTTCTACAATCAATACCCGATTCCTATTTATCAGTTTTCATCCATGCAGATGTGGTACACACGTTTTCCAATCACATTGCTAAAGCCGCCGGTACAATCCGTTACCTTGTTTCAATATTTGGATACAACCGGAACACTTCAAACATTGAACCTAAATACGGATTATGTTGCGGCAGGAATGATGCCCCCCGTTGTTGGACAGCAGGAAATAATAGTTCCGAGACTTTCACCCGTTCAGTTTTGGCCATCACAACAATGGACTCCAGAAGCAATATTCATCAAATACGTTTCAGGGTTTGGGACTGATTCAACTTATGTTCCACAGGCAATTAAGCGGGCATTACTAATGGTAATCGCTCATTTCTTTGAAAATAGAGTAGAGGAAACTTCTGAAAGATTGGGAAAATTTGATTTTGGAATAGCGAAGATTATGAGTTCTTTTGAAATTTTTGAACAAGTCAGAGTATATGCTTAAAGGTAGAAATAGCGGCCGATTGGATATTTTGCTAACCGTGCAGCAAATAGGAAACTATACCCGTAACTCAATTAATGATTCGGTTGATTCATGGCAGTTAATAGGAAAGATTTGGGCTGAACGAGTTTGGAATCCCAGTGGTGAAAGATTTGAGGTAAGCCAGCAAGTGGCAAGCGATAATGTAACTTTTAACGCAAGATATTGCGCGTGGATAACTCCAATGATGCGTTTCGTTCAGAATAGCGAGCAGTTTTGGTTTTATATTACAAACGTAAGGAGTTCATTACGTGAGGACTTAACGATAATTACGGCCGAACGCAGGGATAATCAAGGCGATCCTCCAGTGTTTAGTTTGACCGATACGACAATGGATAATACAATGCAAGGCTCATGAACTTAAAAATGGAGTTAAAGGGGTTGCAAAATGTAAAGCAGATGTTCAAGGACATCGGTCATGAGCTTTCTCCATCACAAGTTAGGGGCATATTATCCGATGCTGGTCATATAATCGCTAAGGAGGCACGAAACGAAGTAGAATTAACTGGAGAAATAGGAGAACTTTTTAAACGTGATATTGGGGTTTACAGGGATCACAAGGCAAGTAACAAAAGCGCGGAGTTTGTTTTAGTGGGGCCACGGTTCAGGCAATATTCGATTCACGGTAAAGATCAAAAAGTAGCCTTAATCGCACAGCATGAAACGCTTGGTTTTCATCAGACTGAAAGGTTAACGACTTCCGGTGCTCGAAGAGGGAAAGTAGCCAAACAGGTTCACAATCCAATATTAGATGCAATGAAATTGAA
>JAGWJP010000064.1 GCA_028865725.1 Patescibacteria group bacterium
GTGATCTCCCACAAGTGTTTGGACTCGAAGAACTTCTCATTATGGACGCTTTGGAGATAACCGACTAATGACTAAAGAAGAACTAGAGGAAAAATTTATTGGCAAATTACTACATTGTGGTGGTGGTACACACGTAATAGAGAAGGTAACACTAGATGGCAAAACAATTGTCTTAGGCTTTAAGGAACGCGATCCTAACTTTGTGTCTATGTATTTTGGAAAGGGTTATGATTCAATATACTATTATTCAGATATGAAGATATCTGAGCCAGAAACGGTAATATCCTCTAACGAATGTACATGTCCAACATTATTGTTTGGCCACCACACAGGATGTCCTTATGTTCGTAATAGCTAAAGACATTGTTGATAGAGTTTTAAAAACGCAAACCGTATTGGTTCGATGGGCCGCCACACATAGAATTGAGACATAAGTCTCGATATTTCAACATTCTACGTGTTGTCTTTCCAGACGAAACGTTGGAATATGAAATCTATAAAACTAAGATAGATGTTCTATCTTTGGCACGCGAAGCGGTAAACAATATTGGGGAGTATCTATGATTGAAATCACATACCACATGTATCATATTGGTTTTAACTGGCTTGCTGATAAGCCATTGTCTGAAATCATGAGGTTATGTCGTGTAGAAATTCCACCACAAACACCAGAAGCCCTAGCAGAATTACGCGAGATGGCAAAGGATCTGCATGAAATAAATCAAGTTAATTTCATGCTTAGACGTGAAGGCATCTCTTACACAGAATTATTTACTGGGCATATGCCAACAATGCCTTCGAGTGTACGAATCGTTGAAGATGTCTCTTTTAAGATAGACAAATAAACATTCGGCCATATAGCTCAATTGGCAGAGTTCTTGTTTTGTAAACAAGAGGTTGTGGGTTCGAGTCCCACTGTGGCCTTGACAAATTTCTTTACATGGAGGTAAAATGACCATCGTAGATTTGGAAGCTGTTAAGCGTTTATCTAAAGACCTCAAAGCCGCAGCGAAGCTGCTTACAAGACATGAGGTAGTATGGAAGTGTTAAAGACATTAGCAAAAGATCTAGCTAGACATTTGTCTATTGACGAGCCAGAAATCCTCCTCGAAGAGCGTCACCATTTCGAGTATCTAAATTTCGTCTATAACAACAAAGAAATCAAGATCCGTTTCTCAAAAGTCTTCACCATTTGGGTTAACGGTATTTGGGATAACCAGACTTACCGTCTACAAGACTTCAACGGTATCCTTGAATGTATTCGAAGGAGAGCAAAATGATGTGGTCATATCTCGTCAAATACAAACCGTCGACAAATGAATATATCGTTCTATTCATTAAAGATGGTGACGAATGCCGCGAAGGGCGGTACTATACACCAGATAAAGATGACGCCTACGGTACTGGAAAAGCACAGTGCGAGATGCTGAATGCCGAAATTGATAAACAGTACGCGACCAGACTAAAGTCTGAATGTCATAATGACGATCCCGAAGCAGATCATGGCAAAGCTGATAAAATATTACTCGAACTTTTGGAACACTTAGGTATGAAAATTTCTGTTAAAGAATTTAGAAAGGTGCATAGATATTATGCCTAGGAAGTAT
>JAGWJP010000065.1 GCA_028865725.1 Patescibacteria group bacterium
GAACCCCATCCCGTTTCTATTGTGTGGTGTGAATTGAATGACGAAGGGGATTTATTAGAGCAAATCATTCCTAACTCTGTGCAGATTGCTGGAAAACACTCGGACGAAATAAAAGAGGAACGATTGCGGGCATTCGTTGGCGGGGAAATAAAAGTTCTGATAACCAAAGCGAAGATAGCGGGGTTTGGTATGAACTTTCAGCATTGTGCCCACATGACTATGTTTCCCTCTCACTCGTTTGAGCGGTACTATCAAAGCGTTCGTCGGTGTTGGCGGTTCGGGCAAAAGAACCCCGTAACGGTAGATATCGTAACAACGGAAGGTGAAACAAGTGTGCTAAAAAATTTGCAACGAAAAAGCGAACAGGCGGACAAGATGTTTACGCAACTTGTGGCTGAAATGAACAATGAATTAAAAATAAGCCGTGCGAGAATACATAATAAAAACATAAAATTACCGGAATGGATAACCAAGTAATTACAAGCGAGTATGCACTATATAACGACGACTGCGTACGATTCATGCCGACGCTTCCCGACAACTCGATAGATATATCTGTCTATTCTCCGCCATTCTACGATCTGTATTCTTACAGTTCGTCCGATGAAGATATGGCGAACTGCCGGAACTATAAAGAATTTTTGGAAAACTACGAGTTCCTTGTAAAGGAAATGGGGCGTGTAATTAAGCCCGGACGGTGTACGGTCGTTCATTGTATGCCCGTTCCGAAAGGACAGCATCTTATAGACTTTCCGGGCGACATAATCCGCTTACACGAAAAGCATGGATTTGTGTATCACGACGAGCATTATATTTGGAAAGAGCCGCTCCGTGTTGCGATAAAAACCCGCGCCCTCGGTTTGATGCACCGCCAGATCGTAAAAGATTCAACGATGTGCCGTGCGGCGTTCGCCGATAAAATTTTGGTGTTTCGTAAAAAGGGAAAGAATGAAATTCCCGTAACGCACGCGGACGGATTTATTACTTATGCAGGAACAACCCCGATACCGCCCGACCTTGTAGAAAAATATAAGGGATGGAAGAACCCGAAAACCAATAAACTCTCGCATTGGATATGGCAGCATTACGCGAGTTCTGTTTGGATGGATATAAATTTAGGACGGGTACTCAAATATAAAGAAGCCCGCGACGCCGAAGATGAAAAACACGTCTGCCCGTTGCAGTTGGATGTAGTTGAACGGTGTATATCTATGTGGAGTAATCCGGGTGAAACCTTGCTTACGCCGTTCTTAGGTGTTGGTACAGAAGTTTACTGTGCCGTGCTGAACGGACGCAAGGGAATAGGAATAGAACTCAAGCCCTCATATTTCCGGCAAGCTGTAAAGAACGTCGCTATGGCGGAACACGACCGATTAGCGGGCGGGAATGCGACGCTGTTTGATGTTGAACCCGAAGAGACGATAGATGAAGAAGATTTAGAACCTATTGAGGAAATGGCATGAAACCAAAACGATACAGTCAAAACAAATTCTTAGAACTTACGGGCTACTCCCGCCCCCATTTGTGGATATTGCGCTACGGCTCGAAAGATCACGCGACAAAGCCCATATTTAGCGAAGGCGCGGACTTCTTTTACG
>JAGWJP010000066.1 GCA_028865725.1 Patescibacteria group bacterium
TCAGGTAAAACAACTTTAGCTGCTGGAGTTGCCACGCTCACTGTGAAGGACAAGAAAGGCTTTGTATTCGTAGCTCTAGGTGACAACACAAACTCGTATGAATTGGCGTCAATGCCGTTAATGAATCTACCAAAGTGCAAAGGCACGTATGAAATTCTCACAAAGAAGCTACGCATTCCACCACGCGGATTCCCTCTCTTAATGCTCAATGTCGTGGAATCTCTTGATGAGCTTGAGAATGTCCCTCTTACGAAATATGATCGCGTTCTCGTAGTGCCGGCACATGACTTTTTCAAGTTCGATTTTCAAATTCTAGTCGATGAACTTGAAAGCATTGCAAGAGAGCCGGAGTTCAAAGGCGAATACAACGGCCCTAGAGGGATAATCGCTTGTAGAAACATTAGGCGCAGAGTAAAGGCCAGTAAGAAAAGCAAAGAGGTCAGCGTTGAAATTGCCGTAGCTTCACAATTATTGAATAATTTCGGAGATTGGAGGACAGCTCCAAAAGGCAATCATATGAGCATTCCTGTCAGAATCCAGTTTGATGAAGGAGGTCGGGCTGGCGCTAACATTGTAAGTTCTTCTGAGCAGAGTTTCTTGAAAGGAATCATCGAGCAGCTCTCAGAAGATTCTCGCAAGTGGAATATTGGTTTAGATTTTCTCACAAATCTAGTGGTCGAAGTCAATAAGACGTTGAGAGAACTTGCAATGAATGTATTCTTTGGCAGATTGGAAGTACAAAGTCAGGAAGCAAAGAGTCCACTTGATTCACTACTAGGTTCTTTCTCGATTGAAGAGGTTGAAAAGGAAAATGTCAAAGATTTGACAAAGAATGGTTATCTCCGGTCAGGGACTCATTTGATGTTCTGGTATAACAAAGACCTCGGTTCGATAAACATGATCCAGCCAGTCATTCCACCGTTTCAGTCTAGAATTGAAGATACATCGAATTATGAACTTCAAAAGGCCTATGTCGAAGAGTATAAAGCTACAGATTACTTTGTGGATAAGCCTCTGAAAATCTGGTACGCTGGCTCGGAAAAGATGGAAGAATCATCCAAGAGCGAAGTTACTCTACTTTAGCTCGACATCGTGGACTTCTACCCTTCGCAAGATGTGGATAGCGTTTAGTACGACAGCATCAGAATCATATAGTTGAGAGGCTGGCACGATTTCCGAGTAGATAATTGCCACTTTGAGATAAGTGGACTCGAAAACTCCATCTTGGAGAGATGTAAAGTGACCCTCTGCCTCTCGGTAGAGAGATTCAATCCTATTTGAATCCGAAAGAAGTATTATTGATTGAGCTTGTATGAAGCCCATGAGCAAGGCTCCGATCACTGTTTTCCTACTCAGCCACCTCTTCTTATTCCAGGCTGGGTCTTTTGTGAATCTTTCTTCGATGCTCTCAGAGAGAGCCTTTTCGATTCTGTTTGCGAAACTCAATTTGGATTAGCTCGTTGTATAGCTAGTAACTATCGTAGTCGTGTGCGTCACGGTCTCAGTCGTTGTATTCGTGTACTGCGTCTTTGTAGTCCAGAGATAGCCCGTTGTGCTGACTGTGGTGACGACTGTGCTAGTGGAGTACTGC
>JAGWJP010000067.1 GCA_028865725.1 Patescibacteria group bacterium
AAACTTCTGATTTGATCTTCTTTCCAAGAAAACAGTCTTCGTTTTCCTTTGCAAAAAGGATCGTTTTGATTGTAATTTTGATCAAACACTACATGTTCCCATGTTGGTGTATAGATTCCCATAGGATTTGGCTTATCATCAATCAGGATAACACCATTGATGATTGTTTTATCACGAGTCAAAATCAACCGATTAAGCCATTCTTTACCAAAATACCGATCTATCCACATAGCTTTTTCGGTATATGAAAATGTATTCGATGGGTGAGGTGCAGATACAAAGAAAATTTTTCTTCCTGTGTATTCTTCTAGCTTGGATACGCCTTCGATTGCGTTTTCGATTGGTTTCAGCGAAAAGAAAAGACCGACTTCATTTACCAAATCATCTGCAAGATTTTTGATTTCATCTGTTAGATGTTCAGGGGGTATTGAATCTTCAATGTAAAAAGTTGTAATCTTTTCTGGGTCTGGTAAAACTTTCCTCAACAAATTGTAACGAGATAGTTTTGCTTTTTCATAGAAGCCATCTACAAAATCGCAGATGACTCCATCCATATCAACCAAAATAGGTTCTAACATTATTTTCCTTTTTTCAAGACCTGATGAACTTTCCTTGACCATCTAGCTTATACGCCACATTGGGTTCGATTCCATCTTCTCCAACATAAGCAATAGAAATTCGTTCACGATTGGTTTTGTAATCAAACCATTTAATGCTTAGGGTAGACCAATCACCACCAGTCAAAGTCGAATAATCACCACCAGTTAAAGTCGAATTATGACCACCAGTTAAAGTAGACCAATCACCACCAGTTAAAGTAGACCAATCACCACCAGTCAAAGTCGAATAATCACCACCAGTTAAAGTCGAAACATGACCACCAGTTAAAGTCGAATAATGACCACCAGTTAAAGTAGAACAAAGACCACCAGTTAAAGTTGAACCATGACCACCAGTTAATGTAGAACGATAACCACCAGTTAAAGTCGAATAATTACCACCAGTCAAAATAGAATGATGACCACCAGTCAAAACACTATAGTTACCACCCATAACCGATTGATTATTACCTACAGTCTTAACAAGACCAATGACTGCATCATTCGCAGAACGTGGTTCGTGTTCGGTAAGGTAGCCGGTTGCACCGGCCTTATCTCCGACATAGCGAACAATTCCGCGAGGAAACTTAACCTTCCTACCAAGGTCAATGATGTCTTCTTCATTCACTTCGACAACAAGCCATTTGGCATCTGGAATACCAACATATTCGGATGTACTTGAATCCCCATGACCATAAAGCCATCCATGAAGACCATTTCCGCATTCGGTATCTGGAACCCAGTCAGGACACTCGGCCACTTGGCCCACACCGGGCCAGATGAAGCCGCCATAGCTTGACATGTCAGATGCATTACAACGGAGTACCAAAGCAGTCTTTTTCATAATAAAGTTCCTTTTTAATTACCTACAGAAATAATGATGGCCGATCCTTACTCGATCTTTTTTATATGTACATTGTCCAACAACGTAAATCGAATGGAAATATATGTAAGGGTGTACGGGTTCGAATCCATCTTGTATTGCGTTTAC
>JAGWJP010000019.1 GCA_028865725.1 Patescibacteria group bacterium
TTTTTTCGTGCAGATATAATTATCACTTGTCATAATTATGGGAGATATCTTGAACAAGCAATAAATAGCGCCATAGGTCAAGGAAATGTTATTGTAGTTGACGATGCATCGACTGATGATACAGAAACTATTGCCAAAGGCCAAGGCGTACAATATTTCAAAGTCAACTTCAAAGATAGACATAAGTCTAGGATGTTCGGCGTTGCTAAAACTTCGTTACCCTATGTTCATTTTCTCGACGCAGATAACTATTTAAGCCCTAACTATATTGCCGAAGGTTTAAAATTATTCCAAAATAATCCACGCCTAGCTATAGTCTACCCTGACCTACAGGAATTTGGTGCTGCCGACAGGCTAGTTAAATTTGACCCCATAGGTTTAGAAAACCGTAATTACATAGACGCGGGGTCAATATTTTTACGTGAAGCTATCGCCCAAGCAAACATTCCTAAAGCGTCTGGCACATTGGAAGATTGGTGGTTTGCTAGACAAATATTACGTTTTGCTCCTTGGGAAGTGACGAAGAATCCAATACCACTTAATTATAGACGGCATGAAGAGCAATACTCCAATACATTCTCTTCAATGCCTTACGGCCAACAAGCAAATCTTAAAGACGAAGAAGTAACAATATTCACAAGCATCAGCGATCGGATATTAAAAAATCCTACCTTCTGGTCCCGAAGAATAGGTTGGATTAACATGCAAACATGGCCTAATCTTCGGTTGGTTGTCGCAAACACAACCGATAAAAATATAAAGCATCTTTTCACCAACTTACGCGTGCCTTACTCCTTCTATAATCAATCTTTCCCTAATCAAGGTTTAGAAGACATAAACCGTATTGGCAATGCCTCGGCCGAGACACGTGTCCAGACAGTCGTAGCAGCTATCTATAATAGAATGTGGAAAGAAACGTCTACTGAATATGTATTAGTCCTTGAGAATGATGTTTTTCCTGAACCTTTGAATACTATTGAAAAACTTATGCAGGGCGTAGCCCCAAATGTTTGTGCAGTCTCTGGAGCATATAAACAGCGTTATCCGCCCTACGGATGGACAATTTATAAAGATTTCAATGCCGGTAGGCCTCTATTATTACCAACCCAACAGGAAGGCATAGAAGATATTCGTGGAGCAGGCTTTGGTTGTTTACTCGTAAGACGTAGCCAAATGGCACATGAAGTAATTAAAGGTAACACACCTTTAAGTCGCTACTACGACGCAGATATATTTGAACGTTTAGTTCTGCAAGGTAAGAAAGTAAAAATTAATTGGGATGTTATTTGTGACCATGTAGGAAAGATAAATGGACCGCAATCTTAAAGTAGACATTATTATACCTATTGGACCTAATGACGCACATTTTCTAGACGAATGTCTAGCTTCTATAAAACCACAAAGACAACATGTGGCTGAGATTTATGTTATCGCCGACGGTTCACAAATTTATCAATCTAATTCGTATGCGTTAATCCGTACAGATAAGAAAAATAGCCACGCTTCACGTGCATTAGGTGTTACAGCAGGGTCATCACCATATATACTCTTTGTCGATGTAGATAATAAACTTGAACCAAACTATATTGAAAGCTGTCTAAACACAGCTTTAGCTGACCCGAAAATTGCCCTAGTATATAGTGATCTGGCTGTATTTGGTGATGGAAATTATTTACAGAAGATGAATCGAAGTATAAGCTACTCTGATCTCATAGTTGGCAATTCTTGTGATACAGGATCTTTACTCAAACGCGAAGCTATTGAACAGTTAGACTTAATGTCTGGCCGTCCAGCCGGTTTCGAAGATTGGTGGATTGCTAAGAAACTTTTAGCCGCTAACTGGAAAGTTGCTTGGCAACCAGTACCATTAAATTATAGACGCCATACTAATCAACGTTGTAAAATAGAGTCAAAAGCTCCGTGGTCAACACAATGCAGTTTATTTGACGAGACAGTAACAATATTCGGTACGATAAGTCGCCGACTTATAGACCATCCTGATCTTTGGTGGCGTAAAGTTGCGTGGCTACTTGGACAATCATGGCCTAGAAAACAAACACGCATACTCTTAGCCAATACGAGTGCCCAACGAGTCGCATCGGAATGGTTAGCCCCACTTAATGACGCCTTCGATTCCGTAAGTGTATATAGCCACTCAGTAGGGGAACCCGGACTAGAGTCTAAAGAACGGACAGCACATACACAACGGGCAGTTCAGACAGCCGTCGCAGCAATATATAATCGTATGCTCAACGAGGCTCAAACGGATCTCGTCCTAACATTAGAAGACGACATCATACCCAAAGATATTGACCTAATATATAGATTAATGGATTCATTAGAACCAAAAACAGCTATGGTAGGTGCTCCTTATCGGTTAAGATATGAACCTAGACCTTATGGTATTTGGAAAAAGCCACCAATAACACGCCTTGAACTGCTAACAACATCCGATAGAGGTTATAGTCGTGTAGAAGGTTTAGGCTTTGGTTGTACTTTACTACGGAAGTGCTATTTCAAAGATTTTAAATTTATGTCTGACTTGAATCCTTTTTATGACGTAGACATCTGTCTACGTTTACGTGAGGCAGGATATATACTTGGTATTAATTGGGACCTAGAGTGTGAGCATGTCCAACTATAATAAGTTTGTTAACTATAAAGGCAACCTAAAAAAGAAACCTTGGGAATACAACGTTACAGTCGTTATTCCTACACGTGATACTCCTGAACAACTCGACACATGTCTAGAAATCTTACAACTCCAGACAGAAGTCCCATATATAATCATCGTCAATACCGGTGAAGACACTATCGAGCCAAAAGCGGACAATATCGAAGTCCACACTATACGTGGACGTGGCTGGCAACATCTTTCCGAGCCGGTTTGTGCTGCTTTAGACCTTAGTTTAACTATTTGTCGCACAAAATTCTGGTTAAGTATACATAGTGACGTATTCTTACAACGCCAAGAAGTCATAAGTGAACTCTTAGAGTTAACCAAAGTCCACAAGGTAGTCGGGTGGCGTAACGTCCCTAGATATTATCCTGGATGGGAATTTGAAGTTGGACATGCACTTTTAATGTGTGATATACAAATATTACGGGCTAATAACATCAATTGGTCTATTCGACAATTTGCTGCAGGACAAGAACTTGGACATACTGTATTTGGCCCAAGTTCACCTGATACAGAATCAAATTTCAACTATACCCTTCAGGCAGCAAAAATTCGTCCTTATATGTTAGGAACAGAGAAAAATAGAGCAAGAAACGTTAATTCTTACTTCGATCATCCACGTGGATACACATCTGCATTATTTTATAGTCCAGCACAGCTTGAAAAAGTAAATTTACACATGCAAGAAGCCTTAAAAGATGCAAAAATACGTATAAATACGTGGAAAAACACCCTTTAATTTATTGTCCTAGTATGTATAGAAGGAAATATCATGTCAGAAGTAGATATTGACGATCCAAGACGTTGCCAAGGTATACGTGATGGGCGGCAATGTCTTCAACGTGCCCTCGAAGGTCGGACTAAATGTGCTGTGTGCCAACGCTCGCCTGAAGGGGCTGTCCGTAACTTCATGCTAACAAAATGGCGAGATCGGATTCAACGCCTTAGCTGTAATGATTCAGTACAGTCGTTACGCGATGAAGTTGGCACGTTGAAGATGTTGTTAGAGACTGCTCTTAATCGCTGTCAAAACGACGATGACCTTTATATAAATTCAACACAGATAGCAAATCTCGCTGAAAAGTGTGAACGTGCTGTTACATCGTGTGCAAAACTCGAAAAATCTAGTGGAATGATGCTAGACAAAGGTGCTGCATTGCAAATTGCAGGCAATATTGTGTCAATAATTGGTGAATTCGTCAAAGATCCAGTAATTATTGACCAAATTGGCGAAGCAATTGTCGAACGTGTATTGAAAGTAGAGTTCAAGGAAGACTGAATATTAGTAACTCCGGACGTTAAGTCTAGGAACTCCGGATGTAAATATATCGTTAAGGTTTATACAATTGAACGCTATAGCAAAAGCAATGGCTGAACGTATAATAAGCGGCCTAAAACGTACTGCTGTAAAATCTCCATCACGATGGGCCGAAGCCTATCGTGAAATGCCAAACGGCAGATGGAGTTTTAAAAGTCATCCGTGGCTCAAGGATATGCATGATAGTGACGCAGAATATAATGTTGGACAAAAGTCTGCACAGATGGGTTTTACTGAAACCCTTCTTAATGTCACATTTCATGCGATTGATATACTTCGTAAAGATTGCCTATACGTTTTACCGAATAAAAATCCTGATTCTTCAGACTTTTCGTCTGGACGGTTCAGTCCAGCACTTGAATTATCTCCACATTTAAAGCAACTTTTTACTGATACTGATAATATTGGCCATAAACGTGCGGGATCTGCAAATCTATATATTCGTGGATCACAAAGTCGATCTGGACTAAAGTCTTTACCTATATCTAGACTACTCATGGACGAAGTGGCGGAATTTTGTGAAGAGAATATCCCATTAGCCTTTGCACGTACTGATGGACAAGACGATAAGTTGATATGGATGATATCGACGCCGACCATTGAGGGACATGGTATAGGTCCATATTGGGATAAAACTGATCAGCGACATTTCAATTTTAAATGTCCCGGATGTTCCCAATATATTGAGCTTAAATTTCCTGAATCACTTGTCATAACTGCCAACGACATTCATGATCCAGCCATTAAGAACTCATATCTCCAATGTTACCTATGTAATAAGAAACTTGAACATCAAGATAAAACGAACTTCCTCCAGACAGGTGTCTGGACACCAACACAAGCGGGTAGAGACTGGGCTGGCTTTACAATAAGCCAACTATATTCAACGGTCCCTTCAGGTCATCCTGTTGAACTCGCTAAGTTTTACTTGGCAAGTCGTTATGACATGGCAATGGAAGTTGAATTTTTCAATAGTAAGCTTGGTATACCCCATGAAGCCAAGGGTGCTAGAGTTAAGGAAGAACACCTTGATGCTTGCATAATGTCTGGACGTAAGAATAGAAATAATGACGTTCCGGAACGTGGCTTATATACAATGGGTGTTGACGTTGGACCTCAAGTCTTACATTGCGAAATCGCTAGATGGATCGTCGATCCAAAAAAGGCTATTGGTGGTGATATTAGTTCATGTGCAATACCTATTGTGACAAAAATATGTAAAGTTAAAACATTTGAAGAATTAGACATGTTGATGTACCAATACGGTATAGTCTCATGTGTTATAGATTCGCAACCTGAACGTCACGCCGCTGGACAGTTTGCTAAACGTTTTCATGGCCGTGTTAAACTTTGTCTCTTCAACGATAGTGCTCGTGGTAAAAATATTCAAGAAAGTAAACTCGAAGTTAATAACGATCCACTGATTATCGTCAATCGTGCATCATGGTTAGACCAATCATTGGGACGTTTCATCAATAAAACAATATCTCTACCAATCGATACAGATATTGAATACCGAGAACATATAAAAGAACCAGTAAAGACATACCGTAAAGATGCCGACGGCAACCCAGTAGCTCGTTACATAACCAAAGATGGTAAAGGTGATCACTACGCTTTTGCTCGAACATATAATGAAATTGCATTAGTGTTTGCTGCCGGTCTAGGCACCAACAAGGACATATAATGGCAAAAGACATCAAGACACGTAAATTGGGAACCAGCATCGATGGTGCTAGACCTAATGTTAAAGTTAGCGAAATCACACATCCTGAACATTTGGCTTTAAGCCAACTTTGGCTCAAATGGCGTTTAACTTATGAAGGTGGTGAACCTTTTAAGTTACGCTATTTACGTCCATTTAGTAGCCGTGAAGATTTTAACTCATTCTACTACCGTAGAATGATGTCTTATGTCCCGGCATTTGCCAAAACGGGTATTAATGAAATCCGTAATTCTATTAGTCATAGACTTGGTGATGTAATACGTCAATCTTCATCCAAGACTTATCAAGAAGCTGTTGAAGGTTTAAAAGGTGGTGTTGACCGTAAAGGTGGCACCATGAATTATTTTCTTACGACAGAAGTCTTACCAGAATTACTCGTTATGTCTAAAGTCGGCATTTATGTCGATATGGACCGGACTCCAGCAGCTAATCTTCAAGAATCATATACGAAGCGACCTTATCTTTATATCTATAAAGCTGAACAGATACGCTCTTGGACAGCAGACGCAGATAATCACGGAGTATTAAATACTTTACTCCTCGAAGATTCGAACTACGACTTTGACGACCATTTTCTTCTGCCTATTGAGACAGTTAAGCGTTATCGTTATTATTGGCGTGAAGATAATAAATGTTATTGCCAAATATACGATACTGGAAGTCAGCCTGTTGGAGATGTTATTGAGCTTGGTATCGGTCAAATACCTTTTCACCTTACATATCTTTCTTCATCTATGATGGAAGACATCTGTGACTATCAAATAGCACTACTAAATATGGCGTCGTCAGATGTGCAGTTTGCCAGACAAGCAAACTTCCCAATGTATGTTGAGAAATATGATGTCGCCGCTGATATGACAGCTAATTTGAGACAAGCTACCAGCGGTGATCTCTTCCCTCAAGATCATCCATATGCTGTTCCACGAGACGGAACGTCTGAAGGTGCTGATCGTAGTCATGCGATGTATAAAGAAGCAGGGATAATGAATGGTAGACGTTTTCCACAAGGTATTGATTACCCTGAATGGATACAACCAAGTGGTGAAAGTCTGACATCTTCGATGGCCAAACAAGAACAGATGAAGGAAGAAATACGAACTCTACTATATCTTGGACTCGCTAATCTTCAGCCGACTAGACAGTCTGCTGAAAGTAAGGGAATGGATATAAAACAAGAAGAGAATGGTTTCAACGTCATTGGACATGAACTACTTCTCCTTGAGCGTAAGATACTTGAATTTTGGCAAGCTTATGAAAATATCAAAGATCCATTTACGATAAAGTATCCAACGAATTATGATTTAAAAACTACTCAAGAACGTATAGACGAAGCTACGGCATACGCCTTACAAATAGAAAGTGCTCCGTCACTTACATATAAAAAAGAACTGTGCAAAATGATTGCATCAGTTCTACTTTCTCCACGTATTTCACATGACCGTTTACTCGAAATTTATAAAGAAATCGATGCTGTAGACTTTATAACTACACCAGCACAATTACTTTTAGATGTTGAAGCCGGTATAACAAGTGCAGAGTTCGCAAGTCTAAATCGTGGCTATCCCGAAGGTGTTGTCGAGAAAGCTAATGAAGAAAAGGCTGAACGTGCTCGTATTGTCGCACAAGCTCAAGCTGCTGTAACTGCTCCTGAAAATCCTGGAGCGCGTGGTCTAGCAGATTTATCAGTAGACCCAAAACAAGATGTCCAAAATGATAGAAATAAAAATGGTCCTTACAAGTCGAGAGGCAATGGCAAGAGACCAAAGAAAGAGGAGGCTTAAATGCCAGTCGCCGCTGTAGCAAAATATCCTAATTATAATCCAACAAATCCGAAACAACG
>JAGWJP010000020.1 GCA_028865725.1 Patescibacteria group bacterium
GTATGCTCTAAAACTGAAATGCAACACGCAACGTCATACTTGCAAAAATCACTTTCATCCAATTCCCCAAGTCCCCGATTTATCAATTCCCAATCTTTATCTTTTACCTCACAAAATTGGTGGGTTGCTTTTTGTCTGTCTGATGGTTGATTCCAAACTTCGTACAATGCAACCTTGTCATTTCTTAATAAGCAAGCTGGTCCTAGAAATCCAACTCCTCCACCAAAATCAGCAATCTTCAATGGTTGATTTTGAACTCGAATCTCATCAATCACTTT
The DNA here is from genome assembly GCA_028865725.1 of Patescibacteria group bacterium. Lineage (GTDB taxonomy): Bacteria > Patescibacteriota > Minisyncoccia > UBA6257 > JACRHW01 > JAGWJP01. The sequence continues at coordinate 279 of JAGWJP010000020.1, forward strand.
TAAAGCCAATGCCCATTCCCATCTTCTATGAAGATGCTGCTCAACGTTCCAACCCAAAAGATCAGTGATCTCATTGAGAACTGAGAGCTGTGGTTTTAATTGTTTATAATCTTCGAGGCGAAAAGTTCGGCTCAGAATCATAACTTTTTAACCTGCTTTAGACGAGCGCGCTTAATTGATTCCTGCAATACCTTCTTTGCTCTAAAAATTGATTGTGTGTTTCCACTCATTACTGCTTCACCGTATTGTTTCTGTGCCTCTCGAACACCTATCGGTCTATCTTCTTTTTCCTCTTCATCTCCACTTTCTGGTTTTCTACCACTCCCAGGTCCACCGCCATGAAGAATCTGTTTTTTATCCTCAAACGCACCGCCTGGATAAGGCATACTTCGTTTCCGCAATTTGTTGAGATGAGTCTGTTTTTTGAGCAGATAATTTTTTGTCTGTGTATTAGCGTAGTCACTATCGGCTGGTTCTGAACCGGTGCCAGCTCCGTAACCATGAATCTTAATTGTATCTTGAAGATTCATGCGTAACTTCCTGTCATGTGATATTTGTAAATTGCTTCTACAACTTCTGGTTCTAATTCAACCTCTGGCATATTTTCCTTCATAGCCGGTGTAACTCGCTCAATCGCTAACCTTACTGCTTTTTCTTTTGGCATTCCTAAACCTTGATAAAAATCTGTCAACTGAGTGATCCGATCTTTGACAGTCATCGTGCGACTCTTTACCATTTTCTTCTCCAGTTCAGACTTACTCTACATCCACTAAAGTCTGCTGCCAGATTTGAATCATGGGAACTCCAGTATCTGGATTTTCCCCCAAATAAGCAATCTTGGTCACAGCAGTCTTAACTTTCACAATTTTCCCGTAAAGTGGATGATCCGGTTTGACGTTGGGAGCATAAATTGAAAACCGTTCATCTTCTGTACTGTAAGGAATGACTTCAGCCGTAATTTCTGTTCCATCCGGCTTCTTAATTGTAATCTGACTCACCGTTTTCTCCTTTACCATTTCTTAGCTAATTCAGACATTGTGGAATGATAAAATGGTTCGTAGTTTGAAATTCCGTATTGCTTTTGCAAATACTGCTTAACCTGGTTTCCCTTTTCATCGTAGAGAAAAGCTTCACGATTAAACTTTGTCGGACTTTCATATTTTCCAGCGCTCCGTCTTTGCCATTGCGCTTGCACATAGGTTGCCGGACGCCCTGTTTCATTTGCTGAGTATGGTGCGGCTTCATGAACGATGACCCGTGCAATGCCTTTCCCTCGTCCCAAATCCTTAACCCAATGTTTTTCCAATCCGTAGGATGCACCAAATGGTCCTTCTACCGTCCATGAACTTGAAGCTTGACGGGCATTTTTCTGAAAGTCTGTTAACGATTGAGGGGCTCCTCCTGTTGAAGATCTTCCACAATTTGAACCGGTACAACCACTACCGGGACCTCCGCTATAAAGTTCTAATGTAGTTTGGAGGTTCATAGCAAATCTTCAATGAGATTCTAACCAGTCTTTAGCATCATCCACAGAATCAAAATATTTTAGAGTATGTCGAGGCTTTTCAAATTCTAAACTGACTGACCTATCTGTAGGATATTTTGAAAAAAATTTCAGCAAAGCATTTTTTGTTCGTTTATCATAGTGAGCTGCTTCAAAATGAGCATTGTCATTTTTATCCTCTGACGGAAAAACTCTAATATGCCCACTATTCATTGCAACTGTCTGTTCCATTAAATGTTTTGTGTTTTTAGGAACTAACCCCCAATATTTTGCATGAACCCCATGGCCCATTCCAGGATAACCTTTGCCTCCAGAACTCAGCCATCCTCCCTCTGTATAAAGACTCTGTTGTTCTTGCCTACTCACATCTCCAGGTTTTCTTCCGCTACCCAGACCTCCGCTATAAAGTTCTAATGTAGTTTGAAGGTTCATAGTTTTTTCAAAACTCTCCGAATCTGCTTTTTAAGAAACAACAGCTCTTTCTTTTTATCCTTTGAAAGATTCGGAAATGTCAATTCGTTATCCACAACAGATCCATAAAACATGAGAGCAGTTCGAATCAATGCCCGATCAGTCATGATGCTTCTTCTTCTTAAATCCAGGTCCCTTCTTATGCGTGTGCATCCACCATGCCAACTTAAATGCTGATTCCGTTCCGACCTGTTTCTTCAAACTCTTCATCTTCTTTTCTGACCATCCGGGCGGTGCCGAAGCTTCTACTTCTTTCGGTGGCTTCCATCCGGCCATGCACGCTCGCTGATAATCAACCAGAAGACTTCGGAGATGGACGGGAATTTTTTTATCCGCTTTCATGAAACGCAGTGGAACTTCTCCGGACTGAAATATGGTGGGAGAGGGAAGAACTTTTTTCACTCGCTTCATTGACTGTGCTACCAATAGTGAAAGCTGCATGATGGATGATCCTCACAATTAGTCTCGTAGCGTTGTTGCACGAACCTGACTTAACGCACCAACATTGTGATCCCACGACCGCCCTCCATGATGTCCTACTCCGGCCCAATAGGATGCAATAGTAGAAAACCCGCGACGATTCATCCAGTAGCTTAAGGCCCGGTCACTAGCAATATGAAAAAGTCCCTGCGCTGTGAATCCTGAAACTTCTCCGTCCTCTTGTGGAAACCGGAAACCCTCTTTAATGAAGAACTCTTTTTTGAAGAGATAAAAATGCCCAGTCACATAACCCGGTTCTACTTTTTCTGCGTAGCGTGCATGACTTCGTGGCTGTGGTCCTTCACATCCCATCAAGCCAATTGTTTTTCCCTGCTGTTCCAATTCACCCCAAAGACTGAACATTTCTTCAAGCGACCCTGGATCTACTACACAGTCACTATTTAGAATCACTAACCATTTTTCTGTTTCTGCTAATGCCAACTTCAAGGCTGTATTGGCCGCTCGCGTAAACCATCCGCGCTGACTTCTATTCGCTAAAATAGTTTTCCGCGACCGAAGGCTTTTATAAGCTTCAAAGTGCTGCCAGATTCTCGGATCGGTCGAAGCATCGTTGACTAAAATTATGGTGTTCGCAGGGTAAGAACGATCCAACGAATCCAAGCACCCCACGAGGTAATTGTATGCGTTAAAGACCGGAATAGCGAAAACCACCTTCTCAATTTCATCCATTCCTTCCTTTTTCGTATATTCCATGTCAAATCCGTCTCAAAACACCCTTGAATTTCACGTGTAAACCGGTATAATTTCAACTTTGAACGTCAATATGTGTCAAACTATGTGTTTTTTACGCATAACCGATTTAAATGAGAAGTTCTTATCTCCAATCCACTCCCCGCGAATCATAGTTTCCGCCTCTTCGTTCTGTTTGCCGGGTCAAATGACGATTCACTGCCCACTCAACAGCTTCATCTCCATCATTGGTACGAAACCTTTGTCCTTGATAGTTCCAAACTGTTCCTGAATTTCCACCTTGAGTGGTCAAACGATTCCTTCCGGCAATAATGGCATGAAGGTTTTGACCATACTGTGCAGATTCTGAAATGGTAGGATAGTAAACTAAGACACCACCTCGAACTTCCCGTTTGCCTTTTCCAGCACGAGACAAAAGTTCTTCAGGACTTAATTCTGGTGGAGCTTGAAACCCTGAACCGGGTTTACGTCCACTTCGTCCCGGTTCTCCGTAGCCAAAAAGAATTTTAAGCCATTGTCTTATGTTCATTTTTTGTATGCCTCAAACAATAATACAAAGTTGCAAGCTAGTTTTGAGCAGCATTCTTTTTATCGTTCCACCACTGCCCTTTGTTCTCTGCTGAGATCAATCCGGGAATCGCTTCAAGTCCAACCCATGCTTGAACTGTAGGCTTCTTCAAAAACTTTGCAGCGGCAGCACGATGTTTCCCATCTAAAATCCATGTCTCTGTTTTTGGATTCTTACTGATATTCTTATCAATCAACAAAGGCTCTGTATCAAACTGCCTGACCTTTTGTTTAACCACCTCGGGATATTTAGGAGTTCCCGGAACTGGATTTTGAATTTTTTCTACGGGTACGGTCATCAAAACAAAGTAATCACTCGCTAACCATTTTTGGGGATGCACCAAAAGTTTAGTTTTTGGCACACGCCCAGATTCTCTCGTCAATTGAGTAATTCGCCGGAGAACTTGTTTTCTAGTTCTAACTGGTGTCGGTTCAGTTCCCTCTGCCATTTCGGCCAAGAGTTCATCAAAAAAATCGTCAACCATTACTCTGTCCACCTCCACCCGTCCCTCCGGTACCACCTGTAGTCCAACGGAGTCGATTGTCGTTAACAGTGATTCGCCCGTTTTTGAAGTCCTTGGCATATTGTAAAGCCGGATACCCTTTTAGCTTGAACTTTTTTCGATCCAATTCATTTTTGCGATTTTCAGCACCAGCTTGATCCCAACTTCTTGCTATTGTTTTCCCTCTTCGATCATGAACTTCAAACTGCTCTTTCGTATCTGCTGGAGGACGATTTACGTAACGATGAACTGTAGCTCCGCGAATCTTCTTCTTTTTGGCCTTTCGCTTTTTTCGTTTTGGCTGATATTGTGCAATTTGGATCGAACCTGGTCCAAGAAAATCAGCGGCCATCGTCAAATAGGTTAGAAGAGTCATGCTATTTTTCCCCGTTGAACTTGTTTGGCATTTTTCAAGACTGCTTGAACCGCAGCAGCAGCTTTTCCTTCCCAATGAAATCCCCGATCATCAATATACAGGAGTGCTGCTGGCTTTCTATTTGTCACTGTCACAAAGGGAAGTTTATTCTGGGTCAAAAATTCTCTGACTCTCCACCGATCCGGGCGTGCTGTGAAAATAACCGTTTTGAATCCGTGCTTCTTTAACAGCTTGAGAAGTTTGATTCCTTCTTTTGCAACGGGCCCAATTTCATTTGGAACATATCCTTTATTGATTACCCCGTCAAAGTCCACACAAACAGTGACACCAAAATCAGAGGAATTACTGTTGCAAGAAATCCAATTCAAAATATTGTGGAGTGGATAGTTCATAGAATTAAGCTTTGTGAAATTCCTTACTGCACTTCGTACAAGGTCAATTCCTTTTCATTTCCCAATCTCATTTTTAGGTAACTCACTTGGCTTTGCTTCGATAAGCTTTGTTTCCATTGCCTGCTTGACCTCTGGTTTAAGAACATCTGGATGCTCGGAAAGCACTTGCTGAAAAATCGAAAGCGCATCCCGGACGAATTGCTTGCTTGACGGGTCTTGGGTATTGATCCCGATAAAGCCCACAATAGTTCCAACAATAAAAATTGGAACCACCCGGTAAAGAGCATGAAGATTCGTCGGTGCCCAATCCTTCCAATCAAATCCGCTGTTAGCTCCTACAAAAATGATTCCACTCAAAATGCTAACCAAACTAGTTTTGCAAGTCGACTTTGTTCTAGCTAAATACTTTGCAACTGTTTCCGCGAGAGTCATTTTTTTACTCCTGCCACTTGTGGTTTAACAAGCTCTTCCAATTTTTCCATCAAGTGGTTAAAGTTTGAAATTGCAATCTCCCGACTGACTTGCCCTGCTACAAACCTCAACGTCCATAATACTGATCCCCAAACGATAAGCCCCACAGCGTCATTGGGACTAGGACGTTGTGACAACATCTTTTCAATTTCATCCGTAACTTCTGATTCAGTAAGAAACATTCCCCACCTCCACTTCTTAATAACCTATTTATTTTGGAGGGAGCGGCCACTTTGGTTGACCTGTTAACTTTGACCATAAATTCAAAATCTGAATAATCCATGTTGGCACTTTGCGTTCTGTTTGATCTGCCATAGCATGTCCTTCCGTTTTCTGAAATATGAGGCTGGAGAAATAAAATCCCCAGCCTCACAAGGAATTTAGGTTAGATCCGCACCGGACCAATATGACGAGCAATCCGATGATGGAAATCAGTGTGTGCCTTGTTCTGAACCTCAGCAGGCAACCCTGATTCAATCAACGCTGCATCATACCCGGAAACAAAAGCATCTTTCAGATCAGTAGCTTTAACCTCCAGTGCAGCCCGTTCGCCTTCAACTTCCAAAGCTCCGCCTTCAACAGCGGGCAAAATGGAAGTTACGATTGTGTTGAGAAGACTGGTTGCTAAAGCCACTACCTTTTCAATCCACGACTGCAGCGTGGCATTATTGATATTGGCTGCCGTAAGCAGTTGAGGAAGTGCATTCTGTACTGCCTGCAATGCTGCCTTGACCTTTGCCAACTTTGTAGTGTCAGTCGTATCCGCTTCATAAGCGTCTACAGCAGTTTTAAGAGCAGCGACTGCCGTCTGTGCTAGATTAACTGCATCTTCTATTGCAGCAGTCACAGCCGGTGAAATGGCGGTACCGAGAGCAGTCAAAACTAAACCAACTCCACTCAAGGCCGCATCCACGGCTGTGAAAATTCCATCTACCGGACCACAAGCCGAAGCACAAAATGCTACAAGCCAAAGCAATCCAGCAACAATAAGGAAACGTGAGAGCTTCCGACGAAATTCAACTTTCATTTTTATCTCCTTGTTTTTGTACCCTTCAAATTTTTCGTGGGACGCTGGAAGGGGTAGCAGCGTCCCACGCGCCCAGCGGTCTATTAAGACAACACTGAGCGCAACTCGTTTTACTTCCCCACTTCAAAAAACTTACATCCCGATTTCTGGATCGCTTACTATTGACGAAGAACTGTTCACCAATAATTGCCATCCTTCTGCACGACGATAAAGACCGTTGAGATCTACTGCAGAACTATTCACTTGGTAATGGTCTTTACGATGAGAAGCAATGAGTGAAAGAAGTTTAACAACTGCACAATCATTTATTGCACCAAGCGTTTTTGCTCCGATGATTCCATCTTGAACAAGTTGCACTCCACTGACATAAACAGCAGATTGCTGAATTTGTTTAATGAATGATGCTCCCGGATTGACAATGCAATCAAAAACGTAACTACAAACTTCCTGGTTAAGGATTAAATCAAGATGATGAACATCAAAATAGTTTCGTTTATACTGGCTTTGCGCCATTAAAATAGCTTGTGCGGTTGGTGCAGTCCAAAAATCTCCTGGCATGTCTTTGTTGAAAACTTCTGCAATCCCAAAACGTGTTCTCCCACCAGCATCTTGCGTGACTTCGCCCGAAGGGTTTGAGTCTTCCCATGTCATCGTATAGGTAAATGCTGGTTTAAATTCACTCATGACAATGGACCACCCTTCTTTTTTCCTACAAACCATAAGGCGAATACAGAAAGCTCCTTAACGACCATCAGGATAAAAGGAATCAGAAATTCCCAAAG
>JAGWJP010000068.1 GCA_028865725.1 Patescibacteria group bacterium
GTTATTTAGTGATTATAACATAGAAATAGAATAAATGTCAAAAAGAAAATAGAAAAAGGGGCCGAAGCCCCTTTATTTTGAACGAAGTGTTGTAAAATTACAACAAATTTGTCACGCGCATTCTGCGGAAGAACGTATTGGTGTTAGCAGCCAAGCCACCAGTCACATCCGTAGGATTAGCGAATGGGTGGGCAGTGATGCCGTACCGTGTCTTAAACGCGATTTTTGGTTGGAAGCTATTAGGATCAATAGCACGTTGCAATTGCAGAGCTTGGTATGGGCAGTAGTACAGACCAGCGGTATACGCATCTTGGCCCTTACCGATCACGCAAGCCCAGTTTTCATTGTTGGAACCCAAGAATGGGTCAACATAGATACGGAAACGACCATTCAGGATACCAGCGAAGGTAACTTGAGTTTCGTCAATGATTTCCGAAGACTGGATTGCAGGAGCGAAGTCCAAAGCACCACCCATAGAGAGAGCCGAAGCCACGTCTGACGAGCAGATGATGATGTTACCACGGACCAAACGGGTTTCCTTGGCGATTTGGTTAGCATCGCGTTCCAGACCAAACATGAAACCTTTGATCTTTTCAGCAGACCAACGTCCACCAGCATCAGTGTCCAAGTCGAAGATGCCAGGAACAGTAGCAAACCGAGCACCGGGTTTAGCGGAGGTCAGAATTGTACGAACGATTTCACGGTTCTGTTCAGCGATAATTTCGGTGGACAGAATGTCGATCAGTTCTTGTTCAGCATCAAGACCGTGAATAGCACGCAAGTCTTGAACCAATTCTTGAGTGTATTCAGCTTTCAAAGCACGAGTCTGAGCGGTAACGGTCTTCGATTCGAAGGTCATTGCCATTTCAGGAATAGCAGGGTTACCAGAAGTACCCAATGCTTCACCAGTAGCCGTAGAGATACCAGTTCCATAAGTGAAAGTACCAGCAGGAGTGTCATTCAACACGCCAGGGTTAGTACCAGCTTGTGAACCACCGGAAACACCAGTACCAGAGAAAGCAGAGTTAGCTTCTTGGTACAGAGCTTCAGTACCGGCTTGGCTTGTATAACGAGCCTTACGAGCGAAGATCTTACCAGTAGGCATAACCATTGGTTGCACACCGCACAGTTCGAAACCGATGTTCATAGGAGCAGTACGACGCACCAGAGAAATCAGAACCGGATCATACTTGGCGATACCACCAGTGTCAGGATAGGAACCTACGTTGTTGGTAGGAGCATTTTCGAACAGGTTCTGACGAGATTCGTCATTTGCCTTCACTTGGTTTTCCAAGAGAATAGCAGTAACCTTACGACGATATGTATCCTTAATAGGAGCAACGCCTTCTACGTCCAGAATTTCGCCCCACTTTTCGGTGAGCTTAATTTGATTGTCCATTTTATTAAACCTTTCTATGAAAATTAACGGATGCTTTATTTAGCAAATTATTTTTGTAATCCATTAATCAATTAGTTTTAGCAGTCTTTCGGATAAATTCTGCATATTGAGAAACTTCGGTTGTCTTCT
>JAGWJP010000069.1 GCA_028865725.1 Patescibacteria group bacterium
GTGATCTCCCACAAGTGTTTGGACTCGAAGAACTTCTCATTATGGACGCTTTGGAGATAACCGACTAATGACTAAAGAAGAACTAGAGGAAAAATTTATTGGCAAATTACTACATTGTGGTGGTGGTACACACGTAATAGAGAAGGTAAAATTTGATGAGACCAGCAAGTTGCCAATTTTAGGCTTTAAATCACGTAACCCGTATTTCGTATCTATATATTTTGGAAAAGGTTATGATTCAGTCTTTTATAAAGGTGATTTGAAAATATCTGGACCAGAAACTATAACACCGCCTAACGCATGTACGTGTGAAACGTTGTTATTTGGTCACCATTCTGGATGCCCATATGTTCGTAACAGCTAAAGATATAGCTGATAGAATTTTAAGACGCAAACCGTATTGGTTCGACGGACCACCGCACATAGAATTAAGACATGAGTCTCAATATTTCAATATGTTACGAATTATCTTTTCAGACGAAGTCCTTGAATATCAAATCTATAAAACGAAAATAGACGTTTTATCTTTGGCACGCGAAGCGGTAAACAACATTGGGGAGTATTTATGATTGAAATCACATACCATATGTATCATATCGGTTTTGATTGGTTAGCGGATAAACCATTGTCTGAAATCATGCGGCTATGTCGGGTAGAGATTCCGCCACAGACAGCAGAAGCATTGTCGGAATTACGTGATATGGCGAAAGATCTACATGAAATTAACCAAATAAATTTCATGCTCAGACGTCCTGGAATGTCTTATACTGAATTGTTTACGGGGCGTATGCCAACAATGCCTTCGAGTGTACGACTCGTTGAAGATGTCTCTTTCAAGATGACGTAAATAGATGGCCATATAGCTCAATTGGCAGAGTCCTTGTTTTGTAAACAAGAGGTTGTGGGTTCGAGTCCCACTGTGGCCTTTGCGGAATTTTTCTTATTATGCTAACTAGACTAGCTAAAGAACTTAGTAGACATTTGTCTATAGACGAGCCACAAATACTGCACGAAGCGCGACACAACTTCGACTATTTGAATTTTGTCTACAATAACAAGGAAGTGAAGATTCGCTTTTCCAAAGTCTTTACCATTTGGGTCAATGGTATTTGGGATAACCAGACATACCGTCTACAAGATTTCAACGGTATTGTCGAATGTATTCGTAGGAGGGCAAAATAATGTGGTCTTATCTCGTTAAATATAAACCGTCAACAGCCGAATGGCTGGTCCTATTCATTAAAGATGGTGACGAATGCCGTGAAGGACGTTATTATACACCAGACAAAGATGATGCATACGGCACTGGAAAAGCCCAGTGCGAAATGTTAAATGCTGAGGTAGATAAGCAGTATGCAATCAGACTAAAGTCTGAATGTCATAATGACGATCCCGAAGCAGATCATGGCAAAGCTGATAAAATATTACTCGAACTTTTGGAACACTTAGGTATGAAAATTTCTGTTAAAGAATTTAGAAAGGTGCATAGATATTATGCCTAGGAAGTAT
>JAGWJP010000070.1 GCA_028865725.1 Patescibacteria group bacterium
AACTCAAAGTTAAAATATAAAAAATCACTTTCTCAACTTCCAACTTTTAGTCGCCTAGCCCGAAGTACCACAGCTAACCCCTTCAATCCAAAGCCACTATAGATATAGCTAGACTGCCACTATCAAGGCATGGTACGCTCACAATGGGAGACGTGTATACATGCCAGATATTTCAATGCAGCCGGGATTTGACGCAGGTTGGAAATCTTCAGAACAAAAACTTGCAGATGTTCAAGCAACCACAGTTGAACATAAAAATCTTTTTCAAAAACTTCAAGAACAAATCGACACACTTCAGCAGAAGTTGAGAGAACATCTTGAAGCACCCGCCACGAAAGCACATCCTTCCGATTCCACAGAACCACCAAAATGACAGAGTACGAATATGCTCTAGATCGTCTTAATAATTCTCCATTATCTAATTTAAAAAATTCCTCTGAGAAAGGCGACAGCCGTGCCAGTACTAAAGAATCCATCAGTCAACAAATTAATGAACGAAGCTCTTGGCCGCAAGAGCGATCAGAAGAAATCGGTAACTGAACTTCTTGATGAAGCCGGACTTTCACTTGAAGAGACTTTAGAAAATCTTCGCATAACGAGAGACATGAGTGAAAGTGAATCAACCCGAACTCGTATTAATGAAGCCGTTCTGAAAATGCACGGAGTCATGAAAGAAGACTCCGCCGCCATGCCAATTATTAATATCAATATTATCGATCCTAACAAACCTGCTGAGAATCCAATTTTCCTTCCAAGAGAACTACACAAAATGAAAGAGAGTGAAACTATACAATGACTCCTGAAGAACTGGCTGCAATAGTAGCTGAAAAAGCCTCACAAGAAACAATGAAAGATTTGGCAGAAGTCTCATTAGACAATGTTGACTTCTCAAAAAAGCCAGATCATCTAAAAGCTCTCGATGCTCAGATTGCGGCCGAGAAGATCCAAGAAGCAGCTGCTACAAAAGATCCTTTACATAATCTCTATATTTTAACATATAAGGGAAATGGCCCTATCGAGTTAGTCCTTTTCCGCTCTAATCGTAAAATCCCTCTTATTGATAGAGACTGCAAAGTTTGGTGTAAAGCACGTTCCTTCCGTTTCATTTCCTTTAAACCCGCCATCGTCAATCTTTTCTCTGACTCTGAAAAAGAACAATCTGGTCCTCCCGCCGGAGATATCACAAGTCTTGTTACTATGCAAAGCAAAGATCCAAAGTTCAGACTTCCTGAATTTGCCGATCGACGTAGAGTTGTTCCAACCTCGGATTGAAGGAGATGGTGTGATTCAGTTCACAGTTACTCAAGATCAGCTTGAGTTTTTCCAGAAATGGTTAAAAGATCCTGTTGTAATTATAACAGTCTTTACTTGGATTGGCCGTCTTTATAAGATGTCCAAGAAATATTTTAGTGAACTTATTGATGAAAAATTCACAATGATTGAAAATAATATAAAGAGTTACGTTGATAAGCGTTTCAATGAGCATGAAACAAATGCTTTTCAACGG
>JAGWJP010000071.1 GCA_028865725.1 Patescibacteria group bacterium
TGAATTTTATTATTGAGTGGGTGGTTCGTTTTAAAAATGTTTTCATTCTTCTCGGAAATCATGACCGATTCAGTTTGCAGGGAAAAGAAGAGAGCTGGTTGTCAGCTTTAGAAAAAGCCGGTGCAAAGGTATTCTCCAAGCCTCGGGTGACATGGGTTCGATGCGGGAAGAAGCGTGTTGCATTGTATATGCTTCCGTACCGAGCCAATGTCTCAGAAGTAAAAAAGCAAGCTAGACGCCTTCGAGTTTTTAGAGTGCAACATAAGGAGAGAGCGGATCTTCACGTTCTTTGCTTCCATCAAGGGCTTAAAGAAGCTAAATATACAGACGAAGTTTCCGCTCAGGGCGAGACACTTTCAGTTGAGGATTTATATCCTCAGAATTTCGATTATGTTTTAGGATCGCACCTTCACCTGCACCAGCAGGTAAGGTACGAAAATACATTTTACACCGGAAGCCCTTTTGCTATGGATTGGGGAGAAGTCAACAGCAAAAAAGGATTTTTGATTTTGGAGGTATGAGATGGGTATGAAGTACGTAGTCCATAGAGTCAAAACTATTTTTCAAAGATTGAAGTGTTCATTCAAAGGATGTCGTTTTGAAGTTATAACTACTGCAACTGGAAGTGTTGTAGTTCGGTGTCCAAAATGCAGAACTACTGCATTTATCTTCAAACCGGTTGCTTGGGTTCAAGTGCAGAAATTGGGAGATGTTTATACAGCATTTACAAAGACATTCAAAACTGCAACAGATATTCCTCGGAATCAAAGAATTCCTAATTCTTATTGTTATCCTCTTTTTCAAGAAACTGGATATGAGTTTTCAGGTTTGTATATGTGGGGAGTCACTCTTCCACTATATGAAGGGGATTCACCGGCAGACGTGAAAGCTAAAGCATCGTCAAAGTTTGATGGTAAACAGATTTCTGGTGCACCAGAAAAATGAGATGACAAGGCTTACTTTTGTTTCTTCACGTTGCCCTCGGTTTTACGATCCTTCCCTTCCGAATTTTCATCCCCCAAAAAACTATGCGGGTCACTGGGTGCGGATTCGTGTTCTTCTTTCTTCAAAGTCTGGAGATTACCGCTCTCGTTTGGAGTTAGAACGGAAAGCTGCAGAAAAGAAATATCCCGGTGCAAGAATTTATGTAGTTCCAGAATTTAGCGAGCAGTCCCATGCGTTATCAAAATTCGATGGATCTGAATCTGATTCAAAAAAGCTGAAACTCTATTTAGATGAAACCGTTCCATCAGATCTTGAAGAACGAAAGGGAGAGATTTTTTGTTTTTTAGATTCCTGTTTGAAAAAAATAGGTGCACAAAATTCATGGACTCCTTCCAAGATCAAGTTTGAGAGTGTTTCAGCATCGAATACCCTTTCATTTAGAAAAGTCAATCTGCAATTTGATGAACCAGGAATCTATCTAGTTGTAGGAGAGAATAAAACCTGGCGGAACAATAGCAATGCTGCCGGAAAGAGTAATCTTTT
>JAGWJP010000072.1 GCA_028865725.1 Patescibacteria group bacterium
GTTCCTGACGGATAAAGGAATAATCCTAAAGACCGGATGCTTTCAAGGCACGGACAAAGAGTTTGTGGAGAAAGTCAATGAGAAATACGGAGCGCAGGGCCACGGGAAGTCCTACGCCGAAGCGGTGAAGTTCATCAGATCAAGATTTAAAGATGGATCGAAGTTAGGGAGCTAGGAGATCAGAATGAAAAATGATCGGTGGTTTCGTAATTTCCGATCCATGAAAACGCTTGACAGATACGCGACTTGGATAATCGTTTCTTGCGTGGCCGGGATGCTGGCGGCTCACTTATTATTCGCGGTAACTTGGGGGTGGAGATGAAAACCAAAAAAGAACTATCAGCACAAAAGTTAAAAGCGTATCTGGCGTCACAGGGGACCCCGAGCGCTCTGCGGGCCGCCGGGTGGACCCCGAGCGATCTGCTGGCCGCCGGGTGGACCCCGAGCGATCTGCTGGCCGCCGGGTGGACCCCGAGCGATCTGCTGGCCGCCGGGTGGACCCCGAGCGCTCTGCGGGCCGCCGGGTGGACCCCGAGCGATCTGCTGGCCGCCGGGTGGACCCCGAGCGCTCTGCTGGCCGCCGGGTGGACCCCGAGCGATCTGCGGGACGCTCAAAAAGAATGGGATGAGATACCAGTCTTGGAAAAGCCATATACGCGCCTACTCTCCGAGATTGAATCCGGCGCGAGGAAGCACAATCAGAGTACATTCGGCCCTGATTGCGATCCGAAAAAAAACTTATGCGGTACGCCGATGTGTACCGCAGGACACCTAGTCAATATGGCTGGGGATATCGGTTATAAGCTCAAAGATAAGTATGGCTGGAATATTGCGGCGACGATGATTCACCGGAAATCAAGGCCGGATGTTCCTCCGCAGAATTTCGGGACGATCCCGCAAGAATTCGCCATGGCTTATATCCGCGAGAGGGCGAAGGAAGAGGCTGAGAATAATGAAATTTGAAATCAAGTCAAGGTATGACGCGAGAGTGTTGTTCTCCTTGAAAACGGAGTCGTTTAAGCTATGCGTAGAGGCGGCGGTAAAATCCGGGGTGAACTTGTCCAGGGCGGACTTGTTCAGGGCGAACTTGTCCAGGGCGGACTTGTCCGGGGCGAACTTGTCCGGGGCGAACTTGTCCGGGGCGGACTTGTCCGGGGCGGACTTGTCCGGGGCGGACTTGTCCAGGGCGGACTTGTCCTGGGCGGACTTGTACGGGGCGGACTTGTCCTGGGCGGACTTGTCTGGGGCGAACTTGTCCAGGGCGGACTTGTCCGGGGCGAAAATAAGAGCTTGGTTAGAAATTTGGCCTTTAGGGTCGCGGGATGCTCGGCTTTTCGCGTTCCTGACGGATAAAGGAATAATCCTAAAGACCGGATGCTTTCAAGGCACGGACAAAGAGTTTGTGGAGAAAGTCAATGAGAAATACGGAGCGCAGGGCCACGGGAAGTCCTACGCCGAAGCGGTGAAGTTCATCAGATCAAGATTTA
>JAGWJP010000073.1 GCA_028865725.1 Patescibacteria group bacterium
AAAACTCTAACCTGAAACTCATTGACGACCTTTCCTGACTTTCGAGTTGTTTGCGGTTCAAATCGAAGCTGAATGATTCCATCTGTAAAAACGTCCGAATAAAACTTAGCCGACGCATTGAGAGACCTGCAAAGACCGGCATAAATAAAGTTAACCAATCCTTCTCGTGAAAAAACTGACAAGCAATAATTCCAAAACTGACCATCTTGACGAAATGCGCTCAAGGTCTGCGAATAGACTTTTTGCTTCATCCTCCATGAGGCTCTTTCACTTCTCATTCTCTTTAATAATACAGTTTCAGGTGCACGTTTGAGGTTCTTTTTTAAGGTTCGAATCTTCTCAGTCAGCAAAATAAACTGCACCTTTTCGGTATTGCATTTCTTTGCAATCCTCTCCCACTTCGCTTTCCTTTCCTCCAACGTAATAAACTCAGACTTGAGGATATCCAATTCCTTTTTTTGCTTCTCTTCAAAAATGCGAGATTCCTTCAATGAAGATTCTAATTCCCGAACCCAATCAGAAACGAGTTTAGCTGAAACCATCTGTCTGCACGTTGGGCATTTTTTTGCAGCTAATTTCTCGCACCGCTCAATTTCACCTTCAAAGCGCATCCTCTTATCCACGATACTTTGCACCGCTAATGACCGTTTTGTATAGATGGAATAAAACTCAGAGCATTTTTTGGAGAAGAACTTAATTTTCCTTTCTGCTTTCTCTGTGACTTCTTTTCGATAATTGAGCTTTGCAAGAGCTAACTTGAAGCTCTTAACCTCACGAAGCACCGATTGACGATGCCTAGTTTTTTCAAGACTCCGAATGTGAGCTCCAAGGTATGAAATTTTTTCTCTTCCCTCTCTTAACCGCTCCTTGACTTCAGCCTCTTCCAAACTCCAATTCGCATACTTTTGTTTGACTACTTCTCCAACTTTTAGAAAATGCCCTATCCCAAGCACTTGATCTAAAAGCTGTTTTTTATCTTTGTCAGTTCCGTAAAGAAAGCTTTGAGCAGTATGGAGAAGTTTTTGATCGATCAGAACTGAATGATCGAACACTTCTTCCGTAAAACCGCACATTCGATTTATGACTTCCTGTGTAGCCTGTTTTTGATTTCCGCTCCCCACTTCTTTTTGATCTCGTAGCACACGAAGAATATGCTTTGGGCGACGCCCTCGCAAAACAGATACTGAATGATCTTCTGCATCTTTCAATCGAACGCGAACCCATGATTTCTTTCCCTTCCCCATCCAACGCCTGCAAATTGCATCATGACGCTGATATTTAGTCGTAGAGCCATAAAGCCCTATTCTCAGGATAGAGAAAAGATTACTCTTTCCGGCAGCATTGCTATTGTTCCGCCAGGTTTTATTCTCTCCTACAACTAGATAGATTCCTGGTTCATCAAATTGCAGATTGACTTTTCTAAATGAAAGGGTATTCGATGCTGAAACACTCTCAAACTTGATCTT
>JAGWJP010000021.1 GCA_028865725.1 Patescibacteria group bacterium
TGCTGGAAAATCCCTCTACACTCGAGCCAGTCGCGCTCGTGGGGTCCTCTACAGCCAACTGCTTACCCACGCATCGCATAATCACCACTCTCTCATTACTCACAACTCCCCCACAAACCTTTTTGCCCTGCTTGAGCTTCAGCTTCAATAGCCCGAAACTCCGCTTGGAAAGTGTAAGGTCGCCCATAAGTATATTCCCGCGCCAAACCTTCCTGGAGGATATATTCATTCAGGAATAGACCATTCTCCAGATAGACATAGGCCAAATAACGCCCGTATTTATCCCTTCTTTCCCGCTGAGGATTGAGCTTCATGAGCACTTTTTGGCCGCTTATAAGGCCTTTTACGGCCTGAGAGGCCTCCGGACCGTAACATTCCACACTTCGCCGCGGATCGACGGTTTCTGGCGTGTTTACGCCCAGAAGGCGCACCGTGATGACCTTGCCATCAACTCTGGCCTTGAAGGTATCGCCGTCAACCACATAAACCACTGGATAGTAAACATTTTCCTCAATCGGTACTTCCCTGTCGGGATCAAAATAAACAGCCGCGCGCAAAAACCAAAACAAACCCACACCAACCAGGAACAAGCCCAGCCCAAGGATCAGCCGGAGCATGACCCGCTTTTTCAAAAGCATCATTATAGAAATGGCAATAAGTAGACTTGATCACCGAGCTCTTCCCTTGGCAGACATTATACAACAATACTAAAAACTATTGGCGGCAGTTTTTACTTGAAGTTCGAACCTTTTTCGCCGAAAACCCCAGTCTCTGAATGGTTGCGCCTTCGCTCCGCTCGGCGCGGGGAAAGGGCGGACGGCGGCCGGGAGTGTGGGGGAAGGTCGCCGTCCGCCCTCCCTGTTCCATTTCCGCCGCCCTGCCGTTTTTTCGGGGCGATTCGATACGGAAATCATATCATAATTTCAATCATCACAGAGTCGAAGCGGCCCACTTCCGCTTCAGCGAATGAATGTGACGCGTTCGGCGTCAGTCCGTGCGGCTTCATTGCATTTCGCCGCACCGACATTCCGCCTCCGCGAACAAAAACCGGTAGTGAAAGCGGAAGTCGGCCGCTTCTCGACAGAGTCGGTGGGTCAAATCTAAGAAATGACCCACAGGGTGATTTCGATGACCCACAAGGTTTCTAGCGCTTCAAGTACTTGCTAATGAGTTTCTGTCCTTCTTTAATGCCTTCATCTGTCAATCTTACCGACTTGGATTTTCTTGAGCCGGAGATATATCCTTTCTGCTCTAGCGAATCTAAGATATCGAATTCATAGCCTTTCCAAGCGCGTGTAAATGATGAGCCATGCATGTCTTCAGTCCATGTGGTCATGGATATGAGCAGTAGCGTCAGTTCTTCAAGCGCTTGCTGGTCGGATTCTTGGTCGTCTTGGTTCATATAGTAACATTACCGCACAAAGCGATACTTGGCGTGTTTTGGCGATCCTTCACAGACTAATCGTCCTTGCTTTACCAGTTCTTCGATGTATCTGGTCGCCGTGGAGTCTGACACGTGGATTTGCTTCTCTATTTCGTCGTTGGTGATCATCCCTTTCTTCTGTGCGTATTCTATGACCTTTTCTATCTTCTTTTGTCTGTGCTGTTGGACTCTTTGGCGTTCTCTCGTTCTGATTTCGTTCAGATGCTGTGTATCTGGATTGGTTGCAGGAGTTTGCTGGATTTGAGGAGTTGATTGAGACATTGTTTGCGGGACTGGCTGTGCTGGCGCAGGTGTTGGCGTCGCCGGTGTTTGCGGCGATGGTTGAGTTGCTTGTGTCAGTGCTGGCGTTTCCGATATCGGAGTCTGTGGAGGTTGCGCCGGCGATTGCGGCTGTGGCGCTAGCGGAGTCGGTGCCGCCGGCGCAGGCGCAGAATATTCTGGAGCTTGTTGAGGAGATTCGGTTGGAGTTTCCGATTGAGCCGGTTCAGTCGACGGCGTATCCGTGATCTCAGACACTTGTGGTTCGCCGCTGGCGACATCAGTCGGTTTAGGCTCGGACTCCATAGCGGGCTCCGGCTCTTGTAGCGGCTCATCAGGAGCCGTTTGGCTCGGCTCCAACGCTGGACTCGGCGTAGTAGATGTCTCTTGCGCAGATTCTGGCGCTACAGGAGGCGCTTCAGGCGCAAGCGCAGGAGCACTTGGAACAGCCGTAGACGGCTCTGGAGCTGGTTCAGTAGGCGTGGCAGGCGTTGGGGCTGGCGCAGGTGCACTATCCGTATTTTGTGCTTGTTCTTCGTCCATATTTGGCTTGATTACAACGGCTCATCGGGGTTGAGCCGTTAAAACCCTTATATTTTCTCGTAGAATACATGTGCTCCTTCTTTACCGACTTGCCGTATTTTCCCTTCTTTTTCCAGCTCGTCGAAGTATCTTGTGGCTGTAGCTTCTGATATTCCCAGCATCATTCTGACGTGCTCATTGGTGAGCAGTTGATTGCCGCTTTCCATGAAATCGAGCAGGGCTTTCTTCTCTTGTTCCTTATTCTCCGTTTGCTTGTTCTTGGTTTCGGTAGCAGACATGGCTACGCTCTGCTTCTTCATAAACTCATATATGCCGAGGCCGACCAAAGCAATCACGGCTAAGACGACAGAAAATATCGGATTGAACATCGCCGAGAAAAGCACAAACAAAGCGGCACTGATAGATATTATTCCCTCTGTTTTCTTAGGCATACGCATAGTATATCATCGCATTACGGATTTATGCCCTCCTCGGGAAAATTTGAACTTGCAAGATAGGGATAGAAGCCAGACAGTTCATCTATTAGCTTACGAGGGCGTGATGCGTCATTCGAGACCCTTGAGACCATGCCGTTCTCATGCTGAAATACTGTGCGAGCTCTCTGCAGTTTTTTGCATAAAAATTTATTGTTAAAAATTAGTAGATCCGTCAATAGTGAAATTTCCTTTTGAATCGGTACCGTAGGTGTGGCGTGCGTCGTGAGCCAGCGTATATCCTCCGAAACTGTTCTGTACATGCGTATCGCCGGTAACTACGAAGGTGTTCGGATCCGCACCGGGGATCAATCTACTCTCATACCATACATGAGATTTGTCTTTTGCAAATGTCGTGTCGTAGCTAGTGAACGACTGACCGTATCGACCGGAACTGGGAACATACGGTATCTGATACGGCTGACGAATAGCTACGAATGTGGCTGGATTGGCACCGTCCAGTATCGGTATTGTCGGTGACCATGCTGCAAAGACATGAGTCCCATCGGTTGCATAAGGAGTCCCGGTCGTTCCGTCAGAATATGTATTAATGAGCCTGAATGTCGACGGATTTGCGCTCGGTACAACGTTTCCTCCCCAATCGTACACATGCTCGCTTGTTACATACCATTGGCCGACTTGCGTGCCTATGCCACCGAGCAGAACCCCCTCGTGAGTGATTGTCTGTATCTGTTCGCTAGTGCTTACCGGAGTGGCAACCGATGGGTCGGTGGCGGTGATCGTTTTTGCGATATTTATGTAGTTAGCCCCGACATCGCGGCTATTGAACGTGAAGACCACAAAATTATAAGCGCTCAGTGGAATAACGGCTCCCGAGCACCCGGCTCCGAGCATATGAAGCCCTCCCATAGTGTTATTGGAAACATCAGCGGCTTTTGTCGATGCTGCAACACTGTATGTTGAACCGTCTCTTTCGCTCGTGCCAGTGTACGCAGGTGTTTCTATCATCCACGTATGAGCGTTAAAATTGAAATAATAGCGATGAGCGGCGACAAACGAGCCGCTCATGGGCGAGCAAAGATCTCTCGCTATGGTAATCTCACTGCCCGGAGAATAGTATTCATCGATTGTGGCGGTACCTGACCAACCATTCTGGTTACTGGGAGAACTTATAGTGAGTGTTTTCTTTACCATGCCCCCGGCATAACTATTCTTTATTGCGGTGCTTTGTACGGTCCATGTGCTCGGATACCAGAATGAAAATCCGAAACTCGGATCGATATATCGAGCCATACCCGCCACGGAAATACTTGACGAGTTTGTGGTCTCAGTTACCGAGATAATTGTGCGCGCTAACTCCGTTGTCGGCAGGTGCCGATATAATATTGCAGTGTATGTACCAGGATTAACATATGTATGTGCTAATAAAGTACAATGCTCATTGCCACCGGGATTAGACGTAGAACAACTTGTTCCGTCTCCATAGTCAATGCTGATATCTCCTGCTGTTTGAATAGTATCCGTAAATTGTACACCCAAAGGGGCCGAGCCGGTAGAAGGATACGCTGCGAATGTTCCATTCTGGGATGTTTTTTGAGTAGCAGACGCCTGATTATGATTGTTACCAATAACACTGTTATTCGTCTGTTTGAATGAACTAAATATCTCACTTTCCGTGTTCCTAATGTCTTCATTAGAAGCCACCATGGCAACATTCAAGTCTCTGTTCTGGTAATACACGTATCTGGTATTATTTCCGAAATTATCAATTTTCCATCCCTCATCAGCTTTTAAGGATCCATCTTGAAGATGCGCAAGGTCAAGATCGCCAATCGTCCTTACAAAGAATGCTGGCGTACGATTACTCATGCAGCTTGGGTTATCGCAAGAGTCCGGTGAGACTCGAAATATGATCGGGTTAGCCTCGGATGATTGCACATCATCGGTTACATGCCAGTCGGAAGGATACGACAACTCAAATCCATATTTGTCATTGGTATAGATCTTCCACTCGCTATTCGCTTCAACGAGTAAACCGGGTGTGTTTCCAGAAGGTTGTGTCTGCACGACCGGTGTCAAGGTTGGTTGCGAAATTTGTTGATTATTGATTCCAAACAACGATCCTATCAAAGCAGCAACGGAAATTATGAGATTTTTCATGATGATTAATGATATCACGAATATTGCAATAGCGTAAGTTCTGCCTTATATAAACAAACGATTTTCCGGTCGCCATGCTATGATTAAATGGCCATGTATCATAAACAGCTTGTCAAGCATATAACGACGAGGATTCAAGCTGGTCTGTCGAACGAAGACATCTGGAACGAATTGAGGGCCGACGGGTGGGCGGACGCCGACATAAAGGAAGCGTTTTATTACGTCTCGTATCCCGATAAGCTCGAGCGTTTTTCATTCCGCAGATTTCTTCATTCGGAAGTCCCTGTAGAGATCACGGCGATTTTTCTTTTTGTGACGATCCTGGCCATAGCGGGAGCTTCATACGCGTACAGCAGTCGCGCCGTAAACTACAACATAACTCTTCCTCCGAACCCTCCGGCGCAGGCGATTCAATTCCAATACGGCGAACAGCCCGCTCTTTCCGACCCTGACTTTTTCGGCAAGGTCAAGCAGCAGTTCATCGACGACAAGGCCGATTTCATCGAGGCCGATCTTTCCGCCATGAAGGTCGAAGTATATAAGAGCGGTCAACTTTCATTCGAGGTGCCGATCATAACGAAAGGCAGGCCCGGTTCCTGGTGGGAAACGCCTGCGGGACTTTATAAGGTCAACAACAAGGAGAAAAACCACTTCTCGGGCATGGGACATGTCTGGATGCCGTGGAGCATGAATTTCCAGGGCAATTTCTATATTCACGGCGAAACTTATTATCCGGACGGCACGCCGACCTCAGCTCAATTCACCGGCGGTTGCATCAGGCTGGGGACTAGCGATGCGGAAAAAGTATACGACGCCGTCGACATCGGCACTCCGGTACTGGTGTTCGAGAACAGCTTTTCGTCCGACGATTTTTCCTACAATGACGAAGTGCCGTCGGTAAGCGCGCCGATATACCTCGCCGCCGACATCAAAAACAATCACGTGTTTGCAAGCAAGAACTCGACTGAGATCGTACCGATCGCCTCCATAACAAAACTGGTTACGGCCCTGATTGCGACCGAATACATCAATTTGGACAACACTGCTACGGTTCCCGCATCGGCGGTTGTCTACACTTCCAAGCACAGGCTCGAGGCCGGTCAAAAATACACGGTCTATCAATTGTTGTTTCCGCTTCTCATGGAATCCTCCAATGAAGCGGCCGAGACTATCGCCAGGTTTTACGGCAGAGACGCTTTCATAAAACACATGAACGACAAGGCGGCAGCGATCGGCATGACTCACAGCCATTTCGCCGATCCTTCAGGCGCTTCGGCGGACAACACATCGACGGCCGAGGATCTGTTCATGCTCGCCAAATACATCTATAACAACAGGAGCTTCATCTTCGATATAACGTCCGGAAAGATCAAGAACAGCGCGTACGGGACAAGCGGATTCTCAAATCTGGGAAACTTCAATGACTTCGTCGATAACGAATATTTTTTCGGCGGCAAGAACGGAAAGACCACGGCAGCGGAAGAGACTAATCTATCGGTGTTTGAATTTCCGACAGGCGATACGAAGCGGCCGGTCGTCGGCATCGTACTCAAATCACCGGACGAGAAGCAGGATTCCGGAACGTTGATTGACTATGTACTCAATCACTTCAAAGAAGTGGCTTATGTGCATTGATCAGTACAAAGCGTTCAATTCATTTATAGTATTAAGTCCGGCGAAGCCATTCTCTCCGATGATTCCGTACTTGTTCTGAAATAATTGAAGCGATGCTTTTGTACATGACCCCATTACCCCCGAGCGTGGACAGTCGTTCTTTGTCTTGTTATACGGCGGATAAAGGTTCTCATATGTTAGTGCGGTCTGAAGCGCAAAAACATCTTGCGAAGGAGCGCCTCTGCCTGAGAGAGACTCCGTCCATGTATGGGGCAGAATCAACGTGTCATACGGTTTTGAGAGTTTGAGCGCCTCAGTTGGATCGAAAAAATCCTGGAGTCCCAAGTACGTTTGGAAAGCCAGATCCTTTATGGCCATGTTTCTCAGATTCGGATCAATCAGCTGAGGTTCGTATATATAGGCATATTCTATGAGCATGCTGGCCGCATCTGAGGTGTTGTTGGCGCCTATGGCGATCAACTCCGGATCGTCCACCACCCCGTCCGATTCTCCTGGAAGATCACTTACGGAAGTATATTTTGAAAGTCGCTTGAAGATGTCGTCAGCAATCGCCTTAGTTGTACTTCCCCCTTTTCTTCAGACACTAATCTTGCATTGAGAATTGTACGCCGCGGCGGTTTTTAGAGCAAACTGAACCGGTGCCATATCGAGTGAAGAATGAATCCTTGTGTTGTTGTAGATCCAGATCGAGCGGTAAATTTCGGTC
>JAGWJP010000074.1 GCA_028865725.1 Patescibacteria group bacterium
TAAACAGTTACGCTTTGATGCAGAAAAAGCGATGTTCTGTAATTACGACAAGGTGCATAGCGATCTAAAGCTTTTGGATGTAAAGAATCAATCGGGATTTTAATGCAACATATCTTAGATGTATTTTTAACGATGGATAAAGATAAAACAATTGCACCCGCAACGGCAGAACGCATTATGAGTATCGCTAAAGAGTACGCCGATAAGAACCCGCACACGGAATTTTCAGTGCAGTATAAAGAACGGCATAAACGCGAGTACCCTGAGACACAATTCCACGACAACGGATGAAATCTTATTTTACTCTTGACTTTTATATTTCAAAGTTATATATTGCATTTGTGAAACGGTATTTTCAACGCCGCAGGATAAAGAGAATATTACGGGCGATGTTACAAGGAAACGACGTATGACGGAATACGAGCAATTTTTAGAACGTAAATCGCAATCTGATTTATATAGCGGATTTGATTCGCTATGGATGCCCGCGTATTTATTTGATTTTCAGAAATCGCTGCTCGATTGGGCTATAAGAAAAGGCAAAGCGGCTCTATTTGAAGATTGCGGTTTAGGGAAGTCTGTTCAAGAATTAGTGTGGGCAGAAAACGTGGTACGGAAAACAAACGGCAAGGTCTTATTACTTGCCCCTATCGGCGTTTCGTGGCAAATGATTGATGAGGGCGCAAAGTTCGATATAGATTGCAAGCGTTCGATAAACGGTAAACCTGCCGCAAATATCACGACAACAAATTACGAACGATTGCACTTATTTAACCCTGAAGATTTTACGGGTGTAGTGTGTGATGAAAGTTCTATATTAAAATCTTTCACAGGGCAACGGAAAAAAGACATTACGCGGTTCATGTCGAAAATTCCTTATCGGTTATTGGGTACGGCTACCGCAGCTCCAAACGATTTTAACGAACTTGGAACGTCATCTGAGGCGTTAGGGCAGCTTGGATATATGGACGTGCTTTCCACGTTTTTTAAGAACGATGAGAATGATATAGCGCAATATAAATATTCAGGAAAATATATACAGGGGAAATGGCGTTTGAAGGGGCACGCAGAGCATGATTTTTGGAAATGGGTTTGTTCGTGGGCACGGGCGTGCCGTCGTCCATCCGATTTAGGTTTTAATGACGAGAAATTTACATTGCCGAAACTTATGGTACAAGAAACGCCGATAGAGAACGAAGAGCCGCTTCCGGGTGAATTGTTCGTAACGAAGGCGCATACTTTACAGGAGCAGCGTGCGGAATTGCGGGCAACGCTAAAACACCGTTGCGAAAAGGTTGCGGAACTTGTCGAACCCCATCCCGTTTCTATTGTGTGGTGTGAATTGAATGACGAAGGGGATTTATTAGAGCAAATCATTCCTAACTCTGTGCAGATTGCTGGAAAACACTCGGACGAAATAAAAGAGGAACGATTGCGGGCATTCGTTGGCGGGGAAAT
>JAGWJP010000022.1 GCA_028865725.1 Patescibacteria group bacterium
TTCGTCAGGTATGGCTTTTCGCGCGCCTTTTTGCTCGAATAATATATCGTTGCCTTCAACGGTTGCATAAAGCTGTTTATTTAGGTCGGACTTGAACAGGCACTCGTAAAGAAGCGCGGTGTTGTACGGTATGTTTCGGTTGATATATATTATTACATGGTAACCTTTTTTCGTGCGCGATACCTCACAGTCGTATATACGTATTCTTAATGTGTATAACATGCTGTAAACGAATCTTGCATTAGCTACGAACGACATAAAGTTTTTGCGGTCGTAGTCTATCTTAATCACGTTCGTAAGTCCGTATGTTTTAGGCATATCGATTCCCCCGTATATAAATCTCTATGCGTTTTTGATTCGGGCTTATTCGAATCTTAACTACCCTGTTTCCCTTGTTGCGGTACGTTCCCAACTGATACCAGCCGTTTCCTTCGTGATTCAGTTTGCCGCGTTCGAGAGCTTTAAGCATCTTGCGTATCACGCTGCTGCCGCCGCGTAACTGCTGCTGCTTCGGGAGAGCAGCCGCCCATTTATAGAATTTGTCTATCGCAAGTTTTTTTATCTGTGCCCCAGTTAATTTTTTCCTAACTTCTATTCTGCGTCGCTTTCCTGCTTCCGGACGCTTTATCTCTCGCTCCTTGTACGATACTTTTATTTTTGCGGCCTGTTTTGCCTTTTTTATCTTTTTTAGCAGTTTTCGTTTCATAAAGTCGCGCTCTTTGGTATATATATCGTAGTGCCACGTTCTTTGCTTGCGTGCATCTTGAATTTTTGTATCTTGCAAATGTCCTGTATAAGCCGCACAGAATCCCTGCGTCCTAGTCCGAATGTTATTGTCTGTGTTCCCATTCGAACGGTTAATTTGGATTCCGATTCATCGCTAGTCCACAGCGTCAGTTTATTCATGCCGTTAGTAAAAGAGTCTATAAATATAAATCCGTTGTCGTTAAAAAGCTGTTTGCCTTTTGGTATTGTGGACGTTACAGATATTCCTCTAGTTTCTATAAGAACGCGGCCGGCTTGGTCTACCATGTAAATTCTGCCGAACGATTTTACCTGTCGCCGATTCATTAAGTAACGCGGCCTGTTTCTTATAGCCATAGCGACACCCTAAGTTTGCCGTAAACCTGCCTACGGATTATTATCGGTTCGGTTTTTGAGTAACGTCTTGCGTCTTTTATGGTCGGCACTATTGCGTATGCTTCGCAGTAACCCGACCGGACATCTATAACTCTGTATAATATGTACATGGCAAAACCTTAATAGTTACACTCTTTTTGTTTTAGGGCAGGAGAGGCATAAAACCGCCGATTCCGAATAGGCATAGCGACAGCCTCCCCCGTTTCCCCAGTTTATGCCTTGAACATGGTTACCGTGTACCGTGTATCGGAGATACCAGTACCCTGACGGAATATGTCCATGTCGTAGTTGCCCTTCGCTAGCTGCTCCATTATTTGGGCATATAGCGGATTTTTAAGGGATACCACTATGTCGTATTCGGCCTTGTTGCCCTCTGCGTTTGAAGCCAGCACCTTAAAGAGTTTCTTTCCCTTAAAGTTCGGGTTGTCGCGTGGCATCTCGTCTGCGAACGTTACGTAGTTGTGGCCTACCAATATCTTATAGATAGGCTTTATTCCGTTCGCTTCCATGTATGCCTTTCGCTCGTCCGCTATGCGCTGCTGCTCGTGAGCAGCGAATCCTTGCAGGTTTGTTTGTTCGTCCATTTTATCTACCTTATGTAGCAGTTTTTATAACACGGGTAACTGCATTTTGACGTGTATTTACCGCAACTTATGCAAAAATGGTATCTTCTATTATTATATCGCGGATTCTGTATTGCAACTTGCGATTGTCTATGTCCCACAATAGGACATATTAATAGGCGGTTTACGGTAAACTTAACCATATCCTTGAAGTTATATAGATTCATATTAATCTTCCTCGTTTGCCGTAGCAGTTTTAAAATCGGTTGCCATATCAATATAGCAGAAATGAAATTTTTTAGGACTATGTATGTATCCGCTACAGTGTTTGGGCGCGGCTCCACAATTTTTTCCATAAGGACATTCCATAATGGTTTCATGGCAGTTTTTGCATAGTTTTATGTTTTGCTTTATGTTTTTGTTTAGAATAAAATGTGCCGTTATGCGCCCTCCCAAACAAACTGCACCGAAAAATTTTACAGGGAATACAGATTCTATATCCAGTATATCATGTACGGTTAAAACATCTGTTTCTAGGAATAGGGAATCGGGTAAAACTGCCGAAGTACTGATTTTTTTATTCTGCATGGTTGTAAAACCGTTATATCTAGACACCAACTTTTCTATTTCTGCGTTCCCATATAGTTTCGTTATTTCTGTCGTCGTTTTCATATGTATCTACCGAATAAATATCGTATAGAAGGGTTTTTATATATATAAAATATTACCTTTTACTTGGGTATATAAAAAAAGACGACGCAAGATTTAAAAAGGTTTGCTAAAAATCGTGTTTTTCTGTCGTCGATGTATACACGCCCGTGTATACGGCTGTCGTCGTAGCCGCCCTATTATATATTAATTATATAATAGTATAGGCATCATTTATTTTGTTTTCGTTCGCGCCTGCGTTTTATTATTTGCTGCGTTCTGGCCTTCTTTTGTTCCGGTGTCATGTTTGCATAGTGCCGTGCGCTGCGGACTCTGGCCTGCTCCCTGCGCCGTTCTGCAGCTGCCTTGTGTTCGGCGGCTATGCCGGATTCGGTGGGTGCGGCCGGCTTTTCTGCGGTAGATGGCAGGCTGCCGGCCGCTTGGTGGGATTCGGGTTTTGTCGAATCTAGGATAAGCACGTTATCGGTATTGGCCTTGTCTTGCACAGATTTGACGTTATCCGAACGATTATCTGTTTTAGGTATACCTGTATCTGATTTGGGAGATGTTTCGATAATCGCTCTGTTTTCGGCCTTATTAGGCAATTTCTTAATTCGTCGCGCAATTTCTCGATTCGGCTGTGCTGTTTTGCCGGATTTTGCCCTGTTTCTTGTTATTTCTCTCATGCTATCGCACCTTTACTAGATTATCACCGTCGAGTTTCACTACCGTACGTTCGTTGGTGGTACGGTCTAGCATTATAAACTCGGGTTTCTTCAGCGCTTTAAGCTCCGTTTTATCGACTATGCTGCCTATTGTTTTAACATGAGCCGGCTCGATAAAATTACCGAAGAAGAACAGATTTGTATTGGAGCGCAGTTTTACGGGTATATTGACGGGCTCTTTTGTGAGATAAATCATGCCTATCCGCTGATGCCTGCTGTCGCTCGACAGCTTATCGATTTCCGAGTTTTCGCGTTTCTTATTGCCGCCGTCCATGAGTTTGTCGATGTCTTCGATTATCAGGTAGAAATTGCTTTTTGTGCCGCGCAGCTTCAGTATCGCGTCGTTAAGGAATTTGGGCGTTTCTATCTCCGATTTCTTTTTAGACGTAACGATAAACGTATTGCTGTTTAGCGTAGAGTATACGCTGCGCGCCTCAAAATTCGTATCGT
Organism: Patescibacteria group bacterium; assembly: GCA_028865725.1. GTDB lineage: Bacteria > Patescibacteriota > Minisyncoccia > UBA6257 > JACRHW01 > JAGWJP01. Next base: position 3,527 of record JAGWJP010000022.1, read on the forward strand.
AAATAAACACCTTGACATGTGGGCTTATTTTAGATATTAGCCATTTTGTAAGGTGCGTTTTGCCGTAGTCCGGCGGTGCGTATATGCCTATTATCCGGTTTGTGTCTAGTTTTAGATTCATGTTCTCACTTCTTCTTTTTATCGTTAGAAATGTCGTCCGCATGTTTCTTCTTGTACCACTTCGGTAGATATACGACAGCGTGTGCGAGCAGGGCTTCTATTTCTGGCGACAAGTCGCCGCGCTCCTTCATAAATTTATCCTCTAGGCGCTGTGTGTGCCTTGTCAGGAAATTCGCCTGTTTGTCGCTGACCGGCTCATATCCTCTATCCGCACCCACCTCATTCCACGTTTCGCTAATCATCTCCGCCAACCCTATACTCTCATCGTTTTCGGTATGGGTTTTGCCGGCTGTTTCCGATGTCTTTTTACTCTGCGTTTCGGCATCGGCGGCCGTTTCTTTTTGCCGCTGTTCCCACTTCTCGGATTTCTCGTCTTTAAATTCTGATTCTTCGGGTTTCTCCTCTATGTTAGACCATTCGACCTTTATGTTTTCGCTCACATTATCACTTTCTAAACTTAGTTTTTGTATATTGTTGCATGGACTCGGAAATCAGTTTGCTATAATATCGCCGTATGTCCTTGCGCTGTAAGAATCTGTGCATTACCTTTCGCGTCATGTCCCTAATCTCATGTTTCATTAACGACTCTATGTCTTCTTCTATCGTGCGGTTGTCGCCGGTTATGTCGCCCCACAATTTTTTAAGCGTCATTATGGGATTCTGTCCCTGCCCCTCGAACGACCAGCCGTTTTCCGTAAATCCGAATTTGTATGCCGGCGGTTTCTGATTTGTTACGGCTTGTACTACGCGTTGCCATAGCACCGACCATACCCATTTGCCGCCGAAAATGCGATAAAATACAGTTATTGCTATCGTATCGGCGACAAAAGCCTTGATAAGAAGCCAATTAGGAGAGGCCAGCCACCCGATTATCGACGACAAACTTGATGCTGATAACAATTCATATATCGTAATATCTACCGGTGTTTCTAACTACATTATGTTTCTCATTAGTAAAGATATAAATACCTTTGGTGCGTAATGTTTACTTGAGTAAAAGGCGAAAACATGGGATATTATACAGATTTGAGTTCGGGTGCAGGGTTAGCGTTTGCTGGGTCGATGGTCGAGGTAATTGGTACGGTCGGTAACCTTTCGCTGTCGGCGCAGGCTGCACTTACCACTCTGGGAACTGCGTTTTTGGGTGTAGGTGTAATAATTATAGGGTTCGGCCTATACGAGAGATTCTTCACTAGTAAGCTGTCCAAGAAGGCAGCGCAAGAGGACGCGGCAAGCGATGACTCTACCACACAATAATTGATAATGAATAATTAATGCAAGGCGACAACATGGAGAAGGCTAGCGAGATAGTTTTAATAGGAGCAGGGGGCGCAGTAGTCGGTGTTCTGGCACAGCAGATAGGCAGCACGGCCAAGAGCAGCACGGTACAGTCATTGTCTAAAGGTGTTGGCGGAGCGATAGTGGGCGGAATAGCGGCATATGTGGGACACAAGCTCGACCATAAGGGCGGCGACGGACTCATGGGCGCAGGCATCGGTTTTGCGGCATCTGCGATACTCTAAGGTGTAATGTTCCGATAACATAACAGATGTGATAACATGATAGGTAACCCTAATGGACTGATAAGCAGAATAACGGGCGCAGCGTCGGGAATCGGCAATTCGAATATTTCTTCCGGTAATACGGTTTCGAGTACGAACAGCGCAGGAGAGCCGCAGGCTGCGTTTCAGTTTGCGTCATTCAGTAACATAACGCTCGGAGCGAATCCGGTACAGCTTTCGGCCACAAACCTTAAGCCTCCTAACGGCTATGCGTTAAGCAACCTTCAGATAAATATATCGGTTACCGATACTACTGGGGGTACTACTGCACCTGTAACGCCCGCAAGCATAGAAAACGTGCTTCAGCAATTGGTAATAAAGGCGTCGTCGGGTAAGCCCCTGTTCGTTTCTAACGGAACGTTCGGCGAGTTTCAGAGATGGCAGCAGATACTCAACGACAACGGCAGCTATGCAGTAGCTCCGACACCGGCAGACAGCGCAACTTCGACAGCGTATACGGTTGTTTACTCGATTAACCTAAAGCATTTTGTTGCTGATGCGTCAGAATTGCAGGGATTCGAGGTCGGTATACTGCCTAACACTCTGTCTACGAGAGCAGCCACTCTTAACGGCATGACAAGCGTGATAAACTATGTTACGCTGGTTGCGGACTTCGTGCCGGTTGCCGGTTATGTAAAGACCATGTACAGGACTAAGCAGATAACCGTTTCGAGCACGGGATATGTTGATTTGGGAACACAGCTGGACAGGGTTAAGTTATCTGCCATAGCTGCTGACTTCGGAGCAGATTCGAAGCTAAACGTAAATTCTACGTTCTTCGTATCTGTTCAGAACGTGCCTAAAGTGCCGTACACCGGCTATCAGGCCTTCATAAACGCACAAAATCAGCTACCGGCCAACAGCTACGGGAACGCGAATCACATATCTGGATTCTTCCCGTTGCAGGCTGTATACAAGGCCGCGATAGACGGCAGCCTGCTTGTGAGTTATCAGGCCAACATAGCCAGCGCTCCGACCGGTGGTGGACAGAGCAACACAGTAAACCTATATCAGGCAGAGCAGTATTAGGCTGCTCGCCTTATAGGTATTGTCGCTTAACACGGGTGGCAACATGGTAAAACTATCTAATCTGCCGTATATCATACCCAACATACAGTATACGCTCGACCATACAAAAACTACGCAGGGAACAGCACAGGTTATAGTAGACATAACTACACCTAGTTATCCTATCAGGATAAACTATTTTGTAATGAGTTTCGCAAGCATAGCGGTTGCAAATTGGTCAGTGTACACAAACATAAATCAGGCACCGTTTACATATCCTAACGGAGCGAATCTGTATCAGGCTGTACCTGCTGGGGGTGTATTGGCACTTGTTGGCAACGTTCCGACGGATTATATAGACATACCGGCAAATACCCGTATTCAGATACTCGGGTATATGAGCGGTTCGGCTTCTTCAGATTCTACCATGCAGTTGTCCGTAAGCGGTAAACCGATATTGGAGGGTGGCGACTAATGCCTGTATATGCACCATCAACAGGGGGGTTCAATCCCGATAACGTTACTACCGAGATTAACGGCAGCGGAGAGGCTGCTGTTATCAGCAACGGTCTTACTGTAACGCCGCAGAACCTTTACCTAAAGGACGCTACGAACAACGGCATAGCTCCACACCTGACGCCTAATTATGCCCAATATGATAACGGCGCACAGATTTACACAGTCTTCTACGAGAACTTTTCACAGCAGTCATTCCTCAATAAATGGAATTGGTCGGGAATAACGGCGGGGGCAATACTGTCCACTAGGGGTATGTTGATAGGTGGTAGCACAAACTATATCCAAACTAAATCTAGTTATGGCCTATCTACTACCGAGGTATTGGACATAATTGCAAATCTGCCGTCGGTTCT
>JAGWJP010000075.1 GCA_028865725.1 Patescibacteria group bacterium
TCAGTTCTAAACTCCAGCTCATCCGCGACTGTTATATATGTACGACGCAAATCATGAAGGCAAAACTTAACCCCACAGCGTTTATACACAGCTCGATAGCTGTTGAAACCAGCGCTCAAGGGCTTGCCATTCACATATCCAGGGAAAACCCATTCGTTCACAGCACCAATACTCCGCGCTCGCAAAAGCGCCCAGGTGAAGCGTGCCAGTGGCAACGCATGACCGCGTCCGGTTTTTTCAACTTCCTCGGATACGTAAATAATCCCCCGCGTCAAGTCGACATCCCTCCATCGAAGGCTTAAGGCCTCAGTTCGGCGTAACCCCGTCATGATTAAGAAGAGCAAATAATCGCGGACCGTAGAGTCACGAAGTGCAAAAACCCCACTAAACCACTTCGGAAGATCGGAAGTGGAGACGATCGTTTTTCGCCGACGGTCCTTGCGCCACGCCCGTACCTCCGACAGGCGATCGACGGGATTCCGCACCAGAAGCGGATCGCCAGCATCGTCTTCATACCTAAAACGTGCAAATCGAAGTACAGTACGAAGAGTCCTCATGACGCCATTCGCCGTGGCATCTCCTTTTATTGACTTGTGCCTTTCTTGCACCATATCCTTGGTAATGCTCGAGATAGGCAGCTCAAGCCAATCCGCAATATAGCGTATCCTTTGCCTATGGTTCCGCACGGTGTTTGGGCGCAGCGTTCTGGAATCCAAGAAATCTGAAAAGGCGCGGGCCAAAGTAGGCACCGCTTTTGGTTCGCGTGGTGCTTTCATGGTTTATGTTTCCTTTTAACTAGCTTTTTCGATATTACGGGGCTCGGAATATTCGCGCTATATATACAAAGGTATGAGACATACGCATTGTTAGAAGTAAGTAAAATATGCCGAAAGCGCAATGAAAGATATCTTAGGATGCTGGAAAATCGCAGGCAATGTGCAATTCCACAGTCGAGGTTTTCATGCGCGTTCGTTCATTCCTTTTAGTTCTGTGCGTTCCTTTGCTCTTCTCTTGTGCGTCGAACGCGCCTGATAGGGAACCTTCGCAAAAGGCCGGGGAGTTGCAAAGCGCCGAGCCGGAACCATCTGAACGGTTACCATCCGAAAACGCGGAGACGCATGAAGTGAATCCGCCCGTTCCATTTTCAATGGGAAGGATTGAAGCAACCGTGAAGACAGCGAAGGATATTCAATACAGGCTATCCATTCTCGCTACATGGCCAGCGTGCGCGTGGGGTCGCGATAGCGATGGACATACGCAGTTCGAGGGACAGGAGCTCACGCCATTAAGGCAATCAATGGATCGCTTGAACGCGGAACTGGACGCACTTGAGAAGAGCGCCGAGAATGCAGGTAATGCAAAAGCTATCGAGACACTTGCGAATCTGCATTACGCCTATGCGTGGCTAGATGATGCATGGAGCGCCGAGGCATTCAGTA
>JAGWJP010000076.1 GCA_028865725.1 Patescibacteria group bacterium
TAATTTTGTTCTTTTTTGCTTAATTCAACTAGTTGCTGCATTGTTAGTAGGTTTGGGTTGTACATTTTTTAGGATTGAGGATCAAAAGATGTTTTTCCAGGTGCGCCGAAGGCGATTGCTCGCCTCGGTTTGGGGGCTCCTACCCGCGCTGCGCGTTGTTATACTTTCGCATAATTCGCGCCATCATTATAGCGGAGATTGTTTCGGCGTCCTCTCGCGCAAGGCCGACGCTGAACTTTAGTAATCGTTGCGCAAACTTGTGACGATTGCGAGTTGCGAAACCTGCAAAATTGTAGCGGACCAGAAAAGCAGCCTCGTTGTTGGAAATCTGTGTCATTGTGGAAACTCCTGTAATAGAATTGAACTACAATAAAAGAATAGCACACTCCCCTGAAGTTGTCAAGAGAGTGTGCTTGGGAAAGTTGAAAAACTAGCTCTTGGTAGACGCCAACATCGCGGCGCTCATCGCCACGAGGCCGGCCTTGATCGCGTCATTGGATTTGATGAAGCTGACCGCTTTTTCCTTGGCCGCTCGCTTCTGTTCGCGAGTCATTTCTTTGCGGAAGCCGAATTGCTGCTTTGCGAGATTTAGCACGAAATTGCCGACGGTATCGTCGTGAGCAGGCTGAACATTTGCGGGTCCGTTCAAGGTCGTTTCTTCATCGTCGGCAAAACTGTGGAAAGCGGAAATCGGCTGATCGAGAGCTTGAGATTTCAGCGCGGCCAAACGGTCATCATTCAACGCAGCGAGGATCTTGCTTTCGTCGTTGCCGTAATATGCGAGTGCTTCGTCCATGCTGGAGAAGGCGGTCGGAGGTGTGAATTCGACACCAATCTTCACGGTGTCAAAGGTGTTGAGATCGAATATGTTCTTTGAGAGGATCATTGTCTTTCCTTTCGGGCATGTCGCCCATCTGTCCTTATTATATGCGAGTCAGTCGCACTCTGTCAAGTGGTCAAGGAAGAATATCACAAGATATTTTCGTCTCACCGTCGTTGAGCCACAGTGACATTCTACCAGTGTCGAACACGGTCGTGATATAAGCGTAGCCACCAGCTACGTCAATCTCGATTGCTTCCACGTTCTGCGCAATCGAGAATGTCTGAGTGAATTTGTCTGTGCTAATGTGTCCTTGCATGGATTTAAGTCTACTCCTGATCGCGGTGGTTGTCAAGTCTTTCGAGCCATTCGAGAAAAAAAGTTGAGAAAAAAAAGTTTATTGTTCCTTCAAACCAACGAAAGTTATGAGTTTGGCACTGTAAGCGTTTACAAGTCTTACATCGTGTATGTTCTTGTACGTTCTTGTACGCAATATGGACGCTGGTGGACGCTGGTGTAGGCATGTAAGGCCGC
>JAGWJP010000077.1 GCA_028865725.1 Patescibacteria group bacterium
TTGGAACGCAAGTAGTACGGTTATACGATGAACTTTGTAGAATCACATTACCCGCACTTTTACATCGTTCTAATGAGCTAAAATCATGCATTTGTATGTAGTAACTACTGTTTATATTCAGAACAATTAAGACCCACATAAATCACCTCGTTATTAAATGAAGATGGTCAGTAATACAGACCTGTGCGTGCAGGCGCCTTTAGACCTCATCCGTCGACTAGCAATAAACTATTTACCGTCCGCAATAGATAAATAGCATCTCGCTAACGCTGACCATCACACGAAGCATTCAGAGTGAAACACCCCTGTCTGTCTGAACGATTCTGTGATAGTTGCCGCTTGAGGCGGCAAGTCTTTTGTTACTTTTTAGACGGATGGTTGAGCAACGGCTCGAATCAGTGCCATAAGTCCAGTCTGAATATCAGTCTTACCAATAGCCGCCCAGCGTTGTGGTTCTGCTGCTTTGAATCGTTCAAATTCAACAGTCGCACCTTCTTGGAATGTATCACCATCTTTTTCACGTGCTGCATTTGAAGCTTTAAACTCCGCATCTGTACTTAAGCGCGAACCCAATTCCGCTTGTAATTCAAGTAATTCAGCGCCTTTTGTTTTGATGCGATTCATCAGGTCGATTTCTTCCTGACTTAAATCACGGTAGCCTTTAATTTTCGTGTGTTGATCTTTCATAACATTTTCCTTTCGTGGTTGTAGTTTACATCAAGTCATGCGCTCACGTCTTTGTCGGACGGATAGGTAAGCGCATGCTTGATGCGGCTCGGGTGAGCCACATCAGTCAATCTTCAACTTTTACAAACTCGCCATTTTGATTGACGCTATACCATGTGTCAGCATTAACATTTTCGCCAACATAGGCGTTAGCAAAACGAATGCGCTGTCCATCGTGGTACGCAATAGAAGCAGCGCCACCTTCTCCAAGTTTGAAGGTAGAATTGATGCCAGCCGCGACGATAACGCTGTCTTCGCCAGTGGACGAGTTATTCGCATAATAGCCAGTGGACGAGTTCTTCGCACCATAGCCAGTGGACGAGTTATTCGCACCATAGCCAGTGGACGAGTTCTTCGCATAATTGCCAGTGGACGAGTTATTCGCATAATTGCCAGTGGACGAGTTATTCGCATAATTGCCAGTGGACGAGTTATTCGCACCTTCGCCAGTGGACGAGTTCTTCGCACCATAGCCAGTGGACGAGTTCTTCGCATAATTGCCAGTGGACGAGTTCTTCGCACCTTCGCCAGTGGACGAGTTCTTCGCACCATAGCCAGTGGACGAGTTCTTCGCACCATAGCCAGTGGACGAGTTATTCGCATAATT
>JAGWJP010000078.1 GCA_028865725.1 Patescibacteria group bacterium
AAGGCTTCATAGCGCTTCTCGAGCAGGCCTTCTTCTCCGATATCGATCGTCTCTGGCGCCTTGTGCTGGGCCAGGAACTCGACGAACCCTGCGTCATTCATCATCTGATCGACCTTGTCGGGCTCTGGCTTCTGTTCCGCCTTCGGCGCTTTTGCCTCGGGCTCTAAGACTGCTTCGCTCATGTTGGTTAGTTAATTGGTATGAGGATATTGTACCGTATTGAAAAATACATTGCATGCCGAAATTTTTCGTCTAAAACTCTGCCTAAAAAGCATTGTCAATGTCTTTGAAAATAGGCATTGAATTGGGCGTCATAGCTGATATAATGATGCGCAAGATGCCTATCAATTGGACAAAGATATACAAGAAATACAAGGGCTTTTGGGTTGCTCTTGCTGACGATGAATCGACGGTATTAGCTTCCGGAAAATCTCTAAAGGAGACTGTCGAGAAAGCCAGAAAAATGGGTTTTAACGACCCTATAATGACCCGTGTGCCGGAAAATATATCTTCCTTTGTCGGACTATCTTAGCGATAATGAAATTCTTCTACAAACATTACGGACCGATCAGGCGTCCGGTTGTTCCGATAACATTGAAGACCTCTAAAGAGGCTGTCCGGTACGAAGCATTGATCGATTCTGGAGCTGATATCTGTTTGTTCGACGAAGAAATGGGCGATTTTCTCGGACTGGATGTGCGTAAAGGGAAATCATATGAAGTAATCGGTATAGGTGGAAAATATTCCATCTATCATTTGCATGAAATCACCTTAGAAATCGGCGGTTGGCCGTTCAAGATCCAAGCCGGCTTTATGGAAAATGTTGCAGGAATAACGAAGCCCTATGGGGTTCTCGGCCAAGCAGGATTTTTTGATAAATTCATAGTGAAGTTCGACCTGTCGAAGGAAGAAATCGAGCTGAAGATCAAATCTTAGATCTTCAAGCATATTCCCTTCATATCTTCCGTTTCGGTGATTCTCCAAGGTTCTGGCGCTTCGAAAGACATGTTATTTCTTTAAGCTCTCATACTTCTTCATGATCTCTGCCTCGACGTCGGCGCGGGGACGGCCGAATTTCAGGCTTGAAAGCTCCCGCAGCTTGTCCACTTTGCCGGGATCGCCGCTCTTTGGCGGCATCGTAGCGATATTGAAAGGCTTGGTGGGCCGGCCATTCGACAGCAGGCGGACATAGGCGTTGAAATTGTCGAGGCTGATGATGTCATTCTGGCTGAAGACGGGCGCGAACTGCTTTTCCAGGAACTCGGCGTCCTCGGTTCCGACGCGGAAGACCGCCATCGAGCCGACGTTGCC
>JAGWJP010000079.1 GCA_028865725.1 Patescibacteria group bacterium
GTAAGAACTGCCACATAAGCGATCTTACCAGTAGACTCGGCCAAGCGCCGAAGATTCTCAGTGCTCCGGAACATTCCAAAAAAGTCTGACCAGCGGTCATTGGTGTCTCTCCAGTCGTGATATTCAATGCTCATGATAAATCCTCCTTATGACTCCGCCCCGGAATCCATACTATTAATATAGCACAGACTCCAACAAAGGAGCGAAATCTTAATAATTCAATTCTAGTCCTGCCGAAAGCACATGGCGCGAAGCAAGAACAAGAATCTCTGTTCAGCCTGCTCCGGAGTCTCTCCAGCTAAGGCAGCTGCCTCCATCGCTACTGTGTAGCAATGGAGTCTCAAAAGCTCATAATCGCTGCTGAAAAACATTTCTGTAAATCCTCCCTCTCTTAGTATCTTCATTATACACCGGGGCAACCCGGAGTCAATCCCCAAAATGTATCCTGCAATACACTGTTCTACTATAAGGTATAGTCCCGGATGTTCTACTATACAAGAGAGTATAACAAAAGAGAAAGAAGCCCCGGAGATGAAGCCGGGGCTAAAGAACGGCTAGATTTTATCGAACAAGCGGCCCGTGAATCGTCAAGATGACGGGCTCGAAAAATTCAATAGTCAGATCAACAGGCTGGCGAAGCTCGTAGTCGTAAACCTCAGATAGATATTCTTCCGTAACCTCAATCTGAAATTCTTCGTCAGATACACCGAGCGGAGCCGGTGTCAATCTGATTTAATCTTTTGTGTTTAAAGCTAGAGCTAGATACACATCGACAAGCTGGTAGAACTCCGGAGTAATATTGTTGGCGGCAAAGAAAGATCTGACAATAGAGAGAAGTTTTTCGTTTGCTGCTGAAACGAATAGATCTTCTAAAGCAAACTCTTCCCAAGTGCTGGCGTAGGTGATGTTTTGCCGGATTTCTTGCACTGCCGCCAAAGGATTTAATTCTACAAGCTTTTGCAGGGATACAAAGTCTATATGATTGATCATTGTTAAATCTTCCTCCTTTGCTCCGGCTCAACCTTGCCCCGGAGCCCATATTCATAAAGATACAGGAAAGACAAAGAAAGGTCAATAGGCAAATTGTATTCCAGATAACAAACACGTTTCAGCAAAGACTTTTGGGGTACCCTGTTTTATATAACAGCGGGATTTAGGGGTATCAAACTCAATAAACTCGTTGTGCCGAAATTTTGATTTCGGTATTTATGGGGTACTCTGTAAGGTAGACTAAACTTATTTAGTCTACGTATTTGTTGCCTTTGCAGACTCTTGACAAAAACAGAATAATGAGATAGCAGTCCCTT
>JAGWJP010000080.1 GCA_028865725.1 Patescibacteria group bacterium
CTTTTAAGTTATTTCGAAACTAACTTCGCCTTTTCTTCGTCTGTATTGAACAAATTAATTAAACCAATAAAACCCGAAACTGTCAACTGGATATAAATGAGTCTGGTGCAAAACTAAAGTTAGATGACTCCAGCAATCTTTAATTTGTTTAACATGTAGAAAATACAAGCCAAGTAAGTATTATCTACAAACCTCTTAATCCCACGAGTTGCATCTTTACCTAACTTACAGACTCTTTTTAAGTAGGAGAAAAACCTCTCCACCTCTGTCCTTCTATTGTAGATACTCTGTTTTAAACATCTCCCTTTAGCTTTGAATTTAAAATTGGTATAGCCTCCTTTAATCCTTTCTTCAGCTGTTAGTTTTAATCTGTTTTTAGATAGTTTCTTTTGGTTTGTTTCTTTAATTGGAATTACTGCTTTAGCTTTCAGCTGTTTAGCCACATACTCAATTATCTCTACATCATCGTATCCTTTGTCAGCTAAAACATAACCACATTTTTTTAACCAAGGCCTGGCTTTTTTTAATAATGGAATAGCTACCTGGTTTTCATAGGTTAATCCATCTTTTATGATTAGGGCTATGATTACTCCACTCTCTGCATCAATCAAGGCATGGAGTTTAAAACCAATCCCTGCTTTGTATTCATTCCAGCCTAAACTACCTTCTTCAATCTTACCAGTATAGGTTTTAACAAACGATCCATCCATAGCTACTGTTTTACCTTTGATTAATCCTTGTCTGTAGGCAAGCTTTACCAGATGAACTAAAAACTTTTGATATACTTTTGCTTTAGAAAACTTATCATTAGCTCGAACTAATGTAGAATGTGATACTCCTGCCATATCAGCTACTAACCTGTAATCAAATCCCATGACTTTTTTAACTAACAACCAGAAGAATAATTCCTGTTTTGAGTACCCAATCCTGCCTCCAATAAATGGTTTTCTAGGGCACAACTGATCAATTAGAGGAAAATTTAAGCTTAACAAAAACTGTACTTTTTTAGGAAATTTTGGTGTAATAGTCAAAAGCAGTTAGCACCTCCTTTATGGAGCTTCCGTCTGATTATTAGTTTCACAGCTACATATTCAGATTAGCTAACTGCTTTTTTCTTGTCAAATTAATCCAATTCTAGTTTTGCACCAAACTCTATAACTCAGGTAGTGGTAATACTAATGTAAACTTTAACTATACACCAGGCTCTACAACAGATTCTAATATAGCCCAATCTGGAACAGGAATAGATATGTTAGGAGGAGTAACTAACTATATAGCTAATGTAGGTAATCTGTCCTGTATAGG
>JAGWJP010000023.1 GCA_028865725.1 Patescibacteria group bacterium
TCTAAGATATTTCATAAGTAGTAAAACCTGTTTAGAATCAATGGGTTAGGGTGAGGTGGTCGAGGTGTACCTCACAGCTACGCTGACCGTATAGGTGGTAGTGCCCTAACCCGTTGAAAACAAAGCGATTAAAGTGCTTGAAACCTCCACCACCCTCCACTACAATACAAGAGGGTACACACGCCTCCATGAGCCTACACACGGGCTAGCCCTAGTAGCGTCACTACCCACCATCCACTAAACTTTGAAACATTCCAACTAATCAGAAAGGTAACAATCACAAAATGAGCAACTATGTAAAATTCGATCATGCCGATATCCAAGCGATCATCGGACTTATTGACGAAATCCCGCCGGAAGAACGCACCGAACAGGAAGATATCGTCATGGATAAAGCACGCAAGATTTCATCCCTACAGCGCGGTGCCGCCGAGAAAGAATACGCTCGACTTTTAACGGACCCGGAAACGGGAAGGCTGACAATCGTGAAAGGCAAGGAATGCAGCGAACCAGTCCCGTACAAAGGCATTGCGAAACTTCACAACTATTTCGCAGTGACGGCTGCATGGGGACACGTTTTTCCCGCCGGAGTTCTCTTGAAATTCATGCACGCGAATCCTGCGGAACGTGCAGCCTTCTTGAGAGAACAACGTAAAGAGCAAGTTCTCAGCGGCACGGAACTTGAAGAGGCGCTTTCACGAAAGCAGTAATAACAAAGTGCGAAGCACAAAGGGCGCGCCACATTAAGTTGTGGCCGCCCTCTCAGTGTTTAGGAGTCTTCAATATGGATAAACCAAATAAATTGAGGAAACAAAGTGACACTTAAAGAATATCTTGATAACAATCACGAACAATCGGGCGTCACACAATGCGTTCTGTGTGAAAAGCCGCTAGGACAGGAAACACAAGATTTAGAAATTCCTGTTTGCCACGAACATCGCAAATGTCCGAAATGCTGCCGTCCAGTTGAATCCCGCCCCGAAATTGATTATTGTCTCGTTCGAAACATTGAGATTCGACATGCCCGTTGTTTAAGCCTAGATACCCCGAATCTTGATATGGAGATTGAGTTACTTAACATTGGCCGTCTTGTCATGTTGCCTAATCCTCTGATGACGAGGGAATCAAAAAGAACGGCAATTGGAACTGCGCTTGCTCCAATCATTCACAATCTCAAACATGATGAAATCCTTCTAATTCTTGACGCAGCACAAACACTCTCCGCTGCATGTTCTCTCGCTTTGAGTAAAAATAGAAGAGAGATTGAACAAGCTGTAAGTGAGCGGGAACAAATCAACGAGGCGAAAGCGAAAAAAGAGCGGGAAGAGCATAAAGAAAAAGCTCCAAAAACAGCAAAACAGAAGCTATCAAAAGATGAAGCAACACTGGCAATGTTTATGCAAATGGGAATGACGAAAGAACAAGCGTTGCTTCAGATGCAATCGTTGGCAGAAGCGAAAAAGGATATGTTGAAATAACTCCGTTAGTTTGTTCCAAGAAAGAAAAAAATGCCAATAGGAAGACATAGACGTAAACACCTTATAAATAAACGCTACAGGCATCCAGAACTAATGACCGCCGCTGAACGATTAGCAGTGGCTTTTCAACTTTACTTTCCATTCTACTTTCCACCATCCCCACAAAGGAGAAAATATTAATGTCAAGACTACAAGCATTATGCCCGCGCTGTGCGACACCAGTCTCTAGCATTGTTCTGAGAGAATGTTGGAATCCGTCTATCGAAACTCTTCCATTTGCAAATGACGGAAGTGATAAGCAAGGCCGCTTTGAAACTTTCAATTGTGGACACTTATTCTATAAGGAACGTCGCCAATTGACTCAAGAACTGTTGAGAACGCAAGTTTATCAAAGTCTCGACGGCCGCAAATCCACAAGAACCTATCAAGTGGGAGGATTAAGATTTATCGAAGAGTCCAATTTCAATTGTCTAGTCGCAGATCAACAAGGGTTAGGAAAGACGATTGAAGCACTCTTGGCTCTTAGAGAACACAAGAACGTAGTTCTCCCTGCACTTGTAATTGTCAAGAGTGCGACACTTTGGCAATGGCAGAGGGAGATAAAAGAATGGTGTGATTCTCTTCCGAACGGTGTTTGGATGATTCGTAACGGCAAAGATTGGATTCCGCCGGGATTCTCCATTTACCTGCTTTCAATGGACACACTTCGCGCATTTGTTAAGCCTGCACACTCCACAATCCGCATTAAGACTGCAAGATTTGGAACTACTTCAAAAGAAGAGTTTGTAATTGATCCGAAACTCGCCTCACTTAACCTGAAGTGTGTTGTAGCCGATGAGGTTCACTCATTTAAGAACACTTCCTCGAAGCGATCACAAAGTCTTGTAGAACTAATCTCACTACTCAACATTGAACATAAAATATTCTTGAGTGGAACTCCGATTATGAATCGCGCCTCAGAATATTTCATTCCGCTGAACTTACTTGATCCCGCCACGTTTCCATCATTTGAACACTTTCAACGAAACTACTTGACGGATGACGGAAAGCGGATTCTCCCTTACATGATGGAACGCTTTAAAGAGCGAACCGAACGCCTCATTATCCGCCGTGAACGTAATCAAGTTTTGAAAGACCTCCCATCTTTTCAGCGAATTTTCGAGGACGTAACAATCGAGAATGAAGCTCTCAAGAAACATTATAATGCTGAACTTGAGAAAATGCGTGAGAAAGACTCTACAAAAGACAAAGAACTAACTTATAACGACATTAAAGATAATCTCATGACAATGCGCCGCATAATTGGCAAAGCCAAGGCGGAACTCATTGTGGATTTTGTTAATGAGTTTATGGAACAAACAGAGTCAGAAAAACTCTGTATCGGAATCCATCACATTGAAGTCAGAGATTATTTGCTTGCAATGTTGGCATCACACCGTCCGTTATCGTTGAGTGGCGAAGATTCGAGCGATAGAAAACAGCAAATTGTTGATGCTTTCGCAAAGCCGGAACGTCGCCTTCTAATCGCTAATATCGTGGCCGGTGGAACTGGATTAAATCTTCAGTTCTGTAACAATTGCATCGTACTTGAAAGACAGTGGAATGCAGCGGTTGAAGAGCAATTTGAAGATCGTTTCAATCGTTTTGGTCAAAAACTTCCAGTCACAAGTATGTATCCGAAAGTCTTAAAGACTGTGGATCAATGGTTTGCAGAAATGGTAGAAGAGAAAAGAGCTATATTTGGTGAAACCGTGGCTCTTGATCTTGAGCAGTGGTTAAGTCAGGGGGTCGGAGATATGTTAAATTGGATGTTTGCACAAGGGAGGCTTTGAACATGTATTTACCAGAATACGTATTTGTAGTATATGAGATTAAGGGTGATAAAGAATATATATTTGGAATATTCAGTTCAGAGGCTAAACAAATAATTGCTACCGCTGAATTTGAATCAAATGATGAATTTAGAGTAGAAAAAATAAAGTTGGACCCGGCGTGATTACTTCACCCGGTTGCCCACTAGGCCGAAATCAAATTGTACGAATTCTAATAGAAAAGAGTGAAACTCAATGTCTTCAAAAGAATCGAAGATTCGACTACTTAAAAATCTTATTGAACATCCTGCGACACCCGCTGCGGAAGTTGAAGCCGCGCGACTCGCATTAGATAGGATTTTAAATCCTACTATTAAGCAGCGGGCCGAGGGTGGTCAGCAAAAGAAAAAAGTAACAACGGCTACATTATTTCAGAGAGCAATGAGGTCAAAAGGAAATGCTTAAAGACATTACAGCGGAACAAATCGAAGCTATCTCTAGTGATATTTATGATAATCAACGAGATGAAATTATAGAACTATATGGTAGTTTTTCTAAGAATGAGAAATTTCTGGGGATGGTCACTCAATGTATGATAAGTTCATTATCAAATCCTCTAAGTGCATTGTGTTCACTTACTACTATTGCACTCATGATTGGATATAAGTTTGCACAACAAGAGATTGAAGTTGAGCGGCTGAAGGATAGGGTGAAACAGTGAGCGCTGACAAAATCACAATTATCGCGGACAGCACTCAGATTCAATCATTCACAGAGTGTCCGCAAGAGTGGTATTATAATTACAGACTTCATATTACGAAGAAAGATCAGAAGCCAAAAGAAGCTATCGAGAAGGGAAGTTATGGCCACAAGCTACTAGAACTTTACTATAAGGATGTCTCAAACGGAGTTCAACCAGTTCAAGCAATTGAGAACGCTTGCGGCTTTGATCCCGACCGCCACACTAATTGCAGTTGTGGACATGCGGAATCTTCACACTCCTCAATAGTCATTAGCCCTGAAACAAATCTTTCAACATGCCGTCTTTGCAGTGGAACTGACAATTACAGACATGTGTTCTCACCAAAACCACTACCACTATCGGCGCCGCTAAGATTGCAAGTTCAGGAAAGATTCAGAGTTCATTGTCTTGCAAATATGGTTAATGATATTCGTCCACATTCTGCCGCCACGGTGGAAGTAGGTTTCAGCGAACGAATCTACGAAGATTGTGAACATCTATTCGTTCTTGAAGGTAAACTAGACCTTCTCGGCCGTTTTAATGGTATTGATGCTTTCATGGATCACAAGTTCCAAGAACGTGCTCACACTCTTTACAAGAAAAAAATCCAGTTTCGTAACTATTCTATGATTACTGGAGTTAAGCTCCTAATTGTTAATTACATTCGTTTTGCGAAAAGTGCTGAAAAACCGCTCGAACGCGCTCTTATTCCATACAGTACTGACGAACACACATGGTGGAAGTCAGAACTTATTAAGATATTCAAATCAATGGCTGCACATTTGAAAAGTGCCGATAGGCACGGAACTCTTCATCATGCCGACTCTCACCGCTGGGGAAATTGTGATGGAAAGTGGGGAAGCCCTTGTCAATATACTGATCTTTGTGAGGAACGAAATCTCGAACACGTTAAACTCATTAAGATCGAGAATAATTTCATGAGGAAAGAAGAGTGGAGACCTTGGTGAAATCTGCATTTATAAAAGTAGGAATTTCAAAATATGCTAAAATAGATTATGATGATTTAAATTATCTACTTCAGTTTAAGTGGACCTTACATAAAAAGATTAATACTTTTTACGCTTCAACACGCATAGACGGTAAAACAATTTATATGCATAGATTACTATTGCCTGATTCTACTGAAGTAGATCATATTGATGGTAATGGGCTTAATAATCAAAGGGATAATTTAAGGTCTGCTACAAGAAGTCAAAATCATGCAAATAAGTTAAAACCAAGTAATGATGTATATAGTTCTGATTATAAAGGTGTTTGGTGGGATAAACAAACTAATTCTTGGAGAGCTGGAATTAAATTTAGAGGAAAACAAAAATATTTGGGAAGATTTGATAACGAGCATAGTGCAGCTAAAGCCTATAATGAAGCTGCAATTAAATATTTTAAAGAATTTGCTAATTTAAATATTATTAAGGAAATATCACAGTGAAAGCATGGCTCAACAAAATAGCCTGTAAACTTTTTATACTAATTCTCGACGGGGAATGGCCAGCGGGATGACCCTACTCCCAACAAAAACACTTACAATTGCTGATGTTGTTCATCTTAGTAAAGAGAAAATTGAGCTGATTAAGGAACCCGCCACGATTATTAATGGTAACACTGGTGAAGAACTTGCTGTTTTAGTCCCTTGGTCAGTATTTGAGATTTGGTTAACGATTTTGAGAGGAGTCCGTTGTGCCAATACTAAAACACACACATCAACTTGAACGTATCGGGAAACGTCCCCGTCATATTAATGAAGGAATGTGGCGTTGTTGGCATCCTGACTGTACTTTTAAAATTCCCGCCGCTGAAGTTGAGGGGAAACGTTCTCAGTGTGGTTGCGGTAATGATTTTATTATTGATTCTGGAGCGAAGCAGCGGAAACGCCCCAAGTGTATTAATTGCCGCGGCACTAAAGAAGGTAAGCAGCACCGCCGTATTGTTGATATTCTTGAAGAAGTATTGGAGGTTTCAGAATGATGGAGAAAACTAATGGATAGAACTCTTGCACAATCAATTGTCAGAATTGGTAAAGAGCTGGCGGCCGCACTTGAGCAAAAGTCAGAAAGTGGAGCGATCGTTGGAAAACAAGGGCTTAGACTCACAAATTATTCAAGTGATTATATCCTTGGTCTTGGCGTCTCTCTTGGCATTTTGTGGGAATGTGTTAATCACAAGCCTTTGGGTAGTGCTCACCAACTAACATTACA
>JAGWJP010000081.1 GCA_028865725.1 Patescibacteria group bacterium
CATCCGGATCAAACCCGTGTTCGAATGGGGGGACGATTTTATGTTAATATAGCCCGATCCATTCTTCCGAAAATTTTCCGAACTTCTTCCGAAGTTTGGCACGCCGTTGGTACTACTCCCCCGCGTAAGTTCACTAAACAATACAGGAGGAATAAGGCACCTAACGGGACACGGGTTTGCACCCCGAAAAGATACGGTTCAGGATTTTGAGCGTTCTGGATTGTATGACAATAGCAAAAATTCCTTTTCTTTGAGGCACGCTTTGGGATATATCGGAACACGGGTTCCGGTCACTATGAAAGAGACACCAAAAGGCACCTGGATAAGATTAAGCTAAGGCAATTAGCGGGAAGCTTAGGGAATCGCAAGCGACAAAGCTTTGATCCGGGTCTGTGTTAATGTCCGCCGGTTAGCTTTGGCAAACACGTAAAACCCTAAGAAGCTCAGTTTACCGATTTTCGCAATGTATCTACTACATTGCTCCTAAGCTGACGGAAGCTGTTAGCAGGTTTACCGATCCTTTAAAATCGCAACTCCGAACCCGTAAGGCAATGAAAATTTGCGCGGCTCGTAACCGCTTCGGAGTTCTACTTTTCACTAATTATTTTTCGATGGAGAGAACGAACATGCAAAAATTCAACGCAAAGAAATTCCGTGAAATCGTGGATGAAAAATTTCCGTACATTCCGGAAGATGCTGAAAAAATGATTATCAACCGTGAAGCAACGCGCCCGAATGCCGCAGCTCTCTCTGTTGAGAGTTACGGAATGTTAGCACTCGCCGCTGTTGCGGGGTATATTCGGCATAAGAAAACCAATTACGATGCTCTGTTAGGGATGAACCTAACGAGAGATCAAGCGAAAAACAGGGTTCGTGTTCAGGTCATGGAGATCGAACGCCGTTGGGGTTTGCAGGAGTGCTTTTGACATCGGGACGAATTCGAAATCTTACGCAACAATTTTCAGGAGGGACACTAATGAAACAGGATGAGTATTTCCGCTACGTAGCGGCATGGAATGACCTTTTGAGTGAGTTCGGCATTCGCGCCATGTTTGCCGGACTCCGTGACATTGAGGGACCGGAAAGGGATTTTGATGAATTCACTTTATCCAAACAGGAGAACTGAACTATGCAATATGCAGGAAAAGAAGTTTCGGCGCTCGCCGTTTCGGAAACAGCCCGAATGCTACGGTATTACCGGCGGTTCATTCGTGAAGGATTGCCAGGCCAACAGTGCAGAGATTTAGAGGATGAATGGCGA
>JAGWJP010000082.1 GCA_028865725.1 Patescibacteria group bacterium
AGAGATCATTTGATCCTTTTCGCAGCCATCATCGCGCAAGCGGTGATGGCTTTTTATTAAACCGCGTTAGAGCGCTACATCCTAGGTCATTCTCGAATACATCAAGACTGTACTTCCGGAGGACAACGAAATCGCAAAATCACGTGCGGAGAGGGGGAGATTCGAACTCCCGAGGAGCTTTCGCCCCTACCGCATTTCGAGTGCGGCTCATTAGACCACTCTGACACCTCTCCGAATAGCTTCCTTAGAAAAATTCCGGTATTTCCGCAGATGCTTTGGATTCGACGAGCCCACAACTGCGAAGTAGGTGTTAATTTCCTCCCTACGCCTTAAAAATACAGCAAATTTCGATTTTTGGGTAGGGTGTAAGCCTAACTGTTCCAAGGAGTGTTTGAAATCACTTAATAGCGGCAATGACCTACTAGTAAATGAAATCGCTAGGTGTGCATATGATCGTCCTCTGATCATGTGACGGTCAATGTACACACAACCGTCAGTATCAAATAGACCGCGTATAAAATTATGTAGATACATGCGATTCTGTTTTATCCATATTGGAATGCTCAGCTGCGCTGCAATTTTATCTCCTTGAATCAGACCCATAGAGCCTAGAGTCGAGCATAATTTCTTTGACGAAACATAAATGACGCAAGCATTCTGCTTTTTTCGCAATCTAAAAGATATTCTGAGCTTAAATAACTTTCTGAACAGCTTGCGCACGTATTTTGCATGTTCCAGATCAGTTTGAGAGTTTGTCGTGACTGAGATTTGGTATGTACCCACATGGCCATCTCCTGCCAAAATCCCAAATGCTTCTGCTAGAGCGCTCGAGTAGCGCAATCTAGGTATTTTGATAAGCTTTTTGAAACAGGAAGCGCCTGAGCTCGCCGTATGCGACACAATCGCTCTCAGGCCACCAAGCCTCCTACCCGCATCCGTACCAGGATTTCCGTGAATTCGGATGCGGGCAAGCCCTCCTTTTCTATTTCTATCATTTTTGTTCACGCTCGACATGCTATCATATTTTCGAGCTGTTATACATTAACCACTCTGCATATTGTTTGATATCCGTGAAAATGATAGACTCTTTTTCATACGCGGCCCCATCGTCTAGAGGCCTAGGACAGCGGGTTTTCAATCCGTTAACCGGGGTTCGAATCCCCGTGGGGCTACAATAAGGCCAGATCGGAAATGGATTTTTTCCGGGTTTCTGGTATATTCATAGCGTAAGAAATGCGCGCTTAGCT
>JAGWJP010000083.1 GCA_028865725.1 Patescibacteria group bacterium
CACCATGCCCAATAGATGGGCCAGATGATGGAACAGATGGTGCGACCAACCAGGGCTTGCCCAAACATCAGTGACCGGCTGAGCCGCCACCAAGTCAGCGACGCGCCAAGAAACCAGATCACCAACGGGATGTATGCCATCATTCGATCACCAGCTTGATGCGCCGCCGTTCCCGGACCGAGGTGGCGACAGCCTCCAAGAAAATGGCCACAGCATCGGGGTTCGACAACTCCATCTCCAAACTGATGGTCTTGTTCCCCATGCTCAGCGGTTTGGTGGGCCGCTTGTCGAACGCGATGTCTGACGGGTCAACAACAACCGCGTCGTCATTCGCCATGTTCTTTGTCCTTTGGGTCAACAGATTCCAGATCATCCAGCGCAGCACGAAGGTCTGCGACATCGGCACGCTGAACATGTGCCTTGCCGTTGCCACGCGCGTGGATGGTCAGATTCCCCAACCCGTCGCGCTCAATTTTGATCCCACCACGGATGACGATGACCGGGGTCACCTGTCTATCTTACTCCCATGTGTCGGGAGCCACAGCGATTGTGCGCTTATCCAGTTCTCTCAGCTTCATCTGATATGGTGGAAACACATCACATCGCGCGAGGTCTTCAAGCTCCACCGGGAATCGCTCGCCATAGCAGATGACTTGGACCGGCTCCAGCTGACGACACATCTCTGTGTAGCCGAGCCTGAACAACTCTTGTGCCGTTTCATCGGCTGTTGACACACCGACCGTGGAGATGGCGAGCACAGCATTCTTGGGCAGTCCCAAGAAGCAGAATGGAAAACTGTTGACACCCGACCAACTGACGGTCGGGATGACGTTCATCCCGTGTTGTTGCCAGTGTGCCCCGAGCCAGCGCGAGCGGTAGATGTTCCACAGCCAGAGTGCTGGCGGATGGTCCCGGTACAAGCTGAAATCCGGCGACAACACAAAGTGCGCGCCTTCAAGATACTCCATCGCCTTGGCAGGTGTCTTCCACGCCGGTTCAAAGCGGTAATCATCCATGAAGAAATGGACAACACCTGCACCCTCGGGTGTTGGCTTGCGCTTGTTGTGGATCTCCGTCCGCCAATCGTCGTACGCCATGAACCAGTCGATGTTGATTGGTTCAGCGATGCCGTTGATGGCTGGGATGCCCCATTCGTTGTCGCTCGGCAACAACTCCAGAGCATGGAGTGGGTCGAAGTTGCCTGGCAGGCAACTCCAGTTGCCGTGGATGGGTCTCA
>JAGWJP010000084.1 GCA_028865725.1 Patescibacteria group bacterium
AAACTGTGTATGGAACAATTTCCGGTGCTACTGGTGTTGTATATTCGGTTGAAACAAATCCTTCTCTTGTTACAAATATCTATGGAGAAATTGCAGGTACATTTGATATTCCATCAAATTCAAACATCCGTTTTAGAACAGGAACTAGAAATTTCACACTTTCTGATTCTTTAACAAACGGAAACGATTACACAACCTTTGCAACTACATCATATGTTGCAACTGGTTATATGGATAATAGAGAAAGAACCATCGTTTCTTCTAGAAATGGAGTATTAGCACAAGAAAAAGTTAGCCAAGATAGAAGCACAACTGTTATCGTACAACCTGTACAGTATTACGTCGATCCATTAGCCCAATCTTTTGTCACTCCAAGTGGCATTAATGGTTTGTTTGTTGATTCGGTTGATGTCTTCTTTGCAGGAAAAGATCGTTCTATTCCCGTGTTTTTTGAAATCAGAGAAATGTCTAATGGGCTTCCTACCAGAAACGTTCTTCCGGGATCTAGAGTTGTACTGAAACCTTCTGATATAACTGTTTCAACAAATGCATCAGTTTACACTAGAATCAAAACACAATTCCCGATTTATTTGGATGGTGACACCGAATATTGTTTTGTTCTCGGTTCTGACTCTCCTTACTATCAAGTATGGGTATCGGAACTTGGACAAGATGATGTATTGACAGGACAAAGAATTGCAAAACAACCATATTTGGGATCACTTTTCAAATCTCAAAATGCTTCAACATGGACACCCGATCAATTAAAAGACATCAAGTTCAACATCAATAGATGTGTGTTCTCAACATCTCCTGCAAACATCCATTTTTCAAATCAGAAACTGGACAGTGTTGCATTAGATCCAAAATCGATCTTTACAAAATCTGGATCATCTTTGGTAAGAGTCAATCTTCCTAATCATGGAATTCCAGTTGGATCAAATGTTGTTATATCTGGCTTGACAACAAGCATCAATGGTATCCCAGCCGCATCTATCAATGGAACAAAAACTGTAACGTATTCTGGTCTTGATCACTTTGTTTTTGATTCTGGTACAAATGCAACAGTAACAGCATATAGCAATTTCACTGACACTGTTTATGCAACACCTAATATCAAATTCGATTTGATGAATTTGATCACAACACAAATCGAATTCCCAGGGACATCTATTCAACATTTTGCACGTTCAATAGATCCTACATACAGTATGGCAGTTTCTGCTACTCA
>JAGWJP010000085.1 GCA_028865725.1 Patescibacteria group bacterium
AGAACGTTTGCGGAGATTAATATGAAAAGACGAGAATTCTTACAACTTGCACATGTCTTGAAAAATAAACATAACGTTGCCGGAGCACTCATGAGTGAAAAGCTCGACGGTATGCGTGCATTTTGGGACGGTGGTGGTAGCCGTGGACTTCCCGTAAGAGACGTTCCTTGGGCCAACGTCGACAAACAAGATCGTTTTCTCTGTGAGCAATCTTCAACTGGACTTTGGTCTCGTTATGGTCATCCGATATTTGCTCCAGATTGGTGGCTTGATAAGCTACCGAACTTCTGTCTCGACGGTGAACTGTATATCGGTAGAAAGTTATTCCAACAGACGATGTCTACTGCTCGAACCTTACCGGGTAACCGCATAGACTCCAACTGGGAACAAATCAAATACATGATATTTGATACCCCACCGTTGACACAGGTTTTCAAATCCGGCGAGATACGCGACACGAACTTTCATAAGATTATCACAGAGGATATGGCTTATGTCCTCAAAGGTGTTAGAGCAGTATCACCACGTGGCTTTGAGTCTCAATTGATATTCTTGAGACAATTCTTGCCGCAAAGTGAAAACCTAATTCTCCATAAACAAGAGAAGTTGCCTCTGGCTGAAGCCACAGCACGTCTACGAATGTATGATTACCTCAAGGAAGTAACAGCAGGTGACGGTGAAGGTGTAATAATACGAGACTCAAACAATTTTTGGGAGCCAATTCGTTCTCACCAAATGCTCAAAGTCAAAACAGTCGAAGACGCGGAAGCCAAAGTTATTGGCTACACGTCCGGCGTTATTGGATTAACGGGTAAAGTGCATGGTAAGATTGGAGCACTTGTCGTTGAAGCCTTTGGTGTTAAATTCGAGCTTTCTGGCTTAACTGATGAAGAGCGAGAATTTGGTAACGCAGACTCTAAGTCTTGGGCATTAGCAAATCCAGGAGAACGTGCTCCTACTTGGGCGATTTCGAAACATTTTCCTCTTGGTTCTATAGTGACTTTCCAATATAGGGAATTAACAAATGACGGAATCCCAAAAGAAGCACGATACTACCGAAAACACATCCAATAATCCTGAAAACACATCACCTGAACATAAAGGTGGAGATTATGAAAAATGTCTGCTAACACCAAGAGCTAGACATTATGTCACACAAGCTATTATAGATCAATTAATTGAGCGTCATGATGAATATGATGGCTTTGTCATTTGTGGCTACAGTAT
>JAGWJP010000086.1 GCA_028865725.1 Patescibacteria group bacterium
AAACGTGCGTACTGATAACCGCGACGTGGACCTTCTCCACCACCGGCCCGGAATTCGGATTCCGAGACTTTCGGTACCGTACCCGCACCGATGCGGCGATACGCTGCCTTGGTGTAATCCTTCCACGTCAGACGATTCTGGTTCGCCGCATCATTGTTGCCACGATACTGTGTGTCGACGATTTCGTCATAATTCGTGTATTCACGAATCTTCGCCGGAATCGTGGTGTCAAACGTTGCGAATTCCGCTGGCACGAACTTGGGATCAATCTTCATCGCTTCGGCATTCGCCTTATCGGCGATGTCCTTCATCGTGAGCCACTTCAGTCTGGCGGGAATGAATACCCATTCCAGACGTTGGTGGCCAGAATCAACCCAATATGCGTTGGCCAGAGTCAGCTTGTTCAGTTCGCCTTTCGCATCGCAGAAAATCTCACGATAATTCTGCAATTCGAGTTCA
Organism: Patescibacteria group bacterium; assembly: GCA_028865725.1. Lineage (GTDB taxonomy): Bacteria > Patescibacteriota > Minisyncoccia > UBA6257 > JACRHW01 > JAGWJP01. The sequence continues at coordinate 460 of JAGWJP010000086.1, forward strand.
GCGGCCCGAAGCTGTTCGTTTTTGGCATTCTTCACCGCGTCGACCAGACGCTGGAGTGTCTTGGCCCGTTCTTCCATCTCTTTCAAGATGTATTCCTGAGCGGTGCAACCAGCATCCTTGTAGACAGTATCGTGACCCTTCTCGAAAAACCAGTTCTTCATCGACACGATGATCGCCGGAAAATCCGATGACCAGCCGCAACGACCCAAAACCGGAGTCGAGAAGTTGTCGATCAATGCCAAATTGTCCTTGCTGTTGGGCGAAGACTCATTGGCACGACCCGTGTTGGTCAGTGCATTTGCGATAATGCACCAAACCTGAACCATCGACGATTTAACATCCTTCATATTTCGATACCTCCAACTAAAGGCGAAACCAACGAGACAGAATGTCTAGCTGGGATTGTCTGTATAGCTGGAGCTACCGAAACCCAGTCCTCTTCGCAACGCGGGAGTCTGAAGCGTCGGTCTCGGTGATACCGAGACCGACATGTCATTTCAGCTTGTGGCCACAACCAGCACAGAATTGCCATAGCTTTTCGATTTGACAACCACAAGCCGGACAATCTGTCTTGCGGCCAAGTTCGACCAATGCCTCTGTATCCCAGTTCGCCGGAACGTTACATTCAACGTTGTAGGCGTACTGGACAGATGTCTCGTCATCAGGATTGTACACAACCGCAACCGAACGGTATGAACCGAAATCGTGTGGATGCGACTTGACAGTGATACGCGTCCCTTCGGGCGGTTCACCGAACTGGCG
>JAGWJP010000024.1 GCA_028865725.1 Patescibacteria group bacterium
CGTGGCAATTATAAGGATTACCTGATTGATGAGGATGTAGCATGATAACATTTCACGCTCAAATTTGTCGTAACTTCATCATGGAGACTCCAAAACTTTATGAGGAGTTCGCAGCACGTCACGACATTGAAACTGACAAATTTGGCGTGAAAGCTATCAAAGAAGTGTATTGCCAAGTAATACTTCCATCACCACTCTACAGAGAGATGTATGAAGAACGCTTAAAAGAAAACGAAGGTCGGCCAAATGAGACATTAGTCTCTGAAATAGAGAAGCTGATACGTTCATACGGTTGGCAACACTTCTTCGCAGCTTTACGTTATCTCGTTTTATGTTGGTGGCATAAAGATCTAGACGTACGCAATCGTAATAGGTTTCAGGCTACTATGGACAAACTTGACGACATTCCAACAACTGTCATTGTGAGGAACAAATGAAATGGTTGTATTTGCGAGACTTTGAGTCTTATTCAGATATGATAAAAGAAGCGGAAAAATTACATAAACTGGGATTTCGTGTATTCCTATTCTTAGATACAGACACCAATATTAAGGAGTTTAAATGTTAACAGACATTCAAAAACGGTGGATCGACGCTTTGCGATCTGGCAAATATAAAAAAGGTAAAAAGTTCCTTTGCTCACATGGACATTATTGTTGCTTAGGTGTTGCTTGTGTAATATTAGGTCTTGAAGGAAAGGAAAGTGTTGGCTCAGTATATTTCGGTGGCCGGAACCGTGTATTCGCACCTAACGCAGTTAAAGAATTAGGTCTTCGTAGCCCTCTTGGACTCTTAAAGGAACCACATAAGGATCTAGTTTCATTAGGAGATATGAACGATCGTGGCGACTTTACGTTTGAGCAAATAGCTGACTATATCGAAGCAAATCCTGGGAATGTTTTTGTGCAATAATTATGTCTTCATCTAAAAAATACTATGTCGAGACATTATTCAGTGATTTGCCAGCCGGCTTACCTGAAGATGTCTTACAAACTATCGTCGCAGATTTCCGTCGTGGAGATTTCAAATATCGAGACATGTATATTCGTGCACATACACGTCTAGCGACATCGGTTGCACTTGGGTATGGACACTCGTACAATCGTAACGACGAATTAATCGGCGTAGCATTGCTTGAACTTTGTAAATATCCTCAACGCATTGCCGACGGTTATTTAGTCGACGATAGAGTAACAACATATCTATTATCACGCTTGCACACAGTATGTCTGGATTTCGTGCGTAACGACGCAACACTCAGGGTTCCACACTCATCTATCGTACATTGTGGAGCCAAGAAAGCCACACGTCAAGAACTGACTGAAGAATCTGGTATTGTCTCGAACGGTAATCAAGATATGTTAAATGACATACTTAGCTGTGCTGTAACTGAACGTGAACGTTTGATTATTGAACTCAGTGCTAAAGGCTGCTCTAATGAAGATATAAGTAGACATTTGTCTTCATCAGTAGCATATATACTACGTGTAAAGCTGCTCTTACAACGTCGGTATGAAGATAGAACAAGGAATGACGTGCAAACATTTCTTCCCTATCCTGACTTTACACAGTGTGCTAAATGTCTCGACCAAAAGAGACTTGGGAAACAACGTGTTGAGTGTTTGCAATTATTACAAAACCAATATCGAGGGCATCCTCTATACAAGATGTGGAGGGGTTATGAATATCACTTAGCAACATACGGTATTGAGATTTGTTGTGAGTGGTTAGATCGGGGATTCCAAGACACATGTCTTGAGAAGATAGCCCAAATTCGCAACACGTTTGTAGACAATGGTCCACCATTCTGGTTAGGTGATGAACGTCTTCATAGGTCTCATCGTTCAAATCTTCTTCGCAAAAATTGGGAACATTACATCCAGTTTGGTTGGAAAGAAAATCCAACAATACCTTACTTTTGGCCTGTTGAGTAAGTTAATATGAAAACAGTAATGGTTGAAGGTGTACCTTGGACTTGGCAAACCAAGAAAAATCATATAATAGCTACAAATGGACTTGCTACACTCAAAGATCCTATGCATAAAGTTTTTGATATATCTGAACGGGAATGTCGTGAGTCTAACTCATTGGAGCTAACTGATAAGATTTTAATAAACTGGATTCGAAGGAACGTAGGTTGAAGGAACATGCATAATTTAAAACCCAATACACAATATGTTATAATCGATTTGCAAGTTGCTGTAACTAAAGAGAGTTTTGAATCTGGTGAATATGCCGATGAAATTAATTTTATGTTTGATAATGTTGTAGGCCGCACAGATATCGTTGGCGATTGGCAATTTAAAGAAATACAAAATAGACCTGAACATACCACAGGTGATAACATTCAAGAAGGTGAGACATTTGTCTAAGGAATAATTGTGCGTATTCGAGAATACATAAGTCCATCAGCAATTAAGAAATTCTATGATAATGTTGAAGATTACTATTTGCATTATTTAGCAGATACAGCGTTAGAAAAAGAACCGCAGACACAACCAATGAGTATAGGGTCGGCCTTTGATGCCTATACAAAATCATATTTACATGAACGTCTTTTCGGTGTCGGAAACGATCCACGTTTTTCCTTTGAAGCCATATTCGAAACACAAGTCGAAGCGTGTAATCGAGACTGGGCACGCATACACGGTAAACGCGCATTCGACGACTACAAACGTTCGGGGGCATTGAACGATTTATATCTTGATCTTTCTGCGGCACAAGGCACTCCAAGATTTGAATTTGAAATCAAGGACACGCTGCAAGGGGATGTTAGTGGTGTGGTGTTTGTCGGAAAACCAGACTGTTATTACAAAAATAAAGATGGCCACCCCATCGTTCTTGACTGGAAAGTCAACGGATGGTGTGGTAAAGGAAACACGAGTCCGTATCCAGGTTACGTTAGAATTAGACATGGTGATGGAACTGTCCCAAAACAGCTACACCATAAGGATGCCAAACTCATAACTTGGAATGGTGTGACGATAAATAAGGCAAAGACACTTGAGCAGGTGAATGAGGATTGGGCTGGACAGTTGTCTGTATATGGCTGGTTGCTTGGTGAACCTGTTGGCGGCGAATTCGTAACATGCATACATCAATTAGCTTGTAAAGGTACTGGTGGTTTTCCTGAAGTTCGTATTGCTGAACATTGTACGTATGTCAGTGCTGAGTTCCAAAAAGACTATTATAACAAGTCTGTTGAGATGTGGAATGTCATCCACTCTGACCACATACTTAGACACTTGTCAAAGGAAGAGTCTCAGAGTAGGTGTTCTATATTAGACACACTTACAGTCGCTGAAGCTCAGATGGAAGACACTGAAGAAAATCGACTATTTAAACAACTGAACAAAACGAGGACATGGTAAGTGTTTATCAACCCAGTAAAATGTGTATGTCCAGACTTCGACGAGCAAGGTGACGAAGATGAGGAACCCATAATCGAAGACGTATATTTTCCGGGTATTCCGGATAGAGAGGTGGACTGTAGCAATGATGACGCAGCGGACGACGCTCCCTAATTTCTGTGGGAAGCTAAAAGCAGAAATAAGTAAAAGAAAGCATGAAGTTGCTGACGAAATCAAACGTTGTTTACCCGGACTAATTGCCAAGATCGAAAAAGAAATATTGGCTAATTGTCTAACTGGTAGACTTGAAAAGACCTTTAATATTAATACAAGTGAATACCATTGTGTTGAGGGTTTAGTATTACATTTTCAAGCTAATGGCTTAGCCATTGGATATAATTACAATGACACTGGTGTGACAATAGTAGTTACTTGGAGTGTAGCACAATGTTAATGCAGAAGGTCATTGCTCCAGGGCTAAAGCTAACTTGGACTCTTGGTCTCGAAGACTATATGCTCCATACGGATGTCGAAAACTCACATGGAGCAATTGATCTTCGAGATATCGAAGTTCCGACAGTCCGGGATACGTTTATTAACTGGTCCCACAAACAAGCCAAGGAACATAAACTCACAATTGGTGAATGTTACGATGTGACGTTATTTCTTGGTGGTCATTGGATCGTCATTGAAAACTGCAAATATACCCAATATGGTGAGTTTATTGGTGATGGTAAAATAATTTATGAAGAAAATATCGGAGATTGGCGTCCAACGAAGTCTAAGGTTTCGCCTGACGGAAAATTCATTTAAGGAGACCGCTTGTGAAAATCACGGAAGAACAGCTAGTGGCTCTTGGTGCCGAGAAGCAGTTAGAAGGTATCTATGACTTCTATTGGGAAGACCATGAACCATTAACCTTTCACAGGTCTCCGACAGGTATTTGGGAAGTCTATTGTGGTGTTAAGAAATATGCACTTCTCCGTGATCCTGAATGGAGACAGGTTTTAGACTTATTGTCTGCTCTTGGTATAAAGCCTCGTGAAGAGAAACTTTATTTATTGCTTGAAGATGGTGAAGATTACCATTTGCATGGTGTATTTTCAAATACGCCTGAAGGTTGGGACACAGTATACAAAATAACGAATGAATTACCAGATTTTGAAGTGATTAAAGGTAACTCTATTCATTCTAAAAGGACGATCTTATGATAAGTCTCGAAGCCAAAGTAATGAACATCAATGAGCGTGTGCATAAGATTAAGGACTTTAAGGCTGCATGGATGACGCCTAAAGGTCTTACTTTCGATCTTGGCACAGCCATAGAAGTTTGCAAGACTTGTAATTTCGACCCGGATTTGACAATACGGCCGGTTGTTGTTGCTGTTTCAGAAGAGAGTGACGACATTTTTGAAGTTGTTCACTAAATAGTTCATTTGCAAGGATGCAAAGATGAAACTTAGTTATTGGGATATTCGGAGATTAAATTTACCAAGAACTTGGAGAACTAACAAAATAGTCCGAGTTGTTGGTAACTATACACCCCAAGATGTGGTTAAAGTTGCCGATCAAGTTCAAGAGTATATGGATCACACATTCTTAATATTCTCCAATAGGATAGAATATTTTCAAGGTGAGACATTACCAATAAACTTAATACCAGTCTTACAAGTTTCGACGACATCTCAACTAGAAAGAAAACTTCAAGATTATCTTGACTTACCTACACCATATTATGTCATAAGTATTGTGCCCGATGAGTACGTCAAAATACCAAAAGACGCACCTATTGACTGGTTCTTTATTTCCGGGCATTCAGAAAAAATAAAACAATTGAATTTCATATACGGCAATATACTGGCTTCAGGTAAGCCATTATATGTCGAAACTATAAATGGTTCTAGACAAATACCTGCACACTTAAACATAAGAGATATCCCTCAGACATTAGTCCGAGACATTACTACACCAGTCTTAGAGGCTTTTGCATGAAGTTCTTAACATATTTAGGTGATGTCGTTGACCTTGACGATATTGCCAATATACCGATAAAGCTCGAAGCAATAGTCCACACAATGGTTAAAACATGTAGATTCAATGGTGCTACGCGTTGGCATTATAGCAATCTGCAACACTGTTTTAACGTTTCGTGTATATGTAAAGAGCAGGAATTGAAGCTCGCATGTCTGCTTCACGACGTCCATGAACACTTAATCGGAGATATCATCACACCTGTGTCCAGACACTTTCCTGAATGGAAAGTTCAAATGGACTCTTTGAAGCATTCCATAGATGTACGTATTGCAGCTTTCTTCGGGTGTCCAGAACTCGTCGACCCAGCCGTAGGGAAAATAATAAAATCTTACGACACTGAAATGACTTCAATAGAAGCTTATACCTTACTGCGTAATCCAGAAAAAGTTTTCGCACCACCGACTATTCGGGATTATGAAATTATAAAAGTCAAAAATACAGTCATGCGTCGTAAATTTAAAGAACGTTTGCGGAGATTAATATGAAAAGACGAGAATTCTTACAACTTGCACATGTCTTGAAAAATAAACATAACGTTGCCGGAGCACTCATGAGTGAAAAGCTCGACGGTATGCGTGCATTTTGGGACGGTGGTGGTAGCCGTGGACT
>JAGWJP010000025.1 GCA_028865725.1 Patescibacteria group bacterium
CTCATAGCTGGAGACATTATCGAAACGCGATCTGAATCCTTTATCGCTAAAGTCTACGCTTGGGCGTCGACATTACCATCTTGGTGTAAAGGTGTTTGTGTAGGAGGACGTAATCCGTGGATAGTATTTCTAGTCAAGTGATGCCACTAAAGTTTAGACGAGAAGATAAACATTTATGGAATACCGTAGATGTATTGCCTCCAGCAGGTGATATTCTTGTCTCAGATGGCTTCGATACTTGGGTTGTCACACGTCTAAATCCCTCTAAACCTTTTGGTAAAAACACTCGCGTAAAATTTTGGCGAGCAATCTTTGAATAGGAGCAACTATGAATAGGAGTAACTATGAATAAGACAGAACAAATAAATGATCCAACTAGCTGCTGGAATAAAGCACGGGATGATGAACAAGTCTTTGTTGTCCTTGGACGCGATCTTGCAGCATATGCAACCGTTTGTACTTGGATTCATATACGTCTAGAATTAGGACTAAATAATCCCGACGATCCACAAATACTATCTGCTTATGCTTTAGCAGACGCATTATTAGAACCCGGAGACATTTTACCAAAGGGTCTAGATTTTTATTTTTGGAAGTTTGTGCATAATGCTATTATACATCCATTATTGGCTTTTCCTTATGAACCAAAATGGTTGCAAAAAATCCATGATTGGACATCACTACGTTGTCCCGGAGGCGGTTAATGGTTCTTACAGAACAACAAGAAAAAGCAATAGACTTGGCTTGTAATTCTGTGGCGGCAGGCCGACCTTTATTCCGCATCGGAGGCTATGCTGGGACAGGAAAGACCACCTTAGCGAAAAATTTGTTTTCTAAACTTCCCGGCGGTGGCTGTTGTGCATTCTGTGGTAAAGCGTGTGATGTCTTACGAAAGAAAGGATTGCCGTCACAGACAATACATTCGATGATATATGATTGGGACGCCAAGACAGACCGCTTCTGGCTTAAACCTAATCTGCCTTATAATTGGATACATCTTGATGAAGGGTCGATGGTCGGAACAGCCTTATGGTCTGACCTACAAAGTTACGGGATTCCAATTGTCGTTACAGGTGATCCTGGACAATTGGAACCTGTCGACGACGATGATCCGCATTTGATGCGCGACCCTGACTATGTTCTCGATACAATACATAGACAGGCATTCAATAATCCGATAGTTAGACTTGCAACGGAAATTCGTGGTGGCGACGATGTTAATTGGCGAAACTTCGAGAGACGAAAATCACAAATATATGATGACGCTCTTTGGGCAGATGTCATAATCGTTGGGTATAATAAATCGCGTATCGAACTTAACAAGCACGTCCGTAAGTTGAAAGGCTTTAATAGCACACTTCAAACAGGTGAGCGAATAGTATGTAAACAAAACGATAAGAAACTTGGTATTTTCAACGGTATGTTTTTCACCGTTTTAGAAACACACCGCTCTGGTGTTTGCACACTCTTAACAGATGATGGTAAGACATATGTCTTAAATGTTACAGACACAGGTTTTCACCAATTTAAACGTTTGCCATTTGACCAAACGCGAAAATATGCAGGTGTAGCTATGTTAGCAGATTTCGGTTATGCAGTAACCTGTCATGCCTTCCAAGGTAGTGAGGCTGAGAAAGTTGCTTATGTAGACGAACATAGCGATCTATGGGACCTATGGCGACATCGCTATACAGGTGCCACACGTGCTGTGTCTGAGTTCCGTATTTATAAGGATAAAGAATGAGTGTTACAGAAACTAACGGAACAATAACTGTTAAACTTAATGACGGTACGCTATTTTCATTACCGAAGGCTGAAGCAATGCAACTTGCTGAACAAATAATCCAGCATCGTTTTAAGAAGCCACCAGTAAAGAAGAGTGTGAAGTGAAAATAACTAAACGTGGAACACCAAAGGCTGAACGTATTTGGAAGGGTAAGTGTAGTTCTTGTGACACTGAGGCTGAAGCTACAGAACTTGAAATGAAACATATTGAATATGACCAGCGTGAACAGATTTCCTTTTGTTGGATGACATGTCCAGTATGCAATGTGGGACCATTTAATGGTCTATTATTCTATCCTAAGAAAAGTTAAATGATAGTCGATATTCAACATGTAAAGTCTCTTCAAGAAGAATTAGCCAGAATCAATTCTATACCTCTGGAAGAACTAGAATTATACGATGGTGATACGCGAATTATTGTGTCACCGGAAATTCTCGATGACTGGAAGTTTATAGGATTAAGTAACATTACATTCATTGAATTGGAAGCATGGAACGGATTTGAAAATGTATAATGCACATATTGAATTAGACAGTATAAGTCCAAGTGGTAGGCGACTTATCACATCTGTTTTAACATACCCACGTATCGTACATGCCGAGTTCATGACGCATCGTGCCTTTGCGCGTAACGCTGCGTCAAGTCGTGCTATACCATTTTCTAAAATGGTAAAGATGGTGCAATATAATCCTTTCATACCCATTAAATGGGGAGCAGAACAGAAAGGAATGCAGACTGGCGATGACCTATCGGCTGAACAAGAAGACATTTGTCTAAATAACTGGTTAGAAGCACGTGATAAAGCAGTAGAATTAGCTACAGACATGCACGAAACTGGACTACATAAGTCTATCTGTAATCGACTTCTTGAACCGTTTAGTTGGATAACCGTAATCGTCACGGCAACTGAATTTGCTAATTTCTTTCGTCTACGCTGCCATGAACATGCAGAGATACATATACAAAAGATAGCGTACATGTGGCGTGACGCTATACGTCAATCTAAGCCTACCCCGTTGGGCGTTGGTGCTTGGCATTTACCGTTTATAAAACAGGAAGATGGAGCTTTGCCCTTAGAGATATTGGCACAAATATCGACGGCACGTAGTGCCCGCGTTTCATATCTGACACATGACGGCACGCGAGATATTGCTAAGGATCTGGATCTATTCACGAAACTCATTGAGGGATCGGGTTTTGGACATTATAGTCCACATGAACATATTGCTCAGGCAAACGCTGATCCTTATGTGTACTCTGGCCCATTTCGCGGCTGGGACCAATTTAGAAAACGTTTTGTTTTGGAGAATCTCACAACGCCATTGCATTATAAAGGTGACGTATGATGTTTCCGACACGCGATGATTGGAACCCAAATTACGTAGTAGACCAATTACGTTATTTATTGGAGCGTTGTGAAAGATCGATAAAGCGTGCTACACCAAAATCTAAACTTATCAAAGATATTGATTCTGAACTCAAACGTTATTGTCTAAGGGAACATAATGAATAACATTAGTACATTTGTTATTGGATTCTCATTGCTACCGCTTCTGGCGTCTGCTGGCGAGTCACCGAGTCTCGCAGAACTAATTGAAAACGAACTGGCCGAGCAGGAGGTCGCCATCAATAAAAGTGCGTGGCGAGCATTCCACGAGTCCATCGATACTCATCACAAAAACAAGTCGAAAGACTGGATGGATTCTGATGATCGCCGAAAGCTGCTTGAAGTGGCGTTCGATGAAGCCATTGCAAAAGCTATTGAGCAAACCCGTATTGCTGAGAAAGCGAAGCAATCAAAGCTGCCACCGCCAAAGCCGATGCCAGACATCCCGTTGAACTCAACGGCATGGATGACTTTGGATGGTGAGCCGCGACAAGTTCGTATTGATCGTGGTCCATCCGAAGATCGCAAGTATTTGATCCGCGTCACTCGCACCTACAAAGTCTACGGCAGCGACGAGCGAACCTATGCACGCTTTGTAAATGAAGTCGGCACTGAGCGGACAAAAGAAGTGTATATGCTTGTCAATGAGCAAATGCTCTATTTCCCCGAAAAGGTTAAATGAGTATGAAAAACATAAATGTAACGGAAACGTCGTTCGCCGGAATGTTTACGAAAATACGTGAAGAGGCTACGTGGCCAACACTTGGCACAGAATTTGCCGGAGCTTTTGATCTTTATGCCACCGAAGGTCAACCGTTAAGGCGTGACGCGGAAGAAGCTTCGCTATTCCGAACAGGTATAGGTCTTATCATTCCACAAGGCCATCATGTCCAATTCTGGCCGCGATCGTCAAAAGGTAAACAACGTATACTTATTCATGGAGGGTTTATCGATTACGATTTTCGACGTGAACTTGTTGTAATGTTATCTTACATTGGTCCAAACTATTTATATATTTCGCCTGGTGAAAAGATAGCACAGATGTCGTTCGTCGCATGTCTTATGCCAGGTGTACCGTCATTAGACAGAGGTCCAGGATTCGGGAGTACAGATAAATGATGCAGCAAATAACAATCAGTGTCGACATTCCAGACGATTTCGAAGTCGTTGGTTATCAAATACCAAACGTCCACATAGATTATTACATAAATCCGCAAGGAAGTATTGTTAATCCAGGACCAACGAATACTCAGATTGTACATCCACGCATCGTCCTACGTAAGAAATGGAAGCAACCAGACTTTTTAGCTCCGGGTTGGATTTGGCATAACGGTAGAGATTGGTACTGGTCAGATACCAAACCAACATGGCACCATACATTTGGTTATTTAACAGCCAAGCCATGCCAATATACAATATTACATTGTCTTAAAGAACAATTCCCTATAAGTACATATCCTCTTGACTCATTACGAGAGATAAAATGAAACGTCTATTCATCGAATATATTCTTCCAATATTTATTATCTTGTTTTGCAGCTTCGGCATTTTAATAAAGTTAGAACAATTCGACAATGCAAGAATTGAAGCACCTTCCAAATTGGAAGCTTCAAATGAACAATTAACCGAAGCACGTCAGACTATTGATCATCTTCGTGAAGAATTGAAAGAATCGCAGTTCGACATTGAAGCTCTACGGATGCATATTGCTGAACTAGAGTTACCTGACGAAGAACTCAACGAATCTGTCGTCGTTATACAAACGCCTGGTGTTGGACGCTCGTCTAAATGGCACGGTGTGGCACAGTGGCATCTAAAACATGAACCACATTGTGCGTGGTTAGGTTGTAAGACGCCAGACTACATGCTCAATGTTCACCATATAATACCATTCAAATTCCTCACTATAGTTGGACATCCTTGGCTTGAACTATACGACTTTAATCTTATAACACTTTGCCATAACCACCATTGTTCGTGTGGACATTTGGGCAATTACAAACATTTCAATATTGACATACGTGCAGATGCGGCCGCAGGTAAACTTAATAGTCGTGGTTTATCTGTGTGGTCTGGTGAAGAAGAGATGATTAAATTCCTAAAACGTTGTCTTGGTAAAGGAACCAAGAATCCACCAGAGGAAAAGCCTGAAATACTCATCGACCCACAAAAAGCGAAAAAGGATCTTGAAGCATGTCAACGGAGACCAAAGACATTATTGGCCGCTTAAAAGATGTCGAAATATATTTGAATAACGAAATATTAGACTTCTTACGTAATTGTATGCCCGAAGCTGTTACGGCTGTAACAGCACATGACGGATATTTGATCATTCTCGAAGGGAATAAATTATCACTTGTTTGGCCACCAGAACTAGGTATTCTCGCAGTACCGAAAATCTGGAACATGTGTACAACGTCTGAGAAAATAATAATTGTAAAGGCGTTGCCGGCGTTGAAAGTCGATATGGGAAAAGAAATCAATAAACTTCTGGATTATCATGATATCAATGGAAAGTCTAAGATATAATATAATAAAATTAATAGATGAACAGATTAAGGAGCGTGAAGATTTAAGAGAACAGATGGTTGGTTCACTATATCCGACAATCTTAACTGCCGAAATTGAGAAACTTAACTCTTTAAAGGCTACATTAGATGCCCACAGGTGAGAAAACATTTATAGCATGTGTCTTTACAGTTATTGGTATTCTCATAGGAATATTCGGAACAAATATTTGCTACGAAACATCACGACATCAGCATTATAGACAACTTGAGGACTTGCGACAAAAACTTGAAGA
>JAGWJP010000087.1 GCA_028865725.1 Patescibacteria group bacterium
ATACTGTAGCCACAAATGACAAAGCCATCATATTCATCATGACGCTCAATTAATTGATCTATAATAGCTTGTGTGACATAATGTCTAGCTCTTGGTGTTAGCAGACATTTTTCATAATCTCCACCTTTATGTTCAGGTGATGTGTTTTCGGTAGTATCGTGCTTCTTTTGGGATTCCGTCATTTGTTAATTCCCTATATTGGAAAGTCACTATAGAACCAAGAGGAAAATGTTTCGAAATAACCCAAGTCGGAGCACGCTCTCCTGGGTTTGCCAGTGCCCAAGACTTAGAGTCTGCATTGCCGAACTCTCGCTCTTCGTCAGTAAGACCTGAAAGCTCGAATTTAACACCAAAGGCTTCAACGACAAGTGCTCCAATTTTACCATGCACTTTACCAGTTAGGCCAATGACACCTGACGTATACCCAATGACCTTAGCTTCAGCATCTTCAACAGTCTTAACTTTGAGCATTTGATGAGAGCGAATGGGTTCCCAAAAATTATTTGAGTCTCGTATTATTACACCTTCACCTTCACCCGCCGTTACCTCCTTGAGATAATCATACATTCGTAAACGTGCTGTGGCTTCAGCCAACGGCAATTTTTCTTGTTTATGGAGAATTAGATTCTCACTTTGTGGCAAGAATTGTCTCAAAAATATTAATTGAGATTCAAAGCCGCGTGGTGATACTGCCCTAACACCTTTGAGAATATAGGCCATATCCTCTGTAATAATCTTGTGGAAGTTCGTGTCACGTATTTCTCCAGATTTGAAAACCTGTGTCAGCGGTGGAGTATCAAATATCATGTATTTGATTTGTCTCCAGTTATCATCTATACGATTGCCCGGCAAAGTCCGAGCAGTAGACATTGTCTGTTGAAATAATTTCCTGCCGATATACAGTTCACCGTCGAGACAGAAGTTCGGTAATTTATCAAGCCACCAATCTGGTGCAAATATCGGGTGACCATAACGAGACCAAAGTCCAGTTGAGGATTGCTCACAAAGGAAGCGATCCTGTTTATCCACATTAGCCCAAGGGACATCACGGACAGCTAGTCCACGGCTACCACCACCGTCCCAAAATGCACGCATACCGTCGAGCTTTTCACTCATGAGTGCTCCGGCAACGTTATGTTTATTTTTCAAGACATGTGCAAGTTGTAAGAATTCTCGTCTTTTCATATTAATCTCCGCAAACGTTCT
>JAGWJP010000088.1 GCA_028865725.1 Patescibacteria group bacterium
TGCCTCGCTTGTCAATTTACAAATGCCTCCAATGGCTCTAATTTTAACTTCTCATCATTGCCCCAAGTGTCCCATCCAAAAGCCTTTATTCTTGCAAAAAGTTCTATCCTTGACAAATCTCCGCATAATTTTACTATCTTCTGTCTTACTTCATCTGGTTTTTCAGAATGCTGTAAGATTGGAGATCTTATTAATTGTGATATAGATGCATCTACTCTTTGTGGTTTTCCCTTTGTTGCTAAAAGGCAGTATTCAGTATTGCTTCGAGTCCAGTTTCCCATACCTAGAAAGACAGTATTAGTTTTTGGATTTATTTTTTCCCATACAAAGCCTACTGTCTTGTACTCAAATCCCCACGACTGTATGACTTTGTGAACTTCACGGTTTAAGGGCCATGTTCCCCAAATAAAAAGAACACAATTATCATCTGAAATGTCTTTTACTGGAAGCTTGCATATATCGTCTGTTGACATTACACTATACTTGGATTCTGCACCGCGATTGCCAGCTTTTGCCTTGTCTTCGTACTGCCATGCAGGGTCAGCGTAGATAATCTGGTATTTTTTAGTTGGAAAATTCATACCATCTCTCCCAAGCATGGTAACTCTACTCTCGACTCTCTGAATGAAGATACTAACTCTTGTCTTGATTTCTCGTTAACCTTATCTTTGAATAATTCAGGACAGTTTCTTTTATGAATGTCTACTATCTGACACCATTTTGATAAGAGCCATTTTTGGACTCCTTGCCTCTGCATTTTCAAGTCGCCTTTTTTTCCTTCAACTCTTACAGCAATCTTACAAAGTCTTGGATTATACTCATCTTCTGCCGTAACTAGAAAAATATCGATTGAACTCTTTTTATGAAACTCTGCGAGATATTTCATCTGCTCATTATCATAAACATAACTTACGGGTAATTGCCTATAGATTCCTATCTTGGGAAAATATGTATGGGGGTTTTCGCTCAATCCTGACATCTCTTTCAAGATTTCAAATGTTGCATCTTCACCTTCTCCGATCAGGTTTCCAAACATGTCAACTCTCATTGCATAACTCTCCTCATAAGATAATTCATACGGCTTCTAAGTTTCATATTTTCATAGGAACAACCAGAACAAACTTTTCTTGTATTGGTTTTTGAATCTATATCATTTAGTGGTGTTTGACATTGACGGCAGAGAGAAATTAGGACAGCTC
>JAGWJP010000089.1 GCA_028865725.1 Patescibacteria group bacterium
CTGTTTTTTCCTTGTCTCCTTTGCTGGTGGCAAAGTGAGACGCTGAGATTCACTCTACCGTTCCTCCGCGTCGGCCTACACTCGAGAGAGCGGAGGCCTGGAGCCTAAGGGCGTAAGGACTCCGACGCTGTTGAAAATTCTTTCGCTCACTCATGAATTTTCCTGTAATTGTGTACGAATCGCAGATGAGTATTATTCGCATTTCTCGCGCAGGAAACTGCGCGAAGAAGTGCAAAAAAAAGTCGCATATTTGGGGGGTGAGAGAGGTAAAAAGGGGGGTAGGGTTTTAGGGGGGGTAAAAATAGGTCATATCCTGTCCCCGGGGAAGACTGGAGGAATTCGACAAGCAAAAAAAGCTTAAGATGGATAAGAAAACACCCCTAAAAAATGTTCCCGGTACCCCTTAAATTCTACAGCTAGGGTACCAACGGGTAGCAAAAAAACGTCAAAAATTACGCTGAATAATGTATTGTTTAGTATGTCTCCAGCCTCTAGGGGTCAAAATGGGTCATTTTGGGGGTCAAAATTCGCCAAAATAGGGTTTTTGACCTAAAAATAGGCTGTAAGCGCACTTTGGCGCGCCAAATCGCCGGCGAAGACCAAAATTTGGTCATTTTTGCCCAAAACTGAAGGTTTCATCACGTTTTTGGACGATTTGGGACTTTTTCCTACTTTTAATGCATTTTTAGCCTCCTCCCCCCTCCTCCCTCCTCCCCCAATTATACTTCCTTCTATAGTCTCTTGTGGCTGTGTCCAGCCACAATAGACTATATATAACGAATCAAAGATTCATTCACTATTACAGATAATCTCATGAGTGAGCGAATAGAGATTTTCACAGCGTCGGAGTTCTCACTGCGCCTCCAAAAGTTTTGTGATCCGCCCTGTCGACGGAGATAGACCGTCGTTCTGGTCGGCAAAACTTTTGGAGGCTTTGTGACATAAGATACTGCGAACAAAAACAGAAAGCCCCTCAAAAAGCAATGAAACCCCACGAAACTTTTTTTTTTCTCCTTTTATGTCTTTTTACTTCTGTTTTTTCCTTGTCTCCTTTGCTGGTGGCAAAGTGAGACGCTGAGATTCACTCTACCGTTCCTCCGCGTCGGCCTACACTCGAGAGAGCGGAGGCCTGGAGCCTAAGGGCGTAAGGACTCCGACGCTGTTGAAAATTCTTTCGCTCA
>JAGWJP010000090.1 GCA_028865725.1 Patescibacteria group bacterium
TAAGGTTCGTTCATATCCTGCACGAGCAATACGCGCGCGTTCACTCTCGTGCGTCAGATAATAACGCGCTTTTTCGATGAGATCGGGAACATCTTTGAATACAACAATCTCTTTGCCGTCTTCGTAATAGTCTTTAAGATTGTCGGCATCTGCGGTAAGCAAAAACCCGCCGCATCCCGGAATCTCGAAGTTTCTCCCTTTAATCTGCTCGCGGCGCTTGTTCCAAAGCGAGATGAAATTTTCAATCCACCGCGTAGGTGGATACCATTGATAGGTATCATTAACTCTCCTATTCAAGAAAATCTTTCCCACCTGCTTCATATTAATCGCCCCCGAACCTTTCGTGAGGTTCAAATTAATACGGCTTTCAGAAAAAATACGAATCATCTCCTTCTGGTTCACCCTTCCGTTCGGCCAGCCATTTCCCCAACAACGAAAATCAATACCAGCGTTCTTAATTGTTTCGGCGACCTCTTTTCTGTCGCTGTGCGGCTGTCCAACAAACGTCACATTATAACGTAATTGCGCGCTAGAAATAGGTGTATATACCAATGTATTACACGCCCATTGCGTTTTAAGCACGTGCGTGTACCCTATACGTGCATATTTCCGTGGTGCCCAAGAATCGGTGGTAGAAACAAAATCGAAATACGGTGCATAATATTTTGAAAAGTTATCAAACCGCCAATGATCGTCTGCGAACCAATTAAATGTCGTAGTTTCCGGATACACGGTTTTCAGCATCGTAATGGTTTCTCGGTGTATTTCATCAGTGAACAAAATAAAAAAACAAAGATCAGGCTTTTCACGGTGCACTTCCTCAATCAGTTCTGTATTCATTACTTCCCTCCCTTTCTCGTTCATGATTTCATCAAACGGAAAATAGACAATCTTATGCTTACCTTCTTCCATGGTCACAAGCGACTCATAAAAATTATAGTGTTCAAAACTAAACCCCTTATTAGGGTTTCCGTAATCATATTTCATTCCTACATAAAGAATTTTCATGACGAATATCCCGGAAGCTTCATCGCGCGAAACAACTCCTGAAAACGCTTCTCATACGTATGTTCGCGTAAGGTTCGTTCATATCCTGCACGAGCAATACGCGCGCGTTCACTCTCGTGCGTCAGATAATAACGCGCTTTTTCGATGAGATCGGGAACATCTTT
>JAGWJP010000091.1 GCA_028865725.1 Patescibacteria group bacterium
GACAGAGCGTCTAGCATATCACAAGGTATCATCGTCGCAACAGACGGATCAACAGTCACATTCAATCTCGACAACGGAACTATCCAACAGGAAACTTTGGGCGGAAATCGCACACTAGCTTTGGCGGGTACACTTACAGTTGGACGTATATTCGCTATAAAGCTAACGCAAGACGCAACCGGAAGCCGGACAGTTACTTGGTGGAGTGGCATAACATGGGCCGCCGGAAGCCCACCAACCCTATCTACGGCTGCTACAGCGTCCGATTGGTTCTGCTTCATCATCAAAGGAACCAATCTTTATGATGGCTTTATCTTAGGCCAAGGAATGTAAAGATAGGATCTAAATTATGCCATCAGAAACAGACTATAGCAGTGATGCTGGTAACTTTAACGTCATATCTGGTGCACCAACAAGTATACAAGACTATAATTCCAATAGTGCTAATATAGAAGTTGGTCACGTAACAGGAAGCCCGGATAATAAATATTATGGTCTATGTCAATTCATATGTAATCAAGCAAATTCCGCAACGATAACCACAGCATCTTTAACGTTACATGCTATTAGCAATGATGGTGTAGCTGTAACGTTATACGGAGTGAAACAAGGTAACGCTACTTGGCCTAGCTCTGCGGGTGCTGCTAACAGCTTAACATTGACGACAGCCAATGTTAGTTTCACATCAGGTATTGGTTATAACACGATTAACGTTGCATCTATATTGCAAGAAATCGTAAATCAAGGAGGTTACGCCTCTGGCAATTATATAATGTTTATGTTGAAAGGTCCAACGAATAATTGGCAAGCTTGGGATTCATATGGCGGTAATCTTGTCGTGGCTAATCGCCCAACACTCGTCATCAATGGTGGTGGCGGTGGCGGTTCTGGCGGCTCCGGTGGGCAACGAGGTCCAAACGCAACAACACTATTATTACAACTTATGGGACAACGTTTTAATGGCTTCTAAAGCACAACCACAAAAACAAACCCATCCAGTAAAGGATGGATTTTTTCGTGCAGATATAATTATCACTTGTCATAATTATGGGAGATATCTTGAACAAGCAATAAATAGCGCCATAGGTCAAGGAAATGTTATTGTAGTTGACGATGCATCGACTGATGATACAGAAACTATTGCCAAAGGCCAAGGCGT
>JAGWJP010000092.1 GCA_028865725.1 Patescibacteria group bacterium
GCCGATGGAGCATTGGAGCGAACAGAATGCTTGTGGTTGAATCCAAAGACGGCCGCAACACGCCAAGGTCTGCTCCTATGACCCTAAATAAATGCCCGTTCTGCGGAGACGAGGATATCCGGTACGATGATGAGAGGCGTTGTTATTTCTGTGCCAGGTGCGATGCGGAAGGGCCAAAAGATATCCATGGAATCCCAGAAGCATGGAATCGGAGAATCGAAAATTAAAAAGGAGGCGGTAAAATGAAAAGCAAAAAAATGTCGGTGGTATTGACGTTCGATACTCAGGTCCTCGGCACGGTTCCGAAGGATAAGAAGGTCTACGAAACCTATATCGCTTCAAAGGCTTCTAAGATCGAGGGGGGCAAGGAGGAAGTGGCGACGGTGCAGGAAGTCGAGGAGCGCGGCTGGACCGGTTTTCACCAAGACGATCACGGTCTATTCTGCTATTCGTACATGATCCGTGGATTCTTGAAAGAAGCGGCGACGGCATTAAAGGCCCAGCATAGAGTGAAGAACTTCAAGAGCAAAATCGACAAGCTGGTATTCGTGATGCAAAGACGATTGCACTACACGCGCAACGGAAAGAACATTACGACGCCGGATGGAGTGTTCGAACGTCCTTTGCGGGCAATGACCATGCAAGGTCCGAGAGTCACGCTGGCGAGGTCCGATTCGCTGAATGCCGGGGTCAGCCTTAAATTCGACCTGTTGATCTTAGACAACAACGAAGGAGTGAATAAAGAATGGATCGAAGGACTATTTGAGTACGGCCAGCTTCAAGGCTTGGGGCAGTTCCGAAACGGATCATTCGGGCAGTTCAACGTATTGATCGGTTAGGGTACTGCAAAGTATCGCGCAGGCATAGCAAGGTCTAGTACAGTCTAGGTGTAGTAGCGTGGAGTTCTGTTCGGGCAAGGTTGGGTTTGGTACGGGTGGGGTAGAGTAGAGTAGTGTAGCGGCATAGTTAGGTCAGGCGAGGCAATGGTCCTGTTAAGCGTAGTTACGGCACAGTCGGGCATGGTACGGTAACGGTAGAGTGAGGCGACTACTTGCGCTCTGGTTTTATTATCTAGCTTATTCAGGGGATTATCCCTTTGGCAAAAGGGGCCTAAAATGATGCTTTTTGCTAGAATGTCGGTATGGAATATAAAGTTAC
>JAGWJP010000093.1 GCA_028865725.1 Patescibacteria group bacterium
CTTTTCACTCCGAATGATTCGAGAGCGCTGAGGTATCCCTGTATCGTGAAAATGTCTTTCACATCCTTTGAAACGGTAAGCGTTTTTATTTTAGCTTCCATTTCTTTCTGTATCTCGGATATGAGCTCTATGAATTCTTCATTCTTTTCAAGCCTTTTGAACGATTGAATGATCTTTTGAATGTGCGCCTTTTCTTTTTCATCTTCTATTTTCATTTTTCTCGCTGCCATATTCTTTTACTTATGGAGCGGCTTGATGAATTCCGATTGATTCTTCTTTACTACGCTGTACGTACTGTCGGCATACTGAGCATTGCTTCCGATTCCTTTCTGACCCGACTTTGACGCACTGCTCTTTGGTTTTGTAGGAAGATGCACTGACTTTGACGAAGGAGCTGAACGAAGATTCGTATTCTTCATATTTTTTCTCTTATGATAATGGTGACTTTCTTTTCTTAGATAACGACCTTTTGGTAAGGCTTTTTAAGTTTTTCTTATCGGTCTTATCGAGTTTTGCCGCAAGACCATGGATTCCATACGTCGACGATACTTTTTTCATTCCTTTGATCATAGATCCTTTCATCATTGACGGATGCTTTGCTTTTTTCGGCTTTGCCGCTCCTCGTTTCATATTAGCGTTCGTTCTGATGATTGAAGTACATAACGATCGAATACGAGAACATAGGCGTAGTTCCGCCGATAACGGCATGTGAGCGCACGTTATTCGACAAAAGCGGCACTCCTGCCGTAGCTGCGCTGATTGTAGCGCTTCCTACAAGACCGATATTCGCGCTATGATTTGCCACTGCGCAAGTCGCATAATACTTCGATGCGTTTGATGCCGTAATCTGAACGAAATGATGTGCATCGATCCAGTTTCCTGACGTATCCTGAGTCTGAATGTAGACATCAAGCGTTGGGTTTGTACCTGACGCATTCGTAACGTTCAATTCGAAAACGACAGAATCAAAATCAAAATTATTGAATACCGTAACATCATTAACCGATGAAGCGGTAACTTGAGTTTGACTCGCAAGCTGTTGAGTTACTCCCGGTCGTAACATAGTATTTAGTTATAAAGAATTATGTAGAAATCTGCTGATACTCCAGTAGGCGACCCCGTGAGAGTCGTAACGATCCG
>JAGWJP010000094.1 GCA_028865725.1 Patescibacteria group bacterium
CTAGACAAGGACATTTTCCCAAAGGTAGGAAAATGTCCTTGTCTAGATTTGCGATATCTATGGTATATAAGGACGGAAAATCCGCCACGCTATATTATACCTTTAACTCTGTCATGCGTCAACACGTAGGTTCCGAATTCTCATAAACGGGAATACTCACAACAGGTTCTGCCGGAAACCTCTATAGGATACTTATACCTCTTCTCTCCTACTGTACTTTATATATCGACGTTTGTAGTTAGAGTAGTTAAGAGAATATAGGAAAAGAACTTACAACAAACTGGCATAGTTAAGCTTGTTTGTGTTGACGAATGCCAGTATATAAGGTATACTTATCATGGTTGATTGTGTAGTTTCAATTTCAGACAAGCTAGACACTTTTCAAAATGTCCATGTCTAAATTCGGAGATAGACGTAAATATGGTAATGCGGACAGTTGCTATTAAAAACTTCTTAGCGTTAAGAACACATCCAGACTTGGCAGCGTTATATAACCATGATATGGAAGTCCAAGTTAATGTTGGACAGTGTGGTGGCCAGAAAGTTGATGGAGAATACAATGGCGTTAAGTGGCTAGGTTGGAGCGACGGGATAACTACTTGGAAACCGTTTAGAATTCCGTGGAATGCGTCTACATCACCTACGTATGAAGACAGTGAAATACGGTATGACCTAGACAAGTATGCTGAAGGCATTGGCCTTACTGGTTGGGACTGGAAGTCTAAGTTATCACGTTGGTGTGCTTATGACTTTGACGCTATAACTGGACATTCTGAACGTCACCAAAAGAAACTATCGAACGAAGAGTTAAAACAACTCAAAGACGCAGTATCATTGATTCCTTGGGTAACTGTCCGAAGTTCGACATCTGGCAGTGGTTTACACCTATACGTCTTCCTTCAGACACCTGTCCCTACGAGCACACATACTGAACATGCAGCATTGGCACGTGCTATACTTGGACTAATGTCTGCCATGTCAGGCCAGGATCTACAAGCGAAGATTGATGCTTGTGGTCAGAACATGTGGATATGGCATAAGAAGATGATTGGGACATCTGGTCTAACAGTTCTTAAAAGTGGTATTCCTTTGGACAAGGTCCCACCTAATTGGCGTGATCACTTAGACGTTGTGTC
>JAGWJP010000095.1 GCA_028865725.1 Patescibacteria group bacterium
ATTTACCATTGTGGCAATGACATTCAAAACATCGTCGCCTGAAAATGTTGCCATTGAATCTTCGGCAACGGCTTTGGACACATCTTCGCGGCTGAGTGTCCCGCAGAAATACCATATCTCAAAGCCTTCACGGGCTTTTTTATCTGAGTAGTTCTCTCCTGCTACCTTTTTCTCTTCCTCTGCTTTTAGAACTTTGTCGATCTGGTCTTTTAGATACGACGGGTTATCCTTTAGGCTTGATAGCGTGAACCTGTTGATAACATCTCGCTCGAAAATATAGTCGCAGTTCTTAATGTCGCTGCCGCATGTCGGGTCAGGAAATAAGTTCCAAGGGTCAACCCAGTATTCAGATGGCGCGATAGATTCCTTGATGACCGCCGTAATGCCAGCATCTGTCTTTTGAGTGGCAACTTCCCGTTTACTGTCAGGCCACGGCGCTTTGAGTACGCCCGTTCCAATGCGTGCAGCATCATGGATAACCTTGCGCATGATCGCTGGATGATTAGCTTCAATCATCCAGTCGTAAATACGTGACTCAGCCTTTTTTGCCGCTGCTGTTGCCGCCTCGTTTGTCTTGGTAATGACTTCCTGCTTTGTCAGCGGCACTTGTGCTGGTGCGCCTTGCTGCATCTCTTCTGGTGTTGCTGGTCTTGATAGTGGCAACCCATCTCTACCAACCGCAATAGCGTCCGACACCATATCTGGGATTGGTGTTGCATCAATTGAAAATGCCTTGTCGTCGATTGGTAAGACGATTTCGCAAATTTTTGCCGCCGCGATGTCCACATACCTGCGTGTGAGCGGTATGAACATCTTTGACCGCGTTCCGTCGTCTTGATTTGATTTTTTCTTTGTGAGTGGAGCGCCTAAAACCTGTGGCTTCTCCCACTTGTCAGACGAGTATTCGCCTCTGTTTTGTTCGTCGATTGATAGATACGCCTCTTCTGCTGCTACCCATATTTCTTCAATGCCTGACGAGCGACGCGCAGAGACGGCTTTATCCCGTTTGTCTTTTAGCGCCTTGCTGATGGCGCTTAGAACGTCATCTTTTGTTTCGTCATTGTTCATTGGTTATCGTCTTCTAATGTATGCACCAGTGTTTTGCGTCATAGTTCCCGTAT
>JAGWJP010000096.1 GCA_028865725.1 Patescibacteria group bacterium
ACGCCTTGGCCTTTGGCAATAGTTTCTGTATCATCAGTCGATGCATCGTCAACTACAATAACATTTCCTTGACCTATGGCGCTATTTATTGCTTGTTCAAGATATCTCCCATAATTATGACAAGTGATAATTATATCTGCACGAAAAAACCCATCCTTTACTGGATGGGTTTGTTTTTGTGGTTGTGCTTTAGAAGCCATACGTCCGTTGCCTCATCAGTTGTAATAATAATGTCGTTGCATTTGGACCTTTTTGTCCACCAGAACCACCAGAACCGCCAGAACCACCGCCACCTATTGTTAAAGTTGGTCGGTGTGTTATAATTGAATCAGCACCGTTTGAGTCCCAACTTTGTTGCAGTGTTGTTGATGTTGTTTTAAATACCAGCATTAGGTCATTGCCAGCAACCCAACCTCCTTGATTAACTATCTCCTGGATAATCGACGCTACACTGACAGTATCTATCCCTGAATTAGACGTATAAGATACACTTGCAGTTGTTAAAGGGAGAGCAGCAGCAAACGCTGCTGTTTCTGGCCATGCAGTGTTTGCTTGCTTAACACCATAAATGGTAATTGGGACGCCGTTAGCCGTTGCCAATGAGGAAAATACTGCTGAAGAGATTGTCGCCCCGTTAGCTTGGTTACATTGGAATTGTGCAAGTCCAACATTTGTTGTAAAGCCTGCGACTAGATAGACACGATCCGAAATCCAATCCTGAATGATGTTGGAACCTGCATTATAATATCCTGCATTAATTGCATAATCTGTTTCGGCCATATTTACATCCCCTGTCCAAGGATGAAGCCATCATATAGATTAGTACCTTTGATAATAAAGCAGAACCAATCTGATGCCGAAGCAGCAGTGGATAACGTTGGTGCCGATCCTGCGGCCCAAGTTATACCACTCCACCACGTAACTGTTCTACTACCCGTAGCGTCTTGTGTTAGCTTAATAGCGAAAATACGTCCAACTGTAAGTGTACCCGCCAAAGCTAGTGTGCGATTTCCGCCCAAAGTTTCCTGTTGGATAGTTCCGTTGTCGAGATTGAATGTGACTGTTGATCCGTCTGTTGCGACGATGATACCTTGTGATATGCTAGACGCTCTGTC
>JAGWJP010000026.1 GCA_028865725.1 Patescibacteria group bacterium
ATTTCGTTAACCTGTTCTGAAAACCCGTAACCAGATTTGGGCCCACAATAAACTCGAATGCTTCCTCCGTTGACTGCATTCAACTCAGCATCGTAAACATAAAGAGCATGACGGTTGAGAAGTTTTTGAAGGGAGAAAAGTGTGTAGTAGGTCAAATGCTCATGACAGATATTGTCCACCGCATTCGATTTTAGCATGGCAGGAAGATAGTTCATTTGAATCACAAAAACGCCGTCTTTTTTTATACACCGATTAATGTGGCTCAAAAAGCGATTTGGATCATCCAAATCGTAGAACATAGCAATCGCTGTAATGATAAAAAATTCCTGCTGAAATTTAATCGGAATAGCCTCAACGTTGAAGTAGTCTTGAATCCACATTGAGTTTGGGAGAGAAGGATCGGTCAAATTTGTAGCCGGTTCAAACCCAACCTTGTAAACATTGTCCTCTTGATACATACTCAACAAGGTTCCATCATTGGCCCCAATATCTAAAACAAAAGGCCTGACGTTATGTTGAAACCCGTATAACGCCTCTTCAGATAAATGATATTTAGCTCCTCGAACTATGTCTGCTAAAGATTCTTTCATGCTCTGTGTCACACCGGATCGATACCAAAAAGTTCTGAAAAGCAGATCCGGTGGAACTGTGTGTCCTAGTTGTACCAATGTACAGTTGGAACAAAGGTACAGATCCAAAGGAGAACTTAATTCCTGACCATCTGGTCTATCCGGAAAATCGCTAATTGCTATCTCCCCCATTTCAAAAACAGGTCTCAGATTTTTACTGCCACAAGTTCTGCAGACAGTTTTTTTCCAAGAGTCATACTTTGAGTTTACAGATTCTTCCCCCACTGCAAAATCGTTTGCTTCTAATGTTAATTTCTTCTCTTCCATGGTGATCCTTTCTGACTTTTTATACTCTTGATTGATCTTCTTCTGTAGCATCGTGTTTGGTATACACTTTCACATCAGTCTCTCTTCCGTTTAATTTATTGAAATATCCCACTATCTCTGACCGTCGCTGATTTAATTTCGTAATGGTAGCAGCACAGCGACCTGCTTGTAAAAAATCGTCATCCTCTAAACAACCGCGAATCTCATCTTCTGCATACCAAAGGTCTGTATGGAGAGTTCGCAATTCAACCATCCTCTCATCGAACAAATTATCGCATGACAAATTTACTCGTTCTTTATTGAGAAACTCTTGGCACTTTGAAAGCTCTGCTTTCCAATAATCTACCGTGTTGCTCTCAACTTGTTCACCTGCCATTGAAATCTTCAATTCCAAAATAAGAGCTCGATCTAGTACATCTCCAAATGCTGGATCAAACATTCCCATCTGACTTTCTCCTTCTCTTAAAGCTGTGCAACAGATAATTGAGGTGATGAAACTTTCTGAACCATTCTTCCCAATGTCCCAACATAATTCTGAATTTCTGTTTGAGCTGCTGAAATTGAATCTACGAATTTTTCAACTCCCACAGGAGATCGATAAGTTGTGCTGTTTCGTCGATCCGGATTAGGTTCATAAATGAAACATTCCTTTCCCAATCCCAAAGCCAAAACATGAAGTGAGGACATGTCACCAAAAAAGCAAGTTGATTTTTTTATGATCTGTGCTGCGTCAGTCCATGTCTCATTCTCTACGCGAACAAATGAGAGGTGCCGAAATACGGAACGGAGTTGTTCTAAGAATGAAAGCTTCTCCGCGTAACACTCTGGATTGAACCCAACAGAGATCATAGAATTCCGGCGACTTTTGACCCACTGCCATTCCTGCTCCAGAAAAATAAATGGAGCTGAAATTGAAACGCCTCCCGCATTTTGTGAAATGGCTTGCGCAAGATTCAATCCTTGCATCATAGGATGAACACGATAGGTAAGATGATAAATGTCTGAGTATCCTATTTCACATTGTTGAGGAGGACACCAGGGTTGATCCCCGTAAGGGCTTCCTTGAAAAGCCCATTCCTCAATTACGTAAGCTGATTTAATGTAAGGCTGTTGAGATAGCAAAGGAAGCAGTTTTCGATATTCGGGCATGATTCCAAAATCCAACTGCTCACCGTGCTTTTCACTCAAAGCTTTTACAGCAGGGAGTGCCCAAAGAATGTCTCCAAACTTTCCTGAAAATGTTGCCAGTATTGAACTTCTCATCGCCCGCCTCCCATTATTGGAATTGGATTTAATTTCATCCTTCCAATAATGATACAGTTCTTACCAGGTTTGTAAGCCTCCGATTTTCCCGTTGTACCCTTGCCTATACTTTTTTCGTTCTCTAGCTTTATCTGGCATGATAGCTTCTTCCAATGCTTCTTCTTCATCATCTGTGAGAGGTTTCGATTGCTTCTTTTTTAATGAGGGAACAAATCCTTTCGAGTGAGGTTCAATCTGGTTAGGTCCGTGTGATTCACCGGGTGCACCAAACTCAGCATGGAGATTATCATTTCTGTCTACTATTCCACGTCGCCTCATTTCCTTAGCATAGTTCGGATCTGCATCCCGTTCGCGTGCTCTCCAAAGCTTGACCTGTTTGTTAGTCAGTTCAGCATCTGAAGCAGCGTGAACAATGCTTTGATCTTTTGTGACAATCCCAGATCTGTACCTTACTGCTAAAAGCCGTCCTGTTCTTCGAATGATAGTTCCAATTCCATTGACGCCTTCAACCGTTACAGAATCTCCCACCTTGAGCTTGCACGGACACGGTTGAAGCATTTCAAGAGTTTGAGAGAGATTCATTTCCCTGTTCCCATTTTAACCAAATACCGTTTTCCGTCAGGCATCGAAAGTTCCACAGAATTAAACGTAACTTTTTTTCCAAAAAAATCTGATCGCCCAGCAAACTGTTTTCCTGATCCTGGAACTACATACGCCAATGTGATATGCGGAACGTATTCAGTATGCTCTGTTTTCTTCACTTGAAGGTGCCTTGTAATGACACGTGCCAATCTCATTAGATCACTTGACACAGCTAAAATGACGACCACATCTCCAATGTTTGAATCCATTGCGGAAAAGTACGACGTTCTTCCTAAGGTAACCGTAACTGAATTTTCTGATCTTAGAAGATGTTTTAATTCAAGATCAACCTTCCTGGCAGAGCTTGGAAGAATTCCGTATCTCAAAGTTAGATGTGGATCAGATGTGTCCTTTTTAACTATCACATTTTGCGGGATAGTTTTAGTGAAATCCCTTATCTGCTTCACCAAGGGACCGGTGATTTTAAACTGAGCTGAAATACACTCATATTTAACAATCACCTTCCGAGCGTAAATTTCTAAGGCAGTAGTAAGGTTCACTCAATTCAACTTTCTATTTTTTCTCTCACGCTCCAAAATCAATTCCCAACACATATCGCAACATGGAACATTCCTAGTTCTAACCTGCTCTGCGATTTTATTGCAAACTTTTGAAATTTGGTATTGACAGGCACCGGGAACAGATCCAAAAGAACGCTGCTCCCGTTTTCTCAAATGCCTTGTAATCATTTCATTCCCCTCGGCCAATGAATTCCTGGCCCAATTCCGATCATCTGATCCATCAAAACTGCAATACCCTTTTTGGGGCTGCTTGCCTGTGCACGAACTTCGTCAATGATTACATCATTGATATTTGAACAAAGAATCATTTTTCCAGTTTCTGGATTATACTTTGCTCCACGAAAATCGTACTTCGCTTTTTTACAAGCCAATTTCCACGCTTCTTTTTTTGTTAGACCTTTTGGAAGTTGAAGCACTTCCTTTTTTCCAAAGGCTCCTTGAATGGGTTGGAGCGGTTGAGTTCCCGGTGTAGTCAAAAAAGGAAATTTTGGATACTTCTTTTTCATAGCAGACTTGTAATTCTCTTTTTGCAAAGTTTTCCACGTAGGACGTGGAGTTGGAAATCCGTCGTCTGGAACTTCAATCTTCCTCGGGCGCTTGGGAAGATTGATTGGATCATGGGCTTTAATAGTGCTTGCACGAAAATCTTCTGGTGAAGAGAAAGATTTATATTTACCATTCAAATCTTCTACAAATACAGAACTAGTACCTTGCGGAAGCCTTGACAAAATATCGTTAATGCGATTCTTGGTATCTGCATCATGCAGATCATTTGCTTCAATATTTACTTCTCCAGTTAAAGGCATTCCTCGCCTAGCACCGTATCCCGTTATTCTAATATTCTTTGCAAGAATCGCCTTTCTTACAACAGCGCCAGAATTTTCACCTCGTGATAAATTATGGATTACAGCTTCATCTGCGTGGCTATGTCCATGTCCTAAGGGAATAAATGAACCATCTTTTTTCACCCACCCACTCGTCCAGATAGGATCAGTAGACCCACCTTCTGGTTTTCTTCCGCTACCAGGTCCCCCACTATAAAGTTCTAATGTAGTTTCAAAATTCACAGCAAATCTTCACCCACAAATTCCTGCCCATAAGCTGGAGTCGATAGGGTAGTATGGATTCCAATATTCCCGATATTTTGCACCCAGCTTTTTCGCGTACACCATCTTTCACCAGGCCGCGTATGAGCATGAAGAAGATCAATAGTGTTTCCCCCCGTCGGTGCAGTAAAATCGTCTGATGCCCAATTGACATTCCATTCTTTCCACTCAGTCGGAGTAAAACACATTGACATTCCGTCTAGCGACCTTACCGAAACATCTTCACCTTCAAAACGAAGAGGCGCATGGTGAAATTCATGAGCACTCCGATAAACCGAATAGGCTTTAGCTTTGGGATGTCGAATTATCAATTTTTCAAGTTCTAACAACCAATGTGGATTGTAAACCATGTCATCAAAAATCCACACTATATAATCTGTAGCCCAAAGTTCTATGGAAAGCTCACTCCCAAAAGCTAAAGCTTGATTTACACCATCAATGGGAGAAACTGGAATCCGAATATGCACGTTTGCAAATTTTGATCCATTGGGGAGGTATGTTGATAATTGGCTCTTTTTTTCTATGATGACTAATGACACTTGATGATTCCCAAAATCGCTTTTGTTCAACGAGGCGAATGAGCGGAGAGCATCTTGTTGCCGCTTTTCATTGTAGAGATAGGTTGGAAGAACCAGGGAAAAATTCATAATGCCCTTAATGCTAAAGACGCAAAATTGTAGTCATAGACTTGTTGCCCTTGCCAACTCCAATCTGCTTCACCATGCAAAAATAAAAAATCAAATTCTCTAGCTTTTTCTACCAACTCCCACATCTTTTGCTCAGTGTAGATTCGCTTTCGGAGATGATTCATCACGTAATGGTCATTTTCATCTAAAGCAAAATCTACTGTTAAAAATACAAGTCCACCCGGTCGAACTGATCGAAGCAGATCTTCAAAACACCTTAAAGGATTTTCCGTATGCTCTAAAACTGAAATGCAACACGCAACGTCATACTTGCAAAAATCACTTTCATCCAATTCCCCAAGTCCCCGATTTATCAATTCCCAATCTTTATCTTTTACCTCACAAAATTGGTGGGTTGCTTTTTGTCTGTCTGATGGTTG
>JAGWJP010000097.1 GCA_028865725.1 Patescibacteria group bacterium
AAAACAATTCAATGCAAGTTTGGTAGGAGAAATAAAGAAATGACCAACTCAAACGAAAACGAAGAACTAAATTATGAATATGTTATCCATAGACTAAGAGAGTTACTTAGAGAGCAAAGCGATTCGAGAATTGATGATGCAGTAATTGTGATTAAGCAACAAGCTGAACAACTCGAATCCGCTCTGAAAGAGATTGGCAATCTTCAAACGCAATTAGGCTGGGCTAGATCAAATGTTGAAGATAGCCAAAAGCAGATTGACCGATTGTCACGCGATGCTGAACGCTATCAATACCTGCGATCCAAAAGCCTAGAAACAATCAATGAAGGTGGTGTTTTTGCAGGCATGACACCTGAAAACCTCATCTTAAATGGCACCGATCTCGATGAATCTATTGATAACGAGATTGTGGATGAAGCATTGCTTAATGCTGCAATGACATTATGCGATGACCTACGCGATATTGAAGCAGACCCTAAACCAGAGGACGAATAAAATGAACGAATTGGAAGTGGATGAGGTTGTTAGTGAACTAGATGATGTCTTATCCAAATTATCACAAGGTTTACATTTACCTTCCCCGAGAATTATTAACCTTTTAAAGCAACAATCAGCAGAACTCGAAGCGACGCGGAAAGAGATTGAGCGATTAACTTATGAGCGTGATGTTTGGCGAGATAAACAAAAGATTAAGCGCATCCCAGAAGGTTGGCAGCTTGTACCGATTGAGCCGACTGATGACATGCTTCATGAGATGAGAGATACAACATTAGATTATGAATTAGATGATCTAGAAGAAAGAAGGATGTCTAAGTCGCCATTTAATGCAGTCTACAAAGCAATGCTCAAATCAGCCCCTAAACCAGAGGACGAATAAAATGAACGAATTGAAAGTGGGTGAGGTTATCCAAAATCTACGTGATATTTCAGATTCAATTGAAAAGTGTCACGGATTAAACCACCACGATCAGTCTGATATTGAAATGGCAATAAAGCATATTCAAAAGCAAGCCGCAGAACTCGAAGCGGCTAAGAAAGATATTAGCAATCTTCAAACCAAACTAGGCTGGGCTAGATCAAATGTTGAAGATAGCCAAAAGCAGATTG
>JAGWJP010000002.1 GCA_028865725.1 Patescibacteria group bacterium
CGAAGAATGTATCATCATGTGACACGATACAAGCTCGAAGATCTGGTGTCAGAATTTTGCTTGCGATTTCGTCAGGATGAAATCTTTGAAAGTCCTGAACGCTACTTGGAAATATGCCTATCAGCGAAACCATTTGCTTTATAGAACCCATTGTCTGAAAATCCGCCAAAGATACCATAGGTATTCCGTCCGATCTGGTACGGAAACGAAAGAAGCCCGGACGCAACAAGAATCCATACAGAAGGGTGATACACCATGTGAGTCGCTGTCACTACAATGCCCGCCATAATAGCACCCAGCAATGCGTTCTTGTCAACGTGCTTCATTGCACATTCTCCTTTTCTATGATCTAGGATTAGAATACTACACTGCAATAATCTTGTCAACTCACATATAAAAGGCCTCGCGACAGGGATCTCGTTTGTATTACGTTATGGAGGCTTTTAGAAAATTGCGGCATACGGCACGATAGTAGGAAGTTGATTCTTCTTCCGGCACCAATGCGTAGAGCATTTGGCGTTTTTCTTTTTCATTTCGTGTCTTGTCGCGCGCAATTTTGCGCAGTCTCGCACACATTCTACGCGCACGCTCTAAGATTTCTTCGGGAAGATTGCCGATCATTTTGTTCAAATTACCGGCGATCATGCGCTGCATCAAGTACTTATACCCTAGCTTTTTCTCTACCATCTTATTGATATAGGTCATGAACTTGAACTTCACATGAATCTTCTGCGCACCAAAATACGCCACATATCCCTCTTTGTTTGATACCAAGCGATCACGCATCAATGCAATAAGCTCACCGACACTATCTCCACACCATTGCTCCGTGACAGAAAGCCCAAGCTGTTCTCCCAACCCACGCGTATATACATGAGGGAAGAAACAATTTTCCCCATTTCTTCGGAATGTGAGAAGCACGAACTCTTCGCGACCGTCATAATCAACAAAAACTTCAGTAGATGGATGAATAATCTCTACCAAGAGAGTGAAGCCCTCGCCAATCTTCGAAAGCCAGTCGTGTTGCGCTGCATAGCGATCGAGCATACACTGTGCCATCTTTGCAGTAGGACTCTCGAAGTCCCCGCGTGTCGTAATATAAAGCTTGCCTTTATAGCGGAAAATAATACCAAGATGCCCATCGTATTTTTGGGTCGCAGTGAATGATCCCCGCAGCGCGTTCCTCTGCGTCTCAGGATGCTCGCCATAGTTGAAGAACTTGGAAAACGGATGCGCGACAAGAACCCCATCTGTGTCGAATACGATTCCGCGACAGTGCCGTACCCCCCATGTCCACCCATCAGGATATGCATGAAGCAGATTGTGGGCAGCTCCCGTATAGTTCAACATGATAAGCGGCGCGGCGGGATGAAACGAAGCAGTGACCAGTGATGCGATCGAAGGCATCTTATCTTTTCGTTCATATCCAAAAAATTGTTCCATCTCTGCTTCATGAGATCTGCACCACGCAGAAAACAATTTCCGGTTTGTAACCCGTGCGTTTACAATCGTATGCACAAACTCCTGTAACGTAGCGAGTGCATCGTGCCACGACATTCCCATTCCCATTCCTTCTTCCTCCTTTAGGCAAACAGCGAGCACGTCGTGTTGGCCTTGTCGATGATCTGAAAATATGGTAGCACAGACATTAATGTTTGTCTAGATATTGGTGCATATGTAAATTAATTTCTTTCCCAATATCCGCGCCGGCTTTCCGCTTTCATTTTTAAGTCTAATAAAAAAAACCCGTGTGATTTGGGTCTTTCCTATTACCATAGATCGCGCGGCAGTGTGATGTCTACGCGCGTGTAATACGCACAAAAACTGCATGCCACAGATGGAGGAGGAAGTTCAGAAACAGGCAAGTTGAGACACTCATGAATATCGGAGATTACTCCAGAAATCCATTCGCTATTCCCTTCATAAGGAATAAGGGAAAGTGAGAAATTCAACACATTATGAAAATCGGGTACATCTTTCCTCGCATTCGCATACACGAAATAGCCTTGAGGAGATACAGAAAATCCATTCTTACGCAACAACCACTGATAGATCTCCATCTGACGACGATAGGTTGCGCCGAGCAACCCACGAAGATCGATCGGTTTGTCTGTACTCGTCGCCTTATAATCCACAACGATCAGCTGGCCATTCGAATATACCCACACGTCATCCACCGCGCCGCAAATCATTAAATTAGTACGAGGGTCCAAAAATTGAACTCCCTTAAAGTTGTCTCTCCACGTATCAAGATCGGGATGAGCAAAAGGAATTGCGTTGATACGATATTCCTGCATAATGGGGTGGCGCCTTCCTTCTCTGCGATACGCATCAAACTCCTTTTTGAGAAGTGCGTCGACCGCAAGATTAAGACTGAGTCCCCCGCTCCACCCAGGACGCTTAATCCCTAATCGATGATGGAGATAAAAACAACACGGACACTCCACAAAGAGCTCAATCTTAGCCCGACTCAAAAAAAACGGCTCACGCGCATGCGGATCGTAATGATGGTGATAATATCGAGGGTTTTTATCTCCACTCATCACATGATTTCGTCCTTAGAAACGAGCTGACTTATCTTTACCATATAATGCGCACGTGCACAAATCTATGCCCACGGCAGTGAAAACACGATGGTGCAGCATATAGTATGCTATACTCTAAATAGCTCAATAAACATGAGGATGTGGCACACATGACTGCATCACATGAAAAAAATCACGAGGAACGCGACACTCAAAAAAGTCTCTATCCCCTCCTTTTTGCGCTGGCGCTTCTTGCGGGATTCATGGCAGGACTCAGCATCTCCGCATACTCCCTCGCGATGATTACCGGATTCGCCGCTCTCTTGTGGGGTCTTACAGATTTTCTTAGATCGAATACTATCTTTTCATTCATCTGGCTGGGAATACTTGGATTTGCTGTCCCATTTTTTATAGTAGCCTGGAGCGCAAAACTGCTCTTTCTTCTTCTCTCCTTCATCGCTTTCTAAACGGCTCTCATGCCGTTTTTTCTTTTATCAGGAAACCCCACTTCTTAGGATACGGGAGGGTTATTTATTGTTATAGGGCAATAGTTGCAATATCTGGAATCGTCAGCCATGCAGCACCGCAGCCAAATCCTTTCTTATTGATATGAAATGGCATGGACACTGCGCAAGGATGTCCGAGACGCACAAGAATACAGTAGCGAGGTATCGCATGCCACAAAGAAGGGTCGTTCTCAACAAGACAAATCTCCTTTCCATAATTGAGAATAATATCTTCTGCATCACACGCTCCACGAATCACAAACTGCATGATATCACAGACATCGGCGCGCGCAAGGACGGGAGCACCAGAATTTTTAAAAAAGACCGCATCTCCTTTCTTGATTCTGTTCCATGGCGTCCGTTTGGTGCGATACCATCGCGACTCAATCGACTTCTCTCCGGAAATAATTTTTGGTATTAATTTCCACGAAGGATTCATAATTGCGACGTGATGCATACTATTCCTACTTTTTATTTCTTCACATTATTTCCTTGGTGCATAAGCTCGATATCGTTGTCGCGAAGTTCATGAAGCGCCGCAATGCCCGCAGACGTGGAAATCGCTTTTCCCAAATGATGTCCCGACGACATATGAGGCAAAAGGACATAATCAGCTCCTTCTTTGTAGAGCGCAAGCGCTTCACGCTCGTTGTCCGCGCGCACAATACACTTCGGGCGTGGCGTAGTCGCATTTACAATGCGCAGCAAAAGCAGGTTGTCTTCAATATGCGGAATAGTCGAGATAATAATACGCGCTTCTTCTAACCTTACTTTCTCAAATACTTCACCGTCCCCAATGTCTCCAAAAATACACGCATATCCTTCTCGCTTTAATTCCTGGAAGACTTCCGGATCGAAATCAATAATAAGCAAATCGTGTTTAGGAAAGTGACGCGCAATACTCACCCCCGTGCGGTGATACCCCAGCAACACAAAAGGTTTTGAAAACGCAGGATGTACCGTCTTATCTTTTTTATGATGTGCGCGCTCAAAGAAAGAAAGAAATGTGCGAAGACGAGCAAACAGGACATCGCTTTCTGTAATGCCGTATGCGGATACGATAAATGTAATAATCCCAATCGCGGTAATAAGCGCGGTTATTGATGGCGGAATTTGATGCAGGCGAAGCCCTACGGCCGCAAGAATGAAACTAAACTCTGAAATCTGTCCCGAGGTCACACTCGTAAAAAAACTTGTGCGTTTCGAGTACCCCATAATCCCCATGATGATGAGCACAATTAAAGGATCCCCAATGAGCACAAAAAGAGTCAACGTAATAAGCGGGATGAACATAGCATGAAGTTCGGTGACAGCAAGAGAAGCACCAAGTGTCACGAAAAAGACGATTATAAAAAAGTCGCGCAAAGGGCGAATACGGGTTGCGATCTGCGACACCATAAATGAATTCGCAAGGGCAAGTCCCGCAAGAAATCCTGCAATCTCAATAGAAAATCCCATCCATGAGACAAAAGCAACAAACACAAACAACCATGCAATACTCACCAAGAACAAAAGTTCCGGTGAATCACCGACTGCATCCACGAGAAATGGAAATATTGTTCGTCCCATCCAAAAGACGACCCCGAGCACTACAATCGCCTTCCCCACCGCGAAAAGACCCATGAGTAGCGAGGGGGTGGTATCTCCGCCAATACCAGTAAGCACAGTGAGTACGAAAAGCGCAATCACATCCTGCACCAATAACATGCCAACGCTTAATTTGCCATACAAACTTTCTACATCGCGTTTATCGGAAAGAAGTTTCATCACGACCACCGTACTCGAAAAAGAAAGCGCGATACCAATATACCCCGCCGCCATCCACGAGAATCCCAGTCCATATGCAATCGCCACCCCCACAAGAGATGTCACCACGACTTGCGTAACCCCAATCACAAACGCGGGCTTCCCCACAAAACGCAATGAAGCATAATTAATTTCAAGACCGATCAGAAACAAAAGAAACATCACCCCAAGATCGGAAAACACAGAAAACGTATCCTGAGAAATTGTGGTTCCGCTCAAATGCAATGCCCCCACTACCACCCCTGTTGCAAGATATGCGATAAGCGTTGGCACACGCAACGCGCGCGCAACAAGGCCGAAGAATGCAGCCAAACACATCACAAACGCAAGTTCAAAGAAAAGAGGGGTCATATGTCGTTGCGCATATCACATTTCTATAGTAAGCGCTTCATGCACGTCGTCCACATACTCACAATAACGGCATGTGGCAAGTTTTTCAGGTATTCCACGTGCTTGCAAACAACGATGCGCATCGTAAATCACGGGCTCGACCCATGCGTCGTTCCCCGTATACGAGAGAAGCTGTACATCAAAATCAAGCCTTCCATCAAACGCGGCATTATCTGTTTTTCCGTTCACGTAGACAAAGTACCCCGTATTCGAAACCTCAAATCCATTGCGACGCAAAAGCCACTGGTAGATTTCCATTTGCCGTTTGTAGGCACTACGATACTCTTCGTCAAGCGTAATCTCTTTCATGGTACTCGTTGCTTTGTAATCCACTACGATCAGTTCGCCTGTGTGACTCAACCATACATCGTCGACGGCTCCAAAAATAATAAGATTCGTAGGCTCATGCAGGTAGTGCACGCCCACAAAGTTTTCTCGCCAGGTATCAAGATCGCTATGCGCAAAAGGAATCGCATCCACGTGATACTGTATCATAAGCGGATGCGCCTCGGCCTTCGCGCGATGAATATCAAATTCTTTTTTCAGCAAAAAGTCGACAGCCTTGTTAAGCGTAAACGGGAACCCCTCAGGACGTCCCACCCCCACTCGTCGGTCCAAATAAAAACAGCGCGGGCACTCGAGATACAGCTCTAGTTTTGAACGACTGAGCCGAAATGGCTCTGTGCTCTCTGGATGATAACAATTTCGCGTACGACGCATAATAATAAAAACTAATATTTACATTGTACACTATTTTCCATTATTTTTAGACTACTCAAAAAAATATGGACACCGCAATACTGTCATGATAGAATATTTTTAGCTCTCTCAGAAAAAAGAGGTTGACTATGAACCCCAAAGCGCAGCACGCACTCGAGCAGGTTGCAAAAGACTTTGATGTCACTCTCGAAGAGATTCGGCGTGAACTTAAAGCCGCAAAAACACCAAGAAAAACTGAACAATACTGCCCCACCTTAAGAGAATTGTGTGATGATCTCACACATTACCGCACTTTATCAGAGAAAAAAAAGAGCCACATGCACACATGTCCGCGATGCAAAAGACTTGCAGCATATATCACCGCATTTTCTCATCATTATAATAAATATAACGTCGCCTCATAAGTGCATACGTATCGCCGCATTAAGCCGCATCATGCGGTTTTTTGTTACCCGATAAAAATCATATGTGAAAGCCCAAAAGAGCTTCACTTATCCCAAGGAATAACCGTGAGCTTCGGCCAAATTGCTTTCCATCTCGCTACAATTCATATCACTGGTGTTACCGCGGGAACAAATGTATTGAAACATTGACTTGAGTAAAAATAGTGATATATTCTTTTCAGAATCTCGAAAATCTACACAAGGAGTAACATCTCATGGACAGAGAAAACTATCGAGAAGGTTTGAAGAAAGTGGCGAAACATTATGGCATGACCGCTGAGGAACTCGATACAGAAATCAATACCCACATGGGGCAGTTAGTCCCTTATCTTGGTTCTTCCTGTCTCTCCCACACCGAGTGGGACGCATATGCAACCATACCACAAAGCCGACGTGATCACTTAAACTCTTGTCTTTTTTGCCAAAAAACGTACGAATGTCTTATCCTTCCTAATTTCAAAACTACACGCGAAACCCTCGCCTTGCGGCTTGCGCTAGTGACACTTTCGGTCACGCGCAATATTCAGTCCATGGAAGACCTACAGAATGAAAAACCCGTACAGCCACCCCCACATGGTCCGTGTTGCGAAGCGATGCGCGAGGTGTTTGATCTCGACCACGATCATTGTTCAGAACATCCATCAAGAGATACTCTTACCTGGGCACGGGCACGACATAGGGCTGCACAACAATGTTACTGCACTAAGCGCAGCAACTACACGCCGGAATGTCTGAAAGAAAAAGAACTAGACTGGACTCTTCGTTTGCCCAAATCACGAGAAGAACATCTTCGCACTTGTTCTTTCTGTGGATGTTATTTTGAAGCCATTCTTGAGGAGCGTAGAGGAAATAGCCTCCTTTGGCTTCCTCTTCACCTCCTCCAATCACTCTTTGTGGTCGCCGCGTTCGGGTGGTACGCGCCCCACCTCGAAAGAAAAGCACGCAAACATGATGAGCGGCTTGCAAGGAAACAGGGTATTTCTTATGAAGAGTATCGAACGCAACGCTTTACACGCATGCATCTTGAACGACGTGAAGCAATTATCGCCGCAAGAAAACGTTTAGCCCAAGAAGAAATTAATGAAGGAGCTAAGACAGGCCAATGCAACATCAGGGAACTTTCGGAGTATCCACATCTTACAGAGCGATCACTCGCACATATTGCGGGATGCAATTTCTGCAAACGAACTATCGTGCAACTTCCACCGGTTTAACACACAGAAAAACACCGCGCCATGCGCGGCTTTTTATTTCAAAAGCTAGACCTGCGCGCCAAAAAAAATTAAAATAGCGTGACTGCTTCATCCCAAGGGATTACGGTAAGACGCGGCCAGATTGCTTTCCACCTCGTGGATTTGTTGCGATACACTTGTTCTATGGTTGTTTTTGGATTATTCGGCCTTACAATCATCTTGAGAGAATCCTCAACGCCAAAAGGAGCGCATACGTTGTGGCGCACACCCTCTCGCCTCACTCCAATCGCGGTCGCCGTGGTGGGCCATGTAGAAATCGCATCCTCCGCCGATGCATACTGCTCGATCGGGCGCCCATATTCTTGTTCATACCACAAGCACACCCTTGCCTCGTTTACAACATCAACCGGCGCACCTCACTCTCGAAACAACCTTTTCCCTTCTTGAATATAATACTCTTGCCCTTCAAACGAAGTATCGGCAGCGTCGTAATATACCAGATCGTAATCTTTGATCATATACTCTGGATCAAATCCGTGCTGAATATTCCACACCGTTTGCGCAATACCTCCTGCGCCCACATACCAGTTTGGCATATTCAAATCACCCGCATGTTCAAAAATGAATTGCAGACTTTTGTTTGCTTTTAATAATCCGAGAAGCTCTTCAACACGATCCATACGCACACAGGTCTAATAAAACAGCTATTCTTCTTCGCCGGATAGATCTTTTTTGATTTCTTGGAATTCGTTTTCCACGTTCTTCAGGCGTTCTTTAAGATCTTTAATGAGAACCGCACCCTCTTTTACTTTTTCCAAACCCTCCTCTACATCTACCTCATTTTGCGAGGAGAACCACGAAACAATTTTTTCCAACTTTGATAATGAGTCGCTAATTTTTTCTTTTTCTTTTTGCATAATAGTGTTTAGTTTACTTCTTCGACCTTAGCTACCAATTCACCTTCACCGAGTTTTGTAGTCACCCGTTCTCCTATTTTTACGTCACTACTACTTCGTACCACCTTACCTTTTTCATTTTTAATGATACTATACCCTAATTTTAAGTTGCGCTCCGGACTCACTCCCTCGAGATACGTTTCACGCGCATGAAGCATGGTACCCATATCACGCACCACGCGGCTCATTGATTGCAAAACTGAAGCCATCATATCATTACTTTGTTTTCGTATACTCTCGATACGTGCTCCAATTTCATCGAGTGCACGTGACAACTGATGTGCCAAGTGACGAAATCTCAAAAAAAGCTGCGCGATATATCCTAATAGTTTTTCCAGAAGCGTATCGACATTCGTGCGTACGCCGGACATTGCGCTCTCAAATGAGTACAAAAGATCTTGCCGTAATGTAGGGAGGTTTTCGCGCAGCCTGTCCCACGACGCATTCATCGCCATCGCGACGATAGAAGGGGTCGACGCGGCACGGTCTGCTACCAGATTTACAATCGGCACGTCGCGGTCGTGTCCAATGCCGCAGAAGGTCGGAATCGCTGAGGCAAAAAGCGCCCGCGCCACACGCTCGTTGTTAAATGCCTGCATATCCTCAAGACTTCCTCCTCCTCGAATCACCACAAGCACATCAAGATCCGGCATATACGCATTAAACCACTTGATCCCCGCGAGTACATCATCTACCGCACGCACTCCTTCCACGCGCGCATCGCATAGGTAGAGCTCCATTCCAAGCGGCATTAAGTTTCGCCGAAAATCATCGATCACCGCACCCGTACGGGAAGTAACGATACCAATGCGGTGAATAAATTCCGGCAGCGAACGCTTGCGTGCAAAGAGTCCCTCCTCTTCTAATTTTTTCTTCAGCAGCTCATATGCTTTTTTCAAACTTCCTTCACCCGCGAGCTCAAGCGTATACACTAAAAAACTCAATCTCCCCTTTGGCTTGTAGACATTCGGCACACCACTCATTTTGATCTCCATGCCTTCATCAAGTACTACCCCACATCGCTCATACACGGAAGGACGAATATAGCAGTTCAGCACACTCTCGTCGTCTTTGTCTTTAAGCGAAAAATAAATACCGGAGGGATGCACCTGCACACTCGACACTTCTCCTTGCACACACACTGTTCGTTCGGAAAATTTCGTATTTAAAAAATTCAAAAAATTGCTCACCGTAAACACGGGTTCTTTCTCCGCATCTTTGTCCTGTTCTTCTTGTTCCTTCGATAATGCAGTCTTCGAGCTTTGATGAGAAAAAAGATCTTGCAATCCAGTTTCACCTCCATACCTGTTTACAATCCCCAAAATCTCGTTCCCAAACTCCGCGAGTTTTTTCTTTCCGATTCCTTTGATATCCGCAAGCGCATCGTACGTTTTTGGCGCTTCTTCTGCGATCATTTCGATCGTTTTATTTTGCAAAATCTTAAAACGCTCGACGCGCATGTGGAGCGCTTTTTCATTTCGCCATGCCATCAATTGTCGAAATACCTCGCCGTTCATAAAAATTCAAAACTCAAAATGCAAAAATCAAAATTACAAATAAAAATCTAAAAGTAGTTGGTTCCTAGTTCTTAGTAATTAGTATTGTTGGTTTTTGAAAAAAGTCACACACAACTCGCTTCTAAGCACTGAGAACTAATTACTTTTTACTATACCAGGGCTGCCATAAAAAAGAAAAAACCCCATACGATGGGGTTTTTTTAATTTATGATAAATGTTTCCAATATGCGCGGTGCCACCCGCACTTCCTGCATGTCGCAGAAACTTTAACACCTTCCCTGCGCATTCTTGTGTATTGATCCGTTGCGTCCACCCATCTCTCTTCATCACGCCACTCATGAGCACAAAAAACAGACCGAAGATACCACACAATCCATCTCATCGCATTTTTCCTCCCATCGATTATCTGCTAGAATCCTACCACATGCGAACTCATGACACAAGTATGCTTCTTATAAAAAATCCACGCGAAGGTGGACTTATTTGTTATGGCACGATTACTTGTTCCACGAAACTTCGATCCAACGAAGAGAGTAAGGACGATCGTCAGTACGTCCTGTAGAAACAGAGAAACCTTGTCGCTTGAGGATTCGCATAACCTTATGTGCAAACGCTCTGTTATTCTTATCATCGGTACACGGAAACTTTTCCACATACACAACGGCGGACAACAACCCTGAAGACATTGCGTTCACAATTTCTTCAATCACATGATTCATGATCCACATCCGAACCTCGCCGCATAATGCCTTTTTCAATCTAGATTCCAAGCAAACGCTACGTATATCTTCTGGCAACAACGTTTGCCCCAATCCCTCAAAAATACATTCCTTCATGGTTATGCGATGTTTCTCCTTTCTCAAAGTCCCAGAATCATAGTAAGTCCCAGAATCATAGTAACAGATACCGCATTACTGCGCAAGAAGATAGGAGGCGACAATCGCGGCAGTCTCTGCGCGCAAAATGGTACTTCCGAGAGTCACTATTGCAAACCGGTTTTCTTGTGCACGTGCGCGCTCCTCATCATGCCACCCTCCTTCAGGACCAATAAAAACGCCGACACGCTTCAACGATTTACTCTTTTCCACGGCCTGTTCTACAAGCGGGTGCTCTCCATGCGGATCACAGAAAAAGTTGCATTCATTCGGAAGTGCATGTGCTATTGCGTCCTCGAAACGCAGCGAAGCCCGAAACTGCGGCACAAAGCTTCTCCCCGACTGCTCTGCCGCCTCTTTCATAATTTTTTCAATACGCGGGGCATTCAATTCCATTTTAATCGTACGCGAGGTAATAAGCGGGATAATTTCGCGCGCACCGACTTCCGTTGCTTTTTGTGCGACACAATCAAAATGCTCGCGTTTGAGAATCGAGCAGTAAAGCACGACTTCACGTATCGGCTCTCTTGCATTTTTCATCCTCTCCAACACTTCGACGGTTACCTCGCTGCGGGTAATACCGACAATCCACGCGCGCGTATCATTACCCGCGCCATCACACAACACTACCTCATCGCCCTCGTGCCTACGCAACACGCGAATAATCTGATGCGCCACCTCATGATCGGGAATTATAAAACGGGATGCGGAACAATCAAAGGCAACAATGAATCGTGGAATTCTCATAATATGTTTTTCTCGTTTCCATTGTATCATAATGTATTCAAACCCCCATGCAATACCCGTGTACAAATTTCCTACTTCCTTATACAATAAAGACGCGAGACAAAAATGCTGAAATTTTTTAATACGTTATCAGAAAAAAAAGAGTCGCTCAAGCCGCGCCATAAAAAACGTGTCCAACTTTTTGTGTGCGGTCCAACGGTGTATGATTATTCTCACATTGGTCATGCACGCACCTACCTTGCCTTTGATTGCATTGCTAAATATCTTTCACGAATAGGCTATAAAACATACTATCTTCAAAACATTACCGATATCGATGATAAAATTATCGAGCGCGCGAAACAACAACACACCACTCCGAAAACCCTCGCCCGCATGTTCGAA
This sequence comes from Patescibacteria group bacterium, assembly GCA_028865725.1. GTDB lineage: Bacteria > Patescibacteriota > Minisyncoccia > UBA6257 > JACRHW01 > JAGWJP01. The sequence continues at coordinate 12,063 of JAGWJP010000002.1, forward strand.
AAGCTGTATCATGAAGACGAACGAAAACTCCGCATTACAAGCATTACTAAATATGCACGTGCAACGGACTATATCCCCGCGATTGTGCGCCAAGTAAAAACACTCCTTAAACGCGGCCACGCCTATGAAATTAGAAAGGATGGGTATTATTTTGATCTTGCCACGTTTCCCCGCTATGGCGCGCTTTCCCGACGCACCTCATTACAGGCAGAGGATGCCGTCTCCCGTATCGATGAAAGCTTGCAAAAAAGAAATAAAGGAGATTTTGCGCTCTGGAAGTTTTCAAAACGCGGAGAACCCTATTGGAATACTGAGCTCGGAAAGGGAAGGCCAGGATGGCATATCGAGGACACAGCAATCACCGAATCGATATTCGGACCTCAATACGATATTCATGGGGGGGCTATTGATTTAAAGTTTCCCCATCACGAAGCTGAAATCGCACAACAGGAATCCGCGTCGCGAAAACATCCACTCGCAAAATATTGGCTTCATACGGGATTTCTTACTATTAACGGAAAGAAGATGTCGAAAAGCGCGGGAAACTTTGTTACCATCCGCGACTTTTTATCTACCCACGAAAACGCAGCGCTTCCTTTTGATGCTACAACTCTTCTTCGTTACTTCATTCTGTCTCAACATTATCGCGCCCCCATTGATTTCAACGAGGCGCTTATCACACACGCACGGCAATCGCTCATCACCTTTCTTGATTTTGAAAAACGTCTCTCTTCTTATGCAGGGAAAACACTCAAAATGCATCAAGGAGAGGACCGCCGCATGACGACCGTACGGAATACGATATTCAAACAGTTTGAAGCGGCATTAGAAAACGATTTTAATACTCCGCAGGCGCTTGGTGTCATATTTGATGCCATGCATACTATGAACAGTAAAATGGATACGGGAAGAGCAACGCGAAATGATGTAATACATATCCGCACACTTCTCACCTCTCTCTACGAACTCTTCGATCTTCGTTTTCGCACGGTATCTATTCCGAAAGAAGTAAAAAGTTTAGTCACTCAACGTGAATCCGCCCGCAAAGAAAAACAATGGCAACGCGCCGATATGCTCCGTGTGCAAACCTCTGCCCTCGGATTTTCCATTGAAGATACCCCCCAAGGCCCCATCATCCATCCAACCTATCAATAGTTATACGATATCCTATGGGAGTTTAAAAACGATACACATCTTTTCCACAGTTTTTCCCATGGTCTTCCCCAAATTATCCTGAAGACCATTTTAATAAATCGCGGTAGGATAAAGATAATCTGTAGAGCATGACATCTTCTCAAAAACAAGAAACTATAAAACTCCTTCCTCAAAATATCGAAGCCGAAGAATCAGTACTCGGCGCGCTTATGATGGACCGATTTGCCATGACAAAAGTGGCCGATGTGGTGGCAAGCATTGATTTCTACAAACCGTCTCACCAAAAGATTTTTGAGAGCATGCTTCGCCTCTATGAAAAAGGTGAACCGATTGACCTCGTGAGTGTCCCCAACAAACTCAAAGAGCGCGGTGAGCTGCAGGATGTCGGAGGATATGCCTACCTCTCAAGTCTCGTCAACAAAGTCCCTACTGCCACTCATATCATTCACTATGCGAAGATTGTTCGCGGAAAACGCATCTTGCGCGATCTTATCTCCACCGCAAACACGGTGGCAGGAGAAGCATTTGAAGAACCGGAGGACATTGAGCAGTTTCTTGATCGCGCGGAACAACGTTTTTTCAAAATTTCCCAACAAACAACACAAAAACAATTTGTCCCTATCGGACAAGACCTGCCTGAGGCATTCGGACGCATTGAACGTTTACAGCAAATGGAAGAAGGGATACGCGGCATTCCAAGCGGATATCCTGCACTCGACAACATTCTTTCCGGTTTTCAGAAATCAGACTTAATCGTTATTGGAGCGCGCCCTTCGCTTGGAAAAACATCGCTTGCACTTGCGATCGCACGCCAGGCCGCACTCAAATCACAAGCACCTGTAGGAATTTTGAGCCTCGAGATGTCGCGCGAACAGGTGATAGATCGCCTTATCTCTGCCGAATCTCGTGTGCCCTTGTGGAAACTCCGCACAGGAAAAAGCCTCTCGGAACTGGAGTTTGAAATGCTCCACACCGCCCTCGACCGCCTCTCTCAAGTACCTATTTTTATTGATGACACTACGTCTCCCAATATTCTTCAAATCCGTGCTATGGCGCGACGCTTACAAGCAGAACGAGGATTAGCCATGCTTGTCGTTGATTATCTCCAACTTATTCAACCTCGCACCAATTCGGATAATGTCGTACAACAAATGTCAGAGATATCGCGCTCGCTCAAGGGAGTCGCTCGTGAACTTGATATCCCCGTCATCGCCCTTTCTCAACTTTCACGTTCCGTGGACAACCGAGAAATCAAGATCCCACGCCTCTCTGATCTGCGCGACAGTGGTTCTATTGAACAAGACAGTGATGTCGTAATGTTTATTCACCGCAAAGATAGGGACAAACTTGAAATAAGCGAAGAGGAGCGCAACATTGCCGAAATTCATGTCGCCAAGCACAGAAATGGTCCGTTAGGCATTATACGCCTTCATTTTGATCAAGAATTTGCCACGTTCACCACGCTCGAAACAAAAATGACCGCGGACTATTCCTAATTGATATGGTTCCCGAAATTATTCATCAATGTATTAAGCGGATTGCTCGTATCCCGGGGATTGGGCAACGACACGCATCGCGTATTGTATTCTTTTTGCTACGTGCGCGCACGCACGTCACAAATCCGCTTATCCAAGATTTGGAACGACTCTGTGCGCTCTCCTCATGCACATCTTGTTTATTTCCGTGCGAACCGCATGAAACCAACCTTTGTGCAATCTGCAGAGATCCACAGCGTGACCCCCACACCATTATTATTGTAGAAAAAGAAACCGATCTTCTTACTATTGAAAAAGCAAAAATTGGACAAGGCACGTATTATATATTAGGGGGTCTCGTAAATCCTGTTCAACCAGACCCGGAACACTATCTTAATTTGCAGCCCCTCCTTACACGCATTGCGAAGGACCCACGCATAAAAAAAGAGGTTATTTTTGCGCTCTCGCCCACCGCGGCAGGGAATCTTACCGCCACTTACATAGAACGAAAATTGAGGCCCTATCCTGTGCAATGCACGCGTCTCGGACGAGGACTCCCTAATGGAGGTGACGTAGAGTTTACGGATGAAGAAACGATGTCAGCTGCATTTATGAATCGCAAATAATTACGGCGCCAGAGACAAGGAGGGACACTAAAAAATCCGCATGATATGCGGATTTTTAACGTTAAAGAAGGTGAGGTTTCCCCACATAAAATACATTATTTTGGACGGAAACGCTTGGCACAGAACCATCTTCATACCGAGATCCGAGGCAAAGCTGAATACGCTCGGTGTCATAATGCTCTGCGGTATTCAAAAAATGCCACAACTCAAGCAAAAGCCGTTCCTCAAGCGTTAGATACATGCATCGTACATTTCGTACAGGATCAATGTAATCATGATCGGTGCCATAATAAATCACATAGTCATTGTAGTCTTCACCGAGACGACATGCTGAACGAAGGCGCAAGGTGGAATTTATTTCTTGAACAACCTCAAACAAAGCATTACATTTTTGCACAAGAAGCTCAAGAGAAAGGTTGTGTGGTACTACAAGCACTCCAAGAAGTTCCGACCAATCTTGTTTCAAAGAAGTAAGATCTACGCACAAATCCAACTGTTCTTTGTAAAATCTTTCCCAATCCTGAAGCACCCAAAAACGCCTCGGTTCCATTTCGTTCACCTCCTCAATTATCAAAAAGGACTCTTAACGAGTCGCTTATTTGAACATATCATGGTTCTCAAAAAATTTCCAGTACAGTCCTTTATTCCGCTGTGATTCGTGTAATCTTCACTTCAGAAAAATGTTGGCGATGACCCGCTTTTTTGCGATAGCGTGTTTTATTGTGATAGCGGAAAACGATTTTCTTGTCGTCTCTCCCCTGTTTTACGATCGTTCCTTCCACAGTAGCACCCTCCACGAGCGGATGCCCCAACACCGGCTCATTACCATCTTGTACCATAAGTACTTCATCAAACGTGAAAGAAGCCCCTTCTGCATGAGGTAATTTCTCTATATGGATCGTATCCCCTTCGGAGACAAGATACTGTTTTCCTCCTGTTCTAATAATAGCTAACATAGCCTAAATAATTACAAGTGATTATACATAATTTCTCAAAAAAAGGCAAATCCAGATCGCAGGGCCTATATATTTGAGAGCCAAGCAATCCAAAAAAACCGCGCAATGCGGCTTTTTACCCTCTACCATTCTACCTTCTTTCGATTCTCCTTTTTTAATCCTTGCCGTCTCTTCTCAACCTCACGGCGCTCTTTGGCCCCTTCAGTAGGCACTGTCGCCACGCGCTCCACCGGTTCCTTTAGTGCCTCATGGATGCGTTCTTCGAATCGACGATGGGCCTTGCGAATATTCTGTTCTTGACTCCGTTCCTCCTGACACTCCACATAAAACTCACCCTCGTCTGTCACCGAACCAGGAAATAATTCGCGAAGCCGCGCAAGTAATTTGGCATTAATAATACGGCCGCGTACACGAACGGCGGTTTCTGTTTTGTTTACCTTCTGCCCCCCTTTTCCAGAAGAACGGAAAGTTTCAACCCTTATTTCAACCACGCCTAAAGAAGAGAGATCCACAGCAGCCTCCTTCCTTTTTGGTGAAATATTTTCTTTCATTTGCTTCATATATTGAGAGATATTAAATACATTATCCCATATAACCCTATAATATTCAAAAGAATGGTAATCCACGCCACGCCATATGCCAAAAAACGCATACGGGAATACAACTCTAGGCTTATCAAAAAATTGAACCCGGACAAAAGAAACAATCCCAAAAGAATCGAATAAAAATCATTCCTTCTCCCCAAAAAATCAACCCCGCGCACTAAATCATAGTGCGTCACTAATACTCCCCCCAGCTCGCGTGTATTAAATGCGACATATGCAACGCCAAATACGATGAGAAACAGCGAAACTCCATATGCAACAAAGAGTTTTTTCGGCATAGAAAATAGATAAGAATAAACTTCCGAGGACTTGCGCCCACAGATAACCTCGAATCAATGCAGCATCTCTCTCGCTCTCATAACATGATTAATTAGGTATTATGACAGAGCTCTCATGTGCTCCCGACGGGATTCGAACCCGTGTTTCTTGGATGAGAACCAAGTGTCCTGACCGGGCTAGACGACAGGAGCATTATTTGTGCGCATTATATGTAGATTATCGGTATCGGATTTCCTCAATCACCTTTTCAAAATGCATGGCATGAGAAGCCTTGACCACCACGCAGTCACCCTCATGAATCAGCGCATCAAGATGCGGCAAGAGTTCCTCTGTCGTTGCAAATACTGAAAGGTTTTCCTCGGCCATTCCCGCTTCTTTCGCGCCTTCTGCAATAAATGTACCGCGTGCTCCTACTGCGATCAAATAATCAACACGCGACGCCGCATGACGTCCCAATGCAAGATGAGCTTCGGTTGAGTACATGCCAATCTCAAGCATATCCCCCAAGATTGCAACGCGTCGCGGGATACCCGTCAAAGAAGCAAGAGTTTCTATCGCCATATCCATCGAAGCAGGTGATGCATTATAACTACTATCGACGATACTTGTATGTTTAATTCCTGGGATCAAATTTCCTCGTCCGGACATAACCGTATATCCTTCGAGCGCTTGTGCGATTTTAACTAAGTTCAATCCAAAAATCAACCCAACCGCAATCGCAGCTGTGGCAGAATAAAGCTGAGGTCTTCCCAGTGCATTTAACACAAGAGGAATCGTTTTTCCATCATACTGGATCTTAAAACTCATACCGCGCGGCATATCGTTTTCGTAGGTATGTTCATACGAGAGTACCGCAACATGTGCTTCTTCACTAAACCCATATGACATTACGTGTGCACGCGTCTCGTCACACATCTCCCATACGGCTTCATCATCGTGGTTTAAAACTGCAAATCCAGTCGATGGCAACGCACGCACTAATTTTTCTTTTTCTCTATAAAGGGCATCCGGCGAGTCAAAAAACTCTACATGTGGCGGAATATCCCCAAGCGCAGTAACCACTCCGATCTGGGGAGGAAAAAAACGCACCAACTCGTCCATATCGTGAGGACGATCCACTCCATACTCAAGAACCAATAACTCCGGATAGCTTTTTCCAAACCATAAGTGCCAATATCCTCGCACAAGAACATTCACCCAAAACCAGACAGCACGAAGGGAGGCTTTAGGAGGTTGCCTAAAGTCGCCCACAATCGCAAGACTCACCCCTAACATGTTATTCAGATTTTCTTGAGAACGGCGCACAGATCTGTCCGCCCGCAACACAGTGTAGATTGCTTCTTTGGTAGATGTTTTTCCTACACTTCCCGTAACCGCAATAATTCCAGGCTGAAATTTCAAAAGCGTCTTGTGAGCAAGATTGCGTACGATCACCGTAATGCTTCGACGAAAGAGTGACATAACGTATTAGTGCTGATCAGGAGGAATATTATAATAATCAAGGAGGAATTTTGTAAAATCGCGAAACGCGGGCACTACCGTTGCTCCGGAAAGAGGGGCACCTATAGGGCGTACAAGCTTAATCAATATCACAAATCGCGGATGATCTGCAGGAGCAAATCCTACATAGTCGTCCGTATAGGCATTTGGCTCATATCCTCCTTTTGGAGAAGGGATTTGCGCCGTGCCTGTCTTTCCCGCCACACGATAGCCGGGCACTTCACCTATAATACCGTGCTCGACCACAGAAACTAATGCATCAACTGATTTTTTTGCGGTGTCTTCACTCACCACACGCTTAACTTCTTGCGGTGCAATTTCCTTCGACGTGCCGTCATTGTACAAAATACTACTCACCATATATGGTTTCATAAGTATTCCATGATTGGCAAGTGCAGATATGCCCATAATAAGCTGAAGCGGGGTTACGGAGATTCCTTGACCAAACGATGCCGTGGCAAAATAAAGAGGCTCGAATCCTTTAAGGTTATATAAATTTCCCGCCGCTTCTCCAGGCAAATCAATCCCTGTATCCGTACCAAACCCAAATTCTTTGACATACCGTAAAAATAGATCAGGACCAAGTTGTCGTTCGATAAACGCAGCGCCCACATTCAAAGAATTTTGCAATACCTGCACCATCGTCTGCATCCCGTATGCTTTGAGATCCCAATTGCGTATGGTATACCCACTCATGGTAAGCGCCCCGGTATCTACATACGTGGTTTCAGGAGTAATCTTCCCCGCATCCAATGCTGAAGCAAATGTAATCGCTTTAAACACTGATCCGGGCTCATATACATCGGATATATTTTGATTCAAAAAATTTTTTACAGGAAAATTACTATACGTATTAGGATTAAAACTCGGTCGCTGCGCCATTGCAAGAATGGCACCTGTGGAAGGCTCCTCTACAATAACCGTTCCCGAATCCGCTTTCCATGTCTGCATCAATTGATCAAGGATACTTTCGCCTTCTTGTTGAATATTGTAGTCAATCGTTAACACAAGATCTGCCGGGTTTGTTTTGTCTCCTAACGTCGTTTGATATTCCTCCTCAATACCATATTGGCCATGAGGATTATTATACATATCTGCCACAAATCCCAACACATTCGCCGCGAGTGTATTATTGGGATAATAACGCATCAAACGATTTCCCACATGAAGTCCTTGTACATTAGCGTTTTGCACTTGTGCCACCAACTCCGGAGAAGGACTTTCTTCGAGGATATTAAAGAAGGAGTGGGAATCGTCAAGAAGCGCGGTTGCTTCGCCCGAAGAACGATGAAGAATAGTTTCTACAGCATCCACAAAGTCTTTTTTGTGTTCAACGGTCACTTCCGCGGGGGCAGCATAAATATAAGGAATTTCCTTGTTCACTGCAGCAGGAATGAGATAATTTGTTTTTGAAGAAAACGAGATGACACCGCGCGGCTCTGCGGCTTGATGCGCATCGTACTGTGATGCCGCTTTAACTGAATAATAATCGTGCTTCGCAATGCTTACATCGTATAAGTGACTCATCAGCACTCCTCCTATGATAAAAAAAAGGGACTCTGCGGCATAGAGCCTCCAATAATGCTTGATGTGAAAAATAAATCTAGACATAAAGACTCCCCTCATCAACGTTTTGCAAGCGCGCCTGACACGACATAGAGAGGATTATGCATTTGCACAAGACCACGCATATTTGCAATTGCGCTCAAAGCTTCCGGTGAAGTTTCCTCTCCAAGCGTCATCGTAAGTCCCATATTATCAGCCAGCATAGCATTCACGTGTTGTTCTGATTTTTGGACATCGAATGCAATACTTGTTTTTGCGGTAACAAGAAATACATAAATGATGAGGGATGTTACTATAATACCACACAGCAGAAAAAGAAGCGGCCAAAACAAATGTGCAACAAGATCAAATGATTGTGTCTCATTACCCCATGATGACCATAAATGCCGTTTTTGAATTTTATGATACGAAAAAACAGTCATAAATTATTTCTGCGCTATGGTAATTACTTTTTCTACACCACGTAATTTTGCCGAACGTGCCCGCATATTTTCACGAAGTTCCTCCTTCCCCGCACGAATTGGTTTTTTGGTTAGTATGCGCACATGTCCCATTTTTTCCTCCTCTTTCCCTATGCGTTTTACAATTCTATCCTCGAGCGAATGAAAACTGATCACAGCCACTCTTCCGCCCTCACGTACCAAATCAATCGCGGCATGCAATCCTTGCTCAAGATTTTCTAACTCATGATTCACATAAATGCGCAACGCCTGAAAAGTACGCGTGGCGGGATTGATGCGTCCTCGCTCATATCGCGAAGGAACCGCACGTGCAACCACGCGCACTAAATCTTCTACCGTATTGAGAGAGTGCCGTGTCCGTTCGGCGACTATCTCTTTTGCAATTTTTCTACTATAACGCTCTTCACCGTATTGATAGATAATATCGGCTAGTTCCTTTTCAGACTGACTATTCACCACATCGCGCGCAGATATCCCTTCTTTTATAAATCGCATATCGAGAAGTTCATCATGTTCCTTAAAACTCAATCCTTGCACTTCCCCAAGCTGCCCACTTGCCCATCCGAGATCCAAAAGAACGCCCGCAATATTCTCCATTTTATTTCGTTGTGCAATTTCCTTCATATGTTTAAAATTTCCCTGCACCGCAATAATACGTTCTTTTCCATTAAACTCCTGACGATTAAACTCGCGATATGAACTCTCATTCCAATCAATGCCCAGTACCCTTCCATGGGGTGCAGTCATCCGCACAATCTCACGTGCGTGCCCTCCCTCCCCTAACGTTCCATCTATATAATTGTCATCGGGCTGTGGATTCAAAAGCGCGAGCACTTCATGTAATAATACGGGGGTATGTGCCATGATATGTTATCAGAAGGGATTAAATACCAAGCTCACCCATACGCTCTGCGATATCATCTGATTCCTGCTCTGTTTTTGTCTTATACGCATTCCATTTTGTCTCGTTCCAAATTTCGATACGGTTATAAAGCCCTGCTACTACCACTTTCTTGTCGAGTCCGGCATAGGTACGCAAATATTCTGGAATTAACACTCTCCCTTGACTATCCACCTCTACATTCATAGCCCCTGCAAGCATAAGACGCGCAAATGCGCGTGAGTTCGCTTGGCTTAGTGGAAGGGCGGTTAATTTTCCCGCCAACTGCTCCCAGTCCCGCATCGTATACACAAAAAGACAGCTATCAAGACCGCGAGTCACAATAGCACCTCCCGCTAAATCCGCTCGGAATTTAACCGGAACCGCCATTCTCCCCTTTTCATCTAAATTGTGGCTGTATTCTCCGATAAACATGATCGCCGATGCTCAAATTCAAAATGTAAAAATCAAAAGTCAAAATTTTTGAACCCCCACACCTCCTCTTTCAGAGCAAATGGAATAATTCGAGTGATATAGCGAAGCATGGTCTATAAATAAGTGCTGATTTTAGGGCAAAACTGTCTTGTTTGATCCGCCAAAGGCGGAGAGTTGACAGTTTTCACTGATAAAATCACCTTATTTATCTCATGCGAAGCTTGCGCCACGAGCATTATTCTATTTGCGACCCGCACTTATCCACAGTTTTCTTGACTTATCCCCATAGTTATCCACATTTCCCCACCGTGTCTCCATTTTACACCACCTCCTCCCCACATGGCAATTGTGGATATCTTCCTCAGGTCGACCCTAACACTACTACTTATATCTCTAGGTTTATAAATCCTGATGAAAAATAAAACTCCCTGCTCTTACGGACGGGATTTCTTTTTCTACAAGCCTCGCTAATTTGGCATATAAAAAACGCCCAATGCAAGGCGTTTTTACCAATACACAATTAACGAACCGCTTGTTTTAGAACTTCCTGAATAGCACGAATGAGTTGAGTATCCACATCGGTATTGTCATCGTTCTTCACCTCAATATCAGGTTTAATCCCCACCTGATTGATGGGATGATACTTTGGCGTTTTCCATAACGCTACTGTAAGTTTTACCACTGATCCATCTCTCATGAAAGAAGGCTGTTGAATACATCCCTTGCCATATGAAGTTTCTCCGATCACAGTATGCCCGTAATCTTTCAGTGCGCCTGCGGTAATCTCTGCTGCGCTTGCGCTGTCCTTATTGATCAACACCACAAGAGGACGCGCAGTCTCTACATACGAGCCGTCGGTCACTGTGAAATAATATCCGGCACGATTCTTACTGAACAACACCACACTCCCTCCAGGAACAAACTTGCTTACCATATGCACCGCGGCGCCTACATACCCACCAGGGTTATCGCGCAAATCAAGCACGTATCCCTTCAAAGGCAACATGGAAAGATGTGTCATAAGTGCATCGATCTCTGAATTCGTTTCCTCTCCAAAAAATCTCACTTCGATATGAGCTACATGATCCGCGACATAACACGCCACACTTTTCCATTGAACATGGGCACGAGTAATCACAAACGTATGAACACCATTATGACGCCGTACGGTGACGTGAACGACTGATCCTTCAACGCCCAGCAATGCCTGCGTGATGATGTGCTCATCCTTGCGATACATGCTCTTGCCATCCACTGCGATAATGATATCTTTCGCACGCAAGCCCGCGCGAGCCGCAGGCGCATCCTCAAGGACTTTATTAATTTCAGGATATCCCAACCGCTTAATCCATAAAATTCCAATTCCCACATATTTTTTATCCTGGAACAACGAAAAGAAGGCAAGAGAATTTTTGGGGGTCATAAACACGGAATATTTGTCATGCAAGGACCGCACCATTCCATCCAATAACGCATACATGGCAGCATGAGAATCCGAAGCGGAAAGCGTTTGTGTACATTCCTCATATGCTTTTTCAAGCCCCCTCATATCGGTCACAAAATAAACAGAACGTCGAAAATGCGGCTTGCTCTTCAAAGCCGGGTTGTGCGTAATGAAGGACAAAAGACCATCTCTTGCTCCCCTGATAAGCTCCGCTTCGGTTATCGCGTGTCCGACAAATGCATGTTCTACCCATTCGAGCTGTTTTCGAAAGTCGTTAAACGTAAGCGACTCGGCACACACAGGCGTACATGCAACGCCCGCTGCAAGCACAAGCGTACACAAGAACAAAGCAATTGTCTTTCTCACATTGTTCATGTGACAACCTCCTTTATTGTCAAAAAATCCAGCTATAATACTACCATATATTGTTTTAAATGACAATATAGCTCCATTAATTTTGCGTCCTATGTTATGCCCTGCTTTGATGACAATCTTTCCTCTCCACGCACCATAATCACTCAGTTGTGCATATTAAAATTTTGCGGTACACCTATTATTTCAAACTACAAACCAAAACGTATTAGACCATCCATTAGATGGTCTTCAAAAAATCGAAAAGTTGTTTAGTGGTGTATTTATATAACCAAGCTCGAACCTGTGACCCCTGCAATGTGAACCCCGCACAACCGCAAAGCGGTATGCGGGGCGCAGTGCAGTGCTCTTCATTTCCTTACCTCTGGTGGGCAATACAGGACTCGAACCTGTGACCCCTGCAATGTGAATGCAGTGCTCTAACCGGACTGAGCTAATTGCCCAGAGGTAAGAAAATGAATTATCATGCGCAACCCGAAACTGACGAAGAAATTCGTCAAAAGGATAGATTTTATTTTGGGTCACGGAAGTGTTTAAGCGCGTTCACACACACCACATGGGTGTTCTCAAAAATATCGCGCAAAAACCTGTCAAACATGGAATAGCGATATTGGAACTCCTTCGTATCAAGAACCGTGTAGTTAAGCGGGCGGCCAAACAGCACATCGCACTTCTTGATAAACTCATCCACCTGTTTCATCTTTACCCCATCGCCGACAATAAACAAATCCACTCCTTCCGGCGCGCCCACAAAAAGCCCCGCTACCACGATAAGTTTGAGCCTTCCCAGTTTCTTGCACGCATCAAGAAATGTGTCGCGTTGTTCATGCGATACCTTCATCACAAGGTCCTCAAGTTCATTGAGATAAGGAAACTTATCGTTCAATTGAAACGATCCTGCAACGCCAGGAGTAGGCTTTAATACGCCAAGCTTAATGAGATCATGGAGCGCAGGCCCGAAAAAATCCTCAGGCAACCCCATCTCGTGAAATAAGTGACGCTTGCTGAGCGACCCTTTTTGTAAACGGAAAAAGAGGCGCAAAAGAATCACCCGCGCCTCTCCTCCCAAGATACCCGATAGTGCCGTATCAGAAAACTTACTTAACTTCCACGGTTGCACCTGCTTCTTCGAGTTTCTTTTTAATTTCGTCTGCTTCTTCTTGCTTGACGCCATCTTTGACTGGTTTAGGTGCGTTATCGACCAAATCTTTTGCCTCTTTAAGACCAAGACCCGTCAACTCACGCACTGCCTTAATAACTTGAATCTTTTGTTCCCCCGCTGATTTCAGTACGACTGAAAATGAGGTTTTTTCCTCTGCGACGGGGGCTCCTGCTGCCATGCCTGCCATGGGCATTCCCATCGCAACTGGGGCTGCAGTAACATCAAATCGATCTTCCAGAACTTTCACAAGCTCTGCAAGATCTGATACACTCATCTTCTCCACCTCGCTTACAATTGCTTCAAACTTTTTTGGTACTGTTGTTTCCTCCATATTTTTTATTTAACAATTTAGATTAATTTAATCAACTCTTGCATCCTACGCTTTTTTATCTTGAATATTATGCAACACACTTACCAGATTACGCATATTCCCTTGCAATACACCCACCAACCCGCGCAAAGGATACCCCGCCGCATACACAAATTGACTGAGCAACACTTCCTTAGATGGCAATTGTGCAAGCGCGAGAATACGTTCCCCTGAATAAAACTCATGATCAATAAATCCTCCGAGGATAGAAAAACCTTCAAGTTTTTTAGAAAAATCAAAAATCGTTTTCGCGTGAGCTACCTCGTCCCCTGACCCGAGTGTCAGCATGACCGATCCGTCTCCCTCAAATAATTCCTGATTGCTCAAGCCTTGTGTGCCAAGCGCGAGATTCAAAAGTGTCTTTTTTGCCGTTTTGCTTGAAATCTTTTTTTCTTTCAGTGCACGACGCAGGTTCTGCAGGTCAGAAAAGGGCAACTTAGAATACCCGCCAAGAATTGCGACACGATTATCCCGCACTTTCTTTGAAAGCTCTTGTACGATAGACTCTTTTTCTTTTCGTGTAAGTGCCATACGTTAGTGAATTAGCTTTTAGCTTTTAGGTTATTAGTTACCGTTTAAAAAATTAAAAAATGGACCTGAAAGTCCATAGAACAAAAAACATTCCTGTGTCCTCGGCGGGCTTTACGCTCTTTTTATGCTTGAGCTACCTGCTGTCTATGGATATAAGAATACTAGCAGAAACTCAAAAAAGAGTCAATACCATCTACAATCCTACAATCCATTGTATGTGGCACTTCATATTAAAAAATAACAAAAACCCGCACATATGTACGGGGTTATAAAATTAGCGCAAGGGCAGATCACCAAAACTGGCGAGATATTTCGCAACGCGAATGACCATCGATTCTGTGATTTTATCAGCTTCAACAATACGCCGATCGAGGGGATGAATCATATCATCATGAAATTCGATCGTATTCTTCAAGAGTTTACCTGTTCTTGGATCAACCCATACCGTGACTGCCACAGGCCCATAATCGACCACTTTGTTAATTTTCTTTTCAAACTGCGTCGTCTTCAGCATTGCACCAAGCATGATACCCAAGTAGGTGCGGCCAAATTGTGGAAAATGAATTGCTGCAGCGGTATGAAAGTTGCCAACAAGCTCCAACACAACGTCTAACGGGTGTTTACGAGCGACATGAGCCTCAATCACCTGCTGGACACGAGCGCTTTTCGTTTCCGCACCACCCTTATGCGGGTGTGTGACACCGATACCGATGCCATTGATTTCAACGCGTTCCGTTTCGCCCACACGCACGATATGCTTATTTACAAGACGTTCAATCGTTGCATAAGAAACTCCGGGAACACGCTCGGACACTCCTGCAATAAGAATACGCTTGATTTCCCGTTCAAAGTCCCAAAGCGGTAATCCCAATTGCTGGAAATGCACCCACATATCATGATTACCAAGACAGTATACAAACGTAATCAAACATTTTTCAATACGCTCTTCGGGTGTTAATTTATCACCTTTATATTTTTCGTACCGGCGGTCAAAAATCTGCAACAACACATTACCATGCAGTTGTGCTGCCTTGAGGCTTTGCTTGTCATACGTATTAAGCGTAGGAATAACTTCGCCACTCGAACCAAAGTTATGCGCCAAGCCCTGAATGATATCGCCGCATCCGAAAAGTGCGTCTGTATCTTCTGCAAGCACGGGGATGTAATTCACAAACGTCGCATAGAGAGATTTGAGTGCACCGACATGAAGACATGCATACGCCACAACGCGAATTTTTTTCGCACGCTCCATCAATGTGTTCAAATTAATCCTTACGCCATAATCACGTTCTTTCGAGAGTTCATAACGGTTAATTTCGGGTTTATAGACTGCGAGTCCCCGCGCAATGAGAGCGTCAAGGTTCTTTTTAAGGTACGCCTTTTCTTCCTCAACTTTTTCCGGTTTCTTTTGATCGGCGTGAAAACCGTACAAGTGATTATACAGAGTATCAAATCCTTGACTATTTTGGCTCAAGTGGAACAAAACACGTTTCTTGTCAACAGGCATCTCTTCTGGAATAAGAGATTGACGTTCCATGCTTACAAAGGGTCGGAAATCAAATGTATCTTCCACGTACCTTACATTCTTACCCTCTAGACGCATTGATACCACAACGCACCCAACCATACTTTCCGTCGTTCTTACCTTGTTGATCTTATATCCTGCGGGTGCAGAAATCGTGGGAACTCCCTGAAGGGACGGGATGTTGGCTCCAGATCCTGTACATCCTGCCAAGATCAAAACGGGTCGCTCCCCCGTAAACGTCCTTCCTGCAAATGGTCGCGCAAGGCGTTGCAATAAATTGGTCACCAACCTCGAATACCAAGGCTTATGCTGGGGAACTAGTACACGAATCTCTGCCGGTTTGGGCCACTGAATAGGAATACGCGGTTCTGCGTCATCAAGATACAGTCTAATATCCTTTTGCCGTTCATTCCGTATTTCAAAAAGACGAACCAAAATTTCTCGGCAAATACTATCTTCGTCTGCCGCGTCATATGCAGGCGCAGGAGAAGAAATAATATGATAATTAACTCCTTCAGGAAGGGTTGGCAAAAAATCACTCAGCTTATGAGCCAAGGTGTCTACAAATTGATCCCGAAATTCTTCTTTCTCATCCCTCGCTCGAATACCATTTTCCTTCAATGCGCTCTTAAAAAGAGTCTTGATATACTTCCCCGCAAGAAGACCACCCGCGACAATAACCGATTGAACTCTTTCCAACACTACGACATCTCTCACAAGATCCATCAAATACTTACGGTTAAGCCCCGGATCAGGAAAATTCAGTTGAGAAATAGCCAAAAATTTCCACGTATGAGGAATTTTGGTGTCTTCCACCGCATATCACTTCCTTTTTTCAAGGTACTTGAACTTAGTGTACCTAGTTTTTTGGAAAGGTAAAGTTGACCTTATCTATTGTTGTGGTGAAAATTTACTTCACATCGATGTCGTGGCTATTACTCTCTCGTATGCCCGCCTGCGTAATCCGAACATATTCCCCTTTCTGCGACATCTCCTTAATCGTCATCGCGCCCAGATAGCTCATTCCGGAACGAAGCCCTCCCATAAGCGGTGCTACGGTGGCGCCCAACGATCCTTTATAAGGTACGGTGGCCTCTACCCCCTCAGGAGTAATACTTTGATAGTCTGTCGTTTGTTGAGGATTTAAAAGCTCGTTTTTATCCACATTTGCACCGAGCGACGCCATACCGCGATACCGCTTATAACGCGCGCCATTTTTTACAATCTCAACACCCGGACTTTCATCAGTACCGGCAAACATACTCCCAATCATAACACTTTCCGCCCCCGCTGCGAGCGCCTTAGTAATATCGCCCGAATACTTAATACCACCGTCTGCAATCACAGGAATTCCTAATCGTTTTGCCATCTTGGCGCACTGAAGTACTGCGGAAAACTGAGGCACGCCGACCCCTGTCATAATGCGCGTCGTACACGCTGCACCCGGACCGATTCCTACCTTTACTGCGTGCGCGCCCCACGCGACCACATCGCGCACTCCTTCCGCGGTGGCAATATTGCCTGCGATGATATCAACACTATGTCCCGTAATTTTTTTAATCTTTGCAATTGCCTCTTTCATCATAATGGAGTGCCCGTGTGCAATATCAATCACAATACAATCAACACCTGCATCCACAAGTGCCTTGGTGCGCGCCACATAATCTCCTACTACTCCCACGGCAGCACCAACCAAAAGACGCCCCTTATTATCTTTTGCCGCATGCGGATTGCGCATACGCGTCACAATATCTTTCTTCGTAATAAGCCCCACGAGTTTTCCTTTGGCATCGACGAGAGGCAACTTTTCTATTTTATGCAGCTTGAACATCTCTTCCGCGCCGGACATCGAAATCTTACGGGAGGCGGTAATCAATCTCGTTGTCATAACATCCTTCACGCACAACAATCCGTCACGCACAAACTCAATATCACGATTTGTGAGAATACCGACAAGAGTATGCTTGCGATCCACCACCAGCAATGCCGCGCCTAAATGCTGCATCCTCGCGCGCGCTTCGGTAAGCAATGTCTCAGGCTCCACGGTATAGGGGTCATCGATCACAAACGCTTCAGCACGTTTTACTTTCAACACCTCTTCGACTTCACGTTCTACAGACATAAAGCGATGAATAATACCAATACCCCCCAACCGTGCCAGAGCAATAGCCATTCTCGATTCTGTCACCGTATCCATATTTGCGCTTACGATAGGGATTTCAAGCTTAATATGAACCGTAAGTTGTGTTGCGGTACACGGATCCTTCCTTGAACGCACAGAGGAAAAACGCGGCACAAGAAGTACATCATCGTAACTTAACGCGAGAAGCGGGTCTTTCATAAAGTATGAAAAAGAGGTATGGTTACGTTATAATAGAAATACATTATTAGTATAGCCTATTTTATTGCTATGAAACATCCTCGATCGCGCCACCTTTTTCACACGTTTGGCGCAGCGTTAAACGGCATACGGATTGCATTTCAGGAAGAGCTTTCATTTAAGATCATGATTGCGATTGCATTCTTCGCTATTATTGCCATGATCATCCTTCCCACCTCGCGCACAGAAAAAGCAGTGGCGTGGGTAATGATCTTTTCGGTACTTGTTCTCGAGCTTATCAACGCAGTGGTGGAACGAATATTGGATATTATGTACCCTGATTACAATCCGCGCATAGGCGCAATCAAGGATTTAATGGCCGGGATTGTTCTTGTTGCTGCGCTCGGAAGCCTCATTATTGCGTGGCTCATCTTCGCCTCTAAAATTCCATTATTGCAAAGTTTGGTATAACACAAACAAAAAAATGAATAAAAAACCCTCCTTACAGGGGGGCTTTTTTACATGAGAACCGCACGCCAAAAAAGGCAAGCGCATCATGAATAGTCGAAAAAATATGTTTTTCGGACACGCCTCCTTCGCGAAATGCGTCACGTTGTGCCGCATTTCGCGCAATCGCGGCAAATCGACATCCGCTCTCTTTTACTGCGAAATAATCGACGGGATCATCCCCTACATACAACACATCCTGAGGAAAAAGTCCCTCACGTTCAAAAAATGAATGGAAGAGGGGCCAAAAGGGTGTTGGTTTCGTTTCTATCTGTATCCAGGGTAATGAAGCGTCATGCCATGTATTCCATAAACCTCGAATGGCGCCTATAACCCCGAAAGTGCTAATCGGTATTCGTGCGCGATGAAGCATTGACTCCAAAAACATTTTACTACGATTTGTGACGATCCCAATGATGTAACACTCTGACAAGGCGCGCAATTCTTCTCGAGAGAGAAACAAGCGAGGACGATCAATTACATAATCTATGAGTTCGAGTATTTCAAAGATCCTTTCACACAACCATCCTTTACAGGAAAACCGAACGAGATTCTGTACAAAGAATTTAAACGAAGACGCATAGTGCAGCGTCCCATCCCAATCAAACAGAATACAACGAGGAGGCACTTCTCATCACCTCATTTCTCGTCATGAATACAATGAACTGGCTCCGTTATACCACGACATTCAATATGATGCAAAAAACGCGCAGAGCGCGTCATAATAATTAAAGCTCAAAGAAATCATCTGTGCGCATCGCAAATGCAAATGCTACTTCAATAGACCGCATCCTATTTTGATCCTCTATGCGTGAAAGAGAACACAACTCCCTACGATATGCTTTTGGGTATAACATAAGCCGCCAATCAGGATGACGAGTGTGGCAAAGAACGCTCAACTGCTCCAATGCATTCATAAATTCATTAGACTCAGGCATTTTCTCTTTGTCATTAAAAGAAAATCCTCCAAAATAATCATGCGGCAACCCCTCGCTGTGGAATACGCAACGCACGTTCCACAAAAAAATATGCCATGCGCGCGCATTGGGTTGCGGAAAGCTTTTCACGTTATGTTCATCCCCTGCATACTCCATAAATAGGCGCAAAAAATCTGAAAGCGTCATGTGAACATCCTCCATCGCGCAGCCCTTCCTTATCAACGTCCTGTGGCACATGTTACCACATTACGTAATCTTTTCCAATTCTCCCCCGCAAACGACGCACGCACGGACCTCATAACTCTCATTATCATACCACCTGTCTTCTGGCCGCTAATGTGATACTAAATATTACATTTACCACCATCCATGCCACGGGATACAAAAAGGTTAAAATATTCAATTGCCGCAACGCAAAAATGCTCAATCCATGACGAAATGCATTGATTTCATACGAGATCAGTGTTTCAGAATGAGGCTCATGCGTGCGTCGTTTGCGGGGCCACAAGGATTCGAACCTTGATCATTGGTTTTGGAGACCAACATTCTACCATTGAACTATAGCCCCTCGTTATTCATTTATCATAAAACGGATAAGGATCAAAACACAACAGACACCTATTCGGCATCGCCTTTCAGAATAAAAAACATCCGCATTTGAATGCAGAGCGCGAAGAACACAAGACTCCATATATAATCTCTATTCTCTGCACATAAAAATCCACTCATTTGGATACAGTTCGCGAAAGCAATCATTGAAGAAGTAAATTTCAAAACGACCAAGAACGCTTACTGGTTGGATGAAATTCAAGGAAAAATCGAGCACCGGAACGAAGTTTACTTTTTTGTAAATAGAGTGAGGAGCGCAGATTTTGACGCAGAAGTTCGCCAACCAGCAAGCGTTCCTACCTCTTGATTTCTTTGTGAGCTTTACGTGCCCTGCACCACTTACAATACTTCTGGAGGTCAAGTTTGCGCTCCACCGTCTTCTTATTTTTCCGTGTATAATAGTTAATGTGGCTGCAAGCCGTGCATTTCAGCCGTATTAAATTTTGACTAAATTTTGATGTTGCCATGATCGGGCGTTTAGTAATTAGCTTTTAACTGTGAGAATAGCAAAGATACTGAGAGCTTTATTTAAGCAGATCTTCGCACACTTTGCAACCCACACACGGGTGAGCCGATGGAGAGAATCGGACTCTCGACCTCCATCTTACCAAGATGGCGTTCTGCCACTGAACTACATCGGCATGAGAAAAAAGCGTTAGACTTGCTTGTTCTCTTGTGCCGCGGGGGTGAATCGAACACCCGACGCCATCCTCTTCAGGGATGCGCTCTACCACTGAGCTACCGCGGCATTAATAATGTGACCCTACTTTTCATTTTTTAATTTCCGTCCTAATATATGCGGCATTTTTCTGACGCATCATCGACATACTAGCTATTACTGTAACAGAAATCGTAAAAAAAGAGAAGGGTTTGAATAACACGGGTTTACAAGATAATATAAGTGCGCTACACAATAAAGAGCGGGATGATCTTTAAAACAAGAAAAGGGTGTATACGCATGAACGCAGAGCGCGTGGGAATTATTTTACCAAGTGGCGGCTGTAAGTGTGCGTTCCAAGCAGGTGCGTTACAGGCCATAGCAGAATATATTCCTGCGTCGCATATATGTTACTTACAAGGAGTTTCGGGGGGTATCCTCAATGCTGCGAAATTTATTTCCGATGATTTCCAGGCACGCGCGCTTATTCAAGTATGGAGAAAAATAGAAGGCCTTGGCGCAGGAAAACTCTTTGATCTGTTTACGGTTCTCTTAAACCAGATAGGAAAAAACACGCCAAACCAGCATCTTGAAGATCTCCTTGGTCAAATTAATCCATCCTCGATTCTCAAATCTCATGCACAACTCGATATTGTGGTACGGAACACGCGCACTAATAAGGCGGAGCTATTTTCTTCACATAATCTACCCGCCTTTAGACACAAGGAATGCTATTTACGCAAACTTATTCTTGCATCTGCAAGTATCCCTGGTATTATGCCAGGCGTCTATCTCGGAGGCCATATGTATTGTGATGGATTCGTCCTAATTCCTGAAGCGCTCCACACCATAAAAGACCAGCTCGATATTGTTCTCGTAATTGATCCGGAACATCAAACAGACCCATTTACTCCTGATCTGAGGCCCCCATTCATTCCCTCAGGAAGTTGGAAATCTCTTGGCGGTTCACACTACATCTATCTTGATAATTTGGAAAAAAGTATCACGATGCTCCGCATGATTGTGGGAGAGAAAAAGGTATATGTCATAAAACCCACACGTACCTATCCACATCTTACCCCCATTACCTTTGCTCATGGAGAAATAACAGACATAATTGAACAAGGATATGCCCTTACCACACGACTCCTTCGATCTTTACAATAATACAAAGAAAACGCCATAATGGCGTTTTTATATTATATAACCGTAGCTTATTCAATTTGCAGCAGACAAGTCATGAGCGAGCATCGCGTAATCTCATACGTAATCCGAACGATTCACCAATCTTCACGAATTCTTCCCGACTCACTTCAACAAACCCCAGGCGTTCATACGACACAGGACCCCTCACACGCTCTTCATGGCTCAAATGTCCCGGATTAAATGTAACGCAAGAAAACCATTCCCTCACGCGTTCTCGCTCTCTTTCATCAACCACTTCTTGGCAATTTTTATCCCAAAAGCCATCTTGCATAAACAGCTCTATACCTGCCAAAAATTGCCTGCAGTGCACACAACGAAGAAGTTGTGCATTCCAGCCATATGGCATCGCGATTCGACACCATTCAAATGCATGCACACATCCTTTCACCCTCTTCACCTCCCTTCCAAAGATAGTTATATTTCCATAATCAAATCTTCACCAAACCATTTCCTATAAATCAGATCGTATTCGCCGGATTCCTTGAGGTTTAATACTGCCTGATTAATTTTTTCCTCCCACGCGCTCGGTTGTTGGAGGGCGATACCATAGGATTGTTTGCCAAAAATCTCACCAATAAGTTCTACGGAGTCTTTATCATCTTTCTCCAAAGAAAGCAAGGCTGGCGCATCAAAAACAATAGCATCAATCTCTTCATGTTTTAACTTGGTATAAGCCTCTTGGAGGGTGGACATAAAAACTATTGTTGCATCCATTTGCCTCAACACCTCTTCACTTGTGGACCCTTCTACTGTCGCCACTTTCTTGTGAAACAAGTCTCTTGTACTGCTAATTTCCCCTTTCATTTTTTTAACTGCGAGAAATGCGGTGATTTGAGCTACCATTAAACTCAAAATAACAGCACCGCTCAAAATCACAATTCCAACAATGATTCTCCCTAACCATGTGTGTGGCACATAGTCACCATATCCGACAGTAGTGATCGATACGAGCGTAAGCCAAAGCGACTCAAAAATCCCAGGAAAATAGTGCGTACTAAAGGTGTGCGCTCTTCTTTCTGCAATCCATATTACATTGCTGGAAACAAAAATGTATAAAAGCAAAAAGAAAATGGATGACACGATTGCTTTATAACCCCCAGAAACAATATGCATAAAACTTTTGAATACGTTTAATGCATTTTTATTTCTATTCACAGCAATCAATAGGCCAGAATCTAAAATTGCATGCGAAAAATTGATAGACTTTTCTCTCTGTTCATTTATGGTAATTCCTGCAAGCCCAATATCTATTTTCTTCTCTACCAATAAAGGAATAATTTCCTTAAAAGAATGCTGTTCATACTCAAACTCGACACCAATAATGGCGGCGATTGCCTCCCATAAATCTATCTCGAATCCCTTGTGCTGCTGATGATCTTGAAACACTAGCGGAGGAAAATCAGCAAGACCAACTTTTAATTTCATATCCAGTATCATACCACATCTCCACCAAAGATCTCAAACATGGTTTTTTCTCCAGAATGATCTCTCGCGCACATGTGAAAAACAGCTCAATAATAGCTACCTAATACCGTGACCTAATCTTTTTGCATTGTGGGCAAGGAGGGATTCGAACCCCCGAAGGCATAAGCCGGCTGATTTACAGTCAGCCCCGTTTGACCGCTTCGGTACTTGCCCCCGAACTACCCCTGAACCATTCCCCAGATTTGGAACGGAAATCCCTACTTTATCCCGCACCTTTCTGGAGCCGATGAGAGGATTCGAACCTCCAACCTACGGTTTACAAAACCGTTGCTCTGCCATTGAGCTACATCGGCACTCAGAAAGGTGCGGGAATCTGTCGCCTTAGTGTACAATCAAGATTCCGATTTCCTTAATTTCAAATTACAACAATATGTATCAAGACCAAATTGAGGCGGCGCATTCCTATAGGCTAGTTTTCTTTTTGACTATACCTTTTCTGCGTCGTTTTCTTCAGGGGTGGGAAGAATCGTTTCCTTATGAAATAAATGCTCCTTGCGACCTCCCTTATTCAGACTTCGTAATCGAATCGAAACGAAATGTTCCGCCTTAAGGAGCATCACGCGTATTTTTCGCAATGTCTTTTCCCAAAAAGTCGCCGCATATTTATCTGCTCGCTCCATGGTGCGATGCGATATATATTGCCGCAATGAGAAATAATGATACCAAGCCAAAAGCTCCTCATCACCACTTGCGGGAATATTTTTAATAATCACGAGAAGGATCATTCCTACTCCACACACAATACCAAAATAGGGAAGTAGTGCGTACATTTAAATCTCAAAACGTGTAAATCGCTTCACCACGATGTTTTCTCCCAATTTTGAGATGTAATGCTTAATCACATCTCTCACTTTTATATCCTGATCTTTAATACTCGGTTGATCAAGAAGACAAATCTCTTCAAAACGCTTTGCAAGTTTCCCCTCAACAATTTTCGCAAGCATTTCGGGTGCCTTTTTTTGATCACTCATACTCGCTTCAAAAATAGCACGCTCCTCAGCGATCACTTCTTCCGGAATTTCATCACTAGTCACATAGCGTGGCCGCATGGCTGCCACTTGCATTCCCAATTCATGCGCAAGCTCTGCAAATATTTCATTACGCGCTACAAAATCTGTTTCGCAACGCAAATCGATCAATACACCCACCTTGTTCCCCAAATGCAGATATGCATCAATTCTTCCCGCTCCCGTAGACCGCTCGGATTTTTTTTCTGCCTTAGCAATGCCCTTTTTACGTAAAATTTCAAATGCTTTATCAAAATCTCCTTCCGCCTCGGTAAGCGCGTTTTTGCACTCCATAAGAGAAACTCCTGTCGCTTCCCGTAACTGTTTAATCACCTCGTAGTGTTCCATAATAGATCATAGAATAAGTCTAATAACTACGCCCTTTGGCTCGACATTACCAGTACTTTTATCGTATAGCATATCAAAATCTTACGCCCCTTTTTCCCCATGAGGACGCGTGCGTAATGCTTCAGCAAGTCGTTCGACAATAAAAGCGACGCTTGAGCGAGCATTGTCGTTTGCAGCGATTGGAAAGTCGATTCCTGTGGGATCTGCATCAGTATCCACTATTGCAATAACAGGAATATGACGCAACTGAGCTTCATGAATTGCGGTCTTGTGTTGCGGTACACCCACCACCACTAAGGCATCGGGAAGATGCGTTAGGCATTCGAGACTCCCCAATACACGCTCGCTGCGCGCAATCTCTTCTGCAATATTTTGTTGCTCCTTTTTTGTATATTTTTCAAACTCTCCCGCCGCTCGCTTTTTCTTTAAGTCAAGCAAGTGTTTAATCCTGCCGGAGATCATTTTGAAATTAGTAATGAGTCCTCCAAGCCACCGCTCGATGACAAAGGGCGCTCCCAACGCGGTTGCTGTTTCCCGTACCACAGACTGGGCCGCGGGCAATGTCCCTACGAATAATATTTGCGCTTCCTGAGGAAGACTTTTCAAAAATTGCATTGCCCTTTCAAGTTGCGTCCGCGTAACTTCAAGATCAATAATCTCAATATTATTTTTTACTCCCATGATAAGCGATTTCATCTTTGGATGCGTACGAGAAGTGCGGTGACCGTAGTGAACACCGCTTTTCATCATAGTCTGTATCTCTGCATCTAATACACTCCCCATTTCCTGTCCTGTTGTGATTGTATTTGTTTCTTGTATCATATAACAATAACTAATTCTCTTAATTCGAGGAAAAGATATGTTTCTCTCGATCCATTACCTCTCATGAGTCTGAATCCGTAATAAAAAATAAAGAGGGGTAACGCGATAAAGTATATAATAATTTCTTTAGTATTGCAATCCCCCCTGTTTTGACTTGCGCAGCCCTGCTGCCTTCTTTAAAAAACAGGTCTATCTGACTAAAACAAGAAGAGTGCCCAACCTCGATTCTTATTCATACCGCAATGCTTCCGTAGGGCTTAATTGAGAAGCAAGATAGGCGGGATAAATACCAAATAGAAGCCCGATCATCATAGAAACGCCTATTCCTAATAACGCCGCCTCCCAAGGAAATGAGAAAATCCATGCAAATCCTGCAAAATGAGTAAGAAGCCAAGACGCAGCAAAAGAGACGAGTGTACCCACCCCTATGCCCAAGGCCCCCCCCGCACTCGTCAACATCATAGATTCTACCAAAAACTGCGACAAAATGTTATAACTGGTCGCACCAATCGCCTTGCGCAGCCCTATTTCTCGCGTACGCTCCGTCACGGATACTAGCATAATATTCATAATACCCACCCCTCCCACGATTAATGAAATAGCAGCAACTGCGGCTAAAAACAATTTAATAATATTGGTAATATTACTGACTGTTTCGATTGCCTGTGCCTGTGTCTGTACAAAAAAATCATCTTTAGCGGAATCCGTAATGGCATGGGAATCGCGTAGAGTTGTCGTCACATCCTCCACTGTTGCGGGCACATTCGCCTCGCTGTCCGCTTGCACGATAAGCCGGTTGAAATACTTGATACCAAAAATATAATTCTGTGCAGTGGTGTAAGGCACAATCACCACCTCATCAAAGTTCACAAATGAAGATTGTCCTTTCTCCCCGAGCACCCCGACCACGCGAAAATTCCTCCCATTAATTTTAATCTTTTCATTAAGCGCATCATTATTGCCAAAAAGCTCTGTTTTTACTTTTGCTCCTATCACCGCCACGCTTGCATAACTTGCCACATCATCATCGGTAAACAGGTCGCCCTCATCAGGAGTCAAACTAAAAATGTCAGAAAAAAGCGGAGTAGCACCAAAAATAGTAGGCCGATATGTTTCGCTCCCATAGACTGCAGGCTCACTTCCAAATACAATAGGCATCACCTGATCAAGATGTGGCACATTCTGACGATTTTCTAATAATTTCAAATCGCGTTCTTTCAGGGAATCAGTAAACGTGGAAACAAAATCTGTGGGTCCTTTCGGTTCGCGTCCGGGAATGATAGCAATTGTTTTGGAACCAATCGTCGCTACTTGACCGAGAATTAAATTTTCTGCTCCCTGACCCAATGACATCACCACCATGATAGCGGCAATACCTATTACAATACCAAGAATGGTAAGCAATGATCGCGATTTGTGCGTCGTAAGCCCGGTGAACGCTGTTTTTATGGTATGGGTAAGAATCATTTTATAAAATCATCTTCGCTGCGACGATAAGTCACCGCTTCATCACGTTCTATTTTCCCATCCAACATGTGAATAATGCGTTCCGCGTGTTCTGCGGTATATGTTTCATGGGTCACTAATACAACCGTATGTTTTTCCTTTATATTCAAATCCTGTAAGATGCCCATTACCGCCTGGCCAGATTTTGAGTCTAGATTTCCGGTCGGTTCATCGGCAAAAATCACCCGCGGATGATTAATAAGCGCTCGTGCAATAGCCACACGTTGTCGTTCACCTCCCGAAAGCTGCGCTGATTTGTGCCCCATTCTATGGCCTAACCCCACCGACTCAAGCGCATGTTCAGCCATCTCATTCCACAATGATTCCTTAACGCCTGAATATAAAAGAGGAAGTTTTACATTCTCAAGAACACTCGTGTTCGGAAGCAAATTAAATGTTTGAAACACAAACCCCATGCTTTTGTTCCGCACCCTTGAAAGTTGCGTGTCAGAGTAGTCTTCAATCGCTTTTCCTTCAAATCGATACGAACCTTTTGTCTGGCGATCTAAAAATCCTAATATGTGCAATAATGTGGACTTGCCAGATCCCGAGGGCCCCATAATAGCAACGAAGGACCCTTCTTCTATCGAAAACGAAAGACCGCGGAGTGCAGGCGTGGGAACGCTCCCTTTCTCGTTGTAAATTTTTTCAAGCTCTGAAACTTCAATAATTGCCATACGCAGTAAGCACACCGTGAAACGCGATAATTACAAAAGCACCACACGATCCCCCTCATGTAATCCGTTTAGAATTTCCGTATATCCGTCTTCGCTCCGCAACCCAGTACTTACTTCTACTTCTTCGGTATGCGGCACGGCATTTTCCCCTATAAAGCGGGTGACAAATGATTTCCCATTCGCTTTGTGTATTGCGCGTTCTGGCACGGCGAGAACTCCTTTGTGTATCGCAGAAGTAATATCTACATTTGCTGTCATACCCGGACGTATACGTACATCGTCATTCAAGAAATGAAATTTTGTAAGATACGTGGCAACTCCTTCGACCATTGTCTCCGCAGGATCAATTGAAGTCACCACCGCATGAAACACCACTGTATTTCCATAGGCATCAAGTGTCACATCCGCCTGGTCCCCTACGTGTACCTTGGCAATATCTACTTCAGGAACATTTACATCAATTTCATAGCGTGCATCAGATATAATAGAAGTCAGGGGTGCGTTTGCGGTAGCCGTTTCGCCCACCTTTGCATCTTGTTTAGTCACTACGCCGGAAAAAGGAGCGCGCATCGTTGTCTGAGTAATTTTGGCCGTGATAGTATCAATCTCCGCAGCATAGCTTTTTTCAGATGCCAGATCCACTGCAAGCGCAGCTTTTTCCGCGGCAAGGGTATTTTGTAAACTTTTTGTCGCGGAAAGAGCGGTATCGATTTCCGTGCGTGCCGAGGTAATATATGTTTTATATGTCGAAACCGTTGACTGCGGAATATTCAGAGCGCTAGAAAGAAGATTGTTAAGGATATTCAAAAGCATTTCTATATTATTGAGATTAGTAACACTCTCTGCGAGATCATGCTCCAATGTGCTGGTGGCCACTCCATCGGTAACCATATTGATATGCGTAACCCATTCGGCGAGTACATCGTTCATGCCAAAGCGTTCACTTTCCGCGTTTTGTTGATTTTGAGAACTAGGAACTAAAAATGAAAGTCGCGGCGTACCGTCGCTATTCGTAAAAAATGGATCTATTTTAATGCGAATTGCATCATTTGCGCTTGTATAACTGCTATTCAACGTCGCGACAACTGTCGTATATGAATTGTGAAGCATTACTTCATCTTGGGCGGTTTTCTCTTGTTGTGTTCCGAGATCTGCCTGCGCCTTTACAAGCTCTGTGGCAAGCTCAGAAGAATCAAGTGTTGCAATCACGCTTCCTGCAAGAACATGATCGCCCACCTCATGTGTCACAGTGGTAATGAGACCGCTTGTTTGAAACGCCAAATCAACATGTTCCGCCGCCTTCACATTTCCTGTTTCGGATACCACTTGCGCAATGTCTCTTTTCCCTACTGTCGCCAATGAGGGAAGCGCTTCGTTCTGGCTTCCTCGATACCAATACAGGATCCCTGTGATGCAGAGAACAATGAAACATCCCCATAGTACCCACCTGAACACAGAAGCTCCTTTCATAAAAAAGATGTATTATATAGTTATAATATACCACAGATGACAAAATTCCCACGACCTTCTATAGCCTCATCATAACGACACGCAACAGATGACCACTTCACCATTCTTTATAACGTTTCAGCGTTTGGTATTGCAAGAAAAAAATTTTTGTGTTACCATAATTATACTACCGAAAGAGCCAATTTCATCACAATTGTAAACACTTGCGTAATGCAGTATCTCCGAGGTAGATTAGAAATGCCCTCTTATCAAAACCTATTTTAACTATATGAAAAAAGATATTCATCCACCTTATCACCAGGCAAAAGTCTCCTGTGCATGTGGAAACACATTCACGGTCGGCTCGACTAAACCTGAAATTCATACTGAAATCTGCAGCAAATGTCATCCTTATTACATAGGGAAGGATCGCACGCTTGATATTGCGGGCCGCGTAGAACGCTTTAAGGAACGGGCAGCCAAGGCAGCAAAAAAGACTAAAAAGAAACAATAATTCCTGTACGTCTTGCATAAAACGCGCCATAGTTAGTAGTAACGAGCGCGTTTTATATTAAAAGAACACTTATTGCACTTTTTCCACAAACCATAGGCTACCGCCCCATTATATGACACATCTAGAAGAACTTCGTGAGGAATATGCCAAGCTCACTAATACGGTGGTCTCCCTTTCTTCGCATCCGGAATCGGAAGAATTTAAAAATGCTTCCAAAGCGCTTGCTCGATATGCACGCCTCATTTCCCTTATAGAAAAACGAGAGCTTAAACTGCATGAACAAACAAGTATCCTTGAATTATTGGCTGAAGAAACAAATTCAGAACTCCTTACCATGGCAGAACAGGAGAAAAAAAAACTTGAAGAACAAATTACCGCACTCGATGAGCAAATTGAAATCGAAGAACACGGGAAAAAGGATCCTATTAATTCTATAATAATGGAAATCCGGGCGGGTGCAGGAGGTGATGAAGCAGCACTGTTTGCGGTTGACTTACTTCGCATGTACCAACGTTACGCCACAAAACGAAAGTGGAGTTTTACTATTATTGACGAACACACAAATGATATCGGTGGAATGAAAGAAGTAACTGTAGAAATAGAAGGAGATAATGTCTATAGCGAACTCGAACATGAATCTGGAGTCCATCGAGTACAGCGTATTCCTGATACAGAAAAGGCGGGAAGAATTCACACTTCTACTGCATCGGTCGCTATCCTTCCCGAAATAGAAAATTCAGATGTAGTGATCAACCCAAACGACCTTGAAATTACATTCTTCCGTTCATCGGGTCCCGGAGGACAAAACGTCAACAAAGTAGAAACCGCGGTCCGTATCTTACATAAGCCGTCCGGAATTGTGGTAAGTTCGCAATCAGAACGCTTTCAGGCTCGCAACAAAGAAAAAGCAATGACTATTCTCAGAGCAAAACTACAGGAATTACAGAATAAGGAAACAGCGTCAAACCTTACAAGCGAACGAAAAAAACAAATCGGCACACAAGATCGTTCTGAAAAAATACGGACCTATAATTTTCCTCAGGACAGAATCACCGATCATCGCATCAACGAAAGCTGGCATCATATTGAAGATATCATGGAAGGCAACATCGATCCCATTATCGATGCGTTCAAACACCAACCTCCTGGAGCTGAGAAAAATTAAAAACCCGTGGAATATACACACGGGCTCACTGCTCTTACTCCTCTCATCGCATTAAGGATTGTGTATTGCCTAAGCACTACGACGGAACACATGTTCTTTTTCTAGGAACTATCGTTAATGCTCCTCCGCTTTTTCTTCCATGTTTTTATATCACAAAGCCACAAGGTATGCGTCAAATTGAATTCTAAGAATTAGAGTTCAACACGTCGATGTCGTCTTGGAATCCTTGCGCACGCTCTGCGACGCGATATCCATAGGAACCAACTCTTGTATATGATCGCCACGCACTTCCTGCATAATATTTAGCGGCGGCGCAATTTTCTTGTGAAAACATAGCGGAGTAGATTGTTTTACAGGTGGCAAGTCCTCCTTGGAGATACAGGGCGGTACCGGTAAATGCATCAAGATTATTAAAAGGCGAGGGTGGATTTCCTCCCGTGATCCTCGCTACCCTATCAGCAAATAATTGCCACGTACTCGGCATAAATTGAGCAGGACCCATTGCCCCTCCGTACGATCCGTCAGAAACAATCGGACATGAAACAGGCGTTTTTTCGGGATCTAGATGCAGCTCTGTCATAAGGGCAAGAAAAATCGGTTTTTCTTTATCACTCATCACTGTACCACTCGGATTTACACTCGGATCGTTGTAGGCACAGCGCCCTAGGTTAGTGCCTATCACGCCATTTATTGATGATTCTTGAGTAAGGATAGCGAGGATAAATGCCGCACGTACCCCCGTGGCCTTCTCTGCCACCGCTGCAAGTTTAACCGCATCGCCAAAAGGAAGTTCGCCGCCGCCCGTTAAACGAAAAATTCTATTGCGTATCTCTGCCGCCTTTGCTTGTGTATCAGCAAGAAGTTTTTGATATTGGGATTCTTTTCCTTTAGTAATTGCTAAAAGATTATTCTTTTCCTTTTGAGTCTCCTGAATGGTAGACTTTTGTGTCGCCTGATATGCTCGCAGGGCTGTCGCATCTTCGCGCTGAAGCGCAAGCGCCGTCTTTTGATTTACATATTGATCACGTAAATTAGAGTATTCAGCCAGCGCATTGTTAAGATTATCCTGTACCAAAACTAGATTATTCAGGTCGCCAAAGAAATCGGAAAGATGAGGATTTTCAAGCATGGCTTGAAATACAGTGCGATTTTCTCCTTCGTAAACCCGTTGAAGTGCAGTAGACAACGCCTCTTTTTCAAACCCAATTTGTGTTTCTGTCTTTCCAATCGCCCCTTCTGCTTGAGTAATCTCCCCGTCAAGCGAGGAAATACTGACATTCACAGCCTTAATCTGTAAATTTAGTTTTGCGATTTGAGCATTCAAAAGTTTAATTTCAGATGAAAGACTCTTTCCTTGTTTTTGGTATTGTTCGATCGTCGCCTGATGCGCTGCAATCTGTTTTTCCAAATCTGCAAGCTGCGCTTCTAATGCAGACCGCTCCTGCGTATAATCTTGTGAGAGTACAATAGTAGGTGCAACCACAAGGCCGCGCAAAGAAACAACAATCAACACAAGTATTACCAATAATGATTTTGCGACCGCAGATGTGCAATATGAAAAAACTCTATACTTTTTCTTTTTTGACACTAAAAAAACAGGGGGGTTAGACTCTCCTTTTCGACTGATTTTTACATCCACAAGAACAGAGGGGTGTATGGAGGGCTCTTCCATCATTGTAATTAAGAGCAAAAAGTTTGGGAACACATTCTGAAAATTGTCCTTTCACTTCATGACCAATAATTTGTCCGCATATTTAGTATATCAAAAAGATAGCCAACTCTCCATAGAAAAAGAACGGATAATCTACACGTGGCATAAATAATTCAAACATCTCAAACAAACGTGCGGCGCAAAAAAACACATCCCCTTATGCAGGGGGTGTGTAAACCATCAGCTACGGACATTACTTCCTCGCTTCTGTATCCTTTTCTTCTTCACGTTTTGCCTTCTTCTCCTCTGTTTCCACCTTAACCTCCTCCACCCCTCCGGAACCACCCTCTACTTCCATCGCTTTAATTTCTTCTTCACTCAAAGGTTCAGATACAGAAACAATAACCATATCTGGTTCGGATATAAGACTTACTCCCACAGGGAGTGTGATGTCGCTCGCGTGAATTTTGCTTTCAAAATCAAACAATGACGCAAGTGATACTTCAATCTCTGAGGGAAGATCTTGAGGAAGAGCTTCTACCTCAATTTCAGAAGCAACCTTGATAACAATACCGTGCAACTCCTTCTCAACAGGCGCCTCGTTGATAAACTCTAACGGCACTGTGGCTTCTGTAGGCTTATCAAGTGCAACCGCATAAAAGTCCACGTGCAAGACATTGTGAGTAAGCGGATCACGAAGAACATCGTGAATTAACACAGGTTTTTTCATCTCCTTCCCTGCGGCGTCAATAAACACTAAATCAATAAGCACGTTTTCTCCTGCCTCTTTATAGAGATTCGCGAATACGCCTTCCTCAATCGATAGGTTTACCGATTCTCCTTTACCATAAAGCACTGCAGGAATGAATCCTTTTCTGCGGAGTCCACTCACCGCCTTCCCCACCACGTCTCGTTTTGATGCATGTAATGTGAGCATAAAAATGTACAATTAAACTAAAATCCTCCAAAAACAAAAAACACCACGTTTTTACCCTTATATTTGAAGTGCTTGTATTATACCAGATGTTGAAATAATTTCAACCTCTTTTCAACGATCAAACCCATGTCCTCCCGTGCGTTCAGGAGAAGCTTATATGGTGCTACTTCTTCAGGATGTGTGGCAAGAGTTTCTTCGATGCCTGCACGCCACGCAACGCGAAGCTCTGTGCTGATATGCACGATCGATATCCCCGCACGAATTGCAGCAATAAACTCCTCATCACGCGTACCAGACCCGCCATGAAGGACTAAAGGAGTATTCAGCGAGGCGTGGAGCGCCTCAATGCGCGCAATATCAAGGTGGGGCTCTGGCACATCTTTTAAGATACCGTGCAGGTTCCCTACTGCAGGTGCAAATAAATTAACCCCTGTTTCAGCCACAAATCGCTCCGCATCAGGAACGGTGGTAAGATAATCGCCTTGTGATGCTCCCTCGGGAATCACATGTAAAACCTCAGAAGAAGTACCTATATAGCCAAGTTCTCCCTCAATAATGACATCGGAACGAATCGCGCGCGCGGCGTCTGCTGCCTCTTTTGTTTTTTTAATATTTTCTTCCAACACATACTGTGCCCCATCAAAAATTACTGCATCATAGCCAGCCCGTACGGCATCTTCCACTCCACGTAAGGTGTGAGTATGATCGGCATTCAAAAACACAGGATAAGGTTCTTGCTCGCGAATACTCGCAATAAGAGCAGCGACTTGGCGCACTCCAATAAATGCTCGCTCTCCCTCGGAAACCCCGATTATAATCGGGATAGCGTTCCCTGCCTCACGCGAAACTTTTTTCGCTCCATCCATGATAGCGCCCAGCGCAGCAAAATCAGAGATATTAAAGTGGGCTATCGCGGTCTTCGTTGCTCGTGCTTCTTCTAGATAGTCATAAAGTGTTTTCATAGCAATACAAGGCTACAATTCGAAAAATCCTTGAAGAAGATATTCTCGCGCAAAAATCTCTAATTCACCGAGACTGAAATATTCAGAAAATATCTTATTCCACAATGCTTCTTGGTGATGATAGAGATATTTGATCATTTCTTTTTCTTGTACCAATGACATGACCGTATCCACCAAGTCAAAGCTCACCAATATATCATCTCCGACATCATCCTTGAAATAATCACCCACCCAATCCAAATCCTCCCAAAAGCCCAGCGAATGATCAAACTCCGGATGGAGTTCTCCGATGCGCGCGAGACTCCGTTCCGCCTTCACCCAATGCAGCGCCTCTGGATTCAAGTGCGGGACAAATAAACGCCAATCATTTTCATCATCCTTCGCAAGATAACGCTGTACCACGAGCCATAATGATTTCGTGCCCTCTTGCATTCTTCTGTCCATCACATCTCCTCGCAAGAGTGAGATAAGATTTTGAGAAAATGTGGTAGGAACATTGGCATTTTTTTTAAATAAGTCGGCGTAAAAAGGTATCTCGTGTAGATAATGAAAGATGAGACTTAACGTGCGTAAAATCTCTCCAGAAATATCAAGCGCAATCGGAATGATAAAAACAACTCCCAACTCTTTAAGATGACTGATGTTGTGCCATTTTTTTGCTACAAATGCCCCCGCAGCCTTGCTCCATCGCTCTCCTAGCGTACGCACTTTAATAGCTCGTTCTTCGAAGTCGTCAGGCGTCAACGCTTCATATTGCTTAAAAAATATAGTATTCAGCCACTCACTTCCCTCGATAAATCGGAGTGCGCTATACACTTCGTAGAGATCTTCGTGCGCCAACATCTCTTCCACAGAATGATAGTTCAAGTAGGCAAGCACCTTTTGAGGAGGTTGTTGCTTCAAAAATTCGCGCGCCTTTTCCTCTTTTAAGAAAAACCCTGTTTCGACAGATGCGATACTCTGCGCAAGATTCAAAAGTTTCGCACAGTCTTCAGGGTTGCAGGCAACGGGGCTTCCCAACGCCTTAAACACATTATGATCGTCAGATTCTATCTTCGAAATGAGAGCATCATAAATTACTTTTGCAGGTTCGTCTCGCGCGACACCTAGTTTCATCAAACGATCCTGCATGCATGCCGCATTTTCTTCCATAATACGGTCAATTACACCATGTTTGCCTGTAAGCGAAGCGAGGCGTTGTTCTACATTAATAATAGAGTCTTTATCTGCGCGCAATATCTTTGCGAGCTTTTCCTGTGAAGTCATGGACATAAGAATATGAGAGTAATAATGGGATAATTATGAAGAAGGAGTAACGGAAACAGCTAAGTCCTTCCAGCGCGCGTCGTGTTCAAACTGATCTTTGGTGAGAATGCCCGCAGTACCCCCGACATGTTCAACGACAGAGGCTGCATTTGCAGTTCCTAAACGAATGGCATAAGAAATATCATTCTTCCGCATGAGGCCCGCGACAAATCCGGACCCGAATGCATCTCCCGCACCAGTCCGATCACGCAACACCTGTTCATTAAAAATGCCCGCCCGGTAGATTTTTGTACCATCAGACACCGTCACCCCTTGCGGCCCATTTGTCATTGCAACAATCCCCGGCATATCTCTATCAAGTGCGGAGAACACCTCTTCTGGCTTTTCAAAGGAAATGCCGAGAAGCGTTGCCGCCTCGCCCTCGTTTACCAACAACACGGCAATATTCTTCAGTGCCGCAAGAATACCATCGCGATCTCTTTTGATATGGTATCCCGACGGATTAAACGCCACCTTGATTCCCTGGGAATGGGCAAATGTCAGAAGTTCAGGGAACAGATGATACGACTCGCCCGCAAGCGAAAGATACCACCACGGAGCCCGCATGGCATCCCGGTGAATATCCGATGTGGAAAACGTATCGGAGGCGCCATGATATCCCAAAATCGTGCGCTCGCCGCCTGAAAGCAAGAGCGTAGAAAACGCGGTATGCCGTTCTGAGGTCGCTTCAAGGAGCTCCGTAGCAACATGTTCACGCGTCAAATCTTCCTGCAGCGCGCGCCCCATGCTATCGTTGCCGATCTTCCCGCAGCAGAATACACGAAACCCGTGGCGTGCAAATGTCACGCTTGCATTTGCCGCATTACCACCAAGCGTACTGAATGCATTTGAAATCTCTACCTTTTCGCCCACAGGAAATATCAAAGCTTTATGTGACGGAGTTTTATCCCAATTCACAAATTGATACTCACTTTCCAAAAAGTGATCGCGCGTAACCGATCCGATACAAATAATATCTTTCATATCGTTATTCTACTCTTTCCCTCACAAAAAGAAAAACCCCGCGCTGATGCGCGAGGTGGCAAACATTACGTTTCTTTATTGCACCGCTTCAAAGGACAAAGGTTCAAGGATCAAAGAAGATCCAAGTGACCAAAATCCCAAGAGCTACTTACTTGCGCGCAGAGCCGCGGGCCCACGACCGCGCCAGCCGCTGACAAGCCAGCGGTAGCGCCAGAACCACTGCCCGCCGAGGAAGTACAGAGAGCGCACGCACAGGCTGCCATCCGAGTCGCGGTAGATCGTTCCCCAGAAGTAGATGAAACGAATGTTTCCACTCTCATCTTACTTCCAGTCTTCGGGAATGAGCTCGGGGTGGGCGAGCAGGTAGTCGAGGACGTTTGCGTTCAGCACAGGCTGTTGCTCGAGCTCTTAGCGAAGCGTGTTGCCTTCGATCATCTTGCCGTTCTGCTGATTCTTCGAGAGATGGAGCCGCACCTGAGCAGGGTTCCACACGATAGACCCACACGCCCTGCCGGAAAGCTGATCATTTGCTCTTACTTCCCATCCTGATGGAATATGAGGTCGGCCGTCGAGGTCAATGCAATGCTTGATACGTTTGATTTCAGCATGCCCTCGCAATACCTCACGTACCCTTGCAAGCAGGTCTCCCTCTGAAAGAGTTTTGATCTCCTGATTCGTAAACCCTGCGCGCCGAAACGCAAGCTTCAATTCGTTGGCCTGGCCGACATCGAGCATAAGTTCTTCGCTCATTGTCACTCTGCCTCCTCTTCTTTTTGCGGCTGCGTCCTTCTAAAAAGAACTGTGCCGCATATTGGTTATACCAAATCACTTCTACCTTGTAAAGAAAGAAGGTTATACGCGAAACGTCGCTTCATCCTCGCCCGTATCGCGAGAAATATCCGTCCCAAGTCTCTAAGCATTTAATTGATAGATTATTTCCTTTTGCGAAGAATGACACGTTTTGCAGCAGCTACAATATGGGTGACTCCCATGCCGTATTTTTCGATCAATGCATCAGGCGGACCTGACTCACCGAAGGTATCCTGCATACCAATGAACTCGAGCGGAACGGGAAAACGCTTTGCTACGCACTCCGCAATCGCACCTCCCAATCCTCCAAGTATCTGGTGTTCTTCAACGACTACGCCAGCCCCGCTTCTCACGACCGCAGCCTCTACCCCCTCCTCATCAAGCGGCTTTACGGTCGCCACATTGACTACCGCCGTATCAACGCCTTCGCGCTCAAGCATCTGTGCCGCTTGCAAGGCATGGTACATCAGCGGTCCGGCCACAAAAACAGTGACATCAAACTTCTCCTTATGCGGTAACCAAAACCACGAGACTTTTCCAAACTCAAATGGCGTGTGCTCTGTGGTCACTACGGGCGTTTTCTCGCGGGCAAGCCGTACATAGCAAGGTCCATCGAGTGATGCAATCGCATACGTAATACGATCCGCTTCATGCACATCACAGGGAACAAACACCTTCATGGTGGGGATGGCGCGCATCGTCGCAATATCTTCTATCGCTTGGTGCGTTGCGCCGTCAGGACCCACCGAAATACCCGCATGCGATCCAATAATCTTCACGTTTGAATGATTGTACGCGATCGTAGTACGAATCTGTTCCCAATTTCTTCCGGGAGAAAAAGTGGCATACGAAGAAATGAATGGAATCTTTCCGCTCACCCCTAAACCTGCCGCAATGGTCGCAAGATTTTGCTCTGCTACGCCGATCTCAAAAAAACGATCCGGAAATTTCTCCGCAAACCCTAATGAACGTGTCGATTCGGTAAGGTCAGCGCACAATACTACGACATTACTGTCTCGCTCTCCCGCGCGCACTACTCCTGTGCCATACCCATCGCGAAGAGGCGCACTCTCAAGATTATCTTTAAAAAGATGAGGAGAAAGTTTTAAGTCTGCATTTAACATAGAAAAATAAAAAACTCAAAATCCAAAAGTCAAAACTATGCCTGTATCCTTCTTCCCGCGCGTCATACACCAAAGCATTTCATTTTGACTTTTGATTTTTAATTTCTTTTATTTCGTAATGTCCTCCATTTTGTTACAGCACCCACCCTTACACCCTTCTCCCCCACATTGCGTCTTGCACATCATTCCCATCTTTCCAGCATGGAGTTTCAGAGGAATAGCGAGAATACCGAATGCTACTGCATTCATCCACCAAAATGAAGGATCGAATCCCCAAAACTCACCCGTACGCATTGCAATCCACATTCCTATTAATGACAACACGCCCAAAATCCAAAGCAACAACCCTATCATTTTTCTACAGTGACACCGCGTATGCCATGCATCATGCATCATACTATTTAATTATTTATTCCTTATTTATTGCCCTATCGACCTTTCAATATTTTTTATAGCTGATATCTGGCATCCCGGTAGAGAATACTTTTATACAAACAACCTGATATACAATACAAAATACTTGGTTACTCATGTTCAGCCACTATCTTCTCCTGCAACGCGCGTAGTTCCGCAAGCGCCTGCGTTGCTTGTTCTTTATTCGGAGGTTTTCCATGCCACGCAAAATCATTTTCCATAAATGAGACTCCCTTTCCGGGAATAGTGTGCGCAATAATCATTGTAGGTTTTTCAAAAATAGCTTTTGCCTCCGCAAGCGCACCAATAATATGAAAAAAATTATGCCCGTCAATCTCAATCACATGCCAATTAAACGACTCGTATTTCTTTCGCAATGGTTCGAGTGGCATCACATCCTCGGTAAATCCATCGATTTGAATATTGTTCCTATCCAATACTGCGGTAAGGTTGTGCAATTTATGTTTGCCCGCGAACATTAAGGCTTCCCACGTATTTCCTGCATCATGCTCTCCGTCTGACATAAGACAAAATATGCGATGCTTTTTGTGATCAAGTCGCGCAGCAAGCGCCATCCCAACCGCTTGAGATAATCCTGATCCCAGGGGACCGGAAGTACTCTCAAGTCCGGGCAATATCGTACGATGCGGATGCCCCTGAAGCCGACTTCCCACCTTGCGAAGCGTACCCAGTTCCCACTTTTCAAAATACCCTGCCTTTGAGAGTGTCGCGTAGAGAATAGGACAAATATGGCCATTCGAGAGCACAAGACGATCACGGTTAGGATCATTGGGATTATTCGGATCATGGTGCATGACATGAAAATAAAGAGCGGTAAAAATATCCGCCATACCGAGAGGTCCCGCACTATGTCCCGATCCTGCTTCCACAAGCATTTCTATCACATCTTGTCGTAGCTCATTTGCAATGTTCTCGAGTTTATGAAGCGTAGAGTCGCTCAATGATGTCATAATTGAATTAACTGTGTAATAACTCTTGATATGCCTCACGGGGATTACTACTTTTCATAATGTAAGAAGCTGACACTATCGTGTCGGCCCCCGCTTCTTGTATGCGTTTTGCGGTTTCTGGAGTCATCCCCCCATCTACCTCCAGTATACCACTTGGAAACATCTTGCGAAGTGCATGAATTTTTTGAAGCGCCTCTTCACCAAATTTCTGCCCTGCCGCACCAGGATGCACTGCAAGCACCTGTACAAGATCCATCGGGGTACGCGGAAAAATGAAATTTTCAATTGACGCATGCGGTGCAAATGATATACCGAATTGAATATGCTTAGCAGTACACTTGTTCAGCAATTCGTTGGGATCAGAAACCGCGTCGCTTTGTACGATAATGCGCCCTACGCAGGGTTGCAACCACGAATCAATAGTCTTCTCGGGATTTCGAATCATAAGGTGAACCTCGAAAATGCTACGATCGGAAACACGAGATAAATCGTAAGGATTATTCCACAAGGGATAGGTACTATAAAACCCGTCAGTAACATCGAGATGAACAAACCCTTTGTGTTCCGGGATATTTTGTTTTACAAATGCAAGCTGTTCTTGCACTCCTTCAAATGTTGCTGCGTTGATCGCTGGTATAACCTGCATCAATAAAAAATAAAACCTTTAAAACTTTGCCAATCTGCGCTTGTGCCGTTCCTCTTCAGAAAATGGTGTCTCGAGCCATAGCGCAATCACTGTAAATGCT
Source organism: Patescibacteria group bacterium (assembly GCA_028865725.1). Taxonomy (GTDB): domain Bacteria; phylum Patescibacteriota; class Minisyncoccia; order UBA6257; family JACRHW01; genus JAGWJP01. The sequence goes on from JAGWJP010000002.1 coordinate 52,520, forward strand.
TCCTCTTTACTCACGAAACGGGCGCCAAGCGAAAGAACATTTGCGTTATTGTGCGCGCGAGAAAGCCGAATAATCTCGTGAGATCCTCCATAATATACTGTTGCACGTACTCCCGGAATCCTGTTCGCCACCATTGCTTCTCCCTCTCCCGATCCTCCTAATACAATACCCCTACTCGACTCATCTTGTGCGACCGCCTCTGCCGCGGGGCGAATAAAATCCGGATAATCATCTCCGGGGTCAAAGGAAAACGCGCCGCAATCTTGCACCTCGTAGCCTTTTTCTAAAAGAAATGACTTGATACTCTCTTTAAGTTCAAACCCCGCATGATCTGTTCCCAGGTATATTTTCATAGAAAACAGAAAATAGAACCTAGAAAGTAGAATTTAGAATGGTGTCATGATATCTTTTTCTATGTTCTACTTTCTATTCTCTACTTTCTTTATTAGAATGTCTCGCCTGCTTTCAATATATGTTGCACAAGTGTCGCCACATATCCCCATTCATTATCATACCATGACACTACCTTCACTAAATTACCGTCCACTACGCGCGTAAACTGCGTATCCACTATCGCACCGTATGGATCCTTTTGAATATCAGAGGATACTAATTGATCATCGCTTACCTTGAATATTCCTTTCCATCGCGACTGCTCTGCCGCATCTCGAAAAAGTGCATTCACTTCCTCCACAGTCGTATTGCGCTTTGTAAGACAAGTAATATCAGCGACAGAACCGGTAATCACGGGTACACGAAATGCAATACCGTCAAATTTTTCTTCCAAACGAGGAATAGCTCGCGCGACTGCAATGGCAGCGCCTGTCGAAGAGGGCACAATATTTTGTCCTGCGGCACGCCCTCTTCTGAAATCCTTTCCTCTTGTCGGACCGTCCACTAAGTTCTGGGTAGCCGTATACCCATGAATAGTGCTCAACATAGCTTTTTCTATTCCCAGTGATTCCTCTAAAACTTCCATAACGGGAGACGTCGCGTTCGTGGTACAAGACCCATTGGAGGAAATAAGACATGTTTTTAACGCTTCATCATTGACACCCATTAACACCGTCTTCCCCCCTTCCACTCCATCGGCATCTTTTGCGGGAGCAGTGATCACTACTCTTTTTGCTCCTGCGTCAATATGCGCCTTTGCTTTTTCAAATGACTCAAAAAAACCAGTAGCTTCTACTGCGATATCAACGCCTAGTTCGCCCCAGGGAAGTTCGTGAGGATCTTTCACTTGAAATACCTTGATCGAGGTATCTTCTATCATCAAGTTTCCGTCGCGCACGTCAACATTTTTTTCATAACGCCCGTATACTGTATCGTACTTCAATAAGTATGCGAGATTTTCAATATCTCCCAAATCATTAATTGCAACAATCTCTGCCTTATCCGACAGTTCACGAAATAATAACCTTCCAATACGCCCGAACCCATTAATAGCAATTTTCATAGTGAGGTAATGAATATGTTATGATCTTTGCGGCGTAATCAAGTAACTATAAATATCGAGAACTGCGCGTATGGCATCACCTGCCGCAATATTGTTTTGTTTATAAGGCATCGTCGTCACGTCTCCCGCCGCCCACACCCCAGAAACCGATGTTCTCCCGCGACTATCTACCTCGACTTCTCCATAAGGATTCAATGATACGAGTGTGCGTACTAATTCTGAATTTGGAATACTGCCGATCTCTACAAACACTCCGTCTACTTGAAGGGTATGCTGTTCTTTTGTGTCCGTATCCTCGTATATGAGTCCCGTGACAACTGTATCTCCTATTATTTCCTTCGTTGCCGCATTCAATAACACGGACACGCGCGGATTACTTGCTACCTGTTCCTGGGTGACCGCATCCCCCTTGAGTGCCGCGCTCCTTTGTAACAAATAAATCTTGTTGGCATACGGAAATAAATCAATAACTGCTTCGAGACCTGCATTCCCTCCCCCTACCACCGCGACAGTTTTTCCCTGAAACAAGGGAGCATCGCAAATACTGCAATACACCACCCCTTTTCCATCAAGCTCTTTTTCTCCAGGTATCCCAAGTTTTCTTCTTCTTCCTCCTGTGGCAACAAGTACAGTCTTTGTTTCAAATTGATTTCCACGTTCTGTCATCACTGTAAATTTGTCGTCGTGCTTCGCTACTGATGCGACGCGCTCCCCCGTCTTTACTTCTACGCTTTCCTGCGCACGAAGATGCTGTTCAAGCGCAATAGAGAGATCGTATCCAGATATAGAACGCGTCCCAATCCAATTTTGAATATCCTGCGATACCACAGACTGCCCTCCAAATTGATCGGCAAGTACCAATGTATTTAATTTTTTCCGCGCAGCATATACTCCTCCCGCCGCCGCCGCAGGACCTCCGCCTATGATAATAAGGTCGTACATAAAAAAATCTAAGAACTGGATCGGGAAAAAAATTTATTCCGGATCCTGCATTCTTAATGCTAAAGTTTTAATAGTTCACGCAGTTTCGGTTCATTAAAACCAAGAACGACCGTGCCATCAATATCGATTACAGGGACACCCTGCTGGTGGGACTTATTGAACATCTCTTCCCGCGCGCTAAGATCTTCGAGCACATTAAACTCTTTGTATTCAACGTTGTTTTTCTTAAAAAATTCTTTTGCCATTTTGCAATAGACACATGTGGGGGTGGTATATATTAAGACCATATGTTTGAAAATTGATAAGTATTATTTTCCACTTTTTATTTTTAATTTGCGTTCGAGAAGAGCAATACGCGCAAGCGCGTCTTCAAATTCATCGCGATAGACAACGTGACGTTTAAGTTCTGCGACATCGCGCGAAACCGTTTCGATCTCTGCGTTCAAGTGATGAAGCTCTACTTCTACTTTTGTGAGGCGTGTTTCCACACCATCAAGGCGTGTTTCCACACCATCAAGGCGTGTTTCCACACCATCAAGGCGTGTTTCCACACCATCAAATCCTCGCTGAACCATCCCAGCAAGATCATCAAGAGTGATTCGTTTTGTCTTGTTCATAGTTTTAGTATAGCAAATTTTTTTTCCCTCAAAAATACCCAATCTCCTACTTGAGCGCGGCATCAATTACTCGCTCGAAATCCGAGGGAGGAAGTGCTCCTACCAGTATTTTTCCATTAATAAAGAACGTGGGCGTCCCCTCTACTCCTAGCGTGCTTCCGTCTGCTGCGTCAGCCTTGATTTGATCTGCGTGAATATGCTGACTGATACATTGACTAAATTGGGTCATATTGAGTCCGGTAGCGTGTGCCCATGCGATGATGTCATCATTCGTCGTAGTGGTAATCGTACCTTCCCCCAACTTGTTTTGCTCTCCAAAAATACGGTCATGCATCTCCCAAAACTTTCCTTGATCATTCGCGCAGAGGGCTGCTTCTGCATAGGGAACTGCCATTGGGTGAATAGAAAGGGGAAAATTACGATACACAAACTTCACCTTGCCCGTATCAATATACTCCTTTTTAAGCGCGGGGAATGTATCCCTCCAAAATACCCTACAAAATGGGCACTCAAAATCACTAAACTCAACTACTGTCACTGATGCATTTTTGTTACCGAGCGCCACGCCGCCACGATTCAGTACTTCCATGTCAACCGGCTGCACTGTTGGTGTAGTGGCACCATGGTCTGGCGAGACGCCTAAATTGTGAACAGAATAATACGCTGCAGAAAAAATAATACTTCCTCCCAAAATCGCGGCAGCAAGAATAAGTATATTTGAAGAATCATTATTGTTTTTTATTTCATTCATAATGAGAGAATATATCTTAGTGTACCACAAAATTCATAAATACAAATTTTCTCTCTCCATTAGACATTGATTATTTATAAAACGATCGTTATGTAATTTATGGTGACATGCACCCTATAATCACCCGCCCATACCGGATTACCTCTCTGAAGTTTTCCGAATAACAAAAGCCCCCGTCATAAGACGAGGGCGTTTGTATCTGGTTTTGAGCTACCAGAAAACTATCCTCAACTCACGCTATTAGAAGCTGAAGTTGCTGACCTGACCGTTTATTGGAGTGACCACAATTGGATTGATAGATGCATTAGAAACACCATCATTCCATGAAGCGGCCTGAAGGTTAATCTGGTAAGAGCGTGTGCCTGTTGTGGTTAACAAGTTTGTTGCGCTACCAAGATTAGCCTTTACGATCAAGTACTGTGTCGAACCCTTTGCAACAGTCCACCCCGTAGAACCATTAAGTGTCACTACGTAAGTGTTTGTTGATGTTGCGGTCGATGTTCCAAGCGTAGTGGATGGAGCATCGCTACCATACACTGTCAACGCTACGGAAGATGAACTCTGAAGCAATGAACCTGCCATGCTGAGTGAAACAGACTTCACGACGACATCATGGTTTGCACCCGCGGTGATGTTGAATTGACCAACAATCGATCCGTCAGACAAACCTGCTGGTGAAGTGAAGGAAGGTCCTATAGCAGGCACCATTGATGTCTGGTAGATGGTAAACGTTGCTCCGGTGTTTACAGCCAATGCAACGCTTGCATCTGATCCTGACATGTGGCCTTGTGCAGTGATAGAAGGAATACCTACGTACACTGTATCTGCAGAAGTTGCGCCACCCGTCTGATCGTTCATATCAGCCACAACATTCAAGTTTATGTAGCTGTTCTGAGGAACATTAAGTGGTGTGCTGAGAGTAAAGGTGGTTGTTGAGCTTGCTGCTGAAATACCAGAAACCGCTGAACCAACCTGAGTCGTACCGCTCATCAAGCGAAGGTTCTTGATGTCGTTTGCAGATGATGCATGGACATCAACACCCAAAGAGGTGACATCAACAGACTCGCTGTTGCTCGTCTCTGAAAGCTTGAAGCTTCCAAGAACTACGCCAGAAACTCCCATACCGACCTGTTGGGTCTGTATAGACGGGGTTGCTAATGCAGAGGTTAATGTACCCGCCGAATTTACCGTGACACTCTGACCGGCAACAGATGTTCCTGTTGCAGTACGAGTGGTATTTGTAGAAGCTCCTGTTCCCTGTGCGGTTGTCAAACTTACAACCGTCGATGCAGAGGAGGTTGCTCCCGAAACGGTGTCAGCATACACATCTACTACGATCTGACCACCTGTCGCGATTGCGATTGGTGCAGATGGAGAAACGGTGAATGCCGATGTTGTTACCGTTGCCTGTGTAGAACCAACCTGCGTGCCACCCACCATCACCTTCATATTCTGAAGATGACCTGCAGTTGAACTTGGGGTAAGCGTAAGGCTTGTTACATTAATGCCTTCTGCAGGACCTGCAGTAAGCGTAAATGAACCCACGCGTACTCCCATTGCACCCGCCACGGTAGAAATTGAACCCACTGCGTTGTTCTTTGCCGCTACAAACGGTGCAGAAGATGCACTGAGTGCATTTCCTGAATGCGTTGTTGTATCGGTAATCGCTGCAAGTGAAGTATATCCCTGACCCGTAATGGATGTGATACTGCCTGTTACGCTACCCGCATACGCAGCAGCAATGTCTGCAATAACCGACAATTTGCGTGTTGTATTTGCTGGGATAATGTAGTTCAGGTTAGTAAGCGCATTTGCTTTTGACGTTCCCACTGTAGCGCCCGCAGTAACGGTGGTACCAATCTGGACACCCTGATCATCTACGAGCTTTAGGTTATTCCATACGGTTGTTTCTGCACCGGAAGTATAACTTCCGATTTGATACGTAAGTGCAGTAATTCTCACAGGCTCACCATTTGCCTGGAAGTCAAATGTGGCAAGTGTTGCGTTTGTTGCACCTGCTGCAACGTAGTTATTTGGAGATGCTGCATCCTTGTTTACCACAAGAGTACCTGCATTCACCGTTACTTGTGTCGCAGAGATTGGGAATGATACCTGTGCCAACACTGATGCGCCTACATTGTAGGTCATGTCTGTTGCAACCACATCATACGAGCGCTGGATAGTGAACGTCATATGGCGATTCACACCACCAACCACATCTGCGTACACAGAAAGATTTACCGTCTGACCTGAAGCAATCTGTAAAGGATTCTTGGAGAGGTCAAACACCGCCGTTCCGTCTGCATTCAAGTTTGCGAGTGTTGCACCTACCTGGGTGGTTCCATTCATAAGCTTGATATTTGCGAGATCGGTTGAAGCATTAATCGTATCATTCTCTGTGAGTTTGATAGACTTCACGCTTACTGCGCTGTTTGCAGAAACAAATGAGAACTGACCTGCCAAGAAGTTTGTTGTTCCGGCATTTACTGAACCACCTGTTGAAAGGTTGTTAAGGGTCAACGTTGCGAGTGATGGATTTGAAACCGTCACCGCCGTCATCTGGTTTCCTGTCATTGGGAAGGAGCCTGAGACACTCGTAGAAGCGGTGATATCGGAAGCCGAGTTCACGCCAAATGCGAATGTTTTTGAAGCACCCGTTGTTGCAATATCAGCAGCTACTGTGATCAAGCGTGTTTGGCCTGCTTTCACAGTAAACAACCCCGAGCTGAGAGAGAACTGTACTTTTCCATTTGACAACCCGATGTTTGTGGCGAGCACGGTGCTACCATCCATCAAGTATACATTCGATACGTCATTATCGCTCGAAAGTCCCGAACGATATACGTTCATTGCGGTCACAGTGGTGTCGCTTGAACCGCCCACAACTTTCAACACCATGAAAGGAATTTTACTTCCTCCTGCAGGGAAGTTCCCTGCTGCAGGGTTTGATGCATCGACAGAAACTGTCAATCCATTTCCTGTTGGAGCTGGAGTTGTCGTTCCTGTGGTCGTTGTTGTTGTCGTTCCTGTGGTCGTTGTTGTTGTCGTTCCTGTGGTCGTTGTTGTTGTTGCGGTCATAGACGCAAATGCCTTCTGCGAAATAGGACCGAAATAACCTGCTGCAGGAGATACTCCCTTTGCAGCTTGCCATTTTGCTACTGCCGCTTTGGTCAAAGAACCAAAGTATCCTGTCGCAGGCACTGCGAGATAGCCATCGCTATGCAATACCCCTTGTAAGCAGGTGACATCATTACCACGTGAACCTACGGTGAGGCTTCGTGAGAATGAGCATGCTGCAGATGCCGTACTTGCACCTGTTGATGCGCTGAGCTGCGCTTGTAACGCAGTGATCTGTTGCAACAACGATGCAATCTGAGCCTGAAGCTCTTCAACAGTTGCAGCTTTCGCAACAGTTGGAAGCGCTAATGCTGCCCCGGAAAGCCACATCGCAGTGGTCAATGAAAGTCCGATTGCGATTACTTTCGCAGCAGTCTTTTTGAATTTGTTGTTACCCATAATATGCTGTTTGTTTATTTTTATACGATTTGATTTTGCAATTCGACCTCGCAAAACAAATCGTCTTATTAACAATTGCTTTAATTACTTTTCTGGATGAGCCAAGAGCATGATAAGCTTTGAACCTACCATCGACCTTGAAAGTGGCTCATTATTTCAAAATAATAAAATAATTAGGAAATACCAACTGTTTATCCTTTTCATTCCTTCCTTATTTGTTTTTCAAATACCGTTCGTTGCGATCGTATTTTTTCTTTTCTCCTCACATCTATTGTACTACAGAAATATGTACACGAGATGTGAAAAGAAAAATGTCCCCTAACCTAAAAAATGGGATGGCAGGAAAAATCTAGCAATTTGCTTGATTTGTCCAGACCCAATTATTATAATCCATTTTACCAAAAAAAGCAACCCCTTTTCAAGCTTTTTTCTGTGGAAAACCATCCCCTTCATTTTTCACAAAAAAACTTTTCATCACTCTTCTTTAATACAACGAGATTGTTCCTCGCTACGTTACACTCTCTTCTTATTTCTATTTCAATTCTTTTAAGCCGCAGTTGGTAAACTCTTTTTACGATTGTGCCTGATATTTACTTCCTCGTCCTCCATTTCCGATACGTATTGCCCTGCCTTGCTCACAAAGTGTCCGCAAGTCATTTCGGATTGTTTTTTCATTGAATTCAGGAAAGTGTACAAGGATATCCATAAGACGCACAGATTCCTTTTTATGTAAAAGGGAGAGGATTGTTTCTTGTCGCATAGTTAACGATGCGTGTGTAGGAGTACTTGCGCTCCCCGATTTGTGTTCATGCGTTCCATGGTGTACTGCTGCACGTTCTTGAGAGGTAGTCGATTTCTCTTGCGTGGGGATATCTGCTCCAGAATAACTATTTTTAGGAAATACGGAACTTTCCGGAAATATAGCTAACGCATCTTGTCCCGTAAAACGTTCTTGCTTGTAAATATATGTCTCACAGCGCCCCAAAAAAATTCCCAGCTCACGAGAAAGCACGTCATAATTTTCTTCAGCAATGAAATGCAACCCCGCTGCGTTTTTAAGCAACAACTCTACCATACCCACCTGTTCCCTCATCCTGCTCAGATCTTTCTTACAAAATGATTCCATAATCAACAACGCATATTCTTTTACTTTCTCGCGATATTGTGTGTCGGAAATAGTGTGCGCTACCGCATACAAAACGCGACTGATCACACTAAATTGTTCAACGATAGGTTCCATGCGCAAGTTATTTAAGATAGCGCGCTGCGGTTGAAGAAGGATTAATAGTCAGCGCTTTTATAAGCTCGGGATTTGCGTGGGCAAGGTCGTGAAGTTCATAGTAAGTAATACCCAGAAGACGGTGTCCCACCTCCATATCAGGGCGAAGAGCAACAATCTGCGATGCAAACGTACGCGCATCATTATAATCCTGTTCCATAAGCAGTGTGGATGTGAGCGCATCAAGCGTTTCGATACGATTAGGACTCTTAGCGTTCGCTTCACGTAAAACTATTTCTGCTTTCTTTATGTAAGCTTCGGAACTCAATTTAGTTCCTAAAAGCTGATATGTTTTTCCCAGGACATAATCAAGAAGCAAATACTGAGGATCTTGTTTTCTTGCAACATCAATCATGGCTAACCCCTTGTCCAGGGCCGGAATATTCTGTTCAATTTCCTTACTATCAAAAGAAGCAACCCAGGAATACAAGTATACGCTCAATTCCTTCTCTACCTCACGGTGTCCTAGGTAGGATGGCTCCTGTGCCATAGACTCGAAACGACTTACTCCCTCTGCAAGCGAACTTTGTCGAACAAAAAAATATGATGCCGCGAGTTCTTGATTTTTGTGGTAGGCGGCAGAATTTTCATATAACGCCCAGATACTCATCACGGCGAGCACGGTTACTACCACAAAAAAAACAAAACTCGCGTTAAACTGATATTTGGGTAGAGATTGCGGTGTATTCTTCTTTGTACTCTGTTCCTCTCCTCCCACCGCAGCATGTCGTGCAAGAACCAAAAAAACAAAAAAAGAAAGGTAGGAAGAGAACGTATCAAACAGTACTAAGTTTTGTACGAGATAGGCAACGGGCAGCGCAATGTAAATACCGGATACCATTGCGGAATTCCTTTTAAGGATACGAGAAACATACCATCGATATAATGCAAAGAAAATAAAACAATAGGCTAAAAATCCTAAAATTCCTGATGTTGCGAGAAGATCAAACACAATACTGTGTGCGTGATCAAACCATATCTCAATTCCTGAGTGGATAGGATCGTAATGCTTATCAAAAATTACGGAAAAATTTTCAGGACCATACCCGATTAAGGGTCTCTCTAAAAATCCTTTCCATGCCGCTTTCCATGTTGCTACGCGAAGAGTGAAGGTGGAAAGATTATCAAGCCCTGAAAATGGAGTACTCTTCCCCCTTAATACAACAAGTCCCGTCAAAACAGTCCCAAGCAATACTACAAGCAATCCGATGCCCAGCATGCGTTCCCGACGTTCTGTCCCTTTCCACAGCAAAAAGCCTCCATACACAAACAGTCCCGCGAAAAGCCCGATATATGCACCACGTGTCTGTGTAAGCACAAACGCGATAAGATCTACTACCGCCACACATCCCAGTAAATAGTTTTCTGCATAAGGAAGGGCGTCTTTGGATCGTCGCCCATGAGCACTATTACGAAGCATCAGCAACCCGATAAATGCAAACACAAAAATAAGAAACCCCGCGAGATAGGAGGGATTGCCAAATACCCCGCTTACCCGTTCAAAGGTATGTGTACCAAAGTTTATTGCACTGGAAATACGATAAAACGCTGCAAAAGGTGATGCATAAATCAATACCCGCACCACATTCATGCAATCATCTATCGTGGCAACATCAAGTAAGAGAAGGAAAAATGCAAAATAATGCAGCAAAGAAAACAACCCCTCGCTCCGTTCAAAATTGGACCACATGCTGAACGCAGGGTTTACTCCCCACACCGCAGCAAGTGTCAGGGCACCCACAAATATACTTACCGCAGCAACAATAGGCTCGGTGAAACGAAATCGCACTACACGATGTTGCGCAACATCAATAAGCCACGCTAATAACGCAATCTCGACAAAAAACCTAAACCAGAACACCTTGCTTACGATAAATGGAAAATAAAACTGAGGTGAGAAAAAAAACAAAGATAATACCGACAACAAAAGAAATACTTTAACAACAATACGCATAAATAGATTCAAATTAAAACGGTTTTTGTGTTGCAATTATTACAATAACAAGCATACACAAAAAAGTAAATAATATGATAGGAGAGTATCCGACCAATGTCTTTTTCCGAAGATAATAACGGCCCCCGTGTACAAGGCAATAGACAAAAAGGGAAAGAAAAAGCGGTGAAAAAAGATAACCGAGAGGCAACAATGCGGTGACCCATACCATTTCCATACATAAAAGCACCTCAAGCATCAGTACGCCTGTTTCGTGCGGATGCACCTCCTCTCCCCTGCGACGTAAGGCATAGTTATACCCGCGCAACACTCCCCACAGCGCTGCTGCGAATACGATACTTTTTATGGTATCAAAGGGCACATTAAAAAAGAACCAATAAATCCACATGTTAAGTGGGAAAAACCAAGCCCATGCACAGAATTTCTTTTGTTGTGCACACACACCCACGACAATGAGAAGAAGGGCGGCACTACAAGCAATTTCGGCCCCCGCAACCATATAAAATGAGTGAAGGGGCGCTGATAAAAGATATAATGGCGCAATGAAAAATGCGGAAAACGGAAAGTTTCCGGAATCCCGCATAAGAATGTTCAGCCACCACAAAAGCACTATTGCATTACCTACTTGAAAGATTGGATCCGCACTCAATCCAAGCCACAACAAAAAAGCCGTACCGCAATATGCAAGAAATAACACACCGTATTGCCTAAAGATGGATTGTAATTTCATCACATCCTACACCTCTAAAAATAAGACTTGCGCGTGCTCTTTACTTACTAAGCACGAGTTCTTTCCCTTTTGTAGATACGCTGACCCGCCCCTCCTTCAGCTCACCAAGCACTAATTTTTGTGCAACTGCGTCCACAATGAGTTTTTGTATTAATCGCTTTAGCGGACGTGCCCCAAAATCATGGTCATATCCATGTTCAACAAGATACTGCTTGGCTTTATCATCAACCTTCAACACAATATTCCGCGCCGCTAGTCGTTCCTTCACATAAGTAAGCTGTACATCAATGATCTTAATGAGATCTTCCTTGCGGAGCGAATTAAACATCACAATTTCATCAATACGGTTCAGAAACTCTGGCCTAAAATATCCCTTCAACGCTTCCTGCATTTTTATTTTTACGTTATCTTCCTGTGCAACCGCCCCCTCCCCCATCACAAATCCAAAATTTCCTTCTTGTACGAATTCGCCTCCGATATTCGATGTCATGATGATAATAGTGTTCTTAAAATTCACAGTACGCCCCTTCGAGTCAGTCAACCGTCCATTATCAAGCACCTGCAATAAAATATGGAATACTTCGGGATGCGCTTTTTCGATTTCGTCAAAAAGAATCAATGAATACGGTCTGTGTTTCACAATCTCAGTAAGTTGACCTGCTTCGTCATACCCCACATATCCCGGAGGCGAACCAATCAATTTAGCGATAGAATGCTGTTCCATGTACTCTGACATATCAAGACGCACGATCGCGTCCTCATCATTAAACATAAAATCTGCGAGCGCCTTAGCAAGCTCTGTCTTCCCTACTCCGGTTGGCCCCAAAAACAGGAAAGAACCAATGGGCCTCTTTTCGTCCGCAAGCCCCAACCTGCTTCGTTTGATTGCCCGTGACACAGCCTCTATTGCCTCATCTTGTCCGATCACCCGCTGCTTCAATACCTGTTCCATCGTCCTTAATTTTTCTGCTTCACCTTCCAAAATCTTATCAACAGGAATTCCTGTCCAGCGCGAAACAATCTTTGCAATTTCTTCATCAGTTACTTTTTCTTTTACAAATTGAAATCCTTTCTTGGCCCGCAGAATCTTTCTCTCTAACGTTTTCAGCGATTTCTCTGTCTGCGGTATTTTTCCGTATACAATCTCTGCAACCTTTTCTAAATTACCTTCCCGTTCATAACGATCGGCATCCTGCCGAAGCTCATCTAGTGTTTTCTGAAGCGCCTGTGCTTTCTCAATCATCCCTTTTTCATCTTTCCATTGCTGCATCAGAGAATCTTTTCCACCTCGAAGCTCTTTGAGTTCGCTCTGAATTTCAGAAAGCCTTTTCTTGCTTGCCACAGAAGATTCCTTCTTTAACGCCTCGCGCTCGATCTCAAGACGCGTAATAGTACGCGTACGCTGCTCTAATTCAGCAGGCATCGAACCCATTTCTAATTTTACGCTCGATGACGCCTCGTCAATAAGATCCACTGCTTTGTCAGGAAGAAAACGATTGGCGATATAGCGACTGCTGAGCGTTACCGCTGCCACGATAGCACTATCTGCGATTTTGACTCCATGATGCATCTCATACTTCACTTTTAATCCGCGCAAAATAGCAATACTATCCTCCACGCTCGGTTCTTCTACAAGAATAGGCTGAAATCTACGTTCGAGTGCTGCATCTTTTTCGATGTATCGCTGATATTCCTTAAATGTCGTCGCTCCAATTGCGCGTAATTCACCCCGCGCAAGAGGAGATTTTAACAAATTTGCCGCATCGAGTGCCCCCTCCGCAGCACCAGCCCCCACAATCATGTGAATTTCATCGATAAACAAAATATATTTACCTTGATTTTTTTGCAATTCCTTCATGAACGCTTTCAATCGATCCTCAAATTCACCTCGAAATTTCGTACCGGCAATCAGCGCCCCAAGATCTAAGGAAATAACCTCCTTGCCTTGCAACATTTCAGGAACATCTTTGGTTACGATGCGCTGTGCGAGCCCTTCAATAATGGCGGTCTTTCCCACTCCAGGTTCACCAATCAAGATAGGATTGTTTTTTGTTCTGCGCGATAAGATCTGGACCAATCTGCGCAATTCATTTTCCCGTCCGATAATGGGATCAAGCTTTCCTTCTCGTGCAAGCTCGGTCAAGTTTACTGCATACTTTTCTAATGTTTTAAACTTCGTTTCTGGCGTTTCATCATTAACTTGCGCTCCACCGCGAACATCCTGAAGCACTTTTACAAATTCGCCGTAATTCACCCCAAAATTTTTCAAAATTTCTCTGCCCCGAGATGAAACCTCAAGAACACCCAATAACAAATGCTCACATGAGATAAATTCATCTTTCATTTTTACCGCTTCTCGTGATGCACTTTCTAAAATCTGCATCATCTCCTGAGAGATGTAGAGTTGCGCTTTCTGCGCTCCATTAACGACGCGGGGAATGCGTCCAAGTTCTGTTTCAACGGTTGCCTGTAATGAGCTGATATTAGTGCCTAGTTTGACAAGGCTCGCCAACACAAACGACTCCTCTTGGTTAAGAAGGGCGTATAATAAATGCAATGATTTTAATTCCGCATTATTACGCTCAAGTGCGATATCTTGAGCGGTTTGTATAGCTTCCTGTGCTTTTATTGTAAAACGATTAAATGGGCTGAACATAAATATCTATTGGCTGGATTAATAATGAAATCTGAGCATACGCACCCGTACATACCTTAAAGATTGTGAGGTCTTTCCACAAGAAGCATACTGACATCTTCCTCGTCCTTACCCCGCAGCACCTTAAGAGTAATAACATCCCCTACCTTATACTGACTTATGATATCGGTCAAGCTTTTTTCTTGGGATATCAGAGCTCCGTTTACAGAAAGAATAATGTCCCCCTCTTTAATACCAGCCTTGTCTGCAGGAGAACCTTTTATTACCGCCGGAATATTATTATCTCCTCGTACGAGAGCGCCCTCATCCACAGACAAATGTTCGGTATCCTTCAATGACTTGGTGATTAATACATAACGCACACCTATGTAGGGGGTGGAAATCTTACCCGTAGTCGCCACATCTTCTATGGCACGCTTTACGTTATTGATAGGAATAGCAAACCCAATACTCTGCGCCCCTTGCGCCAATGCAGCATTCACGCCTATTACTTCTCCCTTTAAATTCAGAAGCGGGCCACCGGAGTTTCCTTCATTAATGGCAGCATCAGTTTGTATCAATCCCTGAAGAGTCTCCTCTGTATTTGCGCCTTGTGCTGTTACCGTTCTGGCTAATCCGGAAATTATACCTTCTGAAGCGGTATTCCGGAATTCCGCTAACGCATTTCCTATTGCAATCACGGTCTGCCCAATCATTGCCGTATCCGAGTCCCCTAAAACAAGCGAGGCGAGCCCTTTTGCAGGAATTTTTACTACTGCCATATCTTGAAATGGATCCCGCGCAAGTACGGTTGCATCAAATTTTTGTCCATCATTGAGATACACGGTATACGATGCAGTTGGGTCACTTACCACATGTTTATTTGTCACAATAAGGCCGTTAGGTGATACAATAAACCCAGACCCTTCACCTACCTCCTTTAATTGGGTGCCATTTTGGCGAACATTGGGTATTGCAATCTGTCCGCCAAAAAAATTATTGACCGTAGCATTTCCTTGCCAAGGATTCGTATAATACTCTTCATATACAGGCTCATTCTTTGATACTACAATACTCACTACTCCCGGCATGGCCTGATGAATCACATTTATCACCCGTTCCTCGTGAAGATCCGCTTCGTTACTGACGGAGGACGACATTAGAGTACTGGGGTACGACACGTGAGATATCAAAGACGGGATGAACCTGGGAGTAAGTATTGTAAGAAGTCCGGGCATGTGATACGGGATTGCACCTTCTGCACGCTGCGGATAGAGCCACAACCCCACACACAAAAGACCACTAATAATCGATGTTAGGATAAGAGCGGGGAAAAAAATATGTTTATGTGTCATATCATTCTTTGTACACGTTAATACTTCCTTTATAGTATACCAAAAATAGATCTTTCAAATCTAATTCGTCCGTCACGCACCTACCGAAGAGTAATTAAAGCCACTTCTCGGTTTTGCTTTTTATTACTTTCTTTGTTACATTAAAAAAGAAAAATGGGCCCTTAGCTTAGTTGGTAGAGCGCGTCATTTGCAATGACGAGGTCAGGAGTTCGAATCTCCTAGGGTCCACTCGAGATTTGTGAACCAAATCGCGGAGGAATTGAAAGTTTTGAGAAGTATGATGGAGTCATGACATATTGGACAGGTGGCGACCTGAATGTTATGTTTTGTTTAGAACATTAGATAAATTAATAACGAATGGGGAGGTCCTGTTTCTGATGGAGCAGTATTGGATGCCAAAGAGATTAGACGTTAAGAATTTACAATTATGTTTAGGTGCATATATCCCAACACATATTTTAATTAGATTGGTAGGTTCTGCTGGCGGAACTGTGAAAGTTGATCAAGACCTAAGGGGAAAGACTTTACGTTTTAGAAAAGATAAAACAGGCCTCTACCTATTTATTGACGCACAAGAAGTATTTCATTTTCCTCTCAAGGATTACCAAAAGGGTTTTTCTCTTGGATACGAAAGGATTGAGCCCACAGAAGATGGTGTTGGAAGAATGATCGTGTTAAGTCGCGAGGTTGATCCATATGCTCCAAACCTTCCAGAACCAAGATGGTCATTTTTGAGGATTGTACTGGACAATCATCTTATGGAGATCTTTTTTGAAGGCAGGGTTAATCTAAAATTTCATTCGTGGTGGGTTAAACCACGTTGGAAATACTGGGTTATTGATGGGCCTGATAGGAAATCTTAATTTTCGCACCACGCATTAAAGGGTGCTTTTTTATTTTTTTACAATCAAATTACTGCTGTGATTCCTTAAGAATCTTATTCAATTGATTGCGCGTGAGAGGTCCTACCACTCCTACCTGCGGGATATTGTATTTTTTCTGAAAAGCTTGGACTCCCACCTGCGTGAGAGATCCAAAATATCCCGTAACCGGACCATGATATACCCCGATTATTTTTAGAAATAATTGCAAGCCTATCAATTCACTTCCCAATGAACCAATCTCCATATGACTACGGAAAACGGGAATGTACTGAAGAAGTGAAGATGTTGATGTTTCTGTCGGAACGGGTGCAGAAACGGTTGGTGTGGATGTCGAAGGAAAGAAGGAAGGCGCTTCTTCTTCGTAAAGATAGGGTTCCACAACGGCTTTCTGATAGGTAATGCGGTGTGAAATAATACGTGAAGGAATATTGAGGCTTGAATAATATTGAACATATACATTATATGTTCCTTCTTTGTCAGGAAGAACGATAGTGCCAAACGGGCCATAGGGAAGGCGCGGTACATCAGTAAACTGTGGATCAAGCGATACTGCATACCACGAAACAAAATTCGGATCTGCGTTCAATGTAAGCGCAAGCACTCGCTCCGAAGTACTTGTAGCGCCATCATCAATCGCAAAATCAAGCGGAAGACGCACTCCTCCGCTCACCACTACTCCCTCCGGAGTAGCATAGGCTGCACCGC
This sequence comes from Patescibacteria group bacterium, assembly GCA_028865725.1. Classification (GTDB taxonomy): domain Bacteria; phylum Patescibacteriota; class Minisyncoccia; order UBA6257; family JACRHW01; genus JAGWJP01. The sequence continues at coordinate 69,344 of JAGWJP010000002.1, forward strand.
CTTTTGCGGATCCAAACAGTGCAAAAGTAGAAAATGAGGATGCGGTACAAGTTACTGTTCGTGCTGTCGTGTCGACCGCGCAGGAAGATAGCGGCGTCCACGCTCCCTCTGTATAGTGATAGATCGCGAGCGTATTTTCATTGACATTGAGAATATCACTTAACGAATATCCTAGTGTCACGGAAACGTTATGAGCAAATGAAGAGAGCTCGGTTTGCGAATCGGATAATGCCTTCAGATCATATGCATATGTTCCTATCGGCACCATATCTGTGGGAGTTGAAAGCGCGCTGAGTACCGTGGATTTCAAAAGCGCCTTGATTTGAAAATAATTGGACGTTCCCGCATAGCCTGATGGAACCGCGAGAGTAATGGTGGTTCCGCCGTGAGTGAGGCTTAATATGCCTCCTCCTGCGGTAATGGTTCCTAAGGATTGATTTTGTACCGATGCACCCCCCGCACACCCGGTGGTTGTAAATGTTCCATCTGTCCCCGTAGTGGTATTTCCCATCAAATCAGTCGAAACTACCTTATAGTGATAGGTGGTACACGCTACAAGATTTGAAATAGTTGCCGTATGAGACACGACACGCGGTGAAAGATCGATTTCCGTCGTCGCCGCGCTGTAGGATGTGTCGGGACTGTAGGACACTTTGGTTGAAGAAAGCGAATCAGTCATCCACCCGATCGACACCGATGTCTGCGACGGGGTTGCGTTCACCAATGAAATAACCGGCGCGGACGTCACAATCGAATATCCGCTTTGCGTCGCAGTTGCAGTATTTCCCGCATCATCAATCGCATTCACAATAAGATCTCCGTCGGAATTGATACGAATCGTGCAGTCGACTGTCTTGCTATCCGTTTGCGTACAAACAAAATTACTCGTATCGACAGTAGACTGCGCATCAATAGATACCTGTGATGCACGCACGTCGTTATTGTCTGTCACATGAATCGTCGTATCGGTAATCGGAGCACCCGAAACTAATGTAGGCGCAGTAATGATTACTACCGGTAGAATCGTATCAATCACGTATCCGCCTTCCACATCTTCGGTCATTGCCTTTGGACCGTTTACGGCATCAATTACTAAATTTCCGCTTGACGTGATGCGAATCGTGCAGTCGACGGTAGAGGTATCGGTCTGCGTACAAGAAAAATTGCTCGTGCCGGCAGTAGAAGAAGCGCTTACGGTTACGTTAGACGCGGCCACTGAAACATCATCAGTAACACGAATCGTCGTATCGGTAATTGTAGAACTTGAAATCTTCGTTGGAGGAGTAATGTGAATTGAAGGACCGGGATGCATAAGTATATAACCGCTTTGTGTCTGTGTCGCTGTATTATGCGCTGCATCAGTCGCATCAACAATAACATTTCCTGACGTATCTATTTCAATAGTGCAATCGACTGTCTTGCTGTCGGTCTGCACACAAACATAATGGTGTGTGAAAGCAGTACTCGATGCATCGACCAGTACATTTGCCGCAAAAATAGCATTGTCGTCCGTGACATGAATCGTGGTATCCGTAATATCATCGTTGGAATTTAATGTAGGCGCAGTAATCATAACCACAGGCGGCGTGGTATCAATCACGTATCCGCTTTGTATTTGGGTAAAACTGTTTCCTGCGTCATCCATTGCCTTCACTATCACATTTCCGCTTGACGTGATGCGAATCGTGCAGTCGACGGTGTAGAGGTATCGGTCTGCGTGCAAGAAAAATTGCTCGTGCCGGCGGTTGTGGAAGGATCCACAATGACGCTTGCCGCGCTTATTGCGTAATTATCCGTCACGTGAATCGTCGTATCGGTGATAGCAGAACTTGAAGCTGTGGTCGGTGCTATGATTGCTATGCTTGGCGGCGCAGTCTCGATCACATAATGATCCTGATTTTCTTGCGCACTGTTTGAAACGCTATCCGTCGCCTTGATTACTAAATTTCCGCTTGACGTGATGCGAATCGTGCAGTCGACGGTAGAGGTATCGGTCTGCGTGCAAGAAAAATTGCTCGTGCCGGCGGTTGTGGAAGGATCCACAATGACGCTTGCTGCGCTTATTGCGTAATTATCCGTCACGTGAATCGTCGTATCGGTGATAGCAGTATTAGAGACCTTCGTACTCGGCGTAATAGTAATTATCGGAGGAACTCCTTCAATTACGTAATCATTTTCTGACTGGCTTGAAGTATTTCCAAGCAAGTCTGATGCCTTAATCGTCACATTTCCGCTTGAAAGCACATCGATTGAGCAATCAACGGTTTTGCTGTTGGTTTGGCTGCAGAGAAAACTCCCTACACTTGCCGTCGTAGAGGTACTAAGTGTCACATCGCTCGAAGATAATCCGCTATTATCGGTAATATGAATGAATGTATCCGAAATCGTATCGCGACTTGACTTTGTCGGTGCCGTAATCGTAATCGACGGAGGAATCGCATCGATCACATATCCGCTTTTGGTTTCTGTTGCCGCATTTCCCGCATTATCCGTCGCCTTGATTACTAAATTTCCGCTTGACGTGATGCGAATCGTGCAGTCGACGGTAGAGGTATCGGTCTGCGTGCAAGAAAAATTGCTCGTGCCGGCGGTTGTAGAAGGATCCACAATCACATTCATCACATTGATGCCGGAATTCAAGGTCGGCAAATCGAGCACATGAATTGTGGTATCAATTATAGTTGCAGTGGAGCTTGTCGTCGGTGCTGTAATCGTAATCGACGGAGGTGTTGTTTCGATGCGATACCCTGTTTCGGTAGCTGTATTTACATTACCACTTTCATCGGTTCCTTTAATGACAAGATACCCACTTGAAGTAATATGAATCGTACAGTCGACAACTCCGATACTTGTCTGCGTACAAGAAAAATTGCTCGTGCCGGCAGTTGTGGAAGGATCCACAATCACATTTGAAACAAGAATATGCGTATTTACCACGTGGACGGTCGTATCAGTAATCGCAGTTGTAGAAATCTTTGTAGGAGCCGTAATGGTAATTGCAGGAGGCGTCGTATCAATCACCTGGAGCGTACTTGAATTCGATGTTCCGCCTCCTGGGGTAGATGTAAATACTGTAATAACATGTGTTCCTGAAACAGCAATATACGAGGAAGGGATCGCAGCTTCAAGATGATGAGTGTTCACATACGTGGTCGTCAGCGTATCTCCGTCGATCTTTACTATCGAGCTTGTTGCATAGCCTGTTCCATCCACATCGAGGGTAAACGATAAACTTCCCGCTTCAATAGTTGACGGGGAGATGGAGGAAATCGTTGGAGTCGGATTATTTATAGTAAACATCCTCAATCCCGATGTCCCACCCCCGGGAGTAGGATTAAAAACGCTTATGCTTTTTGTTCCCGCCGCAAGCAAACTGCTTGAGGCAACTGTTGCAGTCAGTTGTGTCGAATTCACATATGCAGTGCCCAGATCAGTTCCATCAAGACGTACGATAGAACCAGAAACAAAATTAGTTCCTGTAAGAGTGATTGTTGTATTACCATCACCAACCGTTGCCGAGTCTGGCAACACCGTTGTAAAGACAGGGACAGGATTATTTACGATAAATTCCTGAGCATTTGACTGTCCGCCCCCTGGGGTTGGATTTAGCACAGTTACATTAAACGTCCCTGCGAGTTCAAGAAACGATGCAGAAACAGTTGCAGTAAGTTGGGTGCCTGTCACATAGGTAGTAGGAAGCGCATTGCCTTCAAAATATGCCGTAGAACTCGCATTGAAATTTGTTCCAATAAGTGTCAGCGTAAACGTACTATCTCCCGCATTTTTAGAAGGAGGAGAAATACTAGAAAGAGAAGGAACTGGATTAGCAACCGTTACGGTCGGAGATGTGGCAAGAGCAACTTCTGTCCCTGCTGCATTGATACGTGTTTTTGTAAGAAACGTGCTTTTTCGTCCCGTCCGTGGCGCGAGCGCCCCGCTTGCTCCTCCTCCCGACCCATAGGTAAACACAACCGTCTGTCCACCAGTAAGGCTCAATAGATTAACTCTTACTACATTATCTCCAGGAAATGTTGCGACGCCTGGACCAATCATAATATCGTCAACAAATATGTTAACATGATCGAGTGCTGAATTATGAGCAATACGAAACCCATAACTTGCAATTGATGTCCGTGTTCCGGTAAGCGCAAGCGTTTCATAAGTCCAGGTATTAGCAGACAACGCAGGGATGTTTAGTATTGCGACGGGGCTCGCGAGATTATTATTGTCGTCATATGCAAACTGAAGCCGATTTGCGGCAACTGCCGCACTCGTGCGAATCCAAAACCCTATCGTCGTATATCCAGACCAATTCTGCGTACTAATGTTTTTATAAAAAACATTACCGGTTGATTCATTACCATTTTGACACTCAATCGATGCAGTTCCTTCATAATACGTTGCAGTTGATGTATCGAGCCCATTAGTACAGGCCGTTCCCGCAGACCAACCCAAACTCGAATCCGCCGTATCTAGTATGGTTGCTATCATTCCCGCGCCCGAGGTCACTGTCGTATACCCTGCTGTTCCACTAGTAGATGTAGGCGTACTCCAATCAGATGGTATTGTAACCGCGACATCACCACTACTCATTGTTTCCGCCGCCGTAAACGTAAAAACAAGCGCATTACCTGTGGTGCTGGCAATCACTGTTGAAGGCGTTACACTATTTGTTCCTGAACCATCGGATGCACGTGCAAATCTTTGAATCCACCCCAACCACCCCACTGCTCCTATTACCATCATTACGCCTATGGAAAAAAGTATAAAAAACTTTTTCTGCATTTTCAAAAGAAAAAAAACGCACATTATAATCGCCTTTATAATACAACCATCCACATATTTCGTCACTGTGCATATTTTGCACAAATAACCTTCCCCGAGCGGGGCAGCCTCGGGGTATACCTTGATCCCCTTCGGCACAAGGAATACACCTGTCGCGCGCCCCTTCGGGCGCATGGTATGCGACCAGTCAAGTTTTTTAGATCACTCGCTTCGCTCAGGGCTTCTGATTCATCCCCCGCCCTTACGGGCGGGAGATTCTCCTCAGGTCTAATAAACTTCTACCGGAGTCCACTCGAGATTTCTGAAAATAAAAACACACCGCGAGGGGTGTGTACGTGGCATCTCTCTAAGTCTCTTCTACCATCTCAATGCAGCCTGATTTTTTGAGCATGTCGTTCATGACCTCAGGAAGCGTCGGGCAATGTCCTGCGCGCATTTCATCATTCAATATTCTAAAGTATCGATGCATATGCACAAAAGATTTCGGGGGGAAAGAAATAACCTTATCAGAAACACTTTCAAAAGAATTCCGAACTTCTTCTATGATTGCTGGCAACCCTGGAAACTCGCGCTGTCGTTTTTCACTTTTGAGAATGATCTTTCCTGAAAAATCTTTGTAAATAGCCACTAATGTACCGGTCCCTACAACTTCCCCGGTCTCTTGTTCCACAAACTCGCACACAGTGTACTGTAATGCGGAATTAAGACCGGAACTTACCTCAAGATGATAATAGATGCGCCGCCTGAGATCTTCTGAAGTTGCGATGTGTACAAAACATGCCTGCAGTGCATCTGATGGATGCAGGCGAGCACACATCTTTGTGCCATTTGTGGCTTCCATTGCCGTGGATACCAACCTCCTTTCACTATAGAAATCTTGTCACAATTACCGTATTCATGTCAAGAATATGGATCAAACGTATGAGTGCACCCGCATCACGCCAGTCATACAAATACCACCCCATGGGGCGGTATTATTTATGATTTCCGAGATGTGCGTGGAGGCTTTTGGTACAAAAACTTAAGAGCGAGAGTTTTATTGGGCGGTGCATACTCCCCCGTCCAAAGACCAAGAAAGGTCGCACCGTCAAAAAGTGACTTGTCATAACCGAAACCATAAAATACTTCTCGAGATGCTTTGCGATCATGATCGACAATAAGGCAGACGCAAGTTCCTCCTCGATTCGGCACGCGTGTCACCACCATCTCGAGGATATCAGGCGTCCATTCAGTCGCATCCCTATTACGCCGCAAGATGGGCACGCGCACATGAGCGGGAAGCGGCAAATCACGCAACGTTCGCGCGCGAATCATATCCCCCGCCTTAAATATTTTCGGTATATGTTCTTTCTTCTCACGCGGAGCCTTTTTTGCCGGCATATCCCCAAGGCCGCGTTCCTCGAGCATGCGACATAAGCATTCCAGAAACCTTACATTACGGTCGGCACGCGTCGCTTTGAATTGCACATCGCTCTCGATATATTCAAAATCGAAATCCTCTTCGCAAGCCTCCTCTCCTGCATGCGCATAAGAAACAAAAATATGACCATACAGACACTCCTCGCTTACAAGCACGCGGCAAAATGCCTCGACCTCCCGCTCCCTCCACCCTTGCAGCGCACTAAACATGCCTGCTCCATAATAAGACGCCCCTCGCTGCTTCCCGATTCCACGCAAAAATCGCATAAACGCAGAACGGCCCCATGATCGCGGCGCTTCAGAAAATGCTTTAAGAAACGTATGCGCATCGCGGCGAGCCTCAGGCGTATCATATTGAACACATAATGCATACACATATTCAGCCTCCGCAAACACGGAACGGAAGTCAATGTATTTACGCGCACGTGATCCGAAAAAGATAATAAGAGCGTTCAAGAATTCCTCCGCACGCGCCTCAACGCGCGCGATGGTTTCTTTCTTTTCTGCCTCCTCGCAAGCCTGCAGCTCTCCCCAATACGCATCAAAACTATGGTATACATTCTGCTGCCATTGCTCTTCTATTCTATCGCGCTGCGCTCTATATGCAGCTTCTTCTTCTTCAGTAAAGAGCGGGATACTCATATTCCCGTCCTCCCTCTCTTGTCAATGAGCCTTGCCAGTTATATCATAATCCTCTCATTACACGCAAATTTCTCTTCACGTTATAACACAACAATAACGTGATCATGGTTGATATAACACTCGCCTCCATTCGCTGATATCTTTTGTTCGGTACCGTCCTCATGCCTCAATTGGATATTTCCTTCCTGCAACGCAAAAAATGCCTCTGCATGACCAGGATATACCTGAAATACTCCTTCTGTGCCAGGAAGCGTCACGCACTGAAGCGCGGGATATTCTTCTGTTGCAACAAGAGAAGTAACGGTGCATGTAATCATGAATTTTTCTTCACTTCATCTAGCGCACCAATCATGAACAGTTCACGAAGATCTGCCGTGTCATACTCTCCATTCAAAATACGTTCACAGCCCTCGAGTGTCTTTTCGAGTGGCACATAAACCCCCTTCCTATTATTAAAATGTTCGGAAACAAAAAGAGGTTGAGTCAAAAATCGCTGTAAGCGCTCCGTGCGGCTGGCCACAATCCTATCATCTCGCGAAAGCTCTTCAATACCAAGAATCGCAATAATATGCGAGAGTTCTTCATATTTCTGAAACATCTCTTTCACGCGTGATGCAATATCAAAATGGCGCTTCCCTACCATATCTACATCAAGCCCTAATGACCGCGAGCGGAGCACATCTACCGCAGGATAGATTCCTTTTTCAGCTACCGCACGGGAAAGAACGAGCGAAGCATCGAGATGTGAAAAAATCGCTACTACTGCAGGATCAGTGAGATCATCAGCGGGAACATAAACTGCTTGGATAGATGTAATTGCCTTGTGCCCATCCGCGGTAATACGTTCCTCGAGCAGTGCAAGATCACGATCAAGCGTTGCCTGATAACCCAACTCGGAAGGTACCTTGCCAAGCATAGCCCCGATTTCCATGCCTGCCATGGCATAACGAAAGATATTGTCGATAAATAAAAACACGTCTTGGTTTTTCTCCCTCAAAAATTCGCAAGCGGTCACCGCAGAAAGTCCCACGCGTGCGCGTACGCCGGGCGGCTTGTCCATTTCACCAAAATAGAGTGCCGCATTGCCCAACACGCCAAGCTTATCGAGCGTGTAATACAAATCGTTCCCCTCACGAATGCGCTCACCTATTCCCGCAAAGACAGAATATCCGAGCTTCTTGAGCGCAATATTATGAATAAGCTCCGCGACAAGTACCGTTTTCCCCACCCCCGCTCCGCCAAAAAATCCGATCTTCGATCCGGTACGAAGAGGGGTTAATAAATCAAATATTTTGATCCCTGTTTCTACAATTTCCGTATGACGCTTCTGACTCTCCATCCGCTTTGATTGCGAACTTCCATAGATAGAATGTAAAGAGCCTTTAAAAGGTTTGCCGTCAATGGGATTACCAAACACATCAAACATTCTTCCCAGCATAGCATCGCCTAATTGTACAGAAAAAGAAGAACTCACATGCAAAACTTTTTCTCCCCGCTCTACTCCTTCGTGTCCAGACAACGCGATAGCACGAATGGTTGTATCATTCTTTCGTTCTATCACTTCGAATAACGCACCGGTCTTTTTTGTGCCCACAATACTATGGATACGCGGAAGGGCAGATTCAAACCTTGCCTCCATAACGCCCCCTTCCAGGGCGATAATAATACCCAAACCATTTTTCATATATTTCTATGTGCCATAAAGCTCTCCAATTGTTGCTGAGTCGATGCGCGATGGCGCTCTTTTTGATAATGGAGGGAAATTTCAGCAATAAGTGACTTTGTTTTAGTGCTTGCGTCCTCCATAGCCACTGTTCGTGCCGCATGTTCAGATAAGATCGCATCAGTAATAATTTTCTTAAAATAAATACTAATGTATTTTTGAAGTAAACGATTGAATACAATAGTACGTGAGGGTTCGATAAGGGGAAACCCGTCTTTCGTGTCCCCCTCCTCTCCCGTAAACACAAACGGAAGAAACGGAGTCAGAAGAGAGTGCTGCACCCCAAGGGATTCATAGTGCGGATAAATAACGTCGATACTTGAAAAATCATTTTCACGAAATGCAGCATAGCAGTATGTCGCCACATCGCGAAATGTTTCATCCATATTTTCATCTGAAATACCAGGAAATTCTTTTGTCACATGGTATCCTATCTCGCGCATATATCCTTTAGCCTTTGCGCCTATAATAATAACGGCGCCATATTGATCTTTTACTGTTTCATATAAATCGAAAACCCCGCGCCACAATCCTCCTGTAAGTCCCCGGTCTCCTGTTATGAGCAAGGCTGCCTTTTTGCCCCGACTGTTATTTTTAAAAAGAGGATTGTGATATTCGTTGTGAAAATGGGATAGACGTTTCAGGATACGATCTACGATTTGCTCATATCGCATGAGATGATCAACCTCCTGATCTAAATAATGCACAGAAGAGGCAGCTATCTTTTCTACTGTTTTTACTGTCTCGTGCACATCAGCCAGCCCACGAATTTGATTTTTATAAGCCAAATAATGCTTCATAGCGTATATTACCACGTAGGAAAAAATTCATGAATAAAATCATCGGCAGAATAACGAATCATGGCGATCGCTTTTTCTGTTAATCCATTCCGGGTGATTTCGGCAACCATGTCAGCATAACGAATCGGTATCATCTCTGGAAATACGCGAACCATATCCGTCCATTTTTCTTCCTCAAGATCATCAAAATATCCCCGTGTGATAGCACAAAATAATATCACCTGCACCACCCAAGAAACGCCTGTATGTTTATCTTGTTTCAATGCAGCAAGTAACAGCGCACCCCGTTTAATCTCTTGCTCGGCCTTGGTACTGACATTTGTTTCCAATTGAGATAATTTACGCAATTCTTTGTATTGTGCAATCGCGAGACGCATTCCCCCCACCACCGCACTTAATGCCTTTTGCTGCGCTTGAGACCCGACGCGTGAAACAGAAAGCCCAATGTCTACTGCGGGGATAAATCCTTTTTGAAATAATCCACGATTCAAATAAATCTGGCCATCAGTAATGGAAATGATATTAGTAGGAATAAAAGAGGTGATATCATCCTCTTGCGTTTCGATGATAGGGAGTGCAGTAAGCGAGCCGCCTCCATTTTTTTTTGCAAGTTGCGCCGCGCGTTCTAACAATGTGGCATGCAACGAAAAAATATCACCAGGATATGCTTCTCTTCCTGGGGCACGTTCAAGAAGAAGAGATATGCTCCGATACGTTCGCGCATGTTTAGAAAGATCATCATACACGACAAGCGCATCTTTGCCTTGGTTGCGAAAATATTCTCCTATCGCACATCCGACGAACGGAGCAAGATATTGTGCAGCAAAAGAATCTCCCGCAGTGGCGGCCACAATAACCGAATATAACATTGCACCTCTGTGTTCAAACAGGGTCGCAAGTTCTTGGAGCTGCTCTTCCTTTTGACCGCATACCACGTACACACAATACACAGAAGGTGTAGCATGTTTTTGGTGGAGAACTGTGTCGATGGCAAGCGTGCTCTTTCCCAACTTCCTATCCCCGATAATAAGCTCACGCTGCCCCCTGCCAAGAGGTAAAATAGAATCAATCATTTTTATTCCGGTCGAGAGAGGTACCGAGACAGGTTCTCGATCAATAATGGAGGGTGCCCCTGCAAATACAGCGATCGTGTTTCCTGCGATATCTTGAAGCCCATCACGCGGCATTCCGAGTCCGTTCAATACCCTCCCCACACACGCATCGGACAAAGAAAGTGAAAATAGTTTCCCGCTACGCATTACCGAATTGGCCGCATCAAAACGATCATCAAAAAACAGCGCTTCCACATGATGTTCATTAAACCCAATCACAATGGCTACTGCGTTCTCTTTTTCATCAAGAAGTACTTCATGTAAAAATACATGCGGCAGTCCTTCAATTTTTGCAACTCCAGAAAAAAAGGAAACAATATGTCCTTGTTCGTGAACCATTTTATTTCTTGTGGTGTTCTGCATTTTCAATTTCCGCAAGACGAGTGCGTGCTTGTTCTAAGATTGCTCCCCTTTCCGCCTCCGTCTCCAAATACGCCTGTTCTTTGATTTTTCGCGCAGCTTCTTCTGCTTCTTCTACAATACCTCGCGCATGCTCTTTGAGTGCTTGCGCTTCCTTTTGCTGCTCTGCGGCAAATGCTTGCTTGTCTTGATTTAATTTATCGGACAATTCATTTATTTTTTTTAATGTCTCGTCATCTTTCTCAATCCGAGCAATAAGCGGTTTGTACACAAAGAATGCAAGCACCCACACAAGAAGCCCGAAATTGATAATCTGAGCCAATAATAATTTCATGTCGATACCAAGACTTCCTAATAATTTCATACTCGGAACATTCGCTTAAAATTATTTTACAAATTTAAGAATTAAGGCGGTCACCAACGCGTAGATGGCGATAGCCTCTGCAAATGCAATAGCAATAATCATCGATACCTGAATTCTATCAGAATTATCAGGGTTGCGCGCCATTCCCATAAGCGCGGCAGCGCCGATTATGCCAATGGCAAGCGCGGGACCAACAGTTCCTATAGCCATGACAAATGCTGATGGATCTTGATTCATAATCGTAGTGTTATATTAATGATGAATCTGTTGCACCTTCGACCGATGATGCAAAAATGTAATCTCAGTAATCAGAAAAGTAAACATTGCGCATACTGTCGCTTGTAACATCCCTATTCCTACACCCAATAGGGGCGACGAAAAAACAAAATATGGTGTGACGATTGCGATGGTCGCAATCAATACCAATATTGCTCCTGTACTTATCATACCAAAAATATGAAATGAGCGCACAAGTATGATCACCCACTCTTGGAACGCTAACACCAATGCGGTGGTAAGCCATCGTATATCAAGAAAACGAAGATGATGAGGAACCGGTTTCATTTCCACCATACGAACTGAACTCGTTTTAATGAAGGTGAGAGTGAGCGCGGCAAAGATAAACGCCTGTATGATTCCCACAAATACCTCCAATATCATAAACGGAAGAGGAATGATGTAGGGAATAAGTGCCGATACCACAAGTAATAGCACCTCTCCGGCAAACATATTGCCGAAAAGACGAAAAGAGAACGAGACTGTTTTAATAATTTCGGAGAGTATTTCAAAAAAACCAAGAATACACTGGACAATTCCGGATATGTTTAAGAATCGTTGTATATATGACGCGATCCCCAAAACAGAAATCGAAAAATACTGAATTGACGCTACTGCACATAATGCCAATGCTATTGTGGTGGTAAGATCGCTATTCGGAGAACGCAAAAAAGGCACGGTCGTACCTCCCGTTCGCACTACGAATGAACCAGAAAATCCCGGGATAAGCTCTAAAAGATTAGCGGTACCAATAAAAACAAACAGCGTAGCAATGAGGGGAAAAATTTTTTTTGAAAGTACACGATCGTGCGTCACGCTGTCAATAAAATGCAGAAGATCCACCACGTATACACGCATTGCTTTTATCACGATCATCTCACTTTCTTGATTAAAATAAAATATCAAGCCCAACGCAATAAGAACGAAAGTGGTAAGTATCGATGTAAAAAACGTATTCGTGATCAATACCCCGTGAAAAGAAATGATATATTCCGGTTGTAATCGAATCGTGATAACCATCATCCATTATTCATCCTCATCATGACTCAAAAGCGGCATAAGAAGGTGAGTGATCTCATATACCGTAAGCACAATCCCCAGAAAAATTCCTATACTCACACCAAGAGGCGAGATATTCCATGCTCGATCTACTGCATTACCTAGCCACATCATAAAGGCTATTGGAAGAACAATATAAAATCCCAATTGCCACGCGAGTGATACCGCATACCATACCTTGAATTGATCGTGTTGTGTCCCCCGTATACTCTTCATGGATTCCATTCTTTCTTATATTATACCGCGCAATCCTACCGTGAGGAAACGTGCTACGTTTATAAAACATGAGATACAAATATTCCTTATTTCTTTCTAAAAAACAATCGATCAAGCGTAAAACGTTCCGGCTGTACTAACAAATTAAGCGAGATTCCGTAAAGCAATACATGCGGCCACACTAATTCCCGAAAGTAAATAAGCGAAAGCGTGATATAAAAAAGGCTGATGAGCACAGTAAGGCGCAATTCAAATCCCAAAAAGATAAAAAGACCAATTGCAAACTCGGCAAGCCCCGCCCCTAACGTCACGAGAACTGGATCACTAGGAAATAACCAATGAAATTGAGTGAGATGCCATGTGGTTACTACATGAATTGTAAGTGCAGGATGCAAAAACTTAACCACGAGAGCCGCATACATAAGCGCGATACCATAGCACACACGCACGATGGTGGTTTCATAACGTTTCCAACTTTCAAAAAAAACATGTGTGCCCCGCAATACTCTATCAAACGACCACGTACGCGTCCCAAATAACAGTAGCGCCACAATCTCACCAAAATAGTTAAGATACGTTACCATATACATTCCAAATGTGCGCCACCCGATTAAAAAGATGATGAGTGTAATGAACGCTGCAATTTCTGTGTACCACCCTACAGCAATTAGAATACTCGACACAAAAAGAAGAGCACGTAAAAGAACGGGCACGGGCATCTGCCGTAATAATAATTCAGGTCCCAAAAAACTCCAACTGAGCGCAGAATAAAAAAATGCTATCGCGATTGCACTGCGAACAAAAAGAGAGCCATAAGGAGCAAGGTGCTCAAACGCATGATGTACCCGCATACCCAACCTTGTCCTGCGAAACCATGCATTCAAAAAAAGAACTACGAGAAATCCTCCTACTACTTGCAATGTGATATGCAGATCAACCTTATTTTTAAGCGCCTCCCATGCCTGTGCACTCACGGGCGCCGCAAGCTGCTGCCAAAAGTAATCTCGATTCACGACATATGCTTCATGGGCATAAGCAAAACCAGCAGATAAAAACCACAACGCGACACCTGAGCCTGCAGACACAACGATACGCATTAATATCTTGAACACGGGAACGCGACGCATAATACGTTATATTATATTCCTCCAAACAGATTAAATATATGCACGACGATCATGTACAGTGCGGCACACACAAAAAAAGAAAGAAGTCCGGTACCAATCGCGATGCGTGATCCCCATTTGGGCGCGAAAAGAGCTACTATAAGCATATAAGGCACCCACGACACCAAAGTACCTATTAGCACAAACCACGCATGCTGCCCTACCGCGCCTCCTCCTTGCGATTCACCGATAAAAATATAGGCGATCAAGGTAAATACGGGTATGAGAGTGGCAAATCCAGAAAGGAGCCGCGACCCATGCTCTTCAAGTCCTACAATCAAAGAAACAAATGCGCCTCCTACGAAAAAATAAAGAAGATAATGTTTAATAACGTGCATATCATATATATCGTACCACATAACCTTCCGAATATAAAAAACGCGCGACAGTGGTGCGCGTGTTATATTTTTATTAATGAGATAAGGTATGTTCCATGGCAGCCGCCACAGTCGCCTCAAGCGTGTTATGAATCTGAAAAGAACAACGTAGTTGGGTATCGAAATTGAGTTGAATCTGTTTCAGGCCTGGAAATTCTGCTTCTGCGCCAACCACCATCTTAAGTTTTGGGTTGTACGCCATATGCGCGCGCCATTCGCCAAGCTCTCCTCGCGTTTCTCGGGCATACGGCCCATCATTAGAATCACGTGGATGTTCCCTACTTTCGCAAGGAAGCCAGAACAAAATGCATCCCATCTGCGCAGCCATAGAAAGATAATAACGTTCCCATAACGTCTGATGCTGAAACGTACGCGCAAGATCGTGACTTTCCACTTCATACTGACGTAGAGAGTGGTCTCTAGGATAATGAGAAGGAATTGCCACACAGCAATAACGAAACTGCGAAGAAAGCGGCAAATAACGCTCCATAATCAAGTTCACACATTGCATTTGCCAATCGCCCCCACCCCGTACCGGACCGGCCAAAAAAATCAAGATATCCCTATCAGGCGACATACCTCCAGGCATATAAAACGTATTGGGTAAAATGACCCTTGGGGTACGCCTTGACAGTTCAAAATTCGTCATACTATTCTCCTTCAGTTTTCTATGAACCACTTGCAGTATATCACGGATATATTATTGTGTAAACTTGCTATAATCTATATTATGTGATACAGTAATTTCCAACTACGCACGCAGAAAGGATTTCGTAGAGAATGAATATAAAAAATGTGACAGAGCAAAAACTTGCCCTCGATCTTTGCAAAACACGCTCGACATGTCGCAGGGCACGCATGGCAGCAGTCTTAAGTGACAAGCAGGGCATTTTTGCATGGGGATGGAACCATATGCTCTCTACTACAAAAACAGCGGGTAGCGGTATGCATGCTGAACACCATGCGATACGTCGGGCCAATAGGAACCGCCTTCGCGGTGCAACGCTCACTGTCGCAGGAATATCATCAGGAAATAATAAAAATCCCCTTCTCTCAAAACCTTGCGAGCACTGTCTTGCGCTTGCAATGAAATATGGCATAAAAAGAATCGTCTATCTCACAAAAGATGGGACCTGGGCGGCACTCATACTTACCTATCAGGAAGTTTAATACCTGGCGCATATGCCAGGTATTTTTATTACACTCCGCTCCTCTTCCGCGTGTCATAATAATATAATATATAGCGTGATCACATACCCCAGCCTCTCTGAACCTCATCGCAAGTGCATGAGAACATTTTATTACATACTCACGATGAGCTTAAAAAATAACACGGCGATAATCATTCGAACCCACACGAAATTTATGGGTATCAGCTTCTTCAGATTTTCCTATAAAAAGGAAGTGAACGCCTAATTTCGCCCGTACTTCATAAATTTTCAAGCGCCTTACGCGTCAAAGGACCCACCATGCCAATGGGTGCAATACCGTGTTCAGTTTGAAACGTGCGGACGCCTGCGGCAGTAAGCGGCCCGTAATATCCGGTGATAGGGCCCGTATAATAGCCGCCTCGAGTAAGGTATATTTGAAGATTCGTTACCTCATCTCCCCGCGAACCCATACTTATATTCTGAGAGAGTGATAACATCTTCGTCTGCGACAAAAGCGAAGAGATATCATCGTGTGAAATGAACGTATTCAGCACACCGCGCGTCAAAGGACCCACTATGCCAACGGGTGCAATACCGTGTTCGGCTTGAAACGCACGGACGCCTGCGGCGGTAAGCGGCCCGTAATATCCGGTGATAGGGCCCGTATACACATGGAGATGAGCGAGGAGAGTTTGGAGTACAACCACACTATCACTCTTAGCGCCCTGAGAAAGAAACGTGGTAAAAATGAGATTCCGCGTAGATGAAGAGACTGATTCATTCGGTAACACTACCTCCGGAGTCGCGGTTTTTACTACAGGCTCTTCAGTTGATTCAGGAAGTGAAACAGGAGACTCCACTATCGTTTTTGAAATCGGTAGGGTGGTAGAAGAGGCAGAAGATGAAGAGACTGATTCATTAGTATTTTCTACGCCGGAAAAAGAACTGCCTCCTCCGACAAAATGAACAAATGTAACCTTGCTTTGATCCGTTGTTGCAGAAACTTCGGTGCCTCTGTTTCCTACGGAATCTTGAAAATCAATCGTAAAAGGGATCTGACCCGTGGCATCGCTTGAAACAAGAGTATACGATGTTGTCCATGTATTTCCTGTAGTATTGGTAGAAGCTACACTATGCCCCAGAAGCGTTACAGTAGGCGTTGAGATAGATTCGCTTGCAGTAAACGTAAGCGTCACGGAGTCACCCGCCACAGCATGGCTCGGAATAGTATTATTTGATCCAATGGAAACCCCTGAAAGCAAAGGAGCCTGACCGTCTGAAAGTGCAATCGACTGATCGTGGGGAACAAGAACATTCGTCACCCCGTTTGCGTCGGTAACCGCGTTTTCATCGGCATAAAGACCCAGCGCAGCTGTGGTCGATGCAGAGGTATTACTCCATGGAGAACCTGAAAATGTAAGCTCAACCTTCCAAGGAGATGAGGAATTTATGATGGTGGCGCTTGATGCCGTAAGCGGCGAGACGCCTCCACCGTTTTGATCTACGTGCCAATCAGCTGCCGATATCGCAGAAAGCGTAGAACTTGTATCCGTAAGGTTAACAAGGAGTGTTGAGGGAGACGTAATGGAAGCAGAATCTACAGTAATAATGGGAGAAAAAATTTGAACGCGCTGATTGCTAAAATCAACCACATATGCAAGCGAAGAGCTTGAAAATGCGAGAGCAACAGAACCGCTAAACTGACCATCTCCGGAGCCAGACGATCCGAATGTGGAGAGATAATTTCCCGCGCTGTCGAACACTTCGATGCGATTGTTGCTGTAATCTGAGACATAAACACCAGAAGAGCTCGAAATCGCAACTCCGAACGGTAATGCAAATTGACCGTTTCCGCTTCCTGAAATCCCTTGTTGGCATTGCGAAGTACAAACTTCAAACGAAGATGCACCGTCCTTTACCCCCCACCCAAAGGTAGATATGAAATTTCCCGCGCTGTCGAACACTTCGATGCGATGGTTACTCTCATCAGCAACATAGACATCTGATGAACTCGAAAGAGCAATACCCGTAGGACTTTGTAACTCTCCCGTGCTTGTTCCTAGCGTTCCAAATTGAGAGAGATAATTTCCCGCGCTGTCGAACACTTCGATGCGATTATTAAAATGATCAGAAACAAATAGTTGCGAGGAACTTGAAAGAGCAATATTTGCCGGACGGCTTAGTTGTCCGTTTCCAGACCCTGCAATGCCTGCTTGACAGTTTGACGTACAGATTTCAAATGTCGAAGATCCATTGCTCACGCCCCACCCGAACGTAGAAATAAAGTTACCTGCGCTATCGAACACGTCGATGCGATTGTTATTGTAATCCACAACATACATATCGGAAGAACTTGAAAAAGCAATACCTGTCGGAGAATTCATCTGACCGGCACCTGAGCCCAAAGATCCAAATTGGGAGAGATAATTTCCCGCGCTGTCGAACACTTCGATGCGATTGTTGACGTTGTCCGCAACGTACACTTGAGAAGAGGTGGAAATGGCAATCTCACGCGGACCGCTAAACTGGCCGCTTCCGGATCCGGATGAGCCAAATTTTGAGAAATAGGTATAAGAACTCGCCGCATGTACAGTATCCGCGATACCAAAAGTGCCCACCATGCCCATGGCAACAAAAAAAATCAACAGTATGATACGACGCGCACGAAAATACATTGCAAGGTAATTAAAAACTTGACTCCTGCGCTGTGAAGAAGAAGCGACGAGTTATTATTTTGATTATACGTTTGTCTATGCGCCGTTTCTAGCGGATCGTGTGGATAACTCATCTGGTAACATGGGAAACGCGCGAAATACATGCCACAGGTTTTTTACGACTCCTCACTTCTCCATCGCGCAAAAATACCGCAGGGCAATAATCGTTTTCCTATAGATTCTCTAATCGTAAGCTCTCCCGACTCCACCTTACCGCCATAACGATACACCACGCTCTCCACATTATAGCGATATGCCAATTGTGAGTATCCTGCCGCATAACCGTTTACAAGGAAAAAAAGCGGTTGAGGAGAGAGGATGGATTTGCATGCATCCACTAATACCGTAAAATCATTTTCGATATGCCAGAGCGTACCGTTCGGTCCGCGTCCAAACGCAGGAGGATCAAGGATAATGCCATCGTAGGTATGTCCTCTCTTGATCTCTCGTTTCACAAATGCGCGTGCGTCATCCAGAATCCAACGAATCGGCTTTTCATAAAAACCCGAAAGCCTTGCATTATCACGCGCCCAAGTAAGAGCCGATTTTGAGGCATCCACATGGCACACCTCTGCCCCTTCTGCGGCTGCTGCAAGCGAAGCGCCGCCCGTATAACCGAACAAATTTAATACAGAAACAGACCTTTCTGCATTACGAATCGTCTCACGCACCCACTGCCAATTAGGTATCTGTTCAGGAAACACGCCCGTATGCTTAAAGGCGGTCGGACGAATATGAAAATGAAGACCATCAAATGCAATACTCCATGTTTCGGGCACAGATGCCGTGCCATTCCATTTTCCGTCCTTTCCTTCACGAACAAACTGTGCATGCGCCGCGTCCCACAACGCAGGATCTGTTTTATGCCATAACGCCTGCGGATCCGGGCGCCGCAGGATCACGGTGCCATACCGCTCAAGCTTTTCGCCGTCTCCGCTATCCATCAATTCATAATCCGCCGATGGCTCGGTAACCGTAATACATGATAGTGATACATCATTCATAGTTCTTACCCTATCAAAAAAATATGATTTTGACCACTTAAAAGTAACGACATTGTCACACAAAAAAAATAATGCGAGAATGAGTGATAACCAACGTACGCAATATCTTATGGAAGAACACTACACTCCCGCACATCATAAGAATAACCCTGAGAAATCTGAAGCATCAACAAATCCTTTTGAATTAGGACCCGATCCCGAGGGTGAGTTAAAAGCCTTTATACGATACCTTGCGATGGCAAAGGAAGGCGTTAGTTACTTTATTTGCACACCAGAGGATCGAGAAAAAACTGTAGAACAAATAAAAAAAGAGCTTGAGCACATACGCGGTATCAACGAAATAAATATCACTATACCTCCTGATACGGATTTTAACGCCTTTCAGCCCCTACAACTCTATTTTGAAATTGAGGAATTAAAACAAAAAGGCGCGATTCAGAATAATAATATTATTTTTATCTACGGAATTGAAAACGTACAAAAAGACCTGCGCACATTTGTGGGCTTAAATCATTCACGCAATTCAATAATTCCGCGAAATGGGCCTATTGTATTTTGGCTTCCTAGTCCCAATCTCCTTCGTATATTCTCTCAAAATGCACCCGACTTCTTTTCCGCACGATCGGGAGTCTATATCTATTCTTCCGAGGATTAAAAACACGAGACAATTACACACAAAACCATACGTCTCAACAAGAAAAAAATCCCTCTTTTGACTTTCTGTGCACGTTTTGGTTTGATAACGATAGTTCATTTGCATGAGGTGAAAAATCAATGGCGCTGCCGCCACGCATACCAGTTGATACTTTACTACACTTAATCGATGAACCTTATCAATCTGCGTGCCGAACAATTCTTCAGGAACATCGGGTCCTCTTCCAGACTGTCCAAGGTTCCACCCATAATCACCAAGCATGGCCCGGCGGATACTACGACCACGTTCAAGAAGTGATGAATTTTGCGCCTCATCTCTATGCCATCGCGAGCAGATGGTTTGACACGCTTCCCTTCTCCTTGTCCGATGCGCTCCTCATCTTATTCCTCCACGACATTGAAAAACCGTGGAAGTATGAATGGGGGCCTGATGGCCATCTTCAAGAAATCGAAGCATTGCGATCAAAAGACGCACAGCATGAGTTTCGTGCACGTAAACTCCATGAGTATGGCATCGTACTCACTGCTCCACAAGCGAACGCCATGAGATATGTAGAAGGAGAACTCGCAGAATATTCGAATAAGCGACGCGTAATGAACGAACTAGCCGCGTTCTGTCACTGCTGCGACACGATAAGCGCACGCATCGGTTATAATCTCCCTCAAGCAGAAGACCGCCTCCGTGGATAATCCCCCAAAAAACAAACCGGCTCAATGTGGCCGGCTTTTTGTTTTATATTTCTTTTCGAAGCGCATCTACAAAACGAGTATTATCATGAGGAATAGTTAACACACGGCGTATAAGATCGTTGCATTTCACGATTTTTCCTGAACACTGTTCTATCTCTTCAAATAATGCAATCGTGTGTGCGATGCAAAACCGTGAAAACTCGGCTTCTCTCCTTTGAGGAATAGACGCCCACTCACGCGGATTTCCAAAAGGAAGTAGATAAGGCACGCCGATATTATTGCTTCCCACAAGCGATCTTCCCGCATAAGGGACCCCGGGATAAAAATCGCGTTCACACACCTCATCGATCACCTCGTCGTAGAGTCGCACGCATTCCACTTCGCAGCCCAGTGCGATAATCTTTTCCACGCCTTTACGAATCCCTATACCCGTACACACTTTTGGAACGTTTATTCCCATTTGCTGCATTACTGTTATAAGGCGACTCATCATCACCCCGGAAAAGATGACATCGTCAACAAGCACTACCTCGCAAAGACCCGCAGAAACTAACTCATGCATTTGGGTACGAAGAGACGGGAAACCGGTCCTTCTTCTCAGTCCGCAATTAATCCCTTCTCTCGTAACACAACGCGTAATCTCAAGCGTGTGGTCGGTGTGAGTATATATCTTCTCGAGCGACACCGGCGGAAGACCTGCATGCAGAATACATTCGCGCATACCCTCGCGCAATTCATTCTCTTCTACAAAATCAAAATAGGGAAACATGGATCTCATCTCATCGCAAAACACCATTCTCATCGATCGAAAGAAATTCTGATTTGGAAGAATAAATCCCAGCTCCCTAACCCATTGCTGCATAAGAATATAAATATCGGCAGACACCACATATGGAATTGCCATTAGCACTTCTCCTCCTTTTTCAATGAACTTCCTCCCAAAAAAGAAAAACCCTTTTGGAAGGGGTTCGGTGTCATTCTTCGTGTTAATCACAACCAACCTCTTCCTCAAAGAGTTCGATTATGATATTTTTTCCCAAGAATAATTGCGCGACGTGCTGCCTCATGCGGCGTAGCAACTTCTTCAATGATTATTCGTTTTCGCCCGTCAAGATATTCGCCCGCAAGACGATCGCTCCATCCGCCTGTTCCTTTCATAACCACCACAGGAATGTTTGCTTGATAAGCAATCGCTATCTCAGTAAGAGTTCCTGAGCCACCGCTTACCGCGATCACCGCATCGCAACTTAATACCAGCGCCATCTCGCGCCCGCCCCCGCGCTCGAGGCCTGTGGCAATTACCACATCAACCTG
This sequence comes from Patescibacteria group bacterium, assembly GCA_028865725.1. Lineage (GTDB taxonomy): Bacteria > Patescibacteriota > Minisyncoccia > UBA6257 > JACRHW01 > JAGWJP01. The sequence continues at coordinate 91,170 of JAGWJP010000002.1, forward strand.
TTTTTCTATTATCGCCAATCCCTTCCCATAGGTAATTCCGACAGTAAGCCCACCCCCGCGTTTCGCCCCGCGACAAGCTGCGGTAGAGAGTGAATCAAAATCTTTTTCTGCGCCAAACAAAAGCACGGCCCCCTTTTTCGCGACCTCATACCCGATCTCCTCCGCGATTCTTTCAATATCCTTGGAATACTTAAGATCGGCTGCGGAGCCCATAACGCCAATTTGTAGTTTTCTTTTTTCTGTTCTCATAATATGGGTATTTTATCGAGCTCACGTATTTTGTGTAAAAAATTAGCGGGTTTTGTTTAACATCCTTCTGTATCCCCCTGCCCCTTTCTTCATCCACGCGTGAATCCGAGCGATAGTGGTTGAGCTCATTTTTGTTTCTTCTTCTATAGATTTATAGGAATCCCCTACAGCAAGCATACGCACCACCTTCCACCTTCGCCCAAACTCCTCAATCTCTTTCTCAGTCAACAAATCACGAAAAAAAATGCGGGCCTCATTGATGTCTTTTAACATAAGAACCGCGGCAAATAGTGCACGAACGTCCTTAGTAAACCAATCTTGTTTTTCCTGTATCTTTTTCATATCACTTTAGTATACTAAAGTGATTTTCAAAAGTCAAGTACCCAAAAAAATTTAATAAAAAACCTCGCGCATAGAGCCGAGGCCTCTTTTACCTTTATCTTTTACATCGTAGTATGCACACCCCTAGAATCACGGAAACGTGAAAATATCACAGACTCTCGCACCACACACTGAATAATATAGTCCCTCTCAAGAATTGTATTCGAAGTTAATGCGTCCACAATCGCTTCAGCAATACCTGGATGAAGTGGCCCATACCCCTGAGTGACATCAATGCTGACAATAAGCGGCATAGGTTCCGATCTGTAACGGTAGGCACGGAAATGCTCGCCTTCTCTCTCAAAACTTACTGTCAAGTCTGACTCCTCAATGAAAAAAACTTCTTTTAAATGTGCAAAAATAGCCTCTCGAATCTTCCATTCTTCCACACCTCCATGCATTCCGTGCAAAGAAACAATAACCTGCGGCATCATATGATCCCCTTTCTTCATTACGATCTAAATGGTATTATACCACATTCTAATACTATTTATCAATAGTGCATCTAATATCCTCCTTGCGCTATACTAAGAATACATAATGAGTGCAACAATTTATCATATTAATATTATATGACTGAAGAACAACGAAAAAAATTAAATGTACCGGCCTCCAAACTTCCCGTATTTGAAGAACCGACTGATTTTCGGGCATCACTTCATTGGAAGGTTTTTCGCATTATGGCGGAGATGGTGGACGGGTGGCAATTTATCGCAGATTTCAAAAAGACCGTAACCTTTTTTGGTTCGGCGCGTTTTCCTGAGAACAACAAATGGTATAAAACCGCGGAACAACTCGGGAAACTTCTTGCGGAACACGGGTTTGGCGTAATCACAGGAGGAGGCCCGGGTATCATGGAGGGTGGAAATCGCGGTGCACACGAAGCGGGCGGCACCTCGGTGGGGCTTAACATCAAACTTCCTGCAGAACAACGTATCAACCCTTACGTAAACGCAAGCATCGCATTTCATTACTTCTTCACAAGAAAAGTGATGCTCTCCTATGCTGCACAAGCGTACGTCTACTTTCCCGGAGGATTTGGTACCCTTGATGAGTTCTTTGAGCTTGTAACCCTCATTCAAACCAAAAAGATCGCGACTCATATCCCCGTAATCCTGTTGGGTCGAGAATACTGGGGGCCGCTCAATGAATGGATTCGCACGCAAGTATACGGCACGTTCCATGCAATTGATGAAGAAGACATGAATATTTATCAAATTGTGGATACTTCCGAAGAGGCGCTCGAGATAATTCTTAAAACCCCCGAACGAAAGGATCTCGGATACTAATACGGTATCTGTCTCTCTTTACCCTACTACAAAACCCCACTTTCTTACGGGGTTTTGTAGTATCATGCCGCACCCATGGACTTGCGAAACTCTTGAAAAAACTTTACAATCGTAGCATTGTAGATTACTCATTTTTTATAACCCTATACATAACGTGGTATGAACTATCTCCCTCTCGGGGTATCCGCTCTAGGAATCCTCTATAGCGTGTACCTTATCCAGTCCGTGCTCTCGCTCCCTGCGGGAGACGAAAAAATGAAACAAATATCGCATGCGGTTCAAGAAGGATCAGAAGCCTATCTTGCGCGGCAAAACAAGGCAGTGTTTGTAGTAGCGGTCGTCATTGCAATCGTACTCTGGTTTACCCTTGGGACACTCACTACTCTTGGATTTATTGTAGGTGCATTTCTTTCTGGTCTTGCAGGATACCTTGGAATGAACGTTGCCGTCCGGGCAAACGCGCGCACCACCGAAGCCGCAAAACAAGGCATGCAGCGTGCACTTGATGTGGCATTCAAAGGAGGCGCAGTCACGGGAGTCCTCGTAGTCTCTCTCGGTCTTCTCGCTGTAAGCGGTTATTTTATGCTCACCCATAATGTCACAAGTCTTGTGGGGCTTGGATTTGGCGCAAGCTTGATTTCTACTTTCGCACGTCTTGGGGGCGGAATCTTTACGAAAAGCGCTGACGTGGGCGCTGATCTTGTGGGAAAAGTGGAAGCGGGTCTCCCGGAAGATGATCCTCGCAACCCTGCGGTCATCGCGGATAACGTAGGAGATAATGTGGGCGATTGCGCAGGAATGGCTGCTGATTTGTTTGAAACCTATACTGTTACCATTATTGCCGCGATGCTTCTTACCAACCTCATCTTTCCCAACAATGCCGTACTTCTCATGCTCCCCTTCCAAATCGGCGCACTCGCAATCATCGCATCGATTTTAGGACTCTATTTTGTAAAACTTGATCGTTCGCAGGACATTATGCGCGCCCTCTATAAAGGCCTTCTTGGAAGCGCGATCCTTGCAGGATTATTCTTTGCCGGATTTATCAAATACTTCCTCGGCGACACAGGAGGAGTGATCTCAAATCGCAATATATTCTTCGCGCTTCTTATTGGACTTCTTGTGACTGCGCTTATCGTATGGATCACCGATTACTACACTGCAAAGAAATATAAGCCAGTGCAACACGTTGCAGAAGCGGCAAACTCAGGACATGGGACAAACGTAATCATGGGTCTCGCCGTAGGACTTGAAGCGACAGTGCTCCCCGTGTTTATTATTGTGGCCGCCACGCTTCTTGCATTTCATTTTGCAGGACTCTATGGCATTGCGCTTGCCGTACTCGGCATGCTATCTCTCACGGGAATTGTTGTTGCAATTGACTCATTCGGCCCGATCACTGATAACGCAGGCGGTATCGCTGAAATGACTCAACAACCCGAATCTGTACGAACCATTACCGATGCCCTCGACGCAGTAGGCAACACCACGAAAGCAGTGACGAAAGGGTATGCGATTGCTTCCGCAGGACTTGCCGCACTTGTTCTCTTCTCCTCATATATCCAAGAAGTAGAAGCCACAGGCCACAAACTCGAGCTCGTACTCCAAGATCCGTGGGTGCTTGCCGGGATTCTCATAGGAGCAAGCATCCCTTATCTCTTTGCGTCGATCGCCATGCGCGCAGTGAGCAAGACAGCACAGTCAGTGGTACATGAAGTACGTACCCAGTTGAAAGAAAATCCGAATATCCTCGAAGGAAAGGAGCTTCCTGATTACGCACGCACCGTTGATATTGTCACAAAAGCAGCACTCAAAGAAATGTCACTCCCCGCTCTCATTCCTATCGCAAGTGTTATCTTGGTTGGTTTGCTTCTGGGTGCAAAGGCGGTGGGCGGTCTTCTTATCGGAACTATCATCACCGGCATCTTCCTTGCACTTTCTATGACAACGGGCGGTGCAGCATGGGATAATGCAAAAAAATACATTGAAGAAGGCCATTTTGGAGGAAAAAAATCTCCCGCACACCAAGCTGCGGTTACCGGCGATACCGTAGGAGATGTCTACAAAGACACCGCAGGTCCCGCAATTAATCCCATGATCAAAGTAGTGAATATTGTCGCATTGCTGCTCGTCCGCTTCTTAAAGTAGAACGTACATATTGAGGGAATTTCTTTGTCAAAACCTGTGATCCTCAACTCGAAATACCATTTTCGTATTCTTCGTTTCAGTGCTCGGTTTTTCCTCGAACCTCATCTCAATCTGTATGTTCTATAACGCAAAACCGTCTCGAGTTTCGGGGCGGTTTTTGTTGCACACCCGTCTTGCATCTGTTAGGATTGAAGGAGTTTCTTGAAAAAGCGCACACAGCCTCATGAGACTGTGTGCGTAAAGGAGGTCATTCCTTTATGTCGGCGTCAATTGCGGTACAGTTCTTTCTGCGCGTAAAACGCAAAGAATATATAAAACATATCATGCGTTTACTTCGTACCCATTATAGACACACGATTATTACAGAACCGGATCGTAGAAGTGTCTTCCAAATCATGAAAACAAACCAAGTCACTTACGAAAAAGTTTTCTCCACTACACTTGAGCTGCGTAACGAACAATCGGGAAATGGATCCCTTGGCACCGCCTATTGGGCCGCTCTCACGCCCCCCATCATTCCTCATGCGTTACGCCCCTTTGTAGAATCTGTAGAAATAAACGTTCCTATTTCCGTGGGTTCTTCGCCAAGATAAACAATACCGCCTCTCGAAAGGCGATATTTTTTACATTTCGCGCAAAGCCTTGATGCGTTCCTCAATAGGCGGGTGGGTCATAAACAAAGTATGCAACCAAGGCGTTGTTTTTTTATCTTCATAAGGATCGTTAAGCCATAAATGTGCCGTGGTGGGATTCGCGCACTGCATCGGCACGGGATGATCAGCTATTTTTTGCAATGCATCCGCAAGTCCTTCTGGATAGCGAGTAAGAAGCGCACCCGAAGCATCAGCGAGCGACTCACGTTTTCTGGAAATCGCAAGCTGCATGAGAGTCAGCGCGAGAGGAGCGAGAATGGACAATACGATCCCTGCAATAATAAAAAAAGCGTTATTCCCTTGCTCCTCATCGCGGCTGCGGAATCCGCCCCACATCCATGAACGCAAAAACCAATTTGCCAGCAGCGAGATAAATCCTACAAGAATTACTATAATCGTGGAAAGCAACATATCTCTGTTCCCCACATGCGAAAGCTCGTGTGCAAGCACTCCTTCCAATTCAGAACGATTCATGATTTGCAAAAGTCCTTCGGTAACAGCCACCACAGCATGCTGCGGATCGCGTCCCGTAGCAAATGCATTCGGCTGGCGCTCAGGCACGATGTAGATTTTGGGTGTAGGAAGTCCCGCAGTAATTGCAAGATTTTCTACCAGATGATAGAGCTCTGGTGCATCATCCTCCTGCACCTCATGTGCTCCTGCCATCCCAAGCACAATTTTATCTGAATACCAATAACTGATGATACTCATTACTATGCTAAGAAGTACGGCACTATACAAAATAGGCGGATTATCATAAGCTTCCGCAAATACAAATCCCACACCAATGACCACCACAAAAAACACGATGAATGTCATCCATGTTTTGCGGATATTAGAATCTTTGTAGGTATAGAGTGTCATCACCCAAAAAACCTAAAACGACACTTTGACCGGTTCCTTTTCTTCGGCATTTGCAATCTCAAAATATTCTCGCGCAGTAAATCCAAACATGTGTGCAAAAAGATTCGTAGGAAATACTGCGATTTGCGCATTAAAATCACGCGCATTGCCGTTATAAAACCGCCGCGCAGCCTGAATTTTATTTTCCGTATCCGCAAGCTCCTCTTGTAGCTTGGTAAAGCTCTCAACAGCACGAAGTTGTGGATAAGCTTCCGCAAGCGCAAATATACTCTTCAACGCCCCCGTCATCATGTTTTCCGCCGCAGCTTTTTCTGGAACAGACTGCGCGCCAAGTGCCTTCGCGCGTGCATCCATGACGTGGGTAAATACTTCGTTCTCGTGTGCCGCATACCCTTTGACCGTTTCTACGAGGTTCGGAATAAGATCGTAACGGCGCTTCAATTGCACATCAATATCCGACCACGCCTCATCCACACGCGTCTTATTTCGTACAAGCCCGTTATACGCTGCAATCACCCAAAGCACCAACAATACGATAATTCCAAGAACGAAAAATCCTGTTTGCATAATTTATGTTATTAAACAAGTTATAATGGTTTTATTATACCCATTTCACATTGAAAAAAACAGGTGCACGAGACCACCATTCTTTTCTAAAGAAAAGATCCCGTGCTATCGATTGCGTAATTCCACCTTCTTCCCCGCCTTTTTTGCATGTTTTTTCTTCGCAAGCTTTTTCTTTTTGTACATATGACTGTGTTTATTTTTTATAACAATTTAACAAGCGCCTGGGGGCTTTTTGCGACTCCGCGAAATAGGACAAGGCGCACGAGTTCATCATTCTCTGGTGAGAGGGCGTAGATAGGCTTTCCTGCCCCTACCGCAAAGCCGATCTCAAGCGTAGTGCCATTTCCACTATATCCGTTCTTATTGTAAATAAAAACAACATCCGCCATCCTTATCTTGTAAAAATGATCATGAGTAAGCCCCAATGCAATCAGCTTCTTGTGTTCCATTGACTTCATCTCCTCCAATTCTTTCGGATTATGAAGGTGGGGCTCATATACCACAACACCGAGTTTTCGAAGATCGGCAGCAAGTTTTTGTATCTCCGACTTAAACCGCGTGCTTCCGCACAAGACAACTGAACGCATAAAGAAATAAATTAACCATATTTTCGGAATATCACATTAATACCATATGCCGTTGATTAATGATACAGACACATGATAACGCCTGGCAACCAAACCTGCTCATACTTTCCCGCATTTTTTCAAACCACCTGTAAAAAAGTCTTTCATACCATCCTATTGGTGGTCCCAACGGGATCGGTCACAGGTTCTCGCTTCGCGAGCCCCGCAACCCCGCCTCGCATGCACTGCGTGCATATGCTCCGGCTTTCAATTCCCGACGCAAGCCAAGCAGTTGGCTTGCTTTGGTACTGTGGTCCCAACGGGAATCGAACCCGTATTTACGCCTTGAAAGAGCGCTGTCCTAACCATTAGACGATGGGACCACTATCTTCTATCTTGACGAAAACTAACAAAATAACTACTCTTTAAATTACCATTCATTCTATCAGAGTATTTGAAACTTACAACAGATAGTGTAAAATCGCAAGTAGGCTTCTGAATGAAAAGACCGAGCGATCTAGGGCGATCACAGCGCGCCTCGCACTAAAAAGGAGGGTGTCTGGGCGGTTGAAAGAGACAGTCTTGAAAACTGTTATACACGAAAGGAGTTAAATCTGTTAACAGCAAATTTAACAGGGTTCGTTCCGTAATAAAGCGGAGGGTTGGCCGAGTGGTTTATGGCGCTGGTCTTGAAAACCAGTTGAGGGAAACCTCTCACAGGTTCAAATCCTGTACCCTCCGCTTTGAAACGTATAACCATTCCACCCCTTCCGCAAATGGGATTTTTGAGTGAAAAGCCTTGATGAGAACAGGGCTTTTTGGTTCTGACATTGTCGAAAAACCAAAAATGGCAGTGACAAGCATTGACGCAAATACTACCCACAATAATAGTTTAAATCCCGACTGATGCATGTTCAAAAATCTCATCTTGAGCAATTCTCCATTTTCCGTAAAGCTCCTCAACTCTAAATCTTTTGATTGCGGAGGAGAACCGCGTTTGCGGCAACAATTACGGTCGAAAGCGACATAAAGACGGCTCCGATTGCGGGAGTAAACAGTATCCCCCACGGCGCCAAGACACCGGCTGCAAGCGGTATTGCCACAATGTTATATCCTGCCGCCCACCACAGATTTTGTATCATCTTTACATAGGTAAGCTGCGAAAGATGAATAACTTTCGCAATATCGCGCGGATCATTACGCACCAAAATAATACCTGCGGACTCAATCGCCACATTCGTGCCTGCTCCGATTGCAATGCCAAGATCTGCTTCAGTAAGTGCGGGAGCGTCGTTGACTCCGTCCCCTACCATTGCCACCTTCTGCCCTTTCGATTGCAAGAATTTTACTTTTTCAGATTTTTGCTCCGGAAAGACATTCGCAAAATACTCATCGATGTTCAATTCACCTGCCACCCATCGCGCCACATCCTCCGCATCTCCCGTCACCATAGCGGTTTTTATTCCCATAGCACGCAATGTAGCAACCGCCTCGCGTGACTCCTCGCGAATTACGTCAGCACATGCAATTGCCCCCAATACTACACCGTCCTGCATCACCATGTTTATCGTTTTCCCTTGCTGTGCGTAGGTAGTTACTTGCGCCGTAAGTGCATCACTTAATTTGACCCCCTGTTCTTTGGCAAGCGCAACGCTCCCCACCACAATCTCCTTATGCCCCACCTCCGCGCGCACGCCCTTACCAGGAATTCTTTGCACATTCTTGACCCCTGGAAGTGTTATCCCTTTTTGCGTTGCGTAGTCGACGATTGCTTTCGCGAGTGGGTGCTCTGACTGCATATTGACCGCCGCGGCATAACGCAATATTTCCTCATTGTTATGTGATGCTTCTTGAAGCACCGCATCTACGCCAAACGCGCCACGTGTGAGTGTTCCTGTTTTATCAAACAACACCACATCAATATTGCGCGCTGCCTCGAGTGCAAGTCGTTGTTTTACCAACAAACCATTGCGTGCCGCCTTTGTAGTCGATATCGAGGCCACAAGAGGAATTGCAAGCCCCAATGCATGGGGACACGCGATCACGAGCACTGCGACCATTCGATTGATCGCAAACGCAGGATCAGCAAACACAAGCCATGTGACAAGAGTACCTCCTCCCGCTCCTATTGCAACAAGCGTTAAATAGTAGGCAGCACGATCAGAAAATATCTGAATCCTCGACTTCGAACTCTGCGCCTCAGCCACAAGACGCATCACTCCTGCCAAAAATGTTTCTTCACCTATTTTAGTAACACGGACAGTAAGCGCGCCGTCTCCATTAGTAGTTCCTGCGATGACCGCATCACCTTGCTTTTTTGAGACTGGTTTCGATTCTCCTGTGACAATCGACTCGTTCACCTCGGAAACTCCTTCTTGTATCACTCCATCGGCAGGAATACGTCCGCCTGGTTTCACGAGCACCATATCCCCTTTTTGGAGCTCTGCAAGTGGAATACGCACCACTGCTCCATCCCTCATAACCTCTGCGGTATCGGGTAATAGTTTTGATAACTCCTTCAAAGCACTCTGGGCCCCTGAAACCGCACGCATTTCAATCCAATGCCCCAAGAGCATCACGGTAATAAGAGTAGAAAGCTCCCAATAGAGCGTTCCCGTTTTTCCAAGGAAGGTGATCACCACGCTATAGCTATACGCCACTGAGATTGCAAGTGCAATCAGCGTCATCATACCGGGCAGACGCGCCTTCAACTCACGATACGCCGATGCAACAAAAAGCCACCCCCCATAAAAGAAAATAATGGACGAAAGTATAATTTGTATATAGGAGGAACCGGGAAAAACCCACGCATGATACCCCACAAACTTTTGAACCACATCCGAATACACTACCACAGGAATAGATAGAATAAAGCTCACCCAAAACTTCATCTTAAAGATATTCGTGCTGTTGCCATTTTTCTTCGAAATCATGCCGCCATGCTCATGATGGGCGTCACCTGCATCCGTAGATACAAGATTCATGCCGCACTCAGGGCAAAGACCTGGACTTTCCTGCTTGATCTCGGGATGCATGGGACATGTATAGAGTGTCGATTCCTGATTATGATGTTCGTGATGCATGAAATAAAAAATTGAAATTAATCACCAACGCCTACTTCTCCTCTGAAACACAAATACTATTACAAAGCCATGCGAAGAAAGCCCCCAATACCCAACCATAACCAAACGATTCCACTACGCCAATACCCGCCCCCGCAACGCTCATGGTGAAACCTGGATATGCAATACGAAGAAGATTCGCATGAAGATCTCTTAACACGGGATCAGTAAATAAGAGGCCCCACCACATACAAAGAAGAAAAAAGACAACTGAAATAATACCTACCACATTCCCTGTTCTTTTAATATGTAACATATTCATGTTATTGTTATTCGTGTACTATATCGCATTTACATTATTTCTTGCTTTTTTGATCGAATACCCATTTTATTATGGCAACTATCCCCACGAAAGCAAAAATCCAAAGAATACCATTAAATAAGATTTCCAAAAATCCATACCCACTCCACCACCCAGGGTATCTATGGGTACCCTGCATCATATTCCACCCCGATCCATATCCGCTCATCATTGGCATATACACAGGATGAGCGGAATAGTTTGACCAGCATCCTAAGTACGACCTGCCCATATTGACGTGTGCCGCGACGAGACTCGCCGAACCCTCCCCGCCCATCATAGTATCCATTGCTTCATGCCGTGCTTCATTCGGTACCATAACTCCCATATATGCATCACCCAACTTCTCAAATTGTGCATCAGTGACATTATTGCAACTGATGTCGGTACCGACATCAACGTGTTGCGCAGCATAAATATCCCGCAATGCATCCTGAACCTCTTTATTTTGTGCCACAAGTGAATAGCTAGACGTCGCGATGCTTCCCTTATATTCATAGGTACCCATCATACCCATTTGTGCCCCAGCAATGTTTGCGAGAAATACCATACCAATCACGAAAGTTCCTCCGATTATTGTTTTTGTGAGTTTCATAACTGCTTCGCTCATTATTTGTTTGATAATGTATAAATAGCAATAAGTTCTTTTATGGCTTTTTCGTAATCCCCTTTATGCTGCATCTGAGATTTCACGTGTGTTCGCAAATGATTCTCCAAAAGAAACGTATCAAGACTTTTAAGCGAACGCTCAATAGAACGTGATTGTTCTAAAAGGGTTGGACAATATATCTCGCGCTCAATCGCATTCAAAAGCCCGTCTAATTGCCCTCGAATAATCTTGATTCTGTGGAGTGCCCGTTTTTTTAATTTTTGATCAACCATATACTATGTAAAATAAGTTCACGTCGACCTTACTTCTCCTATATACCCACTCCCCCTATTTGTCAATCAGACCTCTATGTGGACAGATTCTCTTCCCAATACCCTCGCCCTAGGGTACACTAAGAGAGCAGAAAGTGTCGCAGGACATTACTAAATTAACTCATATAATAATGAAAAAATTAACATACTTCGCAGTGGCATGTAGCGCGGGAGCACTCTTACTTGCAAGCGCGATCGCGTTTGCTGAGAGTAGCAATGCTTCTTCGCACCGAAATACTCTCGCAGAAAATTCGTCAGTCGAGGTCCATTCTGTATCTCACGACAACAACAACGAAGATCAAAACACCGTAACAGCCTCCTCGCAGGAACAAAAAGATAACACCTCTGAGGATCAGCTTTCATCTCAAGAACGGCAGCAAAAAGAAAAGGAGTTACAAAAACAAGAATCGGAAACGCAACAAAAACAGGCAGAACTGCAAAAACAAAACTCAGAAGATCAACAGCAAAAACAAGAAGAATTACAAAAAAAAGAATCTGAACGAAACAACGCGTTTGAAGAACGAGCACAAGAAGCGGCAGCGCACATAAAAGATGCTCAAAAGAAGGCAGAAGAAGAAAAAGCACAACACCATACTGATCTAGAAGATAGAATTTCTCATATCACTGATTCTGCAAAACGCACTCTTGCAACACGCATTGCCGATCAATTTGATCATATTAACACCGTATGGACTGATCACTTCACGCTGGTGTTAAACCGCTATGATGCAATCTTGCAAAAGATCCAAACACGTGCAGATATGGCTGCTGCTAATGGAAATGATGTAAGCGCAGTTACTACATTAATACAAAAAACAACAACGGACCTCGCGACAGCACGCACTGCAGTAGAAGCCCAAGCAACAAAATCCTATACCGCTAAACTTGCATCAAGTACTTCAAACATAGAGGTATCCTCAAGTACTGAGAGTCATTTCGTACAAAACTTCCGCGATTCATTTAATACCCTTCACGAGAGTCTCCTGCATGACCTCTTCGCATTACGTGACGGGGCAGTAAGAACCGTACGCACCGATTTACAACGTGCAAACCAAGCACTTCAAACTATTCCTGGGGTCGACAATGATGTACAAGAAAGCTCCTCAACCGCATCCTCAACACACTAATAACCCGCCACTTCATATATATGGATACTCAAAAAACAACACAATCAAAGCGGAATACTTCAAATGTGATTGCGATTCTCGGCATAATCCTCATTCTTGTCGGAATCTGGTATGCCTATGCGCATCGCGCCACTCGTTCTCCTTCCGCAAGCCCTGTCGATGTGGGCACAGCACTTACCCCGGGCAACACTACCACCGATATACAGAATGACTTAAACACAACACCTAGCCCCGATGTCCCGAATGCGGAACTTAATAAACTCAATAGTAATCTCCGCGCATTCTAAGCCTAAAACCCGAGCACGAATGCTCGGGTTTTTTATATCCTCTGCACACGACTTTCATTTTTTAAGTCTAAAACTTTGAAACGCGCGCAAAGGGATCAGCACGCATTCCTCTCGCACGCCCTCCACAGGAAATCCTAGCAGTTTCAACAGTCTCTCCCGATTCCATTCCTTTAATTCGGCTACCGGCTTGCCTATACATTTTTTTGCAAGAAGAGAAGACGCAAGGCGTGAAAGAAAACATCCATACCCATCAAATCCGATATCCTTTACCTCTCCCTCCTCTATTAAAAAATAGAACGTAAGCCCGTCGCCGCACATGTCATTCATACGAGAAATCTTCCGTGTCGGAGCAGAAAGCACATGTTCGTGAGGCAACTTATTTAGCTTATACTTCGAAAGATATTGTTGGTAGGTCATATTCTAAATATTCAACGTGTGAGTTACTTAAAATAACGTTTCATACTATCGAGTACGCGGAAAAAAACGTCGATATCGTGCGCGTCGTTATAAAGACCGAGGCTCAAACGCACCGATCCCGGCACATGAAAAAACGTATGAAGCGGGATAGCGCAATGATGCCCTGCGCGTACGGCAACATGCGCACCCGAAAATATGCTTGCCGCATCATGCACGTGCATGGCCTCCAGTGAAAACGATACCACTCCCACATTATCTTTTGGGGAGCTTAAGGGGTGCACGAAGTTATAGATACGTAGGCGCTCATAAACCGCCTTCACCAGTGCATCTTCGTGTGCACGAATAGCAGAAAATCCGACACGCTGTAAATACTGAATAGCCGCACATGAAGCCACTACCTCGGCAATAGGAGGCGTGCCCGCCTCGAGGCATCGAGGAATATCAAAATACTGTACAGATGTTGCCGACACATTACGCGCGGTAGACCCCCCCACTAAAAACGGCTTCATCTCAAAGAATCGTCTCTCATTAATATAGAGGACTCCTACTCCCGTTGGTCCATACATTTTGTGCACCGAGTAGGCTAGAAAATCACATCCGATCTCAGTCACATCAAGCGGAATATGTGCTACCGCTTGTGCCGCATCCACCACAAACGCAATACGACGTTTCCCAATCGTAGGGCGTATCTTCTGAAGCGGCACCACTGTCCCGAGCACATTAGAAACCGCTGTACAACACACCATGCGCGTACGCGCGGTGAGCAACTTCTCGAGATCACTCACATGAAGAACTCCTTCACGATCAGGCTTCCAGACACGAAGTTTAATTTTCTTTTCATGCGCCAATACCTGCCACGGCAAAAAGTTACTGTGATGCTCTAAGACTGAAACCACAATCTCGTCACCCGGTTTTATATTCACTCTTCCCCATGCATATGCAACAAGATTCAACGCCTCAGTTGCATTCTTAGTAAATACAATCTCGTGCGCCTTTGCACCCACAAACTTTGCATGCAGAGCGCGCGCATTTTCATAGAGCGCGCTCGCCTCCTCGCTTAACGCATAAAACCCACGATGAATATTCGCGTTTTGTTTTGCATAAAAAGAGCTCATTGCATCGATTACCGCTTTTGGTTTTTGGGCAGTCGCCGCGTTATCAAGATAAATGAGGTCCTTGTGTGCATTAAAAATAGGAAAATCTTTTCTATGCATATTATTGGATCATATCGCGAAGAGTGCAGTACTCACAATCCTTTTCTTCACATCGCACATCCCAAAACGATAAATGAAGAACATCGGTAGCCATGTGTTTAATCTCCTCCTCTAATCCCCGTACATCTTCTTCGGTAATATCAAAACATTCTTTTTTATAGATTCCGCGCTCGTTCGGCTCCAAAAAATCAATCTCTCCCGAGGTCATACGATACCGCCCTTGTTCATAGCGATCAAGCAGAAGTTTATAAAATACTAATTGTCTCTTATAATCACCATTCCCATCTTTTGTCAAACCTTCAATGGCGTTCCTCGACATAGGCTTTTTCGTTTTGTAATCAACCACATTTACTCCGTTTCCTACTCCAAGCTCTACCTTATCGATACGACCCGCAAGCTTCACCGGTGTGAACTCATCCGAAACTGATAATGTGGCCCCCTCCACAAAAAACTCAGTTAATACGTTTATATTCCACGTGTTTTTATAATACTCGTAATATCCACGCAACGCATCTTTTCCACGCACCAGAAAATCCTGATACTGCTCTCCGGAAAGTGAAGTTTTTCCTAACTCATACTCGAACGCACCAAGCACCATTTCCGGAGTGACAGGATCCCCCTTTCTGAGCCGCATGAATAACATATTCATGGCCGCATGTGCAGCGATACCATAGAGTGCGATAGGCACCTTCGCCCGGGGAATACGCAATAAGTCGCTATAAAAATACTTCCAAGGACACTCACGGTAATGGTTAAGTGCCGTCGGAGAGATACCACGTTCCTCGAAACACTGCGCAATAAACTTTTTTTCATAAATTGATTCCGGCGTTACCATGCGTGGTGTACACAATAATTCTGATACTTCAGAAGACTCACTTGCGTGATGCGCAGTGCAGTCTATGGTTTCTTTGTGTGTGGGATCAATTTCGCCAATAAATTGGGACGGGAGCATCTCCGCCCCATCAGCAGTGTGGGTAGCATAGCTTATCACGAGACGCTTTGCGGCACGAGTAAGCGCCACATAAAAAATGTGACGCTCATCATCATTGCGATTCCCCTCACGTTCTTGTTCCCCTACCCCTGCACGCGAAACACTAAACTGTTCGCGATTCCTTCTATTCCCCCAGTGTCCGTCGGTAACACCAATCATATACACATAATCAAACTCGAGTCCTTTTGCCTTATGCACCGTCATCCCACGCACCCCTCCCGTATGTGCACCGTTTTTTGCGCCCTTGATTACCAGGTTATGCGCCTCGACCACATCAAGATAATGAATAAGATCGCGAAGACGACATCCAGGATTTCCTTCCTCGAGACGTTCTATTTCCTGAAACAATACTTTTATTTTCGAAAGTTTCGCAGCAGCATCTGGGCGCGCAAGGATAAACCCAAGAAGCCCAGAATCACGAATAACGTTTTCACACAATTCACTTGCGCTAATGCGCTCTGCGCTCTCTGCCCACGCGCGCATATTGCGCCCCCAAGAAAGAAGCGCATCGCGCGACTCGTACATAGGATCGTCTTCGCGGGACAACCTCGCGAGCACGCCGTAAATACCGTCACGCGTATTATGCGCAGTAACAATCACGCGATAGACATCAAGCGGGTGAATTCCAAAATAAGGAAGGTGCAGTGCACGCGCAGCCCACTCTCCTTCTCCAAAATAATGGATAGCCTTTAATACGACAAGGAGATTCTTTACGTCAAGATCATCAAGCACATTGTGATCAGACTGGATGGAAAACGGGATCCTCATCTTTTCAAACACATGTGCCACCGCCACCACATCGTTATTATCGCGATACAACACCGCGATCGACTCGGGCGAAACGCCGTGGTCAAGAGACTCCCGTATGTCATACCCCAAAAAATAATACTCGTCTTCCGGCGAATAGTACGCATGAATTTCTACCTGTTTTCCTGTTCCTTGACGTGCAGCACGAAGCTCATGATTGAGATCATTATCACCTTCTCCTTTGGTAATAAGACTATGCGCAGCATCAAGAATCTTCTGCGTAGAGCGATAATTGTCCTCAAGCGTAATCGCTTTGGCGTGCGGATACTTCTCGAGAAAATAGAGAAAATTTTGAAGCGACGCGCCCTGAAAACGAAAAATCGCCTGCTTTGCATCTCCCACAATAAAAATATTGGGGTGGGGATCGTAATTAACAAGCAAGTCGAGAAGCGTGTTTTGTGCATTGTTCACATCTTGATGCTCGTCTGCCAATACATAATGGTACTGTTCCTGAAGCATTAAAAGAAGATTGCTATCAAGCGCCAATGCACGCACTACCTCAAGAATCATATCGTTGTAGTCATAGCGTTTTCGTTCTTGCAACATCTGTTCATACTCTGCGTACACAATTCCCAACTCCCTATTTTTCTCAAGCGCATGCTCCTGCTTTACATATTCTGACTTCATCTTTCCTTTATGCGCGCCTTTCGTATGGTAGAGATCATCACGCGAAAGAAACACCTCTTTCTCCTTTGCAGTTTGTGTAGCAAATACATCTTCAGTAACTCCCTCGCGTTTTAACTCTGCAAGAGCGCGTATAATGCCCCGCGCATAGTAGAGTGGATCTCCCGCAGGCCGCAAAAGAGAAAGTGGTGCATGCGCGACAATCTCCTCGATATATTCAAACTGCTCTGCCTCGGTGATGTGCGTCGCCCCGATGATGCGCGGGAAGGATTCTGGATACGCTTGAATGAGATCGTTACAAAATTTATGAAACGTAGCGATCCGCACCCCGTATGCCGCGCTCCCCACCACATCAAAAAGCCGCTTCCGCATATTGGCAGCGGCAGCATCGGTAAAGGTAAGCGCCAAGATACTCGAAGGTGCGGTATCAGTGCACTTTAAGATGTTTGCGATGCGAAGCGTAAGCACCTTTGTCTTTCCCGTACCAGGCCCTGCAAACACCACCACGGGCCCCTCAATTGCATCGACTGCTTTGCGCTGTTTTGTATTAAGCTTTTCGTATTCTTTTTGAAAAACAATATTTTTCATATCCTTTTCACTATATCGATAAATCTAAAAAAGAAAAACCCCGCGTACTGTGAAACGAGTATACGCCTGATTACGCCTCACCCCTGCGATAAACCAAGAATTGAAACCTAAAACAGTGCTTCCTGAGGATTGATATCGAGCGACCAGCCCCAATCGAAATCAAAGGTGACCCCTGGCGGATTAAATTTGTCGGGCACAAAGAGCTTCTTTTTATCAAGCACGAACTCATACAACTCTTTAGTAATCTTTACGTCGTTCAAGCAGTAGTGCTTGAGCTTCTCGATCTCTCCGCTTCTATAATATTCGATCGCATCGAGCCCTTTTCCGTTTTTTCCTGAATGCAAATTGGCTTCGCACAATACGCCAAGCCCTACACGGCGCCCCAGCTTTTTCTTTACTTCCTCGAACATATCAAGCGTTTTAATTTTTCCGATATTTGTCTTAAAGTATTTTCTCATCACGGGAATATCAAACTGATCCACCGCAAATCCGATGATAAGCTCTGTGTGCGCAAGTAGAGGCTCTAAGCGATCAAATTCATGCTCTTCGAGACCAAGATACTGATCTTTTGCATAAGAATACACGCCGATGAGCGACGCATCAAGCTTCTCTACATTACGCTCTCCCCCTACATCATTAAATGTATTTTTGGTTTCAATATCGATTACGAGACGATCCATATGACTTGATGATAAACCGCCAAGGTTTTGTGATTAGGAATTATTTTTTATGATGCCACAATTCCTTTAGAAACTCCATGCACCATTTCTTCAATGCGCCGAGTCAATGTATTCAATAGAGCTTTGTTGTGTGCTTCGATGTGTACACGCAACAAATCTTCCGTACTCGAAGGACGCACATTGATGCAAAAATCATGCCCTTCAAGGGTAAGCCCGTCGAGATGAGAAACATATGCCATGTTCCCAAATGCTGCCTCTATGCGTGATATCATCGCTTCCTTGCCTTTCACGTTATAATTCAATGTTGGTGAATGCGGACGCATATCAAATAACTCCATCGTTTCAACAAGCACTTCTGGTACATAAATCGCAATATTCATAATCTTAAAAAACACGAGAATACCCGAATCCGCATTAAAAACTCTCTAAAATAATAATGTCCCGACCACTCAGCGCCACCCCATACCGCAACGTCCTTGAACTTCGCTCTAAAATGCGGTCCTCCTACACGTGTTAATACAGGCTTTGCGACAGAGACTTTTTTAAGTTCCTCGCGCGCCATAAGAACGCCGGCAAGATCAGCGCGTATATAATCCTTTAATGCGGAATCACATTAGAGATGAGCGCACTCCACCAAGAAGGAGACGCTTCTGCGACATGAGGCACTATGGCAGGGGAGGACGACGGAGCATTCACGACAATAATCACCTTCTCCCCTTTTTGCTGTACATTCAGCTCTTCCTTTGCCTTTTCTTCAAGATGAATAGGGTCGTGATACCAATCTACTTGCTGCTGCAATACGTTATGTTCGATGGTTAACTTTTGTTCTTCAGCGTGGATCCGATTTAATTCACGAGACAGATCCGCATACTCACGATACCGATCCCATGTATGGCGCATCACGATAAGCGTAAACAAAAACAAGCTAATGATAGGAAGCCATCGAAATAAGGCGTGAAATCGTTGCATAAAAAAGATATGAAACAGCTCTTGGCATAGATACTGCACTCCCTCGTTTTTGAGGGCGAACCTATACGTACGCTACTTAAACACTTCGTAAAAGATGTGCGGCTCTACTGTTACCTTCCCTAATTCCTTAAGACGCTTTTTTCCCTCCTTCTGTTTTTTCCATAATTTCATTTTTCGGCTGCGGTCGCCTCCATACAAATAGCCCGTGACATCTTTGCGAAGTGCGGGAATAGTTTCCCGTGCCACAATCCTCGATCCCACTGCCGCTTGAATGGCCACAGCAAAATTTTCCCGCGGCAACAGATCTTTCAACTTTGCCGCCACCGCACGTCCCTCACGTTCTATTTTACTCTTTGGAAGGATTCTTGAAAATCCATCGAAACGCTCTCCTGCAATTAAAATATCGAGACGCTCCAGATCGCCTTTTCTATATTCAAGAAACGTATAGCTCATAGAAGCATATCCTTGTGAAACACTCTTTAAGTTATCATAAAAATTCACAATAATCTCAGCAAGCGGTGCCTCGAAATGAATCACCTGCCCATCTCCAAACCCTTCAACACCCATCAATTGAAGGCGATAATTCTCTACTAATTGCAGCACATTGCCGTAGTAACGTTGTGGTGCAAGAATCTCAAGACGCACCCAAGGCTCTCGTATCTCAAGCGCCTGTTCATTCATATCATAATCAGAGGCACGATAAATAAGACGCACGATCCCATCCTTCCCTGCCACTTGATACGACACGGAAGGAGTGGTCACCATCATCTCAATATTATACTCTCGCTTCATGCGTTCGATTGCCACATCAAGATGCAACAGGCCTAAAAATCCCGCGCGAAACCCGCGCCCGAAAATCAACGATTGTTCAGGTTCATAGAATAGCGCCGCATCATTCAGTTTTAATTTAGAGAGAGACCGCGCAAGATGCGGATAATCATCCGCAGACGAAGGATAACACGACACGAATACCATAGGACGTGGTTCCTCGTATCCGGGAAACGGCTCCACTCTGCCTGCGTCCACATCTCGACGCACGACAATTGTATCTCCTACGCGTACTACTCCAGGATCCTTAATTCCTGTCGCAATATACCCTATCTCTCCTGTATACAAGCAGACTGATGTTTCATGAGTAGGATTAAAGTAGCCTACTTCCATAATATCGGCGTCTTTTTTGTTTTGAAACAACACCATGCGTTCATGCGCGCGAAATTCACCGTCTAAGACACGCACGTTTGCGATAACTCCTTTATGATTATCGAAATGCGAATCAAAAATAAGCGCACGGCTAGAACGCGAAGCATTGCCTGTAGGAGGCGGGATCTCCGCCACTATCGTCTCGAGAAGATTGCGTACTCCTTCTCCGGTTTTTCCGGAAATAAGCTTCACGCGATCCATCTCTACTCCTACAAGCTGGGCAAGCTCCATCACGCGCGTCTCAAGATCCTGCGGCGCCAAATCAATTTTATTGAGGGCAGGAATAATAGTAAGTCCGCATTGTTGCGCAAACATATAGTTGGCAAGCGTCTGGGCCTGTATTCCTTGTGTTGCATCCACCAACAGAACAGCACCCTCTACCGCGAGAAGCGAACGAGATACTTCATATGCAAAATCAGCATGGCCAGGGGTATCAATGAGATTCAACACATAAGGCATGTCAGTGCCCTCCGGCGTATACATCATCCGCACAGGCTGCAATTTAATCGTGATCCCCCGCTCCCGCTCAAGATCCATCTGATCCAAAAATTGTTCGCGCATTTTTCGCTTCTCCACAGTGTGCGTCATTTCTAAAAACCGATCTGCAAGTGTAGACTTCCCATGATCAATATGCGCAATAATACAAAAATTTCTAATATTCATAATAAAAAATAAAAATACAAATCTAAAAATTTAAAATAAAGGTGTAAAAATGTTTTCACTTTCACATTTCAATAATTTTGACTTTTGCATTTTCAGTTTTGAATTTACGCTATGATTCCCCCGCCCAACATCGTGTTTCCTTTATAGAACACGATGGACTGTCCTGGAGTAATTGCACGATGAGGTCTGTCAAATATTACACGCACGGTGCGCACTCCTTGCTGCGTAAGTGTCGCACGAACCAGCGCCTGGCGATACCGTGTTCTACATGTCACGCGCAGAGGCATCATGGGTACTACCCCTTCTATCCATTGCAGATGTTTCGCTGCCAGTTCCTGTCCGAACTGATCACGATTGTCTTTTCGCGCCACATATACGATATTCTTTTGCACATCTTTTTTCACCACGCAGTAAATGCCATCTCCCCCCTGAAGCCCGAGCCCATGACGCTGGCCGATCGTATAAAGCGCGGCCCCTTTGTGTGTGCCGAGCACTGCCCCATCAAGGCTCATCGTGGGCCCAGGCTTAGCAGTATGTAATAAGCGTTTTTCTAAAAATTCATCAAGCCTTACATCCCCCAAAAAACAAATCCCTTGACTATCTTTTTTGTCTGCAGTGGAAAGTCCAAATTGGGTCGCAAGCGCGCGTACTTCTGGCTTTGTGTAATTCCCAAGCGGAAACAAGCAGTATTGCAGTTGTCGTTGTGTAAGTGTCCACAAAAAATATGACTGATCTTTATTAAGATCGCGAGCGATAGCGAGCTCATAACTTTTGATTTTTGCATTTTGAGTTTTGCCTTCTCGTAGACGTACGTAATGCCCCGTCGCAATATAGTCCGCCCTCCAGGCGCGTGCGGTACGCAAAAATATGCCAAACTTAATCACCTTATTGCACATCACATCAGGGTTCGGAGTAATCCCCTCACTATACCCGCGCACCATATAGTCGACTACGTTCTTGGCATATTCTTTTTCAAAATCAAATGTATAAAACGGGATCTTTAACTGAGCGGCAACACGATGCGCATCTGCTTCGTCATTGAGGGCGCAGGGATTATTCTCCGACCAACATTTCATGTAAACCCCTACTACCTGAAATCCGGAAAATCCCTTAGGTGCGGTGCGTCCTGTGAGTGCCTTAAACTCATGCGGTGTCGTCGCACGAGTAAAAAGCGCGGCGGCGACCGAAGAATCCACCCCTCCCGACATCGCCACAATTACAAGAGGTTTTTGTGTGCTCTTCGCATAATTCATAGGACTCTAGTATGCAACAAATTAAAAAGAACCACAAGTTTACCCTTACCATAACACACCCTGCACATTTCGTGTGAGGTAGAAATGTATAGTGAACAAGTGGATTAATTGCTTAATCCTGGTGCAAGCTTCACATAATCATTTCCTGACTGTGCATAATACCCCGCTCCCTGGGGACCGTCGCTCGCCCAATTTTCTGTATTGCTTACTAAATAATTCTCTCCCGTATCCGGATTGTGCACATATTCAGTACCCAGTTGCGGATTATATCCATCGCTGTTATCGGAAGAGGTGTCAGATGAAGTATCTCCTCCTCCTGTATCTGTCGAGATTACAGAATTATCGCGTGCCACAAGCTGTGTGCTGCATTGAATAGACGCGGCGATACGCGCAACCAGCAACCCTTTTGTGGGCCACAACGACTTGCGCACTAAGGCAAAACGCGCCGCTTCGATGTAAGTGGTATTATAACCATCGCCCGGAAAGATACGATAAAAAACAACTCCCTTGCTACCCGCAGATTCCACTGAGCGCAGCGTATACGATCCGATCTGCTGGTTATAATCATTCGTAAATTGCATTGGGCTTCCATCGCCAAGTGCGCCTTGCGCAGCGAGGCTCGCAAGGCGTTGTATTGATGTACCGGGGTCCGGGCTATAGAGGGCGGGATCATAGACCTGCATTGCGGAGTTCACGCCCAACACGCCATATCCTGCATATAACGTTCTATCGGGACTCACAAAATCAACGGCATCAGATTGCGGTGATGCATTACCCGTCCACCCCACAGGCAACAATGCCGAACATGCTCCGGTTCGCTGGGGCGTAAGCGCAAAAGCCCCTGTTGCTTCCACTGTTTTTGAGGGTACCGATGCAGTAAGATTTGCAGAAGGAGACCCTGTGTGCTGAGCGGGAGAAGATGTCATACCCGTATTATGTTGCGGTACTCCTCCTTGCATTCCATTCGTACTCGGTGAAGAGGACTGCGGAGTATTCGCTACTGGAGAAGTGTGCTGTTCGTTGAAAGCGGGGTTAGTACCTATGTAATACAGAGTTCCTAAAATAACCACCACCAACACCCCTACGACAAATGCGTAAAATTTATTGGCGATGAGCCGCTCCATAAATGAAGACAGAATATTCATATACTTATATTATACCACATTCTCATCCTGCCTGCTCTCCTCCTGTTCGACAAAATCAGCAAACTCACCCTCGATCTGTTGTGCCTCCTCAACAAGAATTTGTTTGAACACCTCGAGATGTTTCTCTAAAAACGCGGTCCTGCGCACAAGCTCCTTTTCATCTACTTCGTTGATAGCAAGCAATGCATCAAACTCTTCCTTATCCTTTCCGGAAAGAAGACTATATAACCGTGAAAATGAACGATTCAAAAGAATACGGAGCATGGTGCCGCTAAATTGCTCTAATATGTCTTGGGGTACAAAGGCAAGAAAATCCCAACTCATATATTTATTTTTTTCCTTGTTTTAATCCCGCTTGCGTAATCATTTTTACCACCCAAAATGCGAGTCCCATAATACCGAGGGTAGGCAACAATGCAAGGGTAAGCGCACCGCCCGCGGTAATCAGTGCGCCAAAACCAACCCCTTTCCCCACAGACAGCGCCCCTCTCCCTGTTGCACCAAGACCCCTCTTTACATGATCAGTAAAATCCCTAAACTTGACTTCATCCTCCCTGTTTTTTTCAATACCCGCAAACTCTTCAATAAGAGATGCGCGTTTCACTGCAGTTCTCTCTATTTCGGCAATTACCCTTTCATCAAGCATCCCCTTTTCGATAGCTCCCTGCACATGACGCAGCTCACCTGCACTCTTCTCGCGCAAATGCTCCTTAAATCGTCCGGGAATATCAGCGAGCGCATCGATGAGGGCACGGTCTGCGAGACCCTCGGGAGAAGAAAGGATGGAAAGCAACGCCGCAGATTGTTCGGCGGGAATCCGTTCCAATGTGCTTGCCACATTGAAAAACACGTTCTTGTCTGATACGAGCAGCATGCGGAACTTAGGCTTTTGTGAAAGGGTATGAAGAAGCGATGCGGCGTCCTCCGGAGAAAGTGTACCGATTGTTTCCATAACTTCACGCCATGTCTGTTCTCGCTCCTTATCACCATCAATGTCTTCTGCCTGAAGCACGCGCTCATGGAGCACCTGTGCAAGCAAGGTTTCCTTCCTGAATACATCTTCTTTATTACGTGCCCTCCTTGCCTCGTAAGCAAGTGCTGCAGCGCGACGAATCATTACCGTGCTGCGCAATTCGTCTTTCCGATCCTCATCGGTCTTATTGCTGCGAAGCTCTCGTTTCTCTTCAGAAGAAAGATACAATTCAAAAAATGAAGGGCGGGGCTTGCGTTCTTTCCGTTGTAATGCCTTATTCTCTGCATCCTGTTCATTTAAATCGCCTCTTGTATAGGCATCAAACTCTTGCCGAGTGAGATATGTTTGTAAAAATAACGAAAATCCTTCCTTGCGCGCCTGTTTCAAGAGAGCGTTTTGTTCTTCGGGTTCCAGCGCTTCAAATACCGCCGCTGCTTCTGTAGCTTCGCGCTCTCCTTCTTTGCGCGCCTCCGCGCGCAAAGAAGGATTACCCGTAATACGCGCACGCGCCTCCGCTAATGCCTTCTTTTCTGCGCGTGCATCTGCGGTAGATGACTGTTTCCCTCTCGACTCATGCGGTGCTTCCCCTAAAATTGCGGGTGGGTCTTTGCTCTCTTCTTGCGGTGCACTGTACGCATGACCTCCCTCATGCACCCTGCTCTTGAGGAACTCTTCGACATCTTGTCCACGCGCGGTGCTCTTTAGGATCTCTTCGATATCGTATGCCAATTTCTCTCTGTGTTGTTCTACAACTTCATGAAGAAATGCGGCATCCGCCTCCGCGTCGAGTTCTTTTCTAGTTTTTCTTCCTTTTTCCTTTGGTCCCTCAAATGACATAATACTTGTTATTCACAACCTCGTGTTAATCCTAAAGTAGATATCACTATTCTAATGCCTTCTCACCAATGAATCAAATTATCCCTTACGTGACGATCGTCAGATAAGGGATTATTGTATCGCAAATGGCTTAGAATGGCTTATGCGGGGACTCAATGATAAGTGTGGCTGGTATTTTGAAACAAAAAAAGCCTTGGAATGTTTTCTTGAGGCATGGGGTAGAAAAAGAAAAACCCCGAGATTCGCTCGGGGTACCTGCCACACATGTGACAGGATTTTGTCTGCCCGCCGCGGCCACCCGCGGCAGGACTTTTAAGTGAGTCCCAGCCGATCACTCGGCGCGGGACTTGCGGGGGCGAGGCCCCCGCCATCTGCTGGCTGGCCCGAAGGCCTACCAGCGGTTGCCGTGCTTGCCGTTGGTCTGGCGACCGCGCGAGCCACGGTCGCCGCCGTTGCGCTGGTAGCCGCCGCGGCCGGACGACTCGTCGTCGTCCTTTCCACGGACGTCGTCCCAGCGGCGGCCGCCGGCGCGGGAGTCCGTGTGCGGAGCCGGCTGATGCCGCTCCCGGTACGCCTGCTCCTCGCGGCGCAGGCCACCAAGCTCCTCGGCGCGCATCTGGGCCTGGTAGCCCGACTGCGCGTGGAGAGGCTTGCGGCCGTTGCCGAGACGCCGGATGTTGTCGAGGCAGCGGCCGGTGTGACCGACCTCCACCTGCACCGAGCGATCCTTCTGGAAGCGCGGAACCGCCTGACCGCGGTACACGATTCCTTCCGGATTGCGGTCGGGGTCGATGTACTGGTCCTTCGTCAGGATCGCGCCGTTCTCCTGCTTCAGGATGACGACACGCACGGGCGCGTCGACCACTTTGTTGCAGAAGGAGCACTTGGTTCCGTCCAGGATGGAGTCGTCCGGACCGATGAGGGTCTTGACGTCCTCCAGCCCGAGGGTGGTGCCGTTGGCGAACTGCCTGACGGATTCCTGGGTGAAGTAGTTCTGGCCGCCGTGAGCGTCGAAGTACTGCTTCGCCTCTTCCGTCATGAGCGGGAGCGCGGACGCGCCCCGCTTGGCCTGGTTGCGCTCGAGAGCGCTTCCGGACTTCTGCGAGGGGGGGACGACGGTCAGGGTGGCGGTGGTGTTCTTGGACATGGTTAGTGTCCTCCTTTTCATTTTCGGATACTCTTCGTTCGTCAGTCAAAAGACTTCAGTCAGAAAGAGCCCGTTCGAAGTATAATCGTTATGCTTGCGCATCGTTCATATACCTCGAACGCGCCCTTCCTGATTTAGGGTCTTCAACATTTGGGTCGAAGAGTATGTCAGGTTTTTCAATGTTCTTAAGCCCATTATACACCATCTTGAATTATTTGTCAACCCCTCACCTTTTAGGCATCGTTTAAACTATTGGCTATCCTTCTTTTTAACTGTCCATACGCTCTTCCAAATCCCTTAAGGCGTCTCTCACACAATTTAGCATCATCTTCCGAACGATATGCTTCCACGTAGACATATATCCAGGGCTGATAACGCGCAGTTGATGGCGATTGGCCACTGTTGTGCTCTAATAGTCTTCTTTTTAAATCGTTCGTTTTTCCGATATATAACGATTTGTTCGCCTTGCTCTTTAATACATACACGTAATGCATACCTGCATTATTATGTCTAAAAGGTGAGGGGTCAAGTTTTTCAGGATCGGCCCTCAAATAAAGAGATAACGTCAAGATTGTTCAGGATTTCTGTCGTCGCTCGTTCATTCACAAAAGCGGTCTCCCCTCATCTATTGTTCACCTCTTTATTTCAGGGCCGATACCCGTAACACCGGTGTACAAGGCCCTCATTCAAGTTTCTAGGTGTATTATAGCAGATCCACAGAATTTGTCAAGAACCCCCCATTGCGCTCCCCTCCTTTGTACATTATAGAGAACTTGATACAGGCACAGGGGATAACACAAAAGACCCCTTTTGGGGTCCTATTTTAATAGTATTAACGTCCGAAACAATCTCGAAGCGCCGTCGATACTCCCTCAAAATCACGGCCAAGGAGCGAAAGAATATACCCCAAACGTTTCCCATGACCCCGATACATCCACCGAGGTTTCCCCGAAACAAGATCAGCACCCTTCACATGATTTACAATCTCGTGTGGAGAAAATTCGCTGACCATTTCAATCTCCACCTCGTCCTTTTTTCCTGACATGCTCGCTACATCGCAGAGAACCGTGACTACAAGATTCACCCGTCCGGTTTCATCGCTTGATTTTGCATCAATACGAAAATAGTTCCACAAGGGATCAACTTCAAGGCCCGCTTCCTCGCCTGTTTCACGATGCAGGACGCGCCTAATCACATCGATTAACCCGTCAACTTCAATCTCATCAAGAAGTTCCTGCAACATTTCTGCCTTAACGCTTTTTGAAATTTCACGTTCTTTTGTGCCATCACCCTTAATGTCGATAATGTCGACTCCCCCTCCGGGAAGCCCCCATGCCTCCGGTTTTACTACCGGCTCGCCATCGACCAAAAACGTGTCTTCCTTTTCGAACACCAGGCATATCCGTACTTCTTCGGGATTCATCCGACCACGCTCTAACTGGGCGGAAAATCCCTTGCCGTCTTTCATCCTTACCGGAACGCAAAAGACGGAAAGATGTCCCACCGATCCTTCATACGCTTCAAGCGTACGCCGAAGCGCGGCGAGCAAACGCTCTTTCTCTCCTACAGTTTCCATTGCGCGCTTTTGGCGCGCGATAAGCCATCCCTTCATTTTCAACACCCTCCTTTGGTGTGCTTTCTATTTGATACCACATTACAAGATAATAAGTCAATAGAACACGATAAATTAAAAACCCCGCATTTCGCGAGGTTGCATTTTTTATTTATGTATGCCGCTTCTGCCGAATAAAAAAACCATTCGCGCGCCTCATCGCACGCTCGATCCGACGCATATCCTTGTCTTGCTTTCTTCCTCTTGCAAGACGGGCCTGACGGAGTGCAGAAGGCGTCAGAGTCCTCCGCTTCCCGTTTCTCCGCTCATTTCTCCCGGGAGAGCGCCACGGCGTCCGACATACCGTCACAAGAACGCAATACTTTTCAAATCTCTTCCAAACAAAACGGAGTCCTGCAGCATCCCAGAACTCTTCCGTATAGTCTGCGTGCATCCTTTGCCCCACAAGCCTCCCGTCCTCGCGCAAAAGATCAAGCATCTGCGTGATAACATTCTCCTTCAAAATTATACCTTCAAGAGGAGCACGCTCCTTGAATCTCGATTGCGCGTGCTTGGAAATTTCAATATTCAACTCCTCCACTCCTCCCTCTCCCCTCTCTCTTAAGAAGCGGGGACGCACAGTCACGCTTCCCAAGAGCGGTAATACCATACCAGTTTTCAAAACCCATGTCAATAATATCAATGGTATTGCACCCCAACCTGCGTGCGTTACTCTGATTCGTTTACACGGATGTTTTCTCAACGCGCTCTACATAGCTTTTTGTAAGCGTGTTGACCCGCACAATATCCCCCTCATTGATAAACAAAGGAACGGCCACTTCGGCCCCGGTTTCTAGTGTGACGAGCTTAGTGCCTCCTTGCGCAGTATTTCCTTTGATACCGGGTGGAGCTTCCATTACCTTAAGATCCACTTTGATAGGCAGAATGACATTCAATACTGATCCCCGTACAAGAATGGCCTCCACTATTGTGTTCGCTTTCAAAAACGATGCCCCATCCCCCATGACGCCTTCAGGCAAAGAAAAACGATTGGCAGGTTTCCCTTCTTCACAAAACCAATATTCGCCTCTGTTTGCATACAAAAATTTCATCGGCTTTTTTTCCACTTCTACTTCCTCGAACTTATCAGCAGGCTTGAAGTTACGGCTCAACACCGCACCGGTACGCAGGTTCTTGATACGCGTCTGCACATTGGAACCTCCGCGCCCAATATGTTGATGCGAGACCTCGAGAATTTCAAAAGGATCTCCCTCAATCGAGACCACAATCCCATTTTCTAAATCATTAATCGTAAGCATATAAAATCGTGTAACGAGTATTACGTAGCGTTATTGATTATAAGATTTATATACTATACAAGAAATTTGCTATGAAATACAAGCTATTCAATTGATTTGAGAGAAGCAGCAATAGAGCGACGGAGCGCATCAATCTCCTTTTCTTTTTCTTCTCCTGCATTTTCTAATGGCATAGGGTTGTTGTGTGCGAAAGGGGTGAGCAGCGCATCTAACTGTGGCGCATGATACACAGTTGTTTCGACCACCGGTGCTGCGCCACCTTCCACGCTCTCAGCCACTGCCAGTGTTGCCGGAATCGAATCCTCTGACGTCGCAACCACTGGACGCGTTGCGCGGGGACGCGTGGGCGGAATAATCTTTCCCGCCTGGATGAGCTTGAGGCAGTTTTTGCAATATACAGGACGTTTTGGATCTGGCTGAAATGGAATTTGCGTCTCCGTGCCGCAATTCCAGCAAATTGCCGAATACATCGCGCGTTGCGAATCGGGCTGACTCGAATGCGAAGCATCCGGAGCAACTCCACCCTCTCCCTGCATAGATGCTTCTTTATCAGACATGAATACGGTGCTCAACCATTCATTAATAATCTCATCTACGCGTTCACGAGGCACGGAATACGTGGCATAGGTATAGCGTAAAATCTCATTGCGAAAACTCACCTCGGGAAGAGGAGTGGGAGGAAGGGTTACTGCAGAAAACGCGGGCGATGTAGCTCCATCAATCATAAGTTTCATCGCCACCTGTGCCCGCGGCAAGTTCACAAAATCGTTGACCACAAAAACAGGAAACATTTCTTTTTCAAACAGCTCTGCATCATCAGGCCCAATGCGAAACACCATCATCGTCCCCACGTTTCCCACAATCGCATCGCGTACTGTTTCGTCCATCTGTGAAATATACTGGTTTGCCACGATAAGATTGAGGTGAAATTTCCGCGCCTCAGCAAGGATAGAGGCAAAGGCAGGCGTTGCAAAATGTTGAAACTCATCGATATATAAATAAAAATCCTTGCGATCTTTTTCGTCGGGTATATCGATGCGGCTCATGGCAGCAAGTTGGAGCTTAGTCGTAAGGAGGGCACCTAAGATCCTGCTATTATCTTCGCCGATTTTCCCGCGCGAAAGATTCACTAAAAAAATGGACCCTTCATCCATAATTTTCCGAATATCAATCGTCGAATGCGGCTGACCTACAATATTTCTAAGAAGCGGGTTCATGGTAATCTGACCAATCTTGTTCTGAATAGGCGCGATCGCTTCGGTTTGAAACTGCTCTTTGTAGCGCGCAAACTCTTTCGTCCAAAAATCGCGTATCAAAGGATCGGTAAGCTGGTCGATCACGTATTTGCGATAATCCTTATCGTTCAACAAGCGCATGATACCAAGCAGGGTCGCATCAGGAATTTCAAGAAGCGCCATAAGGCAATTATTAAGAATATACTCCATACGCGCCGACCATACATCAGGCCAAATCTTCTTAAACACGCTCATAAGTCCCGAGGCGACAAGGTGGCGCCTATCCGGCGTTACATTTTCCATGGGATTAAACGCGATCGCCTGATCAAGCACGGAAGGATCAAAATAGATCACATCCTTGATGCGATTCTCGGGAACAAAATCGAGTAGTTTTTCTACTGAATCGCCGTGAGGGTCAATAAACGCAAGCCCTCTCCCCGCAACCATATCTTGAATAGCCATATTTTCCAGCAAGACGCTTTTTCCCATGCCGCTCTTCCCGATAATATACGTGTGGCGCCTCCGATCATCCTCTCGGATACCAAAACGCACCCGTTGATTGCGGAAATTTGTTTCTCCTAATATCAGATCAAAAGTACTTTCTGCCATAGTGTGTACGCGCTGCGTATGCTACTGTATTACGTGCATATTTCTATTGTAACAAAGAAGTCCCCACCTGAATACAAAAACCAATCTGTACTAGACAGGAAGGTTCGGGGGCGGCTGTCCTTTTTTTGTTTCCAGTCTATGCAAAAACGGAGCCGCGACATTCGCCATCGGATAATGATAAATCGTCGCAAGCTCTTCCGTTGACATTACCATACTCTTTTGCGGAAAAAGTCTCAATTGGTACGCGCGATATATATCCTCCTTCATAAGGAATTCGGTTCTTTTCTTAAAGAACAAGCTCTTGGGGCCGGGAAGCGTCGCCAAATTAGGCACAAACCCGTTCATGTGAGTCGTATTAAAAATCTTAAACGCACCCGCGAGCGCTGCTACGTTTACGCGCGTGAATTGATCTCTACGATCAATATAAATC
This sequence comes from Patescibacteria group bacterium, assembly GCA_028865725.1. Classification (GTDB taxonomy): domain Bacteria; phylum Patescibacteriota; class Minisyncoccia; order UBA6257; family JACRHW01; genus JAGWJP01. The sequence continues at coordinate 122,298 of JAGWJP010000002.1, forward strand.
ATACGCATTCCTGTCTCAAATGCGAGTTGTGACATTTTTCGCTCCACCGCTTCAAGTACCTCTCGTTTTCCCGGAGTTAATTTGGTCACATCACTCTCCTTCTTAGGAGCCTCCGCACTCCATGTGGGATGCTCAAAGGGCGCTTTTAAAAGATTTACGATAAACTCAAGCAGTCCCTCGATCAATCCATCAAAAAACCCTTTTTTCAGTATAATGGGAACCCCTGATAATTTTTTAATCACAAGGTCGCCTTCTTCCTTAAATGCTTTGCGTGCAGGTTTGATAAGAATCTGGATCCACATCAATTCATCATTTTTCAACTGACTCATAGTCTCAATCACGCTTGACAACGGATCAACGCGACGCTCTTCTTTTACTTCTTCGAAGCTCGGATAAGTTCTTATTGGAAAGGGGCTCTCGTTTGTAAACACGTAATCCGCGCCCCAGATATCATAATCCTTGTTCGGAAGCACATCCGCAATCGCATGCGTATAATCGTCTACCCCCACCACTTCGGCATCGGGATACTGCGCATACACTTGCGATTCAATTAAATTTTTGAACTTACTCGGTGTATGTATATAAAAATGAACACCGCCCCCCGTGCCCGCAATCTCAAAACTTATCCATTCCTGGAATGTACCTTTGAGAAATGCATCCCGCGGGCGTATAAATGCCTGAATCGCGTGCATGCCATTAAAAATCTGCTCCATTGACTTGGGAGTTTTTAATATCTCTTTAGGAATCCGAACCTCAAGGGTAATCCACGAAATGCTCGATGCATACATCGCGGTCACATACATTTTCCAAAAATCTACAAGAACCAAATACAACACCAGCGGAAGTATAAACCACCATACCAGACCCCACACCATGAGAATACTTGAAAAAAGTCCTGAGACAATCACGCTTAAAATATGCTCGTTAAAAACCTCTAGCCTCTTACCGAATAGGTACCATCAGCATTCTTTTGGAAATGTTGACGGTTCTGAAGATTCAACAAGATAGTATTTTCTTTTACCAAACGCTGTGCCTTTACCATTTGTGTCAACGAATCAGCCTGAAGCGGCCCGTGCTTCGTGAGCAAACTCTGCAGTACGTCACGCACAGTTCCTTCCTCAAACCCCCACTCTTTCAAAGCATACACGCCACGCCCCACCAGCACAAAGCGGGGATCCTTAATCAACTCGTTGTGTACGGTAAGAGGATGGCTCTTCTTGGGTGCAAACTTTGCTTCATTAATCACTTGAGTAATGTGACGAAAGTGCAATGGTTTTGCATGACGCTTTAATACCAAGAACGCCTTGTCACGTGCGCCGCGCGGCGCAATTTCTTTCCATGACACAAGCCCGAATTCACCAAACACATTCTTGCCAAATAATTTTGAAAGAGAAATCAGGTTGTGGAGATATTCCTCTGAAGCAAGCGCCCCCTTCTTTGAGAACTGTTTGAAATGATCAGCGATTACGTTTTCGGCCAAAGGATGTTCAACTTCTTCAAGATATCCTTGGAATTTTGCCACCGTATCCTTTGCACGTGCCAATGACGCCGCATCGCGATACCATGCAGCGTGAAACTCCTCCGTCTCAGGAAAATGCTTCAATCCAGCCTGTTCAAGAACAAAATAAAAGTAAGGATATAATTGGCGCGCCTTCTTTGTGTCACCCACTCCAAAATAGGGCGCTACCGCCGCAAGAAAGACATCCTCTTTTGCAATACCACCCTTTCCCGCGAGATACGCGTTAGTTTCTTTAACAGAGGCCTCAAACACATCAAAGACATTATGTTTTTTTAAGCTCGCAAGTGCCGCCGCCTCGATCTGGCGCACGCGTTCACGAGTAATAGAGTACTCGTGTCCAATTGCTTCAAGCGTAACAAACTTACCGGTCTTTAATCCGTATCGTTTTTCGAGGATCACCCGAGAGCGTTTGCCAAGCACTCCTAATGCATCCTGGACTAATTGAGAAAGTGATTTTTTTTCCATAATATAAATATTGTTGAGAACACGTGAAAATAACGACCATTATCTTCTCCGCACTCTTTCTTCAAATAATATAACACAGACCATTTTTAAAGTCAAACCATTCGCGCGCACGTCTTCCTCAAAATTCCGCGCAATGATTGGCCTCTCTTGGGAAACTCCTAATTCTTTAATCCGCAAATATACCCCATACACCTTTTAACCACATCTCAAATAAAAAGTAAAGTAATTTTTAGCTCTCTTCTTCTTTCATTATTACTGCCCCATATTTCTTCTCTTCCTTACCTCAACTTATTACTTTTTCTTCGCTTTGCTATAGGCAATATCGACAAGAATTGGGCTTGCGATGAAAATAGAAGAGTAAGTTCCCGTGGTGATGCCAATCAAAAGTGTCAGAATAAAATAGCGAAGATTAGGTTCTCCAAAGATGAAGAGGGACAACAATACCAACAACACTGTGAGAGACGTATTAACGGATCGTGCAAATGTCTCCACCATGCTTCTATTTACGAGTTCTTCAAACGAAATCTTTTCTGTGACGCGGCGTAAATTTTCACGCACGCGATCAAACACCACAATCGTATCATGCACAGAGAACCCCATCACCACAAGCATTGCCACCACAAAATTCGAATCAATTTCGACATGCTTAAAATGTCCTAGGAACGAGAACACGCCCGCAGGCACGATCGCATCATGAAATAACGTAAACAAGGTGACAAAGCCATACACCCAGGACGAGAGCGGGCGCGATACTTCGCGAAATGCAAATGCAATATACAATGAGATGCCAAATAACACAAAGAGAATCGCCGTCATAGCCTTGCTACGCAACTCATCTGAAATAGCAGGACCAATTACTGCAAATTGCTCTTCGATGACATCAGGATACGCGCCACGCAATGCGGTAAGAAGCTGTTGGTGCTTCACTTCCGGCACTTCCTCAAAACGAAGCATAAGCTCATCGGTACCGAGCGGCTCTGCCGAAACGTAGGGAATCCCCTGCTGTGCAAAGAGGGCGCTAATAGTTTTTATATCCATGTGCTGCGCTTTGACCTGCCATGAGGATCCACCCGTAAAATCAATCCCAAGACGAAACCCCCACAACAATAATGCAGCCAGAGACGCAATGATCACTACTCCCGAAATGCTATAATATAGTTTCCTGTGTCCAATGATATTCATAGGTCATTAATATGAAGTTAGGATTTTAAAAATATCCGAAGCATGCTCCTCGTCACCGTAATGGCAGTAAACATGCTTACGAGTACGCCAATAAGGAGTGTCAGTGCAAATCCCTGCACGATAGAAGTCGTAAAAGTATAGAGTACGAGGCTCGTAATAATTGTCGAAACGTTCGAATCGCGAATGGACGTCCATGCGCGGCGAAATCCTTCCTCAATAGCCTGCGCCCCCGTTCTCCCTCGTTTTCGTTCTTCTTTAATGCGTTCAAAGATCAAGATGTTTGCGTCTACTGCCATACCGATAGAAAGCACAAATCCCGCAATACCCGCAAGCGTGAGCGTGACGGGGATTGTCTTGAAAATGGCGAGAACAAGCGCGGTATAAATCAACAGAGCAAGCGACGCAAAAAACCCAAGGGTACCATAATAAAGAATCATAAACGCAAACACAATAAGAAGACCGATCGCCCCCGCTTTCACGCTGTGCTGCAACGCACTAGCCCCAAGGCTTGCGCCTACTGTCTGTTGTGCAATAAGGGTAATGGGGACAGGGAGCGCGCCTGCATTGAGATTAGCCGCGAGCTTCTTAGCTTCATCAAGCGTAAAGTTACCGGAAATCACGGCGGTACCTCCTGAAATTTTCTCTTGCACTACTGGAGCGGAAATAATATTTCCATCAATCGCAATAGCGACACGTCTGCCCACATTACGAGCCGTGATATCGCCAAAAAGTTTTGCGCCTTCGCTATTAAATTGAAGCTGGACGGTGGGCTGGAACGTAGTCTTATCGAAATCAAGCGATGCGCGGGTGAGATACTTCCCCGTAAGCGCTGTCGGCTCAAACGCATCTGCGCTAAGACTGTCAGTCGATGACGCCGCAGCGGCTTGCGCGTTTTCTTCCCGGAATTCCAGATACGGAGTTTGGCCGATCGCCTGAATTGCAGCACTGATATCGTTAATCCCCGCAATTTCGACAATCAACCTCCATGAATTTCCTATCTTTTGCGTTTCCACGCGCGGTTCGCTTACCCCAAACACATTCACGCGCCGCTCGATCACGTCTTTCAATCCACTCATTGTTGAATCTTGGTCAGCAGCCGGTACGCTGGATAAATCTGCCTGATATTCCAAATGCGCTCCTCCTGCGACATCAAGCCCCAGGACATAAGGTTTATTCCAAAAATGAGGTATTGAAACATCTTTGAGCCAGGAAACGTTCTGAATACCCCGCGTCGCGGCATCGGCCCCCTTATCCCACAGAGACGGATAATCATAAAATCCAGCTCCCACTGCGATAATCACGATTACGATAAAAATAGAAAGATAATGTTTACGCATAGAAATAATAAAAATTCAAAATGTACAATTCACAACACCACAGGCAAAAACTTAAAAAAATAAATGTACTTATCTTGTTTGCCTCATTCATCCGCATTATGCGGACTCATGTGCCCCCAGTAGGCTCGGTCACAAGTTTGCCTTCGGGCAACTCGCGACCCCGCCTCCCCGCCCCGGGCAGGTCCGGCTTTCGAGTCCAAACGTGAGTGAAATCATTCACTCACTCTGTGTGCACTCTGTGCCCCCAGTAGGACTCGAACCTACGACCGTTTGCTTAAAAGGCAACTGCTCTACCAACTGAGCTATAGGGGCATTCACATTTTGTAGACATTCTGTGCATTATTGTACGGAATATTTTGAAAAAAAACAAGATTCTGTGACATAAAGTATGAGGCATGGAAAAAATAAAAAAGCCGCTCGGTGATTCCGAAAACGGCTTATACCCAAAAAATTAATTAATGCCCATCGGGATGCAAAACCTCATTCAGCTCTCCATCCCTATCATGCGCATCCGCAACAGCCCTTGCGACACTTGCCTGCGTTGATTTGCAGGTACGCACAAGCGCATCAAGATCTTGATCTTCATGATCATCGTGCTGCGTCCCCGCCAGCTTTTCAAGCAAACTCATCAACGCGTGATTACTCCTCGCCGCAATCAATTCTTCCTTCATCCTACAAAGAAGCTGTTCGGCTCTCTGAATCACACCACGGAATGTCGCGAAATAATGCGTTCGCCCGAGGTCGCTGTCGATCACGAGTCCATACGTATTCTCGTAACTCGTCAAATAATCCACGATCATCTGGACTACCTCGACCAAGCGCGCGCGAATCGCGATCGCCTCTTCTCGAGAAATACTCTCGTCAAGCAAAAGATCAATCACCATTTTACCGAGCTCGCCCGGCACATCGCCGAGACCGTGAAGCCGCGTCTGAGGACGCATTTCAAGATCTTCCGCCGAAGGAACCGCCCCCGGCTCACGCTTATCACCCTTAATATAAGGCCATGTGGCCTCAACCGCAAAAAACTCAATCAGTTCCTGCCCAGCCTTGCTCGTAAACTCGGTAAACTTCGAATTCGGCACATGAAGACTCAAAATCCTGTCCCAACACGCACGCATGGTATTTTTGTGCGTTTCAAGATTATCCTCATCGCCTCTCTTCAAGGCATTGATCGCACTCTTCGAGGCAAGATTATGCTCCGTGAGATTTTGATATCCTTGCCCAATACTTCTCCGAAGCTTTTCAAAAAGATCCGCGAGGGAAACTTCCTCACCCCTTAACTGCTCACGATCATTTCTCAACGATTCTCTAAAATAATTCACTTTTTCCTTTTCCTTTCTTTTCAATATCGCACCCATAGGATACGACGTTCTGGTGGTCATATACCACAAAACATAGAATCATGTCAAATTTTGGGTTTGTTTTGCCTCCAAACAAAAAACCCCGCAGAAACGGGGCTTTTTGTCTTAGCGCTGGAAATCACGACGTGGGGGGCGTGACTGCGCGTGATTTGCACGAAAGCAATCACTGCAATACACCGGTCGGTCTCCTCGTGGCTGAAAAGGAACTTCCGTATCCTTTCCGCAATCGGCGCATTTCGCCGGGTACATCGGACGATCCCCTCGGTTGTAGCCACCTCCACGATTGTTATCTGAAAACATGGATTATGTTCTCACAATATTTAAAAACGAGAACAAAAACGTTGAGCCTTTTATGCATTGCGAAAGAATCCCGCCGCAATGCATCTCCTTTTATATCCACAAAAGGAAGGTCCACTTACTATTCTATTTTCTTACATTGAGAGTCCGTTAAGACCTTTGATCTTCGCCTCTGCGAGGCACTAGATACCACAAAGTTTACCCCAGGAATCTCGCAAAGTCAAACCCACCTATTTGAGCCTGAACTGCCTGCGTTATCTAGTGCACTGTACGCCACTCATCTATCTTTTTTGGATCACCGGAAAATAGTATGTCGGGCACATCCCACGAAACTCCCTTCTTCGGAGAAAACTCGCGAGGACGCGTATACACCGCGTAGCCTTTCACCGCACGGGTCTCTTCAATTGATTCTTCGTTTCCTAAAACTCCCGGCACAAGGCGCGTCACTGCGTCGACAACTGCCATTGCGGGGACTTCGCCGCCGGAGAGTACGTAATTTCCCACAGAAATAACATCAGTCGATAAAAACTCTTTCACGCGCTCGTCGATTCCTTCATAATGCCCACAAATAAGAATAATGTGCGCGGAGTGGCGTCGTGTTGTTGCGCCTGAAATAAAAGAGTGTGCTTTTTCCTGAGTAAAGAGTTCGCCCTTAGTATCAAAAAACACGATGCGCCATTTTTGCGTGTCTACTGCAATCCTTCCTTTCGTGTCGAGCTTAAAATCCTTTTTCATGATGTGTCGAATGGTGTGTGTTAAAGGCTCTACCATCATCACCATACCCGGACCGCCTCCAAAAGGACGATCGTCTACCTTGTGATGCCGATCACTCGAAAAATCACGCACATTGTGCACGACAATCTTCACCCGCTTTTCCTCTTGTGCACGCTTCAAAATAGAGGAATCAAAATATCCCTTCACCCCTTCAGGAAATATGGTAATCACATGAAAAATAAGCATAAGCAAAATATAAATTTTGGGCAACTTAGACCTTAGACGCGCGAAGACTCCGAATACCACGCGTGCTTCATACACACCACGGAAATCCATGCTACCACACCTCCCGCAATGATGTCACTCATATAATGTACGCCGAGTACCACGCGGGAAAGAGCAATGCTCGCCGCGAACACAAAATACCACGCTCCTATTTTCCTGTGGAGTACATACATCCCTCCTGCAAGTGCGCCATAAAACGCAGCGTGCCCCGAGGGAAACGAGGCCGAAAGAGGAGGAGGAATAATTAAATGAAGAGAGGAAATGGCGAGAAACGGACGCGGGCGATGCCATACCAGACGAATCCCTTCCGTAATAATCAAACGTGAAAGGAGCGCAGACAAGGAAAGAAAAAGAAAAGCACGTATCCCCTCTCCTTTCTTGTATGATTGGTAGGAATACCAAAGCGCGCCTATAATAAGCAGATAACCCAAGTCATTAGTAATAAACACAAGAAGTGCATTCATAAATGACGTACGGTTCACGAACCCATTCAGATATTCTACTATCGCGATATCAGAATACATAAACAAATCGTTTTTTCATACACCAGAGATCCCCGCCTTGCCGAGTCGGGGCAAGCTTCGCGTTCCTCAGGATGACAAACTATTTGATAACAAAGTTGATAAGTTTATCGGGAACATACACTACGCGCACAATTGTTTTTCCTTCTAAGTACTGCGAAACGTGTCCTGCGCGTTTTGCAGTCTCGATATTTGCGTCTTTCGTGCTTCCACGTGAAGTCTCAAATGACCCACGCATTTTTCCGTTCACCTGAATCACAATTGATACCAATTCCTCCTCTAAACGCGCGGCGTCGTACTGAGGCCAGGTTTCTCGGTGAACAGAAGTGGTGTGCCCTTGTGTATGCCATAACTCCTCGCTCATGTGAGGCGCAAACGGTGCCAAAATATGCAAGAAACTATTCCACGCCTCCTGCGGTACTATATCCGCCTTATAACACTCATTCGTAAAAATCATAAGCGCAGAAATAGCGGTATTAAAACTCATTGATTCGATATCTTCCGTTACTTTTTTTATCGTCTTCTGAAGAAGCCGCGTAATACTCTCATTCTCACCCCGCCCCACAGACCCTTTCTGCGCGATATCCCACACTTTCCCTAAGAAACGATGTGCTCCATTTAACCCACGCTCGTCCCAAGGAATCGCCTGATCAAAGGGCCCCATAAACATTTCATAAATGCGCAAGGCATCTGCGCCAACAATATCTACCACGGTATCTGGATTTACCACATTGCCACGAGACTTCGACATCTTTTCTCCTCCTGAGGCTAACACGATACCGTGCGATGTTCTTTTTTGATACGCCTCGCTTACCGGGGAAACACCAATATCATACAAAAACTTGTTCCAAAAACGTGAATAAAGAAGATGGAGCGTGGTGTGTTCCATGCCACCGTTATACCAATCAACGGGCATCCAATGCGTAAGCTTCTCTTTGTCTGCGAGACTGTTTGCGTTATGCGGATCAACGTAGCGCAAAAAGTACCAGCTTGAGCCTGCCCAGTTCGGCATCGTGTCTGTTTCGCGCTTAGCGCTACCGCCACAAACGGGACATGATACATTTACCCAATCCGTCATTGATGCAAGGGGAGACTCCCCAGTGTCTGTAGGTTCGTATCGTTCAACTTCAGGAAGTTCCAGAGGCAAATCGTCCTCCGAAACAGGCTGCCAGCCACACGCATCACAATGAATCATGGGAATCGGCTCTCCCCAATATCGTTGTCGAGAAAATACCCAATCACGAAGCTTGTAGGTGGTATGAGGCTCCGCGCTCCCCTTCTCTTTCAGCCACTCAATAATCTTTGGACGCGCCTCACTTGAGGTCATCCCATCAAATCGCTGAGAGTGAATAAGTATCCCCTCACCTTCGAAACACACCTCAAGATTCTCTACTTGTGGCGCCAGGTCTTTATCGTCCGGAACAATAGAGGTTTTAAGAGGAATATTATATTTCTTCGCAAGCTCAAAATCACGCGCATCATGCGCATCAGCAAATACCGCACCCGTGCCATAATGCGCAAGCACAAAATCTGCAACCCACACAGGCATCTCCTCCCCTGTTGCCGGGTTAGTAACATGTATACCACGAAGAGCAATGCCGCTTACGGGACGCTCAAAGGACGTTCTCTCGATATCACTTATATTACGCACCTCGGCACAATATTGCTCCACCTCATCCCAGTTTGTAATTGAACCCTTCAGATCCTCAATCATGGGGTGTTCTGGTGCCAACACCACATACGTTCCTGAAAAAATAGTATCGATACGAGTCGTAAATACTTCGATACAGTGCTCGCTTCCTACTACAGGGAATTTCACGAGCGCGCCTGCTGAGGGGCCAATCCAGTTGCGTTGTCCTGTTTTTGCGGCAGGAATATAATCAACGCTATCTAAATCATCATAAAGGCGCTGCGCATACTGAGTAATCGCAAGCATCCATTGTTCTTTCTCTTTTTTCTCTACCGCAGTACCGCAGCGCTCGCACGCTCCCCCAATTACCTCTTCGTTCGCAAGCCCAATCTTGTCTTTAGGACACCAGTTAATCGCCATCTTCGCCTTATATGCCAAGCCTTTTTTATAAAGCTGCAAAAAAATCCATTGCGTCCATTTATAGTATGTAGGGTCTGTGGTGTTTACCTCTCGATCCCAGTCAAACGAAAACCCAAGCGACTTCAACTGCCGCCTGAAGGTATCCGTATTTTTCTTGGTAATTATTTTGGGGTGAATACCAGTCTTAATCGCATAATTTTCTGTCGGTAATCCAAATGCATCCCATCCAAATGGATATAGTACGTTAAACCCCTGCATTCTACGCTTACGCGCAATAACATCCAATCCTGTATAAGGCCTAATATGCCCCACATGAAGCCCCTCGCCAGAAGGATAAGGAAACTCGACCAGCGCATAATATTTAGGCTTAGAGGAGGTATCATCTGCTCTGTAGATTTTCGACTCCTCCCACTTCTTCTGCCATTTTTTTTCTATTAGTTTATGATTGTAATTCATAGTGCATCATCGAATACCGCTTCTATTAGGGTATCAAAATCACGGCAAAATACAAAAAATCACCGGAACGCCGGTGAAATAGTGAGACGCTATAGTACTTTTTCTTTAAAAAGTGCTTCGCGCACTCGTTTTCCTGCATCGGTAAGGCTGTAAAAATACCGAATAATCGGCTTAGGACATGAAGGTGTCGTTCCATATCGCGTCTCTGCATGAACAAGTAACTCCACGTACATCTTTCCGAGCTCCTCTAGTACCTCATTTCTTTTCAGATTCGTCAAGCATGCACATATGCTATCCAGATCCATATACTCCTTATCAGAAAGTACGTTGAGAAGCGCGCGTGCGGAACCATATTCTTCAGGACAGGCCTGAAATTTCTTCAGGATCACAAGAATCGACAATGAGACCCGAGCATTCTCGACAACCTCCATGACAGTATCGCACTCACGTGCCACATCTCGAAGATAATTATCCGCGGAGTTATAAAACCTCTGCAAAAATGGTTTCAATGGGTCATACGCAGCTAAAAATTCATCTAACGCCTTCAAGTCTCCTTGTGCGAGACGAAAATGCATGATGCCCAACGCCTCAAAAAGATAGTGTTTGTAGACGGGGGGGTCGCTTGCGTTAAAATCTCGTCGTGTAACTTCTTGAATCAAACCCTCGATTAACGCCGAAATCGTTGCGGACGTCTCCGCGACCATGCGCGCTTTTTGCGCAAGTAAAGTGAAATTCTCATCATTCATCGCTATACCTCTCTTTTCACAGTGCTGTCTGCAGGGTAGCACATAAGTATGATTATGTAAAGTTTTCCACGAACGACACGGGTCTCATTGCCTCCTTCTCTACAGTAAATAAAATCCACCACAAGAAACGTGGTGGAAAATCGTTATCGTCGGATCCGCTTATTCTTTGGGAAAAAGATATCAGTACCGAATTGATAAGCGTTCCACTCATTCACACTGGCATCAAGGGCGTACGTATGCCAGAAGTGATGGAACAACTCATGGCGTATCGTATTCTCATTTCCCAAGGAACTCACATCAAAAACTCTCTTGCGGGCCTTTACCCATATGTGCCCTGGCGGACTATATAAATCCTCGGGCGTTTCTAATCCATTTCCAGAATCGGCCATCATTGCTTCGCTTGTGACACGCAGCATTACAGACGTACGCATATTCCTCCATTGATAAAGCGACGCATTCCACTGAGGAATCAGATACAGATTAGGATAGTAATGTGCGCAATAGGTAGGAAAGTCATAATATGCTCTTACAATAACACGAGGAAGACCCTCTTCATGAAGTATCTGTACTCCCCCCTCACGTTCTACGTACACGGTCAGATTTCCTACCGCAATGGTTCTTACAGGCACATAACGCCACGGCGCGTACAAATCATAGATTGCTTTCACAGAAATTCCTCTCATTCCACATATGCATTGAACAATCACCACGGAGAGAACAATAATCACGCCGCACTGAACCGCCTTATGAGCCCATACATTGCGTACGCGTTTCACGCATCTTCGCTCCTTTCAAGGTACTGCTATAATTTAACCATAAATAATATTACGCGTCAAATACCTTGCGAGAATCTGCGTACAGACACAATGATCCTACCGCGCGTTGAAAAACCGCGTTGCGTTCATAAATGTAACCTGCTCTACCTCCTCAAACGCTATGCGCTTTACTTCCGCGATCTTCTCTGCCACTTTTTTTACGAATATCGGCTCATTACGCTCCCCTCGATGCGGCTCCGGCGCCACGTAGGGCGCATCCGTCTCAAGCACAATACGATCAAGCGGTACGTATGCGACATGCTCGCGATGTACATCGGCATTGCGAAAGGTAATCGCACCTCCAAACCCGATACAAAAACCGAGATCCAAAAACTTTTTTGCGGTCTCATTACTTCCCACAAAGAAGTGAATGATTCCAGGATTCTCTGGAAGATGATGCACCTCTGGTTTCAGAAGATCATAAAGGTCATCATACGCATCTTCTCCGCTCTCTGGTCGGCAATGAATCATGAGTGGTTTCTTATATTTTGTAGCCGCCTCAAGCTGAACCATAAAAATCTCCCTCTCTTTATCTCGTATTGCAGGCTCCTCGATTCGGAAGTAGTCGAGCCCACACTCGCCTATCATTGAGATGCCCGCATTCCGCGCAAGTTCATCGAAACGCGCCGCATCAAACTCTTCGTGATAATCCTCCCGTTTTTCTTGCGGATCATGATGGCGCACAAAATTAGTAGGATGAAACCCTGCAGTCGCATAAACCCCATCGAAACGGTATTGCTCAGCCAGTAAGAGTGCGGCACGAGAACTTATAATGTCAGTCCCTACATTGGCGAAATATACATCTGCAGTCTTAGCGCGCGTCAAAACCATATCACGATCGTCGTCAAATGCTGCAAATTGAACATGGGTGTGTGTATCGAAGAGCATATCTCTATTGAGATTCTGATAGGGTATAGAAGTTTTCAAAAAGTTTGGCAACAAGAATAGGTCCTGTTCCTCCGGGAGTGGGCGTATAAAATGCGAGCCGTTTCATCTCCTCTGGTTCGGCATAAAGATCTCCCCGTAATTTCCCCTCTACCATACTTGTTCCAAAATCAATGACACCTGCGCCTTCCTTTACCATGTGTGCATGGATCAGTCCGGGAGATCCTGTTCCTGTAATCACGAGATCGGCATTTCGAATACCACAAGTACTGCTCAACAAATCGCTTTTTCGGGTCAGAATAGTAAGTTCTTTCACTCTGCCCTGCAACCATGTCGCGACAGGCTTCCCAATTAAAAAACCAACCCCCACCACCGCGACGCGCATCCTTTCTAAAACAAGTTTGCGATCATTACAAATCTCCTCAATCACTGATAGGGCGGGTGGCACCACAAGACTATCGCCATTATAAAATGCGCCGCGCGCCCGTTCGCCTAACACGTCCACATCCTTTGCGGCATCAATGCTGTTTAAGAGCGCGTGGGACCCAAGATGAGATGCAAGAGGAAGTTGTACAAGTACGCCTCCGCAACGAGGTTCGCGCTGTACGTCTTCGATCTCACGTCGAACTGCTTCCGCGGCAGCATGTTCTGGTAACTGATACAATCTAAACTCAACTCCTAACGCCTCCGCCACTTCTTCTTTCTTTTTCAAAAAATTCAACGAAACAAGGTTATCCCCCACTACAAACGCAGCCAAAAATCTATCCGGCTTTGTTCGAGCCGCAAGACGCACGATAATATCACGTGCCATCTCTTTACCCTGTATACGATACCCCGCAGAAAAAGTATCCATAGTTTTTTATAACATAAAAAAAGAAAAAGCCGTCATCTATTGTGACGGCGGAGGTTCGGAAAAAAATCCAATCGGAGGATTAAACCCGGCGAAATATTCTACAAGGTGATCAAACCATAACGCACGAGATTCAAAAAGATTAAACCCATTCGCATACACAAGCTTAAATATCGTAATAAGCTCAACGCCATCTGAAGTTTCTTCTAGTTGCACACCGTAGAGCACATCCGCATCAATTCCAAAACATCCCTTGATACGTGCAGTAAGTGACCTATAATACTGAGAAAATGTTCCATGTGCTACCAACTCATGATCGATTAGTTTTACGACGGCGCGCACATCTGCAATCGACACATGGCGTAATGCAGCTATCTTCTTAGTGCTTATAACATGAGAAACGCATTTTGTCTTAATATCGTAGAAAATACTTCGCATAGTACCCAACAATGTATGAATTTCGGCACCGCACACGATGCATTTTATTTCTTCATAGGATGATCCTGCATCCATAGAAAGAAGCGCTGTGGTGCAATACCTTGCATCTGCTTCGTGGGAATCGGCCACCTTTCTCACCTCCTGTTATCAATCTCTGCTTTCTCTAGTATGCAGATAAATCCTTGTATTGCGCAAGAGCAAGAGCCACCCGCTTACAAGCCCTCACATAAAACTTGACATAATATAATAAATATGATAGGAACAGATGTTGGTGGGAGAAATCTTACCAAAATTAAACCGGAGGTATATGAAAATGCTGTTCCTTTTGATGATCCTTTGGCAATTTGTAACGGCGGGCGTGGCGGTGAAGCTCCTGTGGGGATGGTTCATTACTCCCTTCGGACTTCCTGCGCTCTCGGTGGCGCACGGGGTCGGGATTGCGATTCTTGCATCCTTCTGCACCATACAATACATCCCCCGGACGGACGAAGAACAGCGAAAAGCTTTTCTCTTTGAAACCCTTCTGCCCCTCCTCGCAATCGCCTGCGGATTCATTGCTCACTTGCTCATGTAAATCAAGCCTCCGCGAAGGAGGCTTTTTCATTATGAGCGAAGGTACACACAAGGCGGCTACTCGATGTTTACGTGATCCATGGAGTATTCGAGAGTAGCATTGGTTTTTTTGTGAGGATTAAAGATATCGTCCGGATCAAAAATATGTTTGATCTTCTTGAAAATCTCAAAAATTTCATCACCAAACATGTCGCGCAAATAGGCGCCCCGGACCATGCCGTCATTGTGCTCCCCTGTCATTGAGCCTTTATACTTAAACACTAGGCTATATACTTTTTTAGACAATTCGGGAATAATTTCTTTGATATGCGGATTGTGAAAATCAGCAAGAGGAATAATGTGAAAGTTTCCATTGCCTATATGCCCTGCGATAGTATAAATAAGATCATAGGGCTTTAGGATGGCATCAAGCTCGGGAAGAAAAGTGGCAAGGTCCTGTGGATGCACCACAATGTCATCAATAAACGGCGCAGTCCTCTTCCCGCTTACATGTTTTCGAAGCAAGTTAAAACTCTCACGACGAATCACCCAATACTTTCTTGCTTCTTCCTCAGATGCCGTAATGCGCATGGTGAGATGCAACGGCAAAAGATCGGCTTGCGCCGCACGCGCTTTCTCCATTACTTCTTCTTCGGAATCTCCGGTAAACTCTGCCATCAAAATGAGCTTGGGCATACCGCCTGTTAACACCATCCACGCTTCTGGCAAAAATTGAAACGCAAGGTTAATAAGACTTGATCTAAAAAATTTGACAATGTCTGGGAAAAACTTTACTGCAAGCTGGAGCGTATGGTCATCGTACGACTCAAAACTTTCCGGATGATGCGCAAGTACGGCGTTCACCACCTTTGGCAATACCGATACATCTTTCAAAAATACTACGAGAAGCGTGGAGTGTTTCTTGGGGCGAACAAGCCGATAGGTAATTTCAGTAATTGCGCCAAGCGTGCCCTGTGAACCGACAAATAATTTGGTGAGATCAAAGAAGCCTGTTTTCTTGTCCCAGACATCCCATATCTGATATCCTGCGGAGTTCTTTGATACCGTAGGGCGCGCTGCCTGAATTATATCGTAATGATCACTAAGCAGCTTGAAGCTGTCGCGGTACACAGATCCTTCAAACGTATTGAGCTGCATTTTTTGGTCAAGCTCCTCCTTCGTGAGCGCATGGAACGCATACTCATGACTATCGGATAACACCACCTTCAACGCATCAACATAACGAATCGTCTGGCCGTACACCAATGTTTTTTCTCCCGCAGAGTTATTCGCCGCCATGCCGCCCACCGTACATATCTCGCGCGAGGCGGGATACGTAGGAAGCAAAAATCCCTTTGCAAGCGTTGCCTTTTCAAAATCCCTATAGTAAACACCCGGCTCCACTACGGCATATCCTTCTTCTGCATTCCGGGGATTCGTACCCACCTCCAAAATGTGATTGAAGTAACGCGTCATGTCGACAAGGAGGGACTCGGTAATGGAGCCGCCGCTCATATCAGTCCCTCCGGAACGCATCGTAAGCGAAAGATGATCGTCTCTATGCTGACGGACAAAAGCGATCACTTGCTCCAGATCATCTTTATTTTTTGGATAGATCACCGCACGCGGCTCCAGCTCAAAAATGCTCGCATCATGGTTGTGTGCGGTACGCGTCGATTCATCCGTGGCGACTTCGCCTTTGATGAGGTGAGAAAGTTCTGTGGTGGCGTCGATCATAGGATGATAAGAAAAAACCATTATCCCTTCACAGGGAACTTTTTACATAATGCCCGAATCTCGTTTTTCACATTCTTGTGTTCAACAATAACCCCATGAATCATATGAGCCACGCGTACCATCTCCTTTTCTTTCATTCCACGCGTCGTGAGCGTAGGCGTTCCCATACGAATTCCTGATGGATCCATCGGCGAACGCGTATCAAACGGGATCGTATTCTTATTCACAATAATACCATTCTTTTCAAGTAGCGTGCTCGCCTCGCCTCCGGGAATGCCGCGCGCAAACGTGTCGATCAGTAAAAGATGGGTGTCAGTACCCCCCGATACAATCCGCCATCCAAGATACTGCAATTCTTTGGCAAGGACGCGCGCATTCTGTACCACCTGTTTTGCATAATCACGAAACGCGGGCTGCGCGGCCTCCTCGAGGGCCACGGCCGTACCTGCGATTTGGTTGACATGAGGTCCTCCCTGAAACCCGGGAAACACAGCTTTGTCGATTGCTTTTGCAAGATCGCTTTTACAGAAAATCATCGCACCGCGTGGACCTCGAAGCGTTTTGTGAGTAGTGGTCGTTACAATATCCGCATAAGGGAACGGGCTTGGAATCGCTCTTCCTGCCACAAGCCCTGCAAAGTGGGACATATCCACCATAAAATACGCATGTACGGTATCCGCAATCTTTCGCAATGCTCCAAAGTCTATTTTCCTCGGATATGCAGTAAACCCTGCCACAATGAGCTTTGGCTGTTCCTGGATCGCAAGATTCGCCAATTGTGCATAATCGAGCATTTCAGTACTCTTGTTCACACCATAAGGCACCTGTTTCCATGCATTCCCCGTAAAACTTACTTTGTGGCCGTGCGTAAGATGCCCTCCCATATCAAGCTGCATTCCCATAATCTTTTCACCGAGCGGCACGAGGCCCGCATACACCGCTAGATTTGCAGGAGAACCAGAATAGGGCTGCACATTCACATGCCACTTCTTCGGCGACAGACGAAACGCACGAAGCGCACGCTCCCTACACAATTGCTCTACTTCATCTACCACCTCATTCCCTGCATAATATCGTCTCCCCGGATACCCTTCCGCGTATTTATTCGTAAACACCGATCCTAAGGCATCGCGGACACCTTGCGACACAATATTTTCAGAAGGAATCAAATCCAACGTCTCCTCTTGGCGCACGGTTTCTTTTTTTATAAGATTTCCGATCACACGATCTTTCATAATTTATTTTAATTTTGTCTATCACGACACAAACGGACATTTCGTTATTTACTGTACCATATTTTTTACAGGAGAAAAAACAAACCCCCTTAATGAAAAGGTGGGGTTTGAAGAATTAAAGATGTTTCACTCCTTTTAAGTCCGGCTTATTTGTTATAATCAGCCGGATATTCTACGCGTGGATTAAAACCACCCTTTTTTAGTGCCTCGGTAATTTTATTTTGCTCCTCTTCCAAATCAATAATATCGCCACGAAGAACTTGTTCTTCTGCATCGTTTAACATCCCCCTCCCCTCGCGAAGTCTAGCACGCATCCTCTCGATCTCTTTTTGCAATCTCTTCCATTCATCGACTTGCCGCAATGCCTCTTTGTTTTTTTTGATATTTTCAGTATCCTTCACTATCCTCTCTTTATAAAAAAGATCTTTCATAAATCCCCAGAAATTTTTTTTCGGTGTCACCACTGTTTCTTTTTCTCCTGTATTTTTATCCGTAGGCGGAATAACAAATTTTTCAGGTTTTTTTTCCTCTATTCCAGGAAACTTCCTTCCTCCTGCTGTTTCAAGAATCTTTGCGCGCAAATTTTTTTCTTCTTCCCGTTTAGCAGCCAGACGAGATCGTTCTTCATCAGTCATCGGTCCGATCTCCGGCCCCTCGTTTTTTCTCGGCTTTGGAAAAGAAAACGAAGGTTTTACTAACTCGGTTACGTGGCGTTGCGTCACGTCATCAAGTGGTCGCGATAATTGTTCCTTTTTTTTAATAGCAGGTCCTTCCATAAAAATTGATATATTAATTTAGTGAGTGCATCATGTATAATTTTAGTATAGAGGAGTTACGCACTTCGTCAATCTGGCACGAACTGTTTTCTTCCCCAACGATCGCGCAGGGTGTGTATAATAATGGGCAAAAACGAACTCGCAAAAATAAGCCCTAAGACAAGCGCGATGTGCGACTCTAGATTTGGGAAATGGATTCCAAAATAAAATCCGGAAAATACAAACACACACATCCATCCTACAATACCCAGCACATCATAAAGAAAAAATAGTGGGAAGAACATGCGCCCTATTCCTGCAAGTGTGGGGACAAAACTCCTCACAATAGGGAAAAAACGGCCGATCACCACAGTGCTCTTTCCATACCGCTCATAAAAGGCCTCTGCGCGTGCGACATGTTGCTTGTGAAAAAATTTGTGTGTTTCGCTGACAAACACTCTTCTTCCCCCCGCTTTCCCCACAAAATAGCCGAGCATATCGCCAAGCACCGCAGCCACGATCACGAGAGTACACACTACCCCAATACGAAACTCTCCCTGCGCAGAAAGAATTCCCGCCGCAAAAAGCAACGTATCACCGGGCAAGAAAAACCCAAAAAACAACCCTGTTTCCGCAAACACAATGCCTGCGAGCCCCACATAACCAAATGTATGAAGAAGTGTGGTTGGATCCATATTACTATTGTTTTTCTGTTCCCTGCTTTAAGGACGCAATATCGCCTAATAATTTACGCAAATCATTTTCAATATTTACAATCGCGCGTTGTGTTTTTTCCTCTTCCCCTTCCTCCTCTTCATCCTCTTCTTGCATCTTATCGATATCCTCTTCGATTTCTTTCACATCCTCTTGCATTTCTTCCACATCATCACCCAGCCCCTTCACCTCTTCCTCAATGCTTTCCAAGTCATCGCTCACGTCGGCAATGGTTTCGATGCTTCGATTCACCGTCATCTGAATAAAGATTGCGAGATAGATCGCTTCAAGCGATACAGCTGTTGTCAAAATAAGGAGGATGCTATCCGTTGTGACCCCTAAAAAATAAAAACCAAAAATCCCTATAAATAAAAAGGTGTGGACAATAATCGACGCGGGAGTCCCCACCCACTGCGTTGCCTTGATCGCCAGGCGTTCGATGGGAGAATCAGTATACACAAAATAACGCTTACGTCACTTAATTAATTTCATATGTGAGTGATTCGGTCACCTTCACTTCATTTGAACCCGGCTCTATTTGCGGCGCTACTGCTTGCGGCGCTACTGCTGCCCGTTCAAGTCCAACTGACACGCCTGAATACCCACCGTAGGGCAACGAGGATTCTCCCTCTTGTACGGAAATAAGTTTACCAAGTTGAAAACCGCCTGCTTTCGCCACCATCTCTGCCTGTGCTCTTGCTTTCATAAGCGCATCGGCGCGCGCTGCGTTCATAGAGGTGGTTTCATCATCCACGATAAAAGAAAGCTGCGAGACAGAATTGGCGCCCTTTGCAACCACCCCGGCAAGGATGTCGCCAACAGTGGTAAAATCACGCACCTTCACCTGAACATTCTGGGAAATAGTATACCCCGCAATATTGGGAGGAGGACATGGTCTTGAAATGCCGCCATTCGGGACCAGCACGACGCCGCATGACGAGTACTCATACCGCGGCGCTACGCTATAACCCGTCGTCTTTATATCTTTTTTGTCGACGCCCTTTGACTTCACAAAATCAACTGCGGCATTTACCTTGTCGGTATTCATTTTCTGCAAATCAGCAAGATTTTTACCTCCTTCTGTAATCACGCTAAACGAAAACTCCGCCACATCGGGCAACGCGATCGCCTTCCCTTCCGCAGAGACTGTAAAATTGCGCTGTTCCGCAAGCTGTCCATAGGAGTGCACATACGAGACTCCTACGAACACAAGCGTCGCGAGAACCACAATCCCCATAATCCCCACCCCGTTTTTAATTCTTGTATCCATAAACAATAATAAGATAAGTCGTTACTTCAATCATAGCAGATCTGCAGTAAACCACCAATACAATCCCACTGTCACATTATGCCGCAAGGGAAAAATCCTCATCCTCTACCAATGTCGGGTCGGACATCTCCTCTTCCCATTGTTCTCGGATACGTTCATTCAACATTTCATGTTTTCCTTTTGATAGCCCGCCCAACTCCTCAACCTCTCGTTCGTAGGTATCAAGCTGATCAATCCGTAACCACCGCATAAAATCGTGCTTCGTGTGAAAAAGTTTGAAAAGATCAACATGATGCGTATCCCGAATGGTGCGCGCAATATGAATCGCCGCGGCCCATGCATCCCGTTCTTCTTGTAAATTAATTTGTGCACCTTCTGAAACCTTTACATCATACGTCATACGCCATAAATCTACAGTCTTTTTCTTTTCCGGATTTTCCTCTCCCCATTTTTTCCATTTTGGAAATATCTGTAAATGTCCAAGCTCGTGTAAAAACGTAAAAATATTTTTTGGATCACGCAACTCTTCTACCGTGAGAACGATAAAAAAGTTTTTCGTGTTTGCACCCCACCCGGGTTGTTCTCGAATTCCTATCTTCTTTGGGACACCGTCTTCCTCTCTCACGAAATCAGTAAATTCTAAAATAGTTCCGTCTTCGCTTTCTAAAAAAATACGAAGTGTGTTTTGATTCAAATCCTGACGAACCACTACATAGTGGTGGTTATTGTCGAGCGGAGTTCTCAACACTTCTTTTAAATCTTTAACCGCTTCCTTTTTGTTTTTAGGATCCGATTCTTTTTGTAATAAATTCTCCATACGTTATTTATTCCTATGTTGCACAACAAAAGATATTGTATAGATTCTAATATCTTTTGTTGCGGAAGAGAAGGGCGGAACCGATAAGCGGGAAAAAGTCGGTGATAAAGTTATAGGCCGCTGCAAATGTCGGCCCGAATACGCCTACAAATACCAAAGCAAAACCAAAAATGTTTGCTATCGCCCAGATCCAGATGTTGTTGCGAATAACCGCGGATGTTCGTTTTCCTAATTGAATCATCTCCGGTATCCGCGAAAGGCGATCGGAAAGAAGCACCACGTCGGCCGCTTCGACGGTGATCGCCGTTCCTGCGCGGCCCATCGCAATACCCACATCGGCCCGTGCAAGCGCCGGCGCATCGTTGATTCCGTCTCCCACCATCACCACCACGCCGCTCCGCTCGGCCACTAACGATTCAATCTCTTTAATTTTATCCTCCGGCGAAAGAGACGATTTCACGCGCGTGATGCCAAGCGCCTCCGCCACACGCGATGCGACACCCTCATTGTCTCCTGTGAGCATCAGCGACTCAACACCCATGTGTGCGAGCGTCTCGAGGCTCTGTTTCACACCCTTGCGCGGTACATCCGCCACGATAATCATGCCTGCGTAGGTCGCATCAACAAATACAAGCACGACTGTATTTCCATACTGTTCGCGCGCGGAAGCAAGCCCTCCCCACACAGCAGGCGGAATCGCAATGCTTCTCTCACGGCATATCGCCTCGTTCCCTATCACCACTTCATGAGAACCTAATCGCGCCCACACCCCTCCTCCTTGGGACACCTGAATATCATCAGGATCTTGCAAGGTGCGTGTATGCGCAATGGCTTCATGCGCGATAGCTCTCCCGATAGGATGGTCAGAAAACTTCTCTGCCATACCGACATAGTTCCAAAACAATTGCTCCGCGATAGAGGATGCGCGATCGACCGTAGCTACCGTAAAGGTGCCATAGGTAAGCGTGCCTGTCTTATCAAGTACGAGCGTTTTTGTATGCGCTAAGCGTTCAATCCACTCTCCTCCCTTGATCATCACACCGCGTTTTGCGGCATATCCGAGCGAGGCCACCATAGCAAGAGGAATCGCAACCGAAATATCATCCGCACAGGCAACCAAAAACAATGCAGCCACCTTGAGAGGATCATGCGTCACTGCATAAGTCGCTATCCCCATGACAAGCACAAGCGGAAAAAAGATGCTTGCAAACGTGTCAGCCAAACGCTCACCGTGCGATTTATGTTGCGCTGCGCTCTGTAAAAGCTCGGCCATACGTTCCAATGTCGACTCCTTTCCTACGCGCGTCGCGCGCACTTTAATCAGACCTGCTTCATTGAGCGTGGAACTCGTTACCTCGTCTCCTACTACTTTCTCAATGGGAAGCGATTCTCCTGTCACCGATGCTTCATTCACCGTAGCAGCACCAAACACAATCACACCATCAACCGGAATACGCGCGCCTTCCTTGATCACTACCACATCGCCTTCGCGCAGTTTGTTCACATGCACCTCTACCAACCCTTTTCCCTCTTCCCGCACCGCCGTAAGCGGCTTTAATGCGAGAAGCGCGGCCACGGCATCTTCTGATCGTGTCGCGATATAGTAGTCAAGCAACCGCGCAGAAGTGAGCATCAGAACAATGAATGCGCCAGAATTATAAGCTCCTACAACGAAGGCAACCCCTAAGGCAAACGCATTGAACATATCAATCGTGATGCGGCGGGTTGGAATTGCGGCGAATGCATCCAGAAATGTGGGGAGTGACCCTATCACGACCACCACCCCCATTACGATACGGCCATACCCAAACACCATCTCGGCAACGAATACAAGACACACTCCGACAAGAATCGCATAATCTCGAAAAGGCGTGCGAAAAAGTGACATAGTTAGGACTTACGCCGGCTGGATGAACCACTCACCTTTGATACCAGTTAGGAAAATAGGTAACGTATAGAGAAAAAGAAGTGTTCTGTGCATATCAAAGGTGAGGAACGAGGGTTTTGACAAAGAAATTTGCCAGCTCGGGTAAGTCATAGTTAAAGCTCTACCTGTTCTCCCAGAGTGGGAATATTCACGTCAATATTCGGGTGCAATGATTCTACGGTATTTTTGAATATCGTTGCTTGCGGCATTTCTGTATGCACTAGAAAGAGATGTTCGATGCCGCTTGTGTGCCCTAAATAAGCGAGGAGACTTGCTTGGTCTGCGTGGGCGCTTAATTCATCAAGCACCATAACTTTTGCACGCACCTCGTGTGACTCTCCTAAAATCATCACAGGACTTGCTCCCTCTTTAATTTTTCGGCCCAACGTATTTTCAGCCTGATATCCCGTGATCAAAATAATATTATTGGGATTTCCGATCCCATTATTCAAATGATGCAATATACGACCCCCTTCGCACATTCCCGAAGCAGAAATAATCATACAAGGTCCCTCCACATTATTGATCATTTTCGATTCCTCTACGCTATGTGTATACACAAGATTTTTGAACGCAAATGGAGACTCTCCAAGCCGCTCAAAATCACGAACCACTTCATCATTAAAATCTTCTTTGTGGCGAGAGAACACATCGGTCAAACTTTCTGCCAAAGGACTGTCGATATAGATAGGAATGGAAGGGATTTCATGCATGTCTGTCATGCGATGCAAGATATAGATAAGCTCTTGCGTTCTTCCGAGTGAAAAAGCGGGAACAATAATCTTAGATTTGAGGCGTACTGCGTCTTCGATTGCACGCTGCAAATCCAACTTTACTTCCGAAATGGGGCGGTGATTACTGTTTCCATATGTACATTCCATAAGCATGGCCTGCACGTCTTCTTCAATATACTCTCGCGCATGAAGAATGGGTACATCTACACGGCCTAAATCTCCCGTAAATGCAAGCGTTTTTGTTATTCCCTCTTCTTTGATTTCAAGTACAATCACCTCAGATCCCAAAATATGCCCCGCATCATACAACTTAAACCTGATATGGTCATTCAACGTAATCCATTCATGGGAAATGCGATAATAGGGATGGGGTTCAAAATAGGAAAAGACGCGGCGTGCATCTTCAAGCGTATAGACAGATTCCACACGATCCTGCCCTTTGTGATGCCGATTATAATCATTTGCAATTTGTTCTTGAAGCGCGCCCGAATCCTCAAGAATGCATCGTGCGACATCAGCAGTCGCGCCAGTACAATAAATCCTGCCTCGAAACCCATCGCGTACCAAAATAGGAAGTGCGCCGCAATGATCCAAATGTCCGTGCGACAAGATCACCGCATTAATATCTTTTGCAGCAAACGGAAGCGCCTTGTTGCGTTCATTTGCAATACTTCGTTTTCCTTGATACATCCCGCAATCAAGAAGCAGTTTGTAATCCTCCACTTCAATAAGGTGCCGAGATCCCGTCACATCCTGCGCGGCACCAAAAAATGTAATTTTCATATATTCATTGTACATCAAACTAAATCTTCTCTCTATGCTTGATTTACTCCGCAATATTCGCTAGAGTAGGCGCAATGCATCAACCGCTTCCACAATCTTTTTTTGAACGTCCTACGCTCCACGTTGCACACGACATGCTTGGAGCGAGAATTATTGTTCGCGCGAATGGCATCAGAAAGACACTCGTTATTACAGAGGTGGAGGCATATGATGGTCCGAAGGACAAAGCATCGCACGCGTACCGCGGCACAACGCCTCGCAATGCGCTCATGTTCGGTGACGCGGGGCACTGGTACATCTATCTTGTCTACGGCATGCACTGGATGTTAAACATCACAACCGGCCCCGAAAGATACCCTGCCGCAATTCTCATTCGCAGCGGAATTACCGACGCACAACAATATCTGAAAGGCCCGGGGACCCTATCACGTTATCTCGGTATTGAGGGACGATGGAACGGACTCCTTGCCGCACCACGCAACAATCTGTGGATCGAAACCACAGATATCAATATTCCTCCTCGCGCAATAATAAAAAAACCCCGCATCGGGGTACCCTATGCCAAAGAGTGGGCTCTGAAGCCTTACAATTTCTCCGTGACACCTTCCTTATTGTCCCAATACGTCGTTCCCGATTCCATAAGCTCAAGCCGACGTGTCTTGTAATTATACCGATACACAAACACTCCACAATTCGGTATTTTTTGAGATACCGCATTTTCGTGATACTTCCTTGCGGTCCATTTCTCAAGATTGAAACGAAATGCACGAATAGTATGTCCATGAGAGACGACAAGTACCCGCTTCCGCGCACGCTGCTTGAACAACATTCCGATAAACTGATACACACGATCACACACTGCAGCTTGACTTTCTCCTCCGAGCGGCCAGGGATAAAATTTTCCCATGACATGCCAATAATTCCGATAATCAGGGAGAATCTTTTTCACATCCTCAACATACATCGTAGCGGCATACCCAGAATCACGTTCGCGAATGAGGTGACTCTCCCTTCGCTTTATTTTCGCGCGTTCTTCTGATGTATATGCAGCAAGGATTCCATCAAGCGTTTCATGCGCGCGCCGATATCCCGAATCATACGCCACATCAAAAGTGCCAAACCGTTCACGCAACGCAACGCCTGTATGTCGTGCTTGAGCATGTCCGCGCGCAGTAAGCGGAGTATCAGGATCTGAAATCTCCCGAAGTACCTCCGCGCCGGGCTTTCGCGGCAGGTAGGGATCACCATCTTTAATCACATTACGCAATGACTCGCCATGCCGCACAATCACAAGCAGTGCGGGCCGTTGAATTCCTATACTTCCCAGAAATTCTCTGAATGCCAATGCGCGTGCAAATATGCGGTAGAAAAACTCCCGAAGCGTCCTCATTGCATTCTCTCCTTTGTGAAGATTCTATCCAAAGACTAACACATGCATACCCACATATCAAACTCTACAATTTATCCAAGTAATCTGAAGAAAAGATTGAATCTTATTCGACTAAATCTCGATTTTTGAAAAAAGATAACTGCCAACGGCGAGAAGGAAAAGCGTTGCAAGGCTTAAGACGAGAAGATCAAGCGGAATGCCGAAGTGGCCGCCCGCGCCAAACGCGGCCCGCAAGCCATCGACGCCATAAGAGAGCGGATTAAACGCCGCGATTAGTTTTAAAAATTGAGGTGCCGTGTCAATCGGGAACAGTGCTCCCGAGAGGAAAAATGTAGGCATGACTAAAAAGTTCATGATAAGCTGAAACCCCTGCATATCCTCAAGCATTGATGCAACTGCAGTCCCAAATGCCGTAAAGAGCACTGCGACCAGGAACATGAAAAGAAGCCCCAAGAACATACTCCCCATGTGTGTGATGTGAAATCCGATCACGAGCGAAAGCAACAACACGATGCATCCTTGAAGCGTGGCAACCGTTGCGCCTCCAAGTGTTCTTCCTATCACAATCGTCAGACGCGAGACAGGGGCCACAAGCATCTCTTTTAAAAACCCGAATTGCCGATCCCAAATAATCTCGATCCCCGCAAACATCGCGGTAAACAACACACCCATTGCGATCACGCCCGGCGCCAAAAACTCTATATAATTCCCCCCTCCTGCTTTTTGGTACACGGGGCCAAATCCAAATCCAAGTGCCACCAAAAACAAAAGCGGCTGACCAAGCGATCCGATCACACGCGCACGCGAACGCGCGTAGCGCTTCAGCTGGCGGAGCCACAACACATAGATAATGGAACCAGTAGTGGTTATCTTCTCCATACACGTGCATGCATCCTCATTTGATCTATTGATCCTGCTGACTCTTCACGGATCGATTTCCCGGTAAGACTCAGAAACGCATCCTCAAGCGAAGCTACACCCGTCTTCTGTTTTAATCCTTCAGGCGTATCCTGTGCCACAATCGCCCCATGATCAATCACTGCGACATAATCAGCCACACGATCCGCCTCCTCCATATAGTGCGTAGTGAGAAATACGGTAATTCCCTCTTCTTTGTTCAATCCTTTTACGTAACTCCAAATATGATTTCTCGTTTGAGGGTCCAGTCCGATAGTCGGCTCATCAAGAAATAAAATCTTAGGGTGATGTATGAGGCCGCGCGCGATCTCAAGCCGTCTTCGCATCCCTCCTGAAAAATGTTTCACAATCTCATCCTTCCTATCCCACAGTTCCACCACATTCATAAGTTGTTTGATACGCTCCGCACGCAATACGCGGGACATACGGTAGAGCACGCCATGAAGATCCATATTCTCATATGCAGTAAGTTCTTCATCAATGCTCGGATCTTGAAATACGATGCCGAATAACTTCCGCGCCTCATCCTCATGATGAACGGGATCAACGCCGTTCAGTAAAATCGTTCCTTCCGTGGGTTTCAAAAGAGTCGTAAGCATGCGAATTGTTGTGGTTTTTCCCGCTCCATTCGGCCCTAAAAAAGCAAAAATTGACCCCTCTTCCACCCCAAAAGACACTCCCTGCACCGCAGCAAGATCACCGAATCTTTTTTGAAGATTATGTACTTCGATGCTTAACATACGTTTCTCCAAGCGATACGTTCATACCATGCCCATACACCCCATACAAATAACAAAGTCGATGTACCTGCGGAGATCATGCAGTAAAAACAAACCGCATGAATCACAAAAAGCTGCAAAAACACAAACCAAAGTGCCGCCAAAAACCCAAGCATGGTCATACGCGTCGCGATACGCCACAACACTTCATACCTTGAATCCCAATACGCAAGGAGAAGCACTAATACCGTAAGATAATACCCTGCGCCCCAAAGCGCCACAGGAATACCCCCCACCATTGAATAAATGCTTGTGGTTACCGTTTCACATCCACCAAAAAGCGGACAATTAAGTTCTGTCCCCGCATAGTGAGTCACAGTAAGATATGTCGCATCAAAAAAACCAATCAGGCTCAGCACAAGCCCAATAGTGAGCAGAACATTACGCGTGAGCTGCCAACTCTTTGTCGATAGCTGACTTGAATGCATCATAATTTTGCGGCTGAATACGCGCGCCATCAAGGAAAAAAGATGGTGTTGAGTTAATACCTGCTTTGACGGCTTGCTCGTAATCAGAATCCACGCGTTGTTGAATTTCTGGTGAATGCAGGTCGCTTGTAAATTGAGTTACGTTGAGATGAAGGTCTCCCGCATAGGTGATAAAAAGTGCTTCGGCATTATTTGATTCTGCCCACGATGGCTGATGCTCAAATAACGCATCATGCATCTCCCAGAATCTCCCCTGCTTGTCCGCAGCGTATGCAGCGGCAATCGCAAGTTTTGCGTTCTTGTGTTGCGGTAACGGAAAGTTGCGATAGACAAACTGTATCCTGCCTTGATACTCACTAGTGATTTGTTTCACAAGCGGATAGTAGGCGCCGCATGCAGGGCACTGGAAATCACTATATTCGATAAGCACGACACGAGAAGTAGAGCTCCCCATTACCAAATCTTGAGATGAAACCGGAGCAACCAAAAACGCAGCTTGAGAAGAGGGGCTCGCATCCCCAAGTTTTATAATCCCATACACACCACCTCCCAAAAGGAGGATGACGAAAGTCCAAAAACTAACACGTTTCAGCGTCTTCTTTTTTTGTAGCGCAGCAGCGGTACGTTTCCTTTCCTCTTGTTTTGCCTCATATTTATTCTCTTTTTTAGAAGAGTTATCGCCCTGTGTTAGTTCCATATAACTTAAAATCACCAATTACAGTCTATTTGACGTAGACCAATCTTACCACATTGCACTTTCTATATCAATTGGCACACATCTCATTTTTACATAAAAAACCGCATCATAATGCGGCACGTAAATTACCCATTGATCACAAAATTCTCCGCGGCAAAGACTACTTCCTGCATCTCCATTTCGCTCTCTGCTTCGCGCAACACGAGGAGTGGCGCCCGTTCATCAAGGTAATCATTTCTCCCCACAAACCACACAAGAGCAATCTTCGTACCGTCGCACCCCACAATGACACGCACAGCTTGATAAAGATAGCGCAGACGCGTATGGTGAAGATCGGTACGCAGATCCTTGAGCGTTTCATAAGAGGCAAGACCAATACCGTATCGGACAAGATCCTTCCCTAATGATGCAACCAAAAAATCAATCATTTCTTCTGGTTTTTTTGTATTTGCATCACGTCGTGCTTCATCGATATGCCGATACTCTTCTCTCGCATACTGGTCTTCCATAAAAAACCTCCTAATACCAGTTCTATTCGTAATCTAACATCACATTTCATAGTTGTAAATAACCTTCCACGATCCACGAACGTAAGCTCGTGGCACTCCTTGATCCCTTCGGTTGCCAAGGAATACCAAGTCGCGCGCCTCCTTCCTGCGTATCAATGCGATTCCGAAATTTTTTAGACCCTACGCGCTTTGCCCTCCGGGTCTCATAAAACCCTACCCGAGAAGACAAGCTTTGATGAAAAAACCGCCTTTTCTTTCGGCGGTTTGTTATTACCTACATATACGATCTCGCTTCTCGTTCTGTCACCTCAGGCGGCTCATGTTCTTTCAGATACACAACAGTATCCTCTATCCCTGTAGATGCTATGATAAGAACCTTCAATGCATCAAGGACTTCTCTGGTAAACATACTCTCATCATCCGGATGTGCTTTGATGATAACCTCAAGAGCAAAACGATCTCGCCGCAAGACGACATTTACGGCATCCGTGTCAGGATGTCTCACAAATGTTTCCACGAAAATCAACAAACCACGGTGAAAATCGTTGGTCATTCTTGCCTCCTCCGAGGGGGTGCTGTATTGGAATTACTATAACACAAAAACTAATAATTAGTCAAATAAAGCCGGGTTCTACTGCACCACGCCGTGTTTTTCAAAAACAAAAGCACCCTGCACATAATGCGCGGGGTGCTTTTGTTGCATTGAATAGAGGCTTATGCGCGCTGAACGTTCTTTGCGCTTGGGCCCTTGTCACCCTCAACAACCTCAAAGGTGACATCATCGCCAACCTTCAACTCGTCAAAAGCAACACCATTCAAATCATTAGCATGAAAGAAAAGATCCTTTGTCTCGCCTTCGCGAGCAATGAACCCATATCCTCTTCCATTCAATGTTTTGATTTTACCTGTCATGGTTCTCTTTTACGTTATTAAATACAGAAACTCGACTCCGTCTCTTACTATACCTTCCTGTATAGCATAAGTAGAAATGAATGTCAACTATCCCTTTTCCCTAGGATTTTGGGTAGTAAAACATTTGAATTATTGCGAACCGATCTGTCTGCGCTGCTTCATAACCAATAACACTGCCGAAAATAGACCGAGCATAAGAAGCACAATGGTGCCTCCCGTTGCCAGATTCGCATAAAACGAAATAATCATACCAAGAAGCACTGCGCATACAGAACACAGTTCCGCGTAGAAGATTGTGCGTACAAAACTTGTTCTCAACTGCAACGCGGTAAGCACGGGGATAACGATCAATGCTGCGATGAGGAGTACGCCAACAATGGGAATGGAAAGCGCTACAGTAAGTGCCGTAAGCACGATGAACACCACATTGATACTTTTAACCGGTATTCCGGCCACCAGCGCAGACTCTTCATCAAAAGTAATATACACAAGCTCTTTATAGAACAAGAACACGAGTGCCGCCACAAGCGCGCCCAGAATAGTAATTGTGAATACATCAGTCGTCGTTACTGTCACAATGCTTCCAAAAAGATAATTGAATAAATTGGCATTCATACCGCGCGCAAGGCTCAAAAGCACAATCGCAAACGCCAAACTTCCTGATAAAAACAAAGCGAGCGCAGATTCCCCATATACTTTTTTTGACATGCGCAATCGCTCAATACCCAAGGATGCAATCACCGTGAACACAATAGCAGCAAGAACAGGATTTATTCCTAATAACATTCCAAGCGCAATCCCAGAAAGCGACACATGAGACAATGTGTCTGCGATCAAAGAATAACGGCGCAAAACAAGAAAAATTCCAATAAGCGGCGCAACAAGTGCCACCACCATTCCCGCCTCAAGCCCCCGCATAATAAACCCGTAATGAAAAAATGAAACGATCATGAATGGTGTGGTTCTGGACCATGATAGGCCAGATGATGAATTCTGTGGCCTTCTTGCGCAAACTCTTGAGGCGAGCCCGCCCACATTACCGTCCGATCTATCACCACAATATGAGAAGCCTCCTCCGCCACTTTTTCCAAATCATGAGAAACCAGCACAAGTGTCAATCCAAATTCAGTGTTCAAATGCTTAAGAAGCGCATAAAACTCATTACGTGTTACTTCATCGATTCCTGTCGTCGGTTCATCAAGAAAAATAATTTCAGGTTGTCCCGCAAGAGCGCGCGCAATAAATACGCGCTGCTGCTGCCCTCCTGACAGATCACCAATCAAACGATTGCGATATTCCCACATTCCTATTTTAGTAAGTGCTGCCTCTACCTGACGGCGGTCTTCAATCGTCACCTTTTTGAACATTCCCCGCTTTGCATAACGTCCCATAAGCGCTACTTCCTCGACGGTAACTGGAAAATTAATATCAAAATTCGTTACTTTTTGTGGCACATATCCGATGCGCCACCATTCTCTAAACTCTTGAATAGGCTCATTAAATAACGCTATGTTCCCCTGCAAAGGAGTAAGCAACCCCAGCATCACACGAAGAAACGTAGATTTTCCTGCCCCATTCGGTCCTACAATACCGACATAATCACCCGCGCATACGGAAAGCGAAATGTCATGCAACACTTCACCTTCTCCATATGAAAATGAAATGTGACGAGCGTCGATAAGCGTGTGCCGTGTTAGTGCGTGCATAACAATGCTTTTTGTAATTGTGCCAGATTACGCTCCATAATTGTGAAGTAGTTGTCTCCCCGCTGAAGTTCCTCTTTTGTCAACCCTTCAAGTGGATTTAGTTCCAAGGTAGTCGCACCCACTTCTTGCGCAAGCGTATTCGCTAATTTGGGACTTACTAAGCTCTCGAAGAAAATATAATGGACATTGTGCTGCTTCGCGAATGAAGCGATTTGCACCAACGTATTTGCTGAAGGCTCGGCATCAGGAGATAATCCCGCAATCGGAACTTGTGTAAGACCGTAGGTACGCGCCAAATATCCAAATGCAGCATGAGAAGTGATAATGTCCTGATTCGCACAATGCGCAAGTCCCTCATGATACGCCTGATCAAGCATATGAAGCCGGACAATCAGCGCTGTTGTATTTTTTTGATACGCTTCCGCATGAGACGGATCTACACGAATAAATCCCTCTGAAATCTTTTGCACCATCTGCACCGCGAGCGGCGGACTCAACCACACATGAGGATCAGTCTCATGGTGTCCATTCTCTTCCAACATTTGATCGGTGAGCCCTTCTCCTGCTACCACCACGAATGTATTCTTTGATGCATTATCTTGCACATTCTGACTCCACGCCTCAAGTCCTCCTCCATTTAATACCACAAGAGCACTCCGCTCTATGCGAGCCATATCCTGTGCTGTCGGCTCATAGTCGTGCGGCTCAGCGCCTGCAGGAGTAATGTTAAAAACATCAGCGTAGGTTCCCCCTATTTCCTGCGCAAAGAACGCAAGCGGATAAAAACTTGTGGAAACTTCAACCTTTCCTCCCTGCTCATGAGTTGAGGTTACATCAATATGTTGTGCTATCAACCAAAAAACACCCCCCAAGAGGAGAACTGCCCCCACTATCTCTATCCACAACAATCCTTTATGCATACAAAAAACTTCAAAAATTACATTTTATCGTAACACATCTTTCGCTCATAAAAAAATGCGCAGGATTTCCCGCGCAATGAAACTATTATTATCCTTCTCGGTCTACCACATATCCATTTATAACAAGTACGTCCCGCATCAAATTCAATCCACCCACCGTAACCACGGTAACCCGAAATGCACGATCTAAATTTTGAGGAATTTTCGTACCAAGAAACAATTGCCATCCAGGCATATCGCGCTGCACGATAGCATTCACCTTTTCCCACGTCGGTCTCGAAGCAAACTCATCTTTCAAAAAACCGCCGTGAGAAAGTGCATTGTAAATTGTACGCTCATGCGTCTCTTTGCTCTGTGTTTCCGCGTGTCGCAGAAGTGCACGCCCAATCGCTGCCTCTACCTCATTCCACGCCATGGCTTTTGCTCTCCTTTCCTAGATTGCCCCACAGCATAACACCCCCCTCAAGTTTGTCGAGATCTTACACACGGCACTAACTTGCCCAGCTCTTATACGCTTGCTGTAAGCGATCGATCTCCTCAGGGCTTAGAGTCTTATACACTCGCACCCAGTCATTTGCAATCTGTTCTTGCGCCACCTTGATATCTACCACTCCTGCACATACTTCTTCGTGAAGATAGTCCTCTACAAGATCCTTTTCGCGAAACCCGGGCACGGGATCTGCGGCCTCAGGAAATAGGTTCGCGATATCATTGCTTCCCCCGAGCTCAAGAGGAATTACATGATCGATCTCTACTGTGCCGTAGGGTGCGGGATACGACATGCCGTATTCTCGAAATACCTTTTTCTTCGTGGCGGTGGAAACATTACGAACCGTCTTGGTGTATCCTAAAACACAAATTACATCGGGGGTTGCACGAGCAAAAACTGCTCCAGGCGTACAGGAGTGGTCAGGAAGACTATCATGTACCATACATTCCGCGGTTTTATTTCGCGTATCGAGATGAAACGGAACAGATGCATGAAGCAAAAAATCGGCAGTGTTCTGCCGGGAATCAAGAGACACTAAACTCTCATGCATTCGCGTGGTGTACCAAAAATATCCCCCGCCCCCCAAAACGGCCAGAATAATAAATAAAATGCTAGTGGTACGCGCCGACATAGTTTGTCGTGTGCTTACAGCCTATCACATGTTCTGTGCTTGCTCCAATATGCTATACTAACAGTACACAATCTCATCGCTATGAATAAAGATGCGCTCTCCATTTTGTTTTTCACTCTTCTTGCGGGCGTAGGGCTATTTGTCTTGCGTTCTGTACCGCTCAATAACTTCATTACCCCCCTCTCCTCATTGACTGCCTCCTCTACCCTTACTTCGCGCGCTCCCACCTACCGCAATCCAAGCCCATCCGCTTCTCCTTCTTCGCCTACTGTTTCCGCAAGCACAAGCACGCCCATTAATCCCTATGATATCCCCGCCGGCTTTTCTGCGAACGACCTCTCCCCTTATTTTCATAAAATACGCTTCTCAACCGCCTACCCGGGATATGGAAGCTCTTACGGACAAGTCGCCCTCTCATCCAATTTTTACGACGACGAGCATATTGATATCACGGGATGGCTAATTCAAGGAAATCAGGGTAGTCAGATTGTTCCGCATGCCATCAATGTCTACGATCCTACAGGACTCGCTCCCGAAACCGACATTATCATGAAACAAAATTCCATCGTACGCATGTACTCCACCGCAAGCGCTATCGGTAGAAACCTTCAGTTGAATGAATGCAGCGGCTACCTCGCAAACGCAAATTCATTTACCCCAGAGCTCCCGCTTACCTGCCCACGCCCTACTGACTCCGAAATATCAGGCTATAGTAACCCATGCCAAGACTATGTCTCTTCCCTCAGCACCTGTGGTGCACCGGCAGCCAATCCTCCAGGATTAGAATACGACAACGCATGCAGATCCTATCTTTTGACACTCAACTATCGCGGATGCTACGAACGCCACGTAAACGATGTAAATTTTCTCGGTAATGAATGGTGGGTGTGGACCAACAACAACTTCGTTGCCACACGGCGAGAAAATCTGCGCCTCTTTGATAACAACCACCTGCTCGTCGATACCTACCAATATTAAAGAGGGAAAATATAAACCATGGAATATCGTAATAAAAAACCGGGCTATTCCCGGTTTTTTAATATTTTCCCTATGTCCCCGCACGAAGAATAAAATAAAGCAGTTCGAGAATGGATTCTTCCGTCAGCCTTCCGTATCTATTTAATGTGGCGCAAAGCAGCATATTCGCAGATACGTTACAACGTGATGCCTGTTCATGAAGCAAGAGGAATGTACGCTCGGAGATCATGGTGGTAAATCGAGATCCTGCGTGAAGGACAAATACGCGTATCGTTTTGCTTGAAACAATCTGTGCAAGATCGCCTTCAATCACGACGGGATTCATACCCAAAAGCTCGTCAGTGAAAAGATTGTTGGGAATTTCATTCCACAAAAAGATATCCCTTCCGATTCTCCAAGCCTGAAAAATCTCCAGAAATGTCGCGCCGCCAATATAATTTTTTTGATCACCCTTGTCAAAATTGAGCACGAGAAGCGCGTCATTTCCTCTTACCTTTTCCTCTTGGAGCATTAGCATCTTTGCTTTCCATGTTCGATGCGCTTCTTCTCCCCGTTCTCTCATGCGCTCTTCCCAAAACGGTTCATCATAACTATTCGGAAGCGTCACCACATGGCCCTGTGCCTCAAGCGCCGCTTTGATAGGAGGAATACGATCATAGCAATACTTGCTACACACAATAAAAATCTTCATTACCTATATCTCCTGCAAGAAAGAGCTGGTACAAGCATACTATACAATGATCAATGTATCAATATGTGGTTCCCAATCAAAAACCGCCGCGATAGTCATCGAGACGGTTTTAATTTCCTTTTAGTATTTTATTCCTTAATAATGCTGCTTGTAGTTCTTGTTCTTTTTCTTTTGCCGCAAGTGCTTTTGCTTTTTCCTTTTCGCTTATCTCTGGACGTGGTTTGGGGTCGGTAGCTGTTCCTTCTTTCTGAGTGTCGGGGCCTTCCTGTTTTTTTTCATCCTGTCCCTTGGAGGGCCGCTCAAAAAAGGGCTTATGAGAGGGGCTTCCTGGGGTGATAGGTTTGATTATTTCCATAGTATAATACTACATAATTAGTATACCATATTTATAAAAAAATGCAAGCATACCTGTACAGTATACACAAAAAATCGCTCAAATTTGAGCGAAAGACTACACAATAGTCACCACTAATCGTACCGCCCACGCAAGGCCACGCAACACATAATGAATGACGCTAAACATAACACCTCCTCCCGCAATGAGCGCATTTTCAAACGTATGTGATTGTCGAAGCCCGCGCACCCATCCATATGCCGTATAGAGTATAAATATGACAATCCCCCACCACATATTCAAAGAAATACAGTGGTGATGGGGGCATTTCATCGCCTTCGCAATCTCTTCCCGAGCGTGTGCATTGCCATAGTAAACGGCAACGAACGTCAGTGCCATAAGAAAGTAAGGACGCCACTTCTCTGCCAGAGCAGGATAGAGAATGATAAGCCCAGAAGCGGCCGACACCACGAGCATCGCAACAAAAGACGACTCCAACGCTCCTCCTGTTTCATGGTGCGCAATAAGCGGACCGGAAACAAACCCCAAGACGACGCTCATTCCCCCCACTGCCACAACGCGCACAACCCTACTCTCCACGAGTTCTAGCACCATCACGCAGGACGCACAGATAAGTAATGCAGTGAGACATGTGTGTAAATTGAGAATCATATGATAACTCATCAGGGCGCCCCACAACCATGCAGAAGAAACCAAAAAGGTAAACAATCCTATCATGCGTATATAACATGCCCTTCCAAGCATTGCGGCACCTTCTTTTTTATTTCAAACAACTACAACAAAAATAGCACATTGCGTGCTATTGATCAATTCATTGTTCCCACCCCCCTCTGCCGTACTTAAGAGGCTACAGAATACCAGTTAACTTTTTTAAACACCCCTTTTTCCTCCTTTTTAGATTTCAAGGAACTTGAAAAAGTTATAGCACATCATTGATATATAAGTCAACATTCGCGGCCCTTAAGTCCTCCTCCCCTGAGGCATCCAAAATCAAAGTGCGGTGCCCTACATAGCACACCGCGCACATCTTTACGTGGTGTATGCTCGCTATATTATTCCTTCACACATTCCTATTGCTCGCGATGAAACACTTCTCCTGCCTGCCAAGGTGTACCAAGCGCAGGTAATACATAGCGATCGAGTCCAAGCCATCCCGCGGTGCGCCATGCAAGGATTAATAATAATTGGAAAAGAAGCATCACGGGATTTAGGCTTACTGTACCCGCAAACAAGTAGTTTAGGTTCATGAATGTGCCAAAAAACGCGGCAATTCCCGTAAAGACACCAAAAATCAACGCAACGCCTACCGCAAGTTCTCCATAGGTAATCAAGTATGAAAAGAATACGGGATGAGGCAACGCGATATGTCGGATAAAAAACGAGTACCATCCCGATACATCAGGATGCTGTCCTCCCGCTTTTTGAAGTGCGGCGGTCAAGAAACCCTTAACGGCAACCCCCGCCGAAGATCCTGTCCACGCAGCACTGCCCAATTTTTCCCACCCCGCCATCACCCACTCATACCCAATATAGACGCGCACGATAAGCCAAAACCACGCCATACGTGTATCTGAAAAAAGAAAACGCGACAATGCAGGCTCTGGTATTTCGATTGTATGCATAGTGAATTGTTAATGTAATAAAAACGCCTTTCCTATTGTGAGTATATCACACTCAAAAAATCAAGAGCAGTGAAACGTTATCCACTATAGTCACTTGTCACACGATACAATGGTTTTATAATAAAAGAAAGGTCGCGTGGTATACCATAACACCTATTTGATTTATGAATACCTGTTCACCCAAAGCTCTTGGTGTTGCGCTCGGCGTCCTCTGGGCTTTGTACGTATTTTTTGCAGGCATTTTTGCAATGTACGGCTGGGGAAGCGCACTTGTCGCATTGCTCAGTTCATTCTACCTTGGCTACGGTGCTTCATTTGCAGGAGCACTCATCGGCGCGGTATGGGCATTTGTCGATGGCTTTGTTGCGGGAGCAATTATCGCATGGGTTTATAATAAAATAGCCTAGTACTTTTCATTCTCCATCAAAAAGAGCGTTTAATGCGAACGCTCTTTTTTCTTCTTCATTGTTATTTAAAAAACCGCCTTGAATAAGCGGCTCATCACACACTCGTTGTTAGTTATTCGAAAACGAGGTACCTCTGCCTCCTTTTTCCTGAGGTGGTTCCGTAGAAGGAAGGGGCATCATCGCCATCAAAATTCCGGAATCCGCAAAAACAGCCACACGTATATATCCCTTAGGAATAGGGTTAGCGGCAACCTTGGCCACCGAAGGAACAATTTCCCCGATACGGTCGATAAATCCTTTCGTTGCGATCCCAATTACCACACGCTTGATATTAAAATCTATACCGGAAAATCCCTCCTCACAAAAATGAAATGTTTTCGCTATCTCGCCCCAGACAGGATCATTCATATCAAGCGCTATGATAACAAATGCGGTGCTGTCTAATTCTCCTATGACAAACTGCTGATACGCTACTGATGCAATCTGATCTCTTATGGCGAGAAATAATTTGGCACGCTTCCCCTCATAAGGATTCATGTACCATCACGCTCCGCTCCCAATGAACTGACTTCACATTAGCATATCTTTCTTCTCTTTTCTAGTCCCGGTGCGAACAATCTTTGTTTGATCTTTTCCACAACGTCTGCGGCATAACAAAAATCTCGCGGAGAAGCGAGATATTATGTGCCGTTGAATAACGGATTTGTTTCGACAAAAGAAAACATCCTGAATATACGATCAATGGTAACCACACGCGGATCTGTGATATGCTCCTCTATGAGTTCTG
Source organism: Patescibacteria group bacterium (assembly GCA_028865725.1). Taxonomy (GTDB): domain Bacteria; phylum Patescibacteriota; class Minisyncoccia; order UBA6257; family JACRHW01; genus JAGWJP01. The sequence goes on from JAGWJP010000002.1 coordinate 160,963, forward strand.
CCGCCCATGTATAATACGGAATATACAATCCATATGCCCCCGCTTGCAATGCGGGCACAATATCAGATTGAAACGAGTTACCGACGCTAATAAGGGTATGATCCGGATAACGTTCTTGTAGAGCGCGAAACTCCTGTTCTGTTTTCGAGTGTGTAATATGAATCTCCGCGCCAAACCATCGGTCAAGATTTAACATATCAATCTTCGTCTTTTGTACTAATTCATCTCCCTTGGTAATCAAGATCAGTGCGTCGCCCCGCGCAACAAGAAAATCCAACACTTCCCCGCCGCCCTCTACGAGGCCCTGCTCCTGATACCGAAGCGGATCAAATGCCGAATATCCGATATCACGCACCCGCTGTAGTACCAACTCATTCACATTTCCAAACCCCTGCGCGCAAAGCCACCGATAGGTCCGCACGAGAGATTCGGGAAAACGATGCCGCGTATAGCCATAGGGGATCATAAGAGCCGGATTAATTTCCTCACGCAATCCAAGATCAATTTTCTCCGAAATCGTGCCGAGGGTGCGAATTTCCAAAAGCCTATGTTTATAGAGTTTCAGCAGATAATTATAAAATACCTCAAATGCGACGGAATATGCATACGAAGTCCATATTAAGGTATCATCTAAATCAAACACCCAGCATATCTTTCGCTTGACGCTCATCACATTCACCTCCTTACACCTTTTTGCAACCAGCATTACTGGCCTTAACGGTTTTCAACGGACTATAAAAATAGTAATATGACAGGACGCATTTGTACAGTACATCAACAGAAAACAAAAACGCCCTTGCAAGGCGTCCGCGTTGGTGCGAGTGGTTTATTTACTCTTCTTATTACGCTTTTTTGCAGATCGCAACACGCGCTGAAGAATCCTGATTTCGTCCTCGAGCCCTCTCACCATAGTTTGCATATGACGCACAGCTCCCTGGTCAGCACCCTCAAAGGTTGCAAACGTTCCTAGTAGTTCCTCTCTCGAAAATCCATAATATAAATAATATGCACTGGGGTTTACATAAATCCGATAATAAAACGAGGCCACTTTCACGGAATACCCTTCATACCCAAAATACTTCCATGGTAGCTGTCGCTTCTTTCGTTTCGCAGGAGTACGCATATTCTTTTCCTCCTTCTTTTCTTCCGGATCAGAGAGCATCTGAGTAAAGAACTGACAAGTTAAGCATTGCGTGATGTGAATCAATCGTTCTTCAGGAAGATCAGGATATGCCTCCCACTCCTCGATCCCAAGACAATCAGGCGTTGAGGGAGTTTGATGAAACGTTTCATCAAGTCTTCGCTGTAAATCCTCTGAAGTCATGCCCCACTCACGTGCAGCCGCCTCTAATGCTTCATTTTCGTCCATATGGATACCTCCTCACCTCACAATGGACTGCCTCAAGAATATCACGCGCGAAACGAAAAGATAATCATACGCCTAGTTTGATAAGACAAAATATGTAGAATCATCTAACAGACTGCAAATGGTAATAAAAAAGCCCTGATATGTCGGGGCTAAACACATTAGATTAAAAATTATAGAGCGTCCCTGATATCAATCCAAGATAAAATTCCGCATCGCGAAACGCAAACTGATTCATCTGACTCTTCATATCAATATCAGCCAGTTGAAAGAGGTGCAGAAACTTCTCACGAGCATTTCTTGGGTTAAGCGACATCGCATGATACAGCACCACAATCGCATCAGTATAATTATGAGTGGATTCCGGACCGCACATGGTAGCGATACCGACTACTTCTCGAGCGGTCAAAAATGACAACGGAAGCATCTTCACCAATTACTATCTTGGCACAAACGAAAGAAGCGACCTCTTGGTGAAGACGCTTCATGCACTCGATATGTTTTGTAGAGAACACAACATTGTTCATTACCTCATTGATCCTGGTAAACCAGCTCAGAATGGCACCGTAGAACGAAGTCACCGAGAAGATCAGGAGAAATTTTATGAACAACATACGTTCAAGACAATCACCGATTTGCGACGTAAACTAAAACAGTGGAATATATATTACAATGATCTTGAGCACTGTGGGTTGAAAGGAAAAACACCGAATGAATTTCTTCTTGATTATCAATTAACTAATCCGCCAGATGTCCGTACCTAAAACACCGCTCTATTTTCTCAAAAAGTTCGAAAGTCACAATAGGTTGGGTGGAGGTGGCGCCTGTACCTGAATTGGTGGTGGACCAGATGAGGCAACTTTGTAGCCTCATCTAACATATCAGGTAAGGCGGTAAAAAATGAAAAAACCGCGTAATGCGGTGTATTTATGTTATTCTTTATTCTTGCCTCATATCTGCAAGAAGTTTTATGGTGTTCAAACCGGGAGTAGCAATTTCTCTCAAACTACCTGTGGTGGGATCACCGTAACACAAGATTTTTCCTTCTTGAGTTTTTTCTACAGCAACGCAATACAGATGCACTGCTTCGTTGAGGAATGCTTTAAAATCTTTAAAGCCACACCTTCGTATAACCCTAGCAACCCGGTCGTGATATTCTTCACTAAGGATAAAAGAGACTTCATGGTTAAGCCTTTCTCGATCGAAAACTTCCTCATAGTTAGTTTCTTGTTTTTCATCAGGTTTCTTTGAGAAAAGGGATACAACACGAGAACTCAACCATTTAAACATATGTCTTATCTCCTTCAACGAACTGAAAAAAATATAACACAAAAACGTACTGTTTGTCTAGCCCATCTCAAAAAAGTTCGAAAGTCGCAAAGGGTATCAAAAAATCATCTGATTTTATCACGTGATTTTCGGCTGCTCCGCATGATGCGCGATGTAAGAACCTTGTTCGCTACCCTCTCCTGATATATCAGGTAGGGTAGTAAAATTAAGAAACCTCAACCCTCAAATCTACTTCCTCCCCTGACTTCGCTATGCCGTGCCAGAGGAGGAAGTCATTAAATACACAACACGTGTAAAAAATTAGTTGTCACTACTCCTGTTACCATCTTCCTGCTGACGTTGTGTCTTGTCTGATTCTGTCTCGCTGTGTAACGGTTGAGAGGATGAACTTGTAACATCTTTTCCGTCAATCTCCGGATTATCTACTCCATCTAAGGAGTCAGGGATCCCATTATGATCAGAATCCCCTTTTGCGCACTGGTCTTCAATATATTTGCGACTCATGGGTCCAAAATAACCAGTTGACGGAATACCATATTTCTCCTGAAACTTTTTTACTGCATCTGCGGTAAGAGGACCAAAATATCCCGTAATGAGGTTTCCAGAAAAAAGAGCCGGATCGCCTGCAAGAACTTTTTGAAGATCCTCCACATCGCCTCCGTGATCACCTTGATGAAGATCTCCATTAAAACTAAAACACGGGGTTGAGGTGGAAGTAGTTGATGGTGTATTTGTGGAAGATGCCTGTTCGCTGAGAAGTTGGGCAAGTTGCACCTTCAATGCTGCAATTTGATTAAGGATTGCTGTAATCTGATCCGCAGGCGAGGTGCTTGTAGTCGTTGGCTGCGGGATGGTGGTAGAGCAAGTAGTTGTTGCGACAGAAGAAGACGCATCGGTTACTTGGAGCATCATTGAATATGTCCCCGGATTTTCAGTAATAGTCTGCGTAGTTGAAGTTGCGCCATTACTCCATAAAAATGTGACAGGAGACGTCCCTCCTGTTGAGGAAGCTGTCCATGTTATCATGGTAGACGTCGAGCTGCCGGCACACGAGGCGGACAATGTTGAGGCCATTGCAACAATCGGCAAGGCGGCAACAATCAGCACTCCCGCTAGAGATAAAAAAATCTTTTTCATACTATTCATATGATGTTATATTATTAATCTTTTATTTACCTATAAAGTTTACCTTGTTTGTAAACGCAACTCAATATGAACCAGCAGAAAAAGGCTCTTTGTGAGCTGTCTACTTGAGAACCCTAGCGTAAACGAAAAAACACTAGTATTTACCTTGCGTTCTCCATATCATCTAGTCCTAGAACTAGCTAACAATCCATCTTGGCTCCGGCGGCAGGATGCGGTCACAACTTTTTCGCTACGCGAAAAGTCGCGACCCCGCCTCCCCATCGACAAGCTCAGGGTCCGGCTTTCGAATCCTGACGAAAGCAAATACATTTGCTTTCTCCTCCTCAAAACCAATACAAAATACCTCACAAGGAGGTATTTTGTATTGGCTCCGGCGGCAGGATTCGAACCTACGACCATCTCGTTAACAGCGAGCCGCTCTACCACTGAGCTACGCCGGAATATGTAACGATAATACCTCATTATATACGGAACTACAAGTATATTCTACGAACCTCTCGAACTTACGCCCGAGATTTCTTTCCATACCTACAAAAAATAAAAACCCCCGGCATACATGCCAAGGGAATACGAATTACTTTTGAATAGGGATCGTGAGAACCTTATCTTCATCCAAGATATAATCGGGGAGCGGACAGGAAAATATTTGAAGCTCCACTTCCTGGGTCTCCGTCTTACTTTCTCGGAACGGATCTAACGAAGGCACCGCTTCCCATGTTGCACTTTCTGATTCCACGGGAATTTTCCTTTCCCTATAGGGAAGCTCGGTGGGAGGATACACAAATTGCACATACACTTTTTGCGGATCGCCTGCACCTCCGCCTCTGTTCAACAGTTGCTTGAGAAATTCGTCAGGCGTATCCGCAGTATGATTAATCCTATGCTCGGGATTCAAATCTCTGAATTGAGATCCCGATGCCACGCTGATGAGAAGCGACGGAATTGGCGAAGAAAAATCCAAGTTGTCAGGAACCCGAAATGGCACCGTGAGCTTGTATTTTTTCTCCCCGCGAAAATCACGCCACAGGAGAAGCAGTTGGTAGTTTTCTCCGGCTTGTACCTCATCCACAGGTTTATGGTTCTTATCCAAAATACAGCAGGAATCTACCCAGAGTTTTTTAACTCCTGAACGTACCGTCACCGCAATATCAACTTCCGCAATATTGAAATTCCATTCGCTTGCGATAAGAGCGCCCACCCTCCCAGTAATAGTGCCAAAGAGAAGGGCAACAGGATCAACCGTAATGCCGCGTATATTCAACACAGGGGTGAGCAGCGCTGAATTCGAGAAAGAAAACGGTGTACGGTCTTTGAACAGCACCGATGTATCCATGCGCAAGGTCGATTCATTGCCGACCGAAATAATTGATTCCGAAAGATTTGAAAGACCCATCACCATAAGGAGGCGGGAGAGCGCTCTTTGCCGTACAACCCCAAAATGATACGCAGCGACCTTGCCATCAACATCCAGCTTCAACGAAACCGGCATCATGCAAGAATGATCCTCTGACCCATACCTTCCTTCAATGCCGAAAATACCATCTTTATAAATGGTACCAAAATGCTCAAGAAGCCGTTCCGGCATTTTGTAGGAATCTGCATATCCAAGCGACGTTGTTGCGATTGAGGCATGATAGGCGGGCATCTCCATAGGACCAAGCCCGAGATCTGCAAGAAATGGGTGACCAAATGCGACAAACCGGTTTGAAAGGGTATCCACATAAGTAATCGTCCCTGTTGCATACATCGTGAAGTCACCGTCCGCCAGGACTGCAGAGATTGCATCTCCCGGTCGCGGTATGGCTTCTTGTCTCGACGTTTCGGATTGCGGAGCAGATATCTCATTGGCTTCCTTATGAATTACAAGCAGAGATCGTATTGCACATCTCCCAAATCCCGGGAGCGATACCACGCTCTTTTTTTGGAAATGCCGCAGAAAATTATTTACATCAACCCCCGAAGCTTTAATGTGCAACGCCGCATTTTGGTCAAGCATATCCTGGATAGGAGTCACTCCCACAAGAAACTCACCCTTGGGAGCAAGTTGGTTCATTCCGTATGCATAGGCACCCAAAAGGCGCCATTCGCCTCTGACGTGCGCGTACACAGGAGATCCACTCATACCCGCCACCGTACAAACATGGGCAAGCGGCGGACCTACTCGGAATAACATAATATGTGCTTGGCTGATAAATGGATTTTCTACAGTTCCTGCATATGAGAGCAGGCCCGCTTCTCGCCTCGTTCCGTGCATGACAGAAAGACTGTAAGCATGCATCCCAAAAGTAAGATCCTTGTATGTTCCAAAATTACGAGTGATCCCATTCGTCGCATGAACCCACCTCATAAACTGAGCCTTCCCGTCTTTATGCGAAGAAGCAACGGGTCGATACGCAATTGCATTTCCATAAGAACACATCATCACCAAAAATGCGATTATCGATACCTTGAATCTCATGATGCACTCCTTGTGTTTTCTATGAGCTATATTGAGCCTAGTACAAACGTCCCCAAAATACAAGCGATCACCCAAGTGATCGCTTGTACCCCTACTCCCTGCTTCTCCCTTATAAGGTGGTCGTAGATATTGTAGGATTCTCTTCAAAATCAACCTCACACACCCCACTTACGCATGCAAGCTCCTTTTTCACTTCGGTCATGTCCTCGTTTTCATACAAGACAAGCTTTGAAAAATCGATTTTGGGAAACTTGGCGCTAAGCTCTGCGTACTTTTCCGCGGTAATTTCTTCGTAGGGTGCAAGGCGGTAAACATGATTACTGCGCGGTAGGAATGAAAGCCCTCCGATCATGTCCCAATTTTCATGCACCCACGCCCCTACACGCAACCACTCATCTTCTCCCACCGAAATTGTCGTGGATGGATTATGCTCGGTAAAATTTTCTTTTACCATCTTCCAGTACTCAAGCTGCTGCCATGCGCTCAAATCATCTTTATACACCGTTCCCTTTGCCGCAGGCGCTTTAATCGGAAACTCAACCACATACGTTGTCGCGTTTTCTTTTGTCTGCCCCACTTCCGGTTCATAGGGCACACCCATATCGCGAAGCATCTTGAAAATAGGATTATGCCCTTCAATACGCACGCGACGAATATAATAGCGCGCGTGACGAGGGTGCATACCAGATGAGGAATCAAAAAGTTGGGAGCCGTTACCTGACGGCTTTACGCATGTCACGGCTGCCGAACGATTAATACCAAACCGCTCTGCGTATTTACGATTGGTCTCGAGTGCGATCTCCTTCAACTTGCGAAACACGGATGCGGAACGCAACGCCGGACAATCCCACTGACCGGTAATTGATACGCCGAGCAACGCCTCTTCTTCGCAATTCTTCTTCCATTCTGGAGAAAGATAAGGAAAATTTGTAAGGGAAGCTTGATAGGTCCCTAGAATAGTCGCCACGCGCACCTTATCCATCAACGTATCGACCGTGTCATCGTTACGAGCCACCACTTCGGATAGATTGCAAAACTCTTTAGATTTCAAAATGATTTCTCCACATGGATTGGTCCCCGATGTTTGCATATCCGGTTCAAATAATTTCCAACGCCGTGTGGGAAACTGCTCCTTAAGACTTCCGCGATTAAATACTCCGCGCTCCCCTGATCCTGCTTTGGCTAAGTTTACCCACTCATCCAAGAAATGCGCCATAGAAGGCTTTTCGTTGTAAGCGACCGAATTATTCGCCATAGAACGCTCCGGATGATTGAGATAAAACTGACCGTTTTTTGCTTCACGCATTGCAAGATCATCAAGATCGGACAAAGAAAGCAACGCAGATCTACGCACGCCGCCAGCCACTACCGTATCTCCTATTTTACAAATAATATCGTGAGCATCGATCGTTTTTAGACGTCGCCCCTGGCATTTGAGCATTCGTTCGCGTGCAAAAGTGAGCAAACTCTTGAGAGGCTCGGGGCCAGAAGAACGTCCTCCCATCGTTTTTAGGCGCGCACCGCGCGGGCGCAGTTTTGAATAATCAAACACGACGTCCTTTCCTTCTGCCCATGTTTTTAACCCGTACACCAACGCATCGGCCCATCCTTCACGACTGTCAGGAATCGCATATTGAATTGCTTTGCCAGAAACCTGCCGCTTGATAATAGGAAGAAGTCCAATCGTCTGTTCCTCTACAGAAAAACCAACTCCTGTCCCGCACATTAAGATATAAACAATTTCTCCAAAATCCTGCCACTCCTTCGGCGCGATAAACGAACAATTGTATGCGGCAACATTGGTCGAACGCGCCGCCTTGCCTGCAAATTGGACGAGGCGCATGGAGCCTAATGCTTTCATATTCAACATATACTCACGTATTTCTGCATACTCCGATTCTTTCAGCTTCGCACCGATATGTTCCCGCATAAAATCAATGTAGCGATCGACAGTCTCTACCCACGTCTCACGACGATTCTCTGCCTCAATCCAGCGCGCATACGTCTGATAAAACACGAATTCGGAGAGATTATTTCTAAAATATTGTTTACTCTCCTCAACCAATGCTTTCACATGCTCGGGCACTATTTTATTTGCCGCACGCTGTTTTGCCCTACCCTCACGATAGAGAATATACTCCTTCGCTGTTTTTGAAAATCCAAGCGCGATCAGTACTTCTTCCACCACATCCTGAATTTCTTCAACCTGAGGTGCATAATCAGCAGAAAATCTTTTTCCTAAAATCTTCACGACCTCATTCGATACGCGAGGAGGATCTAGGGCGGCATCTCCTTCTCCCACGATAGACATGGCTTTTTTGATCGCATTCGTAATACGGGATTGATCCCAAGGCACAAGACGGCCATCACGCTTTTTCACTTCTTTGAACATCGCCTTTTGTTTCGCCATAGTCGTGTAATGAAGGTGGTCACAGGGGCAGGAACAATGCGCGCCTGCGGCATCGTACCCACACCATGTCACTCATTAATAGTTTCCTCTCTCTACTATCGCTCAAAACGCATAAGAAATACTTGTGGATAACTTAAAAATAAAAAACCCGCCTGTATTGCGAGTTCCTGAGGGCATAATTCCCTCTCTTCGTCAAAAAATATGGATCATAAAACAAAAAACCCGGCACGATATGCCGGGTTGAACAATTCTCTTCTTATTCTTATGCTTCTTTCTCGATGCATTTTGCCCACGGCCACGACCAGAATGGGTGAAAAAAATAATTTAAATTTATGCGTGGCTCTGGTTCCGTACCATAACACATAAGAGCAATAATAAACACAAGAAACAACACCATAAAACCATACAATACCAGCACAAACAAAAACAGCCTCGTGATCGTGTCCAAAAGCGATACATCGCGACCATCCCCTAAAAGATCCGCAACGAATATAGATGTTGCATAGTAACCTGCAAAAACCCAGAGCGCGATCATAGACCACATCGCCATAGAAGGCATTACGGGTTCAATGCAAGAAGAAACGAGATGTGTCAAACCTCGCCACTCCGCGCCCGCGCACGCCATTACAAGCGAAAGCATTGCATACTTGACCTTCACCCTGTGGCGCGACACGAAGCTCAACCAGTGAATCCAGCGAGGAATCTCGCCTGCGACGACAAGCTTCTGATCATGCTCGGGAAGCCGATTCATGCGGACCCTACGATCCATTCCCTCCCATCGAGACGTTTTCATCTTTCTTTTCTCCTTTTCTCGATTTCCAAAGGACTAAAACCAAAATAGCACAGAAAATGCTATCTTGTCAATAATTCAAAGGGTAAAACGCAAAAATTAAAATGACAATTCAAAGTCCAAACGTATTGAAATGAAAAGCACGGTATGCAAAAAATTCACGATTTTGAATGCAAAGCACGAAGAAGGCGAAGCTTAACGATACAAAACGCACCAACATAAATAGAAAAGCTTCAATCGCGAATAAAACATTCAGATTTGGATGAAGTGCAAAGTTTCAGGAAATAAAACACACCAAAACGAACGAGCTACAAGGCGTGAACGAGAAACGGAATGAGCTGTATTTGAAATACAGCGAATGAGTATCACAGTTCAGAACGCAGTAACTCGTCGTTTTCGTGCGTTTTACCTTCTTTTGCGGAGGAAGGCCGGTATATCCCAATGATCTACCGCCTCATCCTTAGAAGAATTGTTTGGTTTCCGTGCAAGAGTTGGCCGTACTGGTTCCTCTTTTATTTCAGGTTCTGGTACATACTCCTCTTCTTGCGCTGTCGTATCCACATCGAGTGCCTCTTCCCTTTCATCCTGATTATCTCGATTGTTCTTGCGCGATGTGGTCGTGTCTCCTCCGCCCATTTCCCCTTTCTTGTACCCGTCAAACCCAGTTGCAATTACGATCACCTTAACATCGCCCTTCTTCATGCGCTCATCGTGATAGGCTCCAAAAATAACACGCGCAGATTGATCAATAGGTTCGGTAATCACCTTCGCAGCCTCGTTCACCTCGGAAAGCTTCAGATCGTCGTTGCCTGCCACGCTAAAAAGTACCCCTTTTGCACCGCTCATGGATACTTCAAGCAACGGGGAATTTACCGCCTGCTTTGCCGCAGCAATCGCACGATCTTCGCCCTGCGCGGTACCAATACCAATAATAGCGGAACCTGCGTTTTGCATGATCGCTTTTACGTCTGCGAAATCTACGTTAATAATACCCGGTAAACTCACCAGTTCTGCAATACCACGTGTCGCTTGGTGCAACACATCATCAATCGCCTCAAATGCCTTGTTAAGCGGAGTATCTTTGTCGATAATATTAAAAATTCGGTCATTCGGCACGAGAATGAGCGTATCTACACGCTCCGAAAGCCGGTCTGCGGCCGCTTCTGCAACACGCATTCGCTGGATTCCTTCAAAAAAGAATGGTTTTGTGACCACCGCAATCGTAAGCGCACCAAGCTCTTGTGCCACTTCTGCCACTACCGGCGCTGCACCAGACCCTGTTCCCCCGCCAAGGCCGGCAGTAATAAACACCATATCCGCACCCTTTAATGCCTCGTGAAGTTCTTCGCGCGTCTCCTCTGCCGCCTGACGCCCCAATTCCGGGTTCATTCCTGTCCCTAAACCTCGGGTGAGATTTTTTCCGATGTGAATCTTCTCCTTTGCTTGAGACTGATGGAGGTCTTGAGAATCCGTGTTCACCGCAAGAAAATCAACCCCTTTGATCTGGAGCCTGCTCATGCGCGATACGGCATTTCCTCCTCCGCCGCCTACGCCTACTACTTTGATTTTTACAAACGATTGAAATTCTGGTTTTACGTGCGGCATACGATTGACATGCACATATACGAATTCCGACACGAATGGTTATGAATACAATTTTTCGTTATTCATGCACGCATATCGTAGGTACCCTCTTCGTATATCTGTTAGGGAATAAAAACTTTAAGTATCTTTTTTATTTTGTTGACAAATCCTTTTTCAGATTCTACTACACTTACCACTTTTTCATCTGCGCCCCAAAAGAAAAGACCGGTTGCCGTAGCAAATTCTGGACGGCGCACCATTTCTTCAACAGCCGCATCCTCACATTCCACCTTAAAGGGCTCACCCATTCTTACTACCATTTTTAATTCTGCTTTTACAAGGTCCGGGAGGATATCCATGCCTGCACCGCCCCCAATGACCACGACACCGCCGGGTAAACGCTTATCCCCCGCCGTTTTAAGCTCTGCTTTAATAAAATCGAAAATCTCTGAAAGACGAGCGCCGATAATTTCCGCAACAAACCTTTTTGATATCTTCCCTTCGAGGCTCGGATCCACACGGGATAGATCTAGCGACTCTTTGCGCGACATTTCCTCTGAGTTATTTGCAAACATAAGTTTCACACGTTCTGCAGCCTCCACAGGAATTTTAAGTCCGATTGCAATATCATTAGTAATACGATTCGAACCTACGGGGAAAATAGATGCATGTAAAAGCTTCCCCTCTTCAAACACCGCGAGACTGGTTGTGCCTGCACCAATATCAATAACCACCACGCCGATCTCGCGTTCATTTTTCGTAACCACTGATCGGCTTGCGGCAAGCGGTACGAACACCATTCCTCCCACGCGAATATTGGGCTCCAAACACTTTGTAATATTTTTGACCACCGGAGAAAATGTGTCGACTACCAAACTGTCTACCTCAAGACGGATTCCGTTCATGCCGAGCGGATCCTTAATAGCAACCCCGTCCACAAAATACTCCCGTGGAATTACATGAAGGATAGAACGATTCAAAGGCAGATTGATCGCTTGCGAGGCCTGGATTACGCGATCAATATCCTCGTAAGCGATTTCTCCGTCTGCGCGAGCTACTGCCACTACTCCGCGCGAAGGACGCGCTAAACTTTGGTAGCCTCCCACATTCACATAGGTATCTTTCAGTGCCTCGCGCGCTTCTGTGTCGAGCTCTGAACAAAATTCCACAACCGCTTTGCGCGCCTCATCCATATCAACGATCATGCCATTGCGCATCCCTTCTGATGGCCTGCTCTTTGCACCCATAATATGCACCTTTCCGCGATCCAAATACCCCCATACCGCGCGTATGGTTGATGTACCGATATCGAGCCCCGCAAAACTATTCTTCATTACCCGTAAATATAAAAAGAGTGAATTATTTGTTTTCATTCTACTTCAATGTAGGAAAGAAAAACAAGAGCATGCGCATGAGTTTGTTAATCTACTGAGATGTAGAATATAAGACGAAAAACAAAAAACGGCACGGAATGTGCCGTCCGACCCATCACAACTTCTGATCCCAGTCTCCTTCGATATCGCGATTCTCAAGCACTGAAGACGTTCCGCCCTTTTTTGCGCGTTCAACTCGACGCGGAAAGTCACGCTCAAAGTCTTCACTGGCCTGTTCAAGTGCCTTTTCCTTGAGCTTTTTACGCAACTCCTCTTCAGTTAAAACCCCTGACTCATACCCATCGACAATAGTATTCCAGATACGAAACCTCATCTCTCCGTCCTTCTGTTGAGCATGAATAACATTTCCCATACAACACCTACCCTCTCGGTACCTTTCTCTAGTTCTTTAATAGCACAATACTAAAATAATGTCAATTATTTGTGGGGGTCCCTTGTATGTTGATGAGGATCTCCTTTTCTTTTTTCTCCATGCGGGCGGCGTCGCGATCGTGGATGTGATCGTACCCCAAAAGATGAAGAATACCATGAACCAGAAGCTTTGTCTCCCACTCGTGGTAGGAGATTTTCATGGCGCGAGCTTCATTCCGTATTTTTGCAGACGCAAGATAAAGTTCTCCGAGATAATGTACCCCTCCTTCCGGATCGATAAATCCTTTGGGTTCAGGAAACGAGAGCACATTGGTCACTTTGTCTTTTCCCGCAGTGCCGCGATACAGTGTCCGCATGCGCGCATCGCTTACACAGTAAATGTCGATGCCCGCGTCAGGGATTTGCAGAATATGAAAAATCCTTCCCACAAGGGTGGCAAGGCGCTTTTCTTGGGTTTTTGACCCTATCACATGAATGCTCATCTCTTCGTCTTCTTTTTTATCAGAAGACCAAGCTTCTTCAAACGCGCAAACTCTTCCTGTTTTCCGGAACGATACAGTGCAGAGCGATGCCGTTTTTGTTTCGTCACCACGCGATCATGGTATCGCCGTGAGCGTGCCTCAAGCAATACACCGCTTTTTTGCATTGCCTTCCTAAATCGACTTACAAAACTTTCCACTGATTCTCCGTTTTTTCGTTTTAATGCGAGTGCCATTAATTATGAGATTCTTAACGCTTAGTAATGAGTTCTTAAAACAGGTAAAAAAATTCTTTGCTTTTCGATGAAATTCCGGGGAATACTCAAGCATCCGACTGAGGAATACTATATTTTGAAGGGGAGCGGAGTTTGACGAAGAAATTCGCTCAAAGCAAAGAGTGTTAAGACATTTTGAGCTTTTTTGCTACATCTGTCAAGTCTTCTTGGGGCGGATGATGCACGACCGATTGAAGCGATCCTCCCCCGTCGCTCACAAAGCGTGGCATAAGATGCGTGTGCAAGTGTGCAACCTCTTGTCCGCTTGCCCGGCCTTGGTTCATTCCTATTGTCATGCCTTCCGGGCGCAACACCTCTTCTATGCGGACGGCCACTTTCTGCACAACGCTGAAATAGGGCGCTAATGTAGCATGGGGCAATTCACGAAGTGTCGCGACATGAAGACGCGGCACGACAAGTGTATGACCTATCGTACGCGGATGCACATCAAGAAACGCAAGCGCAGCATCATCTTCAAAAATAATGTGCGCTCGAATGTCATGACAAATGATGCGACAAAACAAACAATCCGACATATAAGAATCTACAAATAGATTTTCTTTGCATGAGATTCTGAATCCTAGCTTATTTTTTTAACCGACGCTTAATCTCGTCAAATATCTTTGCGAGAGGAATTACCTCTTGCGATCCGGTGTGCATATCACGCAAAATAATCGTTTCATCCAACACCTCGCGTTGCCCTAAAATAAGGACAAACTCTGCGCCCAGACGGTCCGCGATTTTAAGCTGTGCCTTAATAGAATCACGGCCGAATGATTCTGCGCTTGAGATTTTTTCTTTTCTCAAACCCTCACGAAGCTTCATCAACTTCCGTTTTGCGATCACACCAAGTTGCACTAAAAAGACTTTCACAGGCGCCTCACTTCGCTGAGAGGAAGTACTCCCTTCAATACAATCAACCACACGATCAACCCCAATCGCACCCCCGAGGCCAGGCGTGTCTTTCCCCCCTAAAAGCTTTACCAAATCGTCATAGCGACCTCCGCCTGCAAGGGCAAGTGGAGAAATCTCTGTGCCCTTCTTTTCCTCGCTCTCTCCGCTTCCAATCTTCTCTACTTCTTGTGCACTCACTTGTTTTTCAAAAAAAACAGGATTTGAAAATACCTCAAACACGGTACGGGTATAATAATCAAGTCCGCGCACAAGATAAGGAGAGAGGGCGTAGGGGATCTCCATTTCGTCAAGAAATTCCAATACTCCTTTGAAATGCGTACTGCAGGCAGAACACAAGTTATCGAGCATCGCAGGTGCGCCGCTTCGCAAATCTATACACTCTTTTTCTTTACAATCGAGAAGCCGGAATGGGTTTACCTGATAACGATTTTTACAGTCTTTGCATAGCTTGGAAAGCTTATTGCGATAATAATCCTTAAGCTTGTTGCGCCAGACCGTGCGGCAGGATTTGTCCCCAATGCTGTTTATCTCGACCACAAGATCCTTCACTTTAAGCTGTTTCAAGATATTGAAAATGACGACAATCACTTCCGCGTCATAAGAAGGACTGCTGTCCCCCAACACTTCGAGACCGAATTGCGTAAGCTGGCGCAACCGTCCTCGCTGAGGCGCCTCGTGGCGAAACATAGGGCCCATATAAAATAGCTTCACCGGCTGGGGAAGATTTTGCATGCCGTGCTCAATATACGCACGCGCCACAGGAGCCGTCCCTTCCGGACGCAACGTCAGTTTTGTTCCTCCCTCTGTCTTGAACGTATACATCTGCTTTTCAATGATATCGGTTGCCTCGCCCACTGCGCGCAAAAAAAGTTCTGTGTCTTCAAAAATTGGCGTTTCAATGTGTCCATACTGATAATATCTGGCATATTCAAAAGCAATGTCCTTTACCTTTTCACGCAATACTTCATCTTCGGGCAACACATCCTTTACTCCGCGTGCCGTTTTAGGAATCCATTTTACTTTTTTCACTGCTATCTCTTTTTTAGGTGCAGATTTTGGTTTCAATTTGGTAGTCGTTTTTTTCTTCATAGTATGTAACGCGAAAAGCTACATAAGCCCCGCGCATTCTTATTAATTCGTACGATAATCATTTGCCGCAAACACATGAGCCTCGGGAAGCGGCCAAAGCCGGAAACGAACCAACCCGATAATATTGGCGGTAGGAACGGCTCCCCACGACCGAGAATCATAACTAAACTCTCTGTTGTCCCCCATAACAAAATACTGATCACTCTCTAATTTAAGAGTGAGATCCCCCTCTGTTTGTTCATGGGCAGGAAGATACGGTTCTCCGAGAGTGTGCGCCTTTCCTTGTGTATCAGTAACCGTCACCATGCCATCATGCACTTGTACGGTTTCTCCGGGAAGCCCGATAATACGTTTAATATAAAAGGTAGTATAATCTTTGGGAAATCGAAATACGATCACTTCACCACGCTCTGGTTTTCGAAATCGATACGCCAGCTCATCAATAATCAAATAATTTCCGCTCGTGAATGTGGGCTCCATACTCGATCCTTTTACCAAAAACGGCTGAGCAATGAAATATCGTACCAAAAACACGGCAAGAAGCGATACCACCAACACTTCTGCAAGTTCTGCTACAAAAAGAAGAATTTGACGCATGATAAAAAAATTAAAATTCAAATCTTAAAATTAAAAAATACGGTTGTGAAAATGGCCTCCCTTTTCACATTTCCCTACTTTTGCCTTTTGATTTTTCCCTTTTGAATTATTCAACAAATGTGGCATAATTGTACCACATAATTCCCAATATACAAATGGAACCTTTTTTAGTGGTTGGGCTTGGCAATGCGGAAAAACGGTACGAACATACCTACCATAATGTAGGTTTTCTTGCACTTGATCGCCTTGCAGCACGTTTTTCGCTCGAGCCCACCCCTCTCACCCTCCCTATACGCTGGAGCTTAAAAAAAATAACAGCCATCATGTACACACTCACCGATGAATCACGTGGCGCACACTACATGTTTGCGAAACCGCAATGCTATATGAACGAGTCGGGCATCACAGTTGCAGCACTCATGAGACGATATGCCGATCAATACCATCTGACCTCAAAAGGCCTGTATGTCATTCACGATGATTCTGATATTGCTCTCGGATCCTACAAGCTCAAGTGGGGAGGAAACTCCGGTGGACACAATGGTATCGAATCCGTCATCCGTTTCCTGGGTACCCAAGAGTTTTGGCATCTCAAAATTGGCATTCGCAATATGATGGACCCTATACGCGTAAAAGCTGAGAAACTAGTACTGCAACACATCGGTTCTCAAGAACAACACGCCCTCGACACCACTATTTCTGAAGCACTCGATTCCCTCGAAGAGCAGTGCGGGCTTTCTTCCCGAAAATCTTGACGAAAAAAGGAAGTATTGCTTAAATAAGTTTAGTCCCTATCTCCTCTCCCGCAAAGGAGCGCAACAATGCGAAGAGTCATTCTTCTTTGTTTTGCGTGGTATCTCATTGTTGGCGAACAACCCGCATACGCTCAAATATCCACCTGTACTGCAACACAAAAAGCCTATCAGTGCACCTATCTCATTGGATCGGGATCAATGACGATAGGAAGTGCGTGGATAGTCGCTACCCCCAAAAAACAGGGTATTGTCGTTCTCACTGCTGCGCACTGGATCCCCAAGGAAGATCAGAGGGCCACACGCCCTGGCGCATTCTGGATTACCCACCCTGCATGGCCTCAGGGAACACGCGTCCCTTTGACCTTGCTCGACTATGATATTAGGGCCGACATTGCTCTGCTTATTTCACCACCGCGCTATCATCTTCCCGGCCTCTCTCTCGCAAACACACCGCTATATCATTACGATCGCGTCGTCTTCATAAAAAACGGAGCACACATTCCCCCCCACACTCCAACGTTCGTATGGTTTCTCGGAACATCCACCATCCGCATGAGAGATCACAAAAATACCTACGAGCAGCGAAGAGACATCTTTCTCGCACATCCTGTTCCTTTCTGTTCCGGCGCCCCCATCCTCAATTCTCGCGGCCGCGTAGTCGCAATGATGGTTGAACTTGAGTGGATGACTCACAATCATATCGTGACTAATTTTGGACTTGGGGTCACTCTTCGTGCCCTCAAAACATTCCTTTACACACATCGCATACATTAATCAACACACTGAGCCTTCGCTCGGTTTTTTTTACTGCGTACGCATACAAAGGGCAAATACCGCGATACCAAATGCCACAGATACATTAAGCGACTCCTTCTTCCCTCGCATAGGGATTTCGAGCATCATATCTGCGCGCATACGCACACTCTGCGATACGCCGCTCACCTCATTGCCCACAACAAGAGCACACGGGCGTTGGGGATCGAGTGGCACATAATCAAACAACGAAATGCTCCTCTTCCCCTGCTCGAGGACGATCACGGAAATACCGTCCTTTTGAAGACGCGCGACAAGACGCGCAATATTTGGTACATGCTCCCACGGCACAAACTCCTCTGCACCAAGTGAGACCTTGATAAATCGCGGATCAGGATTTTGAAAGCGATCGACAGGAAGCGGTGTGATGCCGCAGCAATAGATTTTTTCTACCCCTGCGGCATCAGCCGTCCGAAAGATCGAACCTACATTATGAATACTGCGAATATTATCGAGAATAACGATCATTAAAGTATGAGAGTCGCTTTTTCTTCGTCGGAGAGGGTATAGTAGGGAATAAGCACTTTCTCAAGAATTTCTAGCTTTTCTTCTCGAGAGAGAAACTGATCAGGGCCCCGACTTGGTTTCCCTGCGCGAAGCCACTTATTATAACTCTCAAAAAATTTAACAAACGGAAGAGAAATGAGCACAATGTCCGCAACGGGTCTTTTGATAAGTGCACTATATGTTTCGCTGCCCAGTCTCTTGCGCCCCTTATTTGTTCGTCTTTCTTTATGAGAAAGGAACCTACCTGTTACGAGCGTAAGCTGAACGCCTATTCTTCGTTTTGTTGTTATGTACTCCTCTCGCGGCATGTCATCTCCTTCGATCGCGATGCCTCGTGGTGTGATATTCACAAGAACGCGAAAATCATACTTCAATTGAGCATCTTCAAAAATATTTGCTCCCTCGAAACGAAAAAGAAGCTGCGGATTGTTATGTTGAATACGAGTCAAGAAACTTCGCACCATATATTCAGCCAAAAGACCTTCTTTATCTCTTGTCTGCTCTAAACATTCCAAATCTTTAGCTAAAAATTGATAACCCATGGTAAACAAATTTAATCGAGAAAACGTAGCGTTAAGCTCTTCATCAAAATTACGCTCAAGCTTGCGCCGTGCTTCGGTAATATCGGAAAGCTTCCGAACCTTCCTCCACACGCTCCGTGGCACCGAACGGTCTGGCGCATACTGAATACCCCACTCATAGTCGGCAACAATATCACCCCATGCAATAGTATGGCGTCCCGCTTCATCCAAGACAAACAATCTATTCGTATTGTCATCATACCGCACAATCTTCCTATCCAACTGTTCATCTGCCGGATAATCTTTATGAGCATCGATATCCTGTAAACGTGTTTTGAGTTCCTTCTTGATGACTTCACGTTCATGTAATACAAGACTCATGGAGGGCACGGCAGCAGGAGATTTTTTTACATGTTCCATTTGAACAGATCCTTCTGATACATGTTTTTTCTGTTGTCTTTTCCTCGCTTTTTTTCGCAATCTTTTTTCATGCCGCGTAAGATCTTCCCGCGACAAACTACTCCTATACTCTTCTTCCCATTGCGGACGCAAGATTCTGCGAATTTCGTTCGTCAGACCTGCAAAACGAGTCACGTCTTTCTTTCGTCCTTTATACTCAAAAAGCCGTTGCCATATCTCACGGGCTTCCGGACCAAGAAGATCCTGATGATCAGCAAACCACTCGATCACAAAACGATAAAAAGGCCTCCTTGGACTTGTTTCAACTTTTTTTTCTACTAAATCTTCTTTGGACTTTTCAGCTTCTTCTGCCACGATTTCATCAAATCGATGGCTCAATACCAGCGTGCGCTCAAGCAACTCCTCTTCGCGATGAAGAATAGGGTCCGTATCGCGCAAAAGCCCGAATTCGCCTTCCTGTGTCTCGGCTTTTTTTGATTGTCCAGTTTTTTCTCTCGGCAATATTTCCATATCCCCATTGTACTTGCTTCATCCAAAAAGAAAAGAAGCTACTGCAATCGCAGTCATACGAGAACACTTGCCTCTGCACAGAACATGGGGTACGCTCATACGGGCAGTCGAACGATAAAGGAAGTGTCGAAATGGGATTTTGGATCCACTTTTTTATCTTCTTCATCATAAAACTCTACGTGGTTCTCTGGTGTTTCATCGCGCTCCACGAACTTGGCCATGTCATTGCGGCATGGATGATGGGCCTCACTGTTGATACCCTTATCATAGGACGGGAATAGGTATTACGCTTCATGCGATTCCCCTCATGCCTATCTCCACCATACGCCTTCGTGCGCTTCCGCTTGATGGATATATGCACCATGAATACACGTCTTCTGCAAAAAAGGGTGCCTTTGTCGCAGCAGGAGGGATCCTCCTCACTTCCCTTATTACGCTTCTTCTTATCGCGATTCATCCTATCAATTTCGATATCATGTTTTGCGAAAATAGCCTCCGTGCCTACATGATGTGCGGCATATATCTAGGAATTCCGCTTAGCGTGCTCAATGGAATACCTCATGATGACAACGATGCCACAAAAATAGTTCGATTTCTAGGAAATTCAAAAATCTAATATCCACGAACATAATTCGTGGAATTTTTTTATATAAAAAAGCGCGACATCTGCCGCGCGTTGTTGTTATCTTTGTTTGAAAAACTCTTGAATTTCGGAGATCGGACGCCATACCACGAAATGCTTAAAATCTTCTTCACAAAGAGGTTTGAGAAGACGAGGTTCATTCTCTTTCCACACATCCCCTATCTCATGGGGTTGAACACGATAAGTAAAAAGATCATAGTGGGCGAGAAGCACGCGATATCCCTGTTTACCCGGACGAGATCTGTCTGTTTGCTCGTGGTATCCGCATAACGCACAGCTTCGTTCTCCCAAATAAGCATCTCCATGACCGTCTACAAAATAATATTCAAGGCCATATCCCACGATCCACCGATGATCACAAATTTCTTGCAACACCTTGATCAAACTCTCCCGCCGGGCAAGCATTTCATTGCGCTGTCGAATCGTAATATCGAGCGACTCACTGTCTTCAGTAAGCTCCACGATTGTAGCGCGAAATCTCTCTACCTCTTCAGGGAATGGTTCGGACAAAAGCATCTTCCACTTTAGGTCATGGAGTTTTTTTGCACATGCTTGTAACTTTGGGTCTAGCGCTGCCTCGTCTGCGGTGCGAAGTTCTTTAAGCTTTTCCACCCGCTCCATTTCATAACGACGCTTCTCGCGTAACAGGGTTTCCGCAGACCTGTTCACTTCTAAAAACTCCTCCCATTCTCCCTCAAATTCAACACGTTCACGACAGCCGCTCTCATCATCCGCACTTCGACTTTCTTTCATAATGATTCTTCTCCCTTCCGGCGATTCAGCCTGCTCACGGCAGGAGCAAAACATCGCCTCTTTTTCAAAGAACACTTATAATTAACCACGTTATAAAAGAAAAAGCAATACGCCGGAGGATACCAGCGTATAAGAGAATCTACATACCATAGAAATGCAGAGGGCCACGAAAAAACTCCCGGAGTTCGGAAAGAGGACGCCATATATCAAATTTGGAAAATTCCTTTCGATCCATACCCAAATACAATCGCTCGCACCCCTTATATTCTACAAGAACATCTGTATTTGTTTTGTCTGCATACTGCATATACGAAGGCGCGCTGCTCTGAAAACTAAACAATTGAGAGGGGCTTGCAAGAACCTCATAATAAGGCGTCTGATTTTGATCACGCGTATGCTTTTCTTTCTCTTCGAGGCCGCACACTACGCATGTGCGATTTCCCGAATATGCGTCATCATAATCCATCTCATGCGATCCACTATATCCAGAATACCCTATGACAAGCCGATGAGCACACATTCTCTGCAGATGCGCTTCAAGTTCCCTCCTCTTCGTTGATACTTCTTTCAATGATTTTACCGTTTCGTCCTGAGACTCTTCCCGACGCCGGAGCGCAAGAATCTCCCCGCGCAGCGTGACAAGTTTAAAAGGAAATTCACGATAAAGGACAAGCATACGCTTTGTCTCATTTGCCTGACGCACCAATACCTCAATCCGTTCATCAATTTCTTTTTCCTTTGCGTGAAGCACCGACACTTTTCTGTGAATCCCTGGTTTTTGTTTGAGAAGTATTGCTATTTCCTTAACCAGCCCAGCAAGCATCTCCTTCGCCGTATCGCTCATAGCATCTCCTTCGCTTATTCAAAGACCCGTGCATACTATATCACTGCTATTTAAAAACACAAGATACTTCTATTATTCCGTTGCGCTTTTAGTGTTTTGCGGAAGCGGCGTTGTGCGTGGCGTAAAATCGGTATCGCTATCGGTATCGCTATCGGTATCGCAGCTATTTCCTCCATTCTCTGCGTCCCCGACGGCGGCAACGCATGCGCCATCCACCACTGTGTTGCGTTCAAGCGATTGTCCTGCAGTACTTGTGCTCACTGAGAAGCCGTAGTTCATCTCATCAATTTCCGTACCGCCCGCATCACGCAGGAGAATTTTTTCATTCTCTCCGTTCGGAAGCGACGCGATGCGATGAACATCTGCAGCAACATCATTAAAATTTGCGGCATCATAATTATTCAGCCCCACAAGGAAAAATCCATGTGCTGCAATGGCGGTAGTATCCGACGCGCTACTGCCAAAACGTGCCAAAAGTTCAGTAGACGTCGCATCGGTCTTTAAAAGATTAAGAGACCAGCTCCCCATGTCCACATCACTCTCTGTGGGATTATAAAACTCCACAAACTCCTTCCCCGCGTCGCTCCCTACGGCATCAAATGCTATCTCGCTTATCACCACATGATCAGCCGGTATTATCAAGGAAGAGGATGAAGCACTCTGTTCCTCTGTCGAAGATGCAGCAAAGACCAAATCAGCTCCGGAAGACGTAGAAGAACTCCCACTTACCACGTCGCTTGATGTCGCACTATCAATATCTGGTGTAGAAGATGCGATGGCGTCCGTACTTGTTGCATCGATTGCATCGGTCGAGCTTGCTTCAGAAATCGTCTCGTCGGTTGATGTCGCATCAGCCTGCCCTGCAATAACTGAATCACTTTGCAGGGTCGAACTCGCCGTCGTATCAATATCAAGAGTAGAAGATGCATCGGCGGTATCATCAGTTGACGAGGCAATCACCGCAATCCTCAGTGAGTTTTCCCGAGCCGGCGTCCCCCATACTCCACTCACCGGATCGGCATCATTGGTATACAATGCAAATGTATCATCATCCTTCAGCTCCATGCTCCCGCGATTCGGATTGCTCGCGATTGAGGGAAAATCCTGCATGGTATCCACCCCATCGACAAGCGTACAAGCCGCATCAAAAAGCTGTATCGTCTCCGCACTGTTATTCAATGCTCCGGTATAGATCTTGTCTGCAGGTATGTTCGGTACGCTCATATCATCAGTCCGCTCTAGGAGATAATACCCATTGCCAGAAATAGCATCGGCAGCACCGAACACAATCGTAATGTCGGATTTTCCGCCATGCGCAAGAAGTTGCCATCCCGTGAGCGATACGGAAGAAGAGCTTGTGTTTTTTAACTCTATCCACTCATCTGCAGTGCTCTTCGCCGTACCCATCCATGCAATTTCGTTGATACGAACAGCATGAGACGGTACCGTGGTAGTAGACGCCGTACAATGCACGATTACATCGTTATGTTGAATAATACCGCCCGCCAATACGTTCGCGGTATTGGAAACATTAGGAAACGACACAATTACGGAAGGGATCGTGTCTTCATTTTCTGGGGAACTCGAACCAGCACCGATCGCGAGTGCCGCAACAGGAGAGGTGGAAGAAGGAGCGCGAGTAATTGTTTCCTTAAATGCGCCTCCCTCATACTCGCTAAATTCAGTGGGATTACTCTCTTCAAATGTAACGACAGCTGGCGCAGTAACGGCAGTCTGTACTTCTGATTTTGCTTCAGAAGATAGAGGCTCAGTACTAGTAGCACTCTCCCCTTCATTACTTACCACACTCAGTGCGGCGAGATTGTGGGAGGCGACGTGCAAAGAATGTTGAGCTAAAAAAATAAGCGCCATACATGCGCCAATTCCCAAAATTACAACCCAACTCTTAAATACTACGTTCATAATCACCAAAATAAAAAATGTAACGCGCGAGATGAAATGCGCGACGCACAAGCCATGTGCGAAACGAACTGTATATACAATACAGTGAGTGAGCACATGCGTGGTGCAACAAAGCAGTTCGCTCGCGCGTTACGTTTTTTCAGTTGCTTTTCTCATCACCCTGGGGTCGAAACATCTGGTTCCTCGACCAATACCATCTCCGATACATACCGGAGTATCGCCTACTAGGATTGTCTTCTTCATAGGATGAATAAGAACAAACGTATTCTAGTTAAAATAATTGTTCCACGCACAGCTTCCGCTACACGTGCCTTGTTACGACTTCTGCCATGTTACCGAACCTACCCTAATCCCGCACCATTCCCTCGATTTGTTTGAACACCATCAAACATTCTAAACAATTCAGAAAACGAAAACAAAGCTTTCGCAATCCAAAGAATGGTGCGGGACTTTAGGCATTCCCGGCTCCCCTGCAGTGACGGGCGGTGAGTACAAGACTCGAGAACGTATTCACCGCGCCATAGCTGATGCGCGATTACTAGCGATTCCAACTTCATGCAGGCGAGTTGCAGCCTGCAATCCGAACTGAGATCGGTTTTAAGGGATTTGCTCCGCCTCGCGACATTGCATCCCGTTGTACCAACCATTGTATCATGCGTGTGGCCCAGGGCATCAAAGGGCCATGCTGATTTGACGTCATCCTCTCCTTCCTCCCCCGATAAGAGGGCAGTCTCTTGTGACATAGTAACACAAGACAAGGGTTGCGCTCGTTACCCCACTTAAGGGAACAATTCAAACCACGAGCTGACGACAACCATGCAGCACCTGTCCTACAGTCCCTTGCGGGAGGGCCTCCGTTTCTGGAGGATTTCCGTAGAATTTCAAGCCCTGGTAAGGTTCCTCGTTTACCATCGAATTAAACCGCATGATCCACCGCTTGTGCGAGTCCCCGTCTATTCCTTTGAGTTTTAGTCTTGCGACCGTACTTCCCAGGCGGCCAACTTAACGCGTTAGCTACGCCACCGAGAGGGTCGACACTCCCGATAGCTAGTTGGCATCGTTTAGGGCGTGGACTACAAGGGTATCTAATCCTTTTTGCTCCCCACGCTTTCGTGCCTCAGGGTCAGGAATACCCCAGTGAGCTGCTTTCGCCTTTGGTGTTCCGCACGATCTCAACGGATTTCACCCCTACACCGTGCGTTCCGCTCACCTCTAGTATCCTCTAGTCTTGCCGTATTCATCGCATGCCCACCGTTGAGCGGTGGAATTTAACAACGAACGCGCAAAACCCCCTACGCACCCTTTACGCCCAATAAATCCGGATAACGCTCGGGCTCCTCGTATTACCGCGGCTGCTGGCACGAGGTTAGCAAGCCCTTATTCGCTAGGTACTATCAATCCAGCACCATTTTTGCCCACGATTACATATGTCAAAATCTAATCGCGAAAAACAAACCTTTTTGTGTCCAAAGACACAAAAAACAACACATCATTGGCAAAAATGGTGCTGGACTTTCTCCCTAGCAAAAGCAGTTTACAACCCGAAGGCCTTCTTCCTGCACGCGGCGTCGCTCGATCAGGCTTTCGCCCATTGTCGAATATTCTCGGCTGCTGCCACCCATAGGTGTACGAACCGTGTCGCAGTTTCGTCGTTGGGGATCACGCTCTCACGCCCCCTACCCGTCATAGCCTTGGTGGGCTCTTACCCGCACCAACTAGCTGATGGGACCTAGGCCGATCTCAAAGCGCCTTGCGGCTTTAATCCGAATGTTGCATCGGATACCATCGGGTATTAGCTCGTCTTTCGACAAGTTATTCCCGTCTTTGAGGTACGTACCAAGGTGTTACTAACTCGTTTGCCACTAAATGTTTATATCCGTTGTCTTGATGTAATCGCAACGCCTTCAATAAAAATTCCGTACGACTTGCATGCCTTATCCACGCCGCCAGCGTTCATCCTGAGCCAGGATCAAACTCTCTAAAAGAAAGACATACGCGGGGCTAACCGCATATGTTTTGTATCACAGGGTGATAAGAAAAATAACTGATGAATCATCCTCGCGCCGTTCCTTGCTAAGAACGTGCGAGGTATGCATTTTTCAATGAACTTTCGAGTAAAATAAATAGCCTCTTTGATGAGGCTATTGATGAGTATAGACGATGAATATAATATGTCAAGAGGCTTGATTTACCACACCATCTGTAGCTGAAGGATGAGACCAGGCATTAATC
Organism: Patescibacteria group bacterium; assembly: GCA_028865725.1. Classification (GTDB taxonomy): domain Bacteria; phylum Patescibacteriota; class Minisyncoccia; order UBA6257; family JACRHW01; genus JAGWJP01. Next base: position 187,049 of record JAGWJP010000002.1, read on the forward strand.
AACCTCATCGCATCGTACCTTCTTTTTGCGCCTCTCGCGAGAACATGAGGGCGTTTCGCAGGGTATGTTTCGACTCACAAGAAAATCAATAAAATTAAAATCGGGTGGAACACAACAACGAAGAATCAATGTATCTCCTTCGATAAAATTGCTGGGAAAAAGCGTAGGAACAGGATCGTTGATATACTTACCGAAAAGTGTCACAAGACCGTCAAAGCTCAGATGCGATACGTGAAGACGATATCCAGAAATGCCCGATGTATGATCATGGACATTTCCATCTCGCATTACGAACAGCTCTCCTCCTTCAAACTCATGGTACGCATGCAGGCAAGGAAAGAATACATCACCGCTCTTGAACAACAACCGTTCCGCATCCCTGGTGACATCTATTTTAATTTCCCGGGGAGGAAATCGACACCGTGATATCCACGAGCGCATGAAAAGCGATGGTTCTTGGTACGATTTACCAGACGTGACATCACCAAGGAGATGCACTATACTCACAATTCCGTTTACACAATACAATGCATCTACTGCAATAATTTGATACTCATGAACATAAAACAATAAGAATGTGTTCAATGCAGGAAGCGTCACATGCGTGTCAGAAAAATACCCTTTATATCCACGAAATTCCACATCAATTCCATTGCCTCGCACAGTAAATGTATGATCATGCATTCCTCCAAGATATAGTTCCATTTTCCGAGTCTCCTTATATCAAGAGAACTGATTTAGTCTTATTCCGCCTACGTCATCCTGTCAACAAATCTTCAACAACAAAAAACGAATATAAAAAATAGGGGGCTACCAGTGGACTCTCCTTGAAATGTCTGTCGGCACTCTGGTGAGAACATGACGTCGGGATACCCGGAATTAAAACGGGACCACACAAATTTTTGCAAAAATTTCCTCGGAATACTGACTAGTATTCCGGTTAACAACTTTGTCGGGTCGCCGGGAGTCGAACCCGGTCCGCACGCACCCGAAGCGTGTATACTACCGCCATACTCCGACCCGACAAAATTGTTAACCCCAAAACGTGTATACCCCGCCCGAACGTACCGTTCGGTACAGGCGGGTACCGGTGTACTATGACCCGTGATTCTTTGTTTTTGCAGCTTACTCTTTAAATCGCCCTTTATCAAATAAATCTTTCATGGCGTGGCGCAATACAGTTTCTAATTCTTCCTCGCTTATCCCTTCTTCTTTAAGAATCCTCCTATATTCAAACTCATCATCATACCGATAATCCAAAAGGGCTCCATACATAAGATTTCTCAACTCATCTTTGTGGAATAGTGAAAAAAGATCAATGCGGTATTCATCTCGAAGTCGCTTCATAGCTTTTAGTGCCGAAGCCGAAGCATCACGCTCTAAAAAAGAGAGAGTCTGCATAATGGATATCGTACTCTCTCGATTCGCTTCCTTTTTTAAAGAATCTAAAAGCTCGCTAAGTAAAGCGCTGTCTTTTTCTTTCTGAAATGTGTGTCCCGCTTCGTGAAAGAAGGCAAAAAAATCGTGCGGACTCCGAATATCCCCGATTAATAGAAAGTCTAAAGACCAGGCAACATGCCATGATCCTATATCATCCCGATCACGGAAAAGAATTTTTTCATGCTCCGGTTGCTTAAAAAAAGACGGGGTCACGAGACGAAATCCAGGTGCGACAAAATCAGCGAGGTCTTTCTTAAACCCATATTGTTCAACTGTAATAATCGCCTCTCCATTTTTTTCCTGGGCATCCAGCACTAATCCACCCGGCAATTCTTCGTGATAATGAAGCGGGATGTTACCTTTTCTGTATTCCGAACGCGGTGTAAAAATCTTGCGTACCGCATTACGCATTTCTATTTCTTTCGTGGATGCGTGCTTATGAAAATAATCTCTAGCTGCTTCGTTCATACTTACTTGCTCACAAAATGCTTTTTGAGAAGTTCTTGATCGATACGTTCCTGCGCGTCATGCGCGGTATCGCGTGCCTTGTGGGCACACATCAGAAGTTCTGCTTCTGGAATACCTGCAAGCTCCCGTGCACGCTTCAAAAGATGTTCTTTAGTATTCAAGGTCGGGTTTTCTAACACATCCTCCAATAAAATAGCGAGTAGCGCGCCAATGCGAGGCCCAGGTTGTATCTCAAGCTCGCGCATTATGTCCTCGCCATTCACCTTCAACATTTTTGCGCTTATGGGATCTGATTTTACCTTATCCACCATTGCTTTCAGATAACGCAAGCGATACGGCTGCGCCTTCGGAACTCCCGATCCAATCCTATCCGCCTCGCGTAATCGGAAAAGATCCTCCACATTCTCAACCCCCACACGCTGCAACAGCCTGCGTACGCCTTTTAGGGTAACAGAGTCCGGATCATATACAAACATATGCTCGCGCACTAACAACGCTATCTTTTCTGTGATTTCTTTTGAAAAGTGCAACCGGTCGCCAATCTTCAACACCATACGCTCGCCCACCACTTGATGTCCATAAAACGTACAATTTTCGCCCTCGCCGTGCTTTGTGTGTGGTTTTCCCACATCGTGAAATAACGCGGAAAGCCTGATGTCGAGTGAAAACTTTTGCTCCACGGCGTATTGAAGCGAACGGAGATTATGTTCAAATACGGTGTAGATATGATGCTTATTTTGTGAAACACCCACGCCCGCCTGCAACTCAGGGAAGATTCGCAGTAAAAGCCCTGTGCGCTCCAAAAGCTGCACCCCTTCAGCAGCGTGATCTGTCATAATAAGTTTGAAAAACTCATCGCGAATCCTCTCTTTAGCCACAAAATCGATTCCTCCCGCCTCTTCTCCAATGGCCGCAAGCGTAGCAGGATCAATCGTAAATCCTAATGTTGCAGCTAAGCGTATAGCACGCAACACACGCAACGCATCCTCGCGAAATCGATCCGCTGGATTTCCCACCGCACGAATTATCCCATTCCCCAAATCCTCCATTCCCCTAAACGGATCAATGAGTGTATTCGCATCGGCCGCATTCATTCGCATAGCGGCACTTATATTTAACGCAATAGCGTTGATGGTAAAATCACGGCGCGCAAGATCCTCTTCGATTGTTTTTGAAAACGTAATCTCGTCCGGGTGGCGTTTGTCAGTATAGGTACCCTCCTTACGAAATGTGGTCACCTCAACAATAGTAAGACGAGGATCCTCGGAATCTGTCTTGATACCCACGGTACCAAAATCATTTTCATATACACACTCCGGAAAAAGACTTTGAATCTCCTCCGGCGTTGCATCGGTGGCAAGATCCCAATCATCGGGTTCGCGTCCCAACAGTAAATCACGTACACATCCGCCTACCAAATATGCAGAAAAACCCGCATGTTCGAGAGTATTCGCAATTGCGGTAATCTCCAGCATCGCGGCAACACGCACGATGAGAGTCCTTGTTAATTGAAGCGAGGTTTCCATATGTAAACGTCATGCATAGTATCGCCTATTCCACAAAAATCATCAACAGAAACGAAGCTCCCCGAAAGAAACTTTGACACTTAATATATACTATGTTAATATTTGTCCATTCTGCAGCGGAGGTTCATTGCAATGTGTACCTGCGGAAGAAATTGGGTAGACGTGCAAATGCCAAGTGGAAGAATATATTTTGGGGTACTCAATGCATATACTCAATACAATAGAAAGAAGAATGAATATGAAGTTATTATTCAGCGAGTGGGAGAGGGGGATACATGCGTTATGAGATCGGATTATGCTTTTAGCGCTCGTGAAATATGTGACCGTATCAATGAGGCTGTCCAATATGATCCTTCCTCAAAGATCCCCGCTGTCCCTCATTAATGCTCCTCGAGTCCTTCCTCTTGCAAGCGAACTTCTTACACGTTACACGTACGCGTTACATTTCGGGCACAAATAACCATACCGCCCCCTTCCGGGTGGTTTTTCTATCGCGAGAAAACCCCTTACTTGAGACCGTGGGAGGTACCATTTCAATTCGATGCCTGTTCCTCACAAATCAGCAGTTTACCTTGACAAATAACATGAGTGTTTGTTTAAATAGGTTCAGCATATTTCACAATAAAAAAGAAAAGGAGGATTCTTCATGAGACTTCTGAAACAACTTGATTGGACTAATCTTGTTCTCTGGCCCGTGGTATACTTCACCCTTTTCTTCATCATCGTAGCACTCACCACGAATGCGCCATTCAATGCAAATACCTTCTTATTTATTGCCCTCGCCGTACTTTTTTATACGAAATGTACCCATGTAATCGTCGACTCAAATGCAAGATTTCGGTCTTACACACTGACGATATGGAGCGGAGTATTAGTCATACTGGAAGTCTTGAGTGCATTAATTATGCTGTGTGCCGGAGTTTATTGTTCGAATTCTCTATATAGCATCACCCCTTCCAAAGGAGACACGATGCTCTTCGGCTATTTTTTCACTACCGTAGGGATTGCGTGGCTTTATCTCACAATATGTTCATTCACCCTGCGTACACGCTATGTCGTCCCTCCACACACATTGGTAGTACTCGACGGAATGGTCCTCTATCCTGGAATGGAATTCAAAATATTTCCATGGATCAAGTATAATTGGAAAGCGTTTGAAGCAACGATTCCTGTTACGGATATAGTGCGCATCGAATGTATGGACGGAACGCAAGAAATCGCGTTCTCCGCAACAGTGAAGATCGACACGGATCTTGCGCAACAACAGGGCATCGCGAACGTGCCCATCTCCTTTACCAAAAACGTGGAACAAATCGTGCGCGAAGAAATAAAAAGAATCTTTAGGGAAAGAGCTCAATCACAGACACTCGGTCACTTCCTTACCGCTCCTTTCGAGGAAGAGAAACGATTTTCCATTGAAAACATTCCCTTCGTATGGAACGGGGAAGGAACATTCATGCTCCCTCGCTTTCCTATTCCGGTGAAACATCGTGCATGATCAAAAAGCCCCTTAAAGGGGCGTTTTTATTGCTCGTTTTAAGATTATTAAGTATAATCATGATGTTTTTGAAACTCATGCTCTCACAGTGAAGTGGCCCCCGCACCAAAGCAAAGCTTGGTACAGGGCAGGTATCACAACCGCTTGTCATGCCCCTGTAGCTTAATGGATAAAGTACTGGTCTTCGAAACCAGCCATGGGGGTTCGATTCCCTCCAGGGGCACTCACTAACAAGAAAAAGTATTGCATAAGAATATCTATGAACAAAAGAACTTTTATTATCACCGTCTTTATTCTCATAGCTCTCGTTGCAGGAGGGGCGTATCTCTATCTGCGCCAGGTACAGCAACGCATTGTTCTTGAGATGAAAACAGCTTCTTCGGAAACTACATTTACCTTGTATCCGGATGGATCTGCGCGCTTCACTGAAAAAGACGGCTCCACAACACAAGAACCGCTCAACTTTAACGCGGGAACGTTTACGCGTGACGACATCGACATGGTGCATCGTTCGCTTCTCACCAACAACTTCTCTTCGCTTCACGATGCGCTTCAACAGTCCGAAAGCACGAGCGGCGACGCATTATTTACTCTGAGTACGGGGGGGCATACGGTACGCTGCTATAAAACCACCTGCGATCCTGCGTTTCAAAATATTATCGATGCGCTCGCAGGATTATGGAAAGAGAAGGCACAGCAGGCTACTCCTACTTCGCTTCAATAACTCGCCATTCGTACAAGACATTCTTTTGTAACGTAACGTGTGAGCCTAATGTCTGAATACTACTCATGTCTCTTGATACCCCACTCTCTTCATTTCCTCGCATTGGACCAAAATCAGCGGCTCATCTTAAACGCCTTGGCCTCACGACCGCGCGTGATCTTTTGTTTTATTTTCCAACACGCTATGAAGATCTTTCATCGCTTACTGCAATTGGCGCCCTCAGGCCTGGTACGCACGCCGTAATACAGGGAACCATTATTCGCGTTTATACGCACCGTTCATTCCGCAAACATATGGCCATTACAGAAATTGTGGTCGAGGATAACACGGGCGCCATAAAAGCCATTTGGTTTAATCAACCCTATATCGGCAAGGCTCTCGGCGAAGGCGCGACAGTCAATCTTGCCGGAAAAGTTATCGAAGATGCGCACGGAATCTATCTCACGAACCCGCTCTACGAACTCGTCACCTCGCCTCATCAACACACGAGGCATACAGGACGCATTATTCCTATCTACCGCGAAACACGCGGCGTGACTTCCAAGGCAATCCGTTACTTTCTCACCTCTCTTCTCGAAATCATAAAAGAACTCCCCGAATATCTTCCCGAAGAAGTCTTAACGCGGCGCAATTTCCCCACACTGTCAAACGCTCTTCAAAATGTGCACTACCCCGAAACATTATCTGCTGCAGAACGTGCGCGTGCGCGCTTTATGTTTGAACATCTCTTTTTGGTTTCGCTGGCACGAGAACTGAAGACCAAAAAAGAAGCGCACAAAGGAACTCCTCTTGTTATTCATCTCCCAGAAATCAAGCAATGTATCGATACCCTTCCTTTTGCGCTTACGGAAGCGCAAAAGGAAGCTGTATGGATAATTTTGAAGGACATGGCAGAGGAAAAACCTATGCAACGCCTCTTAAATGGGGACGTGGGATCAGGAAAAACGGTAGTCGCTGCACTTGCGGCATACAATACTATTCTCAATGCACGACAAGTGGTGGTAATGGCGCCTACTGAAATTCTCGCCCTGCAACATTTTCATACATTTTCAAATCTCTTCCGCAATCTCCCTATCGCGATCGGCATGCTTGCGGGGAAAAATACCTCCTATGCCTTCGAGGGGCTCTCCTCCCCCACAAAAAAGAAAACGCTTCTCGAAAATATCAAAAACGGCTCCGTGCATATCGTGATCGGCACGCATGCGCTCATTCAAAAAGAAACCTCATTCGCACATCCCGCACTCATCGTCATCGACGAACAGCACCGCTTTGGGGTTGCCCAACGCACACACTTGATGGCCGCAGAACACGCCATTCATGGTACAATCCCCCATCTCCTCAGCATGACCGCCACGCCTATCCCGCGCACGCTTGCACTCACAATCTTTGGCGACATGGATATCTCCATCCTGAATGAAATGCCAAAAGGAAGAAAAAAAATCATCACCTCGGTCATTCCTCCCGAAAAACGTGCCGCCTCTTATGCGTTTATCCGCGAAGAAGTAAAAAAAGGATTTCAAACATTTGTCATCTGTCCGCGCATAGAGGCCGCTTCTTCAGGAGAAGACAACAACCACAGGCCTCCTACAAAACAAAAAACACTCTGGCTTGAGGTCAAAACAGTAACCGAAGAATATGAAAAACTACAGAAGCAAGTGTTCCCCGATCTCCGTGTGGGTATGCTCCATGGCAAAATGAAGCCGGATGAAAAAGAACACATCATGCGCGCATTTGCAAATCAAAAACTTGATATTCTCGTATCCACATCGGTCGTCGAAGTAGGCGTTGATATTCCGAACGCGACCGTCATGCTGATCGAAAGCGCGGAGCGATTTGGTCTTGCGCAACTTCATCAATTCCGCGGCCGCATTGGGAGAAACACGCATCAATCCTACTGCCTTCTCTTTACCACCTCGCTCTCTCAACTCGAAGCACGGCGCCTCACCGCACTCACCAAAACCCAAAGCGGTTTTGTGCTTGCGGAAATGGATTTGAAACTGCGCGGTCCTGGCGAGTTTTTGGGCGAGGAGCAAAGCGGATGGTCTGACATGGTAATGGCGGCATTGCGGAATCCTGCCATGCTCTCCCATGCCGAAGAGGATGCACGGGCGTTTCTCCGCGAACACTCTCTTCGTGAATTTCCTGATCTCATCAAGAAACTCGATGAATTCACCGGCACCCTCAATCTTGTGTAACGGCAATGCAAGCACAACCAAAATTAAAAATCGCCTCGTGGGGCGATTTTGTTTCTCTCGCAAATTTAGAGATTAAGAAACAACGTGGCTACACTGTTTCGGATCTGTTCGTCGATTTTATCCCGCGCACTCCACCCAGATTTCTCGTAGTACGTATTATAAACACTCTTCACATACGCTTTGTTTTCTACACCCGTCATGAGGACAAAGGCGTATCCGCCGGTATTGTGACAATATACATCCAGAGCATAACATGTGCGAGAATACGGTATAATCTCAAATGTTCCTATAGAGACGGTAAACACGCCGCGCTCGTCAAACGTAAAACGGGGGGTGGGCGTCATCGTTCCCGAGAACACGCGAACCATCGCCTCATTACATTTTTGGTCGAGTTGGCCAGGCGTTACTACACCATTCTGTTTACCGAGCACAAAATCAACGAAAGCCAACTTTGTCGTATGATCTTCCTTGTATCTTTTTTCTTGTTCTTTTTTCATCCTATCGAACAAACCTACCGCGCGTAGATCCTCTTCATTAAGAGGAAATCCACACATTTTCGTCCATTCGCCCCTAAAAGAAACGGTGATATTCTGTAAGTCGGGATCCAAATAAAAACATAAGCATCGATCCTGATATTCCAGCTTACCCATATCTTGGGAATCCCACCGAAACATTCGAGCCTTATAGCAGTACGCAAGCGCGTGGAGCATCTCCGCTCTCCATGCGTATACATCCTGCGTCTCGTTCAATACAAAACAGGTACCCTTGTGTTTCGCAGCAAGGGTGTCATTGATGAAGCTCAGCGCATTATGTAAAACATTCACTTCTCTTCTTGCAATTTCAGTACCCCATCGCGCCTTTATCGCAATACGCAATGCCGTTGCTTCCATGGAATTAGGATGAAAGACTGTCTTACTCTCGCCCCCGAGAGTAATCGTAGCATACCCTTGCTGATCCATAACCACACGAATAGGAAGTCCTTTATAGGAAGTCGAAGCGTCTACTGCGTCAAAAAAAGGATTAATAAAATAAAGGAGGGCCTTCCATGAGACATGCGGATCGTTCAAAAGATGGACGACCTTCTCCGTCACACGAAATGTAGGATCATTAAATGGAGAATTGTTCATCTGCGCTCCCGCATATCCCGCGGTCACAAGGAATATGAACGCAAAAAGCATAGAGAAGATTCTTCCCATGCGTTGCATGATATCTTCCTCCCTATTCTCAAAGACCCAATCAGAGTAAAACAAACCGAGCGAGAAAAGTCAACAAAAAGAGAAAGCCCCGCAAAGGGGGCTTAGTGTTCTTGTTGGTGCAGCATACTGTCGACGCACTCCTCGTAAGTTTTAATTTCGGTACGTAATCCCTCAACTGAGGCAATCAAAGATCCGCCATGGCCTTTCATAAAATGCATAGCCTGCTCCGACACTTCTTGAAATGAAGGATGATCCTGCAACGCCAGCCAGTACCACACGGGACGCAATGGCAGATTATCGGTGCCACCTAAACGTAGGGTAGCTGATGTTGCCCATCCACTCGCAGGGGTACGGTTCAAAGAGAATTCGTTGACTACAGCCCCAATGTGAATCTGCATCATGGTGAGATAACGAATGATTTCGTTATACTCGCCCGTGTCATTGAGACGCGTCGCCTGTGCGATGAGCGGCGGAAGATTTCCCGTATGGCGATTCCAATTAAGGATGAGATTAAAAAAACTTACGAAAGAAGCAACTGGATTATGAGTGGACCGTTCGCACACGCTTATCATGCTTGCGAGTTCATCGGAAAAACGGACCCAATCGGTCGAAAGGACGATCAAACCCTCCATGAAAGACTTTGAAAATCTATTTCCGCACCATGCGCGAAGCCATTTTAAAATATGTATCGCCATTCCATCTTCTCCTTCACGGTTCTGACAAATATAATACTACAAAAATATAATCATGTCAATTTTCCCTGGGAGGTGGTGTAAAGAGGCAGTAATAAGGATTTATCCTATCCAATTAAAAAATAACCCTCCACGGGCTTGCGCGCGGGATATTCGCTCTCCCGAGTCTAATAAAAAAGACCCGAAAAGGGTCTCAGTGTTTTCTTCAACTGTACACACGATGATCTGTCTCTTGATACAACGTGCGATTATCAATCTCTATAACTGTCGCGCCGAATGCTTCAAAAAACTCTTTTGCAAATTCAAGCTCCTCATGAGAAAGGCCATGAATCCATACGGGAGTCATCCAGTTTCCTGGAAGCACGCGATGAGGAAATAAATCCACTCCATGACAGGCAAGAGTCGTTCCTCCCACTTGTACTCCGGGAACTATACGTATGTTTGCCATTCCATCTTCTCCTGTCTCTTCTTCAGTCAATAATTCCGTTCAAGCTTTTTATTTTTATACGTTTCAATCTCGTGCAAGAGCGCCTGCGCCGCCATGATCATTGGCTCTGCATGATCCCTGATAAACTCCATCGCCTGCTGAGACACTACTCGAAACTTTGGGTCTTCATGCTTTTCCAGCCAGAACCATATCGGCTGCATCGGAAGTCCATCAGTACCGCCCAAATACACCGTACCCCGCGTGATCGCCTCACCTCTTGAGGTACGATTCCAGTTTGATTCACCCATCACGGCCGCAATATGGCGCTGAAGGATCTTCAAATTCTTAATAACTTCACTATATCGATCCTCGCCATTCTTGCGGGAAAAACATTCGGTAAGCGTGGCGATGTCCCCTATGTTTTCAGAGAACTCCTCTACTTCCTTGAAAAATCCAGCAAAGTAATACACTGGATTAGTAGGACAAAATTCGCATAACCTGAGTAAAAAATTCAATCGATGGGAGAGAAGATAATACTCAAAGTATCTCTTACTCAAACTCTCCATCGGTGAAACTAAGCTATCCCCCAAAAACGTCCACGCCCGCTGAAGCAGATTCATTTTTTATTCCTCCTTTTCATGGTTCTGATGAGTAGTATAATATGGAAATGAAATCATGTCAATATTCGGTGTGACGCGGAGACTGAATCGCACTTTCCCCTTTTTTTCCATTTAAAATTTGCACACTTGCTCATGCATAGACGCCTCCTTACTTCTTCGTTCTTGATTTCGGCGTCACCCAGTAGCCCATATAATGCCCGAGCATCAGGCGCGTCTGCGCTTCGAGTGCGGGAATGCTCCCAAGCGTCACCGCCGTAAGCGGCGTGATAAACCATTGCAAAAACATCCACACGTACTTGAACTTGCCATAGTTCACCGGCTTTGGCGGTAAGAGCCACATGCTCAAGACCGCCGATGTCACAAGCCCGAACATCGCGAGTGTCATAATGTCACGGGTGAGATACGGAAGATTGTAGGAGAGAAGGGTCACTCGAAAGCTCTTCGGGCCCACAAAGACAGGAAGCCACCCCAGCAAAAACATCATGATGCTATTCGTCGCCCATGACCAAAACCCATCGACAAGCTGAAGCGTGTGAAAAAACTTATGTTTCCATGACAATCGCTTATTGCGCACCGCATTAAACACAAAATAAGGAAGATTCTCCACTCCGTACCCCCAGCGACGCTGCTGTTTATATTGATTCACAATCGTACCCCAGAACTTCGGCGCCACGTTTGCATCCATCGTGACAGGATAGTAGAGCGGGACCACTGTCCAATCGCCGTTAAAATGCAAGAAGAGCTGATAAAAAATGCGCGAATCCTCTGACACCATGTTCGTCTGCCAGCAACCGATTTCCACGAGCGGCTGAAATGCCATCGAGTGTGAAGAAAACGTAATTAAGCGCTCGGGGCGTGCCTGTTGCGTCATCTGCCAAAATGTAGAACCAAAACTCAGAACGCGGGCAAACGCAGGCGCCTCCCAAATGTTATTCGTAAAAAGCGGGATAGGCTGAAAACTCGAACGAAGCGGCTTCTCCGCCGTAAGATAGTGGTAGGTGAGACAGTGAAAATAGCCTGGCATCACATGGGTGTCCACATCAAACACCGATACCACAATGCGCTCATAGGGAATGCCGAGGGGATCAATAACCTTGCGCTGCGCTTCACGCGCCGCCCATGTTTCGTTTGATCCCTTGCCCGGCATCTCTCCTTCGATATCCGCCGGATGATGACTAATGACAAAATGAGAAAACCGCACGCCGTAAGCCTCTTTGATGCGCTGTCCCACCTCACGCGCCGCCTCTCCTGCACGCTCCTCAAGCCCCAACACAATAATCATCTTCTCTTGCGGATACTTTGTCGCGAGAAGCGCCTCCATACTTTCTTGTACCACCTCGAACGGCTCGTTATACATGGGAAGGATCACCAAATGCCATATCTCACCCCACCGAGACACAGGAACCTTATACTGCGAAGGAGAAAGCGCATCCAGTTTCGCGTTCCAATCCGTGTTCATGTGTTCAAATGTCTTCCGGTATCCAACCCGCAAATGCACAGACATGTAAACCGTTTTCAGAAACCAATACACATCAAAAAAAATAATAAACACGGCGACAAAAAAAGGCACCACAAAACTCAAACCAATGAGCACGATGAGCGTGCTCCAACTCAAAAGTCCGGGTATTACTTCAAGCGTGCGATACCAAAAACGCTCGGAAGATCCGCGCGGAAGCTCTGATGCCCTCCCGATTTTGAGATAGTTTAACTGTGCCATAACAATTGCTCTTGGTTTTACTATACAAAAATTATATCTGCAAGAAAAGAAAAAAGGCATCATGATGCCTTCTTGAAGCGTACACTACCTCCGAAACACCTTTTCCTTCACTCCATCAGGAGTAACAAGGTGCACTCGTATCTGCCCGCCTGTAGTAATATTTACTTTTGAAATGGACTGCATAATAGTGTGCATTAGCGCAATTGCCTCTCCCTCAGTATAGATCTTTCCTGCGTGCATCATTAATGCGACACAGGCCGACTCTGCTCCTATCCCTATTCCTGCATACCTTTCTTTTGTTCGTGAAAACACAAGATTCTTATCGGAAAACTGATAAAGGAAACATTTGTGATTGCGGGGGTCACATCCCGCAAGAAAAAACTCGATCTCTTTGTGAGAATGCTTTTTCAAAAATTCGCATACTCGCCTGACCTTTTTCGCAACAGAAAGATTCTTTTCTCGCACCTGCTTCATTTCCTCTTCACAACTCTCTACCACTTCAATAAGCAAGGAAAGGTTCCCGGATATACCCAAAACAAGATGGGGATCAAGCATAAATACCTTCCGGTAAGATTCCGTGGTAATTTTATCTCCGGCATTGATACGCCCGTCACTCCCCACAATCACTACAGGTACTTCTTTGGTGCCTGTCTGAAGCGTGGCGAGAAACCCTACGATCGCAGTCACTATGCTCATCCTTTCTTTGTGCAATGAACTAATTTCACCCTACCGCGAACAAAAAAAACGTGCAAATAGCCTTCTACGGGCTTACGCCCGGGTCTAATAAAAAAGAGGGGGACTCCCTCTTAAAATAATCAATCCCTTTCTTCCAATTCCAGTGCGTCCTGTTTCTGCGTATCATCTGCCGCGGCTTGTTTTTCCTTTTTCTTTTGCCTTTTCAATTTTCTTGCCGTCTTTTTTTCTTCTTCTTGCTGGCGCACGATTTCCGCAAGCGTTTCCTTCAACCCCGCGCGCAACATGTGCCATGGCCCATGCGTGCGGGCCGCAACCTCGGCATAGCGTTTCTCAAGCACCGCGTCGCGATCCAGTTGTACAATCTCAAGATAAATTTCATTTCCATACTTTTTTGCACACGCCGCGCCAAACCGAAGCATCAATTCAATGCTATTAACACGGGATAACGTGTGAAGATACTCTTCAAAACTCTCAAGCTGTGCACCGATCCACAACGACTCCCGAGGCGTACTCGCTTTTTCTGTTTTTCTGCTCCGCGATGGCGCCTTTGTTTCGGTGCGCACCAGCGGGCCGCTTATAAATCCGGAGGCGGGAATCGAAATACCAGTATGCGGCACCACCACGACCTCATCAGTAGATGGATCGCCCGTGATACGCACGAATACCATCGCCGCATCAATCTCCGGCCGCTTCGGATCTTTCAGGTGTGATGCAAGCAAGGATCCAATCTTTTCTCCCACGCCCAACGCATGGACATTTTCATATGATACCTCGAGTGCCTCACCTTTCGCGATCGCTGAAGCCGCTCTCTGCAGCTCGAACCCATCAGAGCCAAAACTAATCACAAAAATGCGATCCAGCACGCGCTTGATGCGTTGGCGATAATCATCGGAACATGCAAGCATCAAAATGCTTCCACCAAGATTCAATACTACGGCGGGATAGCTTTCCCGCACATCTCTTGCAGCGCGCCGCCTCTTTGCGTGCACGATATCTGTAAGCTTACGACACATGGAACGACACCTCCTGAGGCCCAAGCGAGCTCATAATATAAGCGTGGCACGTTCCTCCGGATCCGGAATCAAACCGAAATGCCATATGAAAGAGGCGGGCCAAGCGCTGGTAAAGTTCTTTTAGGGTATAGTCTCTGCCTGCTTCTACCGCAAGAAGAGCTTCGATCGCTGAATAACCGCTTCCGGTACCCCCGCAATCCCCCACATCGTGGATGTAGCCTCCTGGATAAAACTCAAAAATACGACACCGGCCCTTGTCTTCGTTGTCCTGTCCCTCATAGCCCGCGAGAAGAAAGTATATGGGAAGAAAAGGTACCTGTCTCATCATATTTTGAAGCATCGTGACCTTGCCGCGTAGGGAGAGCTTCTGGTCTGGTGTATCCGCCATATCATCATAGTGAGCTACACTAAGACTATAGATCTTTCCCATCCGGTCTAGGGCAGATGCGAGACCAGCTCCACCAAGCACAAGGGTGCTATCAATCATACGCATTTTTTTCGCTTCTTCCTCAACAATATGATGCCCTGCGGATGTTCTTCCATCAGATGCAATCACGACTGCGGGGAGCGTAATCATTGCGTCTTCCTTGCCTTCAGGATTGAGTTCCGTTTCCGGGACTTTCAATCCAAAACGCATCGCGATCACCGTCGTTCCTGTGGTAACCTGCCTCTGGTACAGACCATCGCCAGACGTCCGTGGCATGGCACGCACGGATTCTCCAAGCGCGGTAAGTGCTCGCTCGAAAAGATTTTCGACCAATGACATCGGCTTTTCCCCTTTGTTTTGTTTTCAAGTTACTTACGCTACCCTACCATAATATTTACAAAAACCGCAAGCGTTTATGCGGTTTTTTGATGCTTTGCTGGGACAAATAATTAAAGACCGAGAAGAAGTTGATCAAGACTCAAAAATCCCCCTCCCTGCGTAACAAGAACAAGGCACGCGGCAAAAAGCAAGAGATCAAACTCATACCCCCCTATGAATCCACTCTTCCGTTTCACGGTAACCATCGCAACCATCATCTCTATTGCAAAAAGCAGCGCAAAAAACTGAGAAAAAAGTCCGAAAAAGAGCGCGCCTCCGCCCACCACCTCGAGAAGTGCAATCCCTGTCCCCCACAACCATCCTGGACGAAACCCCATCATCCCGAAATTTTCTTTTGTTTTGTGCAGATCGCTCAATTTGGGGAGTCCGTGCACCACGAAAATAATGCTGATTACAAGACGCAAAAGCGCGAGTGGGTACATGCGCACTAATCCTGCTATCATGAGATAATTTTTTATAAGTAGAAGGTTTGTCATAAGTATGCTACAAATAATTATTCTTTAAATTAGCTTATTTCCATTGTGAGTATACCATTATGAAGCCCTCAGCACCAACTCTCGTTTACGAAGACGACGACATGCTGATCGTCAATAAACCGTTCGGCCTCCTGATCCATCAATCGCCACATTCCCATGAATCGACACTCGTTGATTGGCTTCTTTCGATACATCCTTCCATCCGCAGTGTAGGAGAAGATCCGGATCGTCCGGGTATCGTGCACCGCCTTGATCGCGACACAGGCGGTCTTGTAGTAATTGCAAAAAACCAACACGCATTCGAGTACCTTAAACGCCTCTTTGCCACGCGCCAAATTACCAAACACTATCTTGCCCTCGTTTTCGGCAACATTAAACAAGATTATGGTAGTATCAATAAACCCATAGGCCTTGCGCGGGGAGTAGCAAAACGCACTACGCACACGCAGAAAAAAACGCGAGAAGCTATTACCGAATACCGCGTACGCGCACGCTACTCTCACGCGAATATGACGCTTGTAGAACTCTCTCCAAAAACCGGACGCACACACCAGCTCCGTGTGCATATGGCAGCGATAGGCACTCCGATTGTAGGCGACAGGCTTTACGGAAGAACGCACGCAATGTTACCTTTTCCGCTCTCACACCAATTCCTCTTTGCTTGCTCGATCGATATTCCAAAAAAAAATGGAGAGGTTCTCCACGTTGAAATTCCTCTTCCCAATGAGTTGAAAATGATTCTTGAATCCTTATCCTAACTAGCCAGGCTTGACTCAAAAAAAACAACAGAGTAGCTTGTGAGAGGGGTATAGTTTAGGAGAAGGTAGACATGTCTTCACGAGCATGGATTTTGCTTTTGCTATGTTTTGCGGTAGTAACGCTTGTACTTTATCTGGCTGGCCAAGGTCTTCGGGCCCTTGCAGTAGTAATGGTGCTCCTCACACATGCCTGGATTCTCATTCCTGTACTAGTGCTTGCCTTAGCAATAAACGTACTGGTGAGTCTTCGAAGGTAATAACGCTCTAAAAAGGAATCGAAGAAAAACAAAATCCCCGCTCGATGGGGATTTATTTATTTTATTTTATTGTGCGGTCTGAGACGGCAAGGTGTCTGGTGGAAGAGTAATCACCTCATCTCCACGCTTTAACTGTAAAACATATCCTTCCCTCATTTTTGTCAAGATGAAATGGAGAAAATTAATCGCAAGGCAGATAACATACGACTCATCTTTCTTCGCTACCTTCACTAATTCCTTCAATAAATTCGCGACACCACTCGAAAAATTAAGGACAATTTTTACAAATCCGGAACTAGACTGTTCTGACATTTGTTTTTCTCCTTAATGGCGACAGGATCTAATGCTTATTTACCCCAAAAAAAAGAAAAGTGTCAACTCACATAGCCTTGCGAAAAAGCAGAGAATGTTATACAATCTTTGATAAGTCATTTTAGAACGTCCTGATTATATATGAACAAACTACAACAGTTTACTGCCGCACAAGTCACGCACACCCTTCCTGATCTTAAGCCGGGCATGCGCGTACGCGTTTCAGAAAAAATTAAGGAAAAAGATAAGGAACGCAAACAAGCGTTCACGGGAATTATTATCGCGATCAAGCACGGCAAATCCGCGGGTGCCGCATTTACCGTCCGCGCCATAGTGGACGGCGTGGGGGTAGAAAAAGTATATCCGTTCAACTGCCCATCTCTCATGGGGGTAGAAATACTCGGCACGTCAGAGGTACGGCGCGCAAAGCTCTACTTCCTCCGCAAGCTTTCGAAAAAGAAAAGCCGTGAAAAAATCGGTACCACCGCATAAAGAAGAGTAGAGTAAAAAGTCCCATAAGGGGCTTTTTACTCTACGTGTGCTCTTGAAAAAAGAAACGATTGACGCTACGATAACAAATATCAAATGCCCAGGTGGTGAAATTGGTATACACGTATCCTTGAGGTGGATATGCCCGTAAGGGTGTGGAGGTTCGAGTCCTCTCCTGGGCACCAAGACAAAACTTTTCGCAACAACACCAATTTTTTGTACACCTCATGCAACGCATGGAGGTAGTTTGATGTAGTATATTGGATTTGAAAAATCAAAAAGACGCTAAAGAATTTGAAAAAACGAGTGAAATCCCCTATGATAAACGCATCATGCGCCGCCGTGGTGGAATTGGTAGACACGACAGACTTAAGATCTGTTGCCCTCCAAGGCGTGTCGGTTCGAGTCCGACCGGCGGTACCAAGTTAAATCTCACTCTTATGGAATTCTTAAGGAGCATTTTTAACGGGCCGATACAAAAACCAAAAGAACCAACCACGGAAGAAGCAAAAAAGATTGAATCTACTCGAAGAGATTCACCAGAAGAAACAAAAGCTCTTCGTGAAGAAACACAAGCAGAAACGTTATTGCGCTTACGAGATAAAATAAGCCTACGTAAATTTAAAGGAGGTGGTGCAAATGCAACCTTTGCGGTAACGCTCAAAGATGATGGCTTAGGAATCTTTAAACCAAAAAGTGGGGAAAACAAAAACCTTCGTGACAACGTACAAGCAGGTACCTACTTCAAACGTGCGCGTGCCGCATATCTTGTGGATAAGTGTTTGGGATTTGGGATTGTTCCCCCTGTCTCTATTCGAGAAATTGATGGCGAAATTGGTAGTATTCAACAATTCATTGAGAATGCATCGACCTATACAGAACTCTCCTTTGCTGATCGCGGTGAACTACGTTCCACGCATTATGATCAACTCATAGCATTGTGGCTTTTTGACATTATTATTTTCAACTCCGACCGAAGCCCCAGAAACCTCCTCGTTTCGAAAAATGGCATTCATGCGATCGACAATGATTTAAGTTTTGGAAATGATTCCTTACGCCATCAAATCGGATACTATTATAATGCAAAAATTCCATCTCATCTTATTCAAAAATTAGAACGTTTTACTTCTTCTGAAACCCGAAAACAAAGCTTAAGAGCTCTCCTTCTCGAACTCCTTCCTGAAAAAGAAGTCAATGCATGTATATCCCGCATTGAACGCGTCGCGCGCCTTGTGCAAGCGGGAACTATTACGAAACAATTGAAAGATATCTTAACCCAATATGAGTAACAAAAACATTATGAAACACGCAACCATCTATAAACTCAAAGACGACGGTACCCAAACAATACTTGCCACGTGCGTGCTAAAAAATGGTGTCGTTATCTGCACAGGAAACGACATCTTTGTAAAAAACCTCGAAGAAGAGGGTATTCGAGATTACTTGAGTGAAAATTCCAATGCCACACTCTTTCCAAAAGATGGCGAGCTCTTCATTGAACAACTTCCCAACAATTTTCGCTCTGGCTATCTCATGGCAGAAATAGAAGAGGAGGGAGAAGAAAAATAACTTAGGATGTATGGCAAAACCTTTCCAGGGCAAATCAATAGCAATCCTTGGCTTTGGGAGAGAAGGAAAAGCGTTATTTCAATATTTAAAAAAAACAGGAACTCCCTTTTCCTGTATTACGATCTGCGATCAAAATCCTATCGAGAGCGTACGCTGCGCCACACATACTGGCGCGTCTTACCTTGCAGGACTCGAACAGTTTGACGTGATATTCAAAAGCCCCGGTATTCCTACTAAACTTCCGGAAATTAAACGTGCGTTGCGCAAAGGAATAACACTTAGCTCACCCACCAATCTCTTTTTTGATCTTTGTAAGGGTACCATCGTCGGTGTGACCGGTACTAAAGGAAAAGGTACTACCGCCACCATGCTCTGCTCTATTCTTAAGGCCGCCCACAAAAGAGTGCATCTTGTGGGGAATATGGGAAAACCGGCGCTTTCATGCTTACCCGTCATCAAAAAAGAAGATATCGTGATAATGGAGCTCTCAAGTTTTCAATTACAACATCTCCGCATTTCCCCCCATATCGCAATCGTACTTGATATCACCACAGATCATCTCGATCACCATAAAACAGTACGCGAATACCGTCTTGCAAAGTCACACATCGTCGCACACCAAACCACTCGCGATATTGCGGTGCTTGATGCCCAAAGCCCAGTCGCGCGGACATTCGCCCGGCACACACCGGCACAGATTGTTTTCTTCG
Organism: Patescibacteria group bacterium; assembly: GCA_028865725.1. GTDB lineage: Bacteria > Patescibacteriota > Minisyncoccia > UBA6257 > JACRHW01 > JAGWJP01. Next base: position 206,658 of record JAGWJP010000002.1, read on the forward strand.
GGAAAGCAAAAACCCGCGGTACTCTCCCCCGAGGAGTATGGATCGATGGCAACGAAATAATCTCTATCACACGAGGACAAAGATCTCCTCTTCTCGCCACCTCCTCGCTTCGAGTACCGGGGATTCATAACGCACGAAATGCTGCCGCCGCTATTGCCGCTGCGCGTGCGCTCCTCATAAGCCCGTCCGCGATACAAAAAGGAATCCAATCCTTTCGCGGTAATGCACACCGCCTTGAGTTTGTGGCAGAAAAAAAGGGGGTCCGTTTTTATAACGACTCTGCGGGCACTAACCCCGATGCAACAATCGCAGCCCTTCGCGCATTCCGAGAACCCAAACTATTGATTGTGGGAGGGCGCAACAAAGGATTCTCGTATGACGCGCTCGCAAAAGAACTCACTGCACAACATATGCGCGGTGTGGTACTTCTTGGAGAAACTGCTCCCCTCCTTTACAACACGATTAAAAAAATAGCGCCGAAGAAGTTTCTCCCGTGCGTTATTCGCGCTGCCACATTACCCGAAGCAGTGGAAAAAGCATCGGCGCTTTCAGTCCCCGGTGACGTAGTAGTGTACTCCCCTGCCGCAACCAGCTTTGATATGTTCCACAACTACGAAGAACGGGGCACGATCTTCAAAAACCTCATCCGCATGCTATCATAAAAAAACTACGCATTGCGTAGCTTTTTGTTTGTTGCCCTTATCCTTGTGCGCCGATAACATTGCCGCCCTCAATAACAACAGTCATCACTCGACCTAATTCACGATGCTTGATACGCACCAAGATCGTGGTGTTCTCATCCACAACGTCGGGAATCCCGCTCTCATCCGCGATCACCCATCCGGGATGAACGCGATCCACAATTTTCTGAATCTTTACTGCATTTCCTTGGGACACAGCGCATGCACCTCCTTTCTGTGCGAATCCTCCCGGTACCTTTGAACGAAGAACAATCAACAATGACCCGAGTGTCCTAGTTGGGGGGTGCGGAGAGGAATTCGGATAGTGTCATGACTTTAGCAACACACACACTTTGTCAAGAAAAAAACCGCCACAAGAGGCGGATTAAGGATGTTTTTTGTGCGATCCATGATCGCGACACGCGGAAAGCAATTCAGAAAATGCCTTGGCTTCTCTATCAAATTCCTCTTCAACCGCAGCCTTACACAACGCACAAGACTTGAGATGTGCTTCATATAACTTGTCTTTCCCCGTTTTCACAAAATGCAGAAATGTGTTGTAGAAATCAGGAGAGCACGGTTTGTGTATAAGCGTGGAAATTAGATTCATCGACTTAAGTCTCATCGGATGTGCACCAGCGTACCCACAGGTACACGATAAAACAGCCACTTCGCATCCTGATAGTGCAGGCGTACGCATCCATGAGAAGCAGGATGATTCGGCACTGACGTGGAAGCATGAATACCATATCCTGCGGGAAGAAACCACAAAGTAAAGGGCATGGGAGTATTACCGTATTTGTAAGATACTGCGTGACGTTCCTTTGCATAAACCTTGAAGTCACCTTTTGGAGTACGGTGACCCGATTTCCCTGTTGAACAGTGGAATGAGCGCGCAAGATTCTTACTATGATACGTTAGCGTCTGTGCGGCAAGATTGATCTCAATCTGTACATCATTCTTCTTTGGAGTGTCAGCAGACGCAAGATTCGTCCCGTATGCCGCGAAAAGAATCGCGAGGCACCACAGCATCACTCTGGTTCGCATAAAAAGATCCTCCCTCTTGTTGTTCAAAGAGCTTTTTTCACTCTACACGAAAAGCGATTCTTTGTATAGAGCAACATCTTCGATAATAAAAAACCACCCCGTAAGTCACAGGGTGGTCTTTTGTTGCTTACTCAGCGTCTTCATCAGGTACGCCACTCTGGCTTTCCTGTTCTTCCCTGTCCTTTGATTCTTTGGCCTCTTCTTGTGTATCACCCGCTTCCTCTTTCACTTCTTTTTTGTGTTCTTTCGCCCCTTCCTTTTTCTTTCCTAGCGACTCAAGCTTCTCGTCGAGATCTTTCAGTGTCAGCATCAAACGCTTGTCCTGAGGATTTACCGACTCGATCACAAATTGATAGGTGGTTTTGTCTTTGAGAATCTCACGCATCGTCTGGATGTCACCAAACTTCGAAACATGAATAAGTCCATAAATATTTTCATCAACCCGAATAAACGCACCATAAGGAGTAAATTTGAATACCTCCCCATTAATCGTCGTTCCTGCAGGATACTTCTTTTCGATATTCATCCATGGATCTTCCTGAAGTGCCTTCAAAGAAAGAGACACTTTGTTATTCTGAATATCAATAATTTTTGCGTTCACATGATCCCCGGGCTTTAAAAGCTCGTTAGGGTTATCAATCAATCCCCAGCTCAGCTCAGAAATATGAATCAGCCCTTCAATATCCGGATTATTCTTAAACTTTACAAATGCGCCAAAATCCACCACTGCGGTTACTGTTCCCTCAATCACATCTCCTACGTTATATTCCGTAAGACGCTCTTTTAATTGCTCTTCGAAAATCTCTTTCTCTGAAACAATCAAACGCTCCTCTTTGGGATTGAGATCGATAATCTTGACTTCCATGTCTTGTCCTACAAATTTCTGAAGTTCCTGGAGTATTTTGCCCTTATCGCCGCCATCAACGCGCGGATAGTGTTCCGGAGTAAGACGCGAAACCGGGAGAAACCCATTCACTCCGTTCACGGATACGAGAAGTCCTCCCTTGTTTGCTGCCATGATCTTCACCAGCACGGTCTCATTCGCATTTTTCCTCTCCTCTAATGTTTCCCATTCCTTGCGCTGCCCAAGATCTTTCAGTGAAAGCTCCACAAACCCGTCTTCATTCTCAATATCTGCAACTTTTACGGAAACCACATCGCCTGGATTCAAATGCTTGATCGCCTCTCTTCCTAAACGATATTCGACACCAAACACAATCCCTGTGCCAAATGCACCGAGATCAATATACAGCGCTCTGTTTTGCTTGCTCAACACCGTGCCCTCCAACACCTCTCCTTGTTTTGGGGGCGTAGAAACATTCGCCTTCATGGCGCTTCTTAAATCTGACTCCTTTGGTTGAGATAATTCTCCTACCATAATGTGTAATACCTGCGCTTGATGCATGAGGTCATGCGTAATAGGCAGTGCATTCATTAAAGCAGATCTGCTACAAATGTCAAAAGATCTTTCGTAGAGCCGCTTCTGTACACCCCGAGAGACGCGCGACCCGGTATCCCTCGTACCGAAGCGGATCAGGAAATACTCGGAACGTAAGAGCAGGGAAGTTCAGTTTGTTGCATTTTGTAAAACGCGGTGGGGGTAGTATACTCAGGCTAAGAAAACAAAAATATACTATGCCCGGCACAATAGAAAAACCAAGTGGACAAAAACCAAAAGAAAAAACACAAGAATCACGAGCGATGATTTCCATGATTGCCGCATTGCGAGAACCAATGGAAAAACTCCTCGAGCAGCTACGCCCTTATCTGGAAAAAGGAGAATATCAGCTTATAGTAGGCGATGATACCTCAGGAAGGATTCCTACCCTTATCTTTCGAAGAGTAATACAAGCTATCTATGAAGAAAAAGGGTATCCGTCACCGAAAACGATCTTTTTAGTAGGAAGAAGGCCGGCAATAAATTATAAGAAACAAGATATGACAATAGAATATGTAAAACACATCTTGCCAGAATTAAAGAAATCCCAAAAGTCCACGAATACGCCCCTCAAAGCGCTTATAGTCACCGAAGCGGTTGCTTCCGGAAATTCAGTTGAATTCCTCTCAGAATTACTCAGGGGGGCAGGAATTATGTCTGACGTAGCTGCGTTAGGAAGGGATGACCCCGCAAGGTCTGTCCAATATTTTGAAAACAAGCTAGGTGGCGGGAGATTTTTTTACGGAGAAGACGGAACGCCATCTATTTTCCATAAATCATACCTGAGCGGAGTTACTAAAGAGAGCCGGGACCAAATATTTTCAGATACGCTCGAGTCATACGAATATGATCGCGAAGTTTCTCTCACGTTGACTGACCACAGCGAAAGAGAAACCACCGCCCAAGACGCCGTAGGAATGACGCGCGAGGATATTAAAACACTTGGAAATGAACTCTTTGCACACTACCAAGAAGCACGTGCACAAGAGACGAAAATCACGTCATAGCAATAAAACAAGGACCGTGCGCAAGCTTCTCTTTTAAGGACTTCGAGCCTCTTCATATTCGTCTTGAATATCCGCGTTCGTTTTGCTACGATAGTGTATACATTTTTATATTCTTGAATCATGGTTATTACATGGTATGGAGAGGCGTGCTTCAAAATCCAATCAGGAGACGTCACGCTCAAAACCGATCCCTTTGACAAAGCGTCTGCGGGGCTTACGACCCCTTATTTTAATGCGAACGTAACTCTTCTTTCCCACGCCACACTTCCCGATTTCGAAACCTATGATGACGCGGGGCGAAACAATACCTCTCTTATCAGCTCACCGGGAGAATATGAAATGAAAGGAATGGTGGTGCGCGGGATCCAAATAAATATGGGGGGTGAGGGAATCGATACCGCCTATGTGATATCGTGGGGAGACTTAAAACTTATCCATCTTGGTTTTCTGAACACCGCAAAAATAAATTCGCGGCTTATGGAAGCGTGCGCAGATGCAGACATTATGTTTGTTCCGATCGGCAAACCGTATCTCGATGCAGGGGATGCTGCTACTATTGTGAATCAATTAAGCCCAAAAATTGCGATCCCTATGTGCTACGCGGTAAAAGGGTTGTCACGAAAGGCAGAAGATGCATCTGCATTTTTGAAAGAGCTTTCCGTATCTCCAGAACAACAGGATAAACTCACGATTAAGAAAAAAGATATCACCGAGGAGGAGCATACAGAAATAATCCTTTTAAATGCTCAGGCAAGCGCGTAACAACGCCCATCACCTGGTATGGATGTAAAAGATCTCCCACTCTCCACACGAAAACGGCTTTTTGCTCTCATTGTGGGCGTAGCGGGATTCTTTGCTCTCCTGCTTTGGTTTGTCATGTTTGAGTCGCATATCCATGCATTAACTAAAGCCAATATCATTGATGAAGTACTCAGCAAACAAGAGAATACAACGACAACGTCGTCAGATACACCTACGCCGCCGCCTTCGCTCGGATCGGTCATATCCTCGCTCGGTGCCAACATATGGGATATCACGATCTCTATCCCTCAACTATTTCATGCGCACGAAATAGACGTTAACAATACCCTTCACTAACACGTCTCACTATGGAGGAAATCCACAAAGAAGAAAAAATACAAAAGCAGAATATTACTGAAGAACTTGAAACATCGTATATTGACTACGCGATGTCGGTAATCGTCAGTCGCGCGCTTCCTGATGTGCGTGACGGCTTAAAACCGGTGCATCGGCGCATTCTCTATACGATGTGGGATTCCGGACTCATTCACACGGCAAAATTCAAAAAATGCGCAAATGTAGTCGGTGAGGTGCTTGGACGCTATCATCCTCACGGCGATTCAGCCGTCTATGACTCGCTCGTTCGTATGGCGCAGGATTTTTCCCTCCGCTATCCCCTCGTGCTCGGTCAAGGAAACTTCGGTTCTATTGATGGTGACAGTGCGGCAGCCTATCGTTACACTGAGGCAAAACTATCCGCAATTGCTGAAGAAATGCTGGTGGATCTCGACAAAGAAACTGTTGATATGCACGATAACTATGATGGAAGCCGCAAAGAGCCCGCCGTACTCCCCGCCAAACTGCCCAACCTTCTTTTGAATGGCACGAGTGGAATTGCGGTCGGCATGGCGACCAACATCCCTCCTCACAATCTTTCGGAGGTATCAGATGCAATCCTGCATCTTGCGGACAATCCCAAAGCGACGATAGAAGACCTTATGCAATATATTAAGGGTCCCGATTTCCCGACCGGAGGCATTATTTACGATAAAAAGGCGATCCGAGAAGCCTATGTGACAGGACGCGGTCCTGTCACTATGCGCGCGCGCGCGGATGTAGAAGAAAAAAAGGGAGGACGCATTGAAATTGTAATTCAGGAAATCCCCTATCAAGTCAACAAGTCCGACCTCATCGTAAAAATCGCCGAGCTTGTCACCGATAAGCGCATTGAGGGTATCCGCGATTTACGCGACGAATCCGATCGCGAGGGGCTTCGTATTGTGATTGAGCTCAAATCTGATGCACAACCGCAAAAGATCTTGAACCAGCTCTACTCGATGACCGATCTTCAAAAGAATTTCCCATTTAACATGGTCGCGCTTGTCGATGGATTGCAGCCGCAAACCTTTTCTCTCAAAGGACTTCTTGAACACTTTTTGAAACATCGTGAAATCGTCGTACGCCGCCGTGCGCAGTATGAATTGCGAAAAGCAGAAGAGCGGGCCCATATCCTCGAAGGACTAAGCAAAGCGCTCGATCACATCGATGAAGTGATTGCCATCATAAAAAAATCAGAAAGCAAAGAAGACGCAAAAGAGCATCTGATGAAAAAATTTGGGCTCACAACCATTCAGACGGACGCCATTTTGGAAATGAAACTTCAGACGCTTGCAGGACTTGAACGCAAAAAAATACATGATGAGCTCAAAGAAAAACGAGATCTTATCGCTGAATTAAAGGCCTTGCTCGCCGATCCTAAAAAAGTGCTGGGTGTTGTAAAAAAAGAAGTACAAGAAATAAAAGAAAAGTTTGGCGATGAACGTCGTACAAAAGTCGTTGCATCCCCTATTGGCGAATTCCACGAGGAAGATCTCATTCCTGAAGAGGAGGTTGTCATCACCATGTCTTCTGACGGGTATATCAAACGTCTTCCCTCCGCAACTTTCAAAGTGCAAAAGCGCGGGGGTAAAGGAGTCATCGGATTTGAAACGAAAGAAGACTTTGTGACCCACCTCTTTCACGCGCACTCTCACGATAATATCCTGTTCTTCACAAGCAGCGGGCGCGTATTTCAAACCAAAGTATACGAAATACCGGCCGCCACCCGCACCAGCCGTGGGCGCTCTGTCTTCAACTTTCTCGATATTCCCCACGACGAACGGGTGACTGCCATGTTAAATTATGGCGGTGGTGGAGAAGAGGGGCCGAAATATCTTGTGATGGTCACCAAAAAAGGCGTGATCAAAAAAACGGACATTGCCGAGTTTGCTCAAGTACGACGTTCTGGCATTATCGCGATCAAACTTGATAAGAACGACGAGCTTCATTGGACATCATTCTCCTCTGGGACAAATGAAATCATTATTGTCACGAAATCAGGCCAAGCGCTGCGCTTTCCTGAAAAAGATGTACGCGCAATGGGACGCGCCGCACAAGGTGTCCGCGCTATTCGCCTGAAAGGCGCTGATGAGGTAAGTGATATGTCCGTCGTCGGCGATCCGAAGTCGCAAATTCTTGTGATCACAGAACATGGCTACGGAAAACGCACTCCGCTCAAAGAATATCGAAAGCAAAAACGCGGGGGCAGCGGTATTAAAACAGCAAACGTCACCAAGAAAACAGGATTCGTCATTGCTGCGCGCGCACTCGTGACTACAGAAGTAGAACTTATTGCGATCACTGAGAAAGGACAGACGCTGCGCACCGGAGTGGACTCCATTCGCGAGCTTGGGCGCGCCACACAAGGCGTCCGCATCATGAATGTAGACTCAGAAGACGCCATCGCAGGAATCACGATTGTCTGACGTACCACTCGCCACTAGGGTTTAGGGTTTCGGATCTTGGAATGAGAGAATCTAGAAAATAGAAAATAGTATTCAAGCGCAGTCGAGAACCTTCCTTTTCATATCTTATATGCTTGTTTAATGACGTAATCTTTTATGCTGGATACAAGATACGAGATGCGATATAATAAAAACATACTATTTACTACGTCATAAGAAGCAGTATCCGCTGCAGAGCACGCACTGCTGTTTCTCTCACCGTTCTATGCAAACTGCATCGCTTACACAACAGCAAAAAGCAATCCTCGGGATCGGAGGTGTTCTCATTCTCATTCTTGTATTGGGGTTCACAGGGATTATTCCTGGACTGAGAAAAAAACCCAGCGCGACCCGACAGATTTCTTCTCTTACGGTATGGGGGGTAGGAGATGATAAATCAGTATTTGATTCAATCTTCCCCGGATTCGGAGTCTCTATCACCTACGTCAAAAAGGATTACGCGACCTACGAACAAGATCTCATTACCGCACTTGCGGCAGGAGAAGGACCCGACGTATTTATGATTCACGATGCATGGCTCCCTAAATACCAAAACCTGGTTACGCCCGCGCCCGCAGATCTCATTACTCCGCTCACGGTACAAAAACAATTTCCCGACGTAGTCTCGCAAGATTTTATACGCAATGGGAATATTTATGCGCTTCCATTGTCGATCGACACGCTCGCCCTTTTTTATGACAAGGATATCTTTAACGGCTCGTTTGTGAGCGCTCCTCCCCGCACATGGGGACAGCTTGAGACGCTTGCAACCCGTCTTACGAAGCGCGACGCGACGGGTGCCATTACCCAGTCAGGCATTGCCCTGGGAGGATCTGCAACCAACGTCGATAAAGCCGCGGATATTTTGAGTATGTTGATGATCCAGAACGGATCAAAAATGAGCGATGGGGCAAGCTACACCTCGGCACTCGATACGCCACTTACAATAGGAGGAGGACAGCCTGGCGTTGACGCATTAAAATTCTATCTCCAGTTCGCAGACCCTCACTCTTCGTTCTTTACGTGGGACACCTCGCAGCACTATTCGATTGATGCCTTCTCCTATAATCCTTCGGTGAATAACAAGGTGGCAATGATGATCAACTACCATTATCAAATTCCTACGCTTCTTGCCAAAAATCCCAACCTAAACTTTGGTGTTGCCACGCTCCCCCAGCAAGATTCAGCGACAGAAGCTCAATACGCCACCTATCCCGATTATTGGGGCTATGCGGTTTCAAAAGCAAGTAAAGACCCCGCGCTTGCGTGGAAATTTGTACTCTACCTTACGGCATACAATCAGGCGAAAACATATTTACAAAACACACACAACCCCCCCGCATTGCGTGCGTTGATTCAAAATGATCAAAACGATCCTATTCTCTCTGTGTTTGCCAACCAAATCTTGATTGCAAAATCATGGGTGCGCCCGGGACATGAGACGACAAATTCCGTGCTCTCAAATGCCATAAGCAGTGTGCAACAAGGCCTCCTGTCCCCCGACGAAGCGATTTCCGCCGCAAACCAACAGCTCAATGCCCTTTTTAACGCCATCCCTAACAAACAATAATACCCCCATGAAACACACTGTGCGTATTGTAGGCCTCTCATCCTTCTTGCTCCTCTTCCCGCTGCTTGCATTAGCCGATCAGTTTACAGGATTTCAAAATCCGCTTTCCTCAAATAGCGTCTTTGATATCATTAACAATGTCACCGCCTTCTTGCAGCCCTTCGCTGCTGCGGTCGTCGTGATTATGATTTTAGTCGGCGCATTCCAGATTCTCACCGGAAACCCTTCTCAAATAACCACAGGGAGAAAAACAATTCTGTGGGCCGTGATCGGATTTGCTATCATTTTCCTGACACCGATTATTATCGGAGCCATCCAGGAATTTTTTAAGTAGCGTTTTGTTCTGTTTGAGACCGCGCCGCCTCTGCTATCCCCTTGTACCGAAAATCAAAACCGTTATAATAAAAGTGAACACGTATGAAGACACCACGCGCACGAACACTTACCTTCTGGTTTACGCTCGCCTCGTTTTTCGGAGCCCTTCCTGCGTTTGCTGACTTGGGTCCGAATCAACAAAAGATTATTGATCTCGTCTACTCGGTCGCGGATTTCATGGGCGGGCTTTTTCTTGCCGTGTCCGTGTGCATGTTTCTCTATACAGGGTATCTCTATTTTACCGCGCAGGGAGACCCCGGAAAGATCACCAAGGTCAATCAGGCCCTCCTCTGGGCTGTAGTAGGCACTGGAATAGGGCTTCTCGCGTTTGTGATGCCGCAAGTTATCAATACATTTTTAAGCAACGCGACTCAATAAACTTAGCATTTCGATAGAATGGTAACGAAAAGGTCGATGATTATCTATATTTAACTTCACTCAATCACAATGAAAAAAACAATTATAAGCCTTGCTGCACTAACCCTCGGATCACTCCCCATGCTCGCAGCCGCGCAAGCACAAGGTCCAAGCGCGGGCGGTGGAAACTATGTAACACAAATTGGTAGCCCAAGAACAGTTCTTCAAAATGTTACCAATACCATTGCCTCTCTTTTCCTCTTTGCTTCCGTTATCTATCTTGTGCTTGCCGGATTTCAATACCTTACCGCAGGAGGAGATAGTGAAAAGATGGGCAAAGCAAAAACAAACTTTACCTATTCCATTATTGGTATTGCCATAGGTCTTCTTGCTTATGCGCTTCCGGGTCTTATCAGCAGCTTTCTTCAAGGTAGTGGAACACTCCAATAATACAAAAGAACTGCCTCAGACTTACACAAACCCCTCAATCAGGGGTTTGTTGGTTTTTTGTATTCTTCTCTGGTATACTTAAGGAAAATCCTATCATGAAATACGTCAAAACATTTTTGTGCTATGCATTCTACGCAGCCCCGTTATTTGCAAACGCTGCCTCTATCCCTACTCAATTTGTCCAAACAGCTCCCATCCCCATCCTATTTGTCCAATCCATTCTCGATTTTATTGCCTCCTTGTTCCTGTTTGGATCAGTAATTTATCTGCTTTATGCAGGATATCTCTTTTTTATTGCAGAAGGAGATCCCAAAAAAATAGACACCGCAAAAAACAATCTGAGGTGGAGCATCATAGGAATCGGCGTCGGCCTTCTTGCGTATGTATTGCCTCAGGTAATCAAAACATTTCTCGATTCTTCCGGATTAGTACGGTAACCATGAGAAGCTAGGAAAAGAGAGCCTGATGAGGCTCGCCTTTTTTATAGATAAAAAGTTTTTCAAATCGTTCTTCAGCAGGATACGTTACTATCGTTTCAATCGGTTCCCAGTATGGAAAAAAACTAGTGTTAGTAATTATAACTGCCCCGGCTTTTAGCTCTTCACGTAATTTTTTTTCAAGTTCAGGCATAAGTTCCTTCAAAAGATATGCGTACACCACATCCGCCTCAGAAAGATTGATAGCGAAAAAATCCCCACGCATAAACACTGTGGGCGATTGATGTACCCACCCTCTTATTTTTGCAAGAATGATCCTTATTCTATGATTATCAATTCCATATACTCTAAGATGCGGGATCCTTTTCTGAAGACTCATAGCAAAAAACCCACGTGCGCAACCTAAATCATAACATATGGCCCCAAAAGGGGCGTGTGCCTGAATAATGTCAAAAATCTTCTCGCACGCACGAGTACTCGTCGCAAGATCATTGCTTCCTAGTATTGTATCCGTAAGAAACAAAAAATAGCCCACCAATACACCCACAAGAATGATAAGCATTAAAAGTTCAAGCATAATATTTAAGTGCCATTTTTAAAATTGCGCCTGCAATATTTTGAGGTTGTCCGCGATAAGGGTAATGATGCATATCAATATAGGGAAGGCTGTTCAACTCAATAATAGCGCATACCTGATCTTTCCAAGAACGTGCTACCGATTCTCCTATGAAATCAATTCCCACAATAGTCATACCAAAAAGATTTGCTACATTTTTAAACAACTCTATATTGTCCGGATGTAACGAGTGGGTTAATTCAATGATGTCCGCCCCAAGATCTAATATTACCTTTTTTTGAAGCACTACTATTTCTCCCGCACTCGGAACCGATGAATACCTCATTCCTTGTTCCTTAAGAAGCTCATCGCTCGTGGCATCTAATATAATATGGTAATGAGTTGTATTTTTGTGTGGGGATTTTTTTCTTCGCGAATCGGCGTTTTTTATTGCCACAAGTTCCTGAACAGTATTGATGCCATCCCCCACCACATGTGCAGGTATACGTTCGACACATGCAACAAAATCTCCATCTATTACTGTCGCACGAAACACATGCATATTGGGTAAGTATTGCTCCACAATTACACAGGGCTCATAACGCAATGCGCGTTCAATTCCATCTTCCAATTGTTGTTCAGAAGTAATATGAGTAGTAATGTGATGACTAATCGATCCACTGCGAGGTTTCACCATAAGAGGAAACCCTAAAGAAAGGCCATAGCGAAACGCTTGTTTCTTCTGAAAAAACCAAAAATTCTTTCCCTCGGGAGTAATGATGTTCTGTTGGGCAAGAATCTTTTTAACTGCAGCCTTATCATCAACAAGAGAACTATATTTTGAACTCGATAGTTCTGTGCATGGCAATCCCTCAAACCATACTGACCTCTTACCTATTCGCATAACAAATTCATTTGTGTATCCAAACGGAGTACGTGTCGCAGCACACGTGATCCCTTGTTTTCTTGCCTCATCAATAAACACAGTGGTGCGCAATGATATATCGTCATAAGAAAAATCATTCTCAAGACGCAAAATTCCTACCATTTTGAATAGCACCCGTATCGGAGCAAAAAACGTATATACGAATTTATTTCTCAGTTTTGGCAGACAATATTCAATGAAACTATCGATATACTTTTCATAATGATTCACAGGAAGAGGACCGCAATCCTTACAATATTTCGACTTTAGGCGTATCATAACTTGATTTATTGGGTCAAACTTGTTTATTATTGTAATACATCTCGGGCGACTAGTGACAGGGGCAGAAGGCTGTCCTGATAAGATACGCGAGGGTGCCAGTCGGCACGCATGCGCGAAAGTCACATAAAAAGAGGGCGACTAGTTCAGTGGTAGAACGCTGTCCTGATAAGACAGAGGTCGGAGGTTCGATCCCTCCGTCGCCCACCGCTTATTCCTGGAATTCAAGGGCTCCTGATAAGACACGCGTGGGTGCCAGTCGGCACGCATGCGCGGAGGTTCAATCCCTCCGTCGCCCACCGCTTATCATCTTGAAGGATACCTGCACTCACGGTACACTGAAACCACTGTACTTGTTTTTATTGTAGCATCCTATGCCAGAAGAGGAGAAGCAATTGTTTAATGCGCTTGCCATTGCGACCGACAATGATTATTTTTTAATGCGCGCGCTCCATATGCGTTATGGCACCTATACGCAGGCATATCAATCTCTCATTACAAAAACAATCGATCAGACTGATCTTGATGAAAAAACAAATGCCAAACTACACGAGACTGAAAAAGCTCTCCGCACACTTAATCCAGGCAAAGAATATGCGACTCTTATCAACCATAATATTACATTGCTCTTGCGAGAAGAAAGCGATCTCTACCCCCCACACCTTACCACACTCCCCCAACCTCCTCTTGGACTCTATCTTCAGGGCGATATCACAGCATTCACGCGCAATACTGCTACACTCGGAATCGTAGGAACACGCACGCACTCCTCCTACGGCAAAGTGGCATGTGAACGAATCGTTCCGACCCTCGCACGCTATCCCATCACCATCATAAGCGGTCTTGCGCTCGGTATCGATACGCTCGCACACGCCCTCACCCTCGCACACGGCGGCACTACCATCGCAGTCATAGGAAATGGATTCTCCTCATGGTATCCACATCAAAATAAGGAACTTGCGCATACTATTATAAAAAAGGGAGGCGCGGTTATCTCGGAATATCACTTTGCTACCCCTCCTCACAAATTCAATTTTCCACGAAGAAATAGAATCGTCGCAGGTCTTACTCAAGCAATATTAGTCATCGAAGCTCCTGAAAAAAGCGGATCGCTCATTACCGCGCGGTATGCTCTTGAACTCAATAAAGATGTCCTCGCGATCCCAGGCGCAATCAATAGCCGCAATGCACAAGGCACAAATGCGCTTATCAAAGACGGGGCGCTTGTCATCACATCACCCGAAGATATTCTCCAGTATTTTAATCTTACCGCCCTGCACGACCTACACGCTTACGAACTCACTCATCAAGAGGAAGAAATCCTTGCATTGCTTGACAAAAACAATGGAACCATGCAAACTGACTCCTTGTTGGCACAATGTGCACCGGAAGAGGCAGCCCAGACGACTGCTCTTCTTACTGAAATGGAACTTAAAGACTATATCGAAATCTGGGGTACCCATATTATTAAAAAATAGAAACCACGTATCGCATCTATGAAATTAGTTATTGTAGAGTCTCCTACGAAAGCAAAAACCATTACTGGTTTTTTAGGCAAGGACTACGATATCGAATCGTCTTATGGTCATGTACGCGACCTTCCCAAAAGCGCGATCGGTATTGATATAGAACATAATTTCGAACCGAAGTATGTCATTCCGAGGAAGGCTGCTCCTCAAGTAAAAAAACTAAGAGCACTCGCAAAAAAAGCAGATGAAATCATTCTTGCCACTGATGAAGATCGAGAGGGAGAAGCTATTGCGTGGCATCTTTCAAAAGCGCTCGGCCTCGAGGGAGAGAGCCCCAATGCATCAAAAAAAGTAGAGCGTATCGTATTTCATGAAATTACCAAAACCGCAATTAACGAGGCGCTGACCCATCCGCGCTCCGTCAATCTTGATGTGGTAAACGCACAACAGGCGCGAAGAATCCTTGATCGTTTGGTAGGATACAAACTCTCGCCTTTTTTATGGAAAAAAATAAGCAAGGGGCTCTCCGCAGGACGCGTACAGTCTGTCGCATTAAAACTAGTGGTAGACCGCGAAAAAGAAATAGAAGCATTTACGGCTGAAGAATATTGGACAATAAGCGCACTTCTCAAAAAAGGATCGGACGAATTTTCAGCGGAACTTTCTAAAAAAGACGGGATGGTACTCGACAAACGAGCGATCCCTACAAAAAAAGAGGCACAAGAAATAGAGAGCGATCTACAACACGCCTCCTATACCGTCTCGGATGCACTCCATAAAGAGACATTCCGCCAACCCCCTGTCCCGTTTATTACCAGCACACTTCAACAGGAATCTTCAAAAAAACTACACCTGTCTGCTAAACAAACCATGATGCTTGCCCAGCAACTCTATGAAGGCGTTGACTTGGGCGGCGGACAAGTGGGCCTTATCACGTACATGCGTACCGACTCCACGAACATCGCTGAAGAGGCGCTCCACGCAACGAAACAATTTATTCACACCACGTACGGTGCCGAGTATGCTCTCGAAGCCCCACGACGCTTTAAAAGCAAATCAAAACTTGCCCAAGAAGCCCATGAAGCAATCCGGCCTACCGATGTCACACGCACTCCAGAACTTGTAGCAAATTACCTCACGCCTCAGCAACGCAAACTCTACCACCTTATCTGGGCACGTTTCGTGGCATCACAAATGCCACGTGCAAAATTTAGCCTCACTTCCATACAAATCACCGCGCAAAATTCTCATGACTATACGTTCAAAACAAACGGAAGCTCAATGCTCTTCGATGGCTTTTTAAAAGCGTGGCCTATCAAATATGAAGAGCGTCTCCTTCCCTCTCTTCTCGAACAAGACTCTCTTTCACTTATTAAAATCGATTCTTCACAACACTTCACTGAACCCCCCCCACGCTTTAACGAAGCAAGCCTTATCAAAATCCTCGAGGAAAATGGTGTAGGGCGCCCCGCAACCTACGCATCTACCCTCTCTGTTCTTGAGGAACGCAACTATGTGGACAAGAACGAAGATAGGCGATTCCGTCCTACTGAGATAGGAAGAATGGTAAGTGATCTTTTAAGCGAGCACTTCCCGGAAATTGTAGATATTGGGTTTACTGCAAAAATGGAGGATGACTTGGATGGTGTTGCAGAAGGCAATACAAAGTGGGTGGAACTTCTCCGAGAATTTTACACGCCGTTTTCTGCTCATTTGGAACAAAAATACACGGAAGTAAAAAGTCAAAAAGTAGTTGAGGAAACAGACGAGATCTGCGATAAGTGCGGCAAAAAGATGTGGATCCGTCGAAGTCGATTTGGGAGATTTCTTGGTTGCTCTGGTTTTCCGGAATGTAAAAACACTCGTCCCTTGCCTGCTTCGTTAAGCACGACCGAAGAAAAAGGTGATCTTCCTGAATTGCCCTGTCCCACGTGTCACGAAGGAAAGATCGTGATGCGAAGAACAAAAAAACGAAGAATCTTCTACGGATGCTCACGCTATCCTGATTGTAATTACGCGACATGGACGAGACCGACTACGCCAGCAGAGAATACGCCGGAAACCGTAAAAGAAGAGCAACGCGGAGAAGAGAAATAACTTGATGTATTTCTTAATATTTGCTTTCAACAATATTGAAAGCGAGGATGTGAATACATGAAATACAAATTCATCGGAATTGGTATGATGTGGATTGGCTACGGAATCGCTCTGGTAGGCGTCGTCGGTGCAATGATTGTCGGGTTTGCCTCCGAAGAAGTAGCAAAAGCTAAGTAAAATACAAAAAATACCGTCCAAGCTTGGGCGGTTTGTTATTAATGCGACTGATTAAGAGCGAGATGAAGCTGGTGTTCTCTACGACACGCGCGCACTGACTCTACCGTGTAATTCATGCGATATTCCGCGTTCATGCGTGCGGCAAAGAGCAATAAATCGTCATCGCTGGCAAATGCCCAAGTATGACACAAGGTGTTTCTAATCCGCACAAGAAACGGATCCGAATCGTCGATATAACACATGCTCAACGCAGCTCTTTGGAGCATAAGGTCAAGAATTTTCTTAAAAAAATCATCTGAGTCGACAGGCTGCATTTCCCCGGTTCCCCCTTGTCTAAATGCTAATAACTTCATATCTTAAGAATAACCCTATGTCAACATTAATGGAAAAATTAAATACAAGCCCGCTTGTAAAGCACGCCTACGATTTTGCGGAACATGCGCACAAAGGGCAGCTACGCAAAAGTGGAGATCCCTATTTTACTCATTGCGTCGGCGTCGCGGAATCGGTGTTAAAATGGAACCTCGACGATCAAAGCATCGCCGCAGCGCTTTTGCATGATGTAGTAGAAGACACATCCTACACACGGGAAGATATCGCCTCTCAATTTGGAAAAGAGGTTGCATTTCTCGTAGAGGGGCTGACAAAACTCGAAGAGGCCGAGTCGCGAGGATCCCACAGCGAAGCTGAAAGTCTACGAAAAATGCTGCTCGCCATGGTGGAAGATCCGCGTGTAATTATTATTAAACTCGCGGATCGTTATCATAATCTCCGCACACTTCAACACCTTTCGCCAGAACGGCAAAAAACATTTGCAAAAGAATCCATCGATATCTTTGCCCCTATTGCCTATCGTCTTGGCATGAATGAGTTAAAAGGAGAAATTGAGGATATAAGTTTCCCTTATGCATTTCCGGAAGAATACGCATGGGTAATGAACACATTCAAAGGACTGTATGCGGAACGCGCCAACTACCTGCGTCGGGTCACTATTCATCTTTCTCAAGAGTTTTCGCGTTATCATATCCCCATCACAGAAATACAGACACGCGCTAAACATCACTACAGCCTTTATAAAAAACTCCTCAAGTATAATATGAATCAGGATAAGATTTATGATCTTGTTGCCGTCCGCATCATCGTTCCCTCGGTAGGAGACTGTTATGCCGTGCTCGGCATGCTTCACAAGCTTTGGAAACCACTTCCGGGACGTATTAAAGATTACATCGCGATGAAAAAACCGAACGGATACCAAAGTTTGCATACCACGGTATTTTGTCTCGATAACCGGATTACCGAATTTCAGATCCGAACCCAAGATATGCACGCTCTCGCAGAAAATGGCGTTGCCGCACACTGGCTTTATAAAGAACAAACGCGCGGATCCGATGCGGTGTCTGCCGCAAAAGCGCGGCTAGGTGAAACAGAGCGCCAATGGATAGAACGCCTTCGTAATTGGCAAAACGATTTTACATCTTCAGAAGAATTCGTGGATTCTCTGAAACACGATGTTTTATCCGATCAAATTTATGTGTTCACGCCTCAAGGTGATATTGTAGAACTTCCCGATGGATCGAGCCCGTTGGATTTTGCCTATAAAATACATACGGAGATCGGCAACACGTATGCGGGCGCGAAGGCGGATGGCCACATTGTCTCGCTTACCTATCGCCTCCAAAACGGTCAAATTGTTGAAGTAATGACACAAAAAAATAAAAAACCTGCGCGTGATTGGATAAAAACCGCGCATACAAGCCTTGCACGCAAAAAAATTAAACATGAACTCAATGTTCTTGAACAAAAAACACGTCCCACAACTACACGTCTTGAGTTAAAATTAACGGTAGAAAATAGAGTAGGAATGCTACGTGATGCGACAGAACTTCTAAGTGCACATCACTGCAATATCGAAAAAGTAACCTCTGGGGCCACACTCGATAAATTTACCACCCTTTCGTTTTTGTGCACCTTCAAAGAAAAAAGTGTTCCCTCTGCGCTTGTGGTCAAACTAAAAAAGATACGCGGAATCAAGGAAGTGGAATACAAGGTGAAAAACTAGGCTTTAGCCACCAGGATTTCGAATAGAGAACAAAAGTAATTAGTGTTTAGGGCGGGTACGCTGCAGGAGGTCTTGAGGAGCGTCCTGAGTTTTTTCTATTCTACACCTTTTACCATGTAAATTATCCTCTATCTGACGATCGTCAGATAGAGGATAATAACCAACAATTTAAAATAGAAAAAGAAGTCTTCTCTCCTAACCTTAGCGTCCTAAACCCTAACGCACTAGCTTTGGTGAAACTCGGATTGCAACTCTGATTCAGTAAACTCTGGCTCCCCTTCTTGCGGCATCTCTCCATGGATGGGTACACGCACTTCATCTCCCGTCAGAAGCGTCTGCCCCACAAGACGTTCAATAAGCTCCTTTAATTCATCATCGGAGTAAAATGAAATACTAATTTTTCCTTTATTACCCGTGCGCTCAACTGACACAGGTTTTCCAAACACAGTTTCTAACGAACGCTCAAGTTGGCTCACAGCAGGATCAATGTCTACCACCCGCTGCCGATGCGTCAATGAAGAATTTACAATATTTTGTACACGATTCACCATAGCTTCCGTTTCGCGTACAGAAAGGTTTCTTGAAAGAATCTCCGTGAGTACTGCGCGCTGTTTTTCGGGATTTACGACACGTAGCATAAGCCGTGCATGAGAATCGGTGATTTTGTGTTCTTCCAAGGCTTTTTGTGCTTCGTAGGGAAGCTGCAAAAGACGAATGGTATTTGATACCGCCTCCCTACTCTTTCCCATACGATGACTAATCTCGCGTTGAGAAAGCCCAAACTCATCGGAGAGACGCGCAAACGCACGCGCCATTTCGATAGAGTTTAATTCGGAACGCTGAAGATTTTCAATAATAGCCATTTCAAGTTTTTCCCTGTCCTCTCTGTTTTCTTTAATAATTGCGGGAATGTGCTCAAGGCCAATCTGTCGCGAAGCAAGAAGGCGGCGCTCGCCTGCAATAAGTTGGTATTCAGCCTCCTCCCCTTCATGTTCGATTTTTGAAACGACGATAGGCTGCAAAATCCCATATTCACGAATAGAGGCCGCAAGTTCTTCAAGCGCCACAGGATCAAAATGCTTTCGCGGCTGAAAGGGATTTGATTTTACTTTTGCGGTTTCTACCCAAAACACAGGTTCCTTGATAGGTTCCTCGTAACGCTGGGGATCGAGCACATAGCTTACTTTATCAAGATGAATTTCAGGATCAGCAAAGACGGGCACCGCAGAAACAGGCTCTCCACCCCACGCCTCCTCCGCAAGTGACGGCGGATTCTGAAATTCAGAAAAAGAATACTCTTGAGGATTATACACCGCTTCGTGATATTCATACCGCCCTGCAGTAGAATCGGCAGAGGCATCATAATACCCGCTAAACTCATTGTAATTCAATTGTGGATCGTGTGGCTCCATACCTCATAATCACATTATTTCTCCTTTCTTTCAATAAGCCCTTGGGCGATAAGTGAAGAAAGCGCCTTCGATAGTATCCCCTCCCGCACAAGAGTCCATGGCGTGGTCGTTCCATCAAGAATAGTCGAAGGGATTCCTCCAAGCTTTGTTTCGACGCCTACCACCAGATCAGGAGAAGCTGTACCGTATTGAAAATAATCCACCACCTCCTCTCCCGTCGTCGCAGTAGGTTGCGAAGCAGGATTTGCGCTCGTTTGGGCAAGAGGGGCGGGGTATGCCGCAAGCAGCGACAAAAGAAATGGATAGGCAGGAATGCGAAGCGCGAGCGTGCGTGTATCTCCCCGCGCCGCGGTCACACGCGAATCGAGAGGCACTGCATCGCGTAGCAACTGAATAACAGTAGTAGCGCCAGGCCACACGCGAGACAGAATATGCCGATCCGACGTACGGAGGAATACAAGATCTTCCGCCCGAGCGAGGCTGCTCACAAAGATCGCAGTGGGCTTCTTAGAGTCGCGGATTTTAATAGAAAATAATCGATCAAGCGCCCGTGTTTGTGTCGCATCGGCCACAAGCCCATAGACCGTATCGGTGGGAAGCGCAATAACGCCCCCACCCCGCAACACCTCAATACATTCATCACGTAATATGCGCTGATGTTCTGGTTTTATTATAACATATTTCATGTAAACGTGGAATGGCGATACGTTTAAGTTACGTCATATTGTGACGCAAAGGTACTACCCTTGTCAAAACACGCTATTCCCATATACAATAATACATACAATCCACATTCTAGGCCGAGGTGGCGGAACTGGCAGACGCACAGGACTCAAAATCCTGCGATCGCAAGGTCATGAGGGTTCGATTCCCTCCCTCGGCACCATGAGCGCATGCGAATGGGGACGAGGAGCACGCAAATGTCTTGCGTGCGTGAGGAATCGAAAGCCGGACTGAGCGCACATGCGAAGGAGGCGGGGTCGCGAGTCGCCGAAGGCGAACTTGTGACCGATTCCCTCCCTCGGCACCACGTTCGACCTTTTACAAATTATTTTTCACAACGAGGAAGAAGAATAATGACAGAAGAAGCGAAATGCGCACAAGCTCTGATGATCATCATTGAAAGGACGATAGACACGTATCAAGGTGAGCACCCTGGTGATGTAAAGGAAGAGATTTTTATCCTTTTCGAGAACGCAACACAAGTCCATTACACGAAAACCCATGATAAGCCCCGAGAAGCCATCAATGATATTTCTTCACATTAAAAGAGTTCTCCCTACTCTAAATGGCGGGGCTTTTGTCTGATAAAGTAAATCCATACGGACCTCCGTCCGCAGATTTTTCTGGGTAATAAACAAAATCCGCTCCGATAGCCATCGGAGCGGTGTTTTTTTATTTTTGTGTTTTACAATATCTAATGAACCCTTCGGAGATAATCTCCGCAACGCGCTCTCTGCCCTGTGCGGTAGACAAAAAATGCAAATCAATATTATTTCGCATATTACCGGTCTCAACTAAGACACAATCCTCTGCTCGGTTAAATCGCGGATCAATCACCATGTATCCTCGTTTCATGCTGGAATGAAAGATAATCTCCTCGTACCCACGGCGCTTTACGCGTGCCATCTTATTCTGTTTTGCCACATAAGCAATTGATGTACTTAAATACGAGTGGGTACCATAAAATGAATATACGCGTATCCCGCGCGTAAGTGGCGCCGTGGAATCTACATGGACAGACACAAACAAAACATGCCGCCTCCCAAAACGGCGTACTTTCTGGTTTACTACCTCGGTACGGCAGCTTAAAATCCGTTCAAGATCAGTACGTGCATAGGGGGAAGAAGGAAGCAATACCTTAAGATCCATCATGTGAGGGGGTGGTGCACAAGGATGCCAAAATGCATAACTATCATTACGCGTTGAATAAGGCGGATCCTCCAAGGTCTTATACACACCTGAAGCACCATGCCGAGCGAGATTCCACACTAAACGCCGTGCAAGATCAAACGTAATGGCACTCTCCGCAATAGAAATCTTTTTATTGCCCTCGAGAACGAGAGTGCGTATTGCTCCCGGATCATTATCTCCGTGCCCAGGATCTACGACGATATAAAAACCGCGGAGCGTCGAATCTTTGGGAATCGCGGTACGCATAGATGCAACCTCATGTTTTTGGGCGAAAATTTCCTGTTGAATTTCAAGCGCAGAGGGTGCGCGCGGCACACGCGCCATCACGATTGCACTCACCCCAATAAGAAACAGCGCGCACAACACTCCTATGCGCTTCATGTTCCTCATCCTTTCCTTACATAGTAATGGCAATGAACTATCCCTATCCTCCCCTATTTATTATTGTAAAGTCAAGGATGCTGCAAGGGCGGCTCACACATGAATCTAAAGATGCATATCCACCCTCTCACCTTCTGTGATACCATGGTGCTCTGAAAACCCTCCGTTTACCTCAAGCACATACTGTGCGGGGTGCGCAGGACTATATGTTTTTGGAGGTGCTCCCTCTATCAGGGGCGGCACGCGATGAGCAATAGTGATAATGGTGCCTTGTCCATCGATCCATATGATATCGAGAGGGAAGTTCATGTGGGGCATCCAAAATTGGTAGTATTCAGGATGAGAAAACACAAAAAGCATACCCGATGACGATGCCAATGCGGTACGGTACGAAAGTCCGCGTTCCTGCTCCTCCGGCGTATCTGCGCGTTCAACGGAAATAGTAGTGCTTCCTATAGTGACAAAAGGGCCTTGAATATGCCGAAGCGGCCTCAAATAAAAACCGGATAATAGAAAAAATGCGCTTATGAAAAGCGCCGCAACTCCTCCTATCCACACATACGTCTTCATATCTCATATCTTAACGAAGAATAAAAATCACGGCAATGCCGTGACAAGTTGTTATATTCTCTGAAAGGTAACAAATGAATAGGGGTACGGATTTTTTCCATCTGGCAAGTACGACTCGCGCAGAACCTCTTTCCATTGGCCTGAACCTTCAAACATAGGAAAAAAGGCATCGCCCTCAAACTCAGCATCAATACAGGTAAGGTGCAAGCGCCGTGCGGGCCACTCCCCTTCCAACGCAAGGAATTGTTCATAGAGTGAAGCGCCGCCGATAACCATAAGTTCTTTTACATTCTCGGCATATCCATGAAGGATCGCACCATCAATGGAATGCGTCACGACACACGATGGAATCTCAATATCCTGATGCGTCACAATGACATTTTTTCGATTGGGAAGCGGCTTGCCGATCGAATCAAAGGTCTTCTTCCCCATCACCACCATCTTCCCTGCCGTAAGCGCACGAAAATGCTGCATGTCCGCCGGAAGCCTTCCCCACGGCAGGGCATTCTTATTGCCAATCACCCGATTTCTTCCCATTGCTGCAATCAGAGAAATGAACATATGACAGATACCTCCTATACCGCCATGGGAGCCGAAATCGCTCTATAGCTTTGATAATCTTCTAATTTAATATCATCCATAGTGAAAGAGTCAATATCATGCACATCAGGATTGAGCCAAAGTGTAGGAAGGGGGAGAGGTTCTCTCGTCAGTTGTTCGCGCACTTGATCAAAATGATTGTGATAAATGTGGGCATCGCCTAGCGTATGAATAAATTCTCCTGCTTCAAGTCCTGTCACTTGCGCCACCATATGTAAGAGAAGAGCGTAGGAAGCAATATTAAACGGGACACCAAGAAACATATCACAACTGCGCTGATACATTTGGAGCGAGAGTTTCTTATCTGCATAAAAAAATTGAAACAGCACATGACACGGCGGAAGCGCCATCTCTTCCAGTTCAGCAGGATTCCATGCACTTACAATAAGACGACGATCATAAGGATTATGCTTGATGCCATCAATAACTCGGGCAATTTGATCGACGTTTGAACCATCAACGCCACGCCACGTTCTCCATTGTACGCCATACACACGCCCCATATCACCGTCAAAATGTGCTTTCGATTTCCAGTATTCTGCTTCCCTATTTTCAGTCCAGATCGTCCTTTTCGATTCATCCCGCGTACCATGAAGAATCTCCGCAAGTCTCCGTTCATCACCAGACCCTTCGAGAAACCAAAGCATTTCACTTACCACCGATTTCCATGCAAGCTTTTTCGTAGTCACCGCAGGAAATCCATCCCTCATATCATAACGCATCTGCATACCAAACACGCCTCGCGTATCAATACCCGTCCTATTAGGACGATCGAGACCGTTGTCAAGAATATGTTGCAATACGCGAAGATATTGTTTCATAGATTTTTGTTCCTCCTTCTTATTATATTGGAAACGAGCTGTGTTTAGAATATCACGGGCAAATCCCAAATGCTATCTTTTTTTCTTTTTTCAAAAAGCAACATAAGTAAAAAAACGGGTCAATTCTTTCTCAAAACAAAAAAAACGTGTAGGCTAAAGGAAATTGATTTCATTTATCTATTTCACCATGACACTTGGCGATGCGGCAATTACGGAAGCAATGAAAAAAGGGAACATCATAATTCATCCCTTCAAAGCGGAAAACTTAAAAACATCAAGCTACGATGTCTCACTGGGATCATATTATTTTCGCGAACAACGTCCGGATAATTATGTGCATCTCTATAACATCTACAACAAAGAACACGTTGATCGGGTATGGGGCACGCAATATTACACGGCAGAAAAGGCATCAAAGGTGCTCAAGCATTTTGATTTCAAAGGCATCACGCCCGCTGATAAGGTAATTCTTCTCGAACCCGGCGAAACGATTCTCGCCCATACCAACGAATTTATCGGTGGACGTGGTACTATTACCACCATGATGAAAGCGCGTTCATCTTTGGGTAGAAATTTCATCGAAGTGTGCAAGTGCGCTGGCTGGGGCGATGTCGGATATGTGAATCGCTGGACAATGGAAATCACCAACAATTCGCGCCATTACACCATTCCCCTCGTCGTGGGGCGCCGCGTTGCACAAATTATCTTTTTTGACGTACAAAAGATATCGGCACACGATTACGCATCCGATGGAAAATACCAGAGCATCACGGATATAAAAAAGTTAAAAACAAGCTGGAATCCGCACATGATGCTTCCTCGCCTCTATCTTGATAGAGAAGTGGCGTTATAATCCATCTCCATTTTCATTATTATGCACCATGATATACCGCACGCAAAAGAGCTAAAAAAGTTACTTGACATTGTTCTTGGCGCATATCAGGACGAGAGTGATACTATACTTCATGAAATCGATACTCTACTCACGACCTATGAAGCACAACAAAATGACAATAATAGCTCTCCCTCACTATGACTGAACGTTTCCCTTCTTTCTCGTCGCACACATTACCAGAACCTCTCTCACTCCGCGAGAAAGAGTATGTGAGCAAACTTATTACAGAGGAAATAGCACGTGTCGCCGATGCAACCTCAGAGCTTATGGCGCTGCAACAACAACGTTTAGAGGCACTCATAAAAAAAGACACTCATGCGACCAAACATGCAAAATTACCGCGAGAGATTAAAGCTCTTATCGCGCAATGGAAAATACTCCTTCATAAATTCAAATACGTCGCACCCGCCGTTATCCCTCTCTTGTTTCTTGCAAAAGTAGAACGCACCAAGCTTGAGCATCCTGTAAACAACTCTTTTAACAACCGTCCTACTGCCACTCTACAACTTCAACGCACAGGAATTACTGACGAACGTAGGGCCGCATACTCTCATGGACTAAGCGAACTGCTCTATCGCGGCATTACTCCTATTGGATACAAGACACTCTGGGGTATTCTCCAACAACTCCCTGGAAATCTTATTCCTGGGCGCGCCTCAACAGCCTCTCTTCCCATGGCCTATCGCACAGAAGCAACACCCGGTCGAGAAGATGCGTGGCGTTTTTATCTTGGACTCCCTCAGCAACACAATACCTTTAGTATCTCCAACTACCAGCCTGAACATTCCCATGAAGACAAGTACTACTATTGCATCAGGAATTGGTTAGAGAAATTTTCTCCTAATCTTCCTAATTTTGGCAAAAAAGGATTTTCCCCTATCCAAGAAATCTTGAAAGGTTTTTCCCATTCGTCGCGACAAAAAAAATTGCAATCACGTATAAATGCCCTTACTGCGGAATACGAAACGATAGCCCAAAAAATAAATATGAGACAAGATGAGCTTAATCAAAATGCCTACGCTACCGATACTCTTTTATCAAGCCTCAATAGGGCGCAACAAAAAATCCTCTCTCAATTACAAGCTCTTCAACGTATCATTGATTCTGAAGATTGGCCCGAGGCACAAGAAGAAACCTATCTCATTACATATGATGGAAGAAAATCATCTGCAGATGATTTGAGAGTGGGAGTTATGGGAGAATTTAAAATTTCACGCGGAAAAGATAATCACGGGCACTATATCTCCTACTATGATCGGTGGGATCTTGGCGGAGAACGCATCGGTGGAATCAAAATTGAAGGAGAAAATGGGTTCCTCGGAACACCATATGAAATTTATGACAGGATTTACTACAACCCAAAAACTTACGAAGTAATTGCACAAAAATAAACTTCCCCATCCTTACGCTCAAGAAATTCCTTGATCTTCTTCAGTACAAGGAATACCAGATTGTGCATCCCTTCGGGAATCTCCCTGATGTTTTTTCAATCAAAAAGAGTTGGTGAAGATATTGTTCGGCTTTAGCTTCTTCACCCGGCTAACATTTCACGAACATGTCCTGAAAGATAACGAGCATCCCTTGCCCCATGCTGTGCATAGAGAACCTCTTCCTTCTGGGTTCATAACCCACCAAACAAATGAAAGATCAATACGACAAGAATGATAATAATCAAAAATAGGAATTCTAAACTCATTATGAAAACCACCTTCTTGATTCTCCTCCGACTCTACAAACGACAAACCAATATACCAAACGCGACAGGCTTTAAAAATTGATTTCTCTTGCTACATGTAGTAGTGTAAAAACATGAGAAAATGATACGGCACGCTTAGCTCAGTCCGGTTAGAGCACTTCGTTTACACCGAAGGTGTCGGGGGTTCGAATCCCTCAGCGTGCACCACTATTTTTTATATCATGGAATCTCCTCGCACAATTCCCTCCAGACAATCAACATCACGCGATGCTGAGGAGGCCTCCCCTATGGCAGAAACAAAAATTGCGCATGCACACACATTTGATGAACTCTATACTCTCTTGCGAGATATCAATGTGCTTACCACAAAAGATGGAACACGCTACACAAGCAACGCTCTTATCGAATCAATTGAAAATGCGCGAAAACAATTGCGTACGTTTAACGTGTCAGAGAAAAAAACTGTTCTTACTCAACAAGAATTTCAAAACAACCCTAAATACCCGCTTCGCGATATTCCTGAAATTTACGGCTTGCGTACTGTCGTAAGCATCTTGCTTCAACGTGAATAGTAGTGTGAAACATGGCGTGAAACAGGGTATATGCCCCCTTACCTTCTGTTCGCATGTTTCACGTGAAACATATTTGTATCGCTCACATGCAGTCTATCTACGTGTGGTGCGCGCCCTTTTCAATTAAGAAGGGCGGACGTGTATATGAAACATGATAAAAAAGAAACGAATATATTTCATAGGCATAAAAGGAGTTGGCATGACTGCGCTTGCTCAAGTATTTAAGGCGCAAGGTTCGTATGTATCAGGATCTGA
Source organism: Patescibacteria group bacterium (assembly GCA_028865725.1). Taxonomy (GTDB): domain Bacteria; phylum Patescibacteriota; class Minisyncoccia; order UBA6257; family JACRHW01; genus JAGWJP01. The sequence goes on from JAGWJP010000002.1 coordinate 234,260, forward strand.
TATCGCTGAAATATTTTTTACCGATGAAGTGTTAAAGAAACTCCGTATTCCCGTCTACGAAGGGTTTAGTGAAAAAAATCTGCACAAGTACCCTGCAGATATGTATATCGCCTCCTCAGCGTATACGACCTCAAACAATCCTGAAGTGGCATATCTCTCGCGTATGGGTACAAAAATATTTTCCTATGCAGAAGCGCTGGGCATCGCATTCAACAACCACGCTCGTCATGGAATAATCATCACGGGTACACATGGAAAGACCACAACCACTGCGCTAGTTGGCACGCTGCTAAAAACCGCAAAAAAAGATCCCACCGTGGTGGTCGGCTCTCGCGTCCGTGCGTGGAGAACAAACGCGATAGTAGGAAGATCAAAATATTGGGCTATCGAGGGGGACGAATATCAAGATAAACTTTCTTATTATAATCCATACACGGTAATTCTCACCCACCTTGAGTATGATCATCCCGATTTCTTTCCTGATTTTGCCACTTATAAAAAAACGTTCAAAAAATTCGTGGCACGTATTCCACGTGCCGGATCCCTTATCGCATGCGGAGATCATGCTGCGGTACGTGATGTGGCGCGACATACCCGTGCACGTGTTATATTTTACGGATTCAATAAAAACAACAACGTGCGCGTCATTCCTATTTCACAAGACACGAACACGCAAACTTTCTCACTCCATGTAAAAAATAAAAAACCAGTTGTGCTCACTACCCCGCTTCCGGGGCGCCACAACCTTCTCAATGTCGCAGCAGCCTACATCCTCGCCACACAACTCCGTTGCAGTACTCCTGTTATCAAAAAAATATGTGCTACATTCTCGGGGACAAGTCGACGCTTTGAAATAATAAAATCATCAGACCCCATAGTGATCGATGACTATGCTCACCATCCCACCGAAGTGCGTGCCACACTAGAAGGCGCCCGTGCACGATTTCCTGATAAAAAAATAATTGCTCTATTTCATCCGCACACGTTCTCGCGCACAAAAGCGCTCATGGATGATTTTGCGACTTCGTTTACTAACGCAGATCATACGATCGTCATCGAAATTTATGGTTCAGCGCGTGAAAAAAAGGGGGGCGTAAGTTCGCGCGAACTGGTGCAAAAAATAAACGCACATCACTCCAAATCAGAATACGCACGCGACTTAACTGACGCACTAAAACGCACACAAACGCTTATTGCGAAAAACAAAAAAGAGGATCTTGTAATCCTCACCATCGGCGCAGGTGATGTATGGAAGATAGCAAAAAAACTTTAATAAGAATCTGCGTATTTGACGAATTTTTAGAATCCTATTTTTTAAAAATTAAAATCCCCTCTTCGCGAGAGGGCTTTTTTACTTTATCTCTTTTTACTGCTTCTCCCATTTTCCAAGCACGGGATGACTCAAACCTACACACTTCTGTGTCGGTGGATCCACCGACACAAGAAATCTATACGCAATTCCATTATTAAACTTGATCAGAATAGTCGATGTCCTAAGCTCCAACTGATATGTACCCCACTGGTAGCGATAATCATCGCCATTCTGCTTATTGAGTGTGTTCACAAGAAAAGTTCCATCTTCCAGAAGTTCGATCTTCATATGAGAGACGGGATTAATATACACGCCGCAGAGGCTCCCTATCGCGTCTACCGGCTTAGGGTCTGCCGCATACACATACACGAGTAGACTGGCCATAAAAGCCAACGCCAATATGGCAAACACAAAAATGTTCTTTGCGTGCTTCACTTTCTCACCTCCTTTTGTGTCAAGGTACAAGATGTGGTTCAATAATAGACTAACCGCTGTTTTTGTCAATTCCTAAACGTTATGTTTATTGTGATTTTCATTCTGAGCGCGACGACCCAAGTCTAGCCGTCAGCCAGACGGTTTAGGAGGAGTCCTTGTTATTATCTCACGCTTGAGCTTCCTCTCCGCCCTAGGCGGAGCAGAATGACAAAGAGGCCTTACGATAACATCTTCTTTATAGTAGCGGGTTCTATAAAGCAAATGGTTTCGCTGATAGGCATATTTCCAAGTAGCGTTCAGGACTTTCAAAGATTTCATCCTGACGAAATCGCAAGCAAAATTCTGACACCAGATCTTCGAGCTTGTATCGTGTCACATGATGATACATTCTTCG
>JAGWJP010000027.1 GCA_028865725.1 Patescibacteria group bacterium
CAGGTTTGCCATCGCGGGTAGTTGGAACGCCAGGCGTTGACCGGTCTGCCGGCATGGCTGCCTCCGAAGTTGCTAAGGACGCTGGACAAGCTACGCTGGAAGGTCTTCAGAATGCCAAAGAAGATTTCAACCAAGCGCGTTCTGAGTTCGATCAAAGTTTTCAGCAAAGCATGTTTGCAAACATGAATGCACAAGAGCGCGCCAGGCACGCCAGAAACATGGCGGCTGATTTGTCTTTTGCTCTCAAGAAACCTGATTTGGATGAACACTTGAATAACTTGCAGTCCGCGACAGATAGCGAAATAACGGCGGCATCCACAAATGATCCAATGGCGCCGCTCAACGCTGCGAAAAACTTTGGCGACAGAGCTAAGCCGTTAATTGATTCATTAAACATGGATAAAACATTGACGCCAGAATTGAAAAACAAAATGGTGTCATATATTTCGGAAGGTATTGCCTCGAGGCAAAACTATTTTCAAACCAAGTCTGCTCCCTGGGTTCAAAACAACATTCAAGCTGGTATCAACGCCGCACCACTGAAGGCGCAAGCTGTTCTAGATAATGCTGATGTTTCGCAACCGGTTTCAGCACAGGCATTGTTAACAGGTAAAGCGATTCAGGATATGAATCTAGTTAATGGAGTTCTAAAAGAGCAGTTCAAAGCAATGCCTGTGCCTGGTGGTGAAAAACGGGTTGCGGCGATTGAAGAAGCGCAGCAGAAAAACACTCAGACTTTGACTGCTTCCGGTATTGAGAATATGCTTGCAGGCGTTACCCCTACAGCTGACGGTCTTCAACGAATAAAAGAAATTAGAAGCATTGTTCAGCAACCTCCACATGGAATGCTTTTGACCCCGGAAAAGAAAGTATCTTTTTTAAGCGCGCTTGATACCAAAGAAAAAGAATATGAGCAAAGAGCTGTTGACATTTTGAAAACTAGAAATAGCATTGCAGCTGCGGATATCAACAAAGATATTTTGTATCCACTGGCGAAGGCTGACACAGAGAACGATCCAACCACAAGGACGCAATTACAAGCAGCGGCTGACAAAAGAATGGAAGCTTTAAACTTGCAGCTTGAGCAAGCGGAAAAAATGCCTGATGGTCGATTGAAACAAGAAACCATTTTGGGCATCAAGCAGCAACAGGGGCAGTTAATTGGAGGTGGTCGGCAACTCTTAAACGAGGCAGATCGCTATGAGTCAAAAATCTTGCGTGAGATTTCCATGGCGCGTAGTGAAGAAGCGAGAGCAAGAGCCGAGAACCAGCGTGACGTAAGTAATCAAATCGCCGCACTCGGGGTACAAACTCAGCTCTCTAATCAACAATTTCAGCAGGGACAGAATACGGCGCGACAACTTGCGGCTATGAAAGAAAATAATTTTCTCAAAGAGAAGACTAGAATCTCTGCAATGCCGGTTGGACCGGACCAGCATAATGCTGCTGTAAAGCTAAATAAAGACGTTGAAGAACATACTAACTGGGCTGTTGCCAGGGGGATTATGGATCCGAAAGCGGCTGCAAGTTATCTGAATGAATACGGTACAAAGGTGCTCACCTCCACGCTTTACAATGACCGTGAATTTTTTGGGCAACATTGGTACACGCCTAAAGCTCAGGCAACGGCGCTACAGAAGCAAAAGAACGCCAAGCAAGTAGCAGAAGAACAAACCAAGATATTGAAGACGCAGCATGACGATGGAAACAGGCTGTCTTCTATATTGCAATTGGTCGGACATAACAACTTGAATATGAGCCAGCAGCTTGCTCTATCAGAACATCTTCGTCGTAATTTTATGCCGAGTCTTGAAAGAGTTAGGACAAAGGGGCTCCGTCCTGAGCAAGAAGACAGATGGACTCAAGCGTTCTATAACGCTGCTTTTGAAAAGGCTAGAAATGGGGCTTTAGATGAGCAGCTCTTAGAGAAGAAATTAAAACTCAAGCAGGGAAATCGATAGAATGTCTGACCTCGCTGACCAAATGGCTGACCAGGCATTTGATGCCGTGATGGCAGCCGACAAGCGCCAACTTAAGCCGATGGAGCCATTACTTGATACACCATCAGGTAATGCAGCAGATGAGATGGCGGACCGGGCGCTTGCAGCAGTTCAGGAGCAAGACAGAGTGCCGGTAGTGGGTCAGGGTACGCCGGATAATCCATACCAAAACATAATTGAATTTACTAAGAAGTTGGGCGAAGCAACTCAAGTTGGTGCAAGTGGTTTTCGTGAGTCTGCGCTTGGGCATTCCGTTATGGATGGACAAATGACCTATGAAGAAGCTCAACAAAAGATTGATGCCGACGAACAACTTAAATGGACAGCGCACAGCGTTGATGAATACGAAAAGCAATCTTGGAAAAATTGGGCTACCGGTATACCCACATCCCTTGGCATAGAGACAGCTAAGGCGCTTCCGTTCATCTTGCCTTCATTAGGTGCGTACGGAATTGGAATGCAAGCTGGCGCCGGTTTTGCAGCTACCACCGGTGCTGGTGCGCCACTCGCGCCCGAGGCTGCTCTTGTTGGCGGTCTTGCCACTTCTGCCACATTCGCTGCTGATTATCTCACTGGACAGCAGTACATGGAATTACGGCGCCTGGGCGCGAATCACGATGAGGCTAAACATTGGGCACCTGTCTCGGGACTCGCTCAGGGACTACTAGGCTCGTTACAATTCAAGGCGCTTGCTGCCGTTTCTGCCGCTGCTGCTGAAGAGCCGTTGAAGATTGCGGAGCCATTGCTCATGAAAACCATAATGGGTTTTGGCAATTATGTGGGCAGCTCAGCAAAGTTTGCAGTAGGGCAGATCGGTGTTTCTGAAGCCCAAAAAGCTGTTGATTTGATCACTCGTCAAATCATTGGAACGGTTGGAAAGAATCCGAATGTGAAACCGACCGTAGGCGAAGCACTCAATGAAATGCAGCAAACCTTAGCGAGTACACTCAAGTCTTCCATTGCTTTACATTCTGCCGGTACTGTCGCCGGATCATTTCTTAAAGTGATGCAGAAATCACATGATACTCACATGGAAGCGCAGGCAGCCAAGCTTCAGGCTCACGATGATGCCATGGCGATTCAACAAGAAAAGATCCAGGCGCAGTTAGAAAAGAAAACTGACATTCAGCAATTAGCCACCGCCGTGCCACAGAAGCAACTAACAAAAGCAGAACAAGTGAGGCGAGATAAGGCGGAAGCGTTTGAGCAGCTGAAAGCCGAGAATGAACAAGCGCGAAAGGATCGCGAATCTTCACTTAACAGAATCGAGAAGGAAATACCTGAAGAGATTGCTGTTATTGAAGGACGAATTACGGGTATTGAGCATCGGATTGCTAAGCTCGAAACCGAGGGCGGCGACCGTCCAGTTGTCGCATTTCGCAAGAAAGACGAGATGACTATTACCTCCCCGGAGTTGCAGAAACAAAGAGCTAAGCTTGCTGAGGAACATCAAAAGATCGCAGACCTAAAGCTTGAGCTTACGAACGAAAAAGAGAATCACCGGAGCCTGAAAGAGCTTGAGGCTGAAACCGATAAACAAATTCAGCAGATTGAAAAGCTACAGCTCAAGGAAGCGAAAACCAGGCTAAAAGGCATCGTCAAAAAGATAGAGCCGTCTAAAGTAAATGGCCAGCCCAACTCGAAATTTTCTAGAGGCACTGATTTACAGAGCGTGCTGAACAAAATCAAAGAGTTTGTTGAAGACCCTGGCAAATTAACGCCTGTGAGAAATGCTTACGAATATGCGGACGCTCATAATGAATTAACGCCTGAGCTTCAGCGTGATATGGACATTGCCAACTTTGTCGGTGATGTGGAAAAGCAATCGGCTCAGGAGTTAAACAAGCTGGCTGACAGAATCGAAGCCGCGTACAAAGAAGGCAGAGCCGAGCGTATTCAGGAACTAGCCGACCAGGTTGAAGCAAGATTCCAGCTGGTTAAAGAAACCATTGCTGGTCTGCAGGGCAACACAAAGAAAGGCTACGAGCTTCAGGGCAAGATTGAAAAACTTGAGGCTGCCGGCGAAGATGTGCCCCAAGAACTACGTGATCAGCTAGCTAAAGAGCAAGACAAGACCGCGGTTGAATCCGGACCAAACCCGCCAGAGAAAGACCCGTTTCTATTTAAGGTGCCATTCTACTCCCAGAACATGATCGCCGTTTTCGGTAACTGGCCATCGATGATAAAGACGTTCTTTCGAAACGCATTTAACCGTGATGAGTTTGTACGCAAGTTTCATGTTGGCGACGTGTTGAACAAAATAGACGCCGGACATCGGGGGAATGTCTCGAAGCTGTATGACATATTGAGAGATGCGACCGGCTTGGAGAATGCGGAGGTCACTGAGCTTTTGCGCAAGGGCGGCAAGGACAAAATCACCATTCGCATCAATGGCAAGAAAAGCAGCATGACGGTCAACCAGGCGATGGACAAGCTGGCGCAGTGGAATGACCCCGAGGCGCGTGAGGCGTTGATTGCTGGCAATGAGTACACGCCAGAGAACGCATTCACTCAAAGCACGGCTGAACAAATTGAACAGGCTTTGAATGATAAGAATCCCGCCTATAACAAAATCTGGCAGGGCTATGTAAAAGCCTACAAAGAGATTTATCGCCGCCTTGCGAATGAGTACAAAGAGAAGACCGGCGTTGATTTGCCGAGCAATCCGGACTACTCAGGTCCGATGATTCACCGCGATTTCGATCGCGAACTAATGGCGCGTGATTTCAACGACATGCTTCAGAACAGCGCAAAGAATGGCAAGAGCGCGGTCGCTTCTCCTGGATCGACAAAAGCGAGAACTGGCAATACCTCGGCTCTCGCGTACCAAGACATCCATCAAAAGTTTTTGAGTTATTCACGCCAGTCCGAGAACTGGATAGGATGGCGCAAGCCCATGGCTGATGTGTTCAGTCCGTTCATGAACAACACCGAAATAAATACCATCATCAAGAACAAGTTTGGTCCTCACGCTTTGAAAGCCTGGCATGACGCTTTCGAAGATATGGTCTTTGGCAGTGCTGACAAGAAAAGCGCAATGGACCGCTTCATTGATACTTATGTGACCAAGAATATTCCATTTTCGGTCCTGGCAAGCAAACCGTTCATGTTTGTGAAGCACGTTGTTTCGACCTGGAACGGTGCGCGCTACATTCCTATTGATGCCTACGTCAAGGGTATGATTGAGTTCTACTCGAATCTAGACAAGCACATGAAGTGGATCGGAGAGTCAATAGAATTTCAAGCCAGGCATTCCGGGCACGAGCCGGAAACAGTTTCGAGCTTGCAGGCTCCGGATGCAATAGAGCATCCATGGTCGGTCACC
>JAGWJP010000028.1 GCA_028865725.1 Patescibacteria group bacterium
TAGGCGACGGGCACGGGATTTTGTACGGAAAATTTGCCCTATCGGGTAAAGAATTTCCATGCCATTCAATACTGTAAAGATGTTTAACTATGCTTTTGTTGGTGATATATTCGCCTCACGGCTGACGCCTCACGGCTGACGCCTCACGGCTGACGCCTCACGGCTGACGCCTCACGGCTGACGCCTCACGGCCGACGCCTCACGGCCGACGCCTCACGGCCGACGCCTCACGGCCGACGCCTCACGGCTGACGCCTCACGGCCGACGCCTCACGGCCGACGCCTCACGGCCGACGCCTCACGGCCGACGCCTCACGGCCGACGCCTCACGGCCGACGCCTAGCAAAAAGAAAACCCGTCTACGCTTTCACGTAGGCGGGTTTCCATAGTTCACTGGTGATCTATCGCGTGACTACTTTGCGATGACGTGGCAAAAGCTTACCTTGCGCGACTAATGCCGCACGTTGAGTTGTCCGTTGCGTTTCCAAACGTCCCGCCATTCGTCGACCGATTGACACTGCACTACTGAGAGCAACAGTCACCTGTGCACGTTTGCGTGCATCGTAGCATGTTTGCCTCTTCAAGCCAGAAGCTTTGATAGCTCCGTTAAACGTTTGTGTTCTGAGGATTGCCTCAGTCAGAGTCGCACCAAGCATTGACGCGATAAGTAAACCCACTTCACCTAGCTCGTCAGATAGCTCGCTATCACGTTTGCCCACACTTGAAATCAATTCCTGATCGGTCGCGGAAATCGTCGAAAGTGACACTATCGTTTTATCGGTCGCAGCGCGTTCACGATACGCGCGTGAGGTCAGCATAGATGGTTTTGGTAGACGTTTCTTTTCTTCCACGTACAACCAAGCAATTCCAACTACTTCCGACCAATGGCATTGGCCATTACGTCCCGTTGTGCTCCTCATTTCCAGTAGGCTGTCCATCAGTAGATCCCCAAGACCAATTTCGCGTCCGTCTTCCAACGTGCAAGATTGACCAGTGAACATTTCCTGAAAGACCTTGCGGATAGCTCCCTCGTCTTCTGCCGTTGGCATCGTTGCGTCTTGTGCTGACAGATACTGTTCACTACCGTTCCATTGTCTCTTGCGTACAATTTGTTTTCCGCTCTGTTCGGCGGTGAACTTCAGTTTTTTACCTTTCCCTCTTGCGTCTCTCAAGTCGGCCAAGTGTCGCCGATGCGCAAGTTGTGTTTCCCGTTCGATTGACTCAATTTCTTGATTGATCTTGCTGCGATACGCTTCCAATGTCATCGTCATTTTTGAAATCCTTCACGTTGAAACGTCTGTACGTAACCACTTTAGTTACGCTCCTACCCTACCCTAAAGGGTAAACCGGCAATTTCGCCCGCAAAGCAAAGTTTTAATGCCTTATGGCATATAGACTTGTGGCAAAGCTGTCCGGATTGTCAGCATAAACCCTATGGGTATTTTGACCCTCTAGTCCATAGACTAGGGACGCCCGAAACTAGGTGCGTTTGACATAATACCTTATGTTGCATAGACTTAAAATCTCCATTACAAACGTGCAAGGAATGTCGGTTTTCCGGAAAACACAATAGGTAGTGTACCTATTGCCATACGTACACTACCTATTGTGGGCATACTTCGGCACGCCGCTTGCTATGTACACTACTGGCATATCTAATTAGTGTACAAATTAGTGGACAACATAGTTGTTCAAACAACTATAGACCCATCGTCAAATGCGTGACGTTTGCCGTAGGCGTCATCCGGCAGAATCCGATATCTTGATCGGACCAGTAGCTTAGCGCTCGCCTACGTTAATTCTATGGCTGCCGTTCTGACAGCCTGGCTGTAGCATTTTGCTGTAGCGATTCTGCACACTGTCATCTTGGCCGTTGCATAGTGCGGCAGTAGCGTTTTGCGGCTGTCATCCTGGCAGGTGTATCATCCTGGGACAGGGTGGGTCAAAATGCAACGCCAAAATGGCACCTGCCGTTTTGGCAGGCCGGTTCCCTATTGTGGTTCTGACTCGTCTAAACTTTTTCTGAAACAAGGGACGTTACAGCCTTACAACTATATGCTCACTTAGACAGCCAAGTGTTCCTACGCTTAAATAACCGAATGCTCAGACAGTATATGCTCAGACAGTATATGTTCAGACAGTATATGTTCAGACAGTATATGCTCAGACAGTATACCCGGTAGGGTCAATTGCCATATGGCAAATTGATTATATTTCGCCAAATATTCAAACCTCAATAAGAAAATTTCCTAAAATTATGTCTAAATAGCGTCCAAATAGCGTCCAAATAGCATACAAAATAATGTCCTAATATTAATAGATGTTCATAAACCCATTCCCAATATGAAGAAAGGTTAATATGCAATTAGTATTTCCAACTGGTGGTCCACCGAAGAAACCAACGACCAATGAGACAGTAGTACAAACACTAGAAATGTCTAGTCAAGCAACTATTGAAGTAACGCCCACCGAGCCAACGGTCGAGCCAACGGTCGAGCCAACGGTCGAGCCAACGGTCGAACCAACGGTCGAAGGGTCAGACATTCCCGATGGCTACGTCGAATCCGGCACTGTTGAGCCTAAACATTACCTTGTCAAGTTTCCCAAAACTACACGAAAAGACATCGTTGAAAGACTTGTCACTGTCGATTATGACGAATATGTCATTAGTCCCCAACAACCAGACATGTGTCTAGCCGCTATAGACATAACAACTTTACAATGTGTTGAAGTTGACGCCGCAGGCAATGTCCTCACACAAAATTTGACCGTTAAGGTGACACCACTCTAAGGATATAGTCATGACCGACGAAAATGGTAACGAAATCCCTAAAGTCGTTAGACCTTGGGCAAACCTCGTAACACTTTATGGTTTCCCAGTTGTCGCACTATGTGTTATGGCTGTTGCAGCTTACGCCACTATGTACAGAATCGCTAATTGGTCTGCTCCGAAGATAGAAGCTTTTCTACATGAACATAGTGAACTTGTACAAACACTCAAGGCAGATAACCTTATCGCCAGAGAGACAAATTCTAAGTTCGCTGAGAGTAGTGCTAAGTTAGCAGAATCACATGAAAAGATGACACGTATAATGGAAAGTGTTGATCGACACTTAGAGACGACAGACAAACGTCTGGAACATGTTGAGCAAGATGTGAAGGAGATTAAATCCCATGTCTATGCCGCTCCGCCCGATAAGTAAAGTAAGTTGTGAAGGACGCTTAGTAGATCACCCTACGGGAACCGAAGGACCAGTGAGACAAGGTGATTTCTACTATAAGTTTCTGCCCAACGGGCTTCCCTTTCCACAAAATATTGAGTCTATCGTAATCGCCATACCAGTGTTATACAGCGAAGGCTCACAAGGATGTTCATTTACGGAGTGGACCGTCGCTAGACGGAATCATTGTAATGCCCAATGGTCTCTAAGTGGAACTCTTGAGAAGCCGACGCTTAATCCATCGCTACATTGGGTAGGAGTCTGGCATGGTTGGTTACGAGACGGAAACCTTATATCATGTTAATTCTTCTCATAGCTCTCATTACGCAAGTACCACCTCCACCGTTACCTGAAGGATCTCCAGTATCTGAGACACATGTCTCAGAACGTAAATTTATTATCTATATCGACGATAGTCGTGAATCTCAAATACTCAAAACTGAACTGACACGTAACTGGAAGATAGAAGAAAACCCTATAGCACAAGACCTTGAAAACCGTCGCCAAACCCTAGCGGGTAAATGTACAATTCACGAAGTACAAGACTATGTGTCTGGCTTTCCAGCTTGGCGTTATGGCGAAAGAGGACAACTTTATAGCTTCGATAAACGTATCGCATGTTCTAGTGGTATGGCATTACACGTAGTGGAAACTATTGTCTATAATGAACTTCTTGATCTTGGCTCTTGGAAACATGAATGTCAACTTTTAGACATTGAAGCTGAAAATCAATATAAATCTGCCGTAATAGATTTTGGTTATAAGTATGGTGGAAAATACCCACCAGAATATTGTGAATATATCGATGAAGACACTTTTATACAAATTGAAAATAGTTATAATACATATGACGGTTTTCCACAAAGGCAGACAGTAGTCTATCCACCAAAGCCATACAAACGTCTACCATACTTGAGAGATATAAATGCAAAAAATATTTATTGAAGCCGTAGTCGTAGGCATTTGTTGGACTAAGTATTGGTGGTGCAGTTTTAATAAGTGTTGTTTTAATTTTACCAACCATAGGACTAATAGGTTCAATAATTAATTTCATAGTTGGACTTTTAGTCCTAGGCTGGAGTTATTATGTTCATCGACGATAGAATAAAAGAAAACTGTGTTGCCGTAGGCACAGGAGATATCACACTTAACGGTGCAGTTAGTACGTATTTTCCTTTCTCCCAAGCATATAATAACGCACAATGTTTCTATACCATTGTGGACGTGGCAGCAGGCCAAGTGGAAATTGGGCTAGGAACCTATAACACTAGTCCAAATACCATTACACGTAATACTGTCTATCGCTCAACCAATTCTAATGCTAAGGTGAACTTCACCACATCTTCGCAGGTCGTTTTCAATGACATTCCGAAAGAAATGTTTAGCGTTACCGCAGGTATTGGTCTAATACCCATTGGTAATTCTAGCGGAACACTCGACTCTTCATGGGCACCAGCCACAGGCTCAGGTTCCGGTAATGTAACTGGTCCAAGTCCCTCGACTACAGATGCGGTTGCTGCTTATCTCGACGCTACTGGCGAAAAGATACGTAATACACAAGTTATTATCCATAGTGCAGCAAATGACAAGCTCGAAACGCTCGCAACCCTATCAGGATGGGGTAGTCCAACGTCTACTGGCACCGTAACTCTAGACTTCGATCTACACGATAAATACACGCTAAACTTCACAGGTAACGTCGTATTGGCTGTAACCAATGAGTCGATTGGACAACGTGTAACAATACTACGGACATCCAACGGCTTTACCGAAACTTGGTTCTCCAATATAACTTGGGCCAATGGTCAACAACAGATTCTTCCACCAGGCGGTTGGGCCGTTACTGAGTTAGAATGTACAAGTATAGACACTTACGGTAATAGCTATTGGCAAGAGATAGACAGAGCGTCTAGCATATCACAAGGTATCATCGTCGCAACAGACGGATCAACAGTCACATTCAATCTCGACAACGGAACTATCCAACAGGAAACTTTGGGCGGAAATCGCACACTAGCTTTGGCGGGTACACTTACAGTTGGACGTAT
>JAGWJP010000098.1 GCA_028865725.1 Patescibacteria group bacterium
TTAGCAGTTAGACCGCTATTAGCACACGCCATTTATGGTAAAAATGATTTACTAACACAAGAACATTGTTATGCACATAGGCATGAAGATCGGGAGTATTGGTACGAATATTGCAATCTGCTGCGACGTATCGATCCATTGATGTTAATTAAATTGTGCCTCTCATTCTCAGACATATTGGTTGGAACTCGAAGCTTTGAAGAATTGAACAATGCCGTTAAGGTACAAAGACCGACACACATTCTTTGGCTCGAACGTTCTGTACCGATTGATCCAACACTTGAATTCCGTTACGACGACCTTCTGCAATACGCACGCATGGCTAACGTCATTCGTGTAGATAATACCGGATCAATTGAAGAATTATATAATAATCTCGATATTTTGTTCCCAATAGGCACATGAAATTTTTGTCCTAATATATGTAGAAGGGAATTAAACATGTCAGATTCAATTGATTTCACATCATTTGATTTGGTCGCTGAGACTCAGTTGCGTTTGACAGCACAATCGGGTTTCAGTAGTGTTAAGGTTGATTCTACGAAATTTAAAGTTCAGTTTGGCTCTCCTATTTACGGGACACCTGTCTCAGTGGATTTGCCACCCGAAACACTTGACGAGGCGATCGTTGACAACACAACTGGAACTGCTGAGATTACTGAACATGTCTTGAAGAGTGGAACTTTTGATGCTGTCGCGTCGAGAACTATGACGCACACAGTTGAAGGTAACTTTACACAAACATTACCAATTACATTTCCAATCATCGGTAATATAAACTTTGGACTTACGGCCAATAACACTCAAGCTACAGAGACACAAAATAGTGTGACACGCGAGCAGACATTCACTGAATCGTTGGACATTCCTGTCGCCGCAGGCAAAAAGGAAATCGTCACACTAAAGGTAACACCTGTACAGACAACCATCCCCTTTAATGCTTTGGTACGTATCGAAGCGGTGTTTAGTAATCATGGTATTTTAAACACTGGCATTTGTATTTCTACTGTTGGTATTGGTACTTTGTTCATACATAAGCCAAGCCCACAAGTACATGTG
>JAGWJP010000029.1 GCA_028865725.1 Patescibacteria group bacterium
GACACAACGTCTAAGTGATCACGCCAATTAGGTGGGACCTTGTCCAAAGGAATACCACTTTTAAGAACTGTTAGACCAGATGTCCCAATCATCTTCTTATGCCATATCCACATGTTCTGACCACAAGCATCAATCTTCGCTTGTAGATCTTGACCTGACATAGCAGACATTAGTCCAAGTATGGCACGTGCTAAGGCGGCGTGTTCAGTATGTGTGATAGTCGGGACAGGTGTCTGGAGAAATACATATAGATGTAAACCACTGCCAGACGTAGAACTTCGGACAGTTACCCAAGGTATCAACGATACTGCATCTTTAAGTTGTTTCAACTCTTCATTCGATAGTTTCTTTTGGTGGCGTTCAGAGTGTCCAGTTATGGCATCAAAATCATAAGCACACCAACGCGATAACTTAGACTTCCAATCCCAACCAGTAAGACCAATACCTTCAGCATACTTGTCTAAGTCATAGTGTATTTCACTGTCTTCATACGTAGGTGACGTGGACGCATTCCACGGAATTCTAAATGGTTTCCAAGTAGTTATACCATCACTCCAACCTAACCATTTAACACCATTATATTCTCCATCAACTTTCTGGCCACCACACTGTCCAACATTAACTTGGACTTCCATATCATGATTATATAACGCCGCCAAGTCTGGATGTGTTCTTAAAGCTAAGAAATTTTTGATAGCGACTGTCCGCATTACCATGTTTACGTATATCTCCAAATTTAGACATGGACATTTTGAAAAGTGTCTAGCTTGTCTTAAATCGAAACTACACAATCAGCCAGATAAGTATACCTTATATACCTGCATTCGTCAACACAAACAAGCATAACTTTGCCAGTTTGTTGTAAGTGCTTTTCCTATATTCTCTTAACTACTCTAACTACAAACGACGATATATAAAGTACAGTAGGAGAGAAGAGGTATAAGTATCCTATAGAGGTTTCCGGTAGAACCTGTTGTGAGTATTCCCGTTTTTGAGAATTCGGAACCTACGTGTTGACGCATGACAGAGTTAAAGGTATAATATAGCGTGGCGGATTTTCCGTCCTTATATACCATAGATATCGCAAATCTAGACAAGGACATTTTCCTACCTTTGGGAAAATGTCCTTGTCTAGATTTGATATTTGTCGATTGTGTTTGTCGATTGCGTTTTGTTGATTGTATTTGTAGAAATGGAGGGTAGACGTGTGAACTGAGACGGTTGTCCAAATTATTACGGTTGGTTGAGACGGTAGTCTCGTGAACGTATTACGTAACTACACTACACGAAAGTTTCAAATGGCTGCTGTTGTTGTTAAGAGTGAAGATAGTCTGGCTTACATTCCTGTTAATTCGATTAAGGCTAATAAGGAAGCCCTGCGAGAAGTTGATCGCAAAAATCCTGAATATATTGAATTGGCCGATAGTGTTCGTAAGAATGGTGTTTTGGAAGCTATCCGTGTTCGTGCTATGCATGACCCGGAAACCGGCGAAACGTTTTATGGTCTCATTAACGGCCTACAACGCCTGACAGCATCGAAGGATGCTGGTCTTGAGACTATTCCGGCCCTGATCACATCGAGCGACGATTTCAAGGTTGCTCTTGAACAGATCATGACGAACGCTACTCGCGTTGAGACGAAGCCGGTTGAATATAGCAAGCACTTGCAGCGCGTGTTGGAGATGAATCCCACCATGACGTGTGCGAATCTTGCCTCCATGCTGTCTCGCTCAGACTCGTGGATTAAGGAACGGTTGCGTTTGACGAGTCTGTCTCCAAATTGTGCCAAGCTTGTTGATGAAGGTGCGATTAACATCGCTAATGGTTATGCCTTAGCGAAGCTGCCACCTGAAGAACAAGACCTCTTGATTGCTCAGGCACAGACTTTGCCGGCCAGTGAATTCACGCCAATGGCGATTGCCCGTAAGAAGGAAATCGAAAAGGCCAAGCGTGAGGGAGCAGAAGGTAAGGCTCCAGAATTCACTCCGCGACAGTTCTTGCGGAATATCGCTGATGTGAAGGCTGAACGAGACTCACTGTCTGTTGGTAAGGCATATATCTCGTCGCAGCGTATTACGACACCTGAAGCTGCTTGGGAGTTGGCTCTCGACTGGTTCCTGAACGCTGACCCACAGGCTCTGGCTGCTCAGAAGGCGAAGTTTGATGAAGTTCAGACACAGCAGAACGAGAAGCGTGAAAAGGCTAAGGTTGAACGCGAAAAGCGTAAGGCCGCGGCTGCTGAGATTAAGTCTCTGCGAGCGAAGCTCGAACTGAAGTTGACTGAAGAACACAAGTCTGAAGACGAAATCAATGCTGCACTTGCTGCATTTGATGAAGAACACAAGCCGAAGGATACGCCCAAGGCTGAATAGTTTGTAATTTCGACTATGTAGGTCGTAACTAACTCTAAGAAAGATAATTAAATTGTCTAATGACCTGATTACAATTGATCCTGAACAACAAGTTTCTATTTACGATGATGATGCCGCTTTTCTGGCTTTGTCCAAGACAGCAAACTCTTTCCTTCCACGCTTGCAACTGTTCGGGGCAGCTAGTGGTATTGTTAAAGAGGGCAAGTTTCCAATGTCACATTGGGGACTCGTAACAGGTAAGGATGAAGTCACAGACCTTGGTAAAGAAGTTACCGTCATACCTATTTCGGTACGCTTCAAAGCTATGGATCTCAGTTCTGGCGATATACTAAATTATTATAACCCAAATACACCGGAATTTAAGTCTGTGCAAGAACGAAGTCTTGAAAAAGATTCGCAATGCATGGCAGGTAATGAGTTTTTAATTTGGGTGCCAGACTGTAAGTCTTTTGCGACGTTCTATGCATCTAATACGTCATCTAAGCAAGAAGCACCAAAGATTAGGGCTTTGACTGGGAAGGCTGCAACCTTCAAGTCTAAGTTCGTCAAGGCTAAGAATGGTAACAGTTGGCACGCACCTGTTGTTATGCCTTGTAGTGATTCTGTCACTAATCTGCCATCTCAGGAAGCCGTATCTGCAACTGTCGAAGACTTTAGGAATCCAAAAGATTCTGAAGTGACAGTGGCTGAAGGCACAAACACCGGAGGTCGTGTTCAATAAGTTGTAGTGTAGAGGACGGTTGGAACTTGTTTCAACCGTCCTTTTTGTTTAGGTTCATTGCCATGATAGCCCCACCGATATTGCTTGCAAAAACACACTGTGATCTCCCAAAACTCTTACAACTATGTAAAGAAGTTTTGGGCCATAGTGTATCCCGAAATATCGATGCTAAAGCTATACAAAATTTAACGCTAAAACATTTATCAGCGTTATCTGAGATTTTAGACGAGGAGTCTAACTTTGATACATTATTGTCGGATGTCGGTCTTCTTGCTGATCAATATCATATCACGATTGGCTTAATAATAGAAGACCAAATCTATATTGATTTACTTCATTATAGACATTTACACATTGTAGGAAATGACACGAAACGCCGCGGAGTTAAGCTCGCAATAGTAACAGCATCATTACGTGGATGGCGAGATTCAGTAATCGATGGTTGTAATGAGAATATTACACCCGATATTCGCGACGTTTTTACGGAAATATATAACCTCTTAGTTTCAGAAGATTTGGGACGTTTGTGGTTACGTTATGTTAGGAAACGTTCAACCGATGGCACTATGATACTGGTAGAGCGATGAAAATATACATAGCGTGCAAACAACAAGTGATCGGACGTTTGGTATATGCTAGACTAAAGTCTGAAGGTCACGAAATAACAGCAACATGGCTAAATGATCACAGTTACGGTAATGGTGAACAGACTCCAAATGAACGTGGTGTTAAATCCTTACGCTGTGAACACGAAATACGTAAATCAAATGCACTTATTTATATAAATGATGGTGAAGGTCGTGGTGGACGTGACGTAGAAATGGGTATTGCTTTAGCATTAGACTTACCAATCTATTTGTTAGGTGAAAGATTAAATACTTTTCACTATCACACATCAATTCAGGCATTTGATGACCTAGAGGAGCTATTACGGTGTATACAATCATCAAAATGTTAGATGGAACTTATCAATGTCGTGGACAAGTCCAAGATGGTATGGAAACTTGGATAGAAAATAATTTTGAAGTTGCTGTTAGATCCATGAAAGACTTTGCCAAAATAATAAATGGTACAAAGATTAAACGTAAAGATATAACATTTCTTCAACAACCAAATCTACCACCAGTACCTTGGAAACCTTGAAAAAGTTTTCATCGATACCGATATGTTGCGTTAAATGTTCCATTTCCAATTCCGGATAAATTATGGTCGCCAAGTGTGTGCTATGTAGAAAAGAATTAGAATTATTTGATGAAGAACATTTCCAACCTTTTGAAGGTGGAGAAATACAGTTGATATTTTCTTACGGATCTAAGTTCGATGAATACCCTATGGCTAAATATCGTGGATTTATTTGCGACGTTTGTTCAGAGAAATTAATACCACTTATGGTTAAGGAAACGAATGTCTGAAGCATTCTTAACTGGAAGCTATGCCTATGGAACGCCAACAGATGTGTCAGATATCGACATAGTCTTATACTTATCAAATGAACAATTGTCCAATTTCGAAAAAGTCTTTCCAGTTACGAAAATAAATGATGGACGTTATATGTCTAGAGCCGGTATTTTAAATTTCATTATATGTCTTGATCATCGTGATTACAATTCTTGGAAAACTGTAACTGATAGTCTAATATCACAGAAACCAGTTACACGTAAATATGCGATAGAAAATTTTAACAAGGCAGGACTTACTGGCTATGACAGATAATACAGTAGTAATTTATCATGGCGGTTGTTATGATGGCTTTTGTTGTGCTTGGATAGCTAGAAAATTCTATCCGAATGCTAATTTCGTTCATTCATATTACGATGATAAGTTACCAGACGTTATAGGTAAAGATGTCTATATCCTTGACTATAGCTTCCCTCCTGATATTCTTACGCAGATATGTGACGTAGCGAATCGGGTTGTCCTTTGTGACCATCATAAGACTTTTCAACCTACAGCCAAGATATTTAAACATTATAAACTGATAATAAAATTCGACAATATGAAATCAGGTGCCCGATTAACCTGGGAACATTTCTTTGGTGACATGGCTTCACATTGGTTAGTCGATTACACAGAAGACCGTGATCTTTGGAATTGGAAACTTCCT
>JAGWJP010000099.1 GCA_028865725.1 Patescibacteria group bacterium
CGTCTTGTAATCCACGCCCTAGTTGGCTTTGTCCGCTTGTTGCGCCGCTTGCCGCCCTTAGACTATCGTTTAGTGTACGCGCAAAGTCGCCGTAGGTTGACTTTGTTTTCAGCCTATCTAAAGCTGATTGCTTAGGAGTATCCCAAACAATATCCTTGGGCTCATCCCATACGATATTATCAATCGGCATAACTCACACTCCCGTCAGAGTATTGAACTACCTTACGACCATTAGACACGCCAGTTCTTACAATTGTTTTTTGGTTTTGAGCTTCTGCATTGGCTTTTGTTGGAGACATGGGACTTGGTGTTGGTGTAGCTGGAGCTTGAGTGCCATTTACATCAGCATATTTAGCTTGTAGTTTTTCAAGCGTATCAAGTGCTGCCATACGAGCAGACACAGGCTTGTTTCGATTACCGACCTCAGCCGCCATTTGTTTGTAAAGCAATACATCTTTATCTGATTGTGGGCCTTGCATACGTGGTACATTAGAAGTCATCCAGCCAGCCAGTGTTTCTAACTGCTGTGCAGCATCGCCGCCTTTAGTTGACTTACCAACAAACCCCATAGCGGTATCTGCCAATGCGCCTGCACCGCTTGCTGTGGCTATAGGTATCAGTTTACGTGCTTCCTCAATACCGGCGCCTAATTGACCTTGTAGCTTTTGATTAGCAACTAATGGGGAGTCTTTTTGCTGTAACTGTTGACCGCCTGACATAATAGGAACTGCTGCGCCAGTCTTCTTGCTAAATGCTTGATAACCTGTAGGTGTCTCCAATGGGACAAGGTTTTCTCGCACATCTTGCATATTTTGACCGCGCATTGTCACGCCACGATTTAGCGCACCTTGCTGTGCGGCGTTGGCAATAGTCGCAGCAGTGTTGCCGCTTACGCCCATAAATTCAGGCGATACTTGCTTTGGAATAGAAGAACCAAGCGGAGCGCCTGTGTAAGGATTACGTGGAACAATAGCGTTACCTTCATCGGTAAAGTGTGCTTTATCTCTGCTTTCTAGCAATGAATAATCA
>JAGWJP010000100.1 GCA_028865725.1 Patescibacteria group bacterium
ATGATCTATCAGGCGGCGTTAAGTAAAGCCCCTAAACCAGAGGAGGGTTGATTGTGGACTCTAATATTAACTTTCAAAAGGCTTGCGGCATATTGCAAACATTAGCGATACATGATGCAAGCCAATGCGCTAGAGATAAATCTAACGCATCTGTCGAACTCCAAGACGCAATTGATTTTCTTCTTGAGCATTACACAAGAATTGATTCGTTTGCAGGTAGTTTATTTATTGATACTTTAAAGGACAAACAAGATGAGCAAACTACTTAATCGTCTCGATAGAGAAATCTCATTTCATCGTGAGAAAAACATGGATAACTACGCCCTGTTTTTTGAGCAAATTAAGGCTGAATTGATCAAAGCGCACGACGATACTAAGCGCATCGACTTTCTCGCTGATGAATCTCAACATATTGCAAACGTACAACTACCGACCGAGATAGTCATAAGAAACTTAACCAGTTTAAGAGATGCAATTGATGAAGCCATGCGGGAGAGCAAACAAGATGAGCAATAGCGATATTAACTATGGTCAAGTGGGGAATCAGTTTAGAGATTGGCTTAAAAACGAAGCATCTCTTTTTGTTCAAGAACAAGATGAAGATGCTCATTACGCCGCTAATTGTGCATTCATTGCAGGTTATGAAGCAGCTAAACAGAACATACAAATACCAAAACCTGATTGGTCTGAAGCGCCTGAGTGGGCGAATTGGTGGGCTATGCACGCCTATGGTGATGCATTCTGGTTTGAGCACAAGCCGTATCTTGATGAAAACAGATATTGGCAAATTCCAAATAACGAAGGCGCGATGCGTAGAGATTGCGACTATCTTTTGAATCCAGATATTGAGCTGCTGCAACAACGTCCGAAGGAGCAATCATGTACTCCATCATCCTAGAAGTCTGGCAATACATGGATTTGAACGATAAACGATTCATCATTCGCACGTTTGGTAGTTTTGGTCAGTGGGCGAATGCAAATTTAAAAGCGATGGGAGGTTGAGATGGGAGCAAATAAAGAAATAAC
>JAGWJP010000101.1 GCA_028865725.1 Patescibacteria group bacterium
CAGAAGTCGTTGGCGCAGTCAGCGCCGGGATACCCAGCCAGCAAGTTGCCGCACTTCAGGTAGAAGTCACGCTTGCTGAACGTGGACACCAGCTTGGTGGGGTCGCCTTTCTCCACCGGAGCGACGTACAACGTCACGCCGAGTGGGGCGGGATCGATGAGCTGCGCGGCAGCTTTCTCGATGATGACGACGCCTGCACCGAGGGTGGGACCAAACCGACGCTGGGCCATGGGATGTGCTCCTTTATCCGTTGCTGGTGTTCAAGTTGAGTGTTCCCACAGCCACCTCAGACACCGTGGGCTTCTTGAAGGTGAGGATGTTCAACACCTCGAAAGTCGCCTGCATGGAGTGGAGGTTCATGTCGTTGGGCTGGGTGGTGTCTTGAAACTCTTCGATGAGCCAGAGCCTGTACTGTTCCCCTGTAGCTGCGCTTGTGAGCAATGGATTTTCTTCCATCAACTCCACCAGCGCTTCCAAGGTTCGAGTGAGGTCAACCCCGCCTGGGGCTAGGGCTATCATAGTGAAGCGCAAGTTGAATCGATAGGGTGGCTGCACACGCAACACAGCCTTGGTTGCCTTGTTCGTCACACCGATTTCATGCGCGGTTGGCTGAGTTTCCACGGACATAATGTCCGTGAGCTGGATCGACGGCGCCAGCTCAGCCTCGATGAAATCCATGCTGGTGTTTTTCACTGCAACCTGTGGTTGCAACACCAACCTGCAATATGCGATCTGTCCGACCGGAACGGCCGTGCTGAGCGTGGCGATTCCTGTGACGCTGTTGTACGACGACAACAGATTGTTGTAACAATCTGGGTCAAGATTGTTGTTGAAAACGCTCTCGACATCCACAACATTGAACTTGTTGTTGGCCTTCTTGACCGGCGTGAGCACATCAAGCTGGCTGCCGCCTGGCATCGGAACCTTGATGTTGAAGTCCACGATGATGCGTGTCGTCTTCAGCAGCGGCACGAGCGACCGATACAACACATCTTCAACGGTGTTGATCTTACCAGTCCATGCCA
>JAGWJP010000102.1 GCA_028865725.1 Patescibacteria group bacterium
AGCAACCATTTCAGGATAAGTCACACTCTGAACCGAAGACGCTAGAACCGACTCCGGCGTCGGAAGACTGGTTCTGGAATGTGTGATTTAAAAATCGCTTGCGTCCGTCGTTCGTTCGTGGTATACTCGTCTCATCGGATGGGCAATGATGCCCACTTTTCAGGAGTAGACAAAAAATGGCACTTGTTGAACTCACTCGTAAGCGCGTCGGAGCTGGCACGAAGGATGCTCCGCCGGTCAAGTATCAGGGCTTCAATCTGAAGGATGTTCCTTCGGACGTCGTTAAGGAAGTCCTCGATTCACTCGGCGGCAATACCGAAGACAATCAGAAGCTGGTAAAGGAATTCGTCGCTCGAGGATTCAATCATTACCAGTTCATGAAGGCGTCTGACCCGTTCTTCGGCAAGGTTCCAGCGAACCTTTCTGATGCTGAAGAGGCTACGTGGCGTCAGACGGCTCGGAATCTTCTCAAGATGGGTAAGAGCGTAGACGACATCTGCAAGATTCTGCCTTCGGCGTAAGTCTCGAGTCGATTCAATCAAAGCCTCTCAGGGTTGCGTATGTCAATTCTGAGAGGCTATTTTTTCGTCTGTGCAGTCCGAATTTACCGAGGTTTTCACTCGGTTTATGGTCCGTTTGCAGTCCGTTTATCCTAAGTTTTCGTGGGGTCAGCACTTTCCGTGCCAGTGTCGCTAAGTGCTTGACTTTCAACGAGTTATGAGGACAAATTACAATTTTGTAATCGCTGGTAAGGTGTGTCCTGAAATTTTCTGGAGGTTTTATTCCATATTTTTGAATCCATATTTTTGAATAATTTCCTTAGTGTGTATTAATTATATGTATTTAATAATATATATATAAAAATAATAATAAAAAAAAATAGAACAAAACAAACCATTCAAAAGAATCCATTAAATTGAATACAAAAATTTGAATGCAAAAAAGGTCCACAAAAAAGCTTGACACAGGGTAGGTTCGGTGGTATACTGTATGGCAGTCAGAGGTAAGTCTATGCAGGTGC
>JAGWJP010000103.1 GCA_028865725.1 Patescibacteria group bacterium
GCACCTGCATAGACTTACCTCTGACTGCCATACAGTATACCACCGAACCTACCCTGTGTCAAGCTTTTTTGTGGACCTTTTTTGCATTCAAATTTTTGTATTCAATTTAATGGATTCTTTTGAATGGTTTGTTTTGTTCTATTTTTTTTATTATTATTTTTATATATATATTATTAAATACATATAATTAATACACACTAAGGAAATTATTCAAAAATATGGATTCAAAAATATGGAATGAAACCCCCAGAAAATTTCAGGACACACCCTACCAGTGATTACAAAATTGTAATTTGTCCTCATAACTCGTTGAAAGTCAAGCACTTAGCGACACTGGCACGGAAAGTGCTGAGCCCACGTAAACTGACAACAAACGGACTGCAAACGGACCATAAACTGAGTGAAAACCTCGGTAAATTAGGACCGCATAGACGAAAAAATAGCCTCTCAGAATTGACATACGCAACCCTGAGAGGCTTTGATTGAATCGACTCGAGACTTACGCCGACGGCAGAATCTTGCAGATGTCGTCTACGCTCTTACCCATCTTCAGAAGATTCCGCGCCGTCTGACGCCACGTTGCCTCTTCAGCATCAGAAAGGTTCGCCGGAACCTTGCCGAAGAACGGGTCAGACGCCTTCATGAACTGATAGTGATTGAACCCGCGAGCGACGAATTCCTTGACAAGCTTCTGATTCTCCTCGGTATTGCCGCCGAGTGAATCCAGAACCTCCTTCACAACGTCCGAAGGAACATCCTTCAGATTGAAGCCCTGATACTTCACTTCGGCATTGTCCGTGCCACGGCCGACGCGCTTACGAGTGAGTTCAACGAGTGCCATTTTTTGTCTACTCCTGAAACTGGGCGTCATTGCCCATCCGATGAGACGAGTATACCACGAACGAACGACGGACGCAAGCGATTTTTAAATCACACATTCCAGAACCAGTCTTCCGACGCCGGAGTCGGTTCTAGCGTCTTCGGTTCAGAGTGTGACTTATCCTGAAATGGTTGCT
>JAGWJP010000104.1 GCA_028865725.1 Patescibacteria group bacterium
CAGAGTAGCGATTACGAGTTTATCACGGCGCCAGTGAGTCATGGTTGCTTATCCTAGTTTCTAATTTCTAATCGATTTTCAATCCAGAGTATTCAAACTCCGGTTTACTTCGCACCCTCCAAGATTCCCCAAAGTTCCTCGATTTTTTCTTCGGTCATATTAAGCTTACGATATTTCTCGAAGTGCTTTTCTCGTTTGCTTTTCTTCGGCGCCTCAGGCTTCGGCTTGTTTAGCTTAGCCTTTGCCTCATCGAACTTAATATAGCTCTTTTCGTCATTATTATGAAGAAATGCAACATCACGTTCCTGCGCGATTCTAATCAACGTCGATTCTCCAACGCGCAGATAGACGCCGAACCTTTGGAACGCCCTAATCTTAACTCTAAATTCTTCGTTCGTGCAATGCCCAATTTCCTTTTTCAGAAATTCCCGATATTGGAATTCATCTAATAGCATGTGGTTCGTAACCTCAGGATGCGATAGGAGATACATAATCGCATTCATTACGGACCGCGCGCTATCAGAATCAATTCCGGGCATTACCGATTCCGGCGTGGAGTTTTCAAAGGTTCGCTTAGGTTCATTTGGAGTTTCGGACTTCGGAGCCGGTTCAACGTCCGGAGTTTCGATGTCCGGTTTAGCCTCAGGAACTGCGGCATCCGTAGTTTTCGGAGCCGTAGTCGATTCTTTTTGAATCGGATTGCTCACCGGAGACTCAAATAAATCAAAATCGCTCATCTCAGCGCCTCAAAAGTGTCCGTTTCGGACCAGCCTACTGCCTGTTTGAGTCAGGTTTGATGCAGGTTTGCGTGGTCGCAGCAAGAACCGTGCCAAGTCTCTTGACCGACGCTAAGTGCTGCACCTGCATAGACTTACCTCTGACTGCCATACAGTATACCACCGAACCTACCCTGTGTCAAGCTTTTTTGTGGACCTTTTTTGCATTCAAATTTTTGTATTCAATTTAATGGATTCTTTTGAATGGTTTGTTTTGTTCTATTTTTTTT
>JAGWJP010000030.1 GCA_028865725.1 Patescibacteria group bacterium
TCCAGAGCGCATTGATGCATTTCTACGAGAATGTAACATCGAATATAAATTCCGAAATCGCCATCTTCCACTTGGAGTCGGCTTTCAAAATTCATATATGGCAAAATATCGAAACAAATCGTGTAATTGGCTAGGTTGGCAAAATCAGTGATGATTCAATCTCGATGCGTGCTCTGCGGAGTTGAAGGTGAGAATTTTTCATCTTTCAAACCATCAGGCAATTTTACTTCGTATAATTATCTATGTTCTGGAAACTCGCTTTGTCAAAACTGCAATGAGGTTTTCACTGATCAACATTATCGCAGAAGCAGTTGGGTACGCTCCACTGGCGAGACTGTCTTCTGCACAGCGAAAGACATGCTCAAAATCCTTCTCTCTCCGCCAGATCCACCATTCATGCTTTATATTGCACGCTCTGGGAAGAAACAAACGTACCTGCAACTCCTTAGAAAAGGATCTAATCTCAGTAAGACAGCTTTCTGGATTGCTGATGAGGATCTAGGATTGATCAGGATCGTGACACAGCAAATTTCTGAGTTGACTATTTTCGCCCGTGAAGCATACGAGAAACTCGGACAACAGAAATGGAAACTATACAATGGTGCGCCAGTCCACGACTGGAAAAATCAAGAAATTTGTGAGCGCATCGAGCGTCTCAAACATGATCCGCTTTGGCAACTTGTAGTTAGGCTGATCTAAGAAATGATGGAAGAATCAGAAATCAAAGAACACTGGATAGTAGTACTCGGATCGGTATTCAAGTCTGTGGACTGGAAGAAAATGCGTGGGAGGCAAAGAAGGACGGACGTATTCGAGCATCGATTGACCTATGCGGTGCATCAGCGCGATGTTGGGACAATGTTGCAAAAGCTTCTCAATGGGCTATCGCTTCAGGCGCCACCACTTCCACTTGAACGCATAGTCAGATTGCAGCAAGAAGACGAGCTCTCGATGAACTATCTCAGGAAATATACAAAAGTAATAACGCTTCACGCTGCGCAGTACGCAGGCGATCTTTGACACAAAATTACGGGTGCAAAATTAAAATGTACGGCATCAAAAGGATACAAGGAAAAATAACAACATTATCCCCGCTTTTTTCTGGGGGTAATGAAAAGACAGGAATAACGGTCTCATTGAACAGGATGGCGTACCTTGTCAATGGCGAAAGAGTAGAAGTCCCATGCGTCTCTGGAAACGAGGTCAGGGGTTATCTGCGCAGGTTGATCATGGCGGATTATCTTGATAAATCAGGATACGAACTTGATCTCGAAACGAAAGAGGGGAAGCATTTGTTCCATACGCTGTTCACAGGTGGCATACTCAGTGAAGCAGAAGGACAAATGCAAGGCGCAATCGATCTAACATTCAAGCGCAAGATTTACGACAAGATCTTGCCAGCTCGGCTACTCGGCTTCGCTTTTGGTAATCAGATGATCGAGGGGAAGCTCAAAGTTTCTGCTATGTTGCCGCTGTGCAAGGAAATTCAAAAGTTCCTTCCAGATCAATACGCATCAAAACTATCTTTGTATGAAATGCTCTCTGTGCAGTTTCAAACTAGACGCGACGATCTGAGAGCGCCGAGAGAGAGCAAATCAGATGATCAAGCAATTCAGATGATCATTGAGCAGGAAGTCTTCACTCCCGGTGCGGAGTTTTATCATGAGTTCGCAGTTGAGGATCCGGACTTGCTTTCTGTAGCCACGCTGGCAAGGATGATCGAACTGTGGAAAGAAAAACCATACATCGGCGGAAAATCTTCAATTGGTTATGGACAGCTGAAGCTCGAGTACGCTCAACTTGACAGCGCACCATACTTCGATTTTATTGCTCTGAACAAAGATTCGGTCTCGAAGACACTTGCTGAATTTGAAGCGATGTTCAAATGATAACGAACGTAAAGGCAAGCTTTGAATTAATGGGAAATATCGTCCTTGGTTTCCCTTACATGTGCATTGATTCACTGCTCGCACACCTTGAATTTCGAAGAAAGCTCGGTGATGACTATCGTCTTCTTTCTAGCAAGTTTGTAACCAAAGACATCCCTTCTCTCCCGATTAGGCGCACTGGCGATGTGTATCATTGTAGTGTCTCAATGTTTCCAAACGAGACATTGCAAAGTATGCAAACATTCTACAAACGCTTCGCAGAAAACTGCCTTGGAAGCGCAAACGGCAGGATAGATCGAGGGCGTGGATTCTTCAAAGATTATGTCTTGCGCACACCTTTTACTTGCACTGATCGACTTGATTTCTATGCTTCACTGACGACCGACGCCGATTGGTTGCGGGAGCTTCTAGTTGGGCTTTTAGGACTTGGGAAAGACATCAACATTGGCTTTGGTTGGATCAAATCCTTCAAGGTTCAGGAGATCGAAGAGGACAGGGGGCTGATTGACCCAAAGGATTCAGTCGCCATGCGTCCGATTCCGATCTCAATGTTGAAGGAATACGCGGATGTTGAGCGTCTAAATTACAAAGCTCCTTATTGGGATCCCGACACGGTGGCGAAATGTGCTGTGCCTCTTTCGAAAGTGAGAATTTAGTATTGGAAGACTCATGGAAGGAATACTTTCAGCTCTACGCGAAATCAAACGAGATGCGAGAAAAGATTCAAGACGCACGGCAAATAATTTCTTCTAATGCCGAAAACGCTTACATTGCTTACAGCGGTGGCAAGGATTCAATCGTTCTTCTCTCACTCGCATCTGCGATAAATCCTGAGATTTCTGTCTTTCACTTCGTCGCTGGAAAGTATCTTATCCCAACGTGGCTCGAGAATCAAGTCATGGAAAATGCAACGAAGATCGCCCCACAAGCGAATCTCAATTGCTATGAATTTCGATTAGGAAATTTTCCAAAGTCTCGCTCATCATCGACGACAGTATCTTGGTACGCTGCATTCTATTCCGAGTTGAGCGTCTTCAAGAAAAAGACTGGTTGCAAGGTTGGATTGATCGGACTGAGAAGCGAAGAATCACACAAACGAAAACACAAATTAAGCTTTGAAGAAAGCGCCACGGATAGATATCCGCTCAAAAATTGGACATGGAAAGACATTTGGGGCTACATCATTTCAACGCGACTGCCGTATCCCTCTTCATATGATTCTTACGCAGAGTTGCTCGGTTGGGAACAGGCGCGATTTGTGAGCTTTTTCGACGGGGAGTTTGACAAGTTTAATTCAACAGCGATAGACAATCTACTAATGTGGCGAGAGAAGCACATCTCTTGAATCCACTCGGTGATATTACAATTTGACAGATTACTCATCAGAGAAAGGTAAAAGAACGATGATACAAGACGACTCTAAACTCATGAGAAACCCACCTTTCGAGCCGACAAAAAGTGGAACAGCAAAGCAACAAATCTACTCTCTGAGCGAGCAGGTTTCAACTCTCACGAATGATTCTATAAATCTCAATGATGAGATCAAGAAGCTTTTGAAACTAATATTTGATGAACAGGCCAGGATAGAAATTGAAAAAGGCCTGCTATTAATCAATAAAGGAATAAATCTCCAAGTCACGCAAAACGTGCAGAGACAAGCAGAGCAAATCAAGAGATTGAACGAAGAATGACCCGCGATCTCTTGTTAAATTCAATCGAGTCCAATTCGCAAAAACTCGCAAGACTCTTGCAGTACAAACAAGAGAGAAAGGAGTCTCTAACGAGCCTAGTCTTCTTGATCAGAAGAGACGCACTTGATGACTTGAAAAAGACTGATGCGAACTTTGAGGAAATCATCGACAACGAGATACTCTATCTCAATGAGCAGATCGCAAAAGCCAGAGATGAGTTAAGCAAGGATATATAGAATCATGGCGATAGTCTCCTTGCGGCTCGAAACTTTAAAGATTCACTTCGTTAGTTACCTCCGGCCCAAAAGGTCGGGAGCCGCATTTTTCTTCAAAGATCTCATGCAAATCGAGCGAGTAGCAGCTATATATCTATCCCATAAGTGAAGCAATCTATGAACTTCGATAAACTCGGAAGAAAAGGAATCAGTCCAATCATCGCTACACTACTCTTGATTTTGATCGCTATTGCGGCCGGAGTAGTTGTGTACGCCTACATTATTGGATTCATGGGAAGTACAACCTCTCAGATCAACATTCCAAACACATCAGATCAAGTCTCAATCGCAGCGTGGTCTATCAGTACAGCAGCGGTACAAGTCTTTCTGCAAAACATAGGGAAGAATAACGCTACACTTGGAAATGTCTATGTGTATAGCTCGACAGGATCGCTAATAGAAACTGCCACGCCATTGACTTGCACGTTTTCGACCAATGCGACGAGCTTGAAAAATTGCGCTGTCCCTGCCGGCTTTACAGCACAGATAACACAAACGCTCGCAACATCACTGATAAAAGGCCAGTTCTATTCAATCATGGTAACAACGCAGAACGGGCAATCCATCTCTACGACACTAGAAAGAGCAAGCTAGACGAATGAAACTCACGAAACTAAACTCCGTCAGAATCGTTCTAGGAGTAGTGAGTATAGCTCTATCTTTCGCGTGGGGCAAGTTCATTGGAGTAGGGCCAGTGGTGTTCCCGACCCTCGATTACTGGGATGTGGGACTCGGAGTCTTCATAGGGGTATTCTTGTTCTATGAGGCGGTCAAAAACGTAAAAGTTTAAGGCCAGCCTCTACCCTCTTTTTCTCTTGAACATTCCTCTTGAAGTCTCTCCAGAAAGCCATCGTAATCACGATTCTCTTGCTGTTTGCCGTGAACATTCTTCCTAGCATATCTAACGGGCCTTTACCATTGCCCTCTGTGAATCTTCCGAGCTGGAATCCGTTTTCTTCGATTACAAATTCACT
>JAGWJP010000004.1 GCA_028865725.1 Patescibacteria group bacterium
CGGATACCGAATACCACGCGTTTAAATATTCTTCGCAACGTGCTTTTCGTAGGAATTTGTTTTACACTATGCATACAAATGGACTTGGTTATTTAGTTATTAATTGACCTTAATTACTAGTATACCAGTCCATTTGCTTTATATTACCCCAGACAATAATGTGTACTCCTTGTTTGGTGTGTGGCAAGACGCAGGACACGATGCGGTAAACCTTACCGGAATTTCTCTCTACCAAAGGGCAGGCCATAACGCGTTCCAGATTGCGGGAGTCTCGCTGATTCAGTATGCCGAGAGCGTGGGTCAGATGATTGGTGTTTCGTTTCTTCAATATGCAATGGATGAAGCTTTACAGATAGTAGGGATTTCTCTTTTTCAATATGGAAATCGGGCAAATCAGATGTGTGGTGTGTCGGCATGGCAGGAAGGGCTTGATTTGGTGGTTCAGGTGTGTGGTATTTCTTTGTTTCAACTCGCTGAGAATTCAATTGAACAGGGATTTGGCATTGTGTTTTATCAGAGCGTCGCTATTGGGACCGCTTGTCAGTACATAGGTATCTCGTTCTTTCAAAAAGCAAAGAGTATGAGTAGCTTGTTTGGTATTCATCTTTTCCGCATTCGGGAATCTTAACCGCGCATTTTCGCATTAATAATGCACACAGCCCTTATCGTGGGGCTTTTTTATTTTTTACGGTGATAGAATTGATATGGTGGTAAGTTATAAACGGCATGCCACCTCATACGGTTTATAACATATATGCAATGATTTATGTGGAGAAGGTCACAATTTGCTAAAAAATTTTTTATGATTTTGCTATAGGAGTGAAGACGTATACGCGGTGTCAAGCAAAATTTGTCATACGTTGTAGTATAATAACGGTGATACATATTCATGACACGCATATCGCGCTACGTGTGGATGGAGATTATTTTTTTATGATAGGATTTCAGATGTCACACAACAAAAAAGAAAAAAAGATCGTCGCAGTAAGCGGCGGGTTTGACCCTCTTCATGTGGGCCATGTGCGCATGCTGCAGGAGGCGAAACGTCTTGGCGATACGTTGGTGGTAATCTTGAACAATGATCACTGGCTGCGAAAAAAGAAGGGTTATGTATTTATGCCGCAGAAGGAGCGCAAGGAGCTTATTGCCGCCCTTGCGTGCGTGGATCGTGTAGTACTTTCTCGCCACACGAAGAATACCAAGGATAAGAGTGTGTGCGAGGAACTCTTGCGCATTCAGCCCCATATCTTTGTGAATGGAGGAGATCGTACGCGAAAGAATATTCCTGAAAAAACAATTTGTGCGGAGATCGGGTGCAAGCTGGTATTCGGCGTGGGGCGTGGAGGAAAGGTGCAGTCGAGTTCCTGGCTCGTCGAAAAATATAAGCAAGGCGAGAAGAAACGGGCGCGAGAAAAAGGAGATAAAGATGCGTGAAAAACGGGAGAAGGAAATCATCTCAAATTTATCAGGGAACAGGTCTATTCAACAGAATACAAAAAATATCGCGCAAAAGATTTCGAGGAATAAAAAAGAAAAGCCCTTTCGTGTGTGGGCTTTGATACTATGATATCAAGCGAGGATGTAATGAAAAAGAATATACAAAAAGATTTCATCTGCGAAAAGAAGAAACATGACAAAGAGGAAGGACGAGAAGGGGTGAGGTGCGCGTGGTGCGGAGATAGTCTCCGGAGCATCATAAGATGCAAGGAAAGATAATAGAGGATCGACGGCAAGCGTGCCGGGAGTATAGCGTATGAGAACACTTCCGGTTAAGATGCTTATCGTTACGTCGCGTACTGCGAAGAGCGAGCGGAGAAGACCCCTTATTTCATTCGCAAGAGCCTTATTGTCTATAAGATTCGGAATGCGTAGGCGAATGCGGCCTGGGATTCTGTGCGCAATCATGGTGTTGATCTCCCGTTTCAGTTGTCAATAAAGCTTGTTTTAAAATAACACGGATAAGTAAAAAAATCAAATTATATGCAACCGTTATCACACGAGGCGGAAGGGGTGAAACGAGGTGTATACGAGCACTTTCGCGGAAATCGCTATCGAGTACTTGGGGTAGGTAGGCACAGTGAAACGTTAGAAGAAGTGGTGTTTTATGAAGCGCTCTGTGGCGAAAAATCGTTGTGGGCGCGTCCTGTTTCGTCATTTGTAGATGAGGTAACGCACAATGAGCTGCGTGTGCCTCGATTCCGTTATGTTGAAGAGTAATACTCCGTTATTTCGTTGTGTATTGCATGGAAGTTTTCGCAAACATTTCCGTGGAATTCAGCACGTGCGCCGTTTATTTACTGAGAACGGCATCGACGTGTTAGCGCCTACATTATCAGAAGTAGAACGTATTGAGGATGGCTTCGCGATTCTTAAAAGTGACACTTCGCACGATCGACGCATGATAGAACTCTTGTATCTTCATAATTTGAAGCGATTAGGGAGTGATGGATTTAGTTATTTTGTAAACCCCGATGGTTATCTGGGGGCGAGTGCGTCGTATGAGCTCGGAATTGCACATGTTGCGAATGTGCCGTGTTTTTTTAATGAGGCACTTAAGGATCATCCGGCCTATGTGCATAACAACGCAGTAGTGACTCCCGAGCAGCTCGTGAGGTACATCAAACGTTTTGGTACGCTACCTTCTCCGCGTGCAGAGAGAAATGAACGCGCGATTCACAAGTTGTGGGAAGACCTCATGGTGCCGGGGTCGGTCGTGGCAGTAGGAGGTATTATTGAGTATGATGCTCCAAAATCAAAAAAAGAAAGGGAGGTGTTGCTTGTGCGAACACACAAATGGGGCGGTCTCTTTTCGATTGTGGGAGGCAAAGTAAGGCGCAATGAACGACTCGATGGAGCGCTCGGGAGGGAGATCGCGGAGGAAACAGGATTGCGCGCCTCGGTGGGCGCTGATATTTGTACGTTTGATCAAATAAAAAATTCCGGATATTATCACGCGGGTGTTCAACATATTTTTGTGGACAAGGCGGTGCGGGTGGGGAGTAAGCGTGTGAAATTAAACGATGAAGCGGAAGACTATCTGTGGATCCCGGCACGCGTAGCATTGCGTGATCTTCCTATCGAACCGAATGCGCGCCATACGTTAGAGTGCTATGTGAATATGAGCGGTTAAGTAAATGTCGTCTATGAAATCAAAAAATCCTTATATTGGTGCACACGTTTCAGGAGGATTACGCAATGTGATTATGAATGCAGAAGCAATTGGCGCTGAGTGTATTCAGTTTTTTGGCGCTTCGCCGCGACAGTGGAATGTATCAATGCCGAAAAAGGACGATATTTCATTTTTTAAAGACGCAAGGAAACAGAGCGCTATCAAGAGTGTTTATTTACATGCCGCCTATCTTCCCAATCTTGCAACTGCGGATCCTGAGATGTACAGGAAGTCGATTGATAATCTTGTATCTCATCTTCATATTGCATCATGTATTGATGCCGATGGATTGATTTTTCATGTAGGATCTGGAAAAGAAGCACCGAAAGATCAGGCGCTTGCGCAAGCGGTTGCGGGAATGAAGGAGGTACTGGCGCGGGTGCCGGGGTCAAGTAAACTTGTTATGGAAAATGCAGCAGGAGGCGGACAAAAACTGGGCGCAACCCCCCATGAACTAGGCATCATGCTGCGTGGTGTGCGTTCTTCACGTATGGGGGTATGCATCGATACCGCGCACGCATTCGAAGCGGGCATTATAGAAGCATATACCAAAGCAACAATAGCGAAACTGTGTGAGGTGTTGGAGTCTGAAATAGGACTTGAGAATGTGCGCGCGCTTCATGTGAATGATTCAAAGACTGTCTTCAATTCTCATCATGATCGACATGAAAATATCGGAGAAGGGCATATCGGGCTTCAAGGATTTAAGGCGCTTGTGCAAGAAACAAGATTGTATGACAAAGCATGGATTTTGGAAGTTCCTGGGTTTGATGGCGGAGGACCTGATGCGCGCAATGTAAGCTTGTTGAAAGGTATGTTTAACGAATAAAACCCTCTCGCCGAGGGGATTTTTCTAGTTGTCAGAGAAAGGAAAAGGAAGTGTTAAGAAATTATTTTCTTGATCTCTGGTTGCGTGTACCGCTGATTGACTTACCTTGATTATGGGAATAACGTCTTCTGGTATGTTGAGCGTATTTCTTTGAAATATGCCAATCTGAGGAGACAATTCTCCTTCAATGTAAACCACCGCGAGCCTATAGCAGTGGTCGCGAGGAAATATTGCGTTACATTCGATCACAATCATAACGGTGAGCATGTTATTGACAAGGGCAGGCATGGGGTTTGCATAATCAGGAAAAAGTTCTTTATAGCGAAACGTTGCATTTCGGACTATATCGTGGAGACACATTTGCGCTTCCGCGGCGCTTGCGGTGTGGAGCCATGGAATAGCTTCTGAAAATTCAGCAAGGAGAGTAGGAAACAGTTCATTTTTACATCGTTGAGCTATTCTTTGTAGAGTCGCGCTATCCATCGCAGATCGCCTTCTTGAAATTAAGAACTGTTCGCACTATAGCACGGGATATTGTTTTTGTGAAGTTTGTATTGAATTATCCTCCTATAGTTGTTAGTATGGTTTTAGGTCTTTGTAAGAAAGTGAGTGAATGCTATGGGCGATTCGCTGAAAATATCTCGTGGTAAGGTACAAAAGGAAATAAATGTAGCACTTCAAGATTTGAGGAAAGAAGTAGGAGATAGTAGTCTCGATGACTTGCGTTCAGGAAAGTATGGCACCTGGTGCGCAAGCGATGAACATCTTGATTCGTTTACATTTGATGATTTCATGATATGCGTTTTGTTTGTGCTTGAGCGATGCGGGGTAAAAATTATTGAAAATGCATTAACGCTTCATGATACAGTTCAAAATATTCTTCGCAGAAAAGAAGATTCTTGTGTGGAAAAAGAGTTCAGAAAAGATTTCTTTGGTTCGTCGGGACTGGGGGGCGGATACGCAAGTGATGCGGAGTGTTTTTTCTTGCATGATGTAATGGGGGCAAACCCGTTTCGCAAGCTTGTGCGATGGGAATACGGACGAGGAGATTTAATCTTCCTAGGCCATTTTCCCTATGTCGCAACAATTGGTTGGGACCAATTTGTAGCCTATGGCAGAAGACATGTGTTTCCTAAGCTCAAACGAAACGCAAATACGAAATATATACTTGCCATTAGCCGTGTGGCACAGGACATTTTGGATAGAGCATCCACGGCGTCATTTGAGGAGTTGAACATATAAAAACTGGTGATAGCCAGTTTTTTATTAGACCTGAGGAGAAAACCCCTTGCTGTAAGGGCGGGGGATGAATCCGAAGCCCTGAGCGAAGCGAGTGATCTAAAAAACTTGACTGGTCGCATACCATGCGCCCGAAGGGGCGCGCGACAGGTGTATTCCTTGTGCCGAAGGGGATCAAGGTATACCCCGAGGCTGCCCCGCTCGGGGAAGGTTATTTTCTGTTATACACAATGGGCACAGGCAGCGTTCTTGTGTCATTGAGTGTCACATACAAATTATCCTTTATCTGACGACCGGAAGATGCAGGATAATTGCTTTCAGATATGAGCACAAGTGTGCTACAATAGTCGAAAGATATGTGCCATGAACATTTCACATCTTGCAGAACGAAAACTGCGTGCCAAGCATATTAACGCGGTGTTGAAACGCCTTTTTCCTCATGCAAAAATGATGCTCCATTATTCCAATAATTGGGAACTCCTTGTTGCGGTCATGTTGTCTGCCCAGTGTACTGACAAAAAAGTGAATGAAGTAACCGCAACGTTATTTAAAAAATATAAAAGACTGGATGATTATGTGCATGCAAATACCAAAGAATTTGAGCGCGATATTCATTCCACCGGATTTTATCATGCAAAGGCGCGTCATATTCTCGCAAGTGCGAAGATACTATACGAAACGTTTAAAGGAAAGGTCCCGCGTACTATGGATGAGCTGACATCACTTCCTGGTGTGGCGCGAAAAACTGCAAATATTGTACTTGGAAATGCATTTGGCATTGTGGAGGGAATTGCGGTTGATACGCATGTAAAACGCCTCGCTCGCGTTTTGGGGCTTACTGACGAACACGATCCGAACAAGATCGAACGGGATCTTATGCAATTGTTTCCCAAAAAAGATTGGTTTGCACTTACCTACCGACTTATTGAATATGGCCGGCATTATTGCCCCGCCAAACCACATCATCATGCAGAGTGTCCGCTTACGAAGATCGTGTCATCATTATGAAGATTTATGTTTCTGTGCATACAAACGCTTCGCACGAAGGAGTGACAAAGATTGACACTCTGCACTACAAGGTTTCTACGCACGCGACCCCGGAAAAAGGAAAAGCAAACCGTAATGTGCGGGAGCTTCTCGGGACCTATTTTCATGTGTCCCCCTCGTGTGTGCATGTCGTGGCGGGAGAATGTGCACACAAGAAGATAATCGAAATTATTAGTTAATCTTTTCATTGGTTAGAGATATAATGAAACAATAATGAAGAGATAACCATATATGTCCATTTCTTATGAAGAGTTCAAAAAGGTGGAACTTCGTGTAGCAAAAATAGTGGAGGCCGCACGGATAGAGGGTTCAGAAAAATTATTAAAGCTCAAGGTAGATATAGGAACAAAGGGCATGGAGCGCCAAATTGTTGCCGGAATTGGCAAGCGTTATGACCCCGAAGTTTTATTGGGAAAGGAGATTATTATCGTCGCGAACTTAGAACCAAGAATACTTATGGGGTTTGAGAGTCAAGGGATGCTGCTTGCTGCCAATGGTATCGAAGGCCCCGTGATTTTAGGAGTGCAAGAAGAAGTTTCTCCGGGAAGTACGATTCAATAATGGAGCGGGGCTTCGAGAAAACAAATATGCAGCGAATTTCGCATTACATAGTTATTCAATCAGGTATCGTTATCGGAATAGGTCTTGCCATACTTCCTATGTATGTGTATGCGTTTACTATTGATCATGTTTCCTCTCGGCCCACGAATAGTTTTACGGTACTTCCCGCACATCTCAGTGTAAACCTCTCATCAACCGATGTGGCATCTACGTCTATTTTTCTGGTGAATCAAAGCAATAAGACGATTGATTTTTCTGTGAGTGTGCGTGATACATCCGGGCTTGCGCATTCGGCACGCAATTGGATTATACCAGAGATAACATCATTTTCTCTGGATCCAGGGCAACGCATTCGATTTGGGATTATGGTGCAGCCCCCCGCCTCGCTTCTTGATGGTGATTATTATGCGTCACTTCTGATTGCGGGAACTACGCGTGATGAAACTGCATTGCATTTGATCAGCAGCTTAGAGGTGCCCGTGTTTATCGCCGCCAATAAAGGAGGCACGCTCATCACGAAAGGGGAGATTACGCGTTTTTATGTGGCACCAGTGCTTTTTTCTTCTCCCATTCATTTTGAGTGGTCCTATCGCAACAAAGGAAATTCCTATGTAAGAACAGGAGGGGTGATTGTAGTACACGATGTACTGCGCGGTGCGGAGGAGGACATTCCTATCAATATGTTTTATGTTCTTTCGGGAGACACCAAAAATATTGTGACGTCCTATGCGCCACGCGTTTCATTCGGTATTTTTACTGCCACGCTTGCGTTATTTGATGAGAAGCCTCACTCAATTATATTTGTGCTCGTTCCGTGGCAAGAAACAGGTATTGTTCTTGTGTTTATAGTGTTGTGGTGGGTCGGGAATGGGATGCGAAAGAAATCGCATATGAGCGTGAAATAATGCACATATACATATATGCGAGAACCCTATATAATAAAAACATATGAAGCGCGCATCAACGATCATTAGTATTTTCGCTTATCTTCTTCTCGTTTCTTATGCGGGAGCGGATACGATGTCTTCCGCGAACTATAAGATTGTACAGGATTCATTGAATTATGGAGGAAGTGTGAGTTCTTCCACAAACTATAGTCTTAATGATACGGCAGGAGATGTGGCCCCGGGATCTATCAGTAGCACTAATTATACGATAGGGGGTGGGTACTTGCCCATGAATGAGACGACGCTTTCTATCTCTCTTTTAAGCCCTACATCTCTTTCATCGCTGCAAGATCAGACATCGGGCTCTTCCACAGATACTTCCCCGGTGACTGTTACCACCGACGACCCCGCAGGATACGCCCTGACGGTGAGTGCTGCCACATCGCCTCTTCTTGAAAAGGGAAGCGATAGTATTGCTGATTATGCGGAAACGGCGAGTGGAACACCGGAATTTTGGAGTGTAGCCACAGGGGACGCCGCGTTTGGTTTTTCTGTGAGCGGGTCTAATGTACCCGGGCTGTTTAAGGATAATGGCAGCGCGTGCGGATCAGGATCTGCAAATGGATTATGTTTTATGGGATTCAAAGGAACTAATCCTATTACGATAGGAAGTATGAGCACACGTACATCCACGAGCGGTGACACCACTACGCTTCACTATCAAATGGAAACAAAAGGAGCAACGATTTCTCCGGGAACTTACGGCGGCACTCTCACGCTTACCGCAACTGCGAATTAAGGGCTATTATGCAAATCAAAAAATATCTTATTACAGCAGGAAGTAGCGTGGTAATAATAGCGGTATCAGTACAGGCTTCTTTTGTGTGGGGAGCGGGAGGGAGTCCGCCTGTCACGGCGACGACAAGTAATACGATTTCAATCACTATTAATGCCGCTTCGGGGGGCTCTACATCGTTGTCTGCGGGGACAACGAGCAACGCAAGTACTCTTCCGGTATCCTCTGCAACGTCCACCGCATCATCTTCGTTGCCGTATATTCAACCTGTATCTTCAAGTACGCCCCCTTCAGTTCTCTCTGTCTTAATACAGAATATTACGGATTATTCGGCGGAAATAGTAGTAAAGAGCAATGAGAATGTATCGGTAAAAGCAAGCTACAACCCTCTTGGTTTTTTCCAATCAGAATCCATATATGATACTGCAACGAGCACGGATCATATCCTCACATTAAATGGATTGGATCCAGAAACGCAATATGTTTTTCAGCTTGTATTAACAAATGAAAATGGATTACAAACATTAGACAAAGCAAGAGATTTTCGTACTCTTTCTGATATTACCCCCCCCGTTATTACCCATCTGCATGTGTTCGATATCACGGATAGAACTGTACGTTTTGATTTTGATACCAATAAGCCTGCGAATGTAACGATTTTATATGGATCTACACCGCGACTCGAGCTTGGAAACTTATTAGTGGGGGGGTTTGATGTAACTCACTCGCTCTTTTTGTCGGATTTAAAGCCAAGCACCCCATATTATTTACAGGTTGTGGTAGCGGATCATTTTGGAAATAGCGCAAAAAGTACGCAAGTGAATTTTACGACGCTTGCCGATACATTTCCGCCAAGCAACGTCTATAATGCTCTAGTGAATGTGATGAGCACTAGCACGTTGATTCAATGGCAAAATCCTCCAGAAAACGATTACGCGCAAACCATTGTAGTACGATCTCCTGTGACATATCCGAAGACACCAAAAGATGGCGTCGTTATATTTGAGGGAACTTCTACTTCATTTGTCGATTCTGTAGCGACGGAGACTACGAAACATTATTTTTACACCGTCTTTACAAAAGACTCGACAGGAAATGTAGCATCTGGTGCGCTGGCACAACCGCCAGGGACCCCTGGATTTTTGGTGACTAAAAATAGTACTATCATTGATACTGGACTCACCGCCCGTGTAGTGCGGGGGAGCATGGATTTGCAAAGCGGACCCCTTTCTGTAGTGGCGACAAGTCAGGAGGGTTTTCATGCACTTTCCAATACGCCGCTTACGCTCAGCGTCCCCGCGTCGCGCGTCGTGAAAGCTGTACAGTCCGCGTATCTTACCGTCGATCGAAATACTTATTTTCTTGCATTGAATCCCATAACCCATGCCTATGAAGGCCTTACCATCACTCCTGTACAGGAAGGGCACTATCCATTTACTATCACTTTTCGTTATCGTGACAATACTATTGAACAAATTCCTGGTATTCTTGTGGTGGATCCTACGGGAACCGTTTATGAGATACAAGATAATAAACACATTCCCGTTCCCAACGCGCGTATTGCGTTGTATATGTTGAATTCCGGAACACGGCAATACGATTTGTGGCCCGCAGGTTCTTATCACCAAGTTAACCCGGAAATGAGCGGGAACGATGGATCCTATGCGTTTTTTGTGCCCGCGGGAACTTATTATATTGAAGTAGCAAAGGAGGGATATTTATCCTATGCGTCAAAACCTTTTACGGTGGGAAATGAAGCGATACATCTTGATATTCAATTGATGCGTCCAAATAGTATTTCATCATGGATGCGGGGAATCATGCAGCGATTTGCTTCTTCGAGCCATAAAACTATTATTGAAGCGACAGGTCTTATTACGCTTGTGATTGTGTCGCTTTTGATTCTTTTACTGTAATGAACATACACCTTCGTTCTATATCGAAATATAGTATTGGATTTTTTATAATTGGAATCGTTGCATGTTCTTTGGTATTTGCAGAAGACATGGTTGCTCCGCAGCTTTCCAGAGTTACGATTACGGGGAGTATTGCGATAAAACTATATTCAGATGGCGCATTTATTACGTGGGAGAGCAATAGACCCGAACGATACATTCTTTCTTATGGGGATACTCTCGCGTATGGACAAACAGAGACTTCGCCCTTACTTGTGACACGCCATGAGGCTATTTTGCGCAATCTCCACAGTGCGACGGTTTATCATTTTCGCATTACGCTTGAAGACGGATACAATCAAGGCATAAGCAGGGATTACAGTTTTACTACGCTTGCACAAGGTGTAGCGTTGCTTCCTCCAATCGGGCTGGAACGTTTTCTTCTGTATGGGAACAGAGGTGAGGATGTTTTGCGTTTGCAGCAATTTTTAACGAGGGAAAATTTATATACAGGTCCAATCACTGGATTTTACAATCAAGATACAAAGATTGCGGTAGAACAATTTCAATGCAGAGAACGCATAGTGTGCGGAAATAGCTTCTATGGTTATGGGGAAGTGTTGCGAAATACTTTTCACGCTATCAATGCACTCCTCGGGGCGTGATAAGGCAGGGAAGACAAAAATATGAATTTAGCACTCTTGACAATAGAGTGCTAATTGTTAACATGGATACATATGATATTTCTATTGGAGTACCCGTCGTATAACTGGGTTTCCCTAGACGATTGTAATGCATATGATTAGCGAACGTCAGTCTCATATCTTAAAGTTTGCGTTGGATGAATATTTGCGTCATAACAACGCAACAACTTCTCAGCTTCTTTTTGAAGAAGGTAATTTGGCATTGAGTTCAGCAACATTACGGTACGAGCTTGCACGACTTGATACGATGGGATATTTGTTTCAGTCCCACACTTCGGGAGGGCGATATCCTACCAACAAGGCGCTCCAGTGGTTTTTAGATGAGTTCGTATTTGATGCTCTGAATCCTGATTATTATCGTGTAGCACTTGAGCGTGAATTTATGGCTGCGCATGTAGATCAACGCCTTTTTTACCATTTTGCCAATTTTGCAGCAGCAATGTGTGATGCATTTTGTGGTGTATATGTAGATGAGGTAGGATATCAGGCGGGGCTTAGTGATTTGTTTTCTCGTCTCGAGGTAGATTCTTCAGCTGCTGCACAAGACATTATACGCGATTTGGAAGGCATCGACACACGGCTTCGGCGTTGCGCAAAACGTATATTTGACGGTGTGACAACTCAGATCTTTATAGGAGAGGAAAGTCCGATTACAGAGCATGAAGACCTGGCGGTGCTTGTTATGAATATTCACGGAAGGAACCTATCGAATCGAAAAAAAGGATTTGAGGGAGTAGCTGTCTTGGTTGGTTCAAAGCGGATGCCTTATAAACGCAACATATCATTTTTAGAAGCGTCGAAACATTTTTTTAATTCATTATAATTATGGCAGAGGAACATCATAATGAGGAACAAGGGGGTGAAGAGTCTATCGAGCAATTAAAACAAGAACGTGCAGAATATTTGGCAGGATGGCAACGCGCCCGGGCAGATTATGCTAATTTTCAGAAAGGTGAGGCGGCGCGATTCGCTGAAGTACAGAGGTTCGGCAATGAACGTTTCGTACTCGATCTTCTTACTGTGTTAGATAGTTTTGATGCCGCACAACAGCTGCTTCAGGATGAGGCGCTTGTGCAGGAGCTCGCGCGCGTGGAAGAGCAGATGAAGAATATTTTAAAACAGCACGGCGTGAGCGAGATTGTTGTCGTGCCGTACAAAGAGGCGCAACCTCTTGAGTATGAGGCAATTGAAGCGATACCTTCTGAAGAAGCAAGCGGTACTATCGTGGAAGTGGTTCAGAAAGGATATGCACTTAATGGA
Organism: Patescibacteria group bacterium; assembly: GCA_028865725.1. Lineage (GTDB taxonomy): Bacteria > Patescibacteriota > Minisyncoccia > UBA6257 > JACRHW01 > JAGWJP01. The sequence continues at coordinate 12,388 of JAGWJP010000004.1, forward strand.
AAAATAATTCGCCCCGCTAAAGTAAAAGTAGCACAATAAGGCAATAACCTATTGGGGTGGGAACAATATTTTTTTATCCTAATCGAGTCAAAAATAAAATATAATAACAAACCAATTCATTAATTAAATATATGTCAAAAATATTAGGAATAGATTTGGGAACGACGAATTCCGCGATTGCGGTGATTGAGGGAGGCGCACCTAAGATTTTAGAAAATGCAGAAGGTAATCGCACCACTCCTTCCGTGGTAGCGCTTTCAAAATCCGGCGAGCGCGTGATGGGTTTGCTTGCAAAACGTCAAGCAGTGACCAATCCGAAAAATACTATTTTTTCCGTCAAACGTCTTATCGGAAGGAAATTTAGTGATCCTGAAGTGACTCGCGATAAGACATGGCTTCCTTATGAACTTCGCGCGGCTTCCAATGGAGGAATAGAAATCAAGATGGGTGATGCGTGGTATCGCCCTGAGGAAATTTCTGCGATGGTACTCCAGAAGCTTAAGGCAGATGCTGAAGCAAAGATCGGAGAACCGATTGAAGAGGCTATTATCACTGTACCGGCATATTTTGACGACAGCGAACGTCAAGCGACAAAAAACGCGGGGGAAATCGCGGGGTTGAAGGTAAAACGCATTTTGAACGAACCGACAGCAGCGGCACTGGCCTATGGATTAAATACAAAGAAAGACGAAAAGATTGTGGTCTATGATTTTGGAGGGGGTACCTTTGATATTTCCGTTCTTGAGATTGGAGATGATGTGATCGAAGTAAAGCGCACGGGTGGCGATGTGCATCTCGGAGGTGATGATTTTGATAAAATCATCATTGAGTATCTCGTAGGAGAATTCAAAAAACGAGAAGGAATCGATCTTTCTAAAGATAGCCTTGCTCTTCAGCGCCTTAAGGAGGCAGCGGAACGCGTCAAACACGAATTATCTACGAGCATGGAATCCGATGTGAATCTTCCTTTTATCACTTCTGATGCATCGGGACCAAAGCATTTTGAAATGAAAGTGACGCGTGCTACGCTTGAGGGATTAGTACAAGCATTGATCGATCGTTCCGTCGAGCTTACAAAAAAAACTGTTGAAGAGGCGGGGTATGCATTGTCGGACATCAATGAGATTATTCTCGTAGGTGGGCAGACGCGCATGCCGGCGATACAAGAAGCGGTCAAGAAGTTGTTTGGCAAAGAACCGCACCAGGGGATTAATCCTGACGAGGTGGTGGCAATAGGCGCCGCAATTCAGGCGGGTATTTTGCAGGGTGATGTGAAAGACGTGTTGTTGCTTGATGTGACACCGTTGTCACTTGGTATCGAAACGATGGGGGGAGTGATGACTAAAGTAATCGAAAAGAATACTACTATTCCCACAAGTCGTTCACAAGTATTTTCAACCGCAAGCGATAACCAACCATCGGTAGAAATTCATGTGTTGCAAGGAGAGCGAGAAATGGCAGGTGACAATCGTACGCTTGGTAAATTTATGCTCGACGGCATACCTCCCGCACCGCGTGGTATTCCTCAGGTTGAGGTAACATTTGATATCGATGCAAATGGTATTTTGAACGTATCGGCAAAGGACAAGGCGACACAAAAGACGCAATCGGTGCGTATCGAAGCATCTACGGGACTATCTGATTCCGAAATTGAACGCATGAAAAACGACGCCGCAATGCATGCCGATGAAGATAAAAAGAAAAAAGAGCTTGTTGAGGCGCGCAACCATGCAGAGAGTACTGTGTATCTGGCAGAGAAAACACTCAGAGAACAGGGGGAGAAGGTTACTGAAGAGGACAAGAAGGCCATCGATGAAGCGGTAGAGTTCGTGAAAAAGACAAAAGAGACGGATAATGGAGATGAGATTAAAAAAGCAACGGATACCTTGATGCAGGCGCTCTCCCGCGTAGGAGAAAAAATGTATAAAGAAAGTGAACAAAAAAAAGAAAACAGTGAACCTACTGCAGACAGTGCGTCTGAACCAGACAAACAAGAAGATACTAAATAAGTAGTATCGTTATGAATCAAAACGATACGGATTGCAGAGACGAAGATGGAATCACAGTGGGGCTTGTCGATGCGTTTATTAGCATTGCGCGAATTCTTGCAACGAGACCTTGGGAGCAATCAAGCTGTGCGTGAAGCATTAAAAGATTTCGCCGTGAATGAAGATATTGCGTTTATAATCGCGAAAAGTAAAGAGGTTTAAGTCCGAGGATAGAAAATTATTGTTAATTATTTAATTAATGAAAGATTATTATTCTTTGCTGGGAGTACAAAAGAATGCCTCTGAAGAGGAAATTAAAAAAGCATACCGAAAACTGGCACGCGAATACCATCCTGATCGCGCAGGAGGGAATGAACAAAAGTTTAAGGAAGTTACCGAGGCGTATCAGGTGCTTTCGAATAAAACAAAACGAGACCAATATGATCGTTTCGGAAGGACATTTGAGTCTGGAGGACAATCCGGCGGTTTTAACGGGTTTGATTTCCAACAAGGAGGCAGTTTTTCGTTCGAAGGATTTGATGCGTCAGGACTAGGGGATATTTTTGGTGATCTCTTTGGCACCATGAGGGGGACGGAAGGAAGACATTCGAGGGGCAGAGGAGACGATGTGCTGCAAGAGGTGGAATTGACCCTGGAGGAAGTATTTCACGGGGTGACAAAATCATTCACCTTTCAAGATTTTGTAGCCTGTGGAGTGTGCGGGGGCACCGGTGCAAAAACAGAAAGAAAGAGGACGTGCGATCGTTGTAAGGGAAAGGGTGAGATACGTGAGATGAAAAAAAGTTTTTTCGGCACATTTGCTCATGTTGTTATGTGTCCCGAATGTGAAGGGGTAGGATCCGTTCCTGAAGAAAAATGCACCGTCTGCAAAGGCGCAGGGCGTATAAAAAAACAGAAAAGTATTTCCGTAGAAGTAACGGCAGGAGTTGAGGAGGGACAGCTTGTTAAGGTGGTGGGGGGAGGGTCAGCAGGTGAACACGGTGCTTCTTCGGGCGACCTCTATCTTCGTATTCACGTGAAGTCTCACGCCACATTTGTGCGCCACGGTGCTGATCTCGTGACTAAAATTAATGTAAACGTCGCAGAGGCGCTGTTGGGAAAGGAGGTGCGCATAAAAAATATTGATGAGGAAGATGTGCGTATCACAGTAAAACCATTTCATGATATTCCACAAATCATTACCTTGAATGGTAAGGGGCTCCCTTACCTTAATTCCCGACGCCGTGGTAATCTTATAGGAGAGGTTTATATTACGTTTCCGGGCTCGTTGAACAAGGAAATCCGAGAGTTTTTGGAGCAACATAAACAGCAGTTATAAGTGTCATGCCATTTCTGTTGGATATCATAGGTGTCGCGGGAATCGTACTCGTAGGGTATGTAGTGTTTATATTTTCTCGCGACGCAAAGAAACAGACTGAACAATTCAGTGCACAGTTGCGCGCTTCAGAGGAACATTTACATCAGATGAGTACGCTTCTGTTTCAACAAATGAATGAATTGACCACTCAAGTCAATGGCCGGCTGCGTGAAGGCACAGACGCGATGCGGCAGTCAACCGAGCTATTCCACACCAGAATGCACTCAATCGGGGCGGAGATCACAAAAGTCAGTGAGATTGCAAAAGATATTTCTTCTCTTAAGGATATTCTCTCTGTTCCTAAAATGCGTGGCGGACTGGGGGAGTTAATGTTGTCCCAACTCTTATCCGAAATTTTGCCTCACGAACATTTTGAAGAGCAGTATACCTTCCATACCGGAGAGACCGTCGATGCGGTGATTCGGTTTAAGGATCGACTAGTGGCGATTGATTCAAAATTTCCTCTTGAGGATTTTGCGCGTTTGACGGCTGCAGAGACAGAGGAGGAAAAGGCGGGATTTCGTAAATCCTTCCTTCGTTCTATGAAAAGTAGGATTGATGAAATTGCCAAGAAATATATTCTTCCCGACGAAAAAACGTTAGAAATCGCATTTATGTATATCCCTTCCGAGCATATCTACTACGAATTTATTGTGCGCGGGGAAGATGATATTTCTGAATATGCGTTCAAAAAGCATGTGATTCCTGTTTCTCCTAGTACGCTCTACAGTTATTTACAGATTGTACTCATAGGGTTGCGGGGAATGCAGATTGAACAACAAACACAGGAAATTTTGAATCATCTTTCACGTCTTCGCGATGATTATTATAAATTCGAAGAGCCATTCTTAAAAATGGGAAAACATCTTGCCCATCTGCGCTCTGCCTACGAAGATTCTGAAAAACGATTGCAGCGATTTTCTGACAAACTTCTTTCCATTGAACAGGGACATGTTCGGAATCTTGAGGATCCCACTTTTGCGATAGAACATGCACACAATGAAGACGATTAAAAATTATACTTTTTCTTCTCTTGAGGAATCGATCCTTACGACACTTGCTTGTAGTAATGCGTTGAAGATTTATCCCACCTCCTTCGAACTATTTTCACTTCTACTCAAACCAAAACTTTCTCGTAATTGCGCAGTACGTTCAGTGTCCTATTCTGATGTGATGGGCACGCTCGAACAGCTTGAGGCGCTGGACTTAATTCATGTAGACCGGGGTTTTTATTTCTTTTCTTTTTTGCGCCCCCGTACGCGTTCCTTTAGCACCTATCGGATTCAGACCGACAAGCTTCTTGATCAAAAGTGGAATACCCTCGCGCGATATCTTTCTTGGTTTCGATTTCTTCCTTTTTTGGAGGGGGTATTTGTTTCGGGTTCGCTTACGATCGGGACCGTTCAAGAAGATTCAGATTTTGATTTTCTCTTAGTAAGTACACCAGATCATCTTTATACATTGCGTTTGTTTTCAGTGTGCGTGTTTAATCTTTTGGGAATTCGCAGAAAACCACACCACAAAGGAAAGACAGCGCGGAATAAGGTGTGTTTAAATCACTATCTTTCGCTCGGCGAGCTTACGATGAAAAATAGGCTTTTCGAAGGCATGCTTTTAGATACACATCTTGTGCCTGTTTATGTGCGTAATACTAACCTTATTTCTGAATTTTTTAAAGCAAATGAATGGATTCGTGAATATTTTTTTCGTACGGCGTTTCAAGAGCGTGTACAATATTCGGAGCGCCCTCATATACCATATCGCTTTAGCCTGGTTCGTGAGGGCTTTGAATGGTTTCTGGACGGTCGTATGGGTAAAATATTTGAACATGCAGTTTACACGTGGCAAAAGAGGAGAATTCCGGAAGGCCAGAATTGTTTCGCCACCCCCCACGAGCTTAATTTACATCCTCATCTTGAAGAGCGTTATCATCGACTCGATCGCATACTTCATGAGTATTTTAGACGCCTTTGGTGACCCTGGCATTGCAGAGGAGGTGAAGGTTTGGTAAGATGCAGAAGGAATATTTTGACAAATCAAGAAAGGGGAGGATTGTGATTGGAAAAGACCGTTCACCATCTGATTCCTAGGAGCAGGTGCGATGAGCTTGGAATCAAGCAAAAAAGTGACAAGCGGAACCTTAAGAAGATAAACGGAAAGCTTCATATTGCATGGCATACGCTTTTCACAAACAGAACTCCTTACGAAGTTGTTTATTTTTTATACATGTTGCGCGCGCTCAATCTTGACGGAATATATATTGCGACAAATATAGAAACATGGAAAGTGCTATTTGGTTATAAGTCTGTTCTTGAGGCCTGTGCAATTATTGCTAAGGAATGGACTCCTCCGCGATCCTTTTATGAGCCTCATGTGCTTATGGTAAATCATGAAAAATTCTTTTCTTTTTTTAATGAATGTTTCGCAAGTAAAGAAAAGAAGTAAGCAGACCTATTACCGGGGAGCGATTACGCTCTCTTTTTTTCCTCCAGAGAAGAGATTCTGAAGGGCCTCGTATTGACAAGCAGTTCACTCCTGCCTTACAATGCATTAGCACTCGTATGTCGAGAGTGCTAAATCATGTGCTTAGGTTTCCTCGTGTGATAAGTTGCAAAAGTGACCAAAACAGATCAGAAAACCTAAAAACACATTAATTTAAAAATTTATAAACTAATCATGAAGATTCAACCATTATCTGATCATGTCTTTATCGAGTCGATGAAGGACGAAATAAAGACAAAGAGTGGTATCGTGTTGCCGGATAGCGCAGAAAAAGAAAAACCAATGAAAGGGAAGGTGATCGCCGTGGGGGCGGGAAAAGTAAGCGATAAAGGAGAACGAATTGCGATGTCGGTGAAAAAAGGCGATACCGTATTGTTTACTAAATATACACCCCACGAAATCAAAGTGGACGGAAAAGAATATTTGGTCGTTCGCGAAAGCGACATTCTCGCGGTGTTATCTGAATAGATGTCACAGTGACCTATATCCAAAAGCTAAAATTCTAATATATGGCAAAACACATTACATTTAATCAAGATGCCCGCGAAGCGCTGAAAAGAGGTATCGATAAGCTCGCTGACGCGGTAAAAGTAACCCTTGGTCCTCGAGGCCGTGCGGTAGTGCTTGAAAAAAGCTACGGTGCACCCGTGATTACGCTCGATGGCGTGACGATCGCAAAAGAAATAGAGCTTGAAGACAAAACAGAAAATGCAGGCGCTGAACTTATTAAGCAAGTGGCCTCAAAAACAAACGATGTCGCAGGAGATGGCACCACTACCGCAACGCTTCTCACACAGGCAATGGTGCATGCGGGCTTAAAGAACGTAACGGCTGGCGCCGACCCCATTAAATTAAAATTGGGTATGGAGAAAGCACATGAAGAAGTAGTGAAAGTATTGAAGAAGCTTTCAAGGCCGGTATCGCAAAAAGCAGAAATTGCGCAAGTTGCTACTATCTCGGCGCGAGACAATGAGATTGGTGCGCTCATCGCAAATGTTATCGATAAGGTAGGAAAAGACGGCGTAGTCACGGTAGAGGAATCGCAGACGATGGGCGTTTCTCACGAGATCGTTGAGGGAATGCAGTTTGACCGCGGCTATGTCTCAGCCTACATGGTGACGAATGCAGACCGCATGGAAGCTGTGCTTGAAAATCCTTATGTCCTGGTGACGGACCAAAAAGTTTCTGCCATCAACGAGCTTCTTCCTCTTCTTGAAAAATTGATGCAGGCGGGAAAAAAGAACTTAGTCTTAATCGCTGACGATGTGGAAGGAGAAGCGCTCGCTACTCTCGTATTGAATAAGTTGCGCGGCATTTTTAGCGTCTTGGCAGTGAAAGCGCCGGGATTTGGAGATAGGAAGAAAGAAGCATTGCAAGATATTGCCATTGTAACGGGCGCAGAATATATCTCAGAGGAGACAGGAAGAAAGCTTGAGAGCGCGGATATCTCCATGCTTGGGAGAGCAAGAAAGGTGATCGCTGATAAAGACAAAACAACAATTGTTGGAGGCAATGGAGCAAAAGATCAGCTGGAAAAGCGCGTCAAACAATTGCGCGCACAGATTGAAAAAACTGATTCCGAATTTGATCGCGAGAAACTTGAAGAGCGTCTTGCAAAACTTTCGGGCGGCGTCGCAGTAATTAAAGTAGGCGCACCGACAGAAGTGGCGCAAAAAGAGAAGCAGCATCGTATTGAAGATGCAGTAAACGCCACAAAGGCGGCGATTGCAGAAGGTATCGTCCCGGGAGGAGGCATCGCCTTAGTGCGTGCCGTGGATGCGGTGGAGGTTCTAAAAAACGAATTCTCAAAGAAAGGAAATTTCGCAGAAGCAGCAGGCGTCTCGGTGGTCGAAGAAGCATTGAAAGCACCGTTGCAGCAAATTGCATTTAACGCAGGCCACAATGGCGCCGTCGTGTTGGACAAGATTTTGATCAAAAAGGATAATGGATTTGGCTTTAATGCGGCCACAGGGGAGTATGTTGATCTTATTAAAGAAGGCATTGTGGATCCCACGAAAGTAACCCGTTCCGCGTTGGAGAACGCGGTTTCGATCTCTTCCTTGCTTCTCATTACTGAGGCGGTTGTTTCGGATGTGCCGAAAAAGGAAGAAAAGGGCGGTGCAGGCATGGGAATGGGCGGAGGAATGCCCGGCATGCCGGAATACTAGGTTGAGAAGCTAGAAGTTTTGATGGTACAAAAAGTCTCGTTTTTACGAGGCTTTTTGGTATCCGTGGCGGTCGAGTAGTGTTCGAGCGAAGTCGAGAATATTCTTTTCAAAAACCGTTTTTCTTGTCATTCGTAGAGCATTAAAAAAGAGGCACATTATGTGAACAGTATGCGAGGTATCAGGGCATACGTTTTATTTTCTGGGTGGCGGCAGGTGTAGAAGGTGCAGATCGCTTATGGGCTGTTTTGAATGTAATATGGTTTTTCAGCAATCGAAAGGAGGAATTGCTTCTACGTTAGGTGGAGAACGGTATATACGCTGGGGCATGTTTGCCCAGTATTTGTAAATGAAAGCAGAACGATGTCTTTAGAGTTCCTCTTGTGTGATGGGTTGGAGTTTTTTAATCTCGATATATCCTTGACATCCGTGTTCGTAGAATGAGGCCGAGACGACAAGAAGTAATTTTCCTTGCTCCACAAGCGTGTTAATTTTTCCAAATTCTTGCTTCACGCAAATTGCAGATGCTTCATAGTGTGCATAGTGAGGATTTATTCCGGGAAACTTGTCCGTAAAATAAGAGGTGAACGGCTCTCCATATGGTCCATTGTCGTACGAAATCGCTAGTTGAGCGGTACCACCCACAGACAGTGAAAGGACCATGTTTTGTAAAGAAATGTGGGGAAATAGATGATAACGAAATGACATGTTTGAGACAATAATGTCAAAGCGTTCTTTAAAATCTTGTGGTACATATTCGGCGGCAGCATAGTGATAGAAATCAACGGGAAACATAGAAGGTTCTTGGTCTACGGTGAGTCCGTGTGTTTCTGTGCTTGAGTCAATGCGCTTCATATCATCGAGTGCCATTCCCACACCACATCCTACATCGAGTACGGTAAGCGTTTCTCGCTTGGTTGCATTTCGTGTTTCATCAAGAAGGTTTTTCCATGCGTAATCAGGAAAACCGTAATCTTTTAAGTGGCGTTGCCCGTAACCAGAAAGTCCCACCTTCGTGCTATTTCCTTTCTTCAGGTGTGTTTGGTTCCATAGGGTGGGGTCAAGAAATTTAACTTTTTCTCGCAACGACAAGGGGATGAGCCCGCCGGACTGTTCTTCTGGGTTTGTGACTACAAGCGTACTTCTTTCGGGAAATAAGGGATCTTGTATGCGATAGATAACGCCGCAGAGCTGCTGATAGGTTTCGCGATTCAGCGCATAAGAAAGATGGTGTACCAGATATTCTTTAAGGAGTGTTTTTTCTTGTTCTGGTAGAGGAATAAGTGGCTCGAACCCAAGGTGGATAGTTTCTACGAGGTGTTGGATTTCCTGTGTTGAGAGAGGAACAAATGAGCCGGTTTCTAGTCCTTTAAAGAAATGAGAGAGCAAAACACGGTCTTTTTTTAAGGATTCTAAAGTAGACTTGGTTGCTTCGTCGAGGTTAGTATCGCCAGAATGCGATTGAAGAGAAGATAATTGAGGAGTTTCGCGCATAAAATTGTTATTTTAGTATTTCAAGTATATCATGAGTATGACACAAGAGGACACAGTATGAATACCGCGACGGAGCGTATTAAAGAGCGGATTGATCTTGTGAGTTTTTTACAAGGCTATCTCACGCTGCAAAAAGCCGGGATCAATTATAAAGGGGTGTGCCCGTTTCACAAGGAAAAGACGCCTTCGTTTTTTGTGTCGCCTGAAAAACAGATTTGGCATTGCTTTGGATGCGGAGTAGGGGGCGATGCATTTGGATTTTTGATGAAATTTGAAAATGTGGAGTTCCCCGAAGCATTGCGTATTCTTGCGGATCGCGCCGGCGTCTCTCTCCAGGAGTTCCAAGGCACAGCGACGCGCGTGGATAAAGATCTTTATGGTATTTGTGATGTTGCCGCGGATTGTTATCATACGCTTCTCTTTCATGATATAGGAAAGGACGCGTTAACGTATCTGCGTGCACGCGGTCTTACCGATGAAACGATTCGCGCCTTTCGTGTGGGATATGTACCTTCGCGGTCAGATGTCGTGAAACGTTATTTTGCAACCAAACATATTCCCTTCGAAAAGGGAGAAGCGGCGGGTCTTTTTTTACGAAAAAACAATGAGGTGTACGATCGTTTCCGCGGACGCATTATGTTTCCGATCGAAGACAGGATGGGGCGCACGGTGGGGTTTACCGGTCGTATTTTTGAAGCGGATCCCGTGCGCCTGAAAGAAAGGGGTGCGCGCGAAGGGAAGTATGTCAATACACCAGAGACGAGTATCTTTAATAAGAGCAAGTTGTTGTATGGATTTTCTGCCACGAAACAAGCGATTCGCGAGCGTGATTATTGTGTGATGGTAGAAGGTCAGATGGATTTTTTAGTAGCCTATCAAGCAGGATTGCGCAATCTTGTTGCAACATCTGGAACCGCGCTCACTGTTGACCATCTTCGGGCGCTCATGCACCTTACCAAACATTTGATTTTTATTTTTGATGCGGATGCGGCGGGTGCGCATGCGACTGAACGTGCGATTGATCTTGCACAGTCATTGGGATTTGAGCCGCGGGTATCCCTTGTGCCGGAAGGAAAAGATCCGGGTGAATATTTTGTCGGGAAAAAGGCTGATATGACGGAACTTGAGAAAGAAAGCTTACCTGCTGCTGCATATTTTTATCAATCTCTATTTACTCCAGATGTATTGCGAGATACGAGCTACGAAGGAATGCAGAACAAGTTTACCGCCGTGCGCGCATTTTTAGAAAAAATTGCGCGCATCCCTTCTGCGACCGAGCGTGGGTATTGGTTGGGACGGGTGTCTGATGCGGTGCGCGTACGTCTTCTGGATTTGCAGCGCGATCTTGAATCGGTGATGCAACAACAAGGGAATGCGGACTATGGAAACATGTCAACCGCCCCTGCAGTTCAGGAGATACACGTAGAAACTTCCTCGCGTCTTGACATGTTGTTTGATGAGATTATTGCGCGTGCGCTCCGCAACGCTGAAGCCGCGACATCTCTAACAGAATTAGTTTCATATTGCCACCCAGTTCATAAGGAATCGTTGCATGCGGTGTTGGCTGGTACGTATATTCCCAAAGAACATGATTCGCGACTGCTTTTGATGCAAGGGTATCTTGACTCTTTTCTAGAAGGTACGAATTGGGAACGCGAATTACAGATCGTTGCGCGAGAATATAAGCTGGAATCCTTACGGACGCAAATTCAGGAAAAGAATGCCGAAGTGCAGGTAGGTGAGAGTCGGGGCGATGAAGCGCGCGTGGGTGTATTACTTCTCGAAATCAATAACCTTCTCACTGATTTGCAAAAGGTTGAACTTGAGGACTAAGAGTGGTATACTACGCGCATCAATTTTCTATTTAATACGTTGTCTTGTAGTGAAAAAACTTCAAGGTATGTACGGGCATTTTCAATATTTTTTATGGCAAAATCTATACAAAACAAGAAAAAAGTAAAGCTGGTTTCTAAAAAGGGAAAGAAACCACACCGCAAGAAAACGATTTCCCAGAAAACAACGAACGTATCCGTATCCGCGGCAAAAAAGAGAACAATGCCCGCAAAGAAGATAGCGGCCGCAGAAGAAGATAAATATGAAAAACTCACCGAAGGGCAAAAAGTGGAGCGCGTAGAAGAGTTAATGCGCCGCGGAAGAGAGCGCGGCTTTGTTACTGAGTCAGAAATTTTACATTCGTTTCCTCGCGTTGAGACTGATCTTGCCCTTCTCGAAGAGCTTTATGATTCGTTTGAAAAAGCCAATATTGAAATTGTCGAGGCACGCGAATTCTTAGAATTACAGCAACCAGATGAGGTTTCAAAAGAAGAGTTACGCCGCGCGACCGAGGCACCCCACGGCATGGAGCTTTCTGATGCGGTGCAGGCGTATTTGCGTGAGATTGGAAAGATCCCTCTCCTCACCGCAGAAGAGGAAAAAGCATTTGCGAAGCGCATTGAGGCGGGAGATGAAGAGGCGCGCCAAAAGCTGATTCAAGCGAACCTCAAACTTGTGGTGTCGTTTGCGAAGAAATATGTAGGCCGCAGTCCGCACCTTACGCTCCTCGATCTTATTCAGGAAGGGAATATTGGATTGTCGCGCGCGGTCGATAAGTTTGATTACCGTCGCGGATTTAAGTTTTCGACGTATGCCACATGGTGGATTCGGCAGGCTATTACCCGCGCGCTTGCAGATCAAGCGCGTACGATTCGTATCCCGGTGCACATGGTCGAAACTATTTCCAAGTTTTTGCAAGTAAAGCGTCGTTTGCAGCAAGACTTGGGACGCGAGCCGCTTCCTGCCGAGATTGCGTCCGAGATGGGTATTGATATTGAAAAAGCTCATCATATTATGAAGATTTCTCAAGAAACGGTTTCGCTTGAATTGCCTATCGGAGAAGATGACAAAGATTCAACATTGGGTGAGTTTATCAAAGACGAAAAAACGATTACGCCCATGCAATCCGCATCCCAACGTTTGCTAAAAGACAAACTTGCCGATATTCTGCGCGATCTTACCCCACGTGAACAAAAAATTTTGGGGATGAGATTCGGACTCGACGATGGTATTACACATACTCTTGAAGAGGTGGGGAAAGAGTTCGGCGTGACGCGCGAGCGTATTCGTCAAATTGAGGCGAAAGCATTAAGCAAGATTCGTGAGCACGATGAGATTAATAAATTAGAGGAGTACTAACAAGGATTAAATAGCAGAGAGGAGGCGTGGGAGGAGCGTGCGGGCAGGAAGAGGGATAGGGTACTAATCATGAAAGACGTCATCTATGAGGAGAGGAATTCAGGAAGCGATTGATGCTATTCTCGTGGGGATTATTGCGGGAGGTCTTGCGGCTCCTTTTCTGAGTACTTCAGTGACGTGGTATGTGTGCGCAGGGGTTGCCGTGACTGATCTTATAAGTATCGCCGCGTTTCGCAAGGCTATTTCCCTACGAGCCATGCAAACGTTTGTGGCGCTACAGGTAGTATGTGCGATGGTACTGTACGCGCACTTCTTTGTGGCAGCACAGCAGGCATGGGTCATGCGCATGTGGCAGCCGCGAGGCACCGTTGCGCTTGAAGGTGTGGTGGCATCTCCACCGGAATCCACAGACAAGGTTACGCGCTTTCTCATCGCAGTGTCCTCTCCGCATGTTACGCGTGTGAGCGTGGTGGGGGATATCCACACACTCGCCGATATCCGTTATGGAGATGTGGTGGGCGTCGCAGGTGTTGCAGAGACACCGCAAGCGTATACCGCCGCAAAAGATCCTACTCTACGCGCCGAGTTTGCGTTTCCTCGCGTATCTCTTCTTCATCATGCGGATTCGTTTTCATATTACGCCCGCCTTCTTGAGCTCAAAACCGTATTTGCTCACAACATTCAACGTAGTATTCCCGATCCTTATGCTTCGTTTGGTATCTCATTGCTTATGGGGAAATCAGGTATTCCTGCAGAACTTTCTCAAGCCATGCGCCTTACGGGTACCACGCATCTCGTTGCACTTTCCGGTTTTAATATTTCTGTCATGAGCGTATATCTTTTTTCATTTCTGTTGTGGCTTCGCATACATCGCAAAATAGCATTGCTGCTTTCCGGAATTATTATTATTGTGTTTGTAATCATGATGGGCGCTGAAGCATCTCTGGTGCGTGCGGCAGTGATGGGAGAGCTTGTGATTGTGGCCGGATTGCTAGGGAGGCCATATTCATTTTGGCGCGCGGTATTATGCGCTGCATGCGGGATGGTAGTATTGAACCCTGTTATTCTTATAAATGATGTAGGATTTCAACTTTCTTTTCTTGCAACCCTGGGTCTTGCGCTCTTGCTGCCTATTTTTGATACGCGATTCGGCGGGGGGGAGACAGTCTTTGATTGGAAAATGAATTTTTTTGCGACCTGTGCGAGTCAAATCATGGTATTTCCTATTCTCATAAATACATTTGGGATTTTTTCTCCGCTTTCTCTTGTCACGAACGTCTTGATCCTTTCTGTGATTCCTGCGACTATGCTTGTAGTATTTATGGTGGGGTTGTGCGGGTTTGTGAGCAGCATGTTTGCTGCAGCGATAGGACTTATCGCGTCGCTTCTTCTGGGATATGAAATCGGGGTGATCCGATTATTCTCGACCATCCCGCTTACGCTCACCTTTTCTGCCGGTTTTATGGCGCCACTATTTTTTGTGGTGTACTATATAGGGCTTGCACTCCTGATATCACGATTTTGGAACGTGCGGTATACTATAGATACGTATCATGTTTCAAGTACAGAATGAACAATTTAGCGGCCCTTTTGATGTGCTGCTTACGATGATTGAGGATAAGAAACTCCAGATTACCGAGTTTAGTTTGTCGCGCATTACTTCTGATTTCTTAGCATACGTACGCGGGTTGCAGGAGAAAGATTATGCAGAGATCGGCGATTTTTTAGTCGTGGCCGCGCGTTTGATTTTTTTAAAATCACGGGAATTGCTGCCAAAGATTTTCTCAGAAGAGGAGGAGGGGGAGGGAAATCTCGAGTTGCAGCTGACGCTCTACCGAGAAATCAAGCAGATGAGCAAGGTATTGGGTGAACGCTTTGGCCATTATGTCATGCTTGGACGAGGATATCTCTATGGATATGCGCCCGCATTTCTTCCTGGAAAAAATTGTACGCAAGAAGCGCTTACCAAACACATAGGACGTATAATGGTTGCGCATAACGCTGTGCTTTATACTCGCGTTGAACGTCGTCTCGTGACCATTGAGGAGAAGGTGGCGCATATTTTAGAGCGTCTTGAAGCAGGCGGAGGATTTCATTTTCATGAACTCTCGAAAGAGCAGGACCGTATAGACGTCATCGTACTATTTCTTGCTCTTCTGGAACTCATGAAATCCGGAATAGTGCACCCTATGCAGGAAAACAATTTTGGCGACATTACGATCGCGAAGCACGTTGCATGAAGCGTGGTAAAAAAGTCTGACGAGATCAAGTGGGGTTGATCTTTTTTAGAGGATGTGATATATACGTGTCAGACCCAAAGCTACTTTGGGGACTTGAAAAGGAGGAAGAAAGGATGAACATTGTCGGATGGATTCGGACACACATCTTTTTGTTGATTTTGCTGGCAACGGGGATCATTACCGTCACTATTACGTTCAACAATCCCTTTGCGAGAAATACTGCTCCTGCAAAAGAGAAGGCTTTTGTATTTGTACCTAATGCGGAACACCCCGACCTGGTCGCACACTGGATTACGAACGATCTCGACAACCCGTCTCTTCATAATGACATTTCTGTATTTTTGTTCCGTGTGGGTGCACATGATCAACAGAGCGTCGCAGACATTATTCAAAGATATTCGCCCTGGATGCTTTATAGGTGGGATGGAGACTCAGATGATAACAATACAGCATGGCAAGGAACCTTTCTTTTTGTCGCAACAGAGAAAAACGATTCTCCGATTATGCTGGTAAAAATAATTGGTATTCATGATATGTCTAGAACGAGTGCGTATTATTCTCAAGCATGTTTTTGGTTCAGTCGTCTCGTAGCGTGGAAAAAAACCTGGTTTACCCTCGACAAAGATGGTAACACCGATATGTATCGAATGCTGCCGACACAGTTGCCGTAGAAAATCTTATATGAATACACCGAGGAAACTCGGTTTTTTGTTTTGCCACTCGGGAGTAGGACTTTTGCGTGGAGCAGAAAATGAACTTCTTTTTGGCATATGCTTCTGGTTTCGTTGTATGTCTCTGGATAGGAACCAAAGAAACCAATCGTGCAAAGTCGTGTAGCCTCTATGGAATGCTTGTTGAAAGTATGTTAGACTCCCAACCCTTTTTGTCTAACTCACCCCCAGCCTTATCCGGTAATTTATCCTTCATCTAACGATCGTCAGATAAGGGATAATAATAAATACGACACGAAACACGCATAAGGTTTTTTACATAGCTAATCCAGGACCCGTGAGCCTCAATTCATACCAGACAGTTCGATCATACATCTTATGTTCTATGATCCATGGTTGAGTGACAAATAGATTAAGATACACTATAATCGTGATAATTATGGATACGGCACGTAACAAGCGCAATATTGAGGCACTTCTCTTTGTGCATGGAGAGCCCCTCACTCTTAAAAAAATAGGAGCAGTCTTGGAAATTTCAGAGGAAGAAGTGCGCCGCGTGGTGGATGAGCTTGTGCATGAATATGCAGAGAGAGGTATTGTGATTACCGAGCAGGCAGGAGAAGTTGCATTTTCCACACATCCTGCTACGAGCGAGAATGTCCTTTCGTTTATCGGGCGCGTGCTTGAAGATCCGCTTACTCCTGCGGCGCTTGAGACGTTATCTATTATTGCGTACTGCGGACCCCTTGCGAAGATTGATATTGATGAAATGCGCGGAGTGAATTCTTATTTCATATTGAAAAATTTGTCAGTACGCGGATTGATTGAAAAAACGGAGGATAGAGCAAAAAATATGGTTTATGATATTACGCTTGACGCATTGCGTCATTTGGGTGTGTCCCGCAAAGAAGAGCTTACTTCGTATGAAGAGTTTCGCACGCGATTGAACGAAATTCGAATCACAGGCGGAAAAACGGAGTAGGATGAGATGTGAGGTGTCATGATTTTCGTTCGCGGTGTGGTTGCGGGGTATGGTATATGCTGCGCGCATTAGTTTTTACGATTTATGGAACAAAAAGATTGTCCTACACACGAAGATATGTCTCGCGGTTCTCATGAGAATATCAAAGAACAAGGAACACATACGCATGCTGCAATGGGTAGTGTGGTGTTGCGCATAGGCCTCACGGTATGCGTGGGGTTGAGTGTGTGGGTCATGGGAAGCAGCTGGTATGCTTCTCGCGTTTCTGTGCGTGGGGAGGGGCTCAAGAACATGGGCGTTGAGAGTATGACAGGCTCAAGCACCGTGCGCGACAGTGCGCGACTGGCCCCGCTTGAACAGCCCGACTTTTCATCGGCACGCCCTCCGCTCACCGCGCTTATTAGTAACTTCGATACTCTTCCAATGCAGATCGAAGCACAAGCCGTACTTGTTGCCGATCTTACTACGCACGTTGAACTCTTTGAAAAGAATCCCGACAAAGTATGGCCCATTGCCTCCATTACCAAACTTCTTACCGCATCTGCAGCTGAAGAGCTTGCCACGAGCACGAGCATGGTTACCATTACCGATCACGCACTTACTGTGGAAGGTGTCGCGGGAAATCTTGAAGCAGGTGAGCAATTCAAGCTCCACGATCTTATTCAATTAATGTTATTCGTGTCTTCAAATAGAGCTGCGGAGGCGATTGGTGATGCGTTTAGCCCTAATCTTTTACCAAAGATCCAAGCTATTATTGACGGGCTTGGGCTTACGCATACTCACATTGGAGAGGTGACAGGACTTTCACCGCAGAACGTATCAACTCCACGCGAATTAAAAAGTATAGTAGAATACGTATACGAGGTGCACCCGGAGCTTCTCCGCATGACTATCCCGAAAGAAATCATCGTGGATTCATCGCTCAAAACGCACAAGCTGATCAATATCGACTATCTTTCTTTGCATCCCGATCTCGGGTTTTTAGGGGGAAAAACAGGGACGATTGATCAGTCGGGAGAGAATATCGTTGCGGTGTTTGCGTACCATAATCATCAAATTGCCGTGATCTTGCTAGGGAGCAATGATAGGTTTAATGAAGTGATGCACCTTCTTGAGTGGGTAAAACGAGCTTATATTTTTCGATAACGTATGCTATTAATTCAAGCGATTCGTCTTTTAACTCTTGGGACGCTTTCTTTTTTGTTTGCCATGCTTGTTTCAGGTCCCGTGCTTCACATCTTAAAGAATTATCAATTTGGCAAACAAATACGTCCAGAGGCGGATGCGCCTGTTTTTGCCAAGTTTCATAAAAAGAAAGAAGGAACCCCTACGATGGGCGGGGTGATTATATGGGGTACCACGCTTGCTCTTGCGATCTTGTTTGGAATCGGCAACTACCTTTTTAATGGTGTATTTCACCATCTCAATTTTATCAATCGCGCCGAAACCTACTTGCCGCTTGCCGCACTTTTTTTTGCCGCGGTCGTAGGACTTGTTGACGATCTTATGGGTGTATTGAAATGGGGACCGAAAGGAGGAGGGTTAAGCATGAAAGGAAAACTGGTATTGTATGTCGCGATTGCCGCGCTGGGATCATTATGGTTTTATTTTCGTCTCGGGTGGAACACTATGCATATTCCACTGTGGGGCGATCTTACGATAGGCGTGTGGTATATCCCCTTATTTATTTTCGTGCTTACCGCATCTGCGTTTTCAACGAATGAGACAGACGGATTGGATGGTCTCGCGGCAGGAGTGTTGATGTGTTCGTTCGCAGCGCTTGGCGTCGTCGCATTTGCAAATCACAAATATGATCTTTCCGCCTTTATCGTGGTATTGGTGGGAGCTCTTGTTGCATTTTTATGGAATAATGTGTATCCGGCAAAATTCTTTATGGGAGACACGGGTGCTATGTCGCTTGGCATCGTCCTTGGCATTATTGCGATGCTGACGAATACCGTACTTCTTCTTCCTTTTTTCAGTTTTATTTTAGTCGTGGAATCGTTATCGGTAATTATCCAAATGGCAAGCAAAAAGTTTCGTCACAAAAAAGTATTTTTTTCGACGCCTATTCATCATCATTTTGAGGCATTGGGGTTTCCTGAAACGAACATTACGATGAAATTTTGGATTATCTCAGGAATTTCTGCGGGGCTGGGATTGATCATCTTTTTTCTTGACAAATATCACTAGAAGAGTTGATTTTCTTTTGTGATCATGATATCAATAACTATTCTGAATGGAGGAGGTAGACATGACTATTAAATCCAGCAGTACTGCAAGGAAGCTTGTTATTCCGCTCCCCGTGAGTAGCATGGGGACTGTCACCACACGATCACTTCGTTGGTGCAAGGAGCTTCATGCCGCACTAAATCCATTGTTGCAATACAAGCTTCAGGATGGAAGTGCTGCAGTAGGGTGGTATGTCTTTGCTGGCCATAATGATTTGGTGGCGTTAGGTGGTACTAGTTTTGAAGAAACTTTGGAGCGGCCTTTGATATGGAATTGTGTACCCAAAGAACATAGAAATCGTGTAGTATGCAAGATAGTGCTTTTTTCTGAGGCGTGCATCTGTGAGAGAGAAGAGTGGTTTATACTTGAAGATTTTTTTGCGGATGCCGCAGGCGCGAGAGAAAAGTTTGCGCGCGTGATAGCGCACCTTGAGCAGCACGCAGTGCCGCCGGTGGCACCTCAAAATATCGTGCGCGCTCTTGCTGCGCTCAAAAGGAACGAGAAATAGAGAATTACTAACGTCACGAACCCATCGGGGGTTCTTTTTTTGACGCGCGGGAGGTACCAGTAGTATGATTGGGTAAAGGTTAATCTTGATAGGACTACGTTATTTTGTATGTTAGACGTTAAATTTATTAGGGAACATCAGGACGAGGTACAAACCGCTGCGCGAAACAAGGGTATTGATTTAGATGTAGCGGAGCTGTTGCGGTGTGACGTGGCGCAAAGCACGCTTTTGCATGAGATTGAGAATCTAAAAAAGCAAAAGAATGAATTGAATGATGCCATGAAGTCAGCCAAAGACGGCGAAGAACGCGCAGTAATTATCGAAAAAGGAAAAGCGGTGAAAGAACAACTGGACGCATTGGAACCACAATATCGCGAAGCACTTGCCGCATTTCGTGCGTTTATGGTGCAGGTGCCCACTATTCCTTCTTCCGATACTCCGATAGGAAAGAATGGAGATGATAATGTAGAGATTATGCGCTGGGGTGCAAGTCATGAATTTGATTTCATCCCAAAAGATTATAGTCAACTCGGAAAAGATTTGGATCTCATTGATATGGAAAAGGGCGCGAGGGTGGCGGGATTTCGCGGATATTATCTCAAAAACGATGGTGTCTCGCTTGTGATGGCAATGATGATGTACGCGATCAATAAAATGATTGCCAAAGGCTATAAGCCATTTATCCCCCCCACGCTTGTGAACGGGTTTGCGTTATTTGGCAGCGGTTATTTTAAGGGGTTGGAGTATAATCCTGAGATCGATGAGATTTATCAGATTGCGTCAACGGACAAAGAAGCGACAGGCGAGACAAGTAAAGAGAAAAAGTTCTTGGTGGGAACCGCAGAGCCATCCCTGCTTGCATATTATGCCGATGAAGTATTGAAAGAGGAAGATTTGCCGATACGCGTATTTGGATTTAGTCCGTGTTATCGAAGCGAAATTGGCAGTTATGGAAAAGACACGAAAGGAATGTATCGTGTACATGAGTTTATGAAAGTGGAACAGGTGGTGGTCACTAAAGCAAACGTCGAAGAATCAACCTTGCTTCAAGAGGAAATGGTGGCAATTGCAAAGGAGATCCATGAGGATCTTGGGTTGCCCTATCGGGTAGTTCAGATTTGTACCGGCGACATGTCCGCGGGAAAATATCGGGCATTTGATATCGAGGCATGGCTTCCAGGATCACAACGTTGGGCAGAGACAGGTTCCGCAAGCAATTTCCTTGATTGGCAGGCGCGCAGATTGAATATTAAATATGTGGATACCAAAGGAAATAAAAAATTTGCTTATTTGTTAAACGATACCGCCCTTCCTTCTGTGCGTCCGTTTCTTGCTATTCTCGAAAACTATCAGCAACAAGATGGCTCTGTGATTGTTCCGGAAGTTCTCCGTCCTTATATGCACGGAAAGGAAATTATAACGCCGTGGTAAGAGGTTTCATGAAGAAAAATTATACGCTACGTACCTGGGTGGAAATCAACCAGACTGCATTGCGGCACAATGTGAGTCAATTCAAACATCTTCTGAAAAAGAAGACGAAGTTTGGAGCGGTCGTAAAATCGAATGCATACGGACATGGGCTTCTTACTGTCGCACAGATTTTAAAATCATACGTGGATTGGTTTTTAGTAGATACGTTTATTGAGGGCTTTCACTTAAGAAAAGCGGGGATTCGTAACAATATCTTGGTGCTTGGGCATACGCTTCCTGTGCATTTTGAATCAGCAGTTGCAGAGAATATCAGTCTTACTGTATCTCAATTCGAGAGCCTTACCCATATTATTGGAATGCGTCGTCCTCCTGCTATTCATCTTAAGTTTGATACGGGCATGCACCGCCAAGGATTTTATGCCGCACAGAGTGCCGAAGTGGGTGCGCTCTGTCGTCGCAATCCTACATGTGTGGAAGGAATTTATACTCATTTCGCAGCCGCAAAGGATATGACTTATCCGCACTATACCGCAAAGCAGCTTCGTATATTTCAAGAAATCAAGGAGGTTTTTTCTGCGCCTCAGTATCCGCATCTCATCTCTCATGCGGCGGCATCCGGAGGGGTGCTGGTGTCCCCCGCAAGCCATTTTGATCTCGTGCGGGTAGGAATGGGGATGTACGGATACTATCCTTCCCCAGAATTAAAAGAGCAGACACGGTGGTATCTTAAAGAACCGATTCGATTAACACCTGTGTTATCGTGGAAAGCGTTGGTGTCAGAAGTAAAGCAGGTTCCTGCGGATGAGCCTATTGGCTATGATCTTACTGAATATATGACGAGTCCTACGACAATAGGCATTCTTCCTATAGGATATTGGCATGGATTTGATCGGGGATTGTCCTCTGTAGGCGAAGTGTTGATGCATGGGATGCGTTGTGCGGTCAAAGGAAGGGTGTCTATGGATATGATTGCCGTTGCAGTGCCTACACGCACGAGAGTGTATGATGTCGCAACCCTTGTGGGTAATGATGGGCGTGAATCAATTTTTGCAGATGAGATTGCGCGAAAGCTGGGTACGAGTCCTTACGAAATACTCACGCGCATCAACCCTCTCATTGAACGAGTACTCACTCAATAAGATAATACGGCTATTACGGAACTATCTGATCATGCGATAAGGCTGTTTTATCAGGCAATCATGACTACTGAAAAAAATAATGAAGAAATACCGCCCGCGAGCCGGTTCTTTGTTTGTACTCAAGATGCACGGATTGTTATAATAGGAGTATGAAATCCTATGTACCTCCCCATATACGGCGGCGCGAAATGATCTACAGACGTATCCGTGTGGCAGCGTATGTGTTGTGCGGTGCGGGGTGCGGTATCGCGATTTGGTATGTTCTTTTTTTAAGCCCTCTTTTTTTGATTACGCATCTTACTGTTTCACCCGAGAACGGCGCGTGGTTTAATGCGGCGCAGCATATTCTTGAAAAGAAACGGATAGTGGGAGGCATGGTTCCAGGAAATAATATGCTTTTTTTTCGTGAAAGCGATTTTGAAGAATTACGCATGGGGCACCCCGAGTTAAAAGACATCACTATGAGTAAAGATTTTTTTCATCATACGCTACACATTACACTTACCATGCGTTCTCCCGCTGGTGTGTGGTGCGGCGATGGTCGATGTGCTGTGTTTGACGGAGATGGAGTACTTTATAGAAGCCTTATGGATGGAGAAGCCTCGAGTTCTGTGGGGATTGTAGTTGAAGATTCAGATCAATTTGTTTCTCTTCTTACAAGTAGTTCTTCATCGTCTGAAGTACGGAAACAAATTCTTGATACGGTTATTACCACGCAGGATATTACTCTGTTTAAGGACTTAGGAGCGCTTTTTACGGAGCTTGGTATGGGAACGAGTACTGTAGTGCGAGAGAATGCATCTGCACGAGATGTCGTGTTTAAGTTTCCTGGATCTTATATTGTAATTATCAATAAAGAAGAGTCATTTGAGGAGGTACGTGTTACTCTCCTTGCCGCAAAAGGACGTCTCGATCTTGTGCATGCGCATTTCATTGATTTGCGCATCCCGCAACGGATTTATATCCAATAACAATACTCGTGCGTTACAAAAAACGACCCAGTGCACCACCTGGATCGTTTGTTTTTTATATGACGTGTTGTTCTCCGGTGTTTTTTAAGGTTTCAATTTGTGATACAAAGAATCGCTGCAGAGATAAAGCGTCACAAAAAGGAAAGAGAGCAAACCCATGCCAATGAGTATATCCCCGATACTTACCGTTATTGATATAGAAAAATTGCGGATAAACGGATTAGTGTTCGTGATACACACATTAATAAAGTCACAAAGTAGGGGAAGTTGTGTAGTATTTCCTCCCACACAATGAGTACTAATCTCTCCGTTTTGTAGCATATCCCCAGCCAGTAGATAGACTGGCATTTTGTTGTGATTTGCGTACCGTACCGAAAAATTGAGTATGCCACCCAACGCGACCAAACATAACGGAATTGCAAAAGCGGGATCTACTTCTCTTGCAAAAAAGATAGCGCCCATCATGATGAAAATGACCGTAAGGACGGCGTATACAACGAGCATTGTATCCACTTCTCTTTCGTGAGATGAGGAGCTATTTTTTTATATCACGCATCAAACAAGGAGTCCAGCAATATTATGGAATATGGTAGATGAAGATTGAAGCTCCTGCACGTGCAATAGGAGTATATTTTTTTAGCCATGCATAAGAGTTGTCAGTCGTAAGAGGGGGCTCGGCAGGAGAGGAAGCAAGCTGGAGCTTATTAACAGAGATCGCAAAGAATCCTTGGGGCACGCCTTTCGCGCTCCACCACGGTTCGAATGCGCCCCCTAAATAGTAGGAAGGAGAGCCTCCTCCAAAATAATCTACTGCAATGTGATCGACATGGTGTGTGTGTGTCCATGCCGCAAGGCGCTTGAGGTCTTGGCCCCAATCGTAATTTGAATCAGTTACAATATGATAGCCGCTCCATGTTCCTCCCGCAAACTCATTGAAATACGAGAGAAAGAGCGGTGCAGCGGAAAATGTTTCTACGCAGTACCACACAAGAAGAAGAATAATACTGATAAGGCGTATGCCGTTTTTCTTAAATTCGATAATGATTTCTTGGAATCCTCCTACCGGTTTCCATGCGGTCCACTGTTTGAGTTCTTTTGCGGTGAGCATGTAAAAAAACGGGATGGTGGGGAGGATGTGGCGAAGACCGATGTTTAAGTTGGACGCCATTGCATTTGCAAAATACAGTACTGCAAACAGAAGCATGGTAAATTCAGTAAAATGGAAACGGATAAAAGAATGGATTACGCGCCCCCACATGCGCGGTGCGCATCTCATCAGTGAAGAAAGGCTGAGCAGGAATGCCCACCCCATCAGGATAAGACTTGGAATTGGTTCTTTGTAAAAAAAGACTACGGGAAAGTAGTACCAATGCGCAAAGTTGGCAACATTCCCAAGGAAATAGGCGGTATTACCCCCCACTGTCCGCTGGACGACCATTGCCACGCCGAGAAAATATTCTCCAAAAGGACGAAGGAAGGAAGAGGATGCCATTGTAATAATGGCATGAGTAAGAAGCGGGTTATTGATTCCTGATAACAGTGTGGCAGTGTCGGCGATTTGGCGATAAATGGGGTAGTGAAGTGTGGTCAGGAAGTAGGGGATGTAGATTGTGACGCCGGCAATGAGAAAGACCCACACGAGCATCGCAAGATAGGTGCGTCGAGAGTAACGATGTGTCGTAAGAGCGTGGATGATCACAAGGAGCACAAAGAACGGAGGGAGAAGAATCGTTGAGAATTTCATCAATTCTGCGATTCCCAATGCAATTCCAGCACGAATGACATTGCCGCGGCTGTTCTCCTCTAAAAGGTGGCAGAAAAAGTAGAGGCCTATTACAAATCCAAACACTGCGGCTACATCAGTCGTCACATAGTGTCCGTTACCAAGAAAGTTTGGAGAAAATAGAGTAAGAAGTGCAGGGAGAAGCGCCCACCATGTTCCTAGGAATTCCGAAGACCATACATAGATGAAAATACCGAGGACGAGCGTGAGGAGAATGGGGGCAAGCCGTGCGACAAAGAGAATGGTGTCCGCATTGTTTCCTGAATTGTAGAGAAACTGGGTTCCCATATCCCATTGTCCATTGACTTCGGTGGTCCAACTTTTGTCATTTGTCGGAAAATTGAGATGGAGGAAAAGTAGGGGAAAGGCCGCAGCTGCTTTTAGCAAGGGCGGGTGTTCAGGGTTCAAGCGATAGTCAAGCTGGCTTACATATCCGTATCCCGCAGGAATATGAGCCTGTTCATCTGCGATTGCAGAGTCTCCGCGTGCGGCAATCAGCATGAGTATGAGTGCGGTGAGGACAATGAGCACCAGAATATAAGAGGGTATGCGTCGGATAAGGGTAACAAGAAACATAATACTAAAATTATTGTTATGCGATGCGGATATTTGTACAAATGTGGAAAAATGAGCGTTCGCTTTTTTACACGTGTTGCATTATACTAATCATATAGTGATAGTATACGGGATTTGTTTATTTTTTAATAGAGTTATTTATGCAGGAACAACAATCATTGCAAAATCTTGAGCGGCAAATGGCGGTACTTCAGGAAGAGATACAAGCACGCAAACGTGAGCTTCAGAAGCAACGGGAGGCTGAAGGAGAAGTATCTCCTATGCCGCACGACAAAGATATCGCACACGAAGTGATAGGAAAAAAATTAGAAGCGGCTCAAAAAGCACTTCCCCGCTCGCCCGAAAATCCGTTTGCTTCTGCCGAGGAAGAGTCACGAGACGTGGGTGCGGGTCTTCGTCCTCAAAAGCTTCATCAAGAGCAACCCTCGTACGAATCTCCCGAGCTTGTGGATCCTTTGCGGCCATTTCAAGAACTTGTGGTGCGGCAGAATCTTGATACGGCGATGAGTGCCATTGCAGCAACTCGCAATCCTGCGCTTATTGATGCGTTTCATGATTGGCTGGTAGAGCAGGCTTATCAATTTTTAGTGAAAAAAGGCGATCTTGATATAGTGGTGTAACTTCTTAATGTCTTTTGTTTTTTTTATTGTTGCGTGCGTAATCCTTCTCATATTGTTCGTGATAGGACTTCTTATGCTTTCGCGCTTCCGTGCGCGTGGAGCCCTGGCGCGCGGGCTTAATATGACGCTTTTTTCAGTACGTGTGGCACGTGAATTTTCAGAGCGTGGCGGTCAATCCGGAGAGCAACAGCAGAAACAAGAAAAAGACCTCATTGCGGTTACTGAACAGATGCTTTCCTCAATGAGCAGTCTTCATTCTAAAGGATGGAAAAAATTTTTATACGGAGAACCTTATGTTGTATTTGAGATAGGGGTGCATCATATCGGCGAAGAAATTAGCTTTTATGTAGCGACGCCCAATGCATATTCCGAACTTATTGAAAAACAGATTCATTCATTTTATCCGACTGCAGAGATTGCGCCCGCGACAGACTATAATATTTTTAATCCTGCGGGTATAAGCGTGGGTGCATATATGATCCTCAAGGGGTATCAAGTGCTCCCTTTTCGTACGTATCAGATGCTTCCCGCAGATCCGCTTGGTGATATTTTGACAGCCATGTCAAAATTGTCACGCGAAGGGGAGGGTGCCGCATTTCAGGTCTTAATTCGCCCATCGCACAAAAAGCATTATGCAAAAGAATCGTCCCGTATTCTCAAAGAGTTGCAAAAAGGGGTTTCTTGGAAGGAGGCGTTGCATAAAGTAGGATCATCATTTGGCACCGAAGTGCTCCAGGAAATAAATCGGGCGGTAAATCCTCTTGTCGAAACGTCAGGAGAAAAAAGGGAGGAGCCGCGGCAGGTACTCCCTCATCACCAAGAGTTGATAAAAGCGGTTGCGAATAAATTTTCCAAGCCGGCATTTGATGTGAATGTACGACTTGTTGCCTCTGCGCCTACTGAAATGAAAGCAGAAGAAATCTTGCGCGACATGCAGAGCGCGTTTGTTCAATTTGAAGCTCCGGATTTTAATGCATTTCATGCAGTGGCGATGAAAGGAAAAGCTCGCGACGCATTCATGCGCGATTATTCATTCAGAATTTTTAATGAACAGTACGCCATGTTTTTAGGTACGGAGGAAATAGCAAGTTTTTATCACTTTCCGCTTCCCACCACCGCGACACCTCGTGTACGGTTTCTCAAAGCAAAACCGGCAGAACCTCCGCGCGATCTCCCCGAAGCAGGAGTTATTTTGGGAACTAACGTGTATCGCGGACAGGAAACGCTCGTACGTATTCACGGAGAAGATCGCCGTCGGCACATGTATATTATTGGACAGACAGGGACAGGTAAATCAACCCTTTTAAAGCACATGATCCGTCAGGACATTGCGGCGGGGCATGGTATTGCAGTACTTGATCCGAATGGCGATCTGGTGGATGCGGCGCTTTCATATGTGCCCAAAGAACGGGCTGATGATGTTATTGTGTTTGATCCGAGCGATGTGGCGCACCCTATGGGATTGAACTTTTTAACGATTGATCCCGCAAAGCCTACCCAAAAAACGGATGTGATCGATGAGTTTTATAAGATTTTAAAAGCAGTATATAAAGATCAGCCGGAGGGGTTCGGTCCGCTGTTTGAAAAATATTTTCGCTATGCCTTAATGCTGTTGCTTGATGATTATGAAAATGAAATTCCTACTATCGCCGAAGTAGGAAGAGTATTTGCAGATGAAGCTTATCGTGAAGCAAAATTGAGCCGCGAAAAAAATCCTGATATCAAGCGTTTTTGGAAGTTTGAGGCGGAGCAAGCACAAGGTGATTGGTCGTTATCCAACATGTCAGCATATATTACCTCAAAATTTGCGCCGTTTCTGGGAAATGATTATATGCGTCCTATTATTACCCAGCAAAAGAGCGCGTTTGATTTTCGAAAAATGATGGACGAAAAAAAGATTCTTCTCGTGAAATTGCCGAAAGGTATTGTAGGAGAATTGAATGTCGCGCTCATCGGTATGATTATGGTTTCTCGCTTGATGCTTGCCGCGTTTTCGCGCGCCGATCTTTCCCCGGAAGACCAAAAGAAAGCTCCGGATTTTTTTGTGTATATCGACGAGTTTCAGGATTTTAGTACGGATTCATTAGCAACCATTCTTGCACAAGGACGCAAATACCACATTGATCTTATTATGGCGCACCAGTTTATCGCCCAGCTTACCGATAAGGTGCGTGAAGCGGTATTTGGAAACGTGGGCACCCTGCTCGCGTTTCGTATTAGTCCGGATGATGCAGAAAAACTGAAAATTCAATTTCAGCCCGTGTTTTCTCCGGCAGATATTGTGAGCATTGATAATTTTAATTGTTATATTAAACTTCTTATTGATGGTGCGCCGAGCAGACCTTTTAATATTCAATTCGGGTTTCCTCTGGAAGGCAATATGAAGCTTGCAGGGCAAATCGAAGAGCTTTCTCGCCTGAAATACGGAAGAGATCGGGAAGACGTTGAACGTGAATATTATGAACGAAGCGCCTCCGAGTAGCATTATGCAGATCGTTTCTCTTATCACTAAGGATGGTGTGCGCATCGCAGGGGACTATTATGCTCCGCGTCGAGAGAGTAATCGTGGCGCGTTGTTGATCCACATGATGCCTGCGACGCGAGTATCGTGGCGCAGGCTCGCCCCACGGATAGAGGAAGAGGGCATGCATGTGCTTGCAATTGACTTGCGTGGGCATGGAGAGTCGGAGGGCGGACCTCAAGGCTACACGTCATTTAGTGACGCGGAACATAAGAAGAGCATCTTTGATCTTGAGGCGGGAGTCGAGTTTTTGTGTCAGAAAGGCGTAGATAGAGAGCACCTTTCTCTCGTGGGAGCATCGATTGGCGCTAATCTAGTGCTCCAATATGGAGCTACACACAAAGTTTCAGCACTTGTGCTCCTTTCCCCCGGGTTGGACTATCGAGGCATCACTACCCTTCCTTTTCTCTCGCACCTGGTACCGGGACAACGCGTGTTCTTGGCAAGTTCTGAAGATGATGAGCGAAGCGGAGGCAGTAGCGCAGATATGACTCGTACGATTGCCGAACATATCCCTCGGAGCATCGATAAAAAAATCGTTATGTATCACAACGCCGGACACGGTACTGATATGTTCGGTAAGGAGGATCCGGATCTTGAACAGGAAATTCTCTTTTTTCTGTCCTAGAAAAAATATGTTTTACATTTCACCCGCATTAAAAAAGATATCTCGGTTTGCAGTGATCGGAGTGATGAATACGGCCGTTGATTTTGGTGTGTTGAATCTTGAGCTTTTTCTTTTCCCCGCGCACCTCAATTTAGCGGTGTTATTTAATACCATTTCGTTTAGCATCGCCGTGACGAATAGTTATTTTTGGAACAAATATTGGACATTTGAAGGAAAAGGGGAAGCACATGCATCCGAATTCTTCGAATTTTTAGTGGTGAGCGTGATTGCGCTCGGGATCAATGATGCTGTTCTCTACGCATTGACGAGCACCGTCAAAATCGCTACCATCAAACCAACCCTTTTGATTAACGGGGCAAAGCTCGTGGGGACACTCGTTTCTATGACATGGAATTTTCTTGGGTATCGTTTCATTTTTAGAATCAATGATTAAATCTCTGCGGGGTCGTCTCACTTGCCCCGCAGAGATGTAGGGGAATCTATTCTTGAAAACTCCGAAGGTCGGCACTACGTGGAAATTACAAAACTTTTGCCTCAGGGCCGTTTAGAACCGGCATCACAAAGGGGATGTGTTTTCAACGAGGAAGGGTCGTCCTTGGAAAACTGTGTGTTTTGAAACATGCGTAGATGCCAAAGGTACGAGAGTCCGCGAAAAACAAGTAAAAAGATGGCACGGAGATAATGCGTTGAAAGTACTTCTCGGCAAAGCTGCCGGATCGTCTAATGGTAGGACAGCGGCCTTTGAAGCCGTGAATCTTGGTTCGATTCCAGGTCCGGCAGCTTTGCCGAGAAGAGATAAATCTGGCGGGGTGAAGTGGGACAGCGGCCTTTGAAGCTGTATATACAAAGTTCAATTCTTTTCCCCGCAGTCACATGGAATTCTCTAGCGTTTACGGTATCGTTTCACAAAATTTTCTTTAAACCGATTTAGAATTTTTGTTTTAAATTTAAATGTAATTTATGGAAAAAATAGAAAAATCAAAAGATGTTTGGAAGGGTACAAAATTCTGGACCGATCAGATAAAAGATGCAGGAGTTTATAATAAGATTAAACACTTTAATGATGTCATAACTGGGAAAGAGGCGCCTCACCCACAAGGATATGGTGATCCGGTTCTTACGGATATTGTGTTGGACGGAAAACGCTGTGATATTTACCATACTGATAAAAAACCAGGCGATTCGGGTCATAGAATATACATCCATATTAAAGAATAGTGTCAGGGCAAATAATCTCATTCGTTCATGGCAAAAGCAGGGTAGCGATAGAAACACTCGCTTTGTTTTTGCAATAAAACTGCTCTAATATCGTTCAAGAAATTAATTCAAAAAAGCCTTCGGCACAATGTTGCTGGAGGATTTTTTCTTTTTGAATTCTTTTGATACGATGATCTTGTCCGCCTAACGAAGCAATAGTTATTCAGGCAATATTAAATCAAAGATTGCTTTTCAGAACAAAGGAGACAGCATATTTGACAGATAAACCGGAATACAATATATTTCATTTTAGTTATTGTTTAAGCAAGGAAAAGAGGGATTTTGTGGGACCAATTAGGAGATGTGGTATATCTTTTCGTTCTGTAGAACATTTTCGTTGGTTTCGCGGGAGTATAGTGTCTTTTTGCCTCTTTCTGATATACATACTCCTGGTTCATGTGTGGAGCATGAGTATCGAATGGCAGAAGGCAATGTGTGTGCTCTTAGGAATCTATCATCTTTTTATCTCTTTTTTGGCCATTATCGTTACTGATTGGGGAAAAAACAATGGTCCTATTTTTTCCGTTGACTGTATTTGGTTTAATGCGCTGATGGCTTCCGTGTATGCGTGTTTTTTCTTGAGCACGTGTTATGTGTGATAAAAAGATTCTTAATGTACCCCACTCCAACAAAATGAGTGGTTTTTTATTTTTTGAAGTCTTTAGGTTACAATAAACATGATCTGTGAATAATGCACAGGAACGTTTAACTATCTTTATTGTTATGGAAGGAAATGCGCCGCATCATCAAAAAATAAGTTCTGAGAAGGCCTTTGAACGGCAATATACTAAACACTACACCGCAGAGGAACGTGCGCAATTAGCCAAAGAAGTTCGTGAGGAACACGCAAAGATTCTTGCCGAGAAGAAGGGTTTACGAGAAAAGATTTCTTCTTTGAGTGAGGCAATAGAGGGAAATCTTTTAAAACTTAACGAAGTAGTGAAGAAGGAGAATGATTTAGAAGAGGAGCTTGAGGGGCGCACACAATCATTTCTTCGTGAATTTTTGAATAGGAAACGAGTGAAGGCACTGCGGGGCGAGATTGGTGTTACCGAGCAATCTCATGCGCGTATCGAGGAGAAGTATACACAACAGGTAGCAGAAATAATCGAAATGAAAGCTCTTCTTAGCGACAGAAACCGTCTTCATAATTTGCGCGCGCGCATTCGCGATTTTTATGGCATTTCAAAGGAGGATTTGGAAAAGAAAAAAGGAGAACGCAACGTGCGTGATGTCAGTACTCTCTATAACGTGCTCGTGGTACACGCAATGAAACACAATTCGAGTTTACTTGCGAGTACGCTCACGAAGTTGGATTTCGAAACAAAACTTAAAGTCGTACTCGGTCTTGAGCCGAGTATCGCAGCGTCTACTATTGCAGCAGGCGGGGATATTACAAATGTGATTGCATCGCAAGGAGTGATAGTAAGAACGGGTGATATTCAATATGCACGCAGGAGTGATGCCTATAGTGGCGTAGAGGGCGGACTCAGGGGAAATAGGGTTCCTGCAGGAGGGATTCCGGAAGATCAGAATATTGCGCATGAACTTGATGCCGCTATTTTAAAAAAAGGAGAACAAGGATATAACGAACTTGGCATTAAAAATCCAGAAGTCGCAGGGATTTATATGATATTCAATAAGCAAGGCGTGTTTGATGAGAGAGCATCTGCGGCGCCGGAAGAAGAGTTACATGCTGTTGCTGCACGTTATCACATCCCCGTGTTTGGAATACAGGAGGGTACTCCCCACGAGGCGAGTTACTCTGAAGAAATGAAACATTATGTGCTTGGCAGATCGATTACAGTGGAAGAGGTTTTGAATAATAGTTTTCATGTTTCTGATAATGAGAGGGAGAAGCTTATGCAGGAAGTAATCGAGGAAGAAGTAGTGAACAAAGAACTGCTGCCGTAGTGTGGGGCAGAAATTTTTCAAAAAACATATATGCGAAATGGAGCGAAACTTATTGGCGCGATTCTGGTGTGCGAGCTTGTAGGAGTGGCGGGTGCCTTTTTTACTGCCTCCGCGATTCGTTCTCACTGGTATGCTGCGCTTCTAAAACCTACGCTTACTCCGCCGCCGTGGGTGTTTGGTTCTGTGTGGATTGCACTCTATGCGCTGATGGGTATTGCGTGGTGGGTTATATCGCGGCAGAGTAACAGCACGGAGAAGCGTTATGCGTTGATGATATTCGCGATTCAATTAGTACTAAACGCGGCGTGGTCGCCTGTCTTTTTTGGAGCGCACGCGGTACGTGCCGCGTTTTTTGTGATTGTGATGCTATGGATTGCAGTTGTGGCAATGATTATTGCCGCCAGACGCGTTTCTTTGCTTGCGGCATGGATATTGGTGCCCTACTTGTTGTGGATGACATGGGCGTTGTATTTAAATTACGCATTGTGGCATCTCAATCCGGAGATGCCTAGGGAAGGAGTGGCGTGTACTCAAGAGGAAAAAATCTGTCCAGATGGTTCTGTGGTTCATCCCATAGGGCAAAACTGTAAATTTGCGGCATGCCCTGATGTTACCAAGTTTTGGAAAATTATTACCGACCCCAAGACGGGAGCGACATTTAAATACCCCGAATCATTTTCTACTACTTACCTATATCCCATCGATTGGCCGCCTGCAGTTCAGATCATTCATCAAGCGTTTACATGTAAAGAGGCGGGGAGTGAATTCGGGCGAGCAGGAGAAACGCGCCGCCGTGTTATAAAGGGAATGACCTTTTGTGTAACAAAGGAAAGCGAGGGAGCAGCGGGGAGCATTTATACACACTATGCCTATGCGTTTGGCGTACACGATAACACCGTCATTCTTACGTTTAGTACGCGTAGGGTTCAATGCGCAAACTATGAGGCACCCACACAACAGATATGTGAAGGGGAACGGAATTCATTTGATCTCGACGGGCTCCTCGATGAAATCGCGCAACATCTGACCTTTTCCTCGTAAGACGGGCAATAGTGCGATATGATGAAACTTTATGAGTATATTACATAATATGGACAACAAAACGCGCGCTGCCGTAACCGGAATTATTAGCATTACTTCAAAAGGAGTGGGATATGTGACCGTTGTCGACTTGCCGGACGATATTCAGATTGAACCCTCCTCACTCAATACCGCACTTCATGGAGACGAAGTGGAGGTGTTTGTGTTTCCCGCCCTTGAACAAGAGAAGCCAACAGGAGAGGTTACCCGTATTGTGAAGCGCGAAAAAGTGCAATTCGTAGGGACTGTTGACAAGCGTGAAGGAGGCGCGGTTGCATTCGTATTACCCGATGATAAGCGTATGTATAGCGATATCTTTTTGCCGCCTAAAGAATCAAGAAAAGTAAAGGGTGGGTACAAAGTACTCGTAGAGATCATAAAATGGGATGATCCGAAAAAGAATCCAGAAGGTCGCGTGGAAAAGCTCATCGGAAAAAAGGGGGAGAACAACGTAGAGATGGAGTCAATCGTTCTTGAGAAAGGGTTTGCGGTCGGGTTTCCCAAACCAGTCACACGAGAAGCAGACACGATAGGGCGCCATGCGACACCTATTTCTCAAAAAGAAAACACACGTCGTAGGGATTTTAGAAATGCGACGACATTTACCATTGACCCTGAAGATGCCAAAGACTTTGACGATGCGCTGTCATTCAAAAGAAAAGCGGATGGTATGATTGAGGTAGGCATACATATTGCTGATGTCTCATATTATGTACGTCCGGGAACTGCTCTTGATAAGGAAGCACAGCGGAGAGGTGTGTCTATTTATCTTGTCGACAGGACGATTCCCATGCTTCCCGAAGTTCTTTCAAATGGCGTATGCAGCCTAAATCCCAATGAAGACAAGCTCACATTTTCAGCGGTGATTACACTTGCAGAGGACGGCACTGTGCATGAAGTATGGATGGGAAGGACGATCATAAATTCTAATAAGCGGTTTGTATACGAAGAAGCACAGCGCGTCCTTGATGCAGGCGCAGGACCGTATTACGAAGAACTGCACGCACTGAATTCTTTAGCGCATATATTTACGAAACAGCGAAGCGCGATGGGTGCGCTTGATTTTGAACGTGAGGAAGTGAAATTTAAGCTAGATGCGAATGGTGTTCCGATTGCGGTGACGCAAAAACCGCGGCTCGATATTCATCGGCTTGTTGAGGAGTTTATGGTGCTTGCAAACAAAGAGGTTGCGTCTTACTTAAGCAATGAGATACGGCGCATTCGCAAGGGCGCATCTTTATATCGGGTGCATGATGTGCCGAAAAAGGAATCGATGAACGAGCTTCTTTTTTTACTGCGTTCATTAGGGCATACCATCGAGGCAGAAGGAGGGCATGTTTCCTCCAAAGAATTGAATGCATTATTTGAACGCA
The DNA here is from genome assembly GCA_028865725.1 of Patescibacteria group bacterium. Lineage (GTDB taxonomy): Bacteria > Patescibacteriota > Minisyncoccia > UBA6257 > JACRHW01 > JAGWJP01. The sequence goes on from JAGWJP010000004.1 coordinate 47,033, forward strand.
TCAAGGGGACTTCGGAGGAAGCCTTAATAAAAACTGTAGCACTGCGCTCAATGGCGAAGGCGGTGTATTCCACCCGCAATATTGGTCACTATGGCTTGGCACTCGAAAACTATACGCACTTTACTTCACCGATTCGCCGTTACGCTGATCTCATTGTGCATCGGACTCTGCAGAAGCATCTGGACGGCGGACATCTTACTGATGAGGAGGTGGGTTGGTTGCACAGTTTTGCAGTAGCGCTCTCAGCTCGAGAAATGGATGCGGTTGATGCGGAGCGTACTTCGATTGCGTATAAACAAGTAGAATATATGAAAGAGAGGGTGGGTAATAGTTATGAGGGCATAATTTCAGGTATTGCCAATTGGGGCGTCTATGTGGAAGAGAAAGAAACAATGGCAAGCGGGATGGTGAAGCTCAAGGATATGAGCGATGATTTTTATGTGTTTGAAAAAGGAAAGTATTCGCTTGTCGGTACCCATACTCACAAGCGGTATGCGGTCGGGGATTGCGTGAAGATTAAGGTGGTGGGCGCCGATCTTGAAAAGCGCACGCTTGATTTTGTGTTTGTATGAAAGAGGAGTGTTGACATTTTGTTATAGGTATAATAATGTGATCTTGGCTCCATACACCAAAAGGAGGAAGCAAAAATGCTCGAAACGCATGGGATGGAGTATGGAGAATTATTGCAGAAGACACGTACCGTCGTGAGTGAAGTTAATGTGAAAACACTATCTCCTGGCACTGTGGTTTATGTACGGACAGAATCCGGAAATGAATATCTTTTGGAAGTTGTGGATCCGAGTAGGGGCACTGCACATGTGGTGCGGAGGGCAGCACGCGGTGCTGCGCGGGCAGGATACCTTGGGGTACGCACCATTCTTGACCGCCTTGTTATTCATCAAAAGCTCTGGCACCAGAGTCCTCGTGGAATTTCAAACACAAGCCCTATTAACGCACTCGCGTTGATTGCACAATAGCATGAGCGAAGTCACCCTCTGCGGTGGCTTTTTTATAATAATAAAAAACCCTCGTGAATATTCGAGGGTGGCTGGGAGGCGCCTATCTATATGTTATCAACCGTACGTTGCACTGCTTCTGCAAGCGACAGGAGGTCTTCATTTGAATAACGAATACGCACAATAGGCTTCCAATCGCTGACCCACACGGGATTTTCTGTGGGGCGGATGATGCGCACCCATCCCATATGGGGCAGGAGAATCTTGGTTGCAGGATCGCGCCGCGTATAGTGTAGGATCTGGCAATTGTAGATTTTACTGCTTCGTTCGCGAGAACGTACCGTGCGGCGAAATTGTTCTTGCGACCAGCGCTCCAAGCGCATCTGGCCAGCACGCATGGTTTCTCCATGAGTCACTGCGATGACTCGTTGATTGCTGCACTCTCGATGAAGCGTATCAAGAAATCGATCAAAGCGCAGACATACGTCCGCGAGAGATTCTCCGTTTCGCGGACGCCACAAAAATGGATCCGCCTCTCTTCGTTTAAACAGGTCGGCGAAATATTGCTGCTGTTCATCTTGAGAAAAAATATCAAGATCACCCCAACTGCGCTCGATGAGATAAGGATCGGGGAACCAGGATGCACCAGAGAGACCAAGGTTTCCTGCAGTTTCCATGGCACGAATATGCGTTGAGGTAACATAACGATCAAACGAACCAAGGTGTTCATGAATCCATACTCCTGTTCGTTGCGCTTGTATGATTCCTTGGGTAGTAAGGCGAAAACTTGAGGAGTGGCGGCTGCGAAATTCTTCTGTAAAGGCGCTATGATCGCCTTGTTCCGAACGGCGTTTCGCCACATTTCCTTCTGACTGCCCGTGACGCACGAGTACGAGATCGATGGGAAGTGCCATCGCCCTATCCTCCTTTTTAAGATCTGCATAGAACATAGTGCATTCTATGCTATTTGTCCAGTTGAATTTGACGTGTTAAGAACTATATGATAATCTCTATAGAGAGAAAGAAGTGAGGAGCGTATTGTAATGGACGGTGTTGCAACCCCTCTTTTTATTTTTGAGACAGTAGTAACATTTTTTGTTTTGATTGTGCTCGTAGTGACCGTAGTCGATGATTGGATACATCGCCCGGAGAAACGGCGTGGATTGTTTTTTTGTCTTACGATAAGCGCGATAATTTGCACTCTCCTCTTTGGTTTTGAAGCGCGGCAGTGTTGCACGTTCGTGTAGGGAGGTGATGGAATGAAGATAAATGAAGAACGTCTTTCAAGGTGGGGAAGTATTCTTGTAATTCTTGCCATAGTTCTGATATTCATCGTTGTTTTGTCGGGTTCCTATTTTCATATTATTACTGGGAATACTGAAATCTTTGTTCTCTGTTTGATGCGGGTTTTTTCTTTTCCGTGGTATACTTTTCGTAATCGATAGCTGTTTTTATGTATGAATAATGACCCTACTGATGTTTCCGGTGCGGAGACGCGAACATATGATGGTGCTGAGTCGAATACGATGACTTCTAAGTCGCGCATGTATGTGTATGCCACCGAGATGGTGGCGGAGTATTATGCTCGACTTGATCTTAAGGATAAATCCATACTCACTGTTGTTGGATCGGGGGATCAGATTATTAATGCATATTTTTTTGGTGCAAAAGAGGTGATTGGGTTTGACATTAATACGCGCGCTCCCCTGTTTGCGGATTTAAAGATAAACGCACTTAGGGAGCTTTCGTATGAGGAGTTCTTAAGTTTTTTTGGACACACATTTTCTGATGGTATGTTTGATGAAGCGCTCTACATTCGTTTTCGTGATGCGCTGCGGGTCGAGACACAAGAATTTTTCGATGCGTGTTACGCAACCATGAAAGGAAGCGAATTTTTGTCATCGGAGTTCTTTCGACAGCGTTCAGTCCTTACCATTTCACCCACAACGGTAAATGCATATTTACGTGATGAGGCGGCATATGGCACCACAAAGCGGGCCCTTCTTGTTCACGAGCCTCGTTGCGTAGCGTGTGAGATTCAAGACCTCCCCGCATGTTTTAGGGGGAAGACATTTGATATGATTAATATTTCAAATATTCCAAATTATTTCGTAAGAAAATCAGAAGAACGCGTAAAAGAATTTTTGTCTGTGCTTCGCGCCTTACACACGTTGCTTGCGCCACGTGGCTTCATCTTTTTCTATACCTATTCTCCTCTTTCGTACGATGAAGGCACTTTGCCACTTGCATCACGCGATATTACGCTTCAGCGCATCAGAGATATGGATCGTTTCGATATGAGTGAGTATTCATTTTCGTCCCTTATCGTAAGTGGGGATAAAGACAAAATTATTGTATTAAAAAAACGAGTTTAGCGCTTTTATAGCGCTCCCGCCGTTCATGGATGGACGTTCAATGTGATACAATGAGTGCATTGTCAGAGTATTATTTTTTCGAGTTATGTTTGAGACGGCTGCTATTTTATTGACTGCCGCGGCAATTTTTTCGTATATTAACGTGAAATATTTGCGGCTTTCCGATTCCGTAGGACTTACTATCCTTTCGATGGCGTTTTCATTTCTCTTGGTGATCTGGGGGCGGCTTGGGTTTGAACATATTCAGAGCCAGGCGCTTGCATTTGTTTCGGGGATTAATTTTAGCCAAACATTTTTGGTGGGCATGCTGGGATATCTCCTCTTCGCGGGCGCATTGCAGATTGATGTGAATGAGTTGTGGGATAATCGGTTCGAGATCGGCGTATTTTCGACGTTTGGTGTCCTGGCGTCAACGCTTCTTGTGGGACTCTTTACGCATAGCGTGTTGCGAGGGCTGGGGATAGAGATGAGCCTCGTATATTGTTTTCTTTTTGGCGCGCTGATTTCTCCCACCGATCCCATTCTCGTCCTTGCTGTTTTGAAATCGGTAGGAGCGCGACGCGGCTTGCAGGCAAAGATTGCGGGCGAGGCATTGTTTAATGATGGCGTCGGTATCGTGGTGTTTCTTCTTATCGCGGGCATTGCACAAGGAGGAAGCATAAGCCTGGGGAGCGCGACTGGGCTTTTTCTTGCGGAATCGTTGGGAGGATTTGTGCTCGGGTTTTTAGCGGGCTATATTGGTCTTCATTTTTTGAATCAAGTCGCGAATTATAAAGTCGAAGTATTGATTACGCTCGCGCTTGTCACAAGCGGGTACGCGCTCGCCTCGTGGCTTCATATTTCGGGAGCAATCGCCATGATTACCGCAGGATTGCTGATCGGGAATCGCGGCCGGTTTTTTGCGATGTCCGATGAAGCGCGTCATAATTTGCGCAATTTTTGGGATCTTATTGATGACATGTTGAACTCTCTTCTTTTCGTAATTATTGGGCTTGAGCTCGTAGTGATTCCTATTTCCGCACAGTATGCTCTCGCAGGCGCATGCGCCATCGCGGTCGTGCTTGCAGCGCGGTGGATGAGCATCGCATTTCCTGTTTCTCTGTTTAGAATAGCTGGAAGAGCGGTGGGAGAGGGAACGACGCGCATTATGACGTGGGGAGGTTTGCGCGGCGGTATTCCTGTTGCGCTCGCGTTATCGCTCCAGGCTACGCCGGAGCGAAACCTTATTTTAACGATGACGTATATCGTCGTTGCGTTTTCTATTATTGTTCAAGGCTCCACCATTCGGAGATTTGTCGCATCAATTTATCAACATACACCACTCTCATGAATCAACACGATCACGAGATAAAAAACATTCGCACAAAAGCGCTTCTTTTGTGCCCCGACAACGATGCTGAGGCCCATATGATTTTACTCCTCGCCGAGAAGGCGGGGATTGAGACCATTCGTTCTTCTCAGCCGCATGGCGCACGCCTTGAGTTTGAGGAGGACGTGGAAGAGAAGGTTCGCGCGACGGGAAAAAATAGGTTGTGGATTGTCGAGATTCCAGGACCCGATACGGAGCGCAGATTAAAAGATCATGGGATTCAAATTACGATTATTGATCACCATACGTATGGAAGTCTCGATCGTTTATCGGATCCCATATCAGGTAAGAAGAAACCAAGTTCGCTTGAACAATTTTTGGAGGTGGCGCATATCGAAGATCGGGAAATGAAGGAATGGGGTTTTGATCCATATCTTGTGCGTGGGATAGGCATTATGGACGCACGTTTTATCGAGGGGCTCCGAGAAGAAGGGTACACCCGTGATGAAATAAAACACACATTGCGTTTCAGCGAGAAGCTTATTCAGGAGGTGAATCCGCTTTGGAAACATACCATGGCGCGTGCAGAAGAAGAGTGGGGCCGTCGCACCAGGGAGGGGTCTTATCTGGTGATACGTTCTCAGTACGGAGGAGAGATACGAGGAGCGCTTTCGTACTGTGCTGCGGCAGATAATCAGGATACGGTTCCCACGATTATTAGTGTGGATAATGGCGAAGGAATCAGTGTGCAGAACATTTCTTTTTCTATCGTTGAACGCCTGAAGCGTGCGTTCCCCGAAGCGAGTTACACATTTGGCTCAGGACGGTGCTGGGGGGTTAGCAATAGAAATCGAGAAGTAAAAGTGACTATTAACGATATTTTGTGTGCCTTACTGTAGCGCGCACTTTTCTTACAAAGAAGAAGAGTTTTCCACATTTCTTGAGGGAGTTTGCTCAAGAAATGTGGTAGACTAGAACTATATGGAAAATAAACACACGCGGATATTACGCGAACTTGCAAAATTTTTTTCAGGGGTAGTGGTTTCTGATATTCTCGTAGGATTATGGATAGGATCCGGAGGGGTGGGCGCACAACAGTTTTTGGGTATCTCGTTTACTCCCACGGGTATTATAGGGGGAATTGTGTTTGACTTGTTGGTACTGGTCCTGCTGGTACACTACGCATGGGGTGTGGAGTTGCCGCTTTCACAATCAAAGAAATCATTTTTTATGCTTGGTGGATTTATATTTTTAGCAGTAGCCTTGCTTCACTTGTGGCGTCTGGTTCTTGCGGTTCCTGTGGAGATCGGCTCACTTACGCTTCCGTTTTGGTTGAGTGGGGTAGGATTTGTCGTAGCGGGTTTTTTGAGTTATACCAGTTTTCATTTTGCGCGCGTTACGCGCCAGTAGACATCTATGAAGGGATACGTTGCGAACATAGAACAGGAGTCATTGGAGAATGAAAATTTTAGACGCGTGTTATATACTGCTCCGCACTGCCAGCTTGTAGTAATGAGTTTGAAACCGCAGGAGGATATTGGGTCTGAGGTGCATCATCTTGATCAGTTTATACGCTGCGAAGCAGGAGAGGGGAAGGCGGTATTGAATGATATCGAGCATGAGATACGCGAAGGATTCGTCGTGATCGTACCGGCAGGAACCAAACATAATATCGTCAATACCTCAACTACCGCAGCGATGAAATTGTATACGCTTTACGCACCGCCGAATCATCGTGACGGAGTTGTGCATACCACAAAAGCAGATGCTGAAGCCGATCATGAACATTTTGACGGCGTGACGACCGAATAATTCTCCGCTGTAATTTATGCACCTTCCTCGTTACGCGTCTCTCATTATTATTTTTTCAAGTATCGGCGTCCTCGATACGCTCTATTTGTCGTATCACGCAATTACCAAAACGCCTGTGGCGTGTTGGTTTTTTCCCGATGCATGGTGTAGGGCCGTTCAGTTTAGCAAACAGAGTAAGATAGTGGGGATTCCCAACGCCTTTCTCGGTCTTGGCATGAACGTTGCCATCTTGCTTCTTCTTGCGGGGTATTTGAAAGAGATGTTTCCTTTCTGGCCGGTGCAAGCCGTGGTGATGATAGGATTTTTATTCTCGTGTTACTTTATCTATATACAGGCGGCAGTACTTAAGGCGTTCTGTACGTGGTGCGTGCTCTCTGCATTTAATTTTTTTATTTTGTTCGGATCTGTCTATTTTTGGCGTTAGGAATAATTTATGATGTCGCAACATACCGTAACGCTCACGTGGTGGCACATCGCGATGATCACGCTCTCTGTCTTATCGATCGGAATTGCCATAGGAGCCTTTTTTTCGCGAACACTATTTTCGTATACACTCTCATTTGTAAGTTTTGGGGTTGTTTTGGGAGGGTATTCCCTAATCAAGCTCCTTAAAAGAGGGCCCAAGAAGGAGCTTGACTTTAAATGTGAGATATGCTATACTATACCCAAGAATGAAGAAAGGAGGTCTTTCAAATGATCGTGATGATTTGGAAGAACCGAGGGTGGCGGAACATGCCCGTCGACACCCTCCAGGCCTTCCTCCGCAAGTGAGGAGGGCAAGCCCCCGCGGAGCGGGGGCTTTTTAATTTCTATAAAAACTTCTTTTGATTGTGTTGAAGAATAGATTTGCTAAAAAAACCACGATATGACGATCGTGGTGTTGTGCGAAATAGTTTTTGTTTTTACGGATTTGCGGCGTGAAGAACAGGATGAATTCCTTGAGAAAGAAGCGCTTGAATAAGGGCGACGTTCGGTGTCGCGTTACGAACCATAAATCCGTTGCTCCTGAAAACATATTCGCCTTGAAGCATCCCGGTTACGAACCCGTCCGTGCTAAACACAGGCGCCCCAGAACATCCGCTTACTGTAAAATTGGTAATCAGATCCCGCCACACATGATGCGAAGGATACCACACGCATGCCAAGAAGTTTCCTATGATTACCGGATTTTTGTGTTGTGCCTCATAGCGGTTTATGATGAACAAGGGATCGGTAAATTGGGGAGGGGTACGTTCGATTTCCGATGCATTCAAGGGATAATGCTCTGTACTTGAGAGAATCGCGATATTATTAGGCTCATCATACGATCTTAGGATAAAACTGTATTGCGTCGCGGGGTCGAATGAAACAGGACCTACGCACCAGATATTCGTCAGGGGCTTATGCGTCCTGTCATCGAGAACGCAATGTGCGGCGGTGATCGCAATCGTACCTGGATAATCTGTTTTTACCACCCACGCACTCCCGACCCAATAAGAGAGATTGCGCAATCGATAGGTTCGGCTTTCAAGAAATCGTCTCCATCCTGCGTAGGGATCTTGCGTGATATTGTCGCTCGCAAACGTGGCGTAGGATATGGCAATGACAAAAAAATAGAGCAGGACACCCATGCTGATTCGTTTCATTTCGTATGCTCCTTTTATGATATCAAGGTTCCTTGAAAGTATAAAAAAGAAATTGCACGGAAGCAAGTTCTGCATAATTATATTCTTGCATGAAAAAAATGTCGGTTTTATACTATAGAAAAAGATGTGTAATAAATTTTTAACCAATTAAATAATCATTTATCAACCATATGACCGTAGAAGAGCTCAAAGAAAAATTAAATAAAGGGGAGGACATGATGATGCTCGATGTGCGCGAAAAAGATGAAGCGGAAGCAGCGGGGGATATGATCCAGGGTTCGGAAAATGTCCCCATGGGGAAAGTATTTGTAGAGGCTGCGCAAGGTAAGCTTCCTAAAGACAAAAAGATTGTCACTATCTGTAAAACAGGAGGGCGATGTGAAATTGTCGCCCGTGAATTGAAAGAGAAAGGATATGATATTGATCACCTTGAAGGAGGCATTGAGGCGTGGAAGAAAAGTGCGCCTACCGGTACTGCTGAATAGTAGTCTGTGCTATGCAAAAATTATCTTTTAGTTTTTGGGCGGCTTTTGCGTAGGCGCGTAGAAACAAGGAAGTATATAATTATGAAGATAACCCGCAGAGCGTACCGGTGGCATACTCCGGTTCCCGCAGCCTATTTTGTGGTATCCCAACCCTACTTGCAAGAAGACTGGGCACTCTACCCGAAGTTCGGACATCATATCGGGGTAGATTATGGAGGTCACGGGAGGACAGGGATTCCTATTATCGCGTGTGCGGCAGGAGTGATCGTATATCGCGATACCGAAGATTCACCGTGGGGCAAGACGCTGGGCAATCATATCGCGTTGTATGTACCTTCTGTTGATCGTTCATTTTTATATTGTCATTTGGAAGAACATCCTCGTGCGTTCACGTATGTGCGCCAAGGAGTACGCCTCGGTACGATGGGAAATACAGGTGCGAGCGTAGGCGGAGCGATCCATCTTCATCTCGAAGGGTTTTACGGACGTTTTGCCATTGCAATGCGTTCGTTTACTTCGTTCGACGATATCATTTCAAAGACATTTGATGCGGATTCTTTTCTTCGTGCGATGATTTGATAATAATCCAATTTTGCGTTATCCTGTTTCTTGGTTCATTGTGAAGCGAGGACACAAGAATGAACGAGCTCAAGATGCCTTATATTGGCGTAACGGGTGTTATGAAAAGAGAGGAATCATCTTATCTTTCGCGTCTCATACCTCGAGACGGATGCCGGCAGCTTATGGTGGGCGTTCTCGCAAGTTTAAACACGCTTCGCGGAAAAGGGCATAATCGTTCCAACCGTTATCCGCTTTCGTGTGCGATGGCAGATATTTTTTTTGGTACTCACTCGTCCTGGCCGCCGACACTTAATCTTATTCATTATGCAACGAACGAGCCGGATACTCTCTATGATCAATTGGTTGAAGTAGATAGGCAAGGAGGATGGTGTTGTGATGGCGTACAGTTGAATATGGTATGGCCACAGGCATCGGTACTCGAGGCATATCGGATGCGAAACAGCTGGGCTGAAAGAACGATCGTTCTTCAGGTGGGCGCCGGCGCGTTTCGCGCTATCCATTCTCCGAAAGAACTTGTGCAAAAAATCCATGAATATGAAGGAATCATAGATTATGTGCTTCTTGATTTGAGCGGAGGATTAGAAAAATCGCTGGACGAGAACTGTTTGCGCCCTTATCTAGAAGCATTATATGGGGCATCTCTTGCCCTCCGTGTTGGTGTTGCAGGAGGACTTGGGCCGGATACGCTTCATCTCGTCGAACCCCTTCTTGTTGCGTTTCCTGATTTGAGCATTGATGCAGAAAGCAAATTGAGAAACAGCGATGATTGCTTGGATATCGTGCGGGCCGAAGAATACGTGAAGCAAGGCATGGTGCTTTGCAATCATTGCGCCGTACAATAAATAAAAACTTAAACCGGCAGAAGCCGGTTTTTTGTTTTGGTGCGCTTGACCGTCGTTTCAAAAAAGGAGTAGGCTCTAAACACTATGAAAATGACCGGAATTATTGCAGGAATTTGCTTTTTGTTGAGCTTTGGGTTCGCGCACGCGGCACGCACCACGTTCTTTACTGGCCCACATCCCGCTCAATCACTTGTGTGGGGGTACGGGTCGCATACCACCGCAGACAGAGTCGCCGAGGAATACACACCTTCATCTGACGAAGAGATATGCGAAGTAGATCATGCTTTGTATCGTTCATTGAACGCTTCAGGAGAGGTAATATTATCCGTATATGAGGGCGGTACAGAACCTGAGTCGGGCACTTTGATCGCCACATCTTCTCTTTCAAGTGATGCCGTTCCTGTTTCGACGGTTTCGCACAATACTGTCTTTACTCTTGATTCGTGTATGAATCTTGTTGCGCACACGTCATATTGGTTTGTCATGACGCGCACGAGACTGCAGTACGGTGCGGGATTTTATTCTCTCTATGGGGCACATGGGGATGAGGCATCTTCTTCCTACTGGGAGTTTGATACGTTTGGTCCGTATGGATGGCAGAAGCACGCAGATCGGGACTGGTCGTTGGAACTTAAAGGATCCGCACCCCTAAAAGAGCCCGTGATCATTGTTCCCGGGATTGCGGGAAGCGAACTTTATAATGGCGATGATCTGATCTGGGCAGATCTTACTCAGATGTTGTTTAGCGCGAGCGATCAATTTATGACCGATAATCTTGCGCTTGATAGCCAAGGAAAGTCGCTCAAATCCATTGAAGCGAAAGATGTAATTGAATCTATTTTGAATGTTCCACTACTTAGCGTTAATATTTTTAAAAACCTTCACGATGATTTAGTTACGAATAATTATACACTTGGTCAAGATCTCTTTCTTTTCCCCTACGATTGGCGCCTTAATCTTGATGTTACAGAGGATGCCTTAGCCGAAAAAATCAATGATGTATTGACGCAGACCGGCGCGGATAAGGTAACGATTATCGCGCATAGCATGGGAGGACTTTTGGTCAAGGATTATATTCGTCATCATGGCGGGGCAGAGATCGACAAATTGATCTTTGTAGGTACGCCGCATCTTGGCGCACCGGAGGCGGGTCGCATTATGCTCTATGGCGATACAATGGGTATCCCATGGTTAAATCCTGCGCGCGTGCAGGAGATTACGGCATATTCTCCGGCGACCTACGAGCTCTTGCCGAGCAGCGCGTATTTTGAGTACTCTCCGGGATATCTTTTGACTGCGAGCTCGAGTACGTTTCTAGACAATGCTGCTTCGCGCGATGCTTTGCTTGCGCGCGGCGCACATGAGCCGATTATGGGGCTTGCGGATATGTTTTGGAATGAAAATCTCGAGAATCTCGATTTCTCTGGTATTGATACCTACAATATCGCGGGGTGTGGTACGGGGACGGAGTCTGCCTATGCAATAAAGAGCGATAACGCGCTTGGAAATATTGATTATACCTCAGGCGACGGTACGGTGCCGCTTGTAAGCGCAGATGCGATCGCCATTCCTTCCGATCACAAATGGTATGTAAAGAATGTAAAACATGCGGAGTTACCGAGCGCTATTGATGTGCGGAGTGTGATTGCACAAATCTTGTTAGACGGGTCGGTAACGCCTACGGGAAACATCACCGTGAGCGCCACGGATTGTGGTATTCAAGGTAAGGAGATTTCCTGGCATAGCCCTGTTGAGATTCATGTGTATGATACAGAAGGGCGGCATACCGGCCCCACCGGCAATAATGCAATTGAGTATGGTATTCCAGGTGTGGAGTATACAGTGGCGGGGCATGACAAGTTTGTTTTCCTGCCAAGTGGCGGCGAGTCGTACCACCTTGTGATGAAGGGGCTTGATAGCGGCTCGTTTGACATGAAAGTCGCCCAAAACGTGAATGGCGCAGTAGGTGAAACGGCGGTGTTTAACGATGTGCCGATTACGGCTTCAAGCACGGGAACGATGGATATTACCGATACCAGCACTGACGATACGTTGCAGGTTGATTCGGGTGAAGGAGAAAGTCCGTCTATGATTTTGGCGTCTTCTCATCTTGCGGCAGGCGAGGAGGGTGATGTCACGCCGCCCACGACATCGCTTGAAATTGAGGGGGCAAGAGACAATGGGGCGTACCAAGGCCCAACGACTGTTTCGCTTACCGCAACAGATGATAATGCCGGAGTCGCGGAAACATATGTTGCGCGTGATGGCGGCGACACAGAAGCGTACCGCGGGCCATTAGTGCTTTCTGATCTCGGTGCGCACACTCTTCGTTACTACTCAGTTGATAACGCGGGAAATGACGAAACTTTGCAGGAAATTCATTTTAGCATTGAGGCCTCTTCACACGAATTGCGCGCACAATCTATTACGTTTGACGCGATTCCCGATGCCGAGCTTGGTACTGCAGATATCGCACTTGTTGCCACATCCACTTCGGGACTCTCGTTGCAGTTTTTTTCGGAGAGTACCGGCACGTGTACTCTCGCGAGCTCCTCGGTGCATCTTGTGAGCGCAGGAACGTGCACGGTACGCGCGGAGCAGAGCGGAAGTGATTCTTATAGGGCGGCTTCGAGTTCTCAGTCGTTTGCAGTTCTCGCAGTACCGGTAGATTCTTCTTCAGAGGAGGAGCCGGCGATGAAAGAGGGAGCACATGGAAGTGGGAGTATCTACTTGCCAGTCGCGGCTGAACAGCCGGCCGTGGTTGCCGCAGCAGTATCGGCGCCTCTTACGCACGCCACATCAAGCACGTGGGATATTACGGGCGATGGTGCGATTGATATTCATGATTTTAATACGCTCTGTATAAATTGGGGTGCGCTCGGACAAGGCCCTGCAGATCTGAACCATGATGGAGTGGTCGATATTTTTGACTTTAATGCGCTCATGGCGCATTGGGGTATGTAGATTACTCAATACCATACATCTTCTCGTTTTCCGTAAACCAAGGTAGAATAAGACAAATTTTATATGAGCATTAATTTAAAAATATTTTTATTCTTTGTTGTTTTACCGATTTTACTTGCATACATAAATGCCAGTTTTGTTAATTATAGAAATTTCAACTGGGGATATAATCATGTAAATGAAATTAGTATTTTCCTGTTTACAATTGCTTCTTTTGTCGGAGCTTATATAACTTTAAGTAAAAAAAGTTCTACAGGGTTACGAATCTTATCGGGACTAGTTTTTGTCTTTTCGTTAGTATCAATTTATATTATTCATTCATTTTTGCATTTTGGATTTTAAGGAGTGTACGTAGGGTGTGGGGTAATGTTGTGTGATATACTTAGGTCAGCTTTTTTAAAAATTGGAGCGATACACATGCACAATCCTTTTCACAAACCTATTCTTTTTGTCGATTTTGATCGCACCTTGTGTCATGACAGATTTTGGAGAAGCGCGAACCCCCATCTTTATAGTCAGATTCAGAACGTATTGTTTGGCGATCACCGCATAAGGGTACATGCATGGATGGAAGGCGTGTATACGAGTGAAGACATTGTAGAATTTCTGGCGCAAGAATGTAGCGTGCCGTTTCGTGATCTTTGGGATATATTAGTCCATGATTGTGAGACGATGCATGTTTCTCTGCGTACCTTGGCGGATATCAACGCACTTCGTGATCATTTTTGGGTTGTGTTATTTACTGACAATATGGATTGTTTTTCTCGTTTTACCGTTCCCGCGCTTCATCTGAATGATTATTTTGATGAGATTATGAATTCTTATGACGCAAAGACGCTGAAGAAGAATCTTCTCCCGCAAATGATGGCAAGTGTTCCAGATCAGACTTGCTGTCTTATTGATGACGGTGAGGCGATCTGCATGTTGTGTGAGGAGCTTGGTGGAGTAGCCTATCGCATCACCTCTGAAAAAACTCTTGATCACCACCTCGCCGTGATCGCTGCAGAAAAGAATTGACTGAAGCGCATAAATCCGGGTATAGTACTCATGGTTCATTGACAGGTAAAGAAGAGAGGATGTAATGCAATGCAAGTGAAACACGTACTCGACATGGCGTTTGGCGATAGCGGCAAGGGAAAAATTACCGACTATCTCGCGGCACAGCCTTCGACGCGCGGCATCGTGCGCTATCACGGAGGAAACAATGCGGGGCATACCGTTCAGAACGAGCTCGGTACATTTCCTTTGCATCTCGTTCCCTGCGGAATCTTTAACATACATGCCGATGTGTTTATGACAAACGGCATGGTGCTGAACCTGGAAGTACTGGTGAATGAACTTGATATGCTGCGCCGCGTGCTTCCTGATTTTACGCATCGGTTGTATATCTCTCCGCGTGCGCATGTCATTATGCCGTATCACACCGTGCTCGACGGGCTCTATGAGGCGGCAAAAGGTAAGAAGAAGACAGGTACTACCGGGCGTGGTATTGGGCCTTGCCATGCGGATAAGGTTTCTTATCATGGAATTCGCGTGGGAGATCTTGAAAACGAGGAGGGATTTGAAGAGCTTCTCTCCGTACAGCTTGAGATGAAAAACAAGATCATTGTTGCGCTTGGGGGGCACGCGTTGGATTTTCGTGTGGTGCGTGAAACGATCCTGCGTTATTATGCCCACCTTCGTCCCTATGTGAAGGAGCCATTTCCGCGCATTCAGCATCTGCTCCGGTCTTCGCCATTTGGGGGTGATCTTCTTCTCGAGGGGGCGCATGGTCTTTTTCTTGACACAGATTGGGGGACGTATCCTTATGTGACCGCATCTTCGATTGTACCAGGATACGCAAATGCGGGAGCCGGAATTCCGGTAAGGCACATTACTAATGTTCTCGGGGTAGTGAAGGCCTATACGACGCGCGTGGGCAGCGGACCATTTCCTACAGAGCTGAATGACGGGGTAGGGGCAGAATTGCGCGAGCGGGGCCATGAGTTTGGTACGACGACGGGACGTTCTCGACGATGCGGGTGGTTGGATCTTGAGCTTCTCCGCTTTGGTAGCGCACTCTGCGGCGTCGACGAACTTGCAATCACCAAGCTCGATGTGCTGGATGGGTTCGAAACGCTGAAGATATGCGTGGGATATGCGCGGCATGGGGCGCAAGTGATGTATGAGGATGCAATAACCGAAGATCTTTTCGAAGTAGAGCCGATTTATATAGAACTTCCTGGATGGAGTGCATCAACGCGCGGAGTCATGCGGTGGAAGGATCTTCCGCCGGAAGCACAACGGTATCTTTTCTTCATTCACGGATTTACCCGTATCCCTATTCATTATGTTTCGACAGGACCTGCCCGCCATGAAATAATCACAGTGAAATAGGAGTTCTCCATGCTGCCGAGCGAGGCAGCTTTTTGTATGTATACAAGCGTTGACAAGGGAGGATAGGATGATACACTTATTTTGGTTTATCGGAGGTGTGCAAATGAAATATTGTCCTGATTGCGGAACGATGATGCGCCTACTGCAGCAAGGAGATGGATGTGGGGGTATAGGGAAAACAGTAGCGTGTGTGTTCTGTGAAACCATATGGAAGAAAACAGGCCGATCTTATGGATCTGTACAAGAAGTATGGTCAAAAGAGAAATTTCGGGCGCGAAGCGATAAGGAAAGGAGGTGATGCGTTATGCGATGCCAACTCGTGAGTAAACTCACCAGCGCAAGCGGCGCAATGCATGGTCTTACTGTAGGGGCTACTGTTCGTTTGGCCGCTGACAACGAAGAAGATCGAGCTAGCCTTCAGACATTCGTGCAAATTATGAAGGAACAAGGTGTCGATCCGGGTCTTGCTTTTTCTCCGCAGTATATCGAACTTACGTTTCGCTGTTAATTGATGCACAACTATTGAGTAAGTCGGGAAGAAACATAATTAAAAACATACACCAGGAAAGGTGTATATTTTGTTTTCTCGCCGCTACAAGTTTCACTTTTCCACAGTTTGTGTGTATACAGAATGGTTTATAATGTGTATATACACATCTTCTTACCCACTCTTATGTCACACGTATCTCACAAACCAACTAAACTTCAACAAAAGGTGCTCGATGTTATTATGCGCTATCATGAAAAACACAATGCGGCACCCACTATTTATGAAATCCAGAAAAAACTTGCGCTTATCTCGTCTCGCTCGGTCACTCAGCATCTTGAAGCGCTCGAGAAAAAAGGATTCATTCACCGTACGCGATATAAAAACAGGGGTATTATGTTAACGAGTACTCTCAAAGATGGGGAGATGGTACTGTTACCCGTATTTGCTTCAGCAGGATGTGGAAGTCCTGCGGTGATTGCCGAGCGCGCGTTCGATGAGTTTATGGAAGTTGCGTCCAACCTCCTTAAAGGGAAAAAGAAAGAGGACTTGTTTGTGATGAAGGCCATAGGAAATTCAATGAACGAAGCCGGAATTCGGGACGGAGATTATGTGCTCGTCGAGCGTATCGTCGATCAAGATTTTGAAATGGGAGATTCAGTGGTAGCTATCATTGATGATCATGCGGTTATCAAGCGTTATACTCGCGCGGATGATTTGATTATTCTGCAGCCTGTCTCATCGGATCGTGCGCACCGCGCTATTATTTTAGGGGGTGATGCGACGTATAAAATTTTTGGCAAAGTTATCCGCACAATCCATATGCCCAAAACACGGGATATTCAGTACGCACCTGTGGTATCATAGAGATGATATGAATGTGGATACGATCGCTGAACAGAATATCGCGTGCCCTCGTTGCGGTGCGGAAGAAAGAGCAGAGGCGTACTTTTGTTCGTACTGCGGCGCGGCTTTGCGAGAAAAGCCTCCAAGTACCACACTTGGCGCACAGCTCAAAGTATATCTTATTGCATTATTGGTGCCTCCTTTTGGATTGTGGTATGGATGGAAATATGGAAAATGGGATGATCAGAAATCAAGATGGATTGCGCTTACCGCCTCACTGCTCACCCTTCTTTCGCTGTGGGCAACATGGTGGGTGATACAAAGTTTGATGTCATCATTAACTACGACACTGAACGCTATGGTGGGGATTTAATTTACGGTAAGGTAAAACATTTCCACATCTTTTTTATCATATAATCTTTTTATTTTTATGAATGTTTGTATTACACATCCTATTCCAGGATCCGGACCAGAGATATTGCGGAGACAAGGATTTCATGTCACTGTCCTCGAACAGGACACTCCGTATACAAAAAGCGAGCTTCTTGCCTTAGTTCAGCACGAACAATATGATGCGGTGCTTTCTCTTCTTACTGATCCTATCGATGGGGAGGTGATTGGTGCCTTAGGTGCTCAATGCAAAATTATTGCCAATTATGCAGTCGGTTTTGATAATATTGACATCAAGGAAGCACACAAGCGCGGAATTGTGGTAACGTATACTCCGGGGGTTCTGACGGATGCGGTTGCAGGGCACACTATTGCACTAATCCTTGCACTCTCGCGTCGTGTAGTGGAAGGAGATATATTCATACGTTCCGGAGAATTTAAAGGGTGGACATCTACACTGCTCCTTGGGGAAGACATCAAAGGAAAAACATTGGGTGTGGTGGGGTTGGGACGCATTGGATCGGAAGTTGCGCGGCGCATGAAGGCTGCATTTGATATGAATATTCTCTATTATGATGTGCGGCGTAATAGTGACGCGGAACGCCTCTGTGGAGCCAGGTTTTGTGAGTTGGACGCGCTGCTTCAGTCAGCGGATGTGGTAAGTCTCCACACAAACCTTACTCCAGAAACTCGTCACATGATAGATACCGAACGGCTGGCGCTCATGAAAAAAACAGCTTACCTCGTGAATACCTCACGAGGTGCGGTCATTGACGAAGCAGCACTTGTTGTCGCACTTCAAGGACAACATATTGCCGGCGCGGCGCTTGATGTGTTGGAACACGAACCTACGCCTGCCGCGGGACTTTTAGATCTTCATAATGTAGTGCTCACTCCTCACATCGCTTCCGCCTCGCGGCATGCGCGTGAAACAATGTCAGAAATGTCCGCCCACGATATTATTGAAGTCCTGGAGGGGCGGCCCGCTCTTCATAGCGTGAAATAATATCATGTCATTTTCGTACCGAACGTATGAATTCGCACCAAAAGAAGTAATACATATTTCCGAAGATCTTATATCACGGGCACGGCGGGAGCACCGTTTTTATGATGTGGCAGAGTCCACCATGTTGGGCTTGCTCTCTGATCTGATTCCAGGTTCAGCGCTTGCGTCCTCGTTTTTAGAGGAGTGGAAACGATTTGAGGCGGATGAGGGAGGCCTAAACTACGGTATTTATTTTTTGTATCCTCGCACCAATCATCTTGTGCGATTTGCCCCTCTGTATTGGCATAGACTCGCGCTTCTTATGCGTAACACGACACTGTTTTTAGATCCTGCCATGCAGTATTCATGGGAAGAGGTGAGGAAGTGTTTTGATAACGTGGTGGTGGGGATTGCAGGATGTAGTGTGGGTAATAGTATTGCCCACGCGCTCGTAGGAGATCTTCGTTTGGGACACTTAAAAATTGCAGATCCTGATTGTTATTACTTGCATAATGCAAATCGTGTCCGCCTCTCTCATGAGGATTTAGGGAGAAATAAGAGTGTAGTAACGGCGGAGCAAATTCATGCCCTTGATCCTTATTGCGCACTCTCTGTCTTTAGCGAAGGAGTGCATGAACACAATGTGAAAGATTTTATTAAAGGAAATACCGCGCGCGATGAACCCGAAAGTACGGTGATTGTGGAAGAAACAGATAGTCCGGATATGAAACTGTTTATTCGGGAACAAGCACGTAGCCACAGAAAGCCGGTAGTGATGGTGACGGATTTGGGGTCGGCCGTACAACGCGATGTTCGACGGTTTGATCTTATTCCCGACCTTCCTTTGACGTATGGAGTCAGTGATCAAGAACTCTACGCAACGCGGGATGCGTGGCGCGCCGATTTGGCTAACAAGGACCGATTTTTTGAATTCGCGTTTGCGCTTGCGGGGACACACCACAATCGTCTCCCGGAGCTCAAACGTATTATTCTCAAAGAGCAGCCTCCTCTTTTTGGATGTGTGCCGCAGCTTGGTTCCACTGCAATGATGGCGGGCGGTGTTGCCTCGGAGGCCGTGGTGCGGCTTGTATTGGGGCATGCGCTTTGCGAGCGATTATTTATTAATAAACATACAGGAGAGGTCGTGGCAGAAGGAGAGATATTTGTATGAAGAATTATGACGCATGGAACATAGAGCCGCTTCGTGATATGGGCGACAGGCATGCACTGTATCTGAATCTTATTCAATGGGCAATCTTGGCGCCCAATTCGCACAATGTACAACCTTGGCGGTTTGTGATACGCGCGCGTGATCATGAAATTGTTCTCTACGTTGCGAAGGAGGGAATTCTTCCCGCATCAGATATAATAGGGAGACAAGCGCATATCAGTGTGGGGTGTGCACTCGAAAATCTTGCGCAAGCCGCAGCATATTATGGCATGACCATCGTTCCGCATATTACCCACACCGAGGACAAGGAGACGTGTGTGAGGATAGTATGTTCCGATCCTTCCGCGCATGCTGAAGAGCACGATGGAGTATCGCTTGATTCTATGCGCCAGCGTCGCGTGAACCGCGGAAAATTCGATACGGCGCGCAACCTTCCCGAGGCACTTATCCAATCTTTTCATACGTATGCACAAGCAGGCGGACTTATATTTGATAGCATCCGTGATATCCCTACGCGTCTTGCGATCGCGCAATTTCAGGAGCAAGCAGAAAAGTATGTTTTAGCGCATGATGCGTTTCGTAAGGAGTTGGGTAATTATTTTCTTCCTAACGCTACGGAGGAGGGGCGAGGAATGCCGGGAAATACATTTGGACTGGGAGATGAGACGTCTTTGCGTGTTCACCGCGCTTTACAACAGGAGGGACCGTTCGACCCCGATCTCGCAAACGGCATGGCGGTCTCAGCGCGTGATGCTATGAAACATTCCCCGCTTATCGGTATTATTAGTATAGAGGAAGATATGCCGTTCTATTGGATTCAAGCGGGAAGGGTATTGCAACGCAACCTTCTTGAAGCTGAGCGGTACGGAGCAAGTACTTCGATTCACGCAGCGTTGATAGAAGTAAATTTTTTTAATAAGTTATTACGATTGCGTTTGAAGAGAAGCGCGCGTCCGACTGTGTTATTTAGAGCGGGATTTTGTACAGAAGAGAGACCTCATGCGCCACGGGCGCCCATAGAAGGGGTAGTTACCGTGGAGAAAGATCGTGTTTGATATGGCAAAGAAACTTATTTCGTCTCACCGGTCTACGCGTTTACGAAAGCTTGCACAAGCAATACCGTCTCCTCTTGCGACCTATCGCAAGGGAGACGTATTGTTTTATGTCTATCGTGCGAAAAATCTTTTTTCTCCTACTTGGGATCATCCCGTGCTCAAAAAGCTCGTCGCGGAAGCGAGGCGCGAATCGTATTACCGGTATGGAGATATTGCGGAATTTGATGCGTATGACAGCAAGGCCGTGGTGTACGTGGCGCGCGTTGTATATAACGATGTGCGCGGAACCATAGCATACCCAGTAGAAGAATGGGCTACGATGCGTTTTGTCCCTCGGGATGGCGTGCCTCACGACATTGAAGATTTCAAGGAGTATGAGTTGCATGGGCAACCAATGGGAAGCTCTGCACATAATTCTCTTTTTTCCGCGCATCAGTTGACTGCAGATAATGTGATTTCCGGATCACGTCTCTCGGGAATCCGTTCCTATTGTCTTCGGAAATATGATGAGCATGATTCAAAACATATTCCCCGTTTTTGCTATTTTAGAGAATGTTTCGTTTTGATGCATCATGCATTTCTGAAGCTCAATGTTGCGCGCAATACATTTCGTTACCGTGTGGCACAGACCTCTCACGAGTTTATTGAGAGAGTTCTTACATTTACCGTACGTGGACAACGCATCGCGCTCACGTGTACGCCAGCGCATCGTATGCTTCATGTAGCGCCGCATGCGATACGATTACAAAGAAAGGGAATCGTATTTCAATATCCGGCCTATTTTTTGAACCAAAAGGAGCTTTATCTTCTTTTTTCTTCTCTGGTAAAAAAGAATCTGCTGACTTCGAATACGCTGCGCCATTATTTTTCCGCTTCGTGCACGCAAAATTCGTTTCTCACTCAGCATCAATTTACCTTTTTCCAAGCACGCCTCCTGGGGACATTATGCAGTGCGGAGGGGACTCTTTACGGCACTCTACTTACCGGAGAGGAACTTCGCGTGTTGGTGCGCGACATAAGCGATGGGCCTTTTTTATCCATTACCCCCCTTGATACAGTGGAAAAAAATATTGAGTTATTTATGCGCGAAGAACATATTACGCGTATTTAATAGTCTGCTCTACAGTATGGTATGATGAAGCCATGGTAATAATACAAAACATTTTTGCATTTATTGTTGTAGCCTATTTGGGCATTTCCGTGTTGTTACGCGACCCCAAAAGCGCCACGCATCGGCTGTTTTTTCTCCTTGCTTTTCTTCAGGATGTCTATATTGTAACGAACTATTTTTCGTTATATCCTCCTCTCCCGACTATTGCTGATCAACTGATATGGATTCGTTTAGTCATGCTGGTAGGCGCTTTTGTGGGTCCCACCTTGTTTCTTCTTGCCATTACGTTTCCCCGAAATACGATACCGCTTCCTTTGTTGTATCGGGTAGGTATTGTGGTGCTCGCATGCGGTACGGCCTTTGCGACACTGATGCCGCTTGTGTTCTCGGCTCTCGTATTTGATCGTGGAATGCCCGTCCCTATTCCGGGTCCTTGGATCGGTCTTTATTTTCTCGACGTTCCCGGGCTTTTTATCGCGAGTTTCGTGGTTTTATTTTTAAAATATCGGCGGACGCGGGGAACGGAGAAGATCAAAAATCTTTATTTATTTTTAGGAATATCGATAAGTTTTCTTCTTCTTATCGTGACTACGTTTATTGCGGTTGTGATGTTTCATCGTTCCGATTTGGTCGGGTGGGGGCCCTTTTTTCCCGTGCTTCTTGTCGGTACCATTGCGTACGCAGTCGTAAAACATCATTTTCTCGATATGCGGCCTTTTATTTTACGTTCTGCAACTTTTCTTCTTCTTATTATTATGCTGGCGCTTGTTGCGGGGATCTTGTTTCTGGGTATTGTGAATCATTTCGTTCCTATTGATCGCGTTACTTTTATTGTATTTTTGGTGGTAATGACTATTGTGGCGCTTGTGTTCCACCCCCTTACAGAATTGTTGGGCACATTTACGAATCGAATTTTTTTTAAGGGACAGTATAATACCGATCTTCTCCTTTCTCGACTGACGCGTATTATGGCAAGCACGATTGATTTTAATGTGCTGACTGCACAGATATTGAAAACATTGATCGAGGAATTGCGTGTCACTAAAGCCGCATTGCTTCTTGTCACAAATCACTCGATTACGGAAACAAGAGTAAAAGAATATGATACGCATATCTTTGAGAAAAAAGATTTTGAAGACATCGCGTTTCATCGTGGAGGTACTTCGCAGGTGGTGTGTGACGATCTGGAAGAAGGCACATTGAAAGAGTTTTGTTCTACTGCGGATATTGAGGTAATTATTCCATTACGTCTTCTTGACGGGCAACGAGAACGGGAAGCGGGTATTTTAGTTTTAGGCCCCAAAGCATCCGGTGAACCATTTTTTGAACAAGATCTTTCTTTTTTGCGTATCGTGGCGCCGCAACTTGCGATTGCTCTTGAAAATACGCGCACTGTCCACGAGCTTATGAAACTGGATGATACAAAATCAGAGTTTATTCGTGTGGTATCGCATTGGATGAGAACCCCGTTGTCGGAGGTGCGATGGAATCTCGAAGCATTGGTGGACGATACCTCACGGAGAGTGCCTAAAAGAATTAAGGAAGGACTTCGCACTGCGTACCATGCCACGCTTGCGTTAAATCGTGGATTCAATGATGTGTTCACCACACTAGAAATAGAAAAAGGAGCCATGGTAATGGAATGCGTAGTAATGGATATTGAGCGAGAGGGTATTACCCCTGCGCTTTCTAAGCTTAGACCTCTTCTTGAGGAACGCGGTGTGGTGATAAAAAGAAATATCCCTATTTCCTACGCCTGTTTTGCAGATAAAGAGAAGATAGGGTTTGTTATCGAGGCATTGCTCGACAACGCAATTCGGTATTCTCCTCCTAAATCTGTGATTACCATCAGCGTTTCAGAAGACGAATGGGATGATACGCATAATCTTGTCGTTGCCCTTGAGGATAATGGAATTGGAATTGAACCGGAAAATGTCGATCTCATATTTAAGAAATTTTTTCGCGGTGAAAAAGCAAAAGCAATGTCTCCTGATGGGTTCGGACTTAGTCTTTTTATCGCTCAGGCGTATATTGCGCTTCATAAAGGAAAGCTTTGGGTACAGAAAAAAGAAACAGGGGGATCTATATTTTCTTTTTCAATTCCCGGAAAATAAGGATGCCCGCCACAGGGTGTGTACAAAGAATGTACTACATGGTATAACATTATTGTCGTGATTACGAAGCAATACGAAATAGAGTATGCTAGGTATTCATCGCGCTCTCACGCGACGTTTTTGTTTCAGAGGCTACTCTCCTTTTTCACTCCATGCTATGTTAATTGATGATGTTATTATTCGTGTATGTGCGGGGCATGGCGGCAAAGGTGCCGTCGCATTTAATAAAAACGTAAAAAGCCTCGGCCCCACCGGAGGACGAGGTGGATATGGGGGAAGCGTCTATGCAGAAGGCGTGTCGGATTTAAGCGCACTTGGGCGTTTTCGATTTGAAAAAATCATTCGTGCGGAAGATGGCAAGGAGGGGCGTGGACAGTTTCGCGATGGTGCAAATGCAAAAGATATTACGATCTGCGTTCCTGTAGGAACAGTGATTCATAATCTCACTACGGGTACAGATGAAGAAGTGACACATCGGGGAGAGCGTGTTTTGTTGGCCAAAGGGGGGTTTGGTGGAAAGGGAAATTTTCATTTTCGTTCTGCCAAAGATACCTCGCCTGTTCGTTTTCAGCCAGGGCTTCCTGGGGAAGAATTTCAGTTTCGGCTTGAGTTAAAATATATTGCTGATGTGGGATTTGTCGGATTTCCCAATACCGGAAAGTCCAGTCTTTTGAATGAACTTACCCGCGCGCATGCCGAGGTAGCCAATTATGCATTTACTACTCTTGAGCCTAATTTGGGTGTATACTATGAACTCATCCTGGCAGACATTCCCGGACTTATAGAAGACTCATCAGAAGGAAAGGGGTTGGGGATCCAATTCCTGCGTCACATTGAAAGGACTCGCATTTTGTTTCACTGTATTTCTGCTGAATCAAATGATGTTGCCAAGGATTATTACACTATTCGCACTGAGTTGGGGCGTTATAATCCGCACCTTCTCACAAAACCTGAATATTGCTTTTTGACGAAAAGTGATACAGTAACGTCTGAAGAATGTGAAAGGAAACTGGCCGCATTGCGTGTGATAAATCCAAATAGTATTGCAATTTCGATTTATAATCTTGACAGCATGATCGCGGTACAAAAAATACTCAATACAATTACACATGAATACTATGTCAAAAAATGAAGTTGTTCTGCGATGCAATAAGGTTTCGTTTGAATATGGAAAAAAACGTATTTTTGATGAGGCGGATTTTTCTGTGCGCGAGGGGATGAAGGTGGCACTCATGGGGCAGAACGGCGCGGGGAAGAGCACCATGTTTAAGCTTATTACGGGAGAGTTGGATCCTGAAGAGGGAAGAATAAGTATTACGCGCGATGGTACTACGATTGCGACCGCAAAGCAGGTTATCCAAGAATCTGAGCGAAATAACACGGTGAGAGAGTTTTTTGAACACGCATTTCCCAAAAGAATATATGATATCGAGCCGCGTATTAAAAAGATTTTGGATGTAGTGAACCTTGCCGTTCCGCTTGATAAAAAGATTTCCGCATGCTCAGGGGGTCAGCAAGCACGGTTGCTTTTGGCACAAGCACTTATTCAAGACCCCGATATTCTTTTGCTTGATGAGCCTACCAATAATCTTGATAGAGAAGGCATCGCGCATCTTACCCAGTTTTTAATTGATTATCAAAAGACGTGTATTGTGATTTCACATGACGCTGATTTTTTGAACGCGTTTACGAGCGGGGTGTTGTATCTTGATATTTTTACGCGCAAAGTAGAACAATACGCAGGGAATTATTTTGACGTGGTACGTGAAATCGCCGCGCGTATTGAGCGCGAGCGTATGAAAAACATTCGTCTCGAAAAAGATATTGCGCACAGGAAAGAACAGGCGAATTTCTTTGCGCAAAAAGGAGGACATTTGCGTGATGTAGCGCGGAAAATGCGGGAAAAGATCGAGGAATTAAGTGAAGAGATTGTCGATATGCGGCAGGAAGATAAAACAATCCGTAATTTTGCGATTCCTTGCGATGAGGAGCTCGTGGGGCCCATTCTCACCCTGTCTTCAGTATCAGTGATAAAACGGCACAAGCTGGTTACTAAAAAAGCGGACGTTGTACTTAAGAAAAAGGAACGTCTTTTACTCGAAGGGCCCAATGGAATTGGAAAAACAACTCTTCTTGAGTCTATTGCTACTCAGCACGCGAAAGGCGAATGTGTGGCGCCCGGCGTGCGTATCGGTTACTATCGTCAAGATTTTTCCACACTTGATTTTCAGAAAACCGTTTACGAAACATTGCGTGAATCAATGCATATGGTGGGGGGTGAAGAAGAGCTACGCGCATGCGCGGCAGGATTTCTTTTGGACGCCGATTTATTAAAAAGTCATGTAGGAGTGCTTTCCGAAGGGCAAAAAGGCCTTGTTGCATTTGCATCTCTGGTCTTGATGCGTCCAGGGCTTTTAATTTTGGACGAGCCTACCAACCACATTAATTTTCGTCATATTCCCGTGATCGCGAAAGCGCTTGATCGCTATGAAGGAGCAATGGTACTTGTAAGCCACGCCGCAGAGTTTGTGAAACAAATAAAAATAACGTATAGATTGAATCTTGATACGTTATAACCGTATCCGCATGAGGCATCAGAAAGGATTATGCGCCTAATATAGCTTGAATTTTTTCTATAACCGCATCAAGTCCCGTGTTGCTTTTTACTAAATAATACGAAGGCTCATCTTCGGCAATTGCTTTGACAATCTTGTCGTCATCTCCTGCAAGATTGGTCAGTAGAATAATGGGGACCATTTTTCCCCAATCGTTTTCCTTGCGCAGCGTGTGCATCATGGTAATGCCATCCATAATAGGAAGAATGATATCTAACAAAATAAGATCAGGATGTTCGGTGCGGGCAGTGGCAAGTCCTTTTTCTCCATCATTTGACGTGATGACGTTAAAACCGGCACTCGTTACTTTTTCTGCCAGAACTTTTAGAAGCACTGCATCGTCTTCCACGATAAGAATAGTTTTTTTACTATGAGTAAACATATTGATTTTATTATATCGCGCGTTGTATTTTTATCAAAGTGTACAATTCAAATTAAACAATATTCCACAGGCTTACGTCCGTGGTATTCCTTGATCCCTTCGGTTGCCAAGGAATACCAAGTCGCGCGCCCCCTTCTAGCGCATTGACGCAACTCCGATTTTTTTTAGATCACTCACTTCGCTCCGGGCTTCTGCTTCATCCCCGCGCGTATCGCAGTGGGTATACGCTCTTCGGAGGATAATAAAAACCGCCTTTTGTGGGCGGGAAACGCGTTATACGCGCCATTTTTACCTATCGGTGAGACATGTTCTTACCAGGGGATTCTCGGAATGATTATTCCAGAATTTGTGTTTTGTCGTTTGAAAAAAGATTTGAAAGAGTGCTCTTGCGTTTTCTCGCAAGACCCCGCGTTCAATGACAGGAAATTGCGCGTGATGCCGTACAGGAAGATGGTGAGGTTTCAGGCTCGCGGCCCCTCCATAAGGGTCCTCGAGTGCGTAAACGATTCTTCCGATTCGGCTATTGAGAATTGCACCAAAACACATGATACAAGGTTCCAGGGTGGTATATAGAGTCATATCGTGCGCATTTTTATAATCTGTCTCAAGCGCGATGCGGAGAGCTATCATTTCCGCGTGATCAAATCGCGAATGTCCGGTATGCGATCGTCTACCTACCCCACATACCGCCCCATTCAGCACAACAATTGCGCCGACAGGAAGTTCATCTTCTTGCAATGCACGTCTTGCCTCTTGTAGAGCGTGCTGCATGTATGTAATATCTTGAAAGTGCATATGCTTCCTCCTCATGCTCACTATGCGCATAATATGATTCAACCAAAACATTGTCAAGCAGGGATATAATAATTTATCTAAATGAGGAGGTAAAGAAATTGGCGAAAATCAAAGAGATTTTATTGTTTCGTTGCAGAGCGGAAAAGGGCGCGAGCGAGGATGATACCTTGCTGATGCCAGAGGTAAATCATCT
The DNA here is from genome assembly GCA_028865725.1 of Patescibacteria group bacterium. Lineage (GTDB taxonomy): Bacteria > Patescibacteriota > Minisyncoccia > UBA6257 > JACRHW01 > JAGWJP01. Next base: position 74,503 of record JAGWJP010000004.1, read on the forward strand.
CGAGGGAAAAAAAATTTTTCAGGCTTTTGAGTGGTTTTCTCAGCAAAACATACGGCATAAAATGGTTATTGTGCTCGACAATGGGGTTGAGATTGGGATTATGCCGACGCTTAGTAGGTCCAGAATTGCGAGGATGAAAGCATCGTGTTCTGGCTCTTCCAGTAGCTTCGATCCAGAGATATGGGATGTAAAAGTAGACCTCAGGATGTGATGTAATGGGCCGTACGATCAATTTGTGCGGCTTTTTATTTCATATTTTCTTTGATAAATCATCGGGGGGTTCTATAAAGCAAATGGTTTCGCTGATAGGCATATTTCCAAGTAGCGTTCAGGACTTTCAAAGATTTCATCCTGACGAAATCGCAAGCAAAATTCTGACACCAGATCTTCGAGCTTGTATCGTGTCACATGATGATACATTCTTCG
>JAGWJP010000031.1 GCA_028865725.1 Patescibacteria group bacterium
GATCTTAATGATGGTTACGATTTTAGTCTTGAATTAGATATCACAAATGCGACACCGCAAGCAATGGCGGCCGCACAACAGGCATTTCTTACTTTTATAGGAACTCTTAATCAATTTCCGATGCTTCTCCATGACACGGACCTTATTCGCGAAACTGCTTATCGCTGTGGCTATAGGAATGAGAGAATTATCAGGAAAATACAAGCTGCTGCAATGCAACAAATGCAAGTTCAAGCTGCTTTACAAGGCGGTGGCCAGCCGGGTCAACCGGGTCAAAATGGTAATAATCAAGCTAAACAAATTCTTGCTTCACAAACTGCTACACCTGAAATTCAAGAAACAATGAACCAGATTCAGAATCAAGTACAATAAGGAGACGAAATGGCTGATCTAGCTGAACTCAACGACGCTATCACAAAAGGAATTAATGAACTTGGTGAACTTCCTGAATTTTCTTCAGAAGAAGTAGAAGAAAAAGAAACTCCAGTTCCTGTTAAATCCGATAAAAGAGCGGAACCCTCCGCTGAGACAGGCGGAACTGAAGAAACTGAAGTTGAGGAAGTCGAAGAGGAAGAAGAACTTGATGAAGAGACGACAAAGAATGCAATTGCTCTCTTCAAAGCTTTAAATAATCCTTCCACTTCTAAGGCCGCCTTTGAATTTCTCGCTAAAGAACTCGGCGTAGAAATGCCGAGTGCTGCTCCCGCCACGAAGAAGGAAGTTGTAGAGCAAACAAAAGACATCATTGAGCAGATGAAAGAAGCTGCTCCCGGCCTTGAATTTCTTATTGATAAGATTGGTCCAGTTATTAAAGATCACCTTAATTCAGTTCGTGAAGAACTTAAAGGTGAAGTTGAAACTGATCGTGTTGAACGAGCAAATAACGAACTTCGTACTGAGACTAGCAAAGCAATGACTGAACTTGCTAAGGCTCAGGGTTACAAGGATAATCTTATTCCTTCTAATATTCTTAATGAAATGAAAGTAACCATGTCTAAAATTCAACCATCTCCTGACTTGAAACCGGCTGAGTATTTGAAAATCATCCATGATGCAACTACTGCCCGCCTTGGAATTCAAAGAACTGTACAAAAACAGACTCCGAGAAGTCCGGCGGCGAGGCTTGCATCCGAACGGGTCAATCCTACGATTAGTAAGACTGTTCCCAAGAAAATGTCTCTCAGCGAGTCTATTCTTTCTGCTGTTGATTCTCTTAGCGGAAGAGGAGACTAGGAGTTAGAAGGTTGAAAAATAAATCGTGGCTCTAACATTTGGTAACACTTCAGCACCAAATTCAATTACTACATATCTTGATAGTCTGTTTGCGCTTTCGATTGCAAATTATCGAAAAACGCTAACAGATAACATCGGCGCCAGCAATGCCGTTCTTCATGAAATTCTTGAAAGTGATGCTTATGAAGAATGCGAAGGTGGAACATACATTGGGGAACCTCTCATGTATGCCCTGGCCGCCGCCGATTTTTATTCTGGTTATGATGAATTAAGCACAATTCCTACTGATGGGATTACACAGGCTGACTTTGTTTGGTCACAAATGGCCTGTCCCATAGTTTATAATATGAAAGAAGTTTTTCAAAATAAAAATAAAATTGTTGATCTTGTTAAATCCCGTATTCAGCAAAGTGAAATGGGCATTCAGGAAACATTTGCTCAAGCTTTTCTGTGGGGAAATTATAATAATGGTGGAGCAATCACCACAGAATACGTTAGCAGTAACAACGGTTCTCTTGGTGTAACTCCTCTTCCTAAACTTGTTTCATATAATACTTCTGGAAGTGCTGGAACTGCTCTTACTGTCGGCGGTTTGAATGAAAATTCTTACAGCTGGTGGAGAAATCAGTACGCCACTTCCGCCGCCACGACTTACAGCGGCTTCATTTATGAACTTCTTAATATGTATAATACTGTAGCTCTCGGCACAGGTGGCCCACCCGATCTTATTCTTATGGATCAGGTGACTTACCAGAATGCCGAACATGCTTACTTCTCTATTTATAAGAGAAATGAAGGCTCTAAGGATATGGAATATCCCTTTGAGAACTTCCGTTTCAAAAATGCTCGCTGTGTTCTTGATGACAAAATTCCTGATGCTTATAGTGGTGCTCCCGGGGTTGAGACTGGCGGTATTGTTTCGCCCACAACTCTCACTTATGGCACTGCTTATTTTCTTAATACAAAATTCCTGAAAATGCGTTATCTTCCTGAGCGTGATTGGGAAATGCTTACTGATGAAAATGGAAAAACTTTTGCTAAGCCGATTAACGGTGATTCACGAGTTGGTCATGTAGCTTGGATGGGAAACACGACTATTAATAATCGACGTAAGCAAGGTGTTCTTGCTAAGATCGCAAGGAGCTATTCAAGCTAATGAACAACAAACTTGTTGACGGTGGGTCTTCTGGTGATAAACTTAGAAGTCCTGTTCTTAATGAAGATGCAACTTTTGCAGCAACAATTCCGGCCGGAACTCCTGTAGTTCTGGCTTTGAACGGAACTGACGACGGTTTAGCAGTTGTTATGCCTTCAACGGCTGGCGCTGCACAAACTGAAGCTCTTTTCTATGGAGTTGCTCAAACTGCACTTCCTTATAATACGAATGTTCGTGGTTATGCTCTTAGAAACGGTCTAGCTACAAATGCGATTGTTTGCATTGCGACAAGAGCTGCTTCAAGCAATTCTTGGACTTCCAGCGCTTCGATGGCATCTTGGCAGTGCCTTTCTGTTGATACTATCAATAATTGTTTTACAACTGTTTCTGCTTCGGCGGGTGCCTCTCGATATCAGGCTTTTGCAATTCTCGCTCAATCTGTTGCAAGTATTGCAGCTTCTGCTACCGCAACCACGGATACCAGAACTGCGATTACTCAGGCTTGCAAAGTTTGGGTTAATTTGCTGTAACTGGAAGTGGTCGTTGTCTTCTCCTTACCTTCGGCTAGTTCTCACAAAGGATTAGCCGAAGGATTTCTTGATAAATATTAGAGTAAGAAAGGTTAAAGAAAATGGAAAAGAAAACAATTGTTATCGGAATTAACAGCCTCACATCAGCAATGTTCCCAGCTTATACAAATCACATGCAGTTGATGTATAAGTTAGGGCGGCAATATAAAGACAAATTTGAATTTGTTCTCTGTAACCCGCCACGAATGTCAATTGATAGAATGAGGAACATGGCGGCGGAGGTTGCTCTTCAGATTAATGCCGCTTATCTCGTTTTTATTGATGATGATGTTATTGTTCCCTTTAACTTTTTGGATAATTTCCTAGAGTCCATCATCAAAGATGAAGTTGGTATCGTCTGTGGAAATGTCCAAATCCGTGGATATCCTTTTGATTACATGATGTTCCGCTGGGATGAAAAGAAAACTGGACTTTTTACTCTCAAAGAACTTCCTTCAAAGAATGAACCTTTTACTGTTGATGCTGTGGGTTTCTCTTGTGTTATTATTGATGTTGAGAAAGTTCTGCGAAAAGTATTCAAACCGTTTTTCATCACAACGGCGAATATGACAGAGGATGTGACATTCTGTCTTAGAGTACAGAATGAACTACCCAATGTGAAAATGCTTTGTGATCCCCGTGTAATTTGTGGTCATATTCTTTGGCCTGAAATCATTAGTGAGTTCAATCGTGATATTTATACTGAATATTATGAAAAACATTATCCTGAAGAAGTTGCTGCTTACAGAAATAAAGAAAAGCAGGAGCGAGACAGGGGTAAGCAATATTATGAATCACTTCGTTCCTTTGAAGAATGTGGAGCGTTGAGTGAAACTTAACCTCGGCTGTGGCTCTAACAAGATCGAAGGATTTGTAAATATTGATATTGAAGAGTCTTGTAAACCTGATCTGATCCATGATTTCACAAAGCAACCACTACCTTTTGATGATAATAGTATAGAAGAAGTGGTAATGTTTCATACTATTGAACACATCAATAAACGTCTTCATCCCCTCATTCTCAGCGAAGTCCGCCGCGTTCTTCAACCCAGTGGACTTTTTATTGTCAGTTTTCCAGAATTCAGCAAGTGTGTTGAAAACTGGTTTACAAATAAGGGCGGCCAGAAAGAATTCTGGGAAGCTACAATCTTCGGCCGTCAATTATATCCTTCTGATTTTCATGTTTGCATAATGGATTCCCATGATTTTGCAATTCTAATGAAGAATTCTGGTTTCGATAATATCACTTCTAAACCTGAACCAAATGAATCATATAATTCTTTTATCACTGCACATAAGGGTGAACTTCTTCCCACACACGATGAAATTATACTGAAACAAATGGAAGAAATTCAAGTAGTCGATAACAGGAGAAAATAATGACACCTTCACCAACAAACACTACAACAACTCCCGCCGGAACAGTTATTACAACAACAAATCCGGCTCACACACCCTCAACCCTTAATAAGATTGCGGCGGTTCTTGCTGCTCTCGAACCTTTTATTCTTGCCGGAACTGCACCTTTTATTAAGAATGAACACTCTATTCAACTTGTTAATACTGAAGCTCCTCTTGCACAAAATCTCCTTAACGTTTTGGCAAATCTCTAATGGGTAGTATTAATTATCCAACTTCTCCTGACTGGTCGAATGGCCGTTTTTACGGTCCCACCAGCCAACAAACTACTGATTTTCCAAACAATGTTTATCTTAATCCGACTGAATGGCATTTGTGGCAACTTGAAGCACAATTAGCAAATACTATTTCTGCATCAAACAGTTATGCTTCAATTGCTACAAGTCTCGGCCTTAACGTGGCTAATCCTTTTACTCCTTCTATTGCAATTAT
>JAGWJP010000007.1 GCA_028865725.1 Patescibacteria group bacterium
ATATATTTCCACAAAATCAGATTACGCTTTCGCGTGTAAGCAACCTTACAACTCTTAACTGACCGAGTAAGAACCAGGCTATAGTCTACGGAAATGAATATAGACTAAGCCTGTCCCTCGACACCAATTATAGATAGGGTCAAGACGTATCAAACATGCTGCCTCCTTTTTTAATCAATGGTTAGTTAACAAAGCTGGAACGGGCATCTTAGAAAATGCATCCAGTCTTTTTTGGAGAGATGCAGCAGCGGTAACTACCGCTGCTCCCTCGGTTCCCGGAAACGCTGCGGCCAAAGCAGTGATCAGCGGAGAAAATTCTGCGATCACACCAGTGGCCTCACTAGCATAGGACTGCAGCGCAGCAAGATCAGTTGCCACATTCCCCAAACCAGACTTCATTTCCTTCTCAAATCCATCCAATTCCGCTCCAAGACCCTGGAATGTAGTGACTGGATTGAACTTACTGACGTCCGTTTCGATCCCCGAAATGAAACTTGCAAATGACATTTAATCTCTCCTAACAAAACTAGAAACAGCAAAGCACATTACTTTGCTAATAGATCCTTGAAGTCTAATTATAAGTAGTCATCGTCATCATCTTCGAAGTCGTCGTCGTCGTCATCGTCGTCGTCGTCGTCGTCGTCATCGAAGTCATCGTCATCGTAATCGTCATCGTAATCGTAATCGTTATCTTCAAATTCGTCATCGATCATTCGCGTTCATTCCTTATAACGACATCTTGAAAACCCGTTGGCTGATCACTAACAACCACTGTTAATCCACCAACGTACAATTGAAAGTATTGTCCAGACTCATTCCAAAAATAAAGATATTCGGAAGAGTCTCCAAATGTTCCGTCATCTTGAATCAATTCATTGGTGACAAGTGTCTCTCCATTAACTTTAACCGGAACACCTTTGTCTGAAACACCTGTGGCATTTAATTTCCAGGCCACGGTCTTTGGTGATAGGCGTTTGCCGCTACTGGAAATTTTACCACGTACAGTAGAATAGAAAATCTGACGCCCATTGAATGGCGATAATAAGTACAAATGCTTGATGCTACCAGGTCGATTGTCCATTTCTAACCTGAGGCTTATATTTCGCTGTTCAGTTGTTAAGCCGTCTGATCCAGTTTGGACAGTTGTCTGAACACGATGAACACCACTCGTAGAGACCTGCTCTTGGCCACAACCAACAATAAAAATAAGACAAATTAAACGTTTCATGAATTCCCTTTCAAGATAATTTTTCAGAATCAACGTTGTAAGGAACTTTAATCCTTCGGGAGCCACAGAAATACGCAACGCCAATCAAAATTGCAAAACCAACAAAACTCCAGTTTATTGGTAATTGTCTAAAACAATAATAAAATGATTCTGGGTCCTCCTTGATAATTAGTGTTTTGGAAAATTGCCACCTTTCAGGCCAATGTTCACTACGCATGATCACAGTGTCAGAGTCTTCAGTTACTAAGACTAGAGACTTAACAGTACCATCTGGATACTTTATCAAGTAGCTGCGACCCTCTACGAGTTCCATTATTCCTCCTTGTATGCTGGAAACTCTCTTGGAAATTCATTTGCAAATTTGAAATTAATCTTGGACATATTGGCATTGTATTCCGCAGCCAAGTTATTATATGCCGCTTTTACGCCGACAGCTTCTTGCGTAAGTTGGTGCCAATTCTGTCTGTCGTCACGTGTCCAATTCGGGCGTTCGTCTTCAAGAAACTTAATCTTCTTTTCTTGGATCTTGACCGTTGCCTTAAAAGCTTCTAACTGTGCTGCCGCGTCCTTAAACCATTCATACTTCTTTAAGACTGCGGACGCTTTTGTTTGCTCAAAGACTGTCTTTTTCGCGTCTGATAGATAACCACAACCACAAAGTAGACAAATAGACAATAATACCTTTTTCATTTCAACCATTCCTCAAGTGCAATTTTCGCATCTCCGCGCGAACATTTGACTGTACCGGCGAGTTTATGCACCATTTGCATAAGAGACATATTCTCCGGTATTTCTTTATTAGGCCACAATTTACAGAGACGTTTGGACAATAAGTCTAGATCTTCACCTTTCGGCATTATTCCTTCCTCAAAATATATGTACAAAACAATGAAATTAGTGGATTAACTATCTTGAATGGTGTCAGCATTTCTGGCATAACAACAATAACAAGACAATTCAATATTGTTATTATTATGTATATTTTGCCGATGAGTCTAGGATAGACAAATATCCAGAATACTGAATAAAAATATAATGGGAGTAATGCTATATAAATCCAAGACAATAATAATAAACGTGTCGCGTAATCCATAATACCCCCTATTGAGGAATCCAACTCTTATTGGGCCAGCCCGGACTCGAACCGGGAACCAACGGATTATGAGTCCGCTGCTCTAACCTATTGAGCTACTGGCCCACGGACTTATGTCCACAATTCAGGAACATCAGACCACTCATAATTCATGAGGCTACGTTTGCGTGTTAGGCCAAGGATAGCTCTACACGCTTGCATCAAGGTCCGTTTGTCTGCCCAATCATACAGCAATGACGCATCTTTTGGTCCAGCGATATATTTGAGCTTCTTCTCAAGTTCGATACGGCCGTCTCGCGTGAACAAACGTCTTGCCCGATCAAGGTACAAATGTCCAGCAGTCTCAGTCTTTTCCAACGATACTTCGAGAAACTGTCTCAGTTTCTGGATATGCCCAAGACATAAACGCTCGGCATAAATGCGACATGAGTCTAAGGCATCCTCTGCATCGTAGAACTGTCCATGAAACTTGCCGTCAAGTGTCACGGCACGTTGCCACCAATTGATCTCGTACTTGGTATCCATAGGTAAACGCAAGCGACCAAGGCCGACACGCCCGATAGTCTCGGAATGTCCATTTCCGAGCTTTGCAAAATGAATATGCGAACCAATCGAAATACCTTGTGGAATTACGATTGGTTCTGGAACGATGATCTTTTGTGACGCGACAACAGCCTCAATTTTGGCAACTACTGGGTTGCCTTCTTCATCTTGCCGTGGATACTGTACCACACTACCATATGGCTCACACATTGTGAACACCTCCTAAAGTGAAAGAAAGTTGCGTGCGAGCGTTTAATGTCTCACAAGTAAGATGCTCAAGCTCAGACACAGACATTATGTCTAGCGACCAGATTACTTAATGTAAACAGCCGCACGCAACAGATCACAGAACTACTACATCCGTCGCAATTTGGTATCCGCAAAGTCTAGCGAAGTTCTCCAAAGCTGCACGGCCAGACAAGTCGAAATGTTCGATAAAGTGACAAAACAAATCCACTGCTTTGTCTTGGTTCACCGTCTTCATTACGACGCTTTTTCAAGCGTCATGCTCTATGCCCTCCGTATTTTAAGTTTGATTGGTTCTACTGGCTCAATTTCCGCAAGACTCAACTTCGAGCCTGTTGCTGCGGCCAACTTTTGGATTGTGCCAATATGTGTCTTGGTCGAACACTTTCCGTTTTGTAAACGGTAAATGGTTCCAGCACAGAGTTTGGTTTTCGCGACAATTTCTTTCACCGTAAGGTGATTGTGTTCTTTCAAATGTCCGATACAAAACTGCGCGAAACCCTTGACTTGGCGATCACGACTCGTTTCAGATTGTCTCATACAAACCTCCACAACGCTGCGACAACGCAGCAAGCTAAGATGATTAAAACGCTTACCCAATCCTCCTTGCTCACAGGGACTCTCCTAGTCTTTTAACACGATAGTCATTACGTAGACTATCCAATGTTCGATTTGATGCCACACTGACTGCTTGTTTGGAGACACCAATCTTTTTACCATAAGCTCCACAAGACTGTGGGACTTTATTGTGTAGACCAAACAAGTTAATCAATATTTCAGCATCTTTTGGTTCCAACACATTTAAGATCATATCTACAATTTCACGATCTTCGAGGTTATTTATGTCTTCATAATTGTTCCCCTTATACTCTAAGTAAGTCTTTTTATTTTTTAAATTTTTATTTTTGAGCAAGTTCATCATTGCCCAAAATGTTGTGTTGCAAAGTGCTGTTGTTCGAACTACTCCTTCTTTTGGTGGGAATTTGAGAAAATGCAAACATGCTTCTTGGATTATATCGTCGAGACTGTAACCTTTAGAATAGGCTAAATTCAACAGATTTTTAGACATTCGTTTTGTAACGTACCAACGAATTAATCCAATATCATCTTCTGTAATCATTTGAAGAGTCCACGAAAATACTGCCAATCGAAACGTTTATCCCAAAATGGTTTACACTCTGGAAATACGTAAGTTGGCAGCATAAATATTGATCGGCGAAAATGTTCGCTAAAACGATCTGTTATCATATGTTCCACTTCGTCGTAAACACCAAGAATTGCAGTTACAATTAAATCAGACGTCAGTATGTCCTTTGACCAATTTTCAAAGTGAACACATTTCATGACTTGGTTTGTTTCACGATTGTAATGACTACTACCACCGTGGTTCAATAGTCCCGGTGGGTAATCTTTAACGCTTTCATTATATCCTATGATTGGTAGTCTAGCGTATGTTCCAGTGTCAAAGTCAAATTCTCCTTGGCTTTGGCGACGTAATATATGTTCATTGTCAATCTGATACCATATGCGTAGACTATAATGTTCTTGTGTCGTGGTATATATGTCATTCAAATGTTGGACAAGATGAACAATAAATGTGTCTTTCCGTTTGTGCATTATGAGATTATTGCATTCTGCATGTGCACATGACACGTGATACTCACAATCTTCACTCGTAATACTCAGTTTACTTATAAGAGCAAAACCGCGTTTCACAAGTTTAGACTGTATGTCTGCAAGACATGTGTTATTCATTGCTGTCAGCATCTATATCTCCTTCGAATATGCATTCAGTCTTTTCGCCACGCCAGCCACAAGGTGGCTGATATGGAAGTCCAAGTTCAGTTCCATTGGGACCGTGCTCAGTTCCACGACAAATATAAATTCTGTCGTGTGGATTTTCTCGGCCTTTTTGCTCAGACCAAAAATGGATGCCACCACACTTTGGGCATTTGAAGCGCATGTATTCCCTAGCTAAGTGTAAAGTTACGTCCTGTACGCATAATGCGACTTACAGCCTCCCATGTCCATTGTCCGGTAAGAACTCCATCGAGGCTTGCTACTGTTGCGAAGTCATGTTCCCAACCAGAAATAACAGCAAGTTTACCGTTAAGGTAACAGTCCATGCAACGACACCACTCAGCGACTTTGGACCTCCGTACTTTCATGCTATCCTCCTAAAATTTAAGATGTTCTGCCAAGCATTTCGGGGCCGACTAAACGGCCAGCCGCTATGAACTTGTATCCACGTGGCAAATACTTAGACCATTGTCTAAGTAAACGTCGAAACTTCCTATGTGTCAAGCCGCGACAATTAAAAGTATTTGTACCGCCAGCGGGAAGTTTGTCCCATATAGATGTCCAACGTTTACGTGCGTAACACCAGAACAAGGGATCTTGGCCTTTATCAGGCCAACATTGAATACCATCAAATGGTCTAGTACGGCAAACTATTCCATCGCGGTTCCGATACCAAATCCAAGAACCACCACGGTGACGTTTGGACTCGTGATTTGCGTAGTGTATCTTCATATAGTCTCCTTATTAATTAGACAAATACATTAGCCGCGACAGGACTCGAACCTGTGACCTATTGGATGTAAGCCAATTGCTCTACCAACTGAGCTACGCGGCCTGGAGGCTCCACGGCACCGAAATGCCCAACAGGTCAACCAGACCCGTTACGTTGTTGATTCAACCTGCTTCGCCCGTTTAGACTTGAGTCTAAACGTTGTAATCAAACACCTCTTAACCAAGAGTCAATAAGATAGGACAACGATTCAGCGGATTTGCATTGTGAAATTCGAATATATTTCACTATATTTGCATAGACGAGACACCACAAACCGCCATGCGAAAAGATTTCGTTGGCCACTATGGTTCCTCATAACGCTGGACAGTCTTCCCGAATACTCTTGACACTTCCCTTTGCGTTTCCTTGATCATCTAATTCAAACAGATATATGACATTTGGCATTTGTGTCTCCAAACTTATGGAATCTTTTCCAAGTAGACACGTTGTCTACATATGGCATTACCCCAGGTGGGACTCGAACCCACACGCCCGAAGGCACCGGATTTTAAGTCCGATTTGTCTGCCGATTTCAACACTGGGGCACAGGCTATTCGTAATGTCTACATCCAAGTTTTGCTTTCGGGGCTTCCTGACTGACTACAACACAGAACTTAGACTCTCCATCTGGTTCAGGAAAAAAGTCAGCGTCGAGACCACGTGCATTAAGCCATTCCATTGTTTCTAGACAATAGTCTCCATACTGTCGACGTGAATCTTCACTGAGTTCCTTGGCGAGTTTCAAAACTTTATCACGTGCTTCATTGGCCAATTCTTCACTTGGGAATACTTGATAGGCCACAACATCACGGTCAGTACCCCACCAACCACCCTCTTCTGGTCCACCGTAAAATGGAATGTCTTCATATAAGCAGACATACCAAACATCTGCTTTAATCGCGTCTTCCATTAGAGCGTCGAACGCACATTTAATATACGCAGACATATGCCCTCCTAATAACCAGATATCATGAGGTTATACACAAACCTCAAAAACTTGTTCCGCTCCAAAAGATACATGTCTCCATTACAGAAACAGTCTCCAACCATTGAACAATCTTCACGTGCTACGCGGAACCATGTTCCGTCTAACAATATTTCCATTTCTTCTTTGCGTCCTGTAGAGTTGGGTATTGTTTTGCGAATTCTTCGAATCCGCACAAAGTATTATATATTACCATGTCTGTAAAAGTTTCGAATTCTTTTAACCAGACATCCACATCTTTTGGTTCAGGGTTTGGACATTCGTCCAGTTTGAAGAATATCCACCAAGACAGAACAGAGGTATTCATTTAACAACATCCATTGGAATTTGTAGCAAACGTCCGGTGGCCATAACTGTTACGACCAAAGGTCTCCAGAGTCTGCCAATTTGACAACACACGACTTTGCAATCCTGGCCGTGCAATGTCTTCTTTTCATCGACATCAGCCTTGATCTTTTGTCCAACTTGCATTTCGAGATTCCTTTCTCACGGTATGAGTATTGTTGTATCAATGTAGTCTCGATTGTAGTTCACGGCCGCATATAAACAAGCCTTGAGATACAATCGAGACATTGCACGTGAAGAACTGATCTTTGGAGTCTGTTGTGAGCCATCCCAGCCCACGTTGATTTTCAAACACTTGTCTAATAACTCTCTCATACGCTTAATGCGTTCTGTCCGCAGCATAATGCTCGCCTTTCAAATAGGGACAACAACCACTTCATCATTCGGGAACTGCCGTTTCACAGCCTTAGCCATATTCGTTGCTAAACGTTTTGACAACTCTTCAATACACGCGTCAAGTAACTTGAATTCAGGATTTCCATCTTTGTCAAAATTAATTCCACAAGAATCGACAAATTTTTTCACCAATTTTAACGGCGTACCACTGTTTACGCATCTAAGTCCTCCACAAGTAAAGATTCATCGAAAAAGTCGTTATAACACTGCATGAAGTCTTTCACGAACTCTTCTGTTCGTTTACTTATTGAGACTAAATTACTATCCGTTGCAACCTTTTCAGACTTCGTGTCCCAATGCCACATCGGATTCCACCACCAACGTCCCTGCTCACGGTATAGAATATAGTCAAATGGGTGCCAACGATGTCCCAGCATTTTATACGCGGCTTTACCAACACTGTCGTGTGTATTACCGTAGCCGCTAGCGACTGCCAAGTGGTCATCATCCTCCAAGATTCGGAGAGTGTCTGGCCGCGATTTTGCGAGTTCCAGAATTTCTTCAAACGTTGGATCGATGAATATTGGATAATCGCCTGTAGGCCAATGTGAGTAACGCATCATACGCCTCCTAAAGATTTGAATTTTTAACAATATTGTCTACGAAATCAATTGCCTTTTCCATGTCATGATCAAATAACATTCGACCAATTTCATCATAGATATATTGGCGAGGTTTACTACCAATCAGACGACTGTCTGACCAGTGCCATTGACCTCGATGCCGGAAAAACTTAAACGCCGTGACGCTACCAGTGTCGTGTATCAAATGTATAGACACTTGTGATACCCGAACACGGAATGTAGCGTCACGGCGTTTATTTTCAACCGTTGCTGTAAAGTTCTTCCGACCAATACTTACTGTGTACTTTCCGATTTGCATCATGCAATCCTTAAAAGTTTGTTTTTTTGGACCAAAGTCTCGCAAACTGAATCTTAAAAACTGTCTAGGCTGTCTGGAAACAGCCTCCGCCGGTCGATCATAGCAGATATCGGCATCTGCGTCAAGCGACTTGAAACTAATTAAGACAACTTGGACAGACTAGACATAATTTAGAAAAGTGTAATTATGAGAAAAGAGGAATTAGACAATTGTCTAATTCCTCTTTTATTAATAAATCCTTTTATTAGTATATTGGGATGAAAAGTAAAATACCTTCATATTCAAAATCTTGCACATTGTATGTCTTTTTCAATGTATCAAATATAACGCCATTATTGATTCCTATTGCATGTCTTGTTGAATATAGGACATAACGTGCATACGCCAAATACTTTTTCACATGGTCAACATCACAAGCATCGACATATATTAAAACTCCTCCGGCGTTTGATATATATTTTCTTTTTGGTATCTGTACACAGGCAAAGTTATATTGTATCGCGGCTTCTGTAATATCTTCAATAGAGAAACCACGATAACAAAATGGTTCTTCAAGACTACTGTCTATAATTTCATTGGCTTCATGACCAATTTTCTTTTGAAGTTCCGTCGCAGGTATCCCCATAGCATGTGCGGCACTACGTAACAAACAATCCATTACATCTCCTTCCAATATACACGACGTAACCGGCCATACTCAAGCCAGAAAGCGTCTGTATGCCAAGCTTCGTTATGTGGCATATCTTGCATATGTGTCCAAGTTCGCACATGAGCAACTTCATGAAGTAGAGAATCGATTAACAGCGTCGTTGAATTATTCACATCCAATGCTAAACGTATTAGAAAATATTTTTTCTCACCTTCAGTATAAAGGTTACAGTCACTATGTGTAAAATCTTCGTCTCTCTTTGGCGTTAAAGTTTTAACAAGTCTAAACTTATAAGGGTATGCTGCTGGATCATTTTTACGAATTAATTTTGCATACTTCCAAAAAATATTTAATTCTAAAACCGGAATTGGGAAATTAAATATTCTTCCGTCTGGTAACGTAACCGTTATAATATTGTTTTTAACAACTACGTCTGACATGGTACGCTCAATAATAGGTCAGAAGTTATTTCGATACTGTTAGTTGCAACGTCTTTGAGACATTTTGGTATTCGGCAAGCGGCAAGCTCACATACTAAACCTTCTCCGCGTATCCAGTGAACAAGGTCTAATATATCTGGATCAGAAGATGCTAAAATAACCTTATCAATCTTTCCACTAAGCACCAAACGTACAACATCAATTGTAATTTGAACATTTGGACTATTAGTCCCACTTTTATCGAGTTGTGTGAATTTACAGACGAAGCCAAGTTTCTCAAGTAAAGTTATGAAGCCATGTGATTTGTCACCAGTCTGGCGACCAAACGCTAACGAATGAAATAAATGATCCTGGCCGGCAAGTTTTTCGATGAAAGACTTATAGTCTAATTTGCCATTACCGAATTGTCGGTGTAACGTATTAAATATATTACTTGTGTCGACTACTAATAAGACGTTCATATTTATACCTTTGGTAACTCACAAGCGTCACCAGTACAATACTTATCTGGCTCTGCCATATTATGTCTAAGTTTAGACCAATCAATGGGATTGATATTATCTAAACGGTGTTCATATTCATCGCGAGTTATACCCTCTTCAGGCATCTGCGCGTAAACACCTTTACCTGTTTGCGGTAAAAGACTAAGAGATTTAATGCTAGGGGCACAAGCAGCTAATACGTGTTCAATATCATCCTCTTCGTGATTAGCGTTATATTGATATATCTCAAGGACTTTAGATCCCCATTGTTCTTTAATTTCAAGACGGTGTTTAGTTGTTTCACTATAAGTAACGTTCTTTAATATGGTTGCACGTATATTTATTCGTGTAGTCTGTGTCCATGCAGCTATAGATGTTTCGTCGAGATTATTGATATCGGAACGGAAAACGAGTTCCCATTTAGGGATAAATGTTAATGTGTTACTTACGGCATTGTCTGACCATTCAGATTGCATCAATGTCAAATTTACAGCTTGTTCCCATAATGAAACTTGTGCTGCTGGTTTAGCGGGTCCTTGTAATACCGGAAACTCAAAAACCAATGTGCCAACACTAACTACGTCTTTTTCATAAGGTATATTAGCGGCCGTAAGTACATTAACTATTGGACTATTGTCTGCTACACGTATTCGCCGTAGCGTATAATGAAAATTTGGATGCCCTAAACCTGGCGTTTTACCTGCAACTTTAGAAACACTTCCTGAAGGTTTCATAGTTGTTACGCGTATAGATTCTGGAACCCCAGCTTCTTCAGCACACCAACGATTTATAGACCGGATAAGTGTATAGCCTTTACGTAAATGTTTTATAACTTGGTTAAGTCCAGTTGTATGTTTCCAGCCACTAAAATCAATTATACCAACACCAATACGTCTATTTTTTAACATCACAGCATTTGTTTCTGGTCTATGTGTTGGTAACAATGTAACTGTGCTTGCGTATACTGTAGCATATTCACAAGCTTTACACCAGTCATCAACTGTCTTACATTTTGTAGGTAAAGTTTCAACGAGTGTGCATAGTTCATGCGAAACCAATGGCTGCTCACCGCAATTTGAGACATTAAGTCCAGCAGTCCAATAAGTATGGGGTAAATTATCTACAGTAATATCAAAGACTTCTTCATTACCTAAATAATCTTTTTGTATAATATCGTATGTTATTTTTGGATTTGCGACTTTATCACAGTTTGCAGCTAAATCTAAAATATATTGTAATTTTTCATTCTTATATTCTTGTATAAAACCTATTAATATTTTGAATCTTTTGATAGAATCTAAATTGTTTATGTTAAGATCATAACTCTGCTTACAAAAGTATTCACCATTTTCAAATTTTACCTTTGCTGCATTATTTTTAGTCCAATAACTCAATATCCCAACACTTGATAACATTATTTGGATAGATTCAATTACAGAGAAACTTGCAGCTTTTAATGTTATTCTTGGATGAACTATTGAACCATTTGCACTATAAAGTCCCCGTAAAAATCCGCAAACCTTTTTAGAATCACCTTGCAAATATTCTTTTGGTATTGTGCGTAAATATGTTCTTGGTAATTCATATATGCGTGTATCTACGCGGTGTGTTTTAGTATTACTATAACACTCACCAATAAAGTCAGACACTTCTGACGAAAAATAATCTTGGTCATCGTCACCAACACATAAGAGTATTTGTTTATCTTTTTGTGTTCCATCACCTTGCACAAGACCGTCAACAATATCTTGTGGATCTAAATTAGACCAATTAAAATTAAAATTACTGTTGATACCTAAACAAATATCGATACCATGTATGAAACCGACTGGCGATTTAAAACCTTCACAAACAATATTATGGTCACGTGTACCTACGAATGCTCCAGCCGTAGTCGTGTATTTATAAACGTCTTTAAAACCTGAAGACCAAATATTTAAAACTTTTGTCCAACCAGTTTCTGACCAAATTTCATCATCACGCTTTAAAGTTCCGAATTCACGTATACCATTTTTAGTTAGAATTAAAGCAGAATATGGTTGGCATGGATTAAAAAGTGTAGCTTTATCTAACTTCAAGTTGTCAGACTTTCCAATACGCCCAAACTGAATATTATGCCTATTTATAATCCCAGGTTCGGCATTAATAATTACCCTATTCGCAATTTCATTCAGTTTTTCATAATCTTCGTTAGTGTCTAACGTCGCAGAATTATTTGAACACCAACCCCAAGCGGCACGATATGGGTATTTTTCATAATTCTTTAAATTAAGAAATGTTTCATCATTAATAGAACCAATACAGATTTCTGCAGATCGGCGAACATTTCCGGCAATGACACAAGCACCAATGCAGTTAATAATATCTGTCTTCAATAATACCGTATCATACCACTCATGCTCACTATACATTTCAAAGAACTTATCTATTCTTTGGTGTAAAAGCATTAAAGGTTCAGGGCCAGACGAAAGTCCACCAAAACCAGATATTGGTAAACCTATTGGACGAACCAAACTATAATCAAATATTGGTTTCTTTTTATCAGGAAAGCAATAACAATCAATGGCTGCTTGGATAGATGCCGCCCAACCTTCACGTGAATCCGCGATTTTGTAAATATATTCGCCTTCTGGAAAATATGTCTCAAAATCGTCATTACGGATAGGTTCAAAACCTATACCGACGCCTAACATTAAAGCGTCGGCTATCCAATTACAACATTCTCCAATATTATCTCCAACAGTTATAGCCCCACAATTTTGTAGTGCCATCGAACCACGTTCATAAATGAAATCAGTCCCCATCATCCATAAACCGCGTCCTGGTGGTAAAAAATGCATTTTAAACATCGATATAGCGAAACCACGAGAATACGTATTCCAAAAGTCATCATCCCAACGTATTCCTGTTTTAATATACCAATCTTTACGTATGCTAAAAGTTCCTTCAACACAACGTATAACTACGTCTGCCCAGTCCTCCATGCTCCCATCAGGTTTGGAGCGACTATATGTGCGATAAAAGACTACTTCACTAAATTGTCCATAACCAAAATCCGGAGTCATAGACCGAAGTTCGTCCTTAACAGCTTCTGGAAGGACGAAACGCTCCGTAACAAACATATTAATAACCTTTCAAATATGTATACCAATTTTGTGGTTTAAAAATCTTTTTCAATTCATCGTCAGAATCTGAAATCAGTACCCAAATGGGTGTACCATTTGCTACGAGTTTAGGGAAGAATTCAAGTTGTGCCGGTGTAAAACAATATGCTTCTGGATTTTTAACTTCAATCCAACGGCAACCATACGCCTTGTGTGTAGCGTATAAATCAGGGAATCCCATTTGGTAAAGGTTGCCATGAGTCTCCATAATGAACCAACCACGAAGAGTCAAAGCTTTTATTATCTTTTCTTGGATAATCGCTTCTGGACCCTTTTTGGTATTCTTCGGTTTAAAGGGTTCCATAGACAGGTTCCAATTTTACCATACATGTTTTTAATACTTCACCATCTGGACTGTATTCCGTCAGAGTCGATTCATCAAAATTAAACGCTAAGTGCTGAACAAAGTCGTCTTTAAACCAAGGACCAAAATCCCGTTTAAATGTACAGTTGTCGAAAGCCCAGCACGACAATACATCTTCCTGAAGTTCTTCCCAACTGAATATACTATTTTCTAAACTGTCCATTATTCTTCATCCTGCATAAGACCAATAAGCCCCAAAGCGACGATAAGTTGAAAATCTTTATCTTGCTTATTTACTTCTTCCATGATACGTAATCGCAAATAATTAATATCGCAATCTTCCGCAAGGATAAGCATAATGTCACTACTCAATAAGTCCTTCACCGAACTCAGAATCTGGTTCAATTTGGTTTTGTTCAATTTTTGTTTGCGGGGTGAGCTTACCATTTCTATGTGCTTCTCTTAGGGCTTCTATAACTTCTCTATGAAACTTATTATACAATTTAATAGTTTCACGAATATCTTGTAAATAAATATACTCTTCATCCGTTATCTGCAGTCCACGGAGTTTAAGACTCATCGAATTATTTATTGTCACTACATACAGTTTGACGAGTTCCGTGTCCATAATGCACCCTTAGTTATCTGTTGGCGTTGGGACACCTAGTCTTGGCATTTCAATAGATTGGATACTAGGTATCGGAAAACTAAATTGAAATGATGTTTTGACATTTGCTCGAAGTTTAAAAGATCCTTCAAGATATTCTTGGTAAATTTTATTACCAAATTTATCAAGTAGGATCATGGATTCTATAACACTATCACGGTCATATGTTTCTTGACATGTGCAAATACAGACATCTGTCTCGCGAACCTCTTTGGACTTTATCTTTGGTCCACGAACTTCATCACCTTCGGCTGTTATGTAGACTATACGTCCAAGATTATTTGACTTGACGTAACGCACGAAATTAGACATCCAGTCTAGGCGTTCATTTGTATTTCGCGCATTGGTCTTTCGCTCATTTGTATTGTTTTCTTTATTATTTGCTTTTAATGGTCTCACAAAACCAAACAATGCTATAAACATACCTAATATTGTTCTACGGGTCATGTTATCCATTCTACAATAACGTAAATTACAAGCACTATTACACATATAGCCGAAGGCAAGTTAGTTAGTGAATATACTCGTCGACAAGACATTCCCACGTTTCCTACTACTTATAATCAATGATTGTGCTGGCTCTTCATAAGCACATTTATTACGTATAGCAAAATCATTGAATCCGACTACTGAACCGTTTGACGTATATTTTCTCTGGAAAGCTGTTGTGTGGTAATGTCCGAAAACGTCATGATAAGCTGATAACGTCCTGTCCCAATCCGCAATGGCTTTCATGGCTGGAATTTGTAAACCGCCGACACCGCCGAAATATTTTATACAGTCACCATGATGGAAGCGGTAAATACGTCCGTAAATGTCTAGGTAATTGTGATAACCATTTTCGACTTTCCACGAAACTTCCTTATATGTCTTAGCCAAGTGCCAATACATTAATTGTTCATAGGATGTCTTATATGCTGTTGAGTTACGTGGCCTTTGCGTTGTTCTTCCGTGGTTTCCCCAACATGTTACTACTTGTATATTTGAGAATTTACATTCTCTTTTAAGGAAACTTAGACCACTTGTTAAAAGGTCTTCACCAAGGATTATACTTTCCGTTGGAGACAGTTCATCTGTTTCCTTTTGGTCGTCATGTAGTGCTCCTGAGATGAAGTCACCGATAGCTGCAACGACAAGAGTGTCTATCTTAGACAACCCACGAGCAACATCTATCATCATCGCAGTACGTTCGAACAATGTCTTAACACGCTTGATTGCAATGTCAACGTCATAAGTATTTAAGTTATTAACAGTCGAAGGGTCCACGACTTCTGCAAGATGCCAATCAGACAATACGAGTATTGCTGTTGCTTCACCAGATGCTTTTAGTTTTTTAAGATTATAGCCTTGTGGTGTGTGATCGTATGAGCTTAATGTCTCGAAACGCTTTTCCGATAATTCTAGTTCTTGATTAACACTCTTGTATTTCTGTTGCCAAGCTTGTAGCTCGTTCTTGAGTTTATTAAGCTTGTTTTCTAGATTCCTTTCCGTTTCGCTTGCCAGTTCCTTCGCCTTCTTTATTAGGGACATTGATTTCCTTTCTTGCTTTATTTACTAATCGATTGAAAGTATCACGCCCAATTGAAATACCATTATCCTGTAATAATTCCAATACGCTGCGATTAGAAGCAACTATATCACCTGTAGCTATTGCTGAAATAATATCTTCAACATCTTTACGTGCCTTAGGTTCTAATCTCTCTAATACACTTTTAGATTTAGCAGCCTTTAACTTTTTTGCTTTGGTTAATAAACTTTCGGGCATATTGTATCCTAATAACATACGTTAGTAATTATACCACACAGTCTCAGGTTTAAGTTCTTTTGTTTCTTCGGCTGATGCACTATTCGGCACATCGAACGTTAGACTTTTCCAACCGAAACGTTTAGCATAATCATAATATAACACAGATGGATAACCAGATAATATAAACTTACCTTGGATGCCTGCTAATGTTTTCAACAATATAGTATGTTGAATATCAGACATTTCATATTTATAAGTTGAGCGTGCATTGAAGAAACGAGTTTCATGTAGATATGGTGGGTCACAATAGAAAAATGTATCTTCGGAATCCAATTCCTCAATAATGTCTAAAGCATCTCTATTATATACTAGGACACGTTGAAGCCTTAGTGAAATTTCTGGTAATTGTTCAACACTTCCGAGATAAGATGAAACCTGTTCTTGCATACCTCCACGTTGACGCTTTTTCGTTAATGTTGCGAAGTCTCGTTCTAAGCCTTGCCTAGACATTCTATTACGTATGTAGAATGCCCATGCCCGTTTTACTGGATCATCAGACTCAAAGTCTAAAGCTAAATTAAAAACGTCCTCATGGAAGGGTGTCAAACAAATAAGTCTATAGAAGTCATCGAAATGTTCTCGCATAACAGTCCAAAAGTTCATCAATTCACCATCTAGGTCGTTGACTACTTCTGCGGATTCATTAGGATCTTTACGAAATAAAACCGCACCAGAACCGAAATATGGCTCTACATATGTTATGTGTGGTTGTATCATACGGCATATACGTTGAGCTAAATAATGTTTACCACCATAACGCTTGATAGCACTTATCATAATAAATCCTCTAAATAACGTCTGAATTCATTAACTAATTCTTCTTTATATTTACCTAAATATTGTAAATTATTTTTATCTATTTTTATATGTTTTGCTAAGTTTATAATTCCAAGTATTTCAACAGAGCCATCTTTCAAAGTGTATTCATCAATTGTTATTATGTCTTTAAGCTTCATCACGTTTCTTTCTCAAATCTTTAATATGTTTAGACAAAATGTCCATTCTATCTTGTAATTGATCTATGAGTTGTGTATAACAATCTTCTTTTCTTACATGTAGCTTTCCAGACTCGACGACCAAAAGTCGTTTATTAGGTAATTCAACAACAGTCTGTTTAGTTGTATTGCGAATTCCAATAATATATACTTTAGTTATTTGGCTATTTAGAAGTATATATTTTGCGTCTCTGTAGTTATTTGTCTGTTGAGAGAAATCACACTTTGGACATTTAAATAATGTTACTGGATTAAATCTTGTTTGTACCGAAGTTTTAACTAGCACTATGTGGCAACGTGGACAAGTGTCTTGGTCATAACTCATTTTAATCCTTCAGCAATACGCCTATTAATATCTGCAATCTCATCAGAAGCTCTCTTTAACATATAAGCTTGTGCTTCTGTTTTTGTGGAGAATACTGTCTTTGACTCTACAAGAGAAATTGGAAATGTATTGATAAGTGCCTTGTCATCTGTTTTATATAACACCTTAACTTCAAATATTCTATAATCCCAAGTAACGTGCCAAACCTTCTCTTCTTCCATTTTTTATAACATCCTTAAAGTATTCAATGCAGACATAACCAAATCTATCGTGCGTATGATGATAGTTATTATTCCAAGGCTGAGGAAACAATATACCATAGCCACCTTCACGTATAAAAGCGTTGACCTGGTTTTCATTATCGTCGATGAGTACAGTCCCCATACCCATAGGACTTTGTGCCAAGTGATGTTTGTCATGTCCCAACATATAGTTGCGAAAACCAAGACCAAAGTAATAACGTAACCATTTAACTTTACCTGACGCTGACTCAGGTTCTTGACTTGGACTACTAGCTATAGTCCAAGGTTCACGTAGCATAGCTATCAAGTCGTCTGCCCAAGAATATTTCGGAATATTAAACCAAAACTCCTCCCGCCGTGCGTTTATTGGTTCCCAAAATTGAGATGTAGTTAGACCCATAGCTTTGGGAATATCATATTCACCTACCGGATATTCTGATTCGGTATATTGGCGTCCATGAACATTATAAGCTGACTTAATGAAGTTCGCTAAAACACCGTCCATATCAATGAATATATGTTTTATTCTCATCGTAGAATCTCTTCTAATATTTTCTTGTGCTTCTGAGATATTTCGTGATACTGTTTAGACATTCTATTGAAGCCGTCTTGTAATCCGTCTACATATTTAAGTGTATCAGAAATAATTTCGATAAGTTCATTATCTTTAGGTTTAGTCAATTTTTCTAATAATTCTTCTAGTCTTTCTTTCATACTTCCATAGCCTCAAGAAAAGGTTTCAATATCGGATTACGT
Source organism: Patescibacteria group bacterium (assembly GCA_028865725.1). GTDB lineage: Bacteria > Patescibacteriota > Minisyncoccia > UBA6257 > JACRHW01 > JAGWJP01. The sequence goes on from JAGWJP010000007.1 coordinate 18,122, forward strand.
ACAATATCGTTATGACTCAATTCTACTACACCAAAATTTTCAAGTTGTGCAAATTGTATTTTATCGATGATTTTCAGTAATCCAGACTTTTGTCCAATACTACTCTGTTTATAATCACCGTTTATTACCATTTTGGAATTAAGACCTATACGTGTAACAAACATAATAATTTGTTCTGTTGTACAGTTCTGTGCCTCATCAAGAATCAAAAAAGCGTTATCATAAGTACGGCCTTGCATATATTCCAAAGCCTCGAAGTATATGCCTTTATCGTGCTTGGCAGCGTGATAACCTGAAGGCGATAAGAAATGTTTTAAATGTTCAATAGCTGGCTGGACATATGGTCCAAGTTTCTCTTCAATACTACCAGCGAGATAACCGAGTCCACGCGGTGAAGCCTCAACAGCAGGTCTTGCAACAATTATTTTACTAAAACGTTCAGCGACAAATTCTTGACAAGCATAACCAATGGCAGAATAAGACTTTCCTGATCCTGCTGGGCCGATGCAGAAAGTAATAATATTGTTTGCCATTGTCTTAATATACTGTCGATGTCCATCAGTTTTCGCGACAAGCTTATTCGCTTCGTCTTTTGGCATAAAGTGTCCTAATAATGTGCTATACTAATATTTTGGCCAATCAGGATAAAGTCTACAGTATGTTACATCTTGTATCTCCTTTAATCGATAATAAATTTTAGAAAACTTAATATGAATTTTCAATTTGACAAATTTCTTAAACATTTGAGCCATAATTATAAGACGTTCGTAATCTGTCATTTATCTGCCCAACTTTTAAGAGTCTTAGACCAATCTATTGATATCATTGGAATGATAGGTCTAAATGATTCAACAGTTTCACGAACAGATTTTTCAATAGGATCTAGATAATCTTTCTTTGTTGCAACCATTAATTCATCATGAATATTCATACATCTAACTTTCCATTCATGAATACCTTTAGGTTGAAGTTCAAGTAATTTTCTTTGTGTCCGTTTACATATTGACGATCCAGTTGATTGAATAACGTGATTTGTACCAGACCGGACATTAGCAGATTGTATCCCGAAAGCTGCCCCAAATACTGCCGATCGAACTGCACCCGCTACTGACTGGTCTCGATCTCTACGTCTAACGACAATTCTTAAATTTGTCCACTGCTTAGGTGGACTCTCTGCAAGATCAAATAAAACTTTACATATCTTATTTTCAAGAGTATAATAACGTTTGAAACCGAGAAGAGACTCTACATAGTCTGCTGGATCGTGCCACTCGACCTTTGTCCCAATTCCGCCTGGCTGCTTCATAGACTGTAAAGCATTGAGAATTGTTTGTTGAGCTTTTTTAATGCCAGGATATCGATGTCCCCAACGTTCAGCAGCATCTTTTGCAGTCGTCTCGTCTAGACCAAGTTTCACCATTAAGGTATTGTAATCACCACCATATAGCTGGGAAAATACACCCCTCTTCGAATCTGTGTAGAAGTCCTTTTCCTTATTACCTTTAGACGCTACGATCTCATCGTAAGTCATCTTATAAAGGACTTCACCAAATAGTCCATGTAACTTACGTTTAGCTTGGCCAGTACCATTACAGCCTTTACACTTTGACTTATCTTTACCTATGCAGTCTGGACATGCACCATAAGAATTCAAGTCTGCTTCAAGTTTTTTATCGTTATAGACGGCAACGGCGATACAAACCTCAAAGGATTCAAAGTCGCCGCCACAAAGAACTTCGTCTTCAAATGCTAAAGGGAATGCTCCACGAACTTCCTTCGTACTCTTAATAGCTTGTGGATTTAGGCCGTCGGCACCAGACATACGTCCAGAAAGTGTACCAATAACCTTGAAACTTGCATGTAATCTACCAGCTTGAATTATCTTATCGAATATCTCGATCTCTTTCTTAGCCTTGCGTGCGTCAAGAACGAGTTTTGCTTTTATCGCCGCTGGATGTGGATCACCATTGTCTAATTTCCACGTCTTGATCTCTTCGAGAACGACTTTGCCTGTTGAACCTTGAGTTGCAAGTTTCTCATCTTCAGACAAATCTGGCCAAATATAATCCTTTACACGCCCTGGACTTTTAGGTGCTATTTCAGACAATTCTATAGCTTTAAGTCTTAGAGCCTTGATCTTGTCTATGTCGACAGCAAAACCCTTCCAACGTGCCGCAGCAATATGACACGCGAGTTCTGAATCATCATCTCCAGACTCTGGTCTACCAAAGAACTCGTAGAGTTGTCTTGTATAAACAATATCTTTTTCAGCATAAAGTCGACCATTAGTGCTATATGCCCAGTGGTCAATATGATACTGAATGACGTCTGGCCAAGTACGGCACCAACGTCCTGGCATCCCAATAGCTTCAGCATAAGGGGCAGAACCTATTTCTTCTGGATTAAATTTAGGATGAACAGCGATATCTGTGAACTTAAGAAGTTCGTCTTCATTGACACCTAAAGCATCAACGGCCAAAGCTTTGAGACCAGATGACGGCGAGAATTTTAGAACTATATCTCGGAAGTCTGGATCGTTTACTTTATTGCGATCTATGGAGTCGAAGACTTGCCAAGGATTGTCTAGTTGTTCTTTACGTCGAGCGAAATACAGCTTATTAAACTGTATCCTCTTATTCATCTCGTTGGCTAATGGCTGTGCAAGTTCCTTCGGTACACGACGTATACGTATATCTTTACGATCCAATGTGGATTGGTAAACACCCTTACGTGCATGTAGAAAAAGATCGCAAGCCTTTTGAGGCAAGACACAGACTCCATCACGTGCTTGCTTCTCTAGACATGCGATCTCTTCGATATAGTCTTCAGGTATCCAATGTCTTGGACACAACCGGAATACATTATAAAGCTTATTAATATGAAACCAATCGAATGTTAGATTGAATCCAACTATACCGTCTGGATGTTTGCAAAATGCTTCGATAATGTCTAATGTGTCGCCAATTGACGTTCTCCAAATTTCATGAAGATATATTTTTCCATTATTGATAGCATATTGCAGAAGAACCGGCATTCCGTGGAAGCCACATGTCTCGGTATCGAGGAATATCATTTATATCTTAATCTTCTTTCTTTGTTTCCGTTTTCTCGGTTTTATTTTGAACATCATCACTCCTCACTATCGGCATTATTGATAAATCTATATATGGTCCAGCAATGTCATCATGTGGTGACGTATAAAATGAATATGCTATACGTCCACAAGGTTTCTTAGTTGGTGGATCATTATCCCGTTGTCTAGCTGTACCGATTATTTGTTCAATAGTCTTACGTAGTTCCTCAGCGAGATAATCCTGTGGTGCAGCACTCTCACGCCAAGGTACAGCGATTAAGTCTATATCAGTTTTGAGACTTCCGTGGACACCTAAAGCATAACCACAACGTTCGGCTACATGTCTAAGTGGACGTATAAGTATGCGATAGTATTGTTTAGTCCTACGACTATACGTGCACGGACGCTCCGAACGAATTTGACAAACTTGACATATTGACATCGCAAACTTTCGGTATGTTCGTAGGAGGATAACAACGACTAATGTTAGACTTTACGTAGCTGGTGAAGTGCAGCTTCTGGCCCATGTTGTAAGGTCAATTGCATTACAGCATTATTCATGTAATGCTGCATAAATATCATCCATTCTCCAACGTCATGCTTCGAGTTTTGTGTTGTATCAAGATTTGTCCTTCTTAGACCAGTGTCTCCCCACATCTTTTCCTGATAATCTCGTTCACCATCTAACACTTTGTATACGTCTGATCT
>JAGWJP010000032.1 GCA_028865725.1 Patescibacteria group bacterium
AAATCTAAAAAAGCATATTCTGCTCCTGATCTCAAACGAGTTCAAGACCAACTTCTAGCCCTCCAAACACTCTATAAAGTTTTGGGACCGGAGCGGTTTTGTTCTTCAATCCCTATTTGGATCCTGCGGAAAGAACCCGAAGATAAAACCGAAGCCTCTTTTTTACAGAAAAAATTTGCCCATTGGAATAAGCGACTGGTTCCTTTTCTGTGGAATCGAATGCAGCGGGAATTGGAAGCAGAAATTGGACAAAACAATCATACCTTGAAATACAGGCAGGGTGGGTCTACTTCCTGGCATATTATCCGACGCCTTTTAATTCCGGCCATTTTGAATCCAGGATTTACCGGACTTCTAGTCAGTCAGACCAGAGGATTTGGTGCAAAGCATTTTGATATTCTAAAACGTGCTGATCGCCATTTCATGAAAGCGGATCCGTTTGATGATTCCAAAAATACATTGGCGCAGACATTTCATGCCAATCTCTTGCATAAAGAATATTCTTCGCGGCATGAAATTATTTTTGATGCCCTGGATTCTCGTGTGACAGTAGAAACAGCAGAAGATCCAGAAGCTGGTCAAGGTATCCCCGGTGTCGCTGCTTTCGTGGCGACAGAACTCTCCCGTTGGCCTCATAATCCAAAAGAAACCTACGCTAATATTGTAGGTTCAGTGACTCCGCATGGAACTAAAGATACGGAGTGGACTGCGAACGGGCTTGGAGGATTTGCCTACGAGGAATACATGAAAGCCAAGAATGGACAATCAACCTACAAAGCCCATTTCTTCCCGTGGCCCTATGCTGAAGAATACATCGTGGAGGACCTCGATGAGCTGCGAAGCTTAGAAAAGAAGTGGGAAGCTATGGCAGATGAAATTTCGATGCGTGAAGAAAAGAGTATTCGGAAGTTCTTTCGCCTGACAGATTTTCAAATGGGGTTTCGGCGGAAGATGCTTTTGGATTTGGGAGATGAGTTCTACGAGAAGTACCCGGAAGATGATGCAACAGCATTCCTAACTAGCGGAAATTCATTTTTTGATAAGGTGATTATTCGGGAGCGGATGAAATGGTGCCAAGCTCATGTCAAACCGTTAGACCAAGACGAAGCTACAGGGTGGATTCTTTTCAAGAAACCGCTTCCCAAACGTCAATACATTCTTCATGCTGATGTAGCAGAAGGAAAAACAATCAGCACTCCCGAACCAGACTTCTCATTCTTCACCGTGATTGATTTAGATTCTGGCGAACAAATGGCTCGCTATCGAAATCGGGTTCTTCCGGAAGACTATGCGTATCACATTTCGGACATTGCAAAATTGTTCAATATGGCATTGGTCGGAGTTGAAAATAATCCGGGCGGTGGTGGGGAAACAGTTTTAGTTACGCTGAAAACACAACTTTCGTATCCGAATATTTATCAACATAAGCTCTGGTGGAAGGCTGAAAACAAGGTCGTAGAAGTTCCTGGGCTTCCAACGACTAGCAAAACACGGCCTCTAATGCTGAATAAATTGGCGTTCATGCTCCGCGAACATCCGGAACTTTTCTATGATGTTCTGTTTTTTGAGGAAGCCTTGTCATTTGTGCGCGGGCCTACGGGGCGTCCTGCGGCTGCGCCGGGCTGCTATGATGATTCGGTTCTATCCGCTGCGGGGGCTCACTTTATTCGATTGATCCGATTGGGGCTTGTTGATCCGGTCGTGGCCCCAAAAGAGGCCTACGGAGCGGTGCAAAATTGACACCAGAAAAATAAATATTTTTTGGTGCAATAAGTATATAAAAATCAATAGGTTACAAACCTTCATTTTTGGAGAGGTTTGCATAAATGTTTGTAATTTTCTATAATATTGGTGTGAAGGATTGTACCTGATGAAAATGAAAAGGAGAGTTCAACATGAAACTTTCAAAGGAAGCGGTTGAAACTAGCCGGCGCTTTGAGATTAAAAAGTGCAATAGAAAAATTTTGATAACTCTCTTTGCTACCGTAAATGGTATCGAAGAAGATGTTTTGATTTATGATTTATCTTCAAAAGATCAGAGACTTGCAGCACGGCTCGGTGCTGCTTGGGTTGGAAAAGCTTTTTTCAAAGAATTGGTTATTAAACCGTACAATGAAAGAGCAAAATCTTCTGGTGAGGGCTATTTATGGCACAAAAAATGTGGTGACGTGTTTCCACTGGGAAGAACTCTCAATGCAGATTTAGATCGGCTTGGATTTTAAATTCAAGGAGGAACAATGATTAAGGTTACGAAGGTTACCCGCGAAGTTATCGACTACATGGGTTCCTTGGATGCGTCAATCAAGGGACTCACGGAAGAGCTTTCGGAATTGAAGGAAAAAGTCCGGGAGCAGTTCTTCGCAGGTTGCACAGTCGAAGGGTATGCGTTTGACCTAGCGATCAGTGAAGAAATCGAAAAGCACGATAAGGTGGATTACCGGTCTTTGCTGATGGCTGAGATTGGTGAAGAGAAGCTGCTCACGCTTGAAGCCAAGGCAGCCAAGAAAGTCATCGGACGTGACGCATCTAGGATTTCCGTCAAACTTTCCCCAAGGGTTCGGAAGAATCCCGAGCTTTTGGTTCGAGCTAAGGAGGCCATTGAAAAGCTAACGGTTCAGTCCGACGTGGCTGTTTGAAAATCTTCACCTTCGCCTTCAATTCAACTCTGATTGAGGGCCTAGGCGAGGGCTTTCAAACTCGAAAGGAGGTTGATAGATGGCTTCAACAAAAGCACTCAACCGCGAGCTTGCTAAATTGAAAGAGCAGCTTGCATCCTTAAACGAAACACCAACCGAACAAAATCCAGATGTAAAGGTCATTGATCCCGGAATGGTGGCTCGAACGTTAGTCACTATCGAGATGGGGTACAATGATGGACGCCCAAGTCACAATTTCAAAAGCGTCCCGGTGGTCTATACGGCGCAACATGCACGCGAGCTTATCCAGCGTGCATTAGACACGCAGCACACTAAATACGATTACTACAAGCTTGTTCGTGCTACTCCCGAACAAGCGGCTCTTTGGCAGGGTGGTGCAAGCAAAAATCAAACTCTACTGCAAAAGGAGGAAGAGAGAGAGGTGAAACGGCAAAATAAAAGGGATAAACCTATTCACAGTGATCCGGTAAACTTCCCGAGAATTGAGGATCCGGGAAAGGACGTTCTTCCGGATTCGATGTTGGCTACCTGTGAGTTCGGATTTTCAGGATGCCCCAACAAAGGATCTGACGTTGAGAGAAAGGCAGGGTTTTGGAGAGGTGTTTTGGCCGAAGCGAAAGCCAAAGGCCGGATGAAGTACGGCTGGTATCGTTTGGTACCCGTCGAAAATTCTAACGAGGAGACTAACATGGCTGATATGATTGATTCGGAAGAAGTCGAAGTAGAAACTGAAGAGGAAACGAAAGAGAAGGGAGCAAAGAAAATGAAGAAGAGTGCAAAGAAGGCAGTCGGAAAGACGGTCAAGGCTCTAGTGAAGGAAAAGGTGAAAGCAAAGAAGGCTCCCGGTGAATTTCATCTCCGGCAGGGAACAGCGCGGGCAAAGATTCATGCACTTTTGACCACAGCTGGGAAGAAGGGATTGACGTTGGCTGAGATCGAAAAGAAGGTGGGAGCCAAGGATATGGTTCAGATCAGGAACTTGAGCCGGCGTGCTGAAGCGGCCAAGGCCTTCAAGATCGTGGTCAGCAATGATCGCGCAGTGTTGGTTTCGTTGAAGTAGAACGGGTGACAGGATCTAAACCAAAAAGGGCAGCCCTGAAAAAGCTGCCCTTTTCTTTTTGTATTTTGCATTGAGCATCTAATTTTGAGAAGGTGTTCAATGGAATGTACAAACTTTTAAAGAAAGGAAAATACGTGATTCAGTTACCAATAATGAGAATACCAAGAAAACGACCGGAGCAAGTATATTTGCGCTTCGGTCTTTGGTCAGGGCGCTCCAAAAACCACGCTACTAAGGAGTACGAGCAGGGTATTAGTGTTTATCCTGCGATGTTTGATGGCGATGTTGTACGTCCAACAGATGTTGACGAGATATCGCCATTGGTGAAAGGAAGGCTAGTTTTTCCGGTAACGGGAGAACTTGTAGCTACAGGAAGTGATGATGAGCCGGTTCTAAGACGGGTTCGAGCACTTCCGTATGCTGTAGACATATCAATAAGTCCGCTAGTGCGGATTCAAATTACAAACTAATTCAGAAAAGGAGGCAACAATGAACACTGTTATTGTAACCCGCCATCCTGCACTTATTGACCTGTTGCGTGAGCGTGGGATGGTAAAAGAAGATTGTTGCGTCATTGAGCACGCGACCGCGGATGATATACGTGGTAAAGACGTTATTGGTATCTTGCCGCTATCCCTTGCGATGCTTGCAAATTCAGTGACTGAAATAGAGCTTAACCTTACACCTGAGCTGCGCGGTAGAGAACTTGACTTAAATACCTTGCGTCAAGTAGCAGGAAAAGCAGTTACCTACACGGTCTTTGCTGCAACCCCTGAACGCTTGCATGATTTACTGCAAGCCGATGGGTACTCCTGGGGCATTGTGGGACTGCGGTCTGCTCTTCACCATTACCGCTAGTACGTCAAGCTACAGCACTAACCGTTATTCTAGTAAGTAAATTTCTAATAGGAGGCAAGTCTGATGATGACGTTCAAAACTTTTGGAGAACTCAAAGCACAGCAAGATGCTTTCACTGCGTCCCGTCAAGCAGCAGTCAGGGAAGAGCAGATCAAGTCA
>JAGWJP010000033.1 GCA_028865725.1 Patescibacteria group bacterium
CCTCGCAGCATTTCAAGCGTGAATTTTTTGGTCCAATCTGTCACAACCACTGTTGTAGAACCCGCTAGTGAGGTCTTAACATTCCAAATTAACTTCGGGCAGAACACAAAACTCTCAAACGTTTTGTCTCGCTATATTCTTCCAACCACTCTTTATCTTCCGCAAGATACGGCTCAGTCTCCTTTGCCGCAGGATATTACAGCCGTAGGTTCAACGTTTTTATCAGATTTGGATTCAATCGTTGTCACCAATATTTCAAGCACTGGCATAGAATTAGATTTAGGAGTTACACCGGTCACTGGAGCACAGGTTCGCAATACTGATCTGAATTGGACGAATGTTACAACAGCCACCGGTGATTTAATCGGAACTTTCACCTCGCAATTTATTACATTGAACCGCACGAATGAAAATCAAACCTGGTACATCAGGCAGGTGAATGGAACACAGACTTCCCGATATACGTCTGTTGTACATTTAACTGCACCTCTTCTTCCAGCAGCACCAAACGCAGTTATCAGTTTTACACCGTCTTTATACAATCCGAACACTTCCCCTACGTCTCCCTTGGTCGCTTTAGGTCTAAATGGAATTCAAACAGACGTAGAGGGTGTAGAAATTCGTGCAGCAGACAATGCAACAGTTGTATACCGCCATCAATATCTTTCCACAATTGATCTTCAATTTAACTACGATAACACTGGAACGCTTTCACGAACGGTAGGATTTTGGTGCTATACCTTCAATGCCTTTAACGATTATTCAGCTGGAACATTTGTCCAAGCAACGCTTCCGCAGCCCCCAGCTCCAGTCATTTCTATTACTCAAAGTCAGCAGTCTATTGGAATGCTAACAGTCAACGTAGATCAATTGACTAATCATCCGGTTAAATCCGTTACAGTTCAAGTTTCAGCTACTGGTGCAAGCGGAGGCGTATTTAATGATCCCACACAGGTGGTCACAGTGGATGGACAACCCACGACCATCAACGTTCAAATTTCCATTCCAGCTATTTATTGGGTGCGTGCAAAACGAAATGATTACTTAGGGGATTCCCCTTGGTCCAATCCGATTAAGGTCGATCAGACAGGGATTCCGGCAGCCATGAGCACGGAAAATATCGTTCCTTCTGGAGGGTACGACTTTAGCCGAGCTTCTGTGTTTTTTGTTAGTGGAAATGCACTGATCGAAACCAATGTCAATCGCGCTTTCATGAACACAACGCCAGCTACTGTAGGTTCATTTTTCACTTCTGATGGAACCTCAGCTGGATCACCAACGATTGTAAACGGTCAGGATTTAACGTTTTCTCTTTCCATCCAGACCACTGAATTTGGTGGACACGGAATCAGCAATTCATTTACCTTGACTCTGTTGGGGAACAACGGAAGCAGTCAAGTTGCATTTGCAACGATCAATGTTGCAGTTCCTGCAGTAGCGTCAGCACAGTATTGGACTTTCTATCTTTACATTCGGATTCCAGCTTCTGGAAATACTTATGGTTTAAATGCACCGTGGAGCTGGATTTTCTCGAATTTAAGTACCATTACTGCTTGCACATTAACTGGATATAGTGTAACGAGAGGGCGTTTGGGGGCATCCAATACACCTCCATTAACTGATGGTGGATCAGCAGGAACAGCAGGGACTACACTTGGATTTATAGGAACTGGAGCTAATCCGTTCGTAGTCTACGTTCCAGGTGACCCCGATCCAGGTGGAGCAGGAACAACCCAGTCATTTACCTAAAAGGGGATTTTGCAATGATTAGTACCAAGTCCTACATTGTAAGAGCAGCACGGTTGAGAAAAATCCTAGAACAAACTCCGTGTCTGGCAGTCGGAAGTTCTGGAACTTGTTCCCTGCTTGAACCTTTGAAAACAATTCATCACCTTTGTCGAATGACTACAACGTCTAAAATCATCGTCAATGGAAAATGCGTAGGACATCACGGAGTTTCAATTGCAGCCATCCAAGAAGCCAAGTTATGGTTGCAAAAAACCTTGACCGAACTTCAATCTCTCCTCTCACCTGCCGAACTGATTCAATTCACAAAGCAATATCCAGACTACGCTGCAGAATATTCTTCAATCACTACAGAATTTAAAACCATTCTGAATGTTCTTTCACAAATTGATGTTTCAGCCCGGTACGGTGCTTTAGAGTTAGCCAGTGCACAAAAAATCATTCAAGCTGTAGAGCAATCTGTTACATTTTCATGAGATAACTTTCGTTTAAATTGTATTATTAAATCAAGCAGTACGGCGCTGAGCAGATCCCTCGTAATCCCCCTTCCGAGGTAGATCATAAGTCTCAGCGCCGATTTTATTTTGAACATGATTGGATTGTTTGTCTGATGAAAAAGTTTTCCGTTACACTGCAAAATCGAACTGCACTTCTGCACGAACCTTATCCGCGAGAACTGATTGATTCGTTAACTTCCTATACCCTTCCCAACGTTTACTTCATGCCACAGTACCATCGGTTTCATGAAGTAAGAAAAAAGATCAATGGAAAATGGTGTACAATTCAGGAACGAATTTGGGATGGAAAAAAGCATTTTCTTAGCGGAGATACACTTCCTACTGGACTTTTTCTTTCTATTCTACCGGAGCTTAAAAAGCAAAAGTACAAGGTCAATGTTGAGGATTTACGGGTTCCATGCCTTTCAATTCCACGACCAGATAAATGGATCAAACAGCATTTTCCTCAAGTTCGTTCCTACCAAATTGAAGCTTTGCAAAAAATAATCGAAACCTCAACAACTGGTGGACTTATTCTTTCAGCTACCGGAACGGGGAAAACATTTTTAGCTGGATTGGTTTTTTATGGACACAAAATTTCGTGTCTCTTCATAGTCGATCAACTTTCACTTCTCTATCAAACGCAAACAGAGCTGGAATCTGTCCTCAAAGAATCCGTGGGAATCGTAGGGGAAAGCAAGTATGATGTTCAACGGGTTACTATTGCTACGGTTCAAACTTTAGCTTTGCACCGGTCAGATGCAAATTTCAAAAAGTGGTTTGAAAGTATCGATCTGGTCATCATAGATGAAATTCATACTCAAATGGCGAAGAGGGATTTCAAGGTCGTAGAGTCAATCAAACCTAAAGCGGTGTACGGGCTGACAGCGACCCTTCAAATAAAAAAGCGAGCTGTTCGAGTTCGAGCCTTTGCTATTACTGGTCCTGTTCTTTATGAATATCCCTTGGAACAAGGCATTGAAGAAAAACATTTAGCTCCCATTTGTGCGGTTTTGATCCAGAATCAAAAGCTCTCTGGATATAAGTCCTCTTACCAGGAAGATTACAAGCAATGGATCAGTCATAATAAGCCTCGAAATCAAATTATTGAGGACTTGGTTCGATTGATTTTGAAAAAGGATAAGGCCAATACATTGGTGTTTGTAGATCGAATTAAACACCTCAAAATCCTGGCAAAAAGGCTTCGTGATACTCCGTATGCTTTGGTCTACGGAAAGAAAAAAGCACGTGACCGAAAACTCACTATTTCGGCATTTGAGCAAAACAAAATAAAGGTCATTTTAACCAACCGAGTCTTTGAAAAAGGCATCAATATTCTTTCAGTACAAAACGGGATTAACGGTACTGGTTATAAGGACAAAAACAAGGCTGTTCAATTTGCTGGTCGTTTGGTGCGAAAACATGCCAAAAAACAGTTTGCTGTTTGTTGGGATATCTATGATCTTGGAAATCGGTTTGAAAAAAATTCTAAGAGCAGACTTCGAGCTTATAAGGAGGCCAAAATTCCAATTCTCAAGGTGACCTTTCCCGAAAATGGGAGTTTTGCAGATCAAGTGGTTTGGTATGACGAAATTCTTCAGAAAATTGAGAGAAAATTAGGTGTTTCTCGTCATTTTTTTAATAGCTATGCTATTAAAAAAACAGGTGCTGCCCGGGAGACTCCTGTTTTACCAAACCAATCAAACTGAAAACCGGACCAGTGGTTTTTGAGTATCTTCTCTCTATATAGAGAGAAGATAATTTATCTTTAAACTAAAACAAACATAAGTATTTAGATATTAAATTTGTAGAAGTTAAAATTGGTAATTGGCAGGTGCTAATTTGTAATTATATATAGTAATAGGGAAATGGGAACTGAGAAATGGCTTTTTAAAAGGTAATTACAAATGGTTAAGCTAAAGCGAATTTTAATTAGTGAACGGTTTGGATATAGTCAATTGGTAGAAGAGACGTTCACGAGGTTCAAAATGGTTTGTTCAGAATTAGGATTTGATGTGACGTATCTTCCGATCAAAGATCGGGAACGAGCGGTTGAGTTAGCTCAGATGATTTCTGGATTCAAAATTTCATTTGAAGAAGGTGTTCGAGTTCTCTTGCAGATTTGGAGTGAGAGAAGTTCAGTTTGGAAAAAAAGAAGGTTTGGTTCGGGGCTTCCAGTTCGCATTTGGAGTTTGACCGGAAGAGCTTCTCGTGAATGGCTTGCGGAATATATTCAGAA
>JAGWJP010000034.1 GCA_028865725.1 Patescibacteria group bacterium
GGGAAGTTATATGGTGGACCAGAGGGGCGTGATCTTATTGGTTTGAAGCCTGGAATTGTTTGTGTTGTTGAGCCAGTTAATCATGCAGGGTTTACCATTTTCGTCAAATCGACCTCGGTGAACCGGAAGTTGGTCCGTGGCACCAAGGTGCTGGTCGACAAAAACAAGATTAAGAACGATGCTGAGACTTGGAATTCTGCAGGTGCGGCCCGTTCTGCTAGTCACTAGCGTTTGACGTATTGGGACACTGGACTTAACGTCCGGTGTCTCTAGACTTAACGCCCAAACGTCCCTTGTTCTAACGTTCGGCGTCCATAGACATTAAATTCAGGGACTCTGGACATTAAGTCCGGCGTCCCTTGTTCTAACGTTCGGCGTTACTTGTCTTTAAGGGCATCAGTTGATAATATGCCAAAGGTTATTGACGTTCGATGATTTCCTTCAAATGGATATTGAACGTATTAATGGTTATAATGGCTTGGCTTACACCACAAGAAGTAGAGAAACTTGGAGGTGCTTCATATCCTGTACATTTGTTGGGATTCTGCACAGACCCTAACTTAACAGATTATGAAATTATTGAACAAGCCTACATACACTATGAAAACCTGATTAAGAGTTTTAAGATTTAACGTCAAGCCTTGATCTTTGGAGGTTATATGTTTGAAGAATATCTGAACAAGTTTGTTAAAGTATTGCCACAGGGTGCTGGAGTTGGCCATCATCCAACAGAGGATAGATCTATACGTGAAGGTGACATCTTATACATAAGTAACGTTGGTAATACGCTTTTAAGTTATATGTATAGAGAGATTACGCAAGAAATCCAGCCAGATATGGTAGAAATTCTGGAGAATAACAAATATATTGGTAAAAATGTACGATATATCGGGCCAAAAAACTTTGCATTTAGACCTAATGGCTTCGAGCCGTTGTGTGTTGGAGATGTTGTCAAAATAATTATTTGCGATACCTCTTGGGTTGGTTATGCTTGTAGTAGTGAATGTGAAGCATTTGGCAAAGGATTCAATGCATTTATGCCTAAGTATGCAGAGTTAGTAACGCTGAAGGCGGATGTTTGCATGTGTAAGTCTTTATTGTTTGGTCATGAGTTTGGATGTCCAATGTTCAAGAGTTATTGAGGCATCCGGTTAAGAGCTTTAAGACTTAACGTCCCTTGTTCTAACGTCCCTTGTTCTAACGTCCCGTGTCTCTAGGAAAAGTTGTAGAACCTTTTGAAAAGTGTTTAATGAAAGTGAGGATAATTAATGCTTTGCGGACTGACAGAACTTGATTTTACGCTGGTTTCCGGCGTCGGCAATTACAGTGAACATAAGGCGTGCGTAATGTCGGCGGCGGTGGCGTGTTGGCGGCTTTCGAAGGGTGAACCACTTGGGGAAGCCACCGATGAGATGGAATGTTGCTGCCCCGTGATTCGGGCGTTCCTGATTCGGCTGAATGATTCGCGATTGTGGAAGAATGACGGACACCGGACAGAGGTTCTGATGCCGTTCGTTGTACGTCTGGCTGGGACAAAGAATAAAGACCTTGAAGAAAAACGAGCATACATTTTAGTTGATTGGTCAATAAGAACCATCACTGCTGACGCAATGGAAAGAGCAAAGCTGCCGCAACAAGCCCGAACGCTACGTGAAATTGAAGAAATAACAAATTCAAAACAAGTGCCGGAGGCTAAGAAAAAATGCAGGGCTGCTGCTGACGCTGCTGACGCTGCTTATGCTGTTTATGCTGCTTATGATGATGCTGTTGCTGCTGCTATGGCTGTTGCTGCTATGGCTGTTGCTACTTATGCTACTTATGCTGCTGCTTATGCTGTTGATGCTGCTGCTGTTGCTGCTACTCGTGCTGTTGCTGCTACTCGTGCTGTTGCTGTAAGAGATGGGATTATTACTCAGTGTGTGGCGATTATCGACCGACTTATTTCATTGACGTGAGGGACAAATGTCAGTAGTATACATAAATGATGCAGGCGAATATTTAATACGTTTTGCTGACGTATATTTGAACATGCAGGGTCAAATTTTAACAATATTACCTCAAGGTTACAGCTACGCAGATGGGTTATGGACTTTACCTGTTGAAGGACAGCGTTCATTTTGCCGTCTACCATGTCGCCGAGATGGTTGTTATTCTTTCGCATGTTATGGCGAAGCTCCACCACGTGCGGAGTATTTCATACTTGACAGACCAGTAGGTTACTATATTTGGTCCGATGACGGCATGGAGAGGGTGTATTATTGGTCTGGTACGGATTGGCTAAGCGGCAAGGGATCGAAGAACATTGTGACACCTAGCGGTAAACTCGGACTGTGTTTGGGTTAATGTTCAAACGTCCCTAGACTTAACGTCCAAGGTTCCAAGACTTAACGTCCAGCCTTCGGCATCCCAAGACTTAACGTCCAAACGTCCCTAGACTTAACGTCCAAGGTTCCAAGACTTAACGTCCAGCCTTCGGCATCCCAAGACTTAACGTCCAAACGTCCAGCCTTCGGCATCCCTTTGGAGGTTATATGGCAACATTATCATTGCGTGAAGAGCTTGTCCGTGAGATTGAACGTCAAGAGAAAGAAGAAAGTATTGCCCGTCGGGCACGTATTAAGGAGCGTGAAGCAGCTTATGTTAAATTACGCACCCAAGGTTTAGCTAATTTAGAGACAATATTGCATAAGTTGACAGTAGCACTAAAAGAACATGCTCGCGAGAGGACGTATCAGTGTGTATATCCTGATACGCTACAGGAATATGCAGCCTTCGGCATCCCAAGACTTAACGTCCCTACTTTGGAGTTTTCATGTTTACCAATCTTGGTCTACCTGATCGACCATCTGAGCTTCTACGTTCGGCATTAATTGACTTCGATACCTGTGTACAAGATGGTATCACTATCAATATGGCGTGGCGATGAATTGAGACATAGGTCTTGGCCACTACATAGAACAACTAACGAGGGTGTTACTTGTGGTGAAGGCTTTTTATCTTGGGAAGTTTTGGCCAAAGAGTGGCTATTCCGTAGGTATAATATGCTAGACTTTATTCCGTGTAGGGCCAAATAGAAAAGTTGGATAATCGTTATAATCGTTATAATCGTTATAATCGTTATGTCTAGAGTATATGGCATAACTGGATAACCGTTAAACAAGGAACGAAAATGCTAATGGAATTCTTGTCCTAGTATATTATGTACAGGCGTTCAAGGCGTTCAAGGCGTTCAAGGCGTTCAAGGCGTTCAAGGCGTTCAAGGCGTTCAAGGCGTTCAAGGCGTTCAAGGCGTTCAAGGCGTTAAGTTCAGAATAGCCTGGAACCGAAGGTGCGGTCGCCTGCGGTCGCCTGCGGTCACCTGCGGTCACCTGCGGTCGCCTGCGGTTTTAAGGCACCTGGCTGCCCCGTAGGGGCGATGAAATCCAAAAGATGACCTATGTATCATCTTTCGTTTGACGCTGTCAAAATCGATTCTAGGCGTTTTAACCAAAAGCCAACAACAACGGGATTTTTCCATAACCTCTATATATTCTTTTACCCTCCTCCTCTTATATAGATTTTAGTAGTAGTAGTTTATAGTAGAAATAGTTAGAGTATTGGAATATAAGGACTTACGACCAACCGCTGGTAGTTTCGTTGGTTAACGCCTAATCGTCATAAGTGTTATAATCGTTATAATCGTTATAATCGTTATGTCTAGACTGTCTAGATTACACCTAGTCGTGACCAGTGACCAGTGACCAGTGACCAGTGACCAGTGTTGTCTGCATTCAGCATGTCTGCACTCAGCATGTCTGCACTCAGCATGTCTGCGTTGCGTGTATCGGAGATGTGAGTTGTCTGTTTCGAAGATGTGAGTTGTCTGTTTCGAAGATGTGAGTTGTCTGACTTATGAACGTTGAGCATTGAACAGGAGGCTGTCTTGATGAGCACTTAGTTACATAGCTGTTGGTTACAACGTCCCTAAAACTTTGGAACGTTACAACACCGGATTCCTAGACAAATGTCTCAAAAAATAATCGATATTTATGATGTAGTTTTGTCTGTTGCTGCGAATATTGATTACATTAAAAAACAATTTGTTGATTTTGAATTAAGTAATCACAGTTTATCGACGCGTATTTTGATCGTCGGTCATGGGCGTTCAGGCAAGGATGAATCGGCTCTTTATTTGGGTCGACGCCTTGGACTACGTTATACTGGCTCAACGTCGTTAGCAGTTAGACCGCTATTAGCACACGCCATTTATGGTAAAAATGATTTACTAACACAAGAACATTGTTATGCACATAGGCATGAAGATCGGGAGTATTGGTACGAATATTGCAATCTGCTGCGACGTATCGATCCATTGATGTTAAT
>JAGWJP010000035.1 GCA_028865725.1 Patescibacteria group bacterium
CATCAACCGTGTTTGTGCTGAACGCCTCAACTCATCTGACTTCGGTCAACCAAAACCTACAGGCAAAGGCTACATCATTATCGGCGGCATGTTTGTCATGGCTGCGATGGTGTTTTTGTATAGCTGTCAGCCTGCTGTAGCGGGAGTAATGCAATGAACGAACCATTTTCTATTCGCGCTTCAAGCTTAAGCGAACTCTACGACTGCCCTGCTCGCTGGGAAGCAAAACATATTCATGGCCTGAAACTGCAGATTGGTGGCGCTGGTCGTCTTGGTACTGCGATTCACAAAGCTGCTGAGGTTCATGACCTTGCTGTTATGGCTGGTATGAGCGTCGATCTAGCTGCATGTGATGAAGCTTTAAATCAATCAATATGGCAACCCGATGAAGATGTGGATTGGGAAGATTTAGACCAGAACACCGCTGAATCTACAGGTCAAGCATTGGTTCGCAAGTACATTGCTGAAATTGCGCCAGCTCAAAAATATGTTGGTGTTGAGGTGCGCGCAGAAGCTCTAACGCTTTCTGATGTTGGCATCACGCTGACTGGAACGATTGATCGTGTTTATGAGGCAGAGGACGGTAGCTTAGGAATTGGCGACATCAAGACAGGTAAAACCGCTTGCTCTGCAGACGGTACAGTAAAAACCACAGGACATAAGGTGCAAATGGGTGTTTATACCCTGCTTGCAAGTCGCGCTCTTGATGAGGCGATGACTGCACCTGCTCGTATCTACGGATTAACCACTGGCAAGACTGCGAAAGGTCAACACGTTGGTGTTGGTGAAATCGAATCCCCAATGGACGTATTGCTTGGTGATGAAGATTATCCAGGTTTGCTACACCACGCAGGGAAAATTCTTAAATCAGGGCTTTTCTTTGGAAATGCCAAGTCTCAAATGTGCGGGGCTAAATACTGTCCTGCATATGCAACCTGCAAATTTCGCTAAGGAATAATAAATCATGACTGCACAACAAGTAATGACAACTGAACAAATTCGCGAACAGCGTAAACCTCAGCAAGCCCCTGAAACACAAGTTGGCTTGGCTACAACAGGCGGGTTTGAACTCACTATGCGTATTGCCAATATGTTGGCGAATAGCACGATGGTACCTGAATCGTTTCGTATCGCGGTGGCTGATAAGAAGGCTGCTAAACTGCCAGATGGTAGTTACCCATTAGTCGCTAATCCTAACGGTCTATCTAACTGTGTGATTGCTTTAAACATGGCAAATCGCATGGGTGCAGATCCGCTCATGATTATGCAAAACCTATATCTAATTGAAGGTCGTCCTTCATGGTCAAGCCAATTCATCATTGCTGCGATCAATGGTTGTGGACGTTATAGCCCACTTCGTTTTGATATTAAAGATGAAGGTGAAATTGAAGTCGAATACACGACAAAAAAGTGGGATAACAATCTTAAGCCCAAAGGTGGATGGGCAACTACAGAACATAAAATCAAAGTTCGTAACTTGGTTTGTGTGGCTTGGGCCATTGAAAAAGGTACGAATCAACGCCTTGAATCTAGCCCTATCAGCATGGAGCTTGCAGTAAAAGAGGGCTGGTATCAGAAATCAGGCAGCAAATGGCAAACGATGCCTGACCAAATGCTTCGCTATCGCGCAGCATCGTTCTTTGGTCGTATTTATGCGCCTGAATTGCTCATGGGATTACGTTCTGCTGAGGAAGAACAAGAAGTAATTGATGTGACTCCGATTAAGCCAGAGGTTGAGCCTACTACTGTTGAACAGGTCGCAGCTAAGGCAACTGCTAAAAAGACTGAATCAAAATCAGAAAAGGCAGCCGAAGCAAAATCTACCGAAACAGAACGAGATTTTATGCCTGTTGAGTCTATCAACAGCATCATCGCTGAGTTCAATGCTGCGCAGTCTCAAGATGATCTCGAAGATTTATATAACACTCGCGTGATGCCGCATTACTCAAGCATCCGCAGTGAAGATCTTGATCAGTTAAATCATGCTCATGAAGAAAACACCCATCGCCTTTCACAACAACCAGAACAACAAGAGTCTAAGCAGCAAGACGCTGGCGACGACGACTTGTTCAGCGCGGAGTAGTTAGACCATGAAAATAGAATCAATCAATGTGCAAAACGTCTGCGGCCTTCGTGCCGTAGACATCGCCCTTACTGCACCTGTGACCGTTGTTGCAGGTCGCAATGGCTCAGGTAAATCATCGCTGATCGAGGCAGTGCGCTTGGCGATGGCTGGAAAAGCCGACCGCATGAATCTGAAAAAAGACTACGACCAACTTGTGTCTGATGGTGCTAAGAAAGGTACTGCAACTGTAGCGTTTAGCAACAATGGAACTGTTGCCAATGGCTCTATCACCTTGCCGTCAGGCATGGGGCAACACTCTGACAATACTTACTTGCCATTTGTGCTGGACACAACCACATTCAACGGTCTACCGATCAATGATCGCCGCAAGTTATTGTTTCAACTGACAGGCTGCAAAATCACGCCTGAGTTGATCCTTGAAAAGCTGAAAGCTCGCAAATGCTCAGCGAGCAAAGCGGCTGAACTGTCTTTTAAAGATGGTATCGACGCAGCGAGCAAAGCGGCTAAAACCAAAGCGACTGAGGCTAAAGGTTCTTGGAAAACGATCACTAACGAAACCTATGGTGAAGTGAAAGCGGCAAGTTGGAAAGCACCAGAAATCGAAGCAGTTGAATTGCCTAGCGCTGATGAAGTCGATAGCAAATTGACTGAGTGGCAAGGTCATGTTGATCGTATTAATCAAGAGTTAGGCAGATTGCAAGTTGAGTTCAAGCAATTGGGCGAAACCAATGCACGCATCACGTTGCTTCATACCAAAGCTAACTCAATCGAACGCATTAAAAAGAAGATTGAGGAAGATAAAAAGCAACAAGCACATTGGGCTGAAAAAATCGCTGATGCTGAAACTAAAGCTCAAGGCACGGTTCAACCTACTCCGCTTGAATGTCCTCATTGCGCAGGTCATGTGTTGTTTGAACATGGTCATTTAACTGCTTTTGTTAAATCAGAAGGTCAGGCACCAGATCCAGAAGCAATTAAGAATCTTCCCGATTATCGTGCTGCTCATAATCTGCACACCAGTGCGCTTGTGAATGCTGAGAAAGAGTTAATCCAAGCCGAAGTCGCTGCGGAAGAATTGAAAACGCTAGGTGAAATGAAAACCAGCGAATCAATTCAAAAACAGATTGAAGACGCTCGCGCAAAGCTCACTCACAGCCAAACCATGCACAAACAATGGTCTGACAAAAAGACCTTGGTCAACGATGCACAACGCAAAGCTGATGCTGCAGCAAAGGCAACTGAGAACGCGCTCAAGTACCATAACGATGTTGTCGAGTGGACTGCGATTGGTGATGCGCTTGCACCTGATGGCATTCCAGCAGAAATCCTAGCATCTGCACTAAAACCAGTGAATGACCGCTTACGTGAATCAGCGACTCGCACAGGTTGGATGCAAGTTTCGATCAATTCAGACATGCAAATCTCTGCGGATGGTCGCGCTTACGCCCTGCTCTGTGAGTCTGAAAAATGGCGCACTGACGCAATGATTTGTGAAGCAATCAGTCAATTATCTGGTCTGAAACTCATCGTATTAGATCGTATGGATGTGCTCGATCTTCCTGCACGTAGCCAGTTGCTCAAGTGGCTGAACGGTCTAGCAACATCAAATGAGATCGACACAGCACTTGTCTGCGCAACGCTCAAAGAGGCGTTCAAAGCACCTAACGCGAACTTCCAATCATTCTGGCTTGAGCAAGGCGTTGTCGCTGCGCTTGTGGCTGCTTAATTCCTATATCTGATCATAAGAAGGTGAATTAGAAATGAAAATCGATAAAAAACTGCTTAAACATTGGAACGCTTGTGAAAGTGGAATCAATTCATTCAATGAATCATTCCCCAAAGGTGCTCCATATCATGAAGTAATGCTTGCCGCTGATGTTAAGCGTGAATTTGGTAACTCAAACTGGCTATTCGATAAGGTCCATGAACATTATCTTGGCAACCCTGATCTTATCGAATCTGAAAAACTTCTAAACCAAGGCTACGTTGCAGCTTGTCAGGCTGCATGTTCTGCCGACCCAGTAATTCCAGATGGAATATCTAGTGATGATTTGGAGGTTCACTCGTCCACTGGCGAAGGTGCGAATAACTCGTCCACTGGCTATGGTGCGAATAACTCGTCCACTGGCGAAGGTGCGAATAACTCGTCCACTGGCAATTATGCGAATAACTCGTCCACTGGCTATGGTGCGAATAACTCGTCCACTGGCGAAGGTGCGAATAACTCGTCCACTGGCAATTATGCGAATAACTCGTCCACTGGCTAT
>JAGWJP010000008.1 GCA_028865725.1 Patescibacteria group bacterium
AAATATAGAGCTGTATCTCCCTAGGATGGAACCCCACATATTCCATTGTGGAGCGCACATTCATAGCCTAAGCCTATACCCGGACCCAGTAACTTGCAACCTCTAGAGATCTATTGTGGAACGGCCTGTTTCTTGCGCATCAGCCAGAGGACGATGATGACGGAAGCTATCGAGATCGCGAAGCTGCCGACGACGTCTGCCGTGTGATGCACGCCTACGTAGACGCGGCTGACAGCGACGAGGATCGCCAGGACCCAGAGCGCCGCTCCCATCTTCCTGTTCCAGACGGTCCCTATCATCGCTATGGCGGAGACGAGGAGAGCATGATCTGACGGGAATCCGTTGTCTGCCGCGTGCGGTACGAGGGGCACGAAGTTCCCGACGACGAACGGCCGAGGATCATATATGAGGAGGCTGCCGATCTTGGCGAGAATGAAGGCCAGCACAGCCGAGCAGACCGCGAATATGATCATGCGCTTCCAGCCGGCCCGAGGCTGCATGAAGAAATAGACGGCCAGAATGAGCGCTGGCAGAACGAACAGGTATTTGGCGCAGAAGATGAAGAAAGAGTCCATATATATTGTTTGATGTGGGATCGTTTGATGCGGATAGTGGGCCCATTATATCAGGACTGGCTGAAACGCGTTATACTTTGCAGATGCGCGATTCCCCATTTGCGACCAATACAGCGGCGACGATATTCACGGCGATCGTCTATCAGCTATTCACAGCCCTGGATATCGGCAGCTCGATGATGATTCTGAAGGAGAAAATGGCCTCCATGGAACATGCGGGAACTTCTCGGTTCGAACCGGTCATGGATTTCTTCAAAGACTGCAAACAAGCCGCGGTTTTAGCGAAAAGCGGCAAGCCGAAGGAATTACGCGAATTCTTCCAAAAAGTCGGTTCGAACCCGCTCGTCCTCGACCGCGCCCTGACCGCAACCGCCCGCGCCCCCTTCGCCCTGGTGAGAGCCCTTCCGGAAAACGCCAAGGGACATGCGGGCGGCGCGGCAGGAGGGGTCTGGGGAGGAATGCCGCGCCGCCCTCAATCATGCGATGCGACTGCGTCTTTTTTGGGCGATTCCGAGTTTTTTGCGAAATTGCTGGAATTTTTGAATGATGTTCGAACTTTTTTCGCCGAGAATCCTCGCACCTGAATGGTTGCGCCTCGCATTCGCTCGGCGCTCGGATAGGGCGGACGGCGGCCTGGGGGTGTGGGGGGAGGTCGCCGTCCGCCCTTACTGCATTTTTGACGCCTCCCTGGCGTTCGCGGGGGCGGTTCAAGATCAATCATAGCAAATCTCAATCGTCGCAGGAATCGCAAGGTTAAGTGACTCGAAGCGGCCCACTTCTTGAAGAAGTCGGCCGCTTCTCTATGGAGCTTGTGGCTCATTTCATAGATTTGAGCCACAACCGTTTTTGAGTGATCCACAGAGTTTTTCAGCGCACAAAGCGGTATTTTGCGTGTCTTGGAGATCCTTCGCGGACTAGACGTCCTTGCCTTACGAGATCGACGAGATATCTGGTCGCTGTGGCGTCAGATACCCTCGTGAGCTTCTGGACTTCATCGTTGGTGACGATTTGGTGTTGTTGGGCATGTTCGATAACTATTTCCAGTTTCTTTTGCCTGTGTTCTTGGATTTTCTGGCGTTCTTTGGTTCTGATTTCGTTCAGATGTTGCAGATCAGGGTTTGTTGCAGGAGTTTGTGATGTTGGCGCTGGATTGCTCGGCGCAGGCGCAGGCGTTGCCGGTGTTTGCGGTGATGGTTGGGTCGCTTGTGTCGGTGTTGGCGTCTCCGGTGTTGGAGCCTGTGGAGGTTGCGCCGGCGATTGCGGCTGTGGCGCTAGCGTAGTCTGTGCCGCCGGCGCAGACGCAGAAGATTCAGGAGCTTGTTGAGGAGATTCGGTCGGAGTTTCTGATTGAGCCGGCTCAGTTGGTGACGCGTCCGTGGTTTCAGGCGTTTGTGGTTCACCGCTGGTATCGTCGATCGGTTGAGGCTCGGATCCTGGCGCAGGTTCTGGCTCTTTCGGCGGTTCATCAGGAGCCGCCGGACTCGGGTTCGGTTCTAGACTTGGCTGCGCAGGCGTTGATGGCTCTGGAGCAGGTCCGGCGGGCACGGCAGATGCCGGAGCTGGCGCGAGCGTAGAGGTATCTATATTTTGGTCCTTGTTTTCTTCCATATTTTGCTTGTAATTCCAACGGCTCATCGGCGTTGAGCCGTTAAAACCCTTGTATTTTTTAGTGGAATGCGATTAACTGTCAGCCTCTATTATACTGAACATTATGCCTCTGCAAAATACCTTGATCATTCAATGCCCCTACATTATTCTACGAATATGAACAGGCCGTTTAATGCAATCTGCTGAGCCACAGACCATTGACAATTGACTGATTATCATTTATATTATTTTCAGTGCTCGTTAACAACAGAATAGGAGAAATCACAAAATGAAAACAAAGGACAGACAGGCTTTCAACGCCTTGAATGGGAAAGGCTCGGAGCGCGCTGATCGTTTGCATCGATTTCTCATGGAATCGGGCTTTGATTTCGCGACGGGTGTGCCGTGCGGAGTGTTGAAACATATCATAGCCAATTTGGTTGGCGATAAACGGGTATGTCATGTGCCCGCCAATCGCGAATCGGAAGCTATAGGACTTGCTGCCGGAGCATATCTGGCCGGTAAGAAACCGCTGGTGTATATGCAGAATTCGGGATTATTCGCAGCGTCTAACGACATCGCTTCATTGCTAGTGCCGTATGGAATACCGGCGTTAATGCTGATATCTTACCGCGGTTGCGAAGGAGAAGACGCCGTTCAACATCTGACTACCGGCCATGCGACGGAAAATCTGATCCGATCATTCAATCTGCCATATGAAGTGTTTGACGGCCGGAAACGCGACATAAACGCCTGCGTTTCCGTCTTGATCGGTCTGATGACCGAAAGAGAGCTTCCGGCGATACTTCTGCTGAAGAGAGGATGGTATGTATGAAAAGAGCCGACGTCATTGAGATCGTAGCGACTTCAACACAATGCGACGACGTCATCGTTGCGACTACCGGGTTGATATCCAGAGAACTATTCGAAAGATTCGACTCCGAGAGGAACGTGTATATACCGGGTTCAATGGGATTGGTTTCATCCGTGGGATTAGGCATAGCCTTGTGTGACACAAATCACAGGGTGGTGATAATAGACGGAGATGCTAGCCTACTCATGAACTTGGGTTCAATGGTAACTATTGGATCAAGGAGACCGAAAAATCTCCTCCATATAGTGTTGGACAACGGCGCATACGCGTCGTGCAGCGAGGAATCATCCATGTCCGGAACGGCAAACTTCGGATTATTGGCTAAAGATGTAGGCTACAAATATACCGCTACCGTTGGCGACAGAGAAGCATTAAAACGTGCTATACTGTCGTTCAAGGGCGGCCCGGGATTCTTGTCTGCCATAACGGAACTTGGAGGACGGCGAGATTTTCGCCGGCCGCAAAAGCTCAAAGAGATCAAAAGACGGTTCATGAGATTCATGAGCCGGCAACCAAAAGGAAAAATATGATGTTTCAAGGAAAAAAAGTATTCAACGCATCGTTCGACGCCTATGCCGACGATTATCACGAAGTCCGGCCGGGATATCCCGACCAGATGTTCAACGATATCAAGGCTCAATGCGGCATAACCGGTGACTCTAAGCTCCTGGAGATAGGGGCCGGCAGCGGCATAGCCACGAAAAAGCTGGCCGAGTTCGGTTGCAAGATAACCGCGCTCGAGCCAGGATCGAATCTGGCACGCATCGCCAGAAAACACACCTCCAAACTGCAAAATGTGGAGATAATCGAGGACACATTCGAATCCTTTCAACCGAAAGGAAAATTCGACACCGTCTTGGCGTTCACGGCGTTTCATTGGGTTCCCGGAAACGACAAATACGGAAGAGCTATGGAACTGCTCAATGATTCCGGGAGCTTGGTGATAGTATGGAACAGCTTTCTACAGGATCATTCCGCCGTGACCGCCGAAGTCAACGAGGCCTACGACAGATTGTTGCCGACGGTCTACGGTAAGATCGGGGACTCTTCGGAAATCAACAAGAGGGTCTTGGCCAAGCTGACTTCAAGGGAAAGGGAAATATTTCTCAACGATCGCCTGTATCCGGTATTCTTGCGGAAATACACCGCCAGATACAACTACGACGACAAGACCTATCCTCAACTGCTCAATACGTTCCCGAAGATAGTCGGAACCGAGGATTCCGTGCGCAGCTCGTTTCTCCGAGAAGTGTCAGGGATCATCAAGCGCCACGAGATGATCACGGTACCGGTCCTCACGACAGTCGTGATCTGCAGACGCAGAGAGTCATTCTTGCGAATGACCGTAAATGAAGACAGAGAGGAGTAAGTATGATAGACACAGAAAGGCTATTGCAGCTTTCGCGGCAATACAGAACGCCGCTGGAAGATACGATGTTTATATCGCTCAACATGAGCGGTGTGAGCTTCAAATGCGATTACAACAGGATGCGGACAGCCGTAAGGCTGGAAAATCATGAGCTGTTCGGATATGCGGAGGAACGAAATGAACTTGAATATTATTTCGCCCTGCCGATAAACGACTCTAGCCCGTTCCGGATATCCGGCGACGTTCTGTCGTTAGGAGACACGGCGATAGGCTCCACCGTCGGAGCGACGGAAGATATCTGCGATTCGCACTATCCGAGAAGGCGAGGCACTTCGCTGAATCTTAACCCCAATTCTCGGACATCTTGCCGCGGTTGCGAATTCTGCTACACCGCGTATCAAGTGCCGTGCGACAGGAAAAAACTGAGGGATCGCCGAGATCTCGAGGAATTTTTCGAGGGGTGGATGAAAGGACGATGCTTATCGGATCTGTCCGGTCTCATCCAAGTATCAGTCGTGACAGGATGTTACGACGGCGGCAAGGAAGTATGCCGTTTCATCTTGGAACTAAGGAGCGTATTGAGCCGATACGGATTCAACGGTTCGATATTCTATCTTGGTTCTCAGTTGACGACGGAAGACGAATTGAGCCGCTTGGAAGCGGCCAAGCCAGTCAGTGTATGTTATTCGCTGGAGACGTTCGAGAGACGCGAGTTGTTGCGAGATAAAAAGCGCTTACTCAGCCTTAATAGAGCCGTTGAGCTCATGGATTTCTCCAGGGAGTCAGGATACGAGACCAGCTTTTCCTATGTCATTGGCTTGGAGCCTTTGCACATAGTGGGCAAGCACTTCTCTTATCTGAAAGATCACATCAACAAATTCCCCATCATCAACACTCTGCAGATACACAAATATCACAGAGCCGAATTGGCCGATCCGAGCGTTGACGGACCGGAATATTACTTGAGAGCGAGACGGCTTCTTGAGCAGATATTCTCGGATACGCCCATGAGGCCGCTGGTTTGGGAGAATTATCGCAGCTTATGGTTTCTGACCTTCAACAACGAACCGCTATATGGTTGGAGAACGCCTTAGACCTAAGCTTGGACACTAACAGCCATGCGACATCCGTCCGCATGGCTTTTTTATGTTCTAATTATCTAAACATCTATCTCCTCGCCATCCGGAAATATTTCTGATATTTTTTCAGACGTTTCGCGCAATTGTCCGTCGAACAGCAGGTAATTCCCCAATTGCGTAAATGGCACCCATGCGTACGACCTCACTTCGCCTTTCTTCGGTCTGACATCGTATGTACCGACCAAGCGAAACCCGAAAAAGTATCTTTCCGAACCGTCGTATTTTTTGCCGTCGCGATTCATTGTGATCACCTTGAATCTGAAACGCACGGGTACATGACTCCGTCCGACTAACTCGAGGGAACTTTTTTCTATGCCGAGTTCCTCGCGCACTTCTCGATACACGGCATCTTCCAATGTTTCTCCCTGCTCGACTCCGCCGCCCGGAACGGCGAAATACTTATTTTCAAAAGACTCCAGATTGACAAGGAGAAATTCCTTATTACTGTTCATTATGAGAGCTGATACGCCTTTTCTGTACATGGCGATAGTATAACAAAGTAGTAATTACAGTTATATTCTCCTCCTCAACACCGTAATGTTCCGCCCGCCTGGATAAGGTTTCTTGGCCGCATCGAAATCGCTGAAGTCGGAGACGTGTTCCCATTTACTGGTAGCCTCCGCTTTGGCGATAAAATCATTGATTCTATATAATTTCCTTGTCTCGGTATGTTCTATCACTTTTTTCTCGCCGTTCTCCTCTATCTCCAGTATTATCCTTGCGTCAGATAACCCATTTCGCTCATCTATCCATTTAGGATCATAAGTGGTGATCACCTTTACACCGTCTCGCTCCATCTCCCATGTCTGGATTCCGAAATCTTCCGGAAAGAAAAGTACGGCTCCGTCCAGAAAGTACAGACCTCCGCCCCTTACAGAGTGTGCCACCGAATCCATATGGCTCTGCAATTCATGGTCATCAGTCACATAGAACGAGCCCAGGAAAAGCAAAGCGCAGTCGGCTTGTTTATTCGTGCGGAAGTTTCTTAAATCTCCTCGGATGATTTCGGCCTTGAGTCCCAAATCTTCTATAGTCTTTGTTGAATATTCGATCATCTCCTCATTCTGTTCCAAACCGACATAGTCGTAGCCTCGCCGGCACAACTCGCTCATGTGCGGACTATTACCGGACGCTATCTCCAAGACTGTCTTTACCGGTATCAGCGATTCATTCTTTATGATTTGCTCGAGGAAATCTACTTCCTTCGCGATATCTCGGAATGAAAAAGCTATATCGTAATATTTTGGATTATCGTAGACATCCATAGGGTCGTAATATTTACAGCTCTATACTAAATACTCTCTAATTTCCTCAAAATCCTCGTATGAGTGATCGTCGCCTTTGCACACAATAAGATCCAGTGACCCAAATTTTCCCTCAGCTTGCTCTCTCCTTATATCTTCCGCCGAAGCCACGGGATCATGATCATTCTGAATGAGCGTCGTCGGCACGGAATAATCAGATGACCAAGCATCAATATCAAAACGGTTCTTCCTAGCCCATTCCGGAGGCAAACCTAGAAATACGCACCTGCCTATGCGTTCCGCCGCAATCGTTTTCGAATGAATGGAAAGCATGAACAATACGGTACCTATGGACTTGGCAAGAATAGCAATATCTCCACTGAAAGATCTCGCCGTATTTGTCAATTTCTTCAGTTCAATCTCCATATCTATCAACTCGCCGCCACTTGCCCAGTGGTCATAATATTGGACGGAAATTGATTTGAAATCGTCGGCAAAATAATCGCGCGCTTTTTCCGCCCATTCCTTATTTGACGCGCCGTTGCCTGGAATGATCATGAGGTTGCTCATAATTTCGTGTTATTCTCCCAAATGCGCCCGATCGTTCCATGTCGATAGCATCCAGAATCGGCTGAAGCGCTCTTCGCTGTCGTATTTGAAGACCGACAGACCCGTATTCTCGATCTCCATGACAGACATAAATCGTCTGCACTCGCGACCGTCCAATTCAGGACCTATGACGACGAGTGCAGCAAGGACTCTCAAAAATATGCCGTGAGTGACCACCAACACGGTTTCTTCCGGCCTTGAGGCCAAGTATTGGAGCGCCTTTTGCGCTCTATCCTTCAGATCCTCGAAATTCTCCTCGTCGGAATGCCTGAAGCCTGGTATATGGAAATTGTCCCACACCGACCGCCATATTTTTTGCTGATCCGGCGACTCTATGACTTGGCCGAAGACAGCGGACGGTTTGCGGCGTTCGGCGAACAAGTCCGATGATTCAACGGTTATTCCTAGAGATGAGGCGATTATCCGTCCGGTCTCTTTTGACCTTTCGAGCGGACTGGTTATGACAGACTTTATGGAAAGTCCTTTGCATCTCTTCGCCAAAAATTCCGCCTGCTTCCGACCGTTATCGCTCAAAGGAGAATGATCCATATTGCCTGTCCCGATAATATTTCCCTCGCTTTCTCCATGGCGTATCAAGTAGATCGTTTTCTTCATTGTCGTTTTGTTCGGATCAACGGCTCATCTATGTTGAGCCATTAAAACCCCTATATTTTCTCGTAGAATACGTGTGCTCCCTCTTTACCGACTTGTCGTATTTTCCCTTCTTTTTCCAGCTCGTCGAAGTACCTAGTAGCCGTGGCTTCCGATATTCCCAGCATCATTCTGACATGCTCATTGGTGAGCGGCTGATTACCGCTTTCCATGAAATCAAGCAGGGCTTTCTTCTCCTGTTCTTTATTCTCCGTCTGCTTGTTCTTGGTTTCGGCAGTAGGCATAGCTGCATTCGGCTTCTTCATAAACTCATATATGCCAAGCCCGACTAGGGCGACCACGGCCAAGACGACGGAGACCATCGGATTAAGCATGGCAGAAAAAAGCACGAGCAAAGCGGCGATGATTGATATTGTTCCTTCAGGCTTCGAGAACATGGAGATATTATACCATTGCTTTCGCTTCAATATCAGAGATCTGATACATCCTCCATATCCAAATCTCCGTCAGCAACCAACTGCTGTACCTCCTCGTCCAGGTTTTCGAAGTCCTCAATTTGGTCGGGCTCTATCACGCCGTCTTTGACTAATTCAAGGATTTCGTCGGAGTCCATGTCATTTTATCGCATATTTCGCATCTATGAAGTCTACTAACTTCCGCACCGAGCTCTTAATCTCTTTCTGATCATTGATGCCTGAAGCCACGACGTGCGTCATCCACCACTTCGGAAATTCGTCGCTGATGAATTCCTTCCTGATGCTCCCGAAATCCAGCCAACCAAGCCATATGACCCTGTCAAAGAAAGTCTCTGCGACGAAGTAATGCTTGTCTACTGTCTTGGCTGACAATCCTTCCTGCTTCAAGAACGACTTGTAATCTGCCAAGACTCCAGCTATCCATTTCTTGAACGGCTCCTGGGCTCTGGTCATCTCCTCGAGCATGGCTTGATGCTCATCCCACGACATCTCCCTGTTGCCTACGCGCACACGGGGCATAGCGTCACCTTTCTTGCTTTTCGGCTTTGCAGGGTGGCTTTTCTCGTATTCCAACAGCTTCTCGGACGGTGATATACCTCCCAGACTCTTATGTGGAAAATAATTCCAAGCGTCGGTGACAAGTTCCAGGACATTGTTCAAAATGCTAATGTCGCCGTTGTCGAACATGGCGATAATCTTCCCCATACCATCACTTTCTTCCTCCTCGTATATGGCGTTTAGCACGTCGGCCAACTCAAAGTCGCTCTCGGTTTCCTTCAGCATATCAACTATCTCTTGCTCGAGCTCTTTCCGCCGTTCGAGAACTTGTTGTTTCGATTCGGTTTGCATAATTATATCAACATGGTTATTTCAGATCGGATGGATCTATAATCGTTAAGACACTTTTATCTGGATCATACTTGAAAGCCCTTAGTGTTGGTCCTGGATCTTTTGGGTCACCAAGCGCTTGAACCGCATCAGGTAATAGACCAAACGCTTGATCTGCCTGCTCATCTGTCAATCCTTTATCAAGGACAAGGGCAATTTCATGTTGTATTTGATCAGGGTGGTTTATTAGTAACACTACTGTGTTTTTTGTCCTCTTTTTTCTCTTTAGCACTCGTAAGGAGTTTATGACGACTCTCTTTACTTTCTCCCAGATCTTATCATCAGCGTCCTTCGCAATATGACCGACTACCCAAGGCCATAAAAATTGAGCCGCAATAATAACTGCATGTTTTGTTTCATCAAGTATTTGCCAAAAATTGGCACCGCCGAGTCCTAATCCTTTTTGTATATAGGAATATTTCTTTTTGATACGAGCCTGCTCTATTCTTGAATAAGCCCGATCAGTCAATTCAATCCTCACTCCAGACACCTTTCTTAATTCGTGGTAAAGGTCTTTCGCAATATCACTCTCCTCAATCCTCATTGAGACAATGTTGTTTTCATTAGTATTTACACTGTGTCTGCTACGACTGTACATGTCGTTCATCTCCTTAGCAAAACATTCTCCTGCAGTTCTTTTTCTGAAAATATTCCACATGTTAATTGCGATTCCCAGATAATCTTTGAGGTCTTAATCCAAGATTCGATAATCTATACGTATTTGCCTCTTTTATCATTGCTTTTGTAATGATACTTCTATCCCGATACACCTCAATCGGCAGAGTCGTATCATTTGGCAACAAATCCTCGGTGCAGCAACCAACTCTGGTAGCCAAGTCCATAACAACACCCATGTCTCTACCATCATATAGATCGAGATCGGGGGTCCATGAAAGGATATCTAAAAATCTTGGCGAGAAATTTATTATTTCCCCAGTATGTCTATACCACTGAATCTGCATCATTGTAACTATTGAATGGGCAGCACAAGCGGGAATCTTTCTCTGATTAAAGACGGTTAGTTTTGATACAACTTCATCAGGATTTTTTGACCAATCTACTTGATTTCGCATAGAATTTAATAATATCCGACTTTATAGCTCTAAATTCTCCCACTCGCCCCAATCATCCTTCTCGCACTTATCCCAGTCATATTTCGGATTTTCGTTGATGAACCAAGCCTTGTTGCGTTCGATCACGATGCTGCCGAAAATCTTCTTGTTTTTCTGTTTGGCGATATATTTCTGTAGCGCTTCCGCTTTCGCCTTGGTATAGCTCAACCCGTCCCGGTCGTTCGATTCCTTGACCTCGAAAATGGCCAAACGACCGTCTTTGAACTTCACCAAGTAATCAGGATAGAAAGTGT
This sequence comes from Patescibacteria group bacterium, assembly GCA_028865725.1. Classification (GTDB taxonomy): domain Bacteria; phylum Patescibacteriota; class Minisyncoccia; order UBA6257; family JACRHW01; genus JAGWJP01. The sequence goes on from JAGWJP010000008.1 coordinate 10,740, forward strand.
ATATGGCATCCTGGTATTCATATTTGATGCCAAAGTAGTCTTGCTTGTTCTCTCCGTTCTTCCACCACCAGTCTATCTTGGCGGAATTCTTGTTGAGAAAAGACTCGAATGACCGCTCCGGTTGCGAACGGTCGGCGTTCAGATAGCACGGCTTGTAGGCGTAATTCTTGGTCTCTACGATTTCATCCGTATGTTCGTTATAAAACTGCTCATGGCTTAGCTCAAAATCATACCATTGCTCACTTTCCTCAATGCGCTCTCGGACCTCCTCCTCTTTCACAAACTTGTACCGATTCATTGCTTCAACAAGGATATGCTCAAAAATTCCGCGATTCTTGTCGCTCTGAAAGATCTTCTGGATCATAAAGAATTCTTCTTTCCACTTCTTTGCGCCGAGAGCGCTCTCGAACCAGAGATAGATTGCTGTCTTCGCTGGTGAAATTGACCTTTTCACGTTCTTGAATGAGCCTAGATTATTTTTGATCGTCTGTTCAAAGAATAACTGCAATTCGCCTGCGTGCACAGAAAGCTTGGCAAATGTATCGGCTGATACATCGCCCTCTATATCATCGAACGCGGTCGTGTCGACATGAGTATCAGCAATGATTTCTTGCTGATATTTTTTGATGTCGAGACTTATACCGGCCTTTTCTATAATTTTAATGTTCTCGGCCGTGTTGTCTTTCTTTAAACCAAAATACTCATTAGCGACCTTGGCGAAGACCGCATTGAAACTCGAGGTCACGTCACCATAATCCGCACGGGCTTTATAATATGACTGAATCTTGATTGGCTTGATTTGAGCAACTCGTGTCGCTCGAAGATGTTTAATGATGTTTGGATTATATTCTTCTTTCTTAACCTCGATAGATCTGAGGTTGGTGTAAATGTAGCCGCGATTTAGGATTTCGTTCTTGTAGTGCATTTGTTCCGGCATACGCAAGATACGACCAACGGTCTGAATCTCGAACGGAATGCTGTGAGTCTCTCGGAATTTGACGAGAATATGGGCTCGCGGACAATCCCAGCCGGTATCTATCGCCTGCTTGAATATCAGGAATTCGATCTCATTGTCGGGCTCCGAGATCCAGTCTATGAGCTCAGACTTTTCTTCGGCCAACCAAACGGCGAGCTTCCCATTGCCAGACTTTCCTTTACGCTCAGTTATGTTCTTACCGGCCAAGAATTTCTTGACCGCCTCGATTTTCTGTTCACCGGCTTCTGCTGTCGGTATCTGAACCAACACGAGCGGATTAACATCAGAACCCTCTTTCCCAAAGGCCTTTTTGAGCTCCAAACGCTTACGATATGCCGCTTCGAGGACTACCGTTTGTGAATCTTCCTCCGATGCTGCAATCTTTGCTATATCTTCATTGATGACAAGCTCTTTCTTGATCATTCCTTCCTCGATGACATCTTTCGGCTCGATCATGACATAACCAGCTTCGCCTTTTCCTTTAATAACCTTCTGCATAAAGCCAAGATCTTCCTGCATCCGACGTGGTGTTGCACTCATCTCGATGGTCACGTCCGCACCAATCAAATCTCGCAACTCATTTGCGCGAGCCGTATCAGCACTGACATGACTCTCATCTATAATCAAGATGATTTTTCGCTGCTCTTTGGTTTTTTCTAGGACATCTCGGAAATTGATCTTCTCACCCTCCTTCATGACTAGATTTTTCCAGTCACCGGTTGATCTGTCTTTCGTTCGAAGTTTCTCCCAGTTAGCTACCACGACCTCGTTTTGGACGATACGCTCTCGACCACCGCTGAATTCTGCCTCGACAGAAACCACCCGGGGGAAAGGTCCAAAGAATTTTTCAAGGGTTCGTTTGCTTTGAAGATGCAGATCGCCTTTTCCTATACTCATCCACACAAAACAAAAATCTTCTTGTGGCAATTCCTTGATAAGGCTTTCAATGAAGCTAGCCATCATGACGGTCTTACCGGATCCTGTCGGTGCTTGGAAAACACATAGCTCACCTGGGCCATCATAGCCAAGAAGCTTGACTGTGGTTGCAATCAATTCATTTACCGCCTTCTCCTGATATGGCTTAAGATCAATACTCATAGATTTGCTTGTAGACGTCCAATATCTTCTGCGGAATCGGTTCGAGTGTCACGCCGCTCCATCCCTTGAAATCTTTTTTATCAAGCCCAAGCGGGTCCAAGGTAAAGCAATACAGGATCTTCTCTCCCTCAAGCTTATCTAGTTCTTTTTTGAGGTCTTTCAACCCACCACGCTCTAGAGCATAATATGCGGCTAGCACCCTGTCTCCATGTTGGAATATTCTATACTCGTCCTTACTTTTAACCTCATCAAAAATATTCTCTCTGATACAGAGCATTTCCGTGCATTCTTCAGTGATTTTCCTTTTAGCTTCGTCGGGGTTGGTAGTGTTCTTTATGAATTTCGTTTTGAAATATTTCAGCGAACCTGATAAACCCGGGATCTTCTTGCTATCCCTGGATTCATAGCCTTGGATTACTTTCTTTATTCGTGGATAAGTGATCTCCTCACAAATTTCACCCTCGTTATTTGTACACAATATAAAAGAATGATTGCTCTTATATTTCTGATTAAGATCCAAAACTGCATGTCCGGTCGTGCCAGAACCGGCAAAAAAATCTAACACTATCGCATCCTTGCGTGTCTTAAGAATAAGGTCAATGCATTTAATGACGTTAAAGATTGACTTGGGAAATGGAAAATCTTTACCAGTTATCGCTCTCACTAGAGATGCCCCATTCCTTCCAGCCTCAAGATCGCTCTCTGTCCAAACGGTCTTTGGTAAAGTATCTTCTTCCGTCAGATAAAGATCGAATTTCCCGTCTTTTTCAAGAGCTATAATCCGGTCAAGCTCATCTGAAACAGTATCTAGACCGAAATTCCATCTACGCTCAACGCCATCTTGATCAATCGGCCATATTTCTATCTCCCCATTTTTTGCAATATTTTTGGATTTCGGATGAAAGTCGTTTTCGGGCACTTGACCTATACGTGTGACATGACCTGTCCTATCGATATAAATCGGGTAAAACATCGTCGGCCTCGCTTTCCTAGTTGAATTATGTCCCCAACGCCTCAATTTCCTCGGTATCGAATTTTCTTTCTGGACTCGTGAGATCACGGAATGTCCCTTTGGGATTAAGAACAGAGCATACTCATGTGTTCTGGCAAAGTTGTTCGTGATGTTTCCTCTAGGATTGTGCACTATCGTGATCGATGTCACATCGTATTCAGGCATTATTTCCTCGACAAGCATCCTCAGTCGATGAACTTCATTATCATCAATGGCTATGATCATAACACCGTCCTCTTTTAAGAGTCGTCGCGCCAAGACCAACCTCTTATTCATCATCGAAATCCACTTACTGTGGCGATAAACGTCGCTGTTATCAACATAGTTATTGTTATATTTCCAGCTTCTATCGCCCGTGTTGTACGGCGGATCAATATAGATCACGTCAATCTTGCCTTGGTGCGTGAAATTCAGCACCGAAAGAGCGTGATAGTTGTCGCCCTCGATCAAGATATTGATCGGCTTCGACGCATCTTTGTCTTTGATCTCTTTGCCTTTGACTTCTTTCAGAACAGGCAGAGCGTTTTGAGCATCCTTTTCGAATTGCTCTTTGACTTTTTCTTCATCCCAAATGAGCCCGTATTTTTTGCGGGATTCCAATTTCTCCACGATTCTGATCAAGTCCTCCTTTGATAGTTTTGAATAGTCCGAATTAGCCATAATACAAGGAAGATATTAGCATTTTTCGGCGTGAATTTGAAGCCGCCGTTGTTTTCATAAACCGCCCCCGCGAACGCCAGGGAGGTGTCAAAAATGCAGGGAGGGCGGACGGCGACCTTCCCCCACACCCCCGGCCGCCGTCCGCCCTCACCACGCGCCGAGCGGAGCGAAGGCGCAACCATTCAGGTGCGAGGATTCTCGGCGAAAAAAGTTCGAACATCATTCAAAAATTCCAGCAATTTCGTAAAAAACTGGGAATCGCCCGAAAGAGGCGCAGTCGCATCGCAATGTCGAGGGCGGCGCGGCATTCCTCCCCAGACCCCTCCTGCCGCGCCGCCCGCATTTCCCTTGGCGTTTTCCGGAAGGGCGGGCACCAGGGCGAAGGGGGCGCGGGCGGTTGCGGTGAGGGCGCGGTCCAGAACCAGACGGGTCCTCACCTCCGGTCATCTTGTTCGGGACTTTTCATCGCAAATCGCAGGATACAATGGCTCGAAGCGGCCTACTTCCGTTCTTGCGACGGTTGGTGACGCGCCCCTGGCTCCGACCCGTATGGCCGCTCCGCTCCGTCGCGCTCCTGCCTGTGGTCGGAGCGCCACGGGCGTCGCTTTCCCATACCGGTCGTCGCCGGGCGCGGACAGGAGTCCATGGGGAGAAGCGGAAGTCGGCCGCTTCTCGGCCGGGCATCGTGTCATTGACAAACGATATAATATAGTGTAGTATTAAGAATAGATTCCCCGCCACTCCATACCCCGCACGTTTGCGGAAGGAGAATGGGAGGAACCAAACAAAAGGAGAGCTATGAGCTCATCGAAAACGACCGATAAACCGGTCATCTGTGTCTGCGAAAACAATGGTGTCGTCTGCGTCGCCACTCGCGCTGATTATGACGCCGCTTCAGACGAATACTGGGCTGCGGTCCGCGCCGGCAAACTGCGCCATGCCCCATTCAAATGGGACATGCACAGCGGCATCAGGCTGAAACCCAAAAAGTCGTTCGTATTCGGCAAATCAAGTCCGGCGCACGCTTTATTGATGAGGCGCTGTCATGCCGAACGTGCCATCTTTTCGTTCCCCGGAAGCTACAATACCGGCAAGGACGAACAGACCTTCTCTGCCGCGACCGCCTACATCCTTGGGCAAAAGCTCAAGGTCAAAGATCTCAAGGATGAGCTCTATTTCGGTGTCATACCGCCGGACCAGAGCTTTCCGATGGACCTGCGGATCGTCGGCTGTGATTCGTGGCAGAAAGCATTGCCCGAATCGGTGGAAATCACAACTCCGTCACCAGTATCTGTGGAATCTGTAGAACACAGACATGTGTCTCCTGCAGAATTCTTCGAGATCGAACGGCGGAAGGTTTGGCGGGATATGGTTAGCCCACCATCCATCGAGAACCTCATCGTTACCTTCTTCCTCGAAGAGGGTTTCAAGATCCGGGAATTGGTATTCGAAGACAGCAGCGAATCAAAACCCGACTTGGGCATACTGACGCTCGTCCGTATCAATCCTGACAGCGGCATCGGTAACGTCTTCGGCAAGGAAGCCTTCTTCACTTCGTCCGTCAAGAAAGGTGAAATCCCAATCACGCTCGGTTCGACCTCAGGAGCTCTGTTCAACAAGCGATACATGTTCCACAAGGTCGTCTTGGAAAAGCCCAGCAAGCCCTGACCCATCATTATTGAATCAACCCCCGCATCGCAAGGTGCGGGTGTTTTATTTTCTTTTTTCTTCTTGACTTCGCCGAAAAATGGTAAAATTGGAGAACGATATGCTCAACAACACTCGAAAATATTTCATATACGCTAGAAAATCCACCGATACTGAAGATCGGCAGGTCAGATCGCTAGCTGATCAACTCTCCGAGCTTCGCGAGCTCGCCAGAAAGGAGCAATTGGAGATCGTGGATACATTCGTGGAAAAGCAGACGGCGAAGATTCCCGGCAGGCCAGTTTTCGCAGAGATGCTAGAGCGCATAGAGCGTGGTGATGCTTCCGGTATCCTGGCTTGGCACCCCGATAGGCTTGCTCGCAATTCTGTCGATGGTGGAAAGATCATATATCTAGTTGATACCGGCAAGATCGTTGATCTGAAATTCCCCACTTTTTGGTTTGATTCCACGCCACAGGGCAAGTTCATGTTGTCAATCGCCTTTTCGCAGTCGAAATATTACATAGACAACCTCTCCGAGAACGTCAAGCGCGGCTTCAAGCAGAAATTGAAGAACGGCATATGGCCGCAGAAGGCTCCAATAGGATATTTGAACGACAAGAAGACCAAGATGATCACTCTTGACCCCGAAAGAGCGCCGCTCATCCGCAAAGTCTTCGAGCTATACGCCACGGGCGCATATACCCTCTCCGGTGTGAGGAAGGCCATCGGTGAGCTTGGCCTTCGCGGCTTCCGCGGCAATGAGCTTTCCATATCCAACTACCAGTACATCCTGCGCAATCATCTCTATTACGGCCTCATATATTTCCATGGCGAATTTTGGGAAGGCAAACATGAGCCCATCGTCTCCAAGAAGCTTTACGATCAAGTTCAGGAGGTCATGGAGAGGAAGAGTAAACCGCAGGCGACCAGCTTGAAACCGTATGTCTACCGCGGACTATTCAAGTGCGGCGAGTGCGGATGCTATATCACTGCCGAGACGCAGAAAGGACACAACTATTTGCGTTGCACAAAGCGCAAAGGACCGTGCTCGCAGAAGTATGTCCGCGAAGAGGCCATTACCGCCATGATCAGGGCCGAAATTGGCAAGTATTCCCTTTCAACTGCTGTGGCTGATTGGCTCATAGCCGAAGTTGAGAAAGACAAAGCAGGCGATGAAAAAGACGCGGCTGATCGCCTGAAGGCCGTGAACGATGAGGTTGCCGCTATGGATACCAAGCTGAACAAGCTCATGGACGCGTATCTCGGTAACGCTTTAACCCTCGATGAATATCAGTCAGCCAAGAACAAGCTTGTGTCCGAAAAACAGCTTTTGAAGAACAAAATGGCTGCCATGGAGAGAACAGGATCGAATTGGTTCGAACCGGTCATAGATTTCTTCAAAGACTGCAAACAAGCCGCCGTTTTGGCGAAAAGCGGCAAGCCGGAGGAATTGCGCGAATTCTTCCAAAAAGTCGGTTCGAACCCGCTCGTCCTCGACCGCGCCCTCACCGCAACCGCCCGCGCCCCCTTCGCCCTGGTGCTCCCACTTCCCAAAAACGCCAAGGAAAATGCGGGCGGGGCGGCAGGAGGGGTCTGGGGAGGAATGCCGCCCCGCCCTCCGCATTGCGATGTGCGTTCGCCTTTTTCGGGCGATTTTGAGTTTTCTGCGAAATTGCTGCGGGACTTGGATTCGAACCAAGATTTTCGCTTTCAGAGAGCGACGTGCTACCATTACACCATCCCGCAATTTCTAAGATCAATATTTTCGAAACCTGATCAACTCTATCGCATTCTCGACATCTTCCCTCCTCGAAAGCTGAAAAGCAGCTTATACGTACCGGTTCGCTCGTGGACACAATACGAGCCCTCAGCTTCATATAGACCGCGGAGGTATCTTACAACATATTCTCTATTTTCCAAAATCCATCGAGGCACGGATATCTTCTTATGTTTACGCGGGCTATAAGGGATTCCTAGACGACCGGCTATATTTTTCTGATAAATCCTGGCCATCGATGTATCTTACCAAGTTTACGAAGCTTCAACAGATGTATTGCATGCGTCCCCATTTCGCGCTATAACTCAACCAGAAAGGTTTCTATGACAACCATTACAAGCCCTAGGCTCCTCACAAAGCCTGGAGAGATCAGAGATGCCTGCCGCCGGTTCGACATAGACTGCGATTCGTGGGAAGGCAGCTACTACGACATGGCCCGCCTCG
>JAGWJP010000036.1 GCA_028865725.1 Patescibacteria group bacterium
GGGTTCACTATAGAAGCATCAACAGTCAATGGATTCATTTCTTTTACTTCAGAAAATCCAATATGAGATACGCCAATCATTGCTGTGGGATAGACATCTTGAGGATTCACTCCAAATTGACCAAGACCAATTTGAAATTGAACTCTGGCAGTATAAAGGCCTTCATGAATACCTCTAGCTTTTAGTAATAATGCTAAAACTTCCTTAATTTCTATAAGTTCCAAAGATTTATCTTCATCAAGAGGATTATTAGCAAGCTCTGACATTTCTAAACTCCTCAACTTTAGTAAATCCTGGTCTATTACTTGCAACACCAGAAAGCGGTGAAAATGACTTATCAAGCATAAGGTAGTGGTGGTTGTGAGTATGCTCATGTTGAACCACTTCAGGATTTACCCATGATTCAAAGGCAGCATTTGCACCTTGATTAAGGTTCATTCCTAATTTATATGCTTTTAGAAATAAAGCTTTATGTAATTCTGGTGTAGTGCGTATATTGAAAACACCTTTATATGATTTCTGAGGTTCAATGCCTTGGTTGGCACAGAATTCCAGATAACTATCAATAGCATCCTGGAATGCTACTTCTAATTCAGGGTAAGTATTGCCTTCATATATAATTTTTCCAGAAATACACAATACTTCACCAACAAGACATTTATCTTCGGGGCTGAATTCCATTGAGCCCTCATATCCTTTGTAATTAAAAGTCTTATCACTCATTTGGTTCACCTTTATCATTCAATCCAATTTCATCAAAATATATCTTTACTTTTTTTATATAAACCGTTTTGAGCACACTATCGGGATGCGGTTTCGCAAGATGTAATGGCTGATGTGGGTCTTTAAAGAAAGTGCAGTGAGAGCCTCCTCTTCCGTTAAACTCAAGAGTAAAACCTAGTCTTTTCATTAGGGTTACAAAGTCATCCCACTTAAAATCATTAGGTGGTGGAGAAGCGTAGAACTTGGTAAGCAATTTATCTTGTTTTGACACGTTATCATTGTCCATTTAAGTTACGTTTTATGCAACTACATTTTAGTTGCACTATATGACTTCATCGTTCGTTTTTAATATTAAGTTAGCCGTTTTCTTTATTTTGCCAAATTTCTTTATCAACCAGATCTATAAAACTGCCTGCCTATTACTTGAAAATCCGTTCCATTTTCTTCAGATACAAACCTATCTGGGTATTTTTTGTCGTTTATAGAGTGCAGGCGTAGCGTGTTTTTACCTTCAATAAATATCTGTTTTAGCATAGCTTGACCGCCGAAATAAATAGCATACATTTCGCCATCTCGAATGGTCGTATCACTAATATCCATGCCAAATAGATCACCGTCATATATATATGGCTCATTGCTGTCATTGTTAGCATAAGCCAATCTTACATTTTCTGGTTTCACTTTGCGCTTTATGAAAAATGCTGGTTCGAACGGAAGCTCCTTTTTCTTAATAACATCATAGTGGAACTCAATAGATCCACCATCGCCACAACAAAAACGAATGTCATATACGCTAAGCCAAATCCTTTGCTCTTTATCTTCTTCTGACAACTGATCAGTTGTAACAGCAACGCCGCGACCTTCTTCCAGATGTGCGCGAATTGGGTCCGCTTTCCCAGTAGTGAGGTATTCTGTTGTTGTGTTTAATTTTTTAGCTAGAGCTAAAAGACTATCGTGCTTAGGGATATTTTCATCTTTTTCCCAATAGATTACAGATGTTTTTGAGACCTCAACTTCATCACCAAGTTTTTGTTGTGACCATTTTTTCGCTTGTCTAAGTGCTTTTATGCGGCTTCCGATTGTTTCCATGACTAATAACTCACTAACAAGTAAGCAATCTTACTTGTTGACAAGGTAAGTTTTATTGTATTTAATATGGTAATTAAACTTACTTTATGGTGGTTGAAGTGACCAAACAAGAAGCTCTTGATCTTTTGGGTTTTACCGTCGGACAACTTGCTGATTCTCTGGGTGTAACTAGCCAAGCAATTAGTCAGTGGCCAGATGATCGTATTCCGCTTGCTCGTGAATATCAAATTCGAGACATAAAGGAAGGTCGATCTCCAATAAAGCATGAATCTGTGCATCACCAGCTTGCAGGCTAACCCCATGACCCACAATCGCCGTCGATCAGATCGCATATCTGCTGAGAAGTGCACTGATGAAGTCAAGTTAAAGCTTGGCGACATCATGAAAGCCGACTTGAAAGTTGAGGCGGCTCGTAATGGGTTCGATTCTATTAATCCGCTCATTCGCAAAATTATCCGTGAGTATCTGTACGGCAAGTGTGGCTCGCGTAGGGACTCTTTACCAGAGACGTTTAGGGACGAATAGGGACTATGGATATTCAAGAATTAAATTTGTCGCTTCGCCTCACCAACTGCCTGCGTTACGAAGGGATTAAGACTTTGGAGCAGATCACAGAACGCCGTGAGCGCGACCTTTGGAAAATTCCAAATTTCGGTGAGAAAAGCATGGCTGAGATTAAGGAAGTCTTAAGTAAGCATGGATTATCACTGAAAAAGGAGTTAGTCGGATGAGTGGAAATTGTCTCGATACATGCAGATTTGCCAGTGGTTTTGATTGCCATGGTGAGTGCAGAAAAATTGACACTGAGGAAGAGGGTGTTAGCTACGACGTAGATGAGTTCTCAACTGAACATCGTAGTCCAAACATGACCATTCTTGGCGATAAACCTGCATTGAACGGTGGTTGGTAATGAGCAGTCCAGAACATTGGGATTCGGTCATCGAATTTTTGAAGAAAGAATTGGCTTTGGTTCCGCGTAGCCAGCCGACCCAGCGTTTGTCCACCTGTCTTCAAATCAGTAGCGCGCACATCAATAGCGGGTGTGCAGTTTTAAATAAAGCTTTTTCCTTAATGGTTTGGATGACTTGTTGGGGGGGGTGCGCATGAACTTATTGGCGCATGAATTTTCAGGGAGTATTGCAGCATGAATCACAAAGCACCTCCATTTATAGCCTTGATGGAAACCGAGCGTTACCACGAACGTGCACTGCGACTACTCACTGCGATGCATGAGCAGTGCAAACAGAATCTTGAGAAACGCGGGTATGACTCTAGTAATGCATCTGTATTTCGCCGTACATGGCGTGATGAAATGTGTAATCGATTTGGTATTGGTTATCTACTTGCAAGTCAAATTGAAACCAATCTACAAAAGCTCGGCAGAATTACTTTATTGAGTTCGTATGTTGTGCCTGCGGTGCAAGGGGAGGTTGAGGCGTGAACTACTATCAACATCATATCGGTGACTTCATGCGCGATACAGCACATTTGAGTGCCGTTGAAGATGGTATTTATCGTCGTGCATTAGATTGGTATTACGCTAATGAGAAGCCGCTACCAGCAGACATTAAATTAATTTGCCGCTATTTACGCGCACGCGATAAGACTGAGATTGCAGCAGTTAATATCATTTTATCCGAGTTCTTTGTATTAACCGATGAAGGCTACACGCAGTCACGTTGTGACAAAGAAATTGCTTTATATAACGATAAAGTTAAAACCAATCGGGTTAATGGTAAAAAAGGTGGACGACCAAAAAAAGAAACCCAGTCAAACCCAACTACAAACCAGCAAGAAACCCAGTCGGTTATTTCTGGGTTAAATTCTGAAACCCAAATAAAAGGCAACCAAGAACCAATAACCATAAACCAAGAACCAATTATTAAAATCCACACACAAAACGCGCGTGAGGATTTTTCGCCCAATCTGGAAAAACTCAATGACATGCTCAAGCGTTCAGGGTCAAAACCGATTGAGCAAGCCCATCTTGAGCAAGCCCTAGTCACGTTCAATCCCCACTACGAACACTACGAACTCACGGAAAACCAGCGATACGCCA
>JAGWJP010000037.1 GCA_028865725.1 Patescibacteria group bacterium
ACTATGATCAACAGCGTGATCGATTCCCTCAAGAAGGGCGAGGAGGTCTCTATCGCCGGCCTCGGCATCTTCTCGGTCAAGCAGCGCGCCGCCCGCGAGGCCCGCAACCCTCGCACTGGCGAGTCGATCAAGGTTCCGGCCATGAAGGTTCCGAAGTTCCGCGCCGCCAAGGCTCTCAAGGACGCAGTAAAATAGCGTAAATAGCCCGCATCACAACAGCGCCTCGCTGTTGCTATCGAGCAAAAGGCCGCCATAAAAGGGCGGCTTTTTGCTATAATTACAAGGATGCCCAAGCAAACCAAAGTCGACACGCTGATACTTTCTGATCTGCATCTGGGCGCACCGACGAGCAAGCCTAAGAAGATCAGTGCCTTGCTCAACCATCTGAAATTCAAGCGTCTGATCCTGCTTGGGGACATCTTCGACAGCTCTGATTTCACCAGGCTTGAACCTGACCACCTTTCCCTGCTCTCATTGATAAAATCCCTTTCAAGGAAAGGCGTGGAGATAATCTGGATCCGAGGCAATCATGACGATATACATGAAGTAGCCAAATTCATCGGCTCTCCCCTTCGCGAAGAGTACATGTGGGACCATGGCGGCAAGCGATTCTTGGCGATCCACGGCGACCAATTCGACGATTTTCCTCAGGAATTGAGCAAAATCGACCGCCTTGCGCATCTTATATTCTTGCGCATCCAGAGAATCGACAAGCGCGGACGCCACCTCGTCAAGCTCATCGACTACGCCAATGCGCGGATCCGCCGTCTCTCCGCCAAAGTAGCCCGAGGCGCGATCAGGCACGCTTTGAATAGAGACGCCAATTACGTGTTCTGCGGCCATACGCATCTGACCATGAGGCAGCAGCATGAGAACGGCGATTCCAGCGTGGAATACGTGAATACAGGCTGCTGGACGCACACTCCCTCTACGTTCGCCGTCGTCGGCGAAGACAGCGGCGTCTCTATCGAGAAGTTCAAGTGACAAATCGGGTTGTATCCCACTAACGTCTCAGACTTTGTGGTATATGGTATGAGGAATGATAAGCGTTTTCCAGCGATTACACTAATCAGGAGTCTACTTCATTTGTGGCGTTTCAAGAGCGGATTCAAGCCCTATTCTTGATAAAAACACCTTTTCGTTCCGAGATCTGTGTTCTTTATATCTGGAAATGATAATGACATTTCTGAGGCAATGACTGCACTGTGATACCATTCATTGTATTGTGGGCAGTTTTGAAGCGTTGGAGTAATATTTGTCGGAGTCCAATAAGTTACCGACCTATCAGTTATGTTTATCTGTCCATCAACGTAAGAGCCACTAAAGATTTGTTTTCTGATGGTCAAGTCATAGACAGCAAACGACCGTAGACTAGCTGAGGTTCCTATATCGGTAATAGCAAAATGATCGACGATTTTAGAAAAATATTCTGCGGTATCAAATCCTCCGATGTGATAGTCATTTGGTTCAAATGTGTAAACACATGACGGATATTTACCGCCGTATGAATCTTTGTATTTGATTAGTATATCGTCGCCAACCGAATTCGTTTGTCTTGTGACTACATAGTAATCAGGATATGCAAAACAATTCGGCTTAAATTGGTCGTTTGTATCGATTTGTGCGGCGCTATTTGGGCTTATAGTGGTATTGGGAATTGCCGTAGGAGTTTGAGAAACCGATTTATTTTGTTGGGATGGAGAGGTACTTGCATTTTGAGGAAATTGATATTTTGCTTGAACATTTTTATCAGTTTGAATCTTCGGAATTTCATTTCTCTTATTGCTATATACTAACAGGCCTGTGCCAATCATTAATAAGACAGCAATGACTATTACTAACTGAACAACAAAACCTTTTCTAGAGTATTTCATGCGAGGTATATTAACACACTAACGAACTAGCATTGCCCTAGCCTGTGCCCCACTAACGTCTCGGACTTTGTAGTATGAGGAATTATAATCGTTTTCCGGCAATAACGCTAAGCGTATACTGAGGGATCCGCATCTCATATAATTTTTGACTTTCGTGCTGGGTTCAGGCATATTTCAGTCCAGAGAAACAAAGAAATTATATGAGTTCTTTTAAAAGCCGCTTTTCGAACGAACACACTCTCTTGGCTGTTGTGCACGTCGAGGGAGGAGTTCAAGCTTTTCGTAATACAAAAATCGCGCAGGAGGAGGGTGCAGATGGTGTTTTCCTCATTAATCATTCAATTCCCTACCCAAGCCTTATCGAAGTCTATCTCATGATCAGACAGAAGATGCCGGATTTTTGGATCGGCCTTAACTGCTTAGATCTCGGGCGACACGCTCTCGATTACATACCCAAAGACACGGATGGTCTCTGGGTTGATGATGCAGGAATCAATGAAATCAGTAAGGGCTTAGAACGCGCATTCTCTTTGGAAGAAGCTAGGAAGTTTTCCGAGGAACGACAGAAATCAAACTGGAATGGTATCTATTTTGGCGGAGTCGCCTTTAAGTATCAGAATCAAGTCGTTAATGCGCGGGCCGCAGCAAATGTTGCTTCGACATTCATGGATGTCGTCACGACTAGTGGAAAAGGTACAGGCCAAGCCGCTGAGTTGGACAAAATACGAGACATGAGTATGGGCATCAATAACTGTGCTCTTGCCATCGCTAGCGGTATCACGCCCGAGAATGTTCGATCCTACAAACCCTACGCCGATTGCTTCCTTGTTGCGACAGGTATCAGTGACTCGCACACAGAACTTAACCCAGCGAAAGTGCGATCCCTGGTAAAGGCATTGAAGGGCTGATCGTCACGACCGTTGTGCTGACACTTAGACGCACAACGGTTTTTTAATGCATCAACATCACCCTAGTTTGTGCCCCACTAACGTCTCGGACTGTGTGGTATGAGACATTATAAGAATTTTCCGACGCCTACACTAATCGTATCATGGGGATCCGCATAGGGAGCTTATTTCCCGTATCTCCGTCCTCTACTATTATAATCTTCAACTGCTTTGCCTAATTCCTTCTCGTTGAAATCTGGCCATTTAGTTTCAGTAAAATATAATTGTGAATCAGCCGTAAGCCACATCATAAATCCAGCAGACCAATGTGGCTCACCTCCAGTCCGTATTACAAGATCCACTGGCGGTAAAAAGCTGGTCCACAAAGATTCTTTCAAGGTTATAGCACTGATTGGACCATGAATGTTCCGAATCGCTTCAAGCATTTCCATTTTACCATCGTAGGCAAATAGCACCGTAAGATGAAACCTTCTGCATCCTATTGTCGTATTTTCCAATTCTGTAATCGTTCTCTTTAGCTCGGAGTCATCTATAAAATCACGCCACTTCCCCACAACCCTGAGTCTGATATCTCGTCGTAATAGGTCATCAACAAATTCGGATTTACTCAATTCACTCTTAATATAGGAAAAAAGATTGGACAACTCTTCAGGAGTTCTTTTCTTTATATTATCGACCGAAAGCGCCCAAAAAGTGACAAAAGGTATGCCTTTATCAAATGCTGAGTGCGCTATCCTAGTGAAATTTGAGACTCCATATTTATGTCCTTCCCATAATTTCATTCCGTGAGCACTTGCCCATCTACGATTACCATCTTGCATAATCGCCAAATGAACTAATCTTGTCTCTATATTTTTCATAACAGTAATTATGGCCTGTTTTCAATACATTCAAGGGACTGCATCGCCCTAAATTGTGCGGGATGCGGGAGTCGAACCCGCGACCTCAGTTTGGAAAACTGATATTTTACCGTTAAACTAATCCCGCGTTATTTCACGCTCTTCCCCTCCCCCTGGCCCTTCTCTTCCTTCTCTAGCTGCTTTATCTCGTGCTTCCAGTGCT
>JAGWJP010000038.1 GCA_028865725.1 Patescibacteria group bacterium
CCAATGTCTTTTTCCGAAAGTGAGATTGTAGTGTAGCCCTTCTCCTTTTCAATCTCATAAACCTTCAAAACCAACTCTTCAATTTGTGCAGCACGAAAACTAGGGATGACCCAAT
The DNA here is from genome assembly GCA_028865725.1 of Patescibacteria group bacterium. Lineage (GTDB taxonomy): Bacteria > Patescibacteriota > Minisyncoccia > UBA6257 > JACRHW01 > JAGWJP01. The sequence continues at coordinate 116 of JAGWJP010000038.1, forward strand.
GAATGCACCTTCCTCGCAAAGCAGGAAGAATTTTATTAGGGTTGGTAGTACAAATAATCCAAAGCGTAGTAGCTGGCCCGTCCTCAAATGGCTTCAAGAGAAAATCCTGTGCACTCCCGGATAGCCTTTGTGCTTCATCCAAAATGTAAACCCGTACCCGACTCGGAGGCATCGGAGTGTAAAGATAGCCCTCCGTACTAGCTCGAATTTCATTGATCCCAGTTGAATCGCTTGCTGGAATTTCTGTAATATCATAATCCCGATTTAGTTTTCTGCAATCCAAACAGGGATCACCAAACACTTTTTGATGTGGACAGTTTAAGGCTAATGCTAAAATTCGAGCCAGTGTTGTTTTTCCACTTCCCGTACTCCCTGAAAAGAGAATAGCTGACGGGTGTTTTTCTAGTGAGAACTTTTTCCGGATAGCCGTTTTAAGATTTTCATGTCCTAGAAATTCAGACAAGGTTGCAGGACGATACCGAATAGCTAGCCCTTTTTGACCTCTTGATTTCATTTATTGATCCCGTTTTGAGTGATCCACGTCAAAGCTGCAAAACCATTCTCTGATTTTCTTTTGCTCGTTAGAATCACCATCCAAGTACCTTGACAAAATGGATGGGAACATTGAAAGCATGATCCTCAAAAAGTCCTTCTCCGTTCCCAGTGCATCCTCTTTTTCAACAGAAGAGGTAAGAGACAAAGATGGTAAATATCTTTTTCTTTCAAAACTTCGTTCACTCCCCAAAAACGCAAGCACAAAAAGGACTAACCAAACAACCACCGTCCATCCTAAAAAAATATCCATCACCAAAATGAAGGTACGGTATTTTGACTTCATTCCCAAAGCAATATAGTAGGGAAGAAAATAAAGGATCGAAGAAAAAATCAGAAGAATGATTAAATCCATTGCTCAGTTTTTGTCTTTCTGAATCTTGACCCTACCACGTTTCGTAGCCAGTGTCACCTTTCCACGGGAATCAATCAAAACAAATTTATGTCGAACTCCATTAACGCGCAATGGAGGCTTGTATTCTACTAACCGTTGATCGTCACTTTGCTTGACTGAATGCTTCTTAATCAACATAACCATTAAGCTTGTTCACTTCCTTTTGGTTTCTTGACCTGTTCTGGAGGTTTGAGGAATTCCTGCACTGCCGTCACGATTTTATAGGTAGTAGCATCAACCTCATCCTTGATTCCATCTTCGATGTGCTGCAGGTAGTCACCAGCACGAAATTTACCGGAAATAGCCTGCTTAACCGATGAAAGAGCTAGATCATGAACATGCTTATGAATTTCCTCAATCAGATCATTTGAGAACTTAACCATTCTTTTTGACTCCTCTCTTCTTGGAATATTCCTTCTCCACAAAATCCTTTACAGCTTCATTCAATGAGTCATACTCTTCTGAAAATTCAACGCTTGACACTCGAACCGGTCCACCATCAAAAATCAAATCTTTCGACTGCGCTTCAACATTGCATCTAAAAGCCTTCAAAACCATATCTGGTGTCTTTTTAGGTTTGCTCTTTTTAGATTGCAAATCTCGAAAAACAGCAGTCATCATAACACCAGCTACAAATGCAAGCTTCAACTCATCCACTTTGATTCTCCTTATTGATCTGAATTATTCAAAAAGCGTGCACGTTTTGAAAAGTACAGTTTATACCCAATTACCTCACCCTCTTGCCCACCAACCTTATTTTTCTGATTGGTGAGATTGCCTCTGATGCCTATTTTCTTCCCACCCTTCAAAAGCCACCCATGCCCTTTTGATTCACGCTTAACCTTGACAATGACAGAAGTATAAAAATCAAGAGCACGCCCACCGGGGCGATATTCAGGATTCCCAAACCGAACTCCAGGGTTCAAACGCAATTGGTTAATCAAAACCATCATGACGTTATGAGTCCATGCAATCGGAACCCACCGCTTCAAAAGCCGGGACATGAAAGAAGCTAACATAGCCATCTGCCCACCTTCAAGCCCTGCTTCCTCCTCCCGTTCTGGCATAATGGCTGTAACAGAATCAACCATGAGGAAAATTTTTCGCTTTGGATCCTTAGCCAGCTTTTTCTTGACGTAAATTTCGGCTTGTTCAAACACCTCTTCTGCTGTCAGCATTCGTGGTGCACTATTCAATTTATCTCTCACCAACCTCGATTGAAAAGGAACTACTAGGTTAGTGTCTAATCCACGAATAGCTTCCCATTTCGCATCCCTTGTACTTTCAAGATCAATGACTGCAACATCTGCTCCGTCAGCTTGAGCTTCTGCTGCCAACTCTAAAGCTAGTGCAGTTTTTCCACCCGAAAACATCCCGCAAAGCTCAAAGATTTTTCCGTAAGGAATTCCACGTGATGGGTCTCCGAATACTTGTGTTAAAAATTGTCTCCGTTCGTTATCCGGTAACAACCAATAGTTAGGTTGTTCCTCAACGGAGTAAAAGCGCATCTTTTTCTGAATAGCTTGAACCTCAAGCTGACCTTGCGTTAAGCGCGCCCCTTGGATAACGGAAGCAGACTTGGAAGTTCTAAATTTTCTTTTCACTCTCATGTCACCTTCACTTCTTCAACTTCTTATTTTTCCGTACCTTTCTTATTCGCCACAACTCCTCAATAGGTCTCCCAAAAAACCTAGCTACTTTAAACGCTGTTGTTAAATCGCAGTTCATTCCCCGCTCTATACAATAGAGAGTTGGAACCGGGATTCCAGAAGCTTTAGCAATGTTGCTTATTGAAAAGTTTCCCTGCTTCCTCATAGTTTTGATCTGGCATTGAAAAACAATGGGACGGAAATCTTTTCTCTTCTGAATCTTCTGAATCGATGCTAGTTGGGAAAAAGTTTTCATCATCTTTCCTTTAGAGGATTTCAAAGGCCGGCTTTCTGAGGACCGGCCTTTGAAAAGTAAACACTCCTATTTCTTACTCTTTTTACCTTTTGCCGGAGGTGCTTTTTTTCCTCCCTTCTTCCCTTTCTGCGAGGCGGATTCAACTAGATCCTCTTCATCCACATCCTTATCTTCTGTTTCTTCCTCGTCTTCCTCTTCATCTTCATCCTTCTTTTTTGTCCCCTTCTTTTTTACAGCAGGTTTTTCTTCTTCGTCATCGTCACCGGACTCATCTTCTTCCTCATCATCATCAGATTCACCGTCATCCTCATCTTCTGTTTCTTCCTCGTCCTCCTCTTCGTCATCAGAACCAGACTCTTCATCCTCTTCGTCTACTTCCTTTTTACTTCCCTTCTTTTTTGCAGTTTTCTTCTTTACAACGGGTTCATCCTCATCTTCTTCATCTTCTGTTTCCTCTTCATCCTCAGATTCAGATTCACCGTCATCCTCATCTTCTGTTTCTTCCTCGTCTTCCTCTTCATCTTCATCCTTCTTTTTTGTACCCTTCTTTTTTACAACGGGTTTTTCTTCTTCGTCATCATCACCAGACTCATCTTCATCCTCATCATCAGATTCTTCTTCATCATCAGATTCAGATTCCTCTTCAGACTCATCCTCATCCGGTTCCGGCTCTTTCTCCTCTGCTTCTTGCCCCTCATAAACAGCCTTCATGTTTTCTTCGTCATAACGCCCAACAATATCCAAAAAATTCTCAAGCTTCGCCAAAATTCCAGATGGAACTTTTGTAGCCTCATCCTCTGCTGCAAGATCACTATACCGCGTATCCTTCAATCCCGTTCCAGTGCGCTC
>JAGWJP010000039.1 GCA_028865725.1 Patescibacteria group bacterium
TTTTTCTTGACAGCTCTTTTCTTAACCATAAATTTTCTTTCAGGTTCGCTTAACCAACCTTGCCCGAATAACAGCGGTTGTAAACTCCCGGGTTAAACGATTCTGAAAATACCGAAGCTTTTTGATGGGGACAGTTTCAAAACTAGCGAATTTGAATGGACTCGCTTCAACCAATTTCTCAAACCGTTTAACGGTCATCTGATTTAGTCCACCTGGAACTTCGCTGAATTTTTGTGCTTTGTCATGATGAAATTGTGATCGCCACCGAACTAAAGCTTTTTCATCACATAAAATGTGTGACCAAGGAAATGCAACAAATGAATGCCCACCATAGGGATGATACCAGGTTGGCCCAAAACTGACGAAAACTTCCCCTTTCGGTTTCAGGAAAAAATTCATAAGATGAAGAACCGATGCTGGGTCTGAAAAATGCTCAAAAGCGTCGAGGGAAACAATAGCATCTACACGTCGGTTTGCCATCAACACCATTGAGGAAGTAAAAATACAGATATCATGAACGTCATGCTCAATTGATCGTTCTTGTGCTGCGTCGAGCATCTCTTTACGAATATCCCAACCTATTACCGTCTTAGCTCCTCGTTGCGCCATTTCTACAACTTCGGCACCCTCACCACACCCAAAATCGACAACCACCTTATTCTTAATTCTGTCAAAAAAATCCTCACCCATCAAAACAGACAACTTTGACTTTTCCGCGTAAGCTGATCCGTTACAGTAATTCGGACGACTTGGAGCGATCTTTTTTAGGATTTGATATTGAAGATTAGTTAGCATTTTATATCAGTCCTTGACTTTCATTCCCATAATAATTTTCATACCCTCTTCTCCTGGAAATTAGTGTTGAGTGTTTGAGCACTTTGGGGAACCTGGCATTTCTCTAAGGGTTTTCTGAATTTCTAGGGCGGATCGATACTTCTCATCTATATCCTCTTGACTATACGGTACCATCGGGTAAGCAAAAATGGTATTACCATAGGATAGAACATCAGATAAATCCTTTGTTGATAGAACGCAGGTAGTAAGCTCTAAAGCTAGCTGCGCCCGGTGAGCTTCATGCTCTTGCGCAGCGTGTTCAGCTTTTATATCCTCTACAAAGTATCCCGACTCCGTGCATGTAAACTCTCGGAAGCCATCACTATATTCTCCCCATAATCCTTTGGGATCACACTTCTCACGCTTGCCATTTTTAACTAAAAATCCGTCTTTATCTTCGGTAACCGGAGCATTTCGTATTTTTTCTTCGGCCAATTCTTTGGAAGTTTTAACAATCTTTTCATTCCGAGATATTTCACGGAGCACAACATCCAGCCTGGGCAAAATCTCCTTCAATTTTGCATCCGCCTCGGAATTACTTTGAACACCACTGCATGTCATGTAATCTGCAGCACCAGGGTATCCTCCGCCCTCATATACATCGCATCCATAATCTGAAAGAATATCTGTAATTTCCGCACGGTCAGAATTTTGCTCATTTTTTGGAAACGTCAGCATGATACTGTATCCTAATGCTGACTCAGGCCAATAAATTGCTACTACACGAGCTGATTGCCAGCCGTTCTTTATTCTATGCACCTGGAAAGATACTGCAATTACACGACAAGAAAGAAAACTACAAATAGAAAGAATCAGTCCAAACCACTTAAATATTTTCACTATTCCGCCTCCCGCAAAATCTTTTCATACGTAAAAAATTGGGCGAGCTTTCGTACTCGCCCGGTGGTGTTGATCCACACGTTCCTCCCCTATACCTTAGATTCTCATTCGATGATATTTCCCAACCGCAGCCAAAAGCAATACCATAAAAAATCCGATACCCATCAACGATAAACTAGCCGGTTCAGGCGTTTGAGCAACGGTGTCTACAATAAACTCTTGCGGACACGAAACCACTGCATCTTTTTGACACAATTCCGGATTCGACAAATCCGGTGTAGGAAACACAATTGAATAATTACTAAACTGACTTAATGAATAAGTTCCCGATTGTGCTTCATTTAGCCACGTTTGAGCATCTGCACTCCACCCTGAGGTTGTTTTTACCGTTGGATCAAACAATGCCCATAACGCATATTGAATAGCAGGATTTCCTCCCGCAGGTTCTTGCGAGATTAACCAAGCCGCTGCTTCGTAGTTCTGCTCGGCAGACGGTTGCAATCCCCACATAGCATCTGTGTAGGACGAGAAATTTAAGAGTGTTCCCGTCCATGACTCACCAATTGTTACATGATCGGCAAAGTCATCACAGAACGCCAAATAGGATTGCGAACCAACTGTGATGATATACGGTGCAGTTGCAAAGCCGCCGCGATTTCCACCCACCGTTGATACCAACGTTACTGTGTCAGCTAACGCTGAAGCTACTGTGAAAAACACAAACAAGAAACAAAGGAACATTGATTTTCTCATATAATTTTTACCTTATTTCACTTTCTCCCCCTTTGGTAAAACGTGTGCCGGATCATCGCAATCCCTAATAGGAGGGGGATCGGATTGAGGATCGCTCCCCGGCACACAGCTTTTAATTAACCCTTACCTTACATCACATGACTCTACCTTGCCATCACCATACGTTACACTACAACACCTCACTCTACCAATGCTTTACACTCTCAACTGCACTAAACCCGACACTGCCCTACCTTCGCGTTACTCTACATCACCCTACCTATACGATACATAGCGTTGCCCACGCCTCACCCTGCTCTACCTTTACTTCACCTTCACCGCATAAAAAACAACACACCCCCAACTAGGCCCTCGCGTTACTTTACATCACTTTGCCTTTGCTCTGCCCTTTTTACCCAACTCGACTATGCCTTACTTTACCACCACCTGACAACACAAAATACTATATCGTGCGTCGCTCTGCACCACCGCTGCCAGACGCTACTCTACTGAACAGTGCCTGTACCCTGCATAACTTCACCTCACCTAACTATGCCTTGGTGCTGCGTCACTTCACTGCACTTTGCCATGGCATAATTTTACGTCGCATTGCTGTTACATTCGATGATGAACTCTGCTTTACCGTACTCGACTAGACTATGCCTTTGCTTTGCATTGCACCACAGAACGGCACTACGCTACACCACCGCTTTTACTAGCTCAAACAAAAACCGACCATAGGATCCATTCCGCCATTCTCCCAATCCTTGAAACTGTCCGTACTCAAACCAGGAACGGATCAAATCTTCTGTCAATTCTTTTTGCCCCAATGGGAGAACCACCAATGTAAAATCAACCTGTGTTCCAGCATTCAAATAATCTGAACGCTTGAGACTCACGCGAGGACCTTGTGCCGTCATGGCACGAAGTGGCCTCTCTTCCACACCATCTGGTTTTAGAATATTGTTTCCTTTAGGATCAAGGAAATACAACCGACGCGGTTTAACAAAAAGCCACTTGTCGATTTTCGACTTGAAAGCGGTCAATCCGTTTTTTCCAGTAATCGAACTTGCAGCTTCCTTTAAGAATCCGCGAATCTTGTAATCAAACATGAACAACCCATTTTCATCGGAATGGAATACACTCCACCCGACGCGCTCACGCTCTTCGGGAGTTTGAGGAAGTGTGTCACTTTCATCTGCTCCATTTTCAACAGCTACGTCTCGTTTGAGTGCGAGCACATATTCTTTGTAAACCTC
>JAGWJP010000040.1 GCA_028865725.1 Patescibacteria group bacterium
CTTTTGCTGCCAGGTTCGCAAAATGCTGGACACTGTAACCGGAGATTTGTGCGCATTGTTTCCGACGTAGGAACGTCTTGCCACGGTAGGCAGGCGGAACAATATTAGTAAGCTTTTTAGTATCCCCCGGTATACCACGGGATACTATTGGTTCCTCACCTAAATGCTTCCTAAGAGCATCGCGAATCAACTCCGATCGGTTGCGGTATTTTCCCTTGTAGCTTGCATCGATTTTCGTCAGAAGCTCTGCAGGAATGTGGACAAGAATCTTTGCCACGCCTTTAGTTTCCTTTCTCTTTTGTTGAGTCTTCTCTTGTGCCGGGACTGGCGTATCTAGGCATTCTGCGTGAGCGGGCACACCATAGAAGTCGCCTTTTCGTAATGGCTTCCGGCAGGCTCTACAGGCTACCGTTTCTTTTCGTGCTTTTGTAGCCATTCTTCAATAGCTTCCTCAATAATGTGGTTGCGGCTCAAGACTTCGCCGTATCGTTCGTGCTTATTCATTCTCAAGTAATTCGCCAGACGCGACAAAAGCCGTTCGGGCATTCTAGCTGTGAATCTGGTTCTTGGTTCGTTGTAGTGCCTAACCATTGTGGTGTCCTCGAGGTCAAAGTGGTGTCACATTGTGCTCGAGCAGAATTACGGTCCCATTGGAAGTGTGAGCGCAAGTATCATCATCGAACCAAAGAGCACGAAGCCGAAAGCGAGATAGCAAATGAACGGCAGCCAGTCATCAAAATGGTCTTCCTGTTTTTCTATGTCTTTCATTACTGCTTCCTCTGGGGAAATAAGCCTCTGTCGCAATCTTCGCACCAAACCAGGTTGCCAGATTCCGAGCTGTCCCAGACTACTGAGTCACCTGGCAAGATAATTCCTCCGCACTCATAACAATGTCCTTTGTATTTAGCTTTGATTTTCCGCCTCATGGGTACTCTTTCCTCATCATCTCTAAGACTGTTTCCGCCCCAGTAAATATTCACGCAATAATTCCTTTGATTCGCTTGGCGTTTGCCGCTAAGCCATACGTGCGGTTCTTGTTGTTGCCAACAAGGTCGGTAATTATTAGATTTGCTTTTCGGCAGTTCAAGCCATTCCTGTCGTCATGGTCAACAAAGACTTTTGGATCTTCAACGCCAAGCAGCCAGCGGTGCAAGTAAATGCGCTTCATCTTGTTGGTTTTCTTGCACCGCTCACGTCGAGAAGCATAGACATTCGTTCCAACTACGTGAGGCTGCCAGCTGTGTTGAACAACTTTGAGCGCGTCCTCATCATCGAAGTAAACCAAGTATTCGATTTTCGTTCCTATCGTCAAGCAAGCCATTTACTGCTTCGCTGCCTCCTTCAGTAATCTGGTAATCAATTCAGCAACTTCAGGGCGTCGCGTTTCTGCAATCAACACCGTGCCGCAAGCACCACGCAATGGCGCTACTATTCGATACGTTTGACCGTACCTGATAGTGCTTTGTGGCATCACATACGCTTTATCTATTTGTGCGCTTTCGAGCATTTTTGGGATGTCCAGTGGCATTCGTGGCATCCTCAACGTTTTGCGACCGAAAGACCTAATTTCTCTGACATTTTGTTGACGGCGTATTCAAAAGCCTCTTTGTGAAGCAATTCAATTATCGTTGCGTCATAAGCCTTCTTAAACTGCTTAACGTGCTCTGCAACAGCCTCATCCACGGATTTTGTGAAAATATTCTTCTCGGAGTTGTATGATTTTGGACTGTATTGCATTTGGTCCTGGATCGCTTTCACCAGTTCCTTTCGTACCGTGGTGTTCTCTTTTTGCACCGTTCCCCAACGGTCAACTTGTCGATACTCAGCATTCAATAACTGATCAACCAGAGAAGGCATTTGAGTGGACACTACATCTTTAATTTGTTGCTGAATGAGAATTGATATTTCAGCATTGATTTTGTTTTCGATGCCTTCTTTCAATGTCGTGGCTAGTTTGTCTACGACTTGACGATGGACGCTTTCAGCAAGACTCTCGCTATTTCCGTATTCATCTCCAAGCATGTCTTTCAAGTCAATTTCAATTTTCATCGTTCACACTCCAAATACGCCAAACACATCTTCCTCATTCGTCAGTTCGTCCCAGACTTTCTCTAGCCGGACAAACAACTCAGTTGAATAATTCTTTTCTTCTTCGCTTCCTTTGTTCAGGGCTTCCGCTCGCTCTCTCCAGAATCCAATTACGATGGCGTGCTGCTTATCTCCGCTTACTCTGTCGAGCAACAAGCGAAGCTTTTCACGGCACCATTGCTCTGACGGAAGCGGCTTCATTTTCAAAGTCTCCGGGGGCAGCGTGGTCATTGTCTGATTGCTCCAAATATGTCTCGCTGTTTCTTGATGATCAGTTGTCCAATCTTCTCGGTCAGGCGGTAATGGTGCGTTTTCTTGCCGACCGTGCCGGTTGATTCGCGTGTCAAATAGCCTGATTGATACATTGAGGCAAGAACGCGCTTTGCCTGAGCAGTAGACAAACGCAAGAACGTCTCAGCTGACGACCGGCTAAACTGCTCGTTCTGAAAAGCATCGTGCAGAATTTGCAAGTGCCGACGCCGTTTGTCTTGAGTAGCATCGCCAAGCAGTTTCCATCGGCAATTGTCTTTGTCAAACTCTGCCGAAAATTCCGCTTCTTCGATGTCACGACCGGTAACCATCAACGTTCCGGTTGTTTCATTACGTCCACGCTTCAGCAACCAGCTCGAATCAGCAGCACCGGTAATGCCAGCAGAGCCGCTTACATCGTCGAATGCATCTGAGGACTTCTGTTTACGCACGTGGTGAACGCCAAGGATAGCAACGCCAAACGTCATGGCTAATTTCTGCAGAACGCCCATCACTTTGTAATCAGCCTGGTAAGCATTTGAACCACGCTCGTTAGGCGGCAAGAACTTAGCCAAGGTATCTATGATCACAAGCCGGCAATTCGGATGAGCCTTAAGGAATTCCTCAAGGCATTCCAGACCACCACTGAGCATGTTCGGGAAATCCGGAGAGCAGAAGAGTTCGGCGTTATCTGCTGTTCTTTCTTCCTCTGCAATGACATTCAGCCTTGACTGCAGGCGACGTTCGCTGTCTTCCAGGGCAAGATAAAGCACTTCACCCTTGTTAGTGGCGTAGCCGCCCATTACTTTCTCACCACGAGAAACCGCCAGGGCGATGTCTAAACTCAACCAAGACTTCCCGAGCTTTGGAGCACCGGCAAGAATCGTCAGCCCCTCCGGTAACAGGTCATCGATAGCCCATTGCAAAGGCTCAAATTCCTTTGCCATCAGCTCTTTAGTCGAGGCTACCGTGAATTGTTTTCTTGCTCCGATCTGCGGAGTGGTAACAATTTCTGCTCGTCGAGCTTTTTGCGGCTCCTGTTTCGGAACGCAATAACCTTTTTGCGCCAGCTCGCCAGCGGCTTTACTGAAATCGCCGCCACAGTTGAGCACGGCATAAGCTGCATACTTGCTCAAAGCCTTCTCAAAAGGCAACGCCGTGCTTGTCGAGAATACCCATAGATTATTCGTCTCCGGCATCTCAAAAGCTGATTCACGATTGCCGCCAGGTCTGAACCATCGGCCGGCGTTTCCTTTCTTCCATCCGTGCGGTTCCAAGACCTCCGCCCAGGTCGCACGAGCATTGAACAGATC
>JAGWJP010000041.1 GCA_028865725.1 Patescibacteria group bacterium
ATGTAATGCTGCATAAATATCATCCATTCTCCAACGTCATGCTTCGAGTTTTGTGTTGTATCAAGATTTGTCCTTCTTAGACCAGTGTCTCCCCACATCTTTTCCTGATAATCTCGTTCACCATCTAACACTTTGTATACGTCTGATCTATTCATCTTCGGACACCTTTCATAAGTCTGTCTGTGTTAGTCTGCGCAGTAAGTATATCTTTTCTTGGATCTTCGCTGCGAAACTACTTAACATAAATCCTTGTACCAAATTTAACAAACAAATGATATATAGTTACCATCACTTCTTCTCCGGAATATACTCATCAGGAATGGACCACGGAATCTGTAATAAGTCTGCTTCGGCCTTAATATCTTTGAGGAAATCATAAACACTAATTTCACCAATAACCCAAGCTAATGCCCTAGCACCGAGGTTAGAACCAATAGCGTCTTGAATAAGATCCTGAATCTTAAAAACATCGCTCATATTTCGGAATTCACGATCGACCTTTACGCCAAGTTTATCCGTCATATCTGGCTTTAAGACTATCTTCTTATCTTCTCGACTTCCATTCTTAATAGCCCTGACAGCTTCATACATCTTTTCAAGATTTTGGTTCTTCAATTGTACAAGCTGTTGAATATGACTCTGCTTAATAGTTCCAGATGCTGCCTCCTCTTGAACATCTTTTGGTAACTTCAACAATGCTATACGTGCATCTACCCATGTTTGGTAGACATCAAGTCTCTTCGCAATAAATGCTGGTGACTGTCCACGCGCAAGCATTTTGTCAATAGCTTTAGCCTCTTGAAGAATATTAAGCTCTTTGCGTTTTATATTTTCGTTGAGATTAATTATTTCAGCTTGGTCTTCAGTTAGTCCTGTAATAACTTTGCAAGGAATATGTGTCCATTGCAAAAGCTTGCAAGCAGCGTAACGTCTATTACCTGCAATTACACGATATTTGATATTTGGTTTGTCTGCATAAGTATAAGGTTCAATTAGTATTCGCTGTAAGAGTCCACCGGGACATGTTGATATATCTTGAGCTAAATCAGCTACGCTTCCGGGTGTGATATCTTTACCGCGACAATTGAAAGATGGGTCCGAAAATATTTCTTTAATAAGAACATCGTCGTCATATTGTGCCATTTGTTATACCTTTTCTCTTAGGTCTTTTGCCTTAGGTCTTTATTTCCTTGAAGCCCAAACTTCAAGTCATTTACAATGAAGTCAATTGGGACGCCAAAACATTCTGCCAATTGACTATCAGATGCTCCAAGCTTTTTTGCGAGCAATAAAAGCCGTATGTAACCGTCCCAAGCAACCTTCTTGTAAAGTACCTTACTATTTATTATCGGCACTTTGGGCATTCTGTCTGGAGCAATTTCCCAAGATTTTTTCTTACAAACTGGACATATTGTCTGCTCTTCATATCGATGGCCACATGAGCAAGTGTACCATTTAAAATAACTACTCATGATTCAAGTATACTTTCTAACCAATCTAACGGCTTTCCAGTTCTTGCTGAGACATCTTCAAGTGTTTCACCAAAAAGCACTATACCTTCTAAAGCGTGTTTTAACTGTCTTTCTGTAATTTTAATTGTCTTATAGTTTGGATATAGATTAGTTATTTCTATTGATGTCTCACCAGGCCAAGACTGTCCAAATAAAATTTCTTGTAAATAAGATATTGGTTTTTCAAGTAATATTGCAATGTCATCTAACTTATATCCATTATCTACAACACGTTTCAAATGGCTTTTATAATCTTCAAAGTCCATAGGAACATATTTATAACTCTTAAACATAATCCTCTCTCGCCATAGCCATTTCCATAGCTTCAGTTATCTGTCCTAGACTCAAGTCTTGTAAGCGTTTCTTACGAAGAAGATTATCTAAAACATATTCATCAGTTGGAAGATGTATAAGGTCGATTATCGTTGCTCCACGGTTCTGGTCCATACCCATACGATGAATACGATCTTCAGACTGTTGTCTACTATCGGCATTGAAGTCGTTACTATAATAACATATCGTCGGTGAAGCTGTAAGTGTTAAGCCAGTCCCAGCAGATCCTGGATTTCCGATGAAGACTATTTGCTTCTCAAAATTCTTATTTTGGAATGTGCGTATAAGCTTTTCAGGATTGACTTTCTCATCACCAGATAAACTACTCTTCCAGCCACGACCATCGACACGAATATAATCCCAACCTTTATCCACAACTATATCTATCACACGGTCAACTGAGGCAGTGAAACCAGCGTAAATGACTAAACGACCAATGTCTTCGTGGTCATCAATTATATCTTGTAGTGCCTCATCTTTCGCAGTAAACGTCTCGCGGTAAGATTGTATTATATTTGCAACTTCGCCTGAGCCGTTACAGTGACAACATTCGACAATTGCGTCTTCGAAATATTGGGGAAACTGTACTGGGTCAATGATATAATCTTCAGGCGAGTCTAAGACCATACCAAGTAAATCTACTATACCTAATGTGTTAATGAATTCTTGTGTCTTTGGTGGTCCGATATAATTCGGTGCTACGACTTTTCCAGACCCGTTACAAAGTTCACAAGTCTTCTTTCCACGTTCCTCTTGTATATATTGGAAACCATCACTAAGTTCACGACATAATGTCAAAACTTTAATCGTTGATGGTTGCACTTTAGCAATCATCTTCATTGCACGTAGAGTCGTTTCCTTTGGCTTACAATAAATACGCTTATAAATTTTTTCTGGAAGGTCAAGACAATCAGCTTTAGTCTTAACTAATACAAGACCTTTCATGCGTGCATATAGAAGCTCAACTTCATTCACTGATGGCACATAAGCATGGTTGTCTAATAGTTCAACGTCATGACCATAATCATTTTCCAGCTTACCGCAAACTCCACACTTCTTACTATCATCTCGCCAAGACACTAATTCTGGATATATTCCTCCAGTACCACTTTCCTTTTGTGCAATGATAGCGAGACGATCCTTGAATATATTTACATTACCTTCTTTCAAGAATCCTGGCCTAACGATCTCACATTGTGAATACCAATCAATAGGAGACTTTGGTGCTGGCGTCCCAGTCATGAGGATTATATAACAATCTTCACCATACTCCTCACGCATACACTGTGTTATATACGCAAAAGCTTGTGTACGTTGAGTAGTTCCATTTTTGAGTTTATGGCTTTCGTCACCAATCAGGATACGTGGAGCCTTAGTTCCAGACTTGATATTCTCTATATACTTCTTAACACCTTCATAGGTTAAGAACTTAATTGGTAAATGATAATTCCACAAATCACATTCAAGTCTAACTGACGTTAATGCAGATTTCGTCGACGCCCAAATTGGTGGATTGTCTGGTGTAATTAAATGCGACAATTTCTTCAAAACAGCTATAACTGCTAAAGATTTACCTAAGCCCATCTCGGCGGCCCATATCATGTGTCGATATGTTAGCCATTGACTTGCCATGTCTACTTGATGTAGCCGCAATGGATATTCGGAATCTATCGGCACTACCTCTTTATCATAATTCTCGTAGACATTATGTCCAGCCAGATATGCGAGTCTGAAGAGATTATGTTCATTATA
>JAGWJP010000009.1 GCA_028865725.1 Patescibacteria group bacterium
ACCTTGGTGCCACGGACCAACTTCCGGTTCACCGAGGTCGATTTGACGAAAATGGTAAACCCTGCATGATTAACTGGCTCAACAACACAAACAATTCCAGGCTTCAAACCAATAAGATCACGCCCCTCTGGTCCACCATATAACTTCCCGGTGGCATTGTCTAGGATCATCACGTCTTTCGACGGCTGGATCTTTTCCTTCTTCGTCAAGGCGTAAAAGGTTGAACCAATTACGTAGCCTTTCTTGGTCTTCGCTTCGACGAATTCCTTGATCGCCACCTCTTGAGCTACGAGGTAAGACTTAAACGTCGCAGACAAATCGGTCAATTTCTTCAAATCCCGCTTCTTCATAGTAGACAAATCAGTTTGGACATTATAAAAGTCCTTCGTCCCTTTGCCTCCACAACTCACGTTATCGAGATAATCAGTAGTTGCCGCTGTTGTCTTAACCTCCATTTCTTGAATACCCTTGGTAGACGTTTCCCATTCCGAAACATTACCACGTGGAATCCCATACTGACTAGCAAACCTATCACCCGTTTTGGGTGGAACCATGAATGTCACAGTCCAGTTTTCTGGTAATTTTTGCAGGGCTGCAACACGTTCCTTAACCAAGTATGCTTCTTGATTATTCGCACCATCGGTATAGAGATTGATGAGATAGACATCTGTTGACTTACCAAACTTCTCGAGTGACGCTACAGCTTTTTCCACAGCTTCAAAGATATTAGTCCAACCGTCACAAACTATCTTATCAATAGTCTTGAATTCGTCGACATGCTGATCTTCGAAACGTACAACTGCGGTATTATCGAATGTCACAAATGTAGCACGGACGTTAACATTCTTTTGTTTCTTGTACGTTTCTGCTAGACCATTCATCACTTTCAGAACATTTGTGATGGACTCACCTCGCATACTTCCAGATGTGTCGAGAACTTGAGCAACACGCAACGTAACAACTTTTTTCGTAGCCATTATTATTCCTTATTGGTCTAGGGACGCCGGACGTTAAGTCTAGGGACAAATAAACAAATCATAGATCATTTGGCACAATTCCATAACAACGTAAATTGGCCAAATAGGTGCAAGTGCCAACTCATTTGGATATATTCCACTGAAAATAAAGCAACCTATGACCCAAACTATGATAAGAGTGATCATTCCCTCTCCGTTTTAATAGGAGGCTTCATCTGAATTCAGAAATAAGCAGAACTTATTCAACTCTTCTCCAGACAATAAGTCTGGATTACTAACAACAATAGCCGCATCATCCTTATTACGAAATCGCACTAAATGAAAAGCATAAGGATCAAAGTCTTTATCCTTTTCCTGATCGCCAGCTAACATAAATAAAAATACAAACAAAGTACAGATTTTCTGCATTTTAATTCCTTTAACGTCTGGGAACAATGAAACCGTACAACCACTTCTCCACATCTTCAGATAATATCATAGCATCTGAAGGGTGTGGATCAAAGATTGGATAACCATTTAAACCGATAACACAATGTAAAAATTCACCTCTTGGTGAACGTCCAACGATAATATGATGTCCCCAATACTCAGAAGGATTATCACACGTCAATTCAATATACATTAATTCACGTTTTACTAACCAATCATGGAAATTAATTGGATAATTATCGGCTTCAACGAAATGTGGGACATCTTCTAATGACATATCAAGTAAAGATGCTACACAAGCTTGAAAACAATTACCACGAGATATA
The DNA here is from genome assembly GCA_028865725.1 of Patescibacteria group bacterium. Lineage (GTDB taxonomy): Bacteria > Patescibacteriota > Minisyncoccia > UBA6257 > JACRHW01 > JAGWJP01. The sequence continues at coordinate 1,733 of JAGWJP010000009.1, forward strand.
ATGTTACCGTTAATGTCTTTAGCATGTAGTATTGTTTGTTTAAGAGGTGTAATTTATTTACCACTCCATTCCCGAACGTCATCACTCTCAGAAATTTAACATAACTAACAACAAGTTTTTCATCTTATATCCTTCAATAATGCATTTGCTTGCCGCCTTTGACGATAATTCCCATTTTCTATAATCCACAATAAAGCGTTACGTGCTTCAATCAGCTTCTTATTTTGTGGATTAATCTTTTTCACATGCTTCAACGACATATTGGACCTCACCTGTTGAGACATACTGTCTAATCTTATCCGCTACCATCGTCGACGTTACTAATGGTGCACCATAAACATGACGCTTATTACAAACATCAAATATCTCATTAAAGTCTTCGATAGGCATTTCGAAAAAGTTAATATAAGATTCCCAAGAGAAATCGTCGCCTGTGGCGATATCGTTTTCTTCTACATCATACCGAAAATGTTCAGGAAACACATTTGGTAAATGTCCTATGGCACAGCCTACAGTACCACAATGTGAAACTATGTTACTAAAATCCCAAAAATCGGGATTAAGTTGGTCAAGATAATCTGCCCAAAGTAGCAAACGTTCTATGTGCATAAAACCTCCAAGTGAAACCCGGAACCCAAACGTTACAGCTTCCGGACAAACTGGTATGCCGTTTCACCATCAGGATAATGACCATTCAACACATGTTTTGCTAAACAATTTTGTGATTGCAAAAACTTCTGCATTCGAATATTCGTCTCACGAACTTCAAGAACTACCTCTTGTAAATTATAAGCTTCTCCTATCTTGACTAAACGGTAAAACATTTGACTACCAACACCCTGTCGACGTTTATTAGGATGCACAGCGAAATTCAGTATCGCAAGATGAAAGTCTAATAACAGATAAATAGCAAATCCAACGACATCCTCATTTTCTACACAGATTAAGCCATAACAATTTTCTTCACATAAACAACTTTTGAATTGTTCTAGAGTCCAGTGATTATTTACGTAACACAAATTCTCAAGAACCAACACTTCATACAAATCATCCGGACTCAACATTCTGAGCGTCCGGTCCACAGCTTATCTCACAGATGACAAGGTTTGAAGTCTGTATCCATAGGATTACGATACATATAACCTTCGGTTAATTTTTCATAGGATAAGTATACATTTTCTCTAATACCCCCACTATGCACTGTAATACCTGCACCATCACATGCAATAACGCCAATCACATTATTATCATGTTTTATTTCAGCAAAAACACGTATAGTGTCAAATGGCAACGGCTTCTTCTTCCGTATGCGACAAAGAGGAATGCATATATAATGATAATTATCTTGATATGGTGCCCAGACACCATTGTTAAACACTTCTAAATGTTGGACACCATGTTCTATAGCGTGACGTATAGCGTCACGACTATGAATTAGATCATTTTCCAATTCTGTTTGACCAATTAACCATCTTTGAAGCTGCATCATAATAAGTTAATACCTTACTCAATAGCTCTTGAACATTGGACATCCGAACTCGTGACCAAACAACAGGGACTTGCATAAACATTCGTTCGGCGTCCCTACGCCCGGCGTCCCTACGCCCGGCACTAATTCAACTCTACTCGCGAAAATCGCAATAGTGTTAGGTCCAAATACTGTTGAATTATTTTTAGGAGATTTAAATCCCACAAAAGCACAGTCTTCAAAATCTACAACTAAAAGATCTCCTGCTTTGAGGGTACGTTCTTCTATAGGGTGTGAATTGCTATTATCTTCTTTGATTCTAACTGTCTTACCTATAAGACTCATGATAGTAAACCCTAAATAATTAAGTCCAGACATTTCAAAATCTAAATAAATCATAATTTCGCAATGGCAGATTCAAACATTTCGATCAATGGATCTAACTGTTCCCTCAATCATCCATATCAATCCCACCTATCGATGTTGTACATTAACGTAATGCCTTTAGATGTCACCTTAAACTTATTGCCTCGCCAAGATGATGCTGAATTCTTCTGCAATAATAGTCCAGCAGCATGTTGTCCTTCCGAAGGGTGTATAGTTGCTTTGCGACTGTAGGCTTCGATAACTTTCCGAATGCCATGATATTCACTCCGTAGGGTCTCAGGGAATAACGAATTACCTGCATGTCGGATGTCTTTCGCACCCTCAAGCATGAACAATACACCATTACCTTGATGTTCAGCTACGCTTTCCCAAGCATTTGGTTGTAAAGTTATACCAATCACAGAAACATAACGTCCAGCCGTTAGGCTGAATTGTTCCGCAGAAGAACCACCATGCCAAACATACCAATTAACAGGGTTGTCCCATTGGAACAGTATTGGTGAATCAGTATGTACAGCCGTTAAATATGCTGAATAATTCGCACTAGACTGTACTAAATACTCAATACTCTCTGCCGTAGGCAATACTATTTCTTGGAACTTCTTCCAAGTTACAGCTTTTACATCCGTTCCTACTACAGCCGGAGGACTCTGACGCAAGTGTCCAAAGACTCCAGTAGCCCCGGATTTAGCTACAGGTGTCCACAAACGAACGGTCTCATCGGCAAGACAAAAACGCCTTTCTAGCGACTTTGCGACGCCAAGTTGTTCGACGAGTTTCTCCGCCTGTTCAATAGTCTGGTCTGCCGGCGCTGCTGTAGGCCGTTGATAGGCCATAGGCGACATTTTCTCTGCGAAACGCCGTTTTACGGACTCGAAGTCTAAGCCAGAATTCAAATCATCCAGTAACGTACCAATCATCGACGCTCTTGGGTGACAAAATCCTGGTGGAGCCGTAGCTACGGCATTCCAAAGTTGGTTGGTATTCTTGGTACGACAATCGAGTAACCATTTTGCTGGCCCTAAAACTTTTTCTGATCTATACAAAACTTCAGATTCAAGAAGCTGTACGGCTTGTTCGAGTGTGTCACGCCTATACTCACCCAAAGCACGCTGGACATTCTTGAAGTCTTCAAGCTTCTCAGCTTCACCTTGGTATGCTGTCTTAATTCTATCAGTCCACATGTATCTGTTTGGGGCAGCCATATGCGACCACGTAAGAGAACGCTTCTTATCATAGTTCTCCTGAACCCCGAATGTCCCTTCGGGAGAATAAAACACTCCTGTAATATTGCTTCGATGAACAATATCGCGGAGCGTTTCGACAATGGGACGCATGAAGTTTCCAGCCGGTAGGCTCATTTCCCAAAATAAAGAAACAAGATTGCCACTTGAATCTACAGTCACAAGACCACCATAACGATCAAGGAAATTCATACAGCAACGACAATTGTAATGCTGCCTGTTTGGTACTAAAGACAAATAAGTATGAAACAAGTTTTGGACACTTGTCTGAAATATTGGACCATTATAATCTTGATGTCTCAAAGTTCGCAAGAAAGCGTCGTATTGTTGGTTTTCGTTCATTAATTAAATCCTAAATTATTCATTGTTTCCAGCAATCAATTTCGCGACTTCGCCACCTTTTTCCATAAACTTTCGCAACAATGGTGAAACAGCCAGAATAGCGTCAACATTGTCTGAGCCAGTCAATACCCTTTCCATGTTCGACGCTTCAGCGAATTTCGCCGCTAAATCCTCACGTGTTAAGGCAGTCATTAGCTCAGTTAATGGACCTTGGACTGCTTCCATTCGAGAAATAGCTGCTTGAGTTTCAGCCTTTAACAACTGCAATTCAAGATCTTGTTCTGCAATATTGTGTTGTGATACAAACTCCTCTTCAACACGGCGTTGAGCCATTGTCATGTCAAATTCAAGCTGCTTGAGATCTAGATTGCGTTTAAGTTCTTCGAGTTTACCGTTCAAAACTGCAAGACTTAATTGTGACTCAACACTCTTTAATTGGATACGTGCAGAATATGTATCTTTCTCTGCAAGGATATTCTGTTCAAGAGTCTGTTGCTTAGCGGAATAAGCAAGTTGTTGCGTCTCTTGCTTAATATCCTCGATTTCCCTTGCAATAGTCTCTTTTTCAAGAGTAATTTGCAAGTTTCTTTTGGCAGACTCTAGGTCTATATTCGAGGTCACAACGTCCAGTTGAGCCTTATCCAGTAGTTGTTCAATGGCTGGACTCAACAACTCAAGCTTCAAGACTTCAACCTCAATAACCCGCATACCATTCCCGAAGGGAAGTCCAGGCCGTGGACCCTCGGCTTTTGGACCTAAGATTGCATCACGAATAAGGTTAATATAATTGTTCTTTATTTCTGCGATCGGGTGACGTTTACCCATACCAGCAATGATGCTGCGAACATGATCACAGAGCAACTTGACATAGTTCGCAACACTAAACCACTTCAAACGTTCTTCATCACTTTCCCCCTCGAAATTTACCCTTAATGAGAGTTTGACTGTGCCTTTAACGTGATCTGATGACTCGAAAGGTATATAATCCGTTACTTGGTTATTGTCGGTATTGAGATAAACTGTTTTTAGCAAGTTATCTGTAGACTTTGGTTTACCTGTTGACAGTTCCATATGTCCAAGAACTTCGTCATATTCCAATAAAACTGTTTGTGGTCCTTTCACTACGCGTCGTGAGCCTGCGGCACCAACAACTAGGACGGCATACCCTGGCCAAACGTCGATCTTCGGAGCACCTTCGTATTTCGTATCGAGTGTAATTTGTCTTGGTGGTGTATAACTCGTACCGCGTGTGATTGTATTACTTTGCGTTGGTCCCACAGGAGCCAAATAATTTGCGGCTAAAAGTATGTTGCCAGAGGTTTTCTGTTCGACTTCTTGTTCAGCATTATACGCCAATGCTTCCGCGTTAGAAGGATACCAGAGACTACATTGCGTCGAAGACAGCACACGTTTAACGAAGACTTCATGTCTAGGGTCAGGTAAGTAAGCTAGCGGACCTTCGATTTTTGTAATGATACCACTTTCGCGGTGCATTACATAACGGGCTTCACCTTTCGGAATTACAGTAGCATGATGTTTTTCTTGCTCACCATACTTGATAATCGAAAGTTGTTCTCTTGGATAATAGATACTTAATGTTTCACCCGTAATGAATAATTCTTCACCTTCGATATATTCTCGAATATTATCACCCGGATTTTCAAAGTCTATGTCACCAAAATCTGCTGTCACTTTGACATAAATACCACTTAGAGCATTAAGTTCAAGTGGCTTAAACTTGATTTGACCTTCGGCATTTTTCTCAAAGGTTTGTGTTGGTGATGGAAAAATAACGTCTGGACCTTTGGGATATTCTTTCTTTCCATTTTCACCCAAGAGGATGCAATATTGCATCTGTTCAAGTGTGACGGCTTCTCTAACGTAGTTCCCACGTTCGTCCTTAACAACTTCGACGCCTGTGCATGGGATGAAGAAGCTAACTTCAGTTCCTTTAATGACGATACGTGTTCCTACAGCAAAACTCTTCGGCCGTGGAAGTCCAGCTTCTTCTTCTGACGAAACTAGACTAGATGTCCAATTAGCTGCGGCCGCTTCTTCGTTATAAACGACTACAACGAGATAATCTTTGCTCCTCAATCTATGGCCTTGGACTACTGTTGCTGTTTGACCAGGCCATAAAGCCTTAGACCAAGGTCCAGCGATGATTTCTTTTCGCCCAATATCGAGCGGAACAGTTTGTTGTTTTTGTGACGTTGGAAATGAGCCGTCGGCTGCAGGATTCTCCAAAATTAAATAATCACCATCTTTAACTCGCGGGGAGTATTGTACAGCTTCTTCAAGTGTGCATTTAACGAATTTATTATTTGTGCTGTCGTATTTTACCGCTTGGTCTTGTGGCGTTTGATTAACGACCGTAGGCCCGATATGAACCATTGTCGTTCCACCTTGGCCAATATTCATCAAATACAGATAAGAACCTGGTGAGAGCATAATATCGCGATTAGCATTGTCTTGAGCCATCATTATCTACCTTGTCCAATCATGTAAAATCGGTCGAACTATGTTCCAAACATATGGAACACCATAGAGAAGAATCAGTGTAATTAAGCTGCCTACAAATATCCCTGCAATGATAAAGCCACCGACTACACCTTCTATTATATCTTTCATGATTTAGCTGCAATCTAGGGACATATAGCATCAGAACCAAATTTCATGAACTCACGAATCTTAGTAGCGACTATCTTCGGCGTAACATCACACATTGTTTTACCGTATGCGTAACCAGACATAAATAATAGATTAAAAGCAACGCCGCCAATGCCTAAAAATTCGGGATAGCCAGTTTTACATTTTATGAATAATCGTCCACTAAATCTACTATATGCACACTCCTCTGGCCACAATTTCGGAAATTGATAAAGTGCGCAGCCAGCAGTTCCACAGGCATTGATCGGTGTTGTGAAGTCCCATTCCTCAAAAGGAATATTGTCTAAATGATCTGCTAATTGTGTCAAGCGTTCAAACATCATTTCTTCCTCACAACAGATAAAAATTGTCTAACAGGCACATTCAATTCGCCAGCATACGGCTCACGGTAATGGTGACAATCTTTCGACCATATTAAGTAATGCGGCTTCACAACGCCGTTTCCTACAGCGACATAACCTTCCGGAATCAATCGACCTAATGCTGCAAGTGTTTCAGCCGGAATCGTCATTGCGTTTGTACTTTCATTTTGCCTCATTTCTATACATTTCAAATATTGGTTTAAGAATCGCTTGCATACGCCTAAATTCTGCTTCACCTGTAATTTCACTTTGATCATTAAAATCAATAGCCAACCATTCACTTATACTCTTGGTTTGGCATCCGATAGAGGCGTATCCATCATTCCTGATTGTAACAGCAAATCGAAAACCAGCAATGTGTAGGAAATCCATCGATTTTTCAATTTTGGCATCACCATAGACACGTGCGTCACCATAGACACGTGCGTCACCATAGACACATGCGTCACCATAGACACGTGCGTTACCATAGACACGTGCGTCACCATAGACACATGCGTCACCATAGACACGTGCATTACCATAGACACATGCGTCACCATAGACACGTGCGTTACCATAGACACGTACGTCACCATAGACACATGCGTCACCATAGACACGTGCATTACCATAGACACATGCGTCACCATAGACACGTGCGTTACCATAGACATATGCGTCACCTGAGACACATGCGTCACCTGAGACACGTGCATTACCATAGACACATGCGTCACCATAGACATATGCGTTACCATCATGACTTAAATTGGTCTCAGCTTGTAACCAGCCGCCAATTAAACCCTCTGGCAGTCTACGAATTTGTTTGACTACAGTTCCACAAGGTAATACCTTTTCTTTACCAGTAAATTCGTATTTCTTCATTCTTCCCTCACAGATATTATCTTCTTAATGACTGCAGACTCTGTACAAATACATGTCATACCATCTCTCGAAGCGTGTGCAGTTCGTGGCACCCTATCGGAACAAATTTCCGTTAGCATATATGAAGGTATTGCTGGATTACGCCAATTACGCATCTCGACTGTAATTTTCCACTCGCCACCAACATTGTCTGTTGCAATATTTCCGAGCCGCAGGCGAAGCCCAATTGGTTGTATTTCAGATTCTTGTAATGTCTCTTCAATGCCATCGGAAAACTCTACATCATATGTCTTATTGATACGTACAATACGTCCGTTTTCAACTTGGTCGCCAACTTCAAACATTTTGTTTTCCTTTCGTGTAAGGACACCCTAGGTGATGGCCAAACAATAAAGTCTCACATGTACAAATATCTTGGTTCAATATTGACACAAAACCTGTATAAATAACTTGCCAATTATCTCCGAAAGTGTCACAACCTTTTCGGAAAGCAGTATCAACTCTATAACCTAAAAGATCCTCCGCCGCAATCTCTATTAAAAGTATATCTCCATTTACAATTTGCCGAGATAGTGTTGGATGGTGCCCTAAACCTTCACCATTAGGCAAAACTTCAACATACTTGCCCAAATACGTGCTCATAAACCTTCTCCAACCAAATTTTTCTATCCGGACACATGAAAAATAACGCTACGAAGTCGTTATATTCCATGCCAAAGACCTTCGCCAATCGTTCTTGAACACTTTTATGGGTCAGACTGCCGGCTCTATAGTATAACATTCCATTGGCAAATGTAAATATGTGCGGAAATAACACCGATAGGTAATCTAACGGTTGTTGGAATTCTTCATCAGAGACTGATGTCTTAACGTACTCGGCCAATGGTCGGAGATATTGTGGAAATCGCCTTATGGCAACGTGAGCTTCTTCCCAACGTTGTGGATAGCCATAACTACGTAACTTTCCACTTAGAGTCCGGATGCCTATACCTAATGCTATGGCTATCTTTTCTCTATTCTTCAATAATCTAGTGGCATTTACAATTGCACGTCTTTCCACTACGTCTATGGGTATAATGGGAAACGTATTCAAGTTTTCTAACTGTTCGCGATTAGGATATTTATGGTCTTCGACAGGATAAAATAACGTCTCAGGCCACTTAGACATTAAGTCAGACATATCGAATATATTTTCATAAACCACAATGTCAAAGAGTTCCCATTTGGTGGGAATTTCTGTAAACGTATGTTCTGTTTCAATAGTATCAGCACATATAACGCATTGTAAAGGATCAGAAATAATGACTGCAATCTTCATTTGGCGTCCCTGCCTAAATTTACTTACGTGCCTTATTTTCCAGTTTCCACATACACCCTTATCTTCGCTGCCACCATCTTTGGTGTCACATTATTATAATTTTCATAAGTCCTATACTCTTCGTTATTCGAATATACTAACAAATTTCTGTCTTGACATTCCGAAGAATTTTGGAGCGTCTTCCCATAAATAACTTCTTGCATCAAAATGCTTTGGAAAGACATTTGGCAAATGACCAACAGCACAACCAACAGAACCACACATAGTAACACGAAAGTTCCAAAACTTGGGATCTAAATTGTCAAGATAGTCTGCCAACTGAATAAGACGTTTTTTATTCATATTTGAAACCTCTTCCTGTCGACGTACAAAACTGTACCAGCAACAACCGAGACACTTTGAGGTATTATTGTTTTACCCATGACGTTTAGATGTGTTGCATCGCCACTTTTATGAATATAGATCGCAATATTATTTGGATTAATACACTCGGCCAAACGTGCATAACCTAATAAGTCTCCCTCCTCAGTATAAAGACAAATAAGACGATCGGCTGTGGGCAAACCATTAACGCGTTGACTTTCAATCAGGGCTGTCGTTGACATTCAGGTAACTCCAAATTTATAGTGACTACCGCTCCAGTGGAATCTTGGTCAAAAGAAACACCATTTATTGGTATATATTCCAACTGTGAATCCAAAGCACAAATATAGACACATGTCTCACCACGTAAACGTGATTGTTTTCTGTATAATTGCAATACGTCTATTAATGTATCGAGCGTACATGGCTTCATGAATAGAACGTCTGTTGCCATAAATCTAGTTTCTACTATATCTCGAAGTAAAAAGGTTTGTATTTAAGACGCTTGGTTGGTAAACCACTCAACGCACAGTTTATAACTGTTGTATCTCCAACTCTTGCAGTACCGTAATTATTGTGCAGATGTCCACATACGACATACTTTGGTTTCTTTAAACTAATTGCCGCACGTAACGCTTTACCACCTTGTGGTCCGAAACCAGACACATGGTCTAACACGACATACGGCGGACCATGTGTTAGAAGTATGTCTATATTCTTTGGTATCTGACTGTAGATTTCTTGCAAGTCCTCTTCTTCAGCCATAAAGACACCATTACCAAAACGCTTGTGCCACGGCGTTCCGTAAATATGGATTCCATTCACACTTATTATCTCTGTGTTGTCGAGAAAAGTAATAGGCAATGCCTTTAGCCAGCCAACGAAGGGTAGCACCTGTAGAATACGATCATGGTTGCCCGCAACCGCGATGATAGTACATTGCAACGCCTTGGCCCAAGGCTCAAAGATATGTAGCATCCATTCACGTTGGTTTTGTTCAGGACAAATGTCTCCCGCTATGAGCAAAATATCGCAAGGTTCTATCACCGGCAGGCTACCGTGTAGATCAGCTATACAACATATCTTCGTCATGGTTGCCACAATTCTCCATTAAACCGTATTTTCGGTGCTGTAGGCAATGGATCTTGGAACATAACGATCTCTACGCCCGCTTCACGCAACATATCCAAGGCTTCGTCTACATTGGTTTTCCATCTTTCGGGTGTCTCATCGTACATACATTGATGACCAACTACCTTCGCTATACCGCTACAAATGATAGCTCTTGCACAATCATAGCAAGCAAACCAAGGACAATATAGCGTTGTGTCTAGTGTCCTAATACCGAACTTTGCTGCGCGGTAGATTGCATCCCGTTCAGCATGTTCGATATAGTTATATTTCTTTGGCCTAATTAGACGCTCTGGTGTTTCAGCTACACCATTAGGAAATGTATTGTAACCTTCAGTAGAGTAGACACCATGTCTATTAACAATTATTGCACCATTCTGTGTCGATGGGTCAGGAGATTGGGTCGCTAGTTCGTAAGCTTTGATTAACCACTGAGCCTGAATAATATGAGTCATACGGAACCTCCAATAGGTCGTAATTAAGGATTTTCTTGTCAATATGTGCTGTTAAGAAAGCACGTTTCAAATCAAATTTCTCAGCATATTTCGCTAGGAGCAGGCATAGATTTGTGTTTTCAGGCACATTAACAACTGTCGCGTGATATTTGCCGTTATAGTATACTGTAATGAAGCTGCTTGGACATAATAGCCCACCATTACTGTTGTACCAATCCACGAGGTCATATTTCCGCAGATAGTTATAGCCAGTCTTGATTGATATGCCAAGCTGTTGACACGTAATTGGTAATTTGAACGCGTTACGTTCAAGAGTATTGACGAAATGTTCACGTATTGCTTCATCAAGTGTCATCGGAACACTCCAACCCAATAAGGATAACCACCGCGAAGAGCATACCCAAAACCTACAGATGTAGCGTTACTGAGCATGATGCCATTATGTGGCGGAGATGCCGCCCAAGAGTAAACCGCACCTTGGGCGTTTGGATGCGATTGATTGATGATCTCCATATATGGAAGACCAGAATGCATGAAGCCGTAATTAGACATATATACGGCGTGGCGTTGTGCCGCGAGACACATATTAGTATCAATCGCAACAGGAGGTAAGCCACTGCGTGCTCTATGTAGATTAACCTCCTTGTGGAGGGAGACAATAGTCTCATTCTTTATTAGCCAGTCATGCGGTCCTGGCTTAACATTCTCTGGCTGAAGAGCGTCTGCGGGCTGACACAACGTGGCGATGAGCAGTAACTGGTACATTAGAATCCTTTCATGTTACCCTACTAAGTGTCTGTCTTGCTTCCATTCGAATATAAGACTACATAACAGGCCAAACAATGTTTCACCTGTGTGTAACCAACAACCATATGTTGCTACCCAACAAGCTTTCTCGCTAATTACTCCTGGTTTTTCTCGCCAGATTTGCATATAAATACCTTCTCCGGGTTTTTACGACAAAATGTTGCTATGTCTTTGAATGACATACCATTGTCGTTCATTGATGTTAATGACACTGTTATAGTTATACTACCAATATCGTTTTTTAGACCCAATTTTGCTGTTAATTCGTCTGGTAAACGCGAGTTATACCTGACTCCATTAACAACATAGCCACCATCCTGTGACTTTTGACACCCTTCAATTTCACAAAAGACACCTAAACAACAAAACCCGCGATCATTACGTAAACAGGTTACAGTTTGTTCGTACTTGCCAGACTCAAGTGCTTGCAACCATTTCTCTTGTGTCTCTGTCAGTATCATAGACCAACACTCCTTAAAATTTCGCTAATTTGAAGACTTGCTACTCTATATTTATCTTCGCGGACTATTGCTTTGTCTAAATTGCCGAAATGGTGTTCTAGACAATTAAGCAATAATTCCTTTAAAAAATCGTAATCAGGAGTATCACGTAGAGTAGACTTTGCAAACAATTCTTCGAGATATTTTTCCTTTGCAGAAAACCATAGGCGTATATCTTCTTCTTTAATTTCACCACGTCGTATTGCTTTCAAGTGTTCCGAATGTCTTTGAAGATCGAGATTATGTTCAGATAAAATCATCTCAGCTTCATATGAAAGACGTACTAGATGCATAGCAAATTTAACATCGAAGCCAAATTCATCATGAATTTCTTTACGTTTACCTTCCCGTTTATTACTGGACATTTTATGTAATTGGCTATGTGCATAGCCACTGAATTTATAGTAACTACCTTTATGTAGAAAATGTCTTCTATTTTCACGGATCATAGATCCGATTGCATTCATATGTGTGACACAATTCTCTGGGACGAAAAGTGTGTCAACCATGTTTGGATTATTTTCCATACATAATTGAAAATATTTTACGATACTCATGTATGTAAGATCATATGACTTGTTACCTGAAGAGACGTGATGTTGTATATACTGTTCAAAGCGTTGTATTTGCCTACCGAACCCTAGAATCTCTCCAGCAAGGTGAGGAAAGATCATCTCTTTAAGAGGTATACAAACGCCGTACATGTCGAAGTCAGATACATTGTCTATATTTGTCCCATAGGCTATACTACCTGTAATGACTTCATAAATAATATTGTTCTTTAAGAAGCGTGGAGGCTGTATATGTCCAGCTTCTAAAAGTTTGTCGAAATGGCTCATTTGTCTCTCTTTATGCTTGATCCAGTTCCTTCAGTGCTCGGAAAATGTCTTCCCTCTGTGTTTTACTCAGTCTTGCCATTAATTCAAAAGCCGTCCCTTTGATTCCGTCGACGTGACGCCAATCATGTCTTGGATCAGTCTTGTACATCAAGACTCCGTTGATAACTCGTTCCGTATAATACATTCTAAAGTCTCCGAACCAAGAGCATTGCGGCCTTTGGGCGTTATAGCTCCGGACGCTAACAGTAACTTCATGTCTTGCAACTCTTCTTTGATTTTGTCATAATTGATTCCAAGACTTTTGGCTACACGTCGTCGAGCCTCCCAGTTAATCTCGACGATTATTGCGAGGAAGATTTTTTGTTCTGTTGTAAGGTCTATTATTTCTGGTTCAGATAAATTTATTGCCCCCTTCTGACAATATATCGTCGCTGTATTGCCTTCGATTTCTACGACTATAACATCTACTGGAATGTCGTATAGTTTCGTCGGCGGTATCGGGTATTGTTGTGCAATATAACCAAGTGGCACATTAGACATATAGTCTAGTTTAATCACTTGGCAATTGTCGTTGAGAAATGTTTTACCTGTTGCCTCGATAAGGACTCGACGTATATCCTTGTTCGTCGCGGCAGTGATGATTCTACGTACTGCTGGAATGTTTGGGTTGACACTCAGCATGTTCCCTCCGACGTATCCATATAACACCACACCAAACGATAAGTAGAAAGGGCCAATAATAGACTGCTTGCCAGTCCAATTGGTCCCCTTCATACTTCTCGTATAACCAACAAGTGATAACACCAATTATTGGGTAAATAGCTAAAAGTTCTATCATTTTGTCGATTTCTTTTTCTTATGATTTGGTACATCATCCATCGGCATGGGGATTGGTTTGAACGTCACATTACCTTTCTCTTCAAGTCGACGTAACCATTCTGTGTGGGCTTGAAGTTTTCCGTCGACGAACTTGACTGCTTCGGCGAAAGCCGTCACTTGGTCCTCTGCCGCTTGAACCTTTAGTCCAAGAGCATGAATCTCTGGATCGAAATTCTTTGGCTTGATACCACTAAGGATATCGGCTATAGTGTCCAAACGTTTTGCGTTATGTGTAGATTTGTCCGATGCAATCCTTATTTTGTCCACGGAAATATTTAAATCTTTTTCGTAGGAATCTACACGTTCCTGCAACTGTTTGATCTCGTGATTTAGACTTCCAATTTCATATCCCGTTAAGACGCTTAACGTTAAGATTGCTGTACCAAACAGTACATTAATAAGTTTTTGTGACATAATTCTTTCCTTTCTTACATGTAGCAATCTCGACAAAGCCAGAAGAAACATATCTTCCGGGCAACTCTTCGAATACCTCTTGTTCGATTAATTGGTGAACCCAAACATTTTCACTGTAAGTCTTGACGAAGAATTCTCCTTCCCCTAATTCTTCATCAGGTAGGTTAGTGGTTATCACGCCGAAAGGTTCACCAGTCTCAGCGATATAGGCTCGAATAGCCAAGCGACCATTACCATAACGGTCTTCACGTAGATAGATGTTGTATGTTTCGTTCAAGAATCTAATTTTCATGTTTACTCCAAGGAAATACTTTCATGTGTTCTTTTGTCCTTTCTA
>JAGWJP010000042.1 GCA_028865725.1 Patescibacteria group bacterium
TCGTAAGTCCTTATATTCCAATATCCTAACTATTTCTACTATAAACTACTACTACTAAAATCTATATAAGAGGAGGAGGGTAAAAGAATATATAGAGGTTATGGAAAAATCCCGTTGTTGTTGGCTTTTGGTTAAAACGCCTAGAATCGATTTTGCCAGCGTCAAACGAAAGATGATACATAGGTCATCTTTTGGATTTCATCGCCCCTACGGGGCAGCCAGGTGCCTTAAACGCGATAGTATCGAACTTGGCCGCAGGCTCGCCGCAGGCTCGCCGCAGGCGACCAGCCTTGGCCCAGGCGACCACTCTGAACTTAACGCCTTGAACGCCTATACATAATATACTAGGACATAAAACGCATTACCGTTTTCGATCCTTGTTTAACAGTTATCCAGTTATGCCATATACTCTAGACATAACGATTATAACGATTATAACGATTATAACGATTATAACGATTAATTACTTTTCCCAACATTTAACATCATCAACTATACCAACTTTTCTAAGTTGTATTCGTACATCTTTTGCACGTTGTAATTCATCAATTAATTCGCCTTTATGGTTAAGCGATGTCATAGTCTTAACGTACTCAAAATAGATTTCCGAAGACCCATCCAAAATTACAAATCCTTCTTTTGGTGAGAAATGAGACATACGTCCAATAATTTTACAACCACCTTTAAGTTCAATTTCCCAATCTAGCTTATAATTTAACATTATTCAACTTCACTTACAGATAATACGTGATAAAGTTTGGCGTTCAATAACCTAACAGACGCCAAAACCAACACGTATGTGCACGCCAGAGAGTTTCAGCACTACTGACAAATTGTCCAGTAGATGTTATTATACCAGTCACGCGTACTTCGGCTACTTTGATTAACATAGCCTTATCTGGAGTGTGGCAATACCAATACTCGCCAACCCGTGGCATTTCCTTATAATCATCCCAACCCGGAATGAAACCGCCTAGTGGCTCTCCCATGAGGACTCCTAAAGTCTAGGGACTCTGAACGTTAAGTCCTTGGACGTTAAGTCTAGGGACGTTAAGTCTTGGGACGTTAGATCGTTAAGTCTATAGATGTTTGGACGTTAAGTCTAGATCATGCCAGTTAAAAGTCAATACTACTCCGTGATAATCACCTAAACCTATTTTCCTATTCTCAAACTCCTTGTGGACAACTATACCTTCATGTTCAAAATGTTCAATAATCTCCTTGTGTACAGCATATTCCTGTATCGTATCAGGATATACACACTGATATGTCCTCTCACGAGCATGTACTTTTAAACTTGCTGTCAAATGACGCAATATGGTCTCTAAATTAGCCAAACCTTGAGTACGCAATTTAGCATAAGTAGCTTCACGCTCCTTCATACGTTCCCGACGAGCAATACTCTCTTCTTGCTCCTGGCGTTCAATCTCACGGATAAGCTCTTCACGTAAAGATAATGTTGGCATATAACCTCCAAAACGTTAACTAACCCAAACATGTAAGACGCAACGCAGCTAGCGGTGTCACGACGTTCTTCGAACCCTTACCAACTAGCCAATCCGTTCCAGACCAATAATACACGCGTTCTTCATGTTCATAGACATGGATATAATATCCCGCAGGTCTATTCGAAATGAAGTATTCCGTTCTAGGTGGGGCTTCACCATAGTTAGCGAAGCCGTAACAACCATCTCGACGACAAGGAATACGTGCAAATGATCGTTGGCCTTCGACTGGAACTGTCCACACACCAGCTATATGTTCATAACCTTGAGGCAATATCGTTAAGACATGTCCCTGCATATTGAGAAAATGCCCATCTCCAAAACCAATTAGATACTCGCCTTCAGGGTTTATATAAATCTTCATTATTTCCCCTCGAAAGGTTCTACAATAATTTCCATATTAACATAATCTACCGACACTTTCTCCACCTTACGGTTAGCATTTGCGAGCTTATAGATTTCATCCCAACACTCAGCTTCATCTTCGATTGCACGTTCAACTAAATTATATAACATATTCTCTAAGGCGTGAGTCAAAGCACGCCCACGCTCAAGTTGCAAACGAATTTCTTTAGCTTGAGTTTCGTTAATTTTGATGCTACGCTTAGACATGTTGTTCCTTAAATGTCGTGAACCGAACGTTAAAACAAGGGCCGTTAAGTCCTTAGACTCTTAATCAGGTTTTCATAATGCATATATGCTTGTTCAATAATTTCATAATCAGAGTCTGTGCAAAATCCCACCAAATGCACAGGATATGAAGCCCCTCCAAGTTTCTCTACTTCTTGTGGTGTAAGCCAAGCCATTATAAGTGTTGCAACACCATTAATACGTTCAACGTCCATTTGAAGGAAATCGGCAAACGTTAATAACCTTTGAACATTGGACACCCGAACTCGTGACCAAACAACAAGGACTTACACATACAAAACACGCACAATTCTACATGCTCAGGTTTTAATTGATTAAACCCCTCCCCGAATTCTGTACATCGGTGTTCCTCACAAACATAACCGATATAATGTTCATTACATATGGTTATTTTGACAATATCGCCAACAAGTAATCGCTCAACATCGACGTTTACTGGTTTATACGCTTCATAGTTTGGATCGACAAATCGGACATCTTTACCAACATACTTGTTGTTATCCAGAATTTCTACCATATCTGCCTGGATATCTTGTGTATAACCTTCTATACACTTATAAGTTAAATATGTACCAACAGAACCTATGTATAGGATGTCTCCTACCTGAATGTAACGTTCTTTTGTTGGGTGCCGACCAAACTCAGCACCACTTGGCAAAACTTTGACAAACTTATTGAGATATTTTTCAAGCATAAAAACTCCAAATAAAGAATAGGGACACCGGACGTTAAGTCCAGTGTCCCAACACATCAAATGCTAGTGACTAGCAGAACGGGCCGCACCTGCAGAATTCCAAGTCTCGGCGTCGTTCTTAATCTTGTTCTTGTCAACTAATACCTTGGTGCCACGGACCAACTTCCGGTTCACCGAGGTCGATTTGACGAAAATGGTAAACCCTGCATGATTAACTGGCTCAACAACACAAACAATTCCAGGCTTCAAACCAATAAGATCACGCCCCTCTGGTCCACCATATAACTTCCC
>JAGWJP010000043.1 GCA_028865725.1 Patescibacteria group bacterium
CATGGTCTCTTCAGAAATTGAGAGTTTACGAGGATGAAGAAAAAATCAATTCAGGTTTTTCATAAAGGGCAAGAAGTAGCTCATTCTGCCGGACACCAGCGGGTTACAGTTTTAGGACCGAGTAAATCGAAAAAGGGTTTGGTGAAAGTTAGAACTGAGAGCGGTGAAATTTATCGAGTAGCTCCTGGGAATCTTCAAAGGTTATAAAATGAACCTAATTCAATACCTTCAATTTGGTGGTCCTGGAAGTGGTTGTAATCCCGCAGCGGGTCATTGTGGACGCCTTCCAACTGAAACAGAGGAATACCAAAAACTCTACACTCGTCAGGTTGGACATGAAAAAGAAAGTCTCGAAAGCGAAGAGGACGTTAAAAATCTGACAGAGCAGTTGAAGGCGTACGTCCAAAGATATCAGCATCAAAAATATGGAACTATGGTTGCTCCAAAAGGAACTACTCGCGGGGTTCCAGTTTCTCTTCCAGAAACAGATCAAGATGCGAAAATAAGCCCCTACGTTCATCATACCTACACATCGTTAAAAACAACGGGAAAATCGTGGACCGGTAATCCGAGTATTGCTAAAGGATACTTTCAGGAATTTGCTTCACGTATGAATCCGAAAGAGGGCGAGGCTACAGCGGTTTATCACGCACCGGGAGCTGCAGTAGTTATTTATAGAACGTTTAAATCATTGGGAGCACCCGCAGATCGGCTGTATCTTCGAGAAGTCAATCATGATCCAGATGGGTACATTACACGAACGCGGACACGAGTATTTACACAGGTCAAAGCAGGCCTCCGTGCTTTAAACAATAGGTACGGAATTACAAATCCTTGGGGGAAAAAATAGAATGCTACGGGTTCCTATAAAAGGTGTAAAGCATGGAAGAGTCCATACCAAGTTGTATACTTCAAAAAATACACCTAAAAAGGTTTCGCTCCTCAACGCAAGTCATCCGAATAAGGAAAAGCTTTTAGAACTTCTATTTTCATTGGATAGGAAAACGTGTGAGGACGTTTTTTCACAGGTTGAGTCCCCGGTTTCATTCAATGAGTTCTTTGCAGTAGCGGAAAGAGTTAAAAAACAAAATGGCTAACCTTTCGCAGCTTCTTCAAATACAAGGTGCACAGAAAAAGGGAAAGAATCCATCTGCACAGGACATCCAATGCTGTCTTAATGAAATTACAGCAGGAGCTGGATACGTTCCTCCAGATGGATCAGAACGGACGTGCGGAGATTTAAATGGGTCCGGACTAGTCTGCTTCATGTATCATGTCAAGCCTCAACGGTGTCACATTCTGGGGCCTGATTTAAAAGTCACTCCGAGTATGACGTGCATCCACCAACTCACAGGAACTCCGATTCCAGATTCTATTCCTCCTATCGTTGCTGGAACTGCAGTTCAGGTCGGATTGGTAGATACAAAAAAGGGTGCATTATGTCATCGGTGCAAATGGTTCGATCAGGATCCCGGAGAAGAAGCTTCTTGCTATTGGCTTTCACAGATGCTCGATGATCTTTTGGGAAAAAATGGATTCGCTTCTTCTGGAGCAAAGTATTACGTAGAAGAAAATGGATGTTGCAGCTTTTGGGAAAATTCAATCCAGGAACTCATAAAATGACTTCACTCAAAAAGAAGATTGAATACAATATTTTAGCAGCGTCTCAGCGAGCTACGCTTCATGAGCAGCATTTGCACCATGTGGCTACAGCAGCTAGGAATCTCCGGGAGCTAGGGCATAAAATTACGGGGATTGCACAGTCTGGAAAAACTCCTATCGGACATGCTAAGTCAGTCATCAAGCATCGAAGCGGAAAGCATAAATTTACTACCACTGTTCGGAGCAAGTTCAATGCGGAAGGAAAAGATCACGAAAACAAAATCGAAACCGCGCCGGAAACAGAGTAGTCATAAAATGCAGAATCTTTTTCAAAACCTTCGCAGGCAGAATGAATTTTTTGTTGTAGCTAAAGTTGAGGTGCAAGAAGGAAATGTGCATGTTGAAGTAAATGTTCCGATAGAAGTTTTAGTCCAGCCTCTTGTAAATCGGATGCACATTGCAGAAGTCATTCGAGACACACTTTCACAAGAGCTTTTTGCTAATCTTCCGATTCAATAGAAAAGGATCAAGGTAATGGCAATTCCTAAAGATACAGTAGGATTTTTAAATGAACCTTTAGCACCCAACCAACGTCGGCCTCAATCCTTTGCTACTTGGCGAACCCTCACTAGCCTTTTAAGTGGTGGGCCTATGATGATCCAGTCCCTTGCAGCTTCAGAAGGACACGGAGCATTAACAAGAAATATTGGGTTTCAGGTTGTTGAAGGGGCGATGGCAGATGCAATGTTGGCCGGAAGGAAAAAGAAAAAGGATCCATTTGCTGATATTGGATCGATTGGTCCTGGTGGAGGAGAAGCTAATTTTCGTCTCCCCAATCGCGCTAGTTTTTCGAGTGAGAAAAAGAAGCAGCTTCGAGTGATGCCTGGGATTCAATGTTTGCACAGTCCTACAAAAAAGATAGTCACCATTCTAGGTGCGAGTCATTCAAAACCAGGTTTGGTAAAAGTTAAAACAGCTACCGGTACAACATTTCGCGTTGATCCAGTTAATTTAGAGATACTCTAGGATAGGGAGGGTTTTAAATGCTTTTTTTACAGTCACAGGCACCTGGAAATGGAAACAGATACTACACCACTTCCGAAGAAATGTATTTTATCAGTCATTTAGGAAAGTGGAGTCAGATGGGAGCTAAGATCGGACATGCAGAATCAGTACGTCGTTATGCTGTAGGAGCAAAACAGCGAGTCAATTGGGATAGGGTTAACGATGCAGCAGTTTTTGCGTTTGTGGATCGGGTGTTAGCTGAAATTGACAAGGAGAAAAAGTAATGGCTCTTTTGAGTGAGGTTGGAAGCGAGGTGCAAAGAATCGGTGAGCAAATCGATCATTTGCTTAATTCAGGAGTCATGAACACAGAAGAGCAACAGTTTGTTGAACACTTGTTTGACCAATGGAGTAGAAATAGAAGTCTGACCGTTAATCAGCTTACGAGATTGAATGAAACTTACATCCGCTACTTTTGAAAAGGAGCTTAAAAATGCAAACCAG
>JAGWJP010000044.1 GCA_028865725.1 Patescibacteria group bacterium
TCATGCCGGTCAGATTAATCGAACAGACGGATGACAAAGCCAAAAGCTTTGACACTGTCCAAACCGTAAATGGAGTCAGGGCTAGGCCTGGTTTTACATCCGCGGGAATAGTGATTGGTAGACATATGATGGCCGGTTTCATTGACCACCTCCTTTCTTTTTGAGTAATTTTTCCGCTGCCGATACCGCGAATCTCGCGGCACAAACAGCATCTTTTGTTTCCAGGAATTTGACCACGAAGGAGCCGAAGAATGTGTCTCCGGCACCGAGCGTGTCGGTAGAACTTATTGCGTGACCGCGAATGTTAATCCGGCGGCCATCATGCCAGAGCTCGACACCATCAGATCCTTTTGTCAGAAGCAGTATTCGATTTTTGAATAAATCGATAATGCTTTTGTGGACATGTTGGAACTCTCGCCGATTGACTTTGAGTGCGACAACTTGATCCAAGTCTTGTAGATCGCATTGCCAATCGAGCTCGTTGCGACCTCGTGGTGACCGAATGTAACCTTGGGCATCCAGAAAGACGGTGCATCTTCTTGAACGAAACTCGTATAGGTCAAACTCGCCAAGAATCGGTGAGAGTATGATGTCGTGAGAAGGAAGCCTTTTAGGAAGGCTGATTGTCGGAATATGATCGATACGGATGTGTTCTTTATGATCCGAAATCGTGATGAACACATCTACCGGTTTTCTTTTGGTGATGATTGCCGGTCTATAGCCGAGGGAGCTAATAGTGGTTCCGCAGTAATATGCAGGTCCTCCGGATCGCTCTATCTGTAAGCCTCGATCACGATCATCGATATGGTCGACGGTATGTGAGGCGATAAGAGTGATTGTTTTCATAAGTCCCAATTCATAGTTGTCAAGATTCAATTTCTATGGTCTGTATTAACATATATAAAGACTAGTTGCAAGATTTTTTTTTGAATCCGCTCTTGAAACGCAACAAAACGCCCACACACGCTATTCATATTGTCACCCACAAGATGCTGTGAGCGAAAGCCCTGGAAGATGAGTCTTTGCTGCCGAGGAAAACCACTAGACAGAGACAGCCGATAAGAATGGCTGTAAGCCAAATGAGGAGAGAGTAAATCGTAATTTCCATGTTATTATTATGATATCATACAGCCATGGATATAGTCGTCGATAACGACCGGTCTCTTAAATACGAGACGAATAGCCTTTATAGACGAGTTTTTAACTTTTTTTTCATCCCTGCTTTGAATATCCTGCCGTCCCGGTCCAGAAAGTTTATCGGAAAAAGCCACAGATCGGTCGGTGAAGTAGTTGAAAACGCGACCACTCATAAGGCTTTGGAAGTCCTGTATAAGAAAGGCCATAAGAGCCACACTGTTAGCGTGCTTCAGAAAATTCTACATGCAGTATGGTTCGATACCAATAACTCTAAGGCGGTCAGAAACAGATTACGTCTGGTCGAACGGGAGCTATCAGGTTCTATAAGGCGCATATTCGGACAGGTGAAAGATGTGAAAATATTGAGCATAGCTTCCGGGTCGGCTCGTGCTATCGTTGAATCAGTAGAAAATTCATCACTATCCGATGCGAATCATGTTTCTGTCACGTTCCTCGATAAAAATCCGCAGGCACTTGAATATAGTAAGGCACTCCTCAGAGAAAGCAGTTTGTACGCCGATGACCGATATGATTTTACATGGGTCAACGGAACTGCTGGCTCATATCTCGATAGTCAAACCAGCAAATTTAATATCGTAGAGATGGTCGGTCTGTTGGACTATTTCGACGATGAGAAAGCGGTTTCTATTTTCCAAAAAATAAGGAACATAATTGAATCCGGAGGGACTTTCATCACTGCTAATATCTGCGACAATAGGGAAAGGAGGTTTATGACGAGAGCCATCGGATGGGAGATGGTATATCGATCCGCCGATGATCTTGGGCGTCTATTGCTTAAAGCAGGGTTTAAAGATGACGAACTGAACTTGTATTATGAGCCGCTGAAGATACATGTCGTAGCTGTGGCCACGAGAAAATAATTCGATGGATATCATTGATATCTTTTTAGCCATAATCTCTCTCATAACAGCCGGTCTGAGCCTTTTTATAATCCGTGGAGAAAAGAATGATTCCAATAAGATCTTTACTTTGTTCATTTTAGCGATAGGGCTCTGGTCTTTCGGGCTCCTGATGTTCCGAACGACTGATTCACTGGCCGACGCTCTTAATTATTCGAGATTCTATTACATAATGGCAGCTGCGATTCCGGCGTTCTTCCTCCACTTTTCATATGTCTTTCCTGAGAGGAAAGACATAGCATCATACAAGAAGGTCCTTATATATGTCCCGATAACGATACTCACGATAGGATTATTATTGAATCCGCATCTGATCCTGGTTAACGTATATTCAGTCAGCGCTGCTATTAAGTCAGCCGTTGTGGAGATTGTAAACTACATCGCCTATGCCGTTTATTTTATATCTTTTTTGATCATCGCATACACGAACCTATTCCGATCTTATTTCTCAAGCAGAGATAGCTCTGTTCGTACGCAGCTCAAGTTCATATTCATCGGCACTATCGTTCCGTATCTGATAGCGATGTATTTCGATCTAGTTTCGCCCCCTTATGATTATACTCATGTATGGGTCGGTCCATTCATGGCGATCGTCGTCGTCTGGGTGATACTCTATGCGGTCTATAAGCATCATCTGCTTAATTCCAAAGTCATCACTACCGAGATGTTTACAGCAAGCTTATGGGTTTTTCTTTTGGTAAGGGTGCTTATATCTGAAACCGATCAAGATCGATTGATAAACATAGTCCTCTTTGTTCTCACAGTCGTGGTCGGGATTTTTCTCATTAGGAGTGTGCGTAATGAAATCACCCAGCGCGAGAAGATCGAGGCGCTGGCGAGAGACTTGCAGTCTGCTAACGATAGATTGACGGAATTGGACCGCCAGAAATCGGAGTTCGTATCGTTCGCGACGCACCAGCTGAGGGCTCCATTGACGGCCATGAAGGGCTACGGCTCCCTCATCCTCGAGGGCGACATGGGCGAGATCCCGCCAGAGGCGCGCGAGGGCGTC
>JAGWJP010000045.1 GCA_028865725.1 Patescibacteria group bacterium
AATAGTACCAGCCGTGGTGCCGACGGTTGGATTAGCGGTGTAGTGCCCTGGGCTGCCGGTAGCAGCGGGATTATTACTATCAAGAGGCACTACAGTATCAGATACTGACGCCCCGCTGTTTGCTGTCGAGCGACGAATCAAATAAATGTTGTCGAAATAGACAGAGGCTGAACTCGTATTCATGTTCTCGTAATATATTTTCAGGATACGAATAGTCTTAGTGCTGCTTCCGAAAAATTGCCAAAAATCAGTCGGGGATGCGGCACACGTAAATATTCCGCTGCTCGCTGTGTAAGTAGCTTTGTAGCTATCGGTAAGGCTTAAAGCGCCGTAAGCGCTGGCTCTTGCGGCAGGAAGTGATGCGCCGAACATGCAGAGCGCGGCAATCAAGCTGACAAATTTCTTTTTCTTAAACATGCCGAGCATGTGTTTTCTCCTTTAGATTTCATCCCATTGTCCAGATGCTACGTCTTGAAATTCAATGACGCCTTGATATTGGTTTAACGTCAAAACTGCGTCCTGTGTGCCGTTAGCGTGGTTGAATTTATCTGACCCGTTGAATACGAAAGTTGTAGTGCCGCCCGTGACCTTCAATCTATAAGTGTTGCCGGTACCGGTCGCAGCAGGCAATGTTGCGTTTGCGGTTGCAGAAACGCGGTAATAATTCTGGTTGCCGGACACGCTGAAGTTGGTCGATTCTGCAACTACGGCAAACGTACCTCCAGAAGCGCCGTTGCTGGCTGCAGTGACGCGACCTTGTGCGTCAATCGTTATGTTTGTGTTTGTATAGCTGCTTGCGCCTGGTCCCGTGTTTTTCAAGCTGAAAACGCCGGTGTTCGATATTGCTGTAATATCGCCGCTTGGTAGAACTGCTTGAATAGCTGAAGTCGTCTTACCTACTAGAATCTGTCCGTTAGCAGTTGCAGGCACTAAGCCTTGAAGCGTATCAGTAGCCACATTCAAATCAGCTGTCAACTGCGTATTTGTAATGTCCGCCGGTGCCGCTGCGCTTGCAGTGTTGTTCCCTTTGTACGTGTGCGCGTTCATGTTCGCCATCTTCGCGTTTGTCACCGCAGAGTTGGCAATCGTGAAAACTCCGGCGTTGCTGATGGAAGCAATATCACCGCTTGGTAAAACAGCTTGAACATTCGAAGCTGTTTTACCGACGATGAACTGACCATTAGTCAACGCGGGCAGCATCCCTTGAAGGGCGTCCGTAGCAAGATTAGGTATTGTCGTTAGTTGTGTCGCCGTCAGCGCAACAGGAGGGTTTGTGCCGGCGGCGATTGAACCAAGTATAGTGTTTTGAGCAATACCCGCGATGCGTCCAAGTGCAAGCGAACCAGAAGAAATGTTTGACGCATTAGTGGTATCAGTGGTGGCGGACGGCGCAAAGGATACCCCTCCAGTTTTGGTTATCGTAACAACGCCAGTGCTAGTGTTAATAGTGCCGTCGCCAGAAGCAGTGAAGCCGCCAAACACTCCGCCGTTGTTATATTGAATCTGTCCACTTGAACCGCCTGGCGTACCGCCTGTAGTGCTACCAGAAAAACCTATAGCAGGAGCATTCTGCGCAAGGACCGGCTGACCCGCGATACCTGCCAGAACTAATGAGATCGCAAGTGCAAATCTTTTCACGGCTTAGTACCCCGATGGACTGTTATTGTTCTTAACGTCGATAGCACCATCAAGGTAGACGTTTCCCGTTACTGCTGCGCTTGTTCGAATTAGGAAAGGCGTATACTCCGGAATCGAGAAAGAAACAGATGCATAGTGAGTATCTACCGTGGTGCTGTATGCTGTTGAACTTGCACCAAGCCTAACCCAACAGCTATTGGCCGGCGTTACCGGGTCAGCGTTCCAGTAATACGCAGTTACCGTTATCGGTGCGGTAAATCCATTTGTAAATCCGAGCGTCACTGTGCCGACGTTGCTAGAAACACCGGTCGCTGAAGTCTCGGTTAGTGGTGTGCCATCAGGCGATGGGTCGGCAGTAGGAAACATATTCCCGGCAAACTGAGCATTAAGCAACCGCCGGGGTCTGGCGCAAGTATTACTGACCACACGCCCGGCGACCTTATCGAACGTATAAGGTGCGGCAATCGCCACGCTGGAAAACAGCGCAAGCGATGCCGCCAAAGCTAGTATCAGTCTTCGCATTACGGTTTTCCCCCTTTGATTGCTTCAAATAAATCGAGAAGCTTGCTTACTCCATGACCAAGCCAAGGACCAAGAACAACAGCCCACACGATATCCGGAATAGGCAAGCTCTTTCCTTTAGTGAGGAAAATATAGACGTGCGCAGTTAGTAGGAGCGCCAGCAAAACAGTGGACTGAGAAAGCGCCTTGTTCTTCGCTTCCTTGTCTCCTTCAGCAAGTATCAAGGCTGGCGTGACAGAACAGCACTTGGGACAAGTGCCATTGCAATTATCAAGCACGCCTGTCAGTGCTTCCATCCGGTAGCCCCCATTACTATGAAGACTATCAAACTCAGTGCTAGCTCTAATACTTTAGCCCAGTCCATAACACCTCTACTTGAGCGCTTTTACCCGTTGAACCAACCGAAACAATTCGCTGATGTCTTTTTCAATTTCTGCAGCCTTTAAGCCGGCTTCATCAAGATAAGTCATCCCAGGATGAGCGGGGTCTTGTGCTTGTAAATGCGTTATCTCAGCCTTAAAACTATCGATTAACATTTGCGCAATTTGTTTAGAGTCGAGCTTAGCAATCGCATCTTTGAGTAAGGCATTGATATCAAGCTTGCTCAACAAACTTTCTGCTATGTGATTTTGAAATGGCAATTCCATGATTTCTCCTTTGGTACTAACGCTGAATTTCCCCAGCGACGTAAGTTGCTGTGACGCCGCCCAGTGTTTGGGTTATTGTTTGTACTCCGCCCCCTGCCACTATTTCCATCGTTTGCAAGTAGTGATAGCCGACA
>JAGWJP010000046.1 GCA_028865725.1 Patescibacteria group bacterium
CTCCGTTGGCTAAATTTCGTTTTGAAAAATCCATTCCTGCAAGAATTCTATTTGCGTGATGTTTTCCATCAATGTTCTTCTCAAACTCTGACACAAATCGATTTATCATGTCTTATCATTCCTGCGGATTTATGTGAAATGCCCGGTCCTGTGATCCTTCTTGAAGCAAAGGATCATTGCAAGCCACTTCTTGAATAGAGTCTCGAAGGGCCCCGGATCCTGGACCCATGCCGACTGGAGCTGCTTCTTGAATGATTTTAACTATGCGTTGAGAAATTCGTTCCGCAGTTTGTTGCAAAGCAGAACGAAAATCTTCTGCACTCGCTATATCCATTTTGCCCAGTTCATCTTTGATAATCTGCCAATATTGAGGCTCATGGATTCTAACATATCCGGTAGGTGCTTGCGTTGAAAGCCATGCAGGCGCCCCAGTAGCAGCACTAACTCCCAGCACTGTTCGGGGCCCCTGCTTCGTTTGACGAACGTTTCCATATTCCCAAACCAACGCATAAGCTGCTGCTTCACCCGTAGCAGCTACGCCAGATGAAATAGGAGAAAAATCAGTTTTGGACATGGAATCCAAAACCTTGTTTTCAACTTCCATCATTGGAACGGGATTTTGGAGAACGTTAATCATTTTAACTGAATGTTGCTAGAATGTTATTCAACGTAGTCAAACTGGGATCTGAAGCGTCGGTGACATTGATTACCAATGTCAAAAGATTGGCAATCCGTTTGAACTCATCGCGCAAAAGATTTGTGTTACCGATGTAGTCCATTTCATCTGCGGTCCCTGCTGCCTTGGACGAGGTTGCAGCAGAAGGACCATTTGAAACCACCGTGCTCATATCAGTAATAACGTGTGTGGAATTCGCCATGACAGTTTCAGTCTCCTTTATTGAAGATTGGGGTAAAGCTTAGTTAAAGTTCGTTGCGCCGGACTGGGTTGAACACGAACCACATTTCCATGCACAGAACTGGTTGGAGTCAATTCAGAAAGTGGAACATCCTGAATCATGTTCATTGTGGGAACTTGAACTTTTGCCCGTTGAAGTTCCGGGTTGATACTCACTATATTTCCATAAAAAAGAAGTGAGCCGGACCGATTGGCTTTTTTGATGATAACCTGCTGATTGACTTTCAATTCTTGCATTTTATTTCCTTTTTTACGGAATCACCGGTTGTTCTTCGGCATTAGCCACGATATTCCAATTCCAAGGAGCTCCAGCAATATCTTCGTGAATGACCGAAACGATTTTGAACTCTCTGGAATTATAATAGAGTGAAACCACTGATGCGTCTCTGAATACCCGATAGAAGTCCGGAAGTCCTGTTCCGGGTTCGATGTAACCTTGTGCTTGCTGCCTTTGAATAACCCATGAGTGACTGATTAAAAATTGTCGTGATCCAAAACTTAACTGTGCTGAATTAAGTCCAATGTCGCGCATTGGAACTTCTTTGACCATGGGAGGAGGATAAATCAAAATATCTTGTGTGACCTCTTGCCCTGATGCTCCCATCTGAAATCCATATTGAAGTGCTTCTTGATTTTCTGCTCCACTGGCACTGGGAACTGTCACCCGAAGGTATACCGGCATTCCATGCCCGGTAAAAAATGAAGCACTGTCAAGCGTCTTGCGAATTCCCCAATTGGAGTAGCCACCCATTGATTCCTATTTCTTCCATTTATCTGGAAGCAGATCGGTTCGTCCAAGAGCGTGAGCGCGTTTGATAATGTGATTTTTCGTTGCCTGATCTGGTGAACGTCCGTAAGCTTGTACTGCATTTTCCAAGTCACCGGACGTTACAATGGGGTATGATCCATCTGCCATAGCATATCCCTTCTTTGCTAAGGCCTTGCGTTTCTTTCGACTGAAATCCCGCGCTTGGAGACTCCCTTTTTTTGCTGACGAAAGAATTTCATCAATATCGATCTTTTCCCCTTTGACAACTTCATCCTCAAATTCTTCCTGAATCTGTGCTCTTTCAGCAAACAAATGATCCGTATACGTAGCCAATTGAATGGCCGTATTGATTTTCATCCCGCCAAGTCCTGACATTGAACGATCATTGAACATGATTTATTTTACCTCACCGTGCAATTACTGTTTTGAATGGGTCGATTAAGTGCTGAATTGAAACGTCGATCAAGTCCAGAGAAAAAGTGTGGTGCACTGATCCCACTCCAAACGAAGTCAAATTGGATGCAGGACGGGACAGATAATTTTGAACCAAAAGAGCACACGCTTGCTTGACTGCCGGAGGAAGTTGGTTGGGCGGAAACCCGGAATTGTACGTCATCTGGATTTCTGTATACGAGGAAAGGTACAATCCGGCCGGTACCCAAAATTCGCCATTGATGGGATTGAAATCCGTATTCGTAACTGCAATGGGGGTAAAATTTGGAGGCCCTCCAAAGTACGAAGCGATCTGCAAAATATTCGCTCCGTAATTCAAATCTGGATAGACCTGCTGCTGTCCGCGACGTCCGTATCCATATCGTCCTGAAATGGTGATGAACGGACTTAAAGTCACTCCATCGGCTGCGGTCATCGTATTGCCCGAAGCCAAGAGAGTTTGTGCTGCCTGGATTCCCGAAGCTGCTGAAGCGGCGTAAGCATTGAACGTACTTAACGGAATTCCCACCAAAGGACGATAGGCTACACGTTGAATATTGCGCCCTTCGGGAAGTGAAATCCGTTCTGTGTAGGTAGTCCATACTAACGAACCATTTCCATTAACGTCTGTTCGCCCGCAATACTGATCGATGAGAGCTGACGAGGATTGGACTTTAGCCATAATCGTTGGTTCTTGTGACGGTGTAGGAAGTCCGTATGTGAC
>JAGWJP010000047.1 GCA_028865725.1 Patescibacteria group bacterium
TCGCTAGTTTTGAAACTGTCCCCATCAAAAAGCTTCGGTATTTTCAGAATCGTTTAACCCGGGAGTTTACAACCGCTGTTATTCGGGCAAGGTTGGTTAAGCGAACCTGAAAGAAAATTTATGGTTAAGAAAAGAGCTGTCAAGAAAAAACAGAGAGTAGAGTTTAAAACGTGCTGCCCAGCTTGCAAGAAAATCTTTGTATTGAATGTGCAAACAGTAAGTGGATTAGAAACGGAATGTGAAATGTGCGGGAGTCATAGGTCAATTACGATTACCTGCCCATTTTGTCTAGCAAACAGTGTGGACTCAGAAATATGAATCTCTATTTATTGACGCAAAATGAGGAAATAAAATGTTGAGACAATTGACTATTAAAAGATCGAAATGGCTCCGCGGAGAGCCAGGCTCTTCAATGTTGCACCGCGCGAAGGATAGAAAACTCTGTAGCATCGGTATGTATTTGGAATCCGTAGGAGTCAGTAAGTCGATACTTACTAATGCGCATCTCGCTACGGAAATTTCCGACCTCCCAAAAGAAGCCAGATGGCTTATTAAACGCCATTCAAGCGGTTCCATTTTGAGTTCTATGGCTGCAAATGACCTGATCCGTGCAAATGACAGAAGAGATCTGACAGATCAGGAAAGAGAAATATGTATATCCGAAAGTTTTGCAAGTCAAGGAATTAAGATTACGTTTGTAGATTGAGAAAATACAAATTCTCGGATAAACGAGATGAGCGCATCTTCTAATGCCTAAACAAAAGATTCCGGAATTTATAGATCAGAAAACCGCAAATCTTAAGCCCGGTACCGTGGTATACGTTTTCCATGATCTGGGTGATGTAAATGTCGAAGTGTGGAAGATCACAAAACGCTGCGGCCCCGAAGGGGATGGATATGCAGCAACAGTAGTGGCTCCCAAACATAAAAGAGATTCCGCCGTTCATACCTGCGCTGTTCATATTCTAATCGATCCGAAAGAGGCTCTTCTTCGCCGGATCTATAATCTGAAACAGGATGTAAAGAGGCGTCAGGAATCAATCAAAAATACACAGAAATATATTGCGTGGGCAAATGAGGAGATCAGGTATTCCGCAGCCACTTTCCAAAAGCTGGTGAGAAAGAGTTAGGAGGACTCTGATGATCAGAAAGATCTGCATTTGTAACTCCTGCAAGAAAGAAAACATCTCCAGCGGTAGTTCAGAAATTTACATCACAGTAGGTAAACAACGGGACACCCCTTCTGGAAGAACAGAGGATGTCGATGCAGAGGCGCATTTGTGCGATGAATGTGCAAAAAAGTTTTGGGCTGAGATTAAAGAACTTGAAGAGAAGCGCAGACGTGTAATAAAGAAGTACGGATTTACAATCGGAGACTGTTTTCCAATTTCTCCCACTTCTACAAAGGGGTATTAAGCTATAGGGTTAATTTCATGCCAACCTGTTCAAGAGTAAAATGGCCAGCCATGGACATCGAGTATGGTTGGATGTTTGAGATCCGTTCCTGCGGAGAGCTATTGGACTACTGGAGTACAGTGCATAAAATTCTAGTCGAGGAAGGTTTCCAGGAAGTCCGCAAAGGGGTGGATCAGGAGCATACTCGTACGCCATACGGTAGCATTTTAGCATTCTACCAAAACTTAAAAGGTATCGGAGCTTTGGATGCTATAAAGCTTATAGATACGACGCTTCAATCTTCGATGTTGAATGCGATCAAGACCGAAGGTACAATATTCGTTCATAAGAATGGATCGTGGTTTTCTCCTACGGAGGGGATTGTAGTCTCAGAATCGATCAAAACTGAGATTTGGAAACTACCCGACAACAACGATATCAAAATCACGAAATGGCCTGGTGGAAATCACTACTATGCTAAAGTGGGAAGCCAGGAAGTCGTTGTCAATGGCATCAAGAAGTGGAATTCTGAGGCAATGGCCAGGATGAAAGCTAGAGAATTTATAAAGCTTCATCCCAATGAGTTCAATAAAAAGAGAAGGGAAAGTGCTGGCTCTCTTTCAGAGGATAGGGATGCAAGGATAAAAAGATGAACATTGAAACAGTAATTCAGCTCACCCGGGAATCAGCAGAACTGAAAGTCCTAGGATTTTGTCCTAAATGCAAAACAGTAGAAGTTGAATATCAGAAGAAAGGAAAGGTGCATCGGTCCTATTTTCGTCAGAAGAATTTAACAATTTTGGATGAGGATGTTTCACCTCTTGAAAACAAATCCGCCGCATGAAGGGATAACAAGAATATTCACTTTCAATCTACCGCAGGTCTGTGAAGTATATTCTTCAATGTGGATCTGTTTTATTTGTAACCTGTTGACAGGAAAATAGGAATATTTTACTATTTTGCAATACAGGGAATCTTGTATTTTTCAGATAAGGAGCATGTAGAAAAATGGCACAACAAACACAGTCCGGACAAATGATGCCTCCCGGAAGTATTCCAGAAGGTTCAAGTTCCAAAGCAATTCAAAATGCCATCAACACGAGTCGGGATGGTTGGAATCGTTCCGGCAACCTCACACCCGATCAAGCTCTTCAACATGACAAGAACATGATTCGGAAAAATGTTGATCCTTCCATTCTAGGTCCGAATCCAGTTAAGACTCCGTAACGGCATTCGTTTCTCGATTCGATAAAAAGGCACTCGCTTTTAAAATCGAGAGGGGACAATGCCAAAAGGGGTTCATTCTTCACCGCGTGGTCTTTCTACAGCATCCATTGAAACCCGCCGCCGTGTTACCAGTCTAGGTGGATACGTTACAGCTCTCCGCTACGGAGAATTGTTTTGCAGAGCTCGCTCAGAAAA
>JAGWJP010000010.1 GCA_028865725.1 Patescibacteria group bacterium
AAATCCCTGAATGTCCTGTGGGGATAGATCAGGTTTAGTGATTAATCCACCAAGACCTTGACGCAAATTTGTTTGTGCTGTTTGTGCTTGTTGGAGTTGTGATGATTGCAAGGCGACTTGTTGTTGTTTTTGGGTGTTGATTCCTTGTTGAACAGTTCCCAAATTATATGCCGCATCTGGATTTTGGCTAATAATTGCAGACAATTTATTATTGTCTACAACACCTGTATTTGGGTCAGTTGCTTGTTGATATGCTGCTGAAATGGCTTTATTTGCATTAACTTCCTGCTGCAACTTATTGCTATTCGTCAACAAATAGCCTAATTGAGCGGCTTGAGTAGCTGTTTGCAAAGGGTTTAATTGTGTAGTTTGCACACCCAATGCGATATTTGGATCAATAGCCATTTTATGCTCCCCAATTTGTTAAATTACTTGCAGTAGAAGCATTGTTGCCACCAAACACACCAGTATTTGAATTTCCGCTAAATAATCCATTACCTGTATTTGCACTATAAATTGCATTGGTTAGTGCTAGATTTAATCCGCCATTAATAGCACTCGTCAGAGCATTCGCGCCACCTACAATTCCAGAAGCAGTAGCATTTGCACCTGATGTCAACATGTTTCCCGCATTATTTGCTGCGGTCATCCCCATAGAACCAGTTTGTGCGGCACTATTCTGCCCTTGCTGAACAATGCCACTCAAACGGTTTGCATTCTGTGATGCGCTGTTGTAATTGGTGTTGAAGGTCTGCAATGCACGATTGTATACATCGTTATAAGTCGAATCTGCCAGCCCTGTGGCATAACTCGATGCGCCTTTCATGGCTGCGCCTGAAGTGCCTAAACCGCGCGCTGAAGCACTGTTTTGTACCGCTTTTAATCCTTGATCGAGGGTGAATTGATAACCTGGTGTTTGCTGTGCTTGATCAGCGGTTGGTGCTGAAAATCGTTGTTGCAATGGATTGTTTTGATTGACTGAAAAATCAGGGTTGTACCCCATAGCAGACATTAACGGATTGATCGCATTTTTGCCGAAATCGTTATATGGTGATAAGTCTTTTCGAGTTTGATCGTATTGCGCTTGCTGCATATCCGCTGCGCGGTTGGCTGCACCCGCTTGCGTAGAAGCTGCATTTTTCGATGACATATAGCCAACGCCAGCCGTCAGTGCTGCCCCGCCTACTACTGCTGCTGCTACCATCTCAGTCTCCTAGCCATGCGCTGAAATATGTTTCAACTGGCTCGTAACCTAGTTTTTGAAACAGCCATGATGCGTCTTTGTGCATTTTTGAGCCGACAAATAAACGCTGAACACCTCTGAACTTGAGGTGATTCTCAACAAAATTAAACAGTTTCAGACCTGCACTAACACCACGATAATCAGGGTGGACATAGAAAATATCCATCGTGCAGGTAAGGCAGGTTTGATAATGCAAACCTGGTGCAATAAACCCGATGAAGTACCCAACAATGTTGCCTTGATTGCGCAGAGTGACGAACAACAAGCCGCCCTCACGTTCACGCTGTAAATACACGCCATATTGTGGGTCTAGCGGCACCTTGTCTTTATTGAGCGCCAATTCTTCATAATGAAGTGGCAGGATTTCTTTGAGCTTTGGAAGGCAATCTTCAAAACTTTCAATATGGCATGTAATCATTGCTTAATGTCCACAATGAGATGAATACGATCATCAGCAGAATTGTTGATAACTTCATGTTCTACTGCATTTTCAAACCACCAAATTTCACCAACTGCCATGTAAACCGACTCTTCACCGCAACGAAAAAACACCCCAGCATTACTATGCAAAACGATGTGATAGCGTTGCCAGTAATCTGCATGAATTGGCGTATCTGCGTGTGGGAAAATGCGCCCATTTGGTTTGATGCGGTTAATCATGCAACGTCCAAGGCGAACGCCACCAATTGCAGCCATTAAGCCCATAATTAAAGGTCGTGCTTCAGGAAGCTCCGCATATGCTGGGTAATCAATACTTTCGTGTGGATCATGCGTTAAAAGATGGTTTTCAACTTCTGCCTGTGTTTTCTTGACACTTTTTTCAGGGAAACGAAGGATTATTGAATCTATCTCACCGAATGGACCTTGTGGGTAATCGCGTAAATATGTGTCTGCGTGCCATAACTCAGGCTGACGCTGAATAGCTAGCATCAAAGGCGTGATATTTACGCCTGTCATCGCTCGATAGAAATTTTTCATAATTCTTAACTCGCCGTCGCCACTGCACCACTAATCGTCAGCGTCATGCCGTTACCGTCTGCATAGAGTGCTGAAGGATTAACGATCTTGTGATTGATGATGTCTGCAATGGCTAGATGTGTGCCTGCTGGAATTGAAACTTTAACCACGCGAGTTGTGTCGTTGGCTGTACCACTATTTGGCACAATGTACAAATTCAAGGTCAATGCACCTGCTGTTGGATTCCAGACGTTCGCCGCATGGATCGCCGCTTGTAGGGCTGCACCAGGTGCATAAATGGAGGCAGGAGAGCCAGTCAGCACACCTTGATAGAGAGTAGTCCAGTTCACGCTCATAATTATTTACTCGTAAATTTGTATAGGTCGGTGAGAATGTCTTTTGCAGGCATAGCGACTGATTCTGGCAATGATTGAAAGGTTTTGCTTGAAGCTTGAACGATGTCAGGTAATGTTTGTGGAGTTGTCGTCTTAATTTGAACAACGCTTTGAACCATCACTTCCAATTGCGCTACGCGTTGAATCAATGCCGCTGCCAAAGTTGGCACAGCCATTGCGTTGAAATTCTTGTTTAATGCGTCAGTGTTTTGGTCTACTGCCTTTGCAATATCGCGTGCGCTGGGAGGACTACCTTCGCCGCCTGTGCGGTTGAATATCGCCAATAGATACCGCCACCAGATATCTGACATCATGCCTCGATCATCAATCAGAGGCGCTTGTGGCATGGGTAAGTTGGTGGCAGTGGTATTCGGCTTCGAAGCTTTGACTGTCATGTTCTAGCCACCTTCATATCAATAAATGCGCCATTTAAAGCAGTTTTAACAGCAGCAGACCACGACAATTCAAATACTCGATCGCGTGCATAACCGAGCCGCTGAAACTGTACTGATGTGAGATATTGACCTTGTTTACCCAGTGATTGACTGACCGCATTACCCCAGCTTGCGCCTTGATCATCACTCCAACGCAAACGCACCATAGGGTCAGTAAAGTCTGCAAGACCTCGCCCAACCTCCATATCAGCAACGAATTGGTGATAAAACACACGCTTTGAATCATTACCAATATAAGGAAATGATCTTAGACGTAGGATTGGCTTGCCGTTGTCGGTGTAACTATTGGGGTCGAATTGATAAACACTGCCGTTTTGCCAATCACCCACCAGATTGCGCCCGCCGTTCGCTGAATGGCAATTTGATAGATGACGTGACAAAGAACCGTCTGGGTTTAGAAAGGCACGTTGATGCCATTGTTGTGTAGCAAGATCAAAACACCATGTCACATCCGCTGTCGGGAAACTGAGCATATAAAACGCATGACCGCCGTATTGATACGTGTACCCGATAGCGTCAGAAATCGTTGAATAGGACGCGATTGCCGTTTCAATGGCGTGGGTTGAGATACGTTCGGCTTGATAATTCGCACCGCGTACAACAATCCCCTGCCCTTGACGATCTTTTGACAACCAGAACACCGAGGTATCAATTTTTGCGACTGAATACTTCGCTGCACATCCATGTTCGATGTAAATGCCCGGCAAACGCCCAAACGTGAAATCTGCTGCGCCTGTGTTGTACCAAACTTCGGTATTGAGCGCGCCAAGCAACCAGATGTCTCGATGAATCACAATCAGTGTCACCAAGCTGTCAGCATCAGTTGACTTTGAAGCAATATCGAGTGGATTAAAGGTTACGTCCTGATAGTTGGATATGTACCACTGCGCTGAATTAGGCTTGTTGAAGATAAAGAATCCATCAACATAATCCACTTTATCAGCACCGTAGAATGCAGGATCGACAAGCTGGATCATCGCATTTGTGGTTAAACTGATCTTCCAGCCAACCGTTGAACCGTCAACCAGAATTGCATTTGTACCATTGTCTGAGATGGATACCATGCCTGAGACTGTTGCTAAAGTTCCGATGTTTGTATAAGTGTTTCCAGCATTGACCGCATAAACATTTTGACCAATTACATCAAACCGCTGTCCATTGGTTGCAGTGTAAATACACCGACAGACACCAGCTACAGGAGGCGATGAAACTAGCGTTAAGCCTGGTGTTTGGTAGTGGGTAAATTCAGAATTGGCTTGATCTGGATTTTGCTCAGGGTAAAGATTGATGCAGCGCTGCGCGTCCGCAATGATGCTTTGTGCTTGATATGCACCACCTTTGAGCGTTACTCGCATATCAGTTCACCCCATCAGCGATGATGTTATAGCGACCATTTGGCACAATGTTTGGCGGCATCATCATTTGCTGTAACTGAAAGTTCATGCGTTTAACTGTGCGAGTTGCCTGAGTAGCAAGAGCTACAAGTTGTGGCATGGGTGCGATTTGATAACTTGGTGCAAGCCACACGCCAAGGTTAAATCGAATGAAGGCTTTATATGGGTCAGGCAAATTAATCACGTCTGCAGGCGTAACAAACTGCTGCAATACGTCCATCGTCGTGACATGCAATTCGTAACTCGAATTTGGGATTGGATAAAAATACAGATTACCGAGTGGATAAGCTGCGTCATAAAACACAAACTGTGGCTTTGAAACTAAGGTTTTCAATGTCACGCGGTTATATTCTTCGCGTGAATCTACCACTTGCAGAGGATAATCCAGCCCATTCAGTCGTGCAAATGCCGATTGGATTTTAATAGGTCGAGAAAAGTTAAAGTTGCCACCTGTACCAATCGTATACGACTGCGCACCAGTGGATTGAAACAACAAATCGACCAAATGATACACATCCAGTCGATTAGCCGAGAATTGACCTAGCATCATGTTGAGCGTTGCGAGAGCATCAGCGGTGTCATCAGGCGAGACTGACTGCCCGATGCCGAGTGCGCCGATGTCTTTTAACGCCAACGTGATGAGGTCAATTGCTGTTGTCATAGGATTAAGCCTTAGTTGCTCAAAATACGAGCGGCAAGTTGTGCGCGGATAGTTTTATAGCCGTACAACATATCAATACGACATGGGAAAGCATCGTTGTTAATGTCGTAAGCGCGGACAATACGCATCGACAGACCGTCATACACTTCACGCGCTTTGAAATCAACACCGTTCGGTAGCAACAAATCAGCAGTCACGAAAGCGAATGCGTCTTTGTGATACGCCAATGAAGGTTTGTAGACCGCAGAAGCACCGCCCACTTTTACCACCGCGACGCCATTTGCAATACCTGCTGCGACTACGTTTTGACGTCCCGTTGTTGTATAGATTGCAGGTGAAACGCTAATGCTACCCGCACCGCCTGCATAAGCTGCCGTGACAACGAACTGCTGCAATACACCCGTATCCGTTTTTGTTTCTGGGTGAACACGGTTACAGCCAACGAAGGTCACTACATCGCCCACTGCAAAGGTTGTTGCCGCACCTGTGACTGGCACAGCGGTTGAACCGTTCGCAGTAACAGCGGAACTGGTGGTATAACCAGTCGTCGCCAGTGCTGTTCCTGTTGTTGAAGAGGTCAATAGCGTGTTTTCGTAGATGTCGCCGAACCCAGCAGTTGTACCCACTTTACCTTCTCGATACTGCTTGCTGATTTGCGTTGAATCTTGGAACAAGCCTTTCAAGCTATCAACCAAATCCAAGTTGTCTTGAGTGTTGATCAATAAGGTGCGCTGGCTGCCTGGTGCAAGGTTATCAACAAGCATTTTGCGTGCTTGTAGACACTTGTTCAGCGTGATTGCAGAACCAAGACCGTTGACAGTGTTATACACGTCATTCGCCATATTCAACGCATCAGCTTCGATATTTGAAGCCAATACCGCCATTGCAGGCTCAAGAATACGATCCGCGAAGTCATCCAATGACAATGTGAGTTCAGCAGACGAGAAGTTAACGTCTACGCCTTTCTGAGTACCCATTGTCAACGCGGTGCTTAGCTCGCCAACGTCCTGTGCTGCGAGGATTTTGCCTGTGCGGACGGTGAACTGGTTCGGGTTGCGAATCTGTAGCGTGCTACCGATTTTCGCACCAGCATTCGCGAATGAATCGTCATATTGACGGTTGATTGATCCGATAAACGACAGTTTTTGATGCAGAATCGCCAACGCCTTTCGTGTTACGGCGGTGGGGGTTAAGATTGTATTTGACATAATTTGAAGCTCCAAAAATGAGAAAACCCCCAATCAGGGGGTTAGTTTTTTGGTGTGCTTATCGCTTGGCGGCGTTCCGCTTCATCCATTCATCAATGGGTAAATCATCACTGAGTCCGCTTTGCGAAGAACGACCCGCGCCAGCTATTGGCTTAATGGGATCAGGCACACGCGATACAGGTTTAGGTGTGGTTTGCGAAAGTTTTGTTTCCAGACGTGCAAGCTCAATCGCTTGTTGTTTGGGTGACATTGATAAAACGCGCTCGGCAAGCTCTGGATCTTGTCCAAGGTGATGAAGCACCTTGTGACCGCCATCCAAAGACGTGACGGTTTCCAAAAAGTCAGCGGGTGCGCCGCCAAGCAATTGGAAGGTTTGCAGTGTTTCTGCGAAGTTTGGGAAATCCTTCACCCCAGCCTCGAATACGTTGTTGCACGCTTTATCAAAGTCACGCTGCTTCACAATCTGTTCAGCTTGACGCTGTACCGCTGTGCGCATGTCCTCACCTTCGATGGGCTGCGCTTGACGGTATTGGTTCAGCTTAAATTCAATTGCTTCGCGTTGGCGTCTTTCTTCA
Organism: Patescibacteria group bacterium; assembly: GCA_028865725.1. Taxonomy (GTDB): domain Bacteria; phylum Patescibacteriota; class Minisyncoccia; order UBA6257; family JACRHW01; genus JAGWJP01. The sequence goes on from JAGWJP010000010.1 coordinate 6,889, forward strand.
TGTTTTTCCGCAGTGAGTTTGTCGATACGGCGTTGAATCCAGTCTTTTTTAGACTCAGGTTTTGCCGTTTCTTCTGGCTTGACTTCTTGACCATCGCCCTCGATATGGTCGATTTCTTCGGACTGTTGCACCTGTTCATCCGTAGGCGTGACGGGTAGTTCAACTGCTTCATTTAGTTCAGACATGGTTTTTATCCAAGAGATTTAGCCTTGTGATCCCACAAGTAGGTCAAACTCAAACCCCACCAAAAAGGCGGGGCTTAGTTATTTTTATCGAATACCGCCAACAATGTATTGCTCTGCGGTTGGGACGATTGGTGACGCGGTATTGTTCATATACGTGATAGCGATTTGATCAGCAGCACTGACACGGACATTGGTAATCCCAAGCCCCGCTTGATGACTCGCTTTGTTGATGTCAATCGAATCATTAACGCAAACACCAACAGCAGTGAATGTTTGCTCGCTTGTCGTATTCGCGCCAACCGAAGCAGGGGTTATGTTAATAAGTAAGCGATATAATCAAACAATAGGAGTAGCACTATTGCCAAAATCCTGCATAATTCCAATTGCGCCTGCCATTTCTATCTCCGATTACTGTTGATTAGGCAAAGAAAAACCAGCACTTGGCTGGTTTGTTGGTTGTTGCATATTAGGTTGAATTGGTGCGCCTGTTTGATCCATCTGCATAATCGTTTCGGTGGCTAAATGCGCAACCAGTGCAGGGTCGACTGGTGCAAGTGCTTTAATTCGATTAGTCTCAGCGTCATACGCCTTTATGTTCAACTCCATCTGCACGCGGTCATGCTGCATTTGTTGTATTTGCTGCGCCTGCTGCTGAATCATTTCGCCCATGTGCTGCATTTTCTGCGTCATGTCTTGCTGTTGTGGCGATTGGTCATCATTTAGCAATTGAGGAGGTACAAGACGATGCAGACGTTCTGCAATATCTTCAGCACCAGGGAAGTCAGCCGCTTTAAACAACAAGTCACCGATCTTGTCCATTAATTCAGGACTAGACGAGATGATCTGTGTCAGTGCGTTAAATTCTTCTTGGCGACGTGTTTCAAAGTTCGCACCTACTTCAACCGTCACATCATAGCGACCAATCGAAGGATTGAATATCATGCGGACATCTTCACTCTCTTGTTGCTGTTCCTTCATCTTCGCTTGCTGCATATCAGGATCAAGGGTGGCGAATGTCTCTGATCCATCTTCACCCAAAATACGGATCACGCGCTTGGTGTCATAAATCTTAGGAATTAGATCGACGAGAATGCGTCCAGTGAAACGAATCGCAGTCGCTTGGTTGTCGATAAAATGATAGGTCGCCGTGTCGCCTTGACGTTGGCGCGCTTGGATCGCCACGCCAGCAATCGCATTGGACTGTTGCCCAAACTGCTCTTGATATTGCCCTGATGACATCATTAATTCTTGCTGTGCTGTCTGCATGCCTTGCAAATACGCCGATGCGCCGACTGGCGGTTGTTCACGTTGTGGCTTGTCAACAGGTCGCCCTTGTTCATCGTATTGGTTGTACGGCAAATACGGTAAGTTATCTTGATTGGCTCTCGTCCACTCTTCTTCGTAGCCTTCAATCGATTCAACAGGTGCGATAAACGGGGTTTTAGTTTGTAGCGCAATGTATTCAACATTTGCAGTGGACATGTAGTTATACATGCGCTGCGCGTCTTTCATGTTACGCGTGTGACCTTTGCGCTCAAACTTGCCGTCAATAATTAATTCTTCGCCGATAATCCGTACAATCGGAATATAACGACCTAGCCACGGCTTGCGGTCAATGATCTTATCGCCAGCGATTAAGTACCAAGTGATTTCTGGTTCTTCGATCTCACGCTTGCGAATTGACTTGTCCGCCATAAAGGCTTTGGCTTGTGCCTCGTCTTCGATCTTTGATAATCGAATTGCACCTTGTTCTGGATGAGCAATCAATGTGTCGCGCTTGGTAGACTTACTGAAATACTCAGCAACTCGAATACGGTCTTTGCCAAGCCAATCATCATCAGAGCCTGTGTTGAAGACAACCGATTTTGCTTCTTCGCCTGGATAACGCGCCTCAAATTCAGCCTTGCTCATATCTTCAAACGCAAATGCATAGCGTGCGTCAGAACCATCGACCGACTTAATATCACAATCGAGATAAATCAATAATGGATCAGGCACACGGCGTAAGAAAATCTCTTGCTCAAAGCTGTCATCGTGAGAAAAGTCTGTGACGATGCGCCAATAACCCAGACCACCCTCGACTTGGCACACGCAAGCAGTGTCGTAAACTGTCTCAGCGTGTGAGTTGTATTCAATGTGACGAATCATACCTTCAAGGACTTTCGCGATCTCTAAATCACCATTATCGTCAACGGGAAGAATCTTAATGCTCGGCTTGTTCTTTTTCTCGTCGTTAATGACTTGTAAGTTGTGTTGACGTGTCTTGTTGATTGTCAGTGCTGGACGGTTTGAATCTTTACGCGCTTTAGCAATGTTGTCTGGCCATTGCCAACCATTATCACTATCCGCATTCGCAAACTTTAAATCCTCAATGTACAGGCGTCGAAAATCACTTTCTTTTTCTTCACAACGGGCAAACCGATCCCGCGCCTCATTGATGATCTTTTCATCAGCACTCGGCGCGTCTTTACTTTGTTTTGCCATTGCTATCCCATCCACCCGCCAATTATCGGCGGACGTTTTAATGTAGGTTTTGGTGATTGTGGAACGTGACTCATATTCTTGACGTTAATCGCTAGATACCTAAAAGCATCCGCTGCATGACTTGCCCAGTCATGCACTGGTGTTGCCTTAAACTCATTCATCTTGTCGTTGAACTCACGGCGATAGTTGCGCAAACAATTCACGCCCTGCTCGGTTTTCTTTTCATCAAACCAGCACGCCGAAAGCAACTGACGTGCTGCGTCGATACCATCCTCAACGGTGAGGCTGGGGGTGATTAAGAAGTTAATACCGAGCTTTAACGCAGTTTCTTTGCGACTTACGCCAGAACCCAACTCACGCACTGCAATATCATGCGGAGCGAAATGCTTGCCGTACAAATAGCCTTTTTCTTGAAGTATTCGCGCATAGTGTGGCAACCCCTCACCGCTTGCTTCGTAGTAGTCAATCAGCCGAACTTCACGCCCGACGATCTGACAGAACCAAATACTGGTAGAATCACCAACACCCAAATCCCATACCGTATGAACGTGTAAAGCTGGGTCGCATGGAACTGGACAAATCCGTTTGTCTTGCTGAACCTTTTCAAATTCTTTCTTATAGATTGCACCATCTGCAATGAGCTTCACTTTGCCCTGCCAGATGTTCATATACTTCTCGTAATCGCTGACTTTGAGCTGATAAGCCTCGTTCCTAAGCTCATCGGTCAAAAATGGATTATCGGTATAATTGATCTCAATCAGGATGCAGTCATCGCGTGTGTGCGCAATGAAATTGTCGTAAACAGGGTCGCTTGGTAGATATGGATTAAGCGTGAAAATAATGATTGAGCCAGCTTTGCGAATCGTCGGGATTAACACATCTAGACTTCGCTGACTGAATGACTGCGCCTCTTCACCCCAGAATATATCTACTCCTTCAAACGATTTGATCGATTCGACCGTGTGTGAAGCCAATCCAGTAAACACAAACAGAGTGCCATTAACGCCACGAATTTCATTATCCAAGACCTCATAAAACTGCCCCAGATGTAAAGCTTGAATGCGGTCAGTCAAAAGACGATGAACGGAATCACGTAATGACTTTTGAATCTCACGACCGCACAAAATGCGTAATGGCTTTTGTGCGCCCATCAACAACAAATAATCAGCAACACCCCATGATTTACCAGAGCCCCGACCCCCATAAATAACAAAAAACCGCGCTATGTTTGTATAGAGCGGTTTCAGTTTTCGCGGGATGTAAACCTCATTGATTTGCGCTGTCATAAGAGTCTACGAATACCAATCTGTGAGTGATGGCTTGCTGAATGGGCGCACCACCTGCCCCAGTCACTTCTTGAATCTGAGTTTCTTTCCATCCTGCTTGCGTCTTTAAAAAGAAGATCATGCCAGTCATATTTCCAGCCTTAATCGATTCCATCAACTTGTTCGTGACAACAGCGATACCTTTAGCTTTTCCTCTTTTTATTGCTGCTGTAAATTCTGTACTTTCTCTTTTTCTTTTTTGCAGAGTTGATTCACTAATACCTAGGGCTAACGCGATCTGTTCTTGTGTCAAACCATTAGCAGCGAGTGATTCGACTTTCGCCAAATCAATCTGTATTTTTGGCTTGGTTATCATTCATTAGCTCGTTAAACGTTTTCTGATTTGATTCGAGAACAGCCTGTTTGCCAGTAAAATTCTGCCAGCGCTGGATAATGACATCGCAATATTTAGGGTCGAGTTCCATCAAACGCGAATACCGCCCATTCTTCTCTGCAGCGATCATAGTTGTGCCTGACCCACCAAAGCTGTCGAGAACTATATCGCCGCCCTTCGTGTTATTAAGTAGATTGTATTCAAACAATTCCACAGGCTTCATAGTTGGGTGTTCACCATTACGCCGCGGCTTATCGAACTCCAATATCGTTGTCTGTTTTCTGTCTGCAGCCCACAAATGCCCAGCGCCTTCTTTCCATCCGTACAAACACGGCTCATGCTTCCAGTGGTAATCCTGTCGCCCCATAACTAGCTGCGACTTCTTCCAAATTAAACATTGGCGAACCTTCCATCCTGCGTCTTGGCACGCGCCCCGAAAGTTATAACCCTCCAAGTCAGCATGCCAAATATAAAACACTGCCCCCCCCTTCATCACTGCGTCTGCAGCCACAAAAGAGTCTCGCAGAAACTGACGGAAACTATCATCTGTCATTGAGTCGTTTTGAATAGTCATCGCATCTTTTGTTTTGCCCTCATACGCAACATTGTACGGTGGGTCGGTCAGCCAAATATCAACCAACGCTCCATCTGTCAGCTTTTCAATATCGGCGATACTAGTTGAATCTCCGCACATCAACCGATGCTTACCTAGTACCCAAACATCACCCAACACGGTCACTGGCTTTACGGGTGGCTCTGGCACTTCATCATCGTCAACCAGACCTGCAGGAATCTCAACACCCATCAGAGTGTCTAGCTCATCCGCGTCAAAACCCGTTAGACCTAAATCAAAATCTAATGACTTCAATTCCTCAAGCTCTACTCGCAGCAATTCATCGTCCCAACCAGCATTTAACGCCAGCTTATTATCTGCAATGATATAGGCTCGTCTTTGCGTATCTGTCATGTGCGCCAGCGATATTACAGGAACGTCAGCATGATTGCCCCAGTTTGCAATAGACGCGCCAGAATCGCGTATTTTACGCGCTGCCATCAAACGACCATGCCCAGCAATAATTCCGTTATCACCATCAATCAGGATCGGATTAGTCCATCCAAACTCTTTTAGACTTGCGGCAATCTGCGCGACTTGTTCATCGCTATGTGTACGCGAGTTTCTTGCGTAAGGGATTAGATCGTTGATTGATCGCGTTTCGATTTTTGGCATATTAGTTCTTCAAAATTGATTCAGCGAACCGACGAGTTTCTGGCGCAACACCTTGTACAACCATCTGCGCCAACGTGACCAAATTAGCACTTTTAATAATCCGATCCGCTTCTTCGTTGCTGATTTCTGTGTATGCTAGATTCATGATGTTCTCCGTCATGTAAAAACTATACCACGTTTACTTAAAATGGTCTGTTAGTTCGCCCAAATCAATCGGCTTGCCTTTTTTGTCTTTGCCCGCTTCGCAATCGCTTGGTGACTAATTGAGTATGGTTCTGCAATCTCTCGCACAGACAAAACGCCAGCGCGATAATCAGCTTCTATACGCTCCCAATCAGGAGCTTTCTTTCCTGACTCGGTCATAACTTTTCTCTATTTATGAAAATGATTACCCACCCACTGAACCAAGCTCACCAATGTAAGCATGATCCAGATAGCAGCATGTTGCTTGCGGGATAAGTTCCCGCTTACTGGTTTGGGTTTTCGTTAATCCCAGCTGCATTTTCAACCGCTTTAAGTGCAGCATCTGCACCATTGATTGATGCTGCAATTGCTGCACCGTTTGG
>JAGWJP010000011.1 GCA_028865725.1 Patescibacteria group bacterium
GCAACTTCGGAGGCAGCCATGCCGGCAGACCGGTCCACGCCTGGCGTTCCAACTACCCGCGATGGCAAACCTGGTTGCTGATATCGTTCTACCATGGCTTAAATACCCATATTGTAAGAAGGAGCATTAGGTAACGACATTCCGCTGATTGATCTCGATTGTGAACCGCCGGCGCCAAAACCGCTAAACAAGCTGCCAATAGAACCGCCTAAGCCTTTGGCACCGGAGAGCGCCCCAGCCGCCGCGCCAATTCCACTGATGCCGGCTCCGATAGCGGAATTGGTTGCCTCTGCTTTTTGAAGCTGATATTGATAGTTGTAGTTCATCGCATCAGCTATGCCGGAGAATGCAGCAGCGGAACCCTGTCTTAAATATTGCAATCCTTGCTCACTGTAAAGCATCGATTCAAGCTGACCGCGTTGACGAATCTGATTTGATACCTGGTCACCAAGCATTTGAGTTTCAGTCATCACCGCCAGTGGTGAACCGGAAATATTTACGCCGGACACTGCATATTGCGCATCCTGTTCCGCTTTAACCTTTTGAACATTGTAATCGTTTTGTGCTGCCTGAAGCAGGGAATCTTGAAGTGCAAACGTTGATTGTTGAGATTCTGCATTTGCTTCCTGCTGGTATGCAAATTGCTGCTGACCGCCAGCGATGACACTCATCATCGGAGAGATGCCCGGACCATTAGGCATAGACCTAAGACCTGAGCCCATACCGAATAAACCAGAGCCAAGTCCTAAAGCTGCTGAGAAGGCTTGCATCTTGCTCCTAGTCTCCACATTGAAACACTACTACCATCAGGCAAATAGGACTCTAACACGCCCTCTCTTTCAAAGCCAAGAGATATAAGCCATCTATCCGATGCCTCGTTATGCGCCCCCCATGTTTGAATACGTCTGGCGTCTGTTGCCTCTTTTATGAAGCAAAACCACCACCTGAGATGTTTTACCACCGAAAACTTGTATCGTGGCAAATAAACCGACGGGTGCATCCAGACTTCAATTACCCCCGGCATGATCCAGTGATAGCCGGCAATAAAAATAATACGGTCATCAATGATATGGCTGGCAGCCTGGTCGAGTTTCCCCAATGCATCCCAAACCTTGGACGTTGCTCGACACTCCGCTTTGTGCGATGGGTCAATGTTGAATATGTCTAAGTGTGATTCGCGAAATGGTTTTACAGTTATCAAGGGTCGGAAGTGTCCATCATGACATCAATACCAATCACCGTCTGTGGTGACGGGATGTCCTGCAATATTACTATTTGTTTTGTCTGGTCCCAAGAGTCATCTACGGTTATATCCAGCACGCCGTCGAATAATGCCGTTGGTCTGTCAGCAACTTGTGACTGGTCTTTGATCGGAAGTCTGTACGTGCTCCATTTATCGGTGCCCACTCGTGCGCCCACGGTTTTGACAAATCGCGCCCGTGCCTGGCGGAGTTTCCTCCATTTTGCCTGAGCTGGTCCTCGGTCGCCTCCGGCGTCAATATTCAGACTGGTTAACATGCCGAGGAAGGGATAACCAGCCTGCACATAGCTTGCCTGATCCTGCAATGCAATCGAGCCATCCGAACCGACTGTAACGCCGCCGGACGGTGCGCCGTCGCATTGCAAAGTTAAAGTCTCGCCAGCAAAATTCAACATACCGTAAACCGTTGCAGCTGATAAGTACCATGAACCGGATGGTATCACGTTGCTATTGTCCAGATTCACCAAAACGTTACCCTGAACCTGAGTAGCGCTTATCCAGTTCGTGATCTGAATGCGACCGCCGCCATTACCGTTAGAATCGTACGCCTTCCAAATTTGCTGATTGACCATGGAGGTCGTGAAGAAATTTGAGCTTGCAGTCAAAGTAATCGAACCGCTGGTCGCCGATGGAGTAATAGTTACTCCAGCTGCCTGCTGGCTTCCGTCATAGATATTAGCCCCGTCCAGGTACAAGTCTTTCTTTTGTTGTTCGTAAACAGCGTTCTGGTACAGCTGCAAATCGCTCTGCATTCCAGCATTGCTGCTGCTTGCAGTGCCGCTGAAATAATCATCGAAATCGCGCCATTTAGTCGGGAGCGCCCAATACTCGACTGATCGGTATGTATTGCCGTTTGCTTGCTGACGCTCAACTATTGCCCACAGAACAGAATCCTGGTTCAGCTTTGGCTCGACCGCGATAGACAGCACGTTAGCCCGACCATTAGCAGCGCTTGATTGACCGCCAATATAATGCCTATGCCAACCGTAAACACTTTCGACCTCATCGAAAGTCAATCCGAGAAGAACACCGTCTTGACGCAAAACCCAAAGCAAACTTGATTCCCGACGCTGTTCAGCAATTTGGACGAACGGGGACGCACCGAGATGGTTAGCAAGCAAGTTCTGATTCTGCGTCATGTAGTTGTAGATTTGAATATTGAACGCAAAAGACGCCAGCCGGCTTGTTGTTTGGTCAATGTAAAATACGGTCATGCCGTTCGAGTACGGTTGAACAGAAGCCGCGCCCACATTACTGATCGGCGTGACTTCAATAGAGCTCGGAGTGATCGCGTTACCAGGCCCGCCGCTTCCGGTGACAATACGCATTGAGTTTGCGCAGCCCAGGACAACAACGCTGTTGTTTGAGGTTATCCAACTTATTGCGTCCTGCTGGTTAAATACGGGAGCAACGGTGAAGATAAACGCATTGTTGGCATTTGCGCCGGTCGTGAAATTGTCATACTGGGTATTGCCCGTTGTCGGATCTGGAAGCTCACTGCCAGCAAAGCCGCCTGGATTCTTTCCCCAGTTCGCATACATAAGACGAGAGCTGCCGAGAAACGCCACGGCAACCGGGCAATAAAGAGTATCGATCGATATCCCGGACGAGCCGGTATAAATGCCGAGTGCGGTGGTATTTACTCCTATTGTAAACGTGGTGGCGCCGGTGACCGTAACGGTATAGGTTTGACCATTCAAAGTTGCCCATGTGCCGCCCGCAAGACCGTCAATGTAAACGGTGTCGCCGGTGGTCATGTTGTGATTGCCAGCTGTTGTAAACACACCTGGATTGGCGTTGCTGGCGGAGCTAATCACTTGCTGGTTGAATGGATCGGCAGTGCGCGTAAAAAAATTTAGCGTCCAGCTAGTGAGTGCAGAGCGAGTCAGCTTGTACGGCGCGTAATTCGGATGCGTAATATAAACCGTATCGGCGCTCTGAGCGAATTGGAGCTTACTCAAGTCTGCAACTGCATAAGGCGTTGAAATCTGATATGGTGTCTGAATCGTGCCGCCAGACGAATAAGCCGAAAAGCTAGTTGAGTTTATCGCGGCGTTAAAAATGTTGTTGAGCTGAAACGTGTTCGTAGTCACGTTCGAAATCAGAAAATACTGACCGTTCACCTGTGGCATACCAACTATGCCGCTGATGAAAATTTCCTGACCATTGCTGTATCCGTGCGCCGGAGCTGTCACAACACAAGGACTAGCGTTGCTAATTCCAGTTATGCTTACGGTCGCGGTGTTCATGACCGCCCCAAAGTTGCGATAGAACCGCAATGCTTTATTCGTAAACTCAAGAATATACGTGTCTACTTCGTTGAACGTAAACGGAATCAGCCTACCGGATGCAAGACCGTTTGTGTTGTGAACATGCACAAATCCGTTACGGAACCGCGCCGCCCCCTGGGGCAACACTTCGTAATTTTGAATCCGCTGCCAGCCTTTTTGATAAGCTGGCAAATCCTCACGCCCATATACCTGTGGCGATATTTCCCCACCGGCGAAGTTGAGCAGCAGCGTATTTTTTCGAGACATCAGTTAGGATCCGGCACGTATCCAGTAACCGGCGTGAAATAGGATGAGTAACCGAGATACGCCAGCTCTCTGTCTTTTTGAACGTTAGAAAATGTCTGGCGTCTCTTTCGCTGCTCATTTCCGTTGACACCGACGGCGTCTTGTAGGTCTAACGTCAATTGTTCACTGAGTTGCTGAACAAGACCGTCTTGACCCGTCACGCCTTTAGCAACGTCCAGCGCCATCCACATAGCTAATACTTTGAGAGCCAACGGATCCCAGATCGAAAGATTGGTGACATCTGCTATGTAGCACATAGGAAGTGTATTTGCTGCATTGTTGTTCAAAGCAATGCAACGTTGTTGACCGCCGTTGTTATTCATGACAATCAGCCTGTAATCCTCAATTGATTGAGGCAGACCGATAGCGCTTTTAACGCTCATATTTGGCAAATCAACCACACGGATATAATCATCTGGCAGCGCATACAAATCCTGGTAATCAAAATTCTGCGGAGCTGCACCAAAGTAATTGAGAGAAGCCCATGTCTCTGCAAAATTCCAAGACACGCGCCGCAAGACTTCCCTGCGGCACGGTCCGGAGATATCAACCAGCATCTTGCCTGCTCTGCTTTCCGGTGAATCGGTATTTGTGATTCTCTTTTCACCGAGAAACACAAGCGCCCGATTCACCAAGTCAGTCAGATTTTGGTCAGTTCCAGCCATAAGGCATTACCTCACAGCTCATTAACCTACGGCTTGGTACTCGATTGTAGCTACATACGTACCGGCTGCGGTAGCAGCGGCATTAAGTGTCAGACCGATCTGATACTTATCGCCTTTTATTGTGCTGCCAGCTGCAGGATATGGGCCAACGGCGTCACCAGCGTCTTGCCAAACTTCTTGCGTTGGAACTCCGCCGCTTTCGGCTCTGCTGCCTGCTCTCCAAACTGGATTGCCAAAGTCACCTGTCGGCAGTCCAGTCGAAGAGGACAGATTCAATCCATCAGCATAGAAGTCAGCAAAACCGGTTCCCGTCAACTTAGCGTTGCCTTGCGCATCGAACAAACCAATATCACAGTCGGTTAGCCCGGAGGTGGTAGCACCTTCCAAGGTGACTGCGATCACAGTTGCCGAATCGGGCACCATTCCCAAAAGATAGATGCTACCAATGGAATCGCCGTTAGCGATACTCACGACGCTGCGTATTTTCTTAACACGCTGACCGGAGATTTGCGCTGCCGTTTGTGGATGAGACAACGGATTAGCGCTTGTTACAAGAGTGTTCTTAACAGCCATTGAAAAATCTCCTTATGATCACGCAGCAACATTGACGAGTTGGACGCGGGCGCCCTCTGTCCGCATCGCAGCGATAGCCATTTCAGCGACAATCTGTGTTGGCGTATTGAACATATCAATACGCTTCTCGATGCGAATCGAGACGATACCTTTAGCGAATACCATGCCACCATTTGCCAAAGCGAGAAGTTGACGGATGCCAGCGTTTGACTGAAGCAAGGGTTGGTAGGTCACCGGGTTAGATGCAAACTTAACGAGCTTGAATCCATAAGCCTCGTCCATTCTGCCATCTGCAACGGGCTTGTTGCGGGCATAGTCGAAGCTGGTCAGCTCCATTTCGGCAAGTAGCTGAGCTTCACGCTTACCATCGATAGTGAGCGCAACGTCAACTTCTTCTTCTGTAGCAACCGCTGAATCGACGAAGTTTTGCTTCAGCGTTTGCAGAGTACCGAAACCGAATCCGCCAGTAGCGTCCACGGTAACAACGCCATCATTTGCAGCAGTTGTCGGAGTAGTCGCAGCAGCAGATTTGCCGACTGCAACTGATGCGCCAGCTGCGTTATAGATGATGTTGTCTTTTCTACGCATCAATGCGTTAACACAACCCTCGGCAAGTTCTTGCCCCGGATTACGCATCATCTTCTCTACGTCCTTTTCGTCGATACCGACAGCCACAGCGAAGAATCTTGGAGCCATCCATCTACGGTCGAAGGACGGATCTTGTAGTGTGATTGGCTGGAATCGTTCAGTGATTTCTTGGTCAGCCAACACACCGAAACGGTCGTAACCAAAATCCTCACCGCGAAAATCTACGGTCTTAACAAATGGCATCAACTTAGCCATTTTTTCTTGTGCCAGAACGTGTACTGTTTTTGAGAACTCAACAACGTATTGAGTTTCAATCGTTTGCATTGGATTAGCCATTACCCTACCTCGAAAGCAACATCAAGCACAAAGTCGCTTGATGAGAGTTATTACTTTCGAGAAGTTGGCCCTACGGTTTTCTCTGACGGTTCTCACGCTGTAGAATCGGATTTCTTTCAGCTGCTCTGATTCGTTTTGATTGCCTGGTTGTCCGGTGAAGGCTCAAACAATTTTCAACTTTTCAGACTTACTTGAAGTTGCCCGCTTCGATTACGATTTATACCAGACAAAAATTAAGTGTCAACAGATATATCTACCAATGCCAGACAAAGCCCAAATGCTATACAGAAACATGCCAGCATTCCAAAGAACGATTCCAATATGCCTGAGAAATCAAACTCCATTTTCAGACCCCCTTTGGCCAGCTCCATTGTCTGAGCCCAACACCGTACTCAATATTCGTGTAATTCTTGACGCCGCCGAAAGCCATAAAGACTATCAGGTCAACGTTTCCGTCAGCATAAACCTTCAAGACCTTGCCCGGCGATTCAACCATTTTCGTGTCGGCTTCCCTGGTGCTTGGATGATGAAAGATCACATCTCTGCCGACCGAGGGAACCGGAATATTTTTCTCTGTCATTTTTAGCCCTGCTTAAAGACCACTTCTCTACCAAACTGCTGCAACTTCGCAAGCTCAGCTTTCGCTCTGATGTGCTCCGAGCTTTGCGGACTCCGGCTCGTCTCACGAACCTTAGCAAATAGTTCGGCGTATTTATCGCCGTAATCTGATTGACTCATTGTCTGATTTGTTGGAGCCGCACCGATAACGTCAAGCTTATCTTCGCGCACATACTTATTCGAGAAGTCATTAAACAAGGACGCGACCGCCGCTTTAGCTGCCGGACCAAGACGATTCAATATCGGTTTCGCCCAATCCGGGGCAGATGACGACGCTTTTTCAAGATTCGCCAAGACCTGGGGCGTCTTCTCCCCATAGTGTTTTTTGAAAGTGCTCTCGGCTTCTTTCAGCTGGTTATCAGCTTGAGCCATCATCTCTTTCAATGAGTCGGCATAATAACCGTCGAAAGCTGCGGTGATGGCTTTCCAGCCTTCCTGAGATACGTTTGCTTTGTGAGCTGCCTCACGCATTATGCTGACCAGCTTCTCATCAGCCTGATAATGCTGCTCAAGACCATCAGGCGCTTTCGGAGCCTGATAAGCGTATTCCTCGGCTTTCTCCGGAATGCTCATGGCTTTGCGGAACTCAGCCCATGACTCTGCCGGTGAGTCTGCGGTTGGAATCTTCAAACCATCTTTGCGCGAAATAGTAGCTTGTTGATTTTCAAACGACTTGAACATCTCAGCCAAAGGATTTTCAGTCTTGGCAAAGTTTTGAACCCATGGCTTTTCACCGTAACCATCAGGCACTGACTTTAAGAACGCGCTCTGAATCTCGTTCGGAGCTGCAATCTGCGCTGCGGTTGGTTGAGTAATGTCAACGCCAATCTTAACGCCTCCAGGCGTCGAGGTAATTCCGGGAACGGTCGCACCGGACGGGACGCCGCTAAGATCTGTAGGTCTGTCGATTTCGGTAACTGCTTCGCCGTTCATTGCGCTAACTCCTGTGATTTTGCAATCGTGTCAAGGTTCTTAAGAAGCTCTCTGATTTGCTTCTGTTGCTGCTTCAAATCTTCGTACTCAATTTGCGGAAGCGTCTCTACTGGAACGTACTTACGAATTACAATCCAGAGATCACGCCTGGCGGATTCTTCATTTGTGCAAGTGCTTCGACTCCAGCCGGTCCATTTGCACAAGAGCCGCAAGAAACTAATGCCAACTTCGCTTTTGGCAATAGCTTCTATAATCAACGCTTTTTCTATTTCGTCATCACCGATACTAGGCGGCGAAACCAGTTGTTCCTGCATTTGCTAAATCCTTTGCCCCGGCACCCATGAGCTTGAGCGCATGAGCTTGCGTAAGCTGTTGTTGTTGTTGTTGTTGTTGAGCTTGTTGTTGAGCACGAGCCTGGCGTATCTGTTGCACCTGATCTGGCGTATTCAACATCTTTTGGCTTGCACCGTTTAGACGCTGGCGCCCTCTGAGCATTTCGTCTGCGTTGAGAACGTCCAGGGAGTCCGGTTTGATTTGAGCCAGAGCTGTCGCAAACGTGAGCAAGTCTTGCAAGCCTTTTGCTTCTTCCAGCTTCATCAGACGCGCTGCCGGTGAGATGAAATTCAAACGATAGCCACGGGCTCCGCGAATGCGAGACTGAATGAATCGCGATGAAATGTATTTTGGCTGAATACCCATCGCCTGCAACCGAGCATCTTGAACGCTGCCGCGAATGACGCCAAAGAAACCTTTAGCTAGAAGGATATTAAAGGCACGATCCAGGGCAGGACCGAGCAATTCAACCAATACACGGTTGAGTACAGAGCCGGTAATATACATGCCTTTCTCATTACGTATGTCCGCCTCTCCGAGTGTCTGGCGGCTCTTGTTGTTCAGATCGGTCAAGTAATCGATCATGAAGTATTCACGAATGTTGTCACGCAAATCGCTGATACGCTGCGTCGCCCAGCTTGGATTGTCCATCGTCTGAATAATTTCGATAGGCGGTCTGCGGTCTGTACCTAAACGAGAATTAGTATGCACAGGTATTTCAACGCCTGGACCCCATGGAGTCTTGCCGGCTCCAAGAACGTCTTCACTACTGATCATTCTTGGCGGGTCAAGTCCCATCTCTCCGGCGCGTTCAAAAATCTCAACTAGCTTGTTTACTGCGCGGATATCCGGCAATGCATCCATTGCCGGTGAACGCCCTTGAATCTCATTGCTATTTTTCCAGAAGCGAGCAACGATAACCGGCAGTTCGTTGTAACCGCTTTCAAGCAGAATATGTCGCTGATCAAGCTCAATGTGAATCGAAGCGTACGGCATATCCAAAGCGCCGAGCATCATAGGGTCGCGCTCACGGCGCGGCTCGATAACCTGCAACACTTTTATTTCAGTGTCAAATTCCTTGTCCATGTATTTTTTCTGGACAACTTGGCTGCAATTGTCATAACCGTACTTCTCAACAATTTGCACCACACGCATCATCTTCTCAAGATAGACCGTGTCTACCTGTCCATACTGGTTTTCATCAACCGACATGACCTTGGCATCAGACGATGAAAAACGCACCGGAGCAGCATAGTCATCAGTTTCATCTACGCACCAGGAGCCAATGCCAAAGACACCCATGTCTAGAATTGTTTCGTAGAGCGACGGCATTGTATTTGCTTCCGGCAAAGACATTACCGATGGAATGACTTCATTGACGGTCTGGAAGAAATCATAATCCTCGTCGGTCAATTCGGTTGATGCAATCTCAGGAACAAACTCAAAGCTCTCAAACGGATTCGGAAGTATCTGACCGACCAGACTGGCGGCCATCATATGCGCTGCGTGAATCGCCGTGCTGTCAAAAACAAAATTGAGCATGAATGGCGTCTTGAGATAGTCAATCGTGAAATACTGTTTTCTCAAAAACACATACATGGCAAGCGCCTGGTACAAAGGCAACCAAGGCGTTTTCATATTTTTCATCTGAGTATTACGAGCAATAAGCTTGTCTACGTCAGGCACAGTTAACCCCCAAGTTTGGTTGAGCTGAGTGTTGGATTACCCAATAAACCTTTTGGAGAAGTAAGCAACGTCCCCAAAGTGACTGGCTTTGAGGCAGCCGCTTGAACGTTGCTTGTCAGTGCTTGTTGCTGTTGTTGGACTTGAGCCGCCGCGGCCTGGTTAGCTGCTTGCAAATTCGCAGAGTAATTGGCTTGCTGCTGATTAGACTGCATCTGAGACAGCATGTATTGCTGCATGAATTGGGCTTGCAGATTCGAGCTTGACGGCGCTTTCATTACTTACTCGGTCCTTCAATATCGTAGTCTTCGACGCCGGCAAACACATCTTCTTTTGCTTCTTCAACCTTTTCCGGTTCAGGAGCGGGGGAGAACACCGGCTTCGATTTGTTCACCTTTGTAACTTGGTGCTTTTTGTCCAAGTTGCTTTGCACCGCTGCAACCGCAGACTTAGACTCACCAGTCGGGTCAATCTTCTGAATCGGAATATGACTGACGGCAGATGAAATCTTCCTCGATACCGCTAGGTCCGCGCCCTTCATTTCTTCGAAGCGTTTTTGCAAATGCTGCTGCCCTTTGGAGTCTTTGCGGTAGAGGTCTATTTCTTGGCGCAATTGCTGGTCATCGAACAGAGCGGTATTAATTGGCAAGCGCTCTTTCTTGATGTACTCCAAGAGATCGGCGTGACACATGCCTTTGTGATGAGTCAGCTTGCTTCCATCAACCTCAGTTGCTTCAACCATGACGAACTGATAGAGCCCTAACATACCGGGGTACTCTTGTTTCAAGTAGGTTTCGTACTGGCTGGCAAAGATGCCTCGTAGCGTTGGAGCTTCCAGATAACACCTCTCGATTGGCACTTTGACGTGAAAGGGCTGAAGCACTGTACGCTTATGACCGTTTGGATCGGCTACACGGTACGTTCCCTTGAACTCAGCCAAGATCCAATCTTCAGAAACCAATGTAGTCATCAGTCAACCTCACTTACAATTTATGGTGTCAATCTACCAGCCCTAATTTATTTTGGTTAGGTAGCGGAACGGATATACCTACCCGGACACAACCTATTCAACGTGTCCGGAAAATCGGTAACGGCAAAATTTGCGCCGTTGGGAAAGTGCAATCTGAACTGCAGTTCTGCTTTCGTGCCGTGAACGGTTTCCCTATCCACGAACATCACCAGGTCAAGATTGACAGCAACCGGCGTAACTTTGTCTCCATCTCGTCTAAGCAATTCAAGAAACATGCTTACCTCTTTGGATAGTTGTAGTATTGAAAATTCGGATTTTGTTTGTACGTCTGCGCCTGGTCGGCTTGTTGAAAGTCTTGGAACTGCTGATTAGTGGTCAGCATAGATTTGCGCTCGCCCTGTTGAAACTGTCCTTGCGTTCCCATCGCATGGCGCCTGGTTCGAACTGGATGAGCAAAAGTTAGAATGCCGGCATCGAACAAGTCCGGTGATCTCTTTAGCTCTTTCTTGATTTCAACCTTTGGCGCAAGCTTGAACTTACGCTTGGTCGTAAATTCCAATTCCGGAATGACCCTAATGTCGTCGATGAATTCTTTCTTGCTGGAGATTCGAGCGGTGCCGCCCATGCTGTCCGGTCCTTCAGACATCCAGTCTTTGAACTCGCCAGCCATCTCAGAACGTTTGTCTTCATAGAGCATCGGGTTGTTTGCTCTGCCGCCAAAATGTACGCCGGTAATGTGGCACTTGCCGCGCAGAATGTCATAAGTACCGTGGCCATAACCCATGTCGATAAACACGTGATCAACTTGTTTGCGATCAATACGGTCAAGGATAATGTTTGCCAGCGTCTGAGCATCCATGTGGTTGAACGTTTCGTAGTCGTTCATGTAATAGCCCTGGCGGTAAACCAACGCCGTGCGGTCACCATCTCCTGCAGGGTCAACACCTAAAATCTTTGGTTGTGACAAATCGGGAACGGTCGGGCTGAGTATGGCGTTATTTAGAATCACCGAGTCGATTAGCTTGCCTTCAGCGCTCTGAAAAGCTTCCTCAAAAGTCATTGGGAACTCACGCATAAAGCCGGAGACGTTCCCGTTCATTTGCTCATA
>JAGWJP010000012.1 GCA_028865725.1 Patescibacteria group bacterium
TTTATTTATGCCGGTCTTTGCAGGTCTCTCAATGCGTCGGCTAAGTTTTATTCGGACGTTTTTACAGATGGAATCATTCAGCTTCGATTTGAACCGCAAACAACTCGAAAGTCAGGAAAGGTCGTCAATGAGTTTCAGGTTAGAGTTTTCAATACACAGGGTGGTGAGAACCAAAACGATCAGAGTCGAGGAGAGGAACAGCTTGCAGCTTTGATGTGTGTTCTCTGCTTGCGGGATGTTGGACCCAAAAGTAACCTTCTAATTTTAGATGAACCAGTTGAGGGATTAGACGTGGAAAATTCGATCAGTTTTGCACGAGGACTGAAAAAGATAAGTGATCGTATTCCAACTATTTTTCTTGCCACTCACAACGAGTATGTAAAGTCTGAATTTAGAAGTGCAAACACTATCAAGATCATCAAGGAAAAAAGGATCAGTCGGATTGAGGAGAATTAAAATGACGAAAGATATAAAGATTACTCCTCTTAGCGAAATTACGGGTAACCTTTGGGATTACTATGACAGAGAACAGTTTATCATTTGTATTTTGACAAATGGAACCGTCAACAGTGGAAAAGCGGTGATGGGAAAAGGTTGTGCTCTTGAATGCAAAAAGCGTATTCCTCAAGCACCAAGAATTTTAGCTCAATGTTTAGTAAACTATGGGAATGTGGTTTGTCGTTTATCCACATTTGCTTTAAGCACAACTTCTCCAAAATCTCGGATTCTAACTTTTCCTACCAAGCACAATTATTGGGAGAAAGCAGATCTAAAATTGATCGAACAGTCAGCTCTCCGATTGAAAGAATTTGCAAAGGCTAATCCAGATCTTATTTTCATTCTTCCTCGTCCCGGGTGTGGAGCTGGAAAACTTGAATGGTCTCAGGTTAAAAAGTGCTTGCTTAAAGTTGGGTTTCCATCCAATGTTTGGATTATTTCAAAGGGGTAAACGAAAATGGCTTCTTTTCTTTATGAGGAAGTAGCATTGGTTTTAAACCAGGCTGCAGATCTTCTCGAAAAAACTGATTGGTGCCAAGGATATTTTGCCCGCGATGCCAATGGGAGAAAAGTTTTAGAGTTTAATAGTGATGCTCAGGCTTACAGTTTGACAGGGGCTATTTTAAAGGTGAGTCATGCGTCTGTTAGGGAGGCAGCATTATTGATGGTTTGCGTCACGGTTAGATCAAGAAGGATTGAGCTTTGGAATGATGCTAAGGAAAGAACAAAAGAAGAGGTTATCACTAAGCTTCGTGAAGCAGCGACTGCTGCGAAGGCTTATTTTGGTGACAGAATAGCTTAAAACCTCAAAATTAGGGTTAAACTAGCTCTAAAACACCCTTGAATTTCACGAGTAAACCGGTGTAATTTCAATTTTGAACGTCAAAGTGTATCAAACTATGTGTTTTATGCGTATAACCGATTTAAATGAGAAGTTTTCCTTTACGGAGTTGGTGCATGTTTAGAATACCGTATCGTTGGACTCGGAGTACGATTGGAACGAATCTAGGTTCTTGTTATTGGGATCTGCGAAATGGGATTATAAACATTTTCAAGTGGCTTCCAGTAATATGGTTCGATCAAGATTGGGATTGGTCTTATTTAGCTACAATCATGGAATTCAAACTTCGCAATATGTCGAAGAGTGCAGAACATTGGTCCACTTTAAGTCATAAAGTCCATCAGCGTAGAATGTTGGTGTGTGCAGAAATATTAAAACGGCTCGACAAAGATGAATATTGGGATAACATGCAAAAGGTTTTTGCAGATAAAAAACATGCTGCGTTGATGGCTGAAATACAATCAAAGGGAGATCAAAAATATTTTGGTATTCTCATCGGGAAGTACATGCGGGAATGGTGGGGTTAAAAATTAAAAAAGGAGTAAGTAACTAAAATGGCTAAACCAAAAGCAAAAGAGAAAAAGGGAAAAGGAGCGAAGTTTCCTGAAACAGTTTTTGTAGTTCGACAAGAAGAAAATGATGGTACTAAGTATTTAGTACTGTATGAGGATTTTACTGATATTGATGATAATGAAGTCGTGGCGGTTTACGAGTTTAAAAGGGCGAGGAGACATAACGTAGTTCACAGTCTTGAGTAATTGGAGGGTTTATTGGATGTAAGGTTTGCGTTGGCATTTACGAGCATACATAAAATAATTTTCTGCCTAGTGGCGAAAAGTCATCGTGTGGAGACCTATGAACGAGATGCAGCGACGGCCGAGCATGAGCATGTCGTTAGAGGAACGTGGCAGAAAAATTAAGGAGAAATTATGCAAGAAATAAAATGTTGGCATATTGGAGAATGGGGCGAAGTGTACGCTGGAAAATCCTCAAGAAAGGTTTGGTTAGGTATACCAAGATGACCTTTTAGGAGTTGTCTATGTCATTGGAAGAAAGATTTAACAAAGCACTAGAGTTGCTTGTTCGGGCAGAGGAGTTTGTTAAGATGTTTGGGAAAGCTGACAATACTCCCAAAAATGCTGCTTCCCTCTGTCAGGTTTGTCATAGGGAAATGGGGCGTCATCTCTCTACTTGCTCATTACAGAGATGGTTGAAAGATAATAAGAATTTTTGGAGAGCTGTCGGAGGGAACCATGAACATCGACCACAAAATAACAATTGAGGAAGTCAATTTAGTTTTGAAAAGCATCGAGCGTCAATGCCAGGTTGAACCTTACGAGGCGTGTGAGTTGAAACCATCAAGGAAAATAAACCAAGTTTCTAATTGGGGACTCCTCTTGGCTATGGCTTTATCAGGAGCAGTAGTAATTTCAATACTATATCTGTTTATGAGGTTTGCATGAGTGAAGCTAAATTTACCCCTGGACCTTGGACCTTTGATGGTGGATATCATAGCCCTCCTAACCTCGAAGTTAGGAGTAGCAATAAAACAATTTGTGTTCTTGAAAATCCCAAGGGTGGAGATTTGAATGAGATTATTCCAAATGCTTGTTTAATCGCTGTTGCACCAGATTTATATAATGCACTTATGGCCATAACTTTCGCTGCCGAGATGGAAGGGTTACCTGGCATGCCAGGTAACGTTGGTCGGGCTTGGAAGATTGTGATTGATCGGTGCAATGAGGTTCTTAGCAAAGCTAAGGGTGAAAAAGTAATTAACGATCTCTCGTAAGAGAGGCTCTACCTCCATAGAGTGGAGTGCTGCTAGGTTACTTTTATTTACATACCTACTGTCTGAGGAAGGTCAGGCCAGCACTCAGAAAGGATTTTTGGATATGGAAAAAGATCATGGTGTTTTAAGTGCATTTTATTCCAATCTCCCAGGACCCAAACAAACACCCGTCCTTGAGTGTTTATGTGGTTGGTCAACAACTGGTGCAGAAAATTGGGAAGATGCCGGAAGTCAATTGGATATACATTTGTTTGATACTGCACTCGCGAGCATGAGTAAAGTTGTTGAGGAGGATTTGAAATGAACGAGCTTAACAAATGTTTGTGTCCTCCTTATCACTCCAGCAAAGGATTAAAAGCTGCGCTGGGAATTCGGTTTATGCACTGGACTGTTCGAGGAGCATCTAAGCAATGCGGATTGACGGAAATAGAAGTTAAAAACGCAATTAGGTTTTGGAGGCCAAAAGTGATTATGAATCTTGCAGTCAGGTTATGGGAGAAACGACTTGATGAGCTCGAAAGAAAGAAGCTCATAGCATTAGGAGAGAAGAAATGGTAGTTCTTGGCGAAATTGTCGCTATAGTCATCCTGACAGCTGTTGCTTTGGGACTTGCTTTGCTATTAAGATTCATTGATGAAACTCGAAAATCCATGGGGACAGTAGCTAGAATTTTAGAGGACCTAGATGGAAGGATAACCAAGCTGGAATCAAAATAATTTTTAGAGAGCCTCTCTGTGAAAGGAGGTGGTAAATATGATACTAAAAAGGCCGAACCAAACAATGCGGACGCGGTGGAGAAAGGCGGAAGCGTTAACTACAATGTCGCTCCCAGCTATCGCTGCGATGCTGGTTTCTCTCAGTTTTATAAGGTCTCCAGCGATAGCAGCGGCGATTTTTTCGTCTTCGATCCAATACCCGTTTGCATTAAAAACGGTTCGGACTTACGTGACCTGCCGACGCCGGTAAGTGGGAGCCAGAAAGTACCGGCAAAACTATTTTAGCTGTCTGGAAGGGTGCTATGGTAAGGGACACATTATTTATCGTCGGTTGGTTAGCTTGTGCGGTTTTAGTTTGTGGAATTTTTACAGCTGACTCGCAAGCTAAATCACATTATCCAGGTGAAAAGTTTCGAGAGGACCTGGGATTTGGTTTGGCATTTGGTTTACTATTTGGACCATTTGGATTAGCTGTACTGTTTTTTGTTACAGGGTTTGCACAGCATGGGTTGGTATATCGTCGTCCAAAATCAGGTAAGGTTAAAAATGTGACGGAGGTTTAGATGTTTGTTGACATTCATTTTTCAGGACCGTATGAAGTGTTTACGTCCGAGTGTGCTAATGACGATGAGATAGAGTGGATGTTGAGGCACATGAGTGAAGGACACACATATTCATCTGGTCCAATAAAGAGGGACGGAATCGGATGTGTTACTAGATCATCTACAAATTGGTCTATTGCAGAGGAGCATCTGAAAAATGTTCTTATCGCTTACAAAGAGATTGGCTCCGCAGGTTTGTTTGCTCTCAGCGTTGTCATAAATCCGCTAAAAGCACGATATGAGTGCGGTGAACGAACTCAAAAATTGTATGATGAGATTATGGCTGCTGAATAAAATGGAGGTATGAATGCCGCGAGAAACAATAGTTCAATGCTCGCAGTGCGGAGATAGTAAAAACAGTCGGACAAATCATTGGGTAATCGGTAAATGGGATCAATCTGTTTTTGATCCTACAATCGAATTGTTTTCCTGGAGTGAAGAGCTAAGTATCGAACTTGCTCATCAAATAAAAATGGGAGATGCTTTTGAGGTTTGCCCGAAGCCAGGTTGTTTGAGTGCAGTTGTATCAAAAATATTGTTCCACAAAGTTGCACCTGTTCCCCGTATGGAACCGTTCTTTCTGAGAAATTATGCTCAAAAGTTGGAATTACGAGATGGACAGAAAGAGTGAGTAAACCCATTCCTGAAAATAACCCTAACTGGTTTGAATGTTGTGCAGATCCAAAGTGTTTGGCTGGGGAAGTTAGAAAGAGGTTGTACAAGGAGGCGATGTGAAACGGAATGGAGTAGAAAGGAATGTTAGCAAGGTAGATTTAAAAGGAAAGTCCAGCCAGAAAAAGAATCCACGATGTCCAGGTTGCGGATATCCGGTTGCTAGAAAAGGCCAATATTGCGGTGAGTGCGTTTGTGAAGATGACTGTGCTCCAGATTAAAAATGAGAGAGACAATTATGTTAGAGGGGACAGAAAGGTACTGGATCAAATGTTGTATTTGCGAATTTGTCAGCGCGGATACGATTCCGATTGATTTACAAGGAAGTGAACTTCTCTTCATTTGTCCTCTGTGTTTCAGAATTACATTACTTCGCAAATCCGATCAACGTCCTCCAGTGCGAAGAACTGAGGGTCTTCTGCTTCCCCATAGTGTCGTCAGGGAAATTGTAACCGAAACCAGAAAGTTGGATGTCTGCATTAACAGCCTTTGGGTTTTGAGAAACTAAATCTGCAATAGGTTTTGAACCATGCTAAGAAAATTTATGGGTTTGTTGTTGGTTCTGTCACCACTCGGTATATTGTTTGGTATAGGATGGTATACTGAGGGATTGGAAGAACTGCTAATGGATACAAGTATTATTTTTTGCATTGCTGGCGCAGGATTTGGAATTGTGTTTCTCATGAAAAAAGGGATTGAGATGCTGTCAGATGATTAGAGATTCATGGAGAAAATGAATGTCTCAAGCAAGTAAGGTTTTGCGTAAAGTTGAAGGTGGATTTGCCCATTGGTGTCCTGGTTGCAAAGAAATGCACATTTTGCCAGAGAAATGGACGTTTGATGGTAACATGGAAACCCCTACTTTCGCTCCAAGTTTTAAGCATCGAGGATTACGGCGAGTTTTTGCTAATGGTGAGTGGACAGGAGAATGGGTAAGAGATACAGAAGGAAATACGGTTTCGTATATCTGTCACTACATTTTAATTGCCGGTGTACTGAATTTTTGTGATGATAGCACTCATGCCCTTAGTGGAAAATCAGTTCCGTTACCTGATTTACCTGGAGACTTACCATGATGGAAGACATCCTAGTTTTAGCGGTTGTCGGTGTATGGATAATTTGTATTGTTTTAACCTGCGGGATTATCACAGCCTATCTGCAGCACCTATCGAGCTCACACAGAATGTATTGCCGTGATCCAGATGAAGATTTTAGAGAGGATTTTAAGATAGGTTTGATATTTGGTGTTGCATTTGGACCTGGCGCTTTGATTTATGCACTTTGCATTACAGGATTTGCTAGGTATGGGTTGTTGTATCGACGCCCAAAATTAAAGAGGATGAGCCGGGAGGAATAGTATGAGAATGAAAGAAGAGACGGCAATTATCATGAGGTATCTAATTTGTGCGGGGTTAATTTGTGTAATAGTCGCAATTTTTCTTCAGCATGTGGATCCGCGAGATCAATCATCCCGAAATGGATAATAACAATATTCGGTTTTAAAAAGTTGGGGAGATTAATATGAGCAAACTATTGAAAGTAGGTCAATACTTATTTTTGCTATTTCTGGTTGTATCATTCGCTATTGGTTGGCAGTCGAGTAACACCGGACATAAACATCATGGAAAAGCTATTTTTAAGAGTGAACAAGCTGCCCAGCATGTCGCAAACGATCTTAACATTCGTTTCAACTATGGTGGTACATACTACTATGTTTTGAGAAAGCGTCTATTTTGGTATGTTAGGGCGGATCGGAAGGCAGTTACAGGGTCAGATGCAATAGTGAAAAAACATTGGAACAAACTTAATAAAGAGTCCAGATAATTGGGAAGCCGCAATGAAAAGAGTATTCATATTTGTTTTTGTAATCCTAGTCACTGGAAGCTTTTTTGTTGCGAATTTTTACAGGCGAGGCATCCCTACGGAGAAAGTGATTGGTAGGGTACCGGTCAAACAGAGTAAAGGATTAACAATTTCCACGGGACAGGAAGTAGATTTAGATAGGGTTAAAATTTTTACTATCAATGGAAGCGGGGATTTGGTATGTGGAATAGACAATGAAGGACATGCGTTTCTAGGGCAAGGGTATACATGGAAAGAATGTTCATTAGAATTGATGAGGGATTTTGGGTACAAAGTTGAGGAATGATGGTTGGCAAGGAGAGTACAATGGGTATAAATAGTAAAATGATGAACAAACCAAAAATCGTTTGCTTATGTGGTTCGGGACGTTTCCGCGCGGGCGCTTGAAGTGATGGCGCGTCTGGCGCTCGAGCTTTATGGCGAGCGCTGGCACGAAGAGCTTCAAGAGCGGCTGAAGAAGCGTCCCTACTTTCATTACGGCGCCCTCGACCGCATCAGCAAAGCCGAGTCGCATTCGCTGATCGAGGAGCTGCTGGATTATCTCGAGCGCAAGCTGAATCCGGAAGAATGCCCGATGGCGCTGCGGAAAGAGCGCAAAGAGGAATTGCGGAGGAGGTTTGGAAAGTCGTGAATTGCGGGAGAGGAATTATGGCTGACAAGAGATTTCACCGGCCTGTGCACAAGACAGTGCCCATGCAGGTGTGGGTTGACGTAGATGTAGGAATCGCAGAGACAGTACAGTATCTAAACACTATTCCCGGAGTTCGCACGCACGCCAGTTGCCAGGGAACCCTCGGCGAGGGTGGGCCTCATCCATACCGGCCGGAAGTCATGTCGACTTGGACCGACGAAGCATTTGAGAAGCTGAGGGCGGAATTTGATATTACGCCTCTTGGCGATCGCTGGGGCCTCGTTCATCCCCGGAAATAGGAAGCGCGGAGAATTGCGCGGCATCAAGATTGGCTCGACGCGCGGATGGAAAACCAATCCTTCGGGTTATTACACCATCATCACCGACGAGCTGAAAGCCACGGTGCGCCAGGTGGTCGATCAGCGGCCGCACCGTCGAGGCGCTGACTGGCAGGCAATACTACGTCCGCGAGCTCGCGGACCAAATGAAGCTTTTTGAGAACGCTGAAGCGTGAAAGGGCGAAAAGCGATGGGTGATAAAACTGGAATCGGGTGGACGGATGCTACGTGGTCGCCCGTGACGGGCTGCACCAAGATCGAACTCCGCCCGGAGAGGCTGTATTGGCCGCTGAAGTGGAGAGGCTCGAAGCAGGCCAAAGCAGAGGGAAGGCCGTCGCGCATCTTCGTCAATTCAATGAGTGATTTGTTCCATGAGGAAGTGCCGGATGATTTTATTCGGGCCGTGTTTATAACAATGGCGCGAGCACACAAACATTGCTTTCAGATTTTAACCAAGCGCCCGTACCGCATGTCAGAATTGTTTCGACTGTGGGAAAGGAAAGGCCTTATTTTGCGCGAGGGACATAGGGCTAAGCTTCAAAACGTCTGGCTTGGCGTCTCGGTCGAGAACAGAGAAACATGGGAAGAACGCAGCGAACTACTTAAGAATACGCCCTCATTCGTACGTTTTATTAGCTATGAACCGGCCTTGGCTCCGCTTGGCGATCTTGACTTATCGGGAATTCATTGGATCATCGCATCCTGACTGGTTTCGGACGGTGAGAGACCAGTGCCACGCGGCTGGCGTGCCGTTCTTTTTCAAGCAGTGGGGTGAATATCTACCGTGCGGCCCTATCAAGGATGACCCGGATTTTGCAGGAGGGCGAGCATTCGACTCCGCAAGGG
The DNA here is from genome assembly GCA_028865725.1 of Patescibacteria group bacterium. Lineage (GTDB taxonomy): Bacteria > Patescibacteriota > Minisyncoccia > UBA6257 > JACRHW01 > JAGWJP01. Next base: position 8,800 of record JAGWJP010000012.1, read on the forward strand.
GAGGGCGCATCTCCGTACAAATGTTAGGTTCGAGGAGATTCATCAAGATAGGCGATCAACCCATGGAGCGCGTCGGCAAAAAGCGCGCGGGCCGTCTGTTGGATGGCCGCGAGTGGAATGAGTTTCCAAAAAAGGAGGCAAGATGAGCAGACCAAAGATTGTGTGCCTGTGCGGATCGACTCGCTTTTATGAGTCCTTCCAGTGTGCGAACTTTGAAGAGACGATGAAGGGGAAAATCGTGCTATCCGTGGGATTTTATCCACATGCTTCGGAGCGGGCGCACGGGGAGCATCTCGGAATCACGACTGAGCAAAAGGTGCGCCTCGATGAACTTCACAAGCGGAAGATTGACTTGGCCGACGAAGTTTTAATTTTGAATGTGGATGGCTACATTGGAAAAAGTACGCGAAGTGAGCTTGATTATGCACGTTCTCTTGGAAAGCCTGTTCGGTTTTTGGTAGATCCAGAAATTTGCAATAAGATGTAGGAAAACTGTATTATGAAATTGAGAGCTCTCACGGAAGAAATTATATGGAGGTGTGACGATTTGATAAGCAGAAAGAATACATCAGAAAAAAACACATCGGTACTTTCAGGATGGTGGGGATTATGCGGGTTAGCATCACTTTGTTTTTTCACCTTTGGACTTTTGTGGGTGTTGGTAAAGGTATTTTAAATAAAGGAGGCAGGATATGACGTGGCTTACAACTTATCCGGTGAATGACCATGAAATTATGGTTAAGATCGCAAATGACCACATAAGTACAAAATATACTTTATCTGTTAACGAGGTACGAGACCTTATTTGCGCACTGACAGATGGTATCATTGGTGCAACAAAAAAGACCATCAGTGAGAAAGAGGATCGGGATCTTGGTTTTGGTATTCTGTATACGGAAACTGGTAAGATGGAGAATTATCCGTATCGTTTGCTCGTTGAAAAGTTTTACCAAGCTCCTGCGGGAGTTCTGGGAATTAGGTATGTAGCTAAATTGGATTTTGAGGAAGCTACGAAGTTCTTAAAATACCTTCCTGGAAATTTGTATTTTAGAACAGAAGAAGCTGTTTTGAAAGCTGCTCAGACTTTGGAGAACTATGATTGTACTGTAACTGCTTTTAACACAGATGGGAGTGCTTTTCCTAAAGAGGAGTACAAATAAAGCATGAAGAAACGATTGTACAGGTATGCAGAGAACGTACAGATATTTGTTATTACAGTAGCTTTCCTTCTCATTCTTTTTGGCAAGTACTGTCCTTTGTTTTCTATTCTCGCTGATTGCACCATAATAATGGTCAGTACAGCTATAGGGCTTACCTTACTTTTGTGGCCACCGCGAGAGGAAATCAAAATAACTTGGAGAGGAGAAAAAATGAGGTCAATAAATACCTTTAGGGAAACTGAAGAAAATGCAGGTACCTCAAAAAATCCTGTTCCTTCACAACTTGTAAAAAGGATTAACGTGGATCAAGCGACTCCGCAAATCGACGTTGTTGGTCCGGAATGGGTTGAAGTAGTTATCTCCGATAATCGAGTGTGGGTCAATGTAGATAACGTTTGCATGTTTCGCGCTTGTCGGATTACGAATAAAGTGATTGTGGACAGAAGTCGAGGAGGACAATGACAAATAAAGTGGTACAAGAAGCATTTGCCAAAAGAAAACTCCTCTACGAGGAGAGTGAAAAAGTTTCACTTGAAAGTGATAGGCTTTATGAAGAGGGGTTTAAGCTTTATAAGCAGAAAGGAAGCAGCAATTTTAAAGCAGAGGGATATGAGTTTTATGCAGAAGCAAAAAAATTGTACAGTGAAGCAGAACAGTTGAGGGTACAAGGAGATCTCATTTTAGTTAAGGCTGTTCTGCAGGAGCTAGGAAATGTAGAAATGGAATGGTATCTGCATGGTGCAGTCAGTATCAACGGTGAACTGTATTCGTTTTGAAAGGAAGGGACGAAAGAAATTATGAACCTTCATTTTCGGCATTTCAAATGTCCGAGATGTCATAAGGAATCTGTAGTCACAACCTACATTCCACTTAACGTTCAAGGGTGGATGTTGGATTGCTTCTATTGTGGAGCTCGTTGTGTCATCTCAAAAAATAACCAGGCAATCCTATTTCATCTCAAAACTCACATGGAATGTTACTTGGAAGGTATTTATTGGCCTCGAAATGGAGAAGGAATTGGTGTTTTGAGGATCTAAAAATTTGTATCTTCTTAAAGCATACACCTCAAAAAAGAACCCCGAACTAGACCTCAAAATTGTATTATTAAAATGCAACACAATTCTAACACAGGAGGAAATATGAAACCACAAGAGTACAATGTTAACATTAAGTTTACAGAAAAGGTATTGGCTAGTTCACCGGCCAATCCCGAGGTTTACAAAGAATATGTGCTCGCACTCAAACGAGACGTAGCTGTTGAAAATGGAGCAGATGAAAGTGACACACTTCCTCAAACTCCCGAAGAGCGTGAGCGCGTCGGGTGGAGTGTATTCCATTCCGATGAAAATGGGTTGTTCAT
>JAGWJP010000048.1 GCA_028865725.1 Patescibacteria group bacterium
TAGAAGGTTATGCGGCCGTTTTCAATTCAGACAGTGAAAATTTCGGCGGATGGGTTGAGCAAATTGCACCGGGCGCATTCACTGGCGTAATGGATGATAACGCGTTCGCTCTTGTTAATCATTCGATGGATCAGGTTCTTGGAAGAAACAACGTTAACGTAAAACTTTCGCAGGATGACATTGGATTGAAATTTTCAATCAAGTTACCCGATACCACGTTAGCCCGAGACACAAAGGAACTTGTTAGAAGTAACATTCTAAATAAATGTTCTTTTGCTTTCATTGTTCAGGATGAAAGTTTTGTTCAAGGTGAAAATGGCGCACCTGATAAGCGCATCATTAACAAAATGGCTGAACTTTTTGATGTTAGCATCGTAACGGTTCCGGCTTACCCTGACACTTCCGTAGCGTCGCGTAGTTTTCGAAAGTCTGAAGGAATGAAACAAATTCAAAGAAGTTTGCAGGAGTATAAACTCCCCTACTTATATCACAAAAACAAATTAAGAACCAATAAATTCAAAACAAATGCCAGAAGTTAGAAAAGTCGAAGACATGAATCTTCGCGAACTCCGAGATTCGGGGATGAAATTGTTCAAGCAGATGGAAGACCTCTACCGGGAAAAAAGAGAGTCCGGAAAAGATTTGACTTCTGACAAGGAACAGCAATTCGAAAAAATCAATAGCGACATGAGCGTTATTGAGGAACGCATTAACATGCTCGAAAAGAAAGAATTATTCGAGCGTCAGGAAGCTGCCAGAGGGCCGAAATTGCCAGGTTCTGACGACATCGATATCGATGAATACGATCCAAAGTTCAATCCTGATCAGCGCACTGTTAACCGTGCTTTGCGTAAATTCAAACAACGCGAAGGTAAAATGCGCTACCTGAATGCGCAAGAAAAGAAAATAATTACCTTAAATGCTCTCGAAGAAGATGCCTTCGAATCTTTCTTGCGTTCTGGACTTCGCCCTGAAAATATGGAAGAAAGGGACCGTTCTATTTTTATGGGGATGCAAAAACGCCATAAAGGCATTGAAAAACGCGCTCAAAGCACTACTACGACTGCCGGTGGCTATACGATTCCACAAGGATTCATTCCTAAAATCATCGTTTACATGAAATATATTTCTGCTTTCTTCCAAGAAATGCAGGAACCAAATGAAGCCGGTGAATTTGATACGCTCTTTGATGTGTACCGTACTGAATCCGGTAACACTTTGCCAGTAGCAACCAACGATGATACCGGTTCTATCGGTGAGTTGATCGCTGAAAATGGAGATGCTTCTTCCTCTAATGGTGATTTCACCTTCGGTCAAAAGACCTTCTATGCTTATAAATATTCAAGTAAGATGGTGAAAGTATCTAACGAACTTTTGGAGGATACCGGCCTTGATTTGACAGGTTATCTATCAAAACAAATGGGTACCCGTCTTGGCCGTATTTTGAATAGCCAATTCACGAATGGAACAGGATCGAGCCAACCTACGGGTATCACTGTGGGTATTTCGGTTGGTAAAGTAGCAGGAAGTACAGGCGCATTGAGCTTCCCTGAAATTATACAGCTTGTTCACAGCGTTGACCCTTCTTACCGCGCATCCCCTTCTTGCCGGTTTATGTTGCATGATTTGATCCTTTCCAAGTTGAAACAGGCAACGGTAGGAACGACTACATATAACAACCGGCCTTTGTGGGCTCCAGGTTGGGATGTAGGCGCACCTCCTACGATTGACGGTCATCAATATGTGATTAACCAGGACATGGACTCAACTATTGCATCAGGTAAAAAGATCATGCTCTTTGGAGACATGAAGACTTTTGGAGTTCGCTGGGTGAATGAACTTAGATTGATCCGGTTAACGGAGCGTTATGCAGAACTCGATCAAGTGGCGTTCCTCGGATTGCTGCGCGCAGATGCAAAACTTTTGAATACTTCCGGTATCAAATTTTATGCAGGAACCTAAAATCCTTTTTTTCCTTTGCGTTTGGCGAAGGCCTGAAATTACTGAGTTATGCTTCATGGGTCTTAAAAGGCTCATGAAGCATAATGGTAATGCTAAATCGCTGGCAGTTATTAGCGAAAAATCCATGATTCCACTTTGTAAAACTTATGGAATTGATTTTGTAGAGCATGAAAATGAACCGCTCGGTAAAAAGAAAAATTTTGGCTTAGACGAAGCCATGAAGCGGGAGTGGGATTACCTTATAGAACTTGGAAGCGATGATCTTATTCTGAATGATATTTTTGACTTGTATAAACCTTTAATGAAAGAAGGTGCAGATTATTTCGGAAGTGATGCGGTATTTTACATTGATGCAATAAGTGGAGAATGCAGAC
>JAGWJP010000049.1 GCA_028865725.1 Patescibacteria group bacterium
GAATTGCGAAGAAAGAGATGCAGTCATCAGGTTTTGTCCATTCGAATCGGAAATCTTCACGACCGGATTCTTGACACCAGAGAACTTCATACCAGCGTTTTGAGGGTGAATCATTGCGAGAATTGGGATTTCAATCACTGAGCCAGTTGGAACGGACAACAAAGTAGGATTGATGACAATGAATTCATCTTCATCATCGGATGTGTTACCATCCAATGCATCCTTCGAGTGAATGATTGCACCATTTCGAATGGAAAAAGTACCATCGGAATTCAACTTCAAAGTACCAAACTTGGTTCCTTTAATAACACGTTCAACATTATATGCAGACAAAATGTCTTCTGCCTGAGTAACCTTGGCACCAGCACCAGAATTGAAACAAAGAATTGCATGAAGATCGACATCAGTTCCTTCATCCCATGACAAAGAAACACGGAAAGTTTCAGACTTATTCAGGTTCAACATGATTGGCTGAACGGTTTCATTTTGCTTTGTCAAATTCAAAGTAATAGCAGTCATAATAAAGTTCCTTTTCAGTTAAGATGTTTAGATTTTAGTTGAAAAAGTTGTAGTTGTCAAGCCTTAATAAACTTTCCTTGACCATCTAGCTTATATGCTACATTGGGTTCGATTCCATCTTCTCCAACATAAGCAATAGAAATTCGATAACGGTATGTTTCGTGATCAAACCATTTAATGCTTAGGGTTGAACGATAACCACCAGTTAAAGTCGAATTATGACCACCAGTTAAAGTCGAATAATGACCACCAGTTAAAGTAGAACAAAGACCACCAGTTAAAGTTGAACCATGACCACCAGTTAATGTAGAACGATAACCACCATTCAAAACACTATAATCACCACCTATAGCCGATTGATTATCTCCTACAGTTTTAACAAGCCCAATGATTGCATCATTCGCAGAACGTGGTTCATGCTCGGTAAGGTAGCCGGTTGCACCGGCCTTATCTCCGACATAGCGAACGATACCGCGAGGGAACTTAACCTTCCCATCAAGGTCAATAATGTCTTCTTCATTGACCTCGACCACAAGCCATTTGGCATCTGGAACACCAACATAAGAAGACGTACTTGAATCCCCATGACCATAAAGCCATCCATGAAGGCCATTTCCGCATTCATCATTAGCTTTCCAGTCAGGACACTCGGCCACTTGGCCCGCACCGGGCCAGATGAATCCGCCATAACTTGACATGTCAGATTTATTACAACGGAGTACCAAAACAGTTTTCTTTTCAGTGTTCATAATAAAGTTCCTTTTTAATTACATAGAATTCCAACAATTTCCATTGCAGTATCAATGTCTTTTGCATGAAAACTTTCTTGTTTTCCATCAATATACAAAGTTTTGATGTCTGCATCATAGAAGGCAATCAACTTACCTTCCATGTTTCGGATTTGACCTGATTGATATGCAATGTGTTTGATCATGATAAATTTCCTCTTCAAGAATATATTGAATTCTATTCAATTCAAACAAGATTGTCAATACTTTTTAAAATTTTTCTTCGATCACATCTGCAATCATGAAAAATGGAACCCCATCCATAAACATATCTTCCAAATTTTCATATTTGTTACCATCAAAAGAAATTGGGGTATCAAACTTCAAACATGTACCTCGATCCTTTAAACCTGCCCATGTTGCAACATGACGAGGGATCAGATATTCATAATCTTGGTATGAAGTCTTTTCTGTCTCTTGTTGTGCAGCATCTGGAAATGTTTGAGCATGAATGTTACACAGAACGCCAAACGGACTCCATTTATCATCTTCTGTTCTAAGAGGAATTCCATTCTGGTCATCAATTTGGAAATTTTGAACATACCAGTCCGACAACAGATGTTCGACCCAAAGTTTCTTCACGAAAGGATTCATTTTCTTAGCCATACAACCTCACAAATAAAAAGAGTAGAAATCGATACGATGACCGAATTCTACCCCTTTGTTGGCTTAGAAGTCAAGTGTGTTGCGCTTCTCCCAATCCCAATTAATAGCTTTGAGTATTCCTTCCAGGGGAGCTATAAAACCTTTCTCGAAATGTGTCTTTTTGCATACATGTCGATGAACATCAAGATCCGGATGTAGCTTCCCAACAAAAGCAAACACATCTTCACGAGTTGGATTAGGGACTTTCAGATGAACATACTTGATCCGTTCTCCATCTGCAATCGGTTTGATTCTCTTTCCAAGTCCTTTCTTTTCTGCCCAATAATTGTGCATCAAAGCAGCCCTTACGTGGATAGGTGTTCCTTTCTTG
>JAGWJP010000050.1 GCA_028865725.1 Patescibacteria group bacterium
ACTATTTACGGTATCAAGACCGAGGCTGCTCAAATGTATGCGATTGCGAAATATTACATGAGCCAGGGCATGAGCAAAAGCGAGGCGTTAATTAAAGCTGACCAGGCGGTCCATGAAAGCCAGGTGTCAGGTCGGTCTGATATGAAAGCTGCGTTTGCTCGCGGTGGCAGCCTTCAGAAAATACTGTTTGCATTCATGAGCCAGGTCAACAGCCAGGCGCAAGACGTTGCGGTGTCATGGGATAGGTTCAATGCTCTGCGGAGTAAGGAAACCTTTGTTGACGCCGTGAAAGCAAGCACAGGCGCAATGGTGACCACGGCAATCTTTGAAAGTTTCAACGCTGCGTATAACTATATGATGGCTGCCGATGATAAAGAACGAAATGACGCGGCGCTTGATTTTGTTGTCCGTCCTGTTGAGCAAGCGATACCATTCCTTGGATTTCCAATGATTCGCGATGCCGCCAGGACCTTCGCTGCGGCTAGTTGGAATCTGTACGCAGCGTCACAAGGTGAACCGGCTCCGGCAAGAATCTTCGAATCGGATTCTATGGCGGGAACGTTTGTTAAAAGTGGATACCACTTATTTTCAGACGTTGCTCACATGGTTAAAGACCCGGATTGGATCTCGCATCATTTCTTTAGAACGCTTGGTGATCTGAATAGTCTGGCGTCCCCTTTCGTCAAGACTCCATTCGCTTCTCCGCTCAATACAGCAAACAAGATTCAGAAGAAAATCGAGTCAGGTGAGTAGGGATATCCGTTCTGTTACCTATACGGTATGGCTCAGGTGATGGAAAATGCTTTTGTCATTTGAGGGCTATTAGGTGACTGTCAGCACGACAAACATTCAAAATAGCTATACCGGCAACGGTGTGCAGACTGCTTTCAGTTTTACCTACCAGATTCTGACGGATCAGTCCGGCAATCCACTGACAAGCACTGTGACAGTCTATGTCAACGGTACTTTGCAAACTTCTGGTTATTCAGTTGCAGCAAATTCGAATCAACAAGTTTCACCGGGAGGGACCGTTACATTTGCCGTGGCGCCGGCAAATGGGGCTATTGTGCTGCTGCTCAGAAGTACGCCAGCCGTTCAATCTCTGACATTCCCTCTTGAGGCAAAACTTTCGACCCCGGCTCTTGAGAACGCTCTTGATAAAGCAATTTTGATTCTTCAGGAAAAAGGGCAAACGTTTCCTGCTGCTGTTGCCGGTGCGCTTCTTGGTTTCAGTGCTTCGCTTGTTTTGCAAACGATTGCCCCGGTTGCAGCTGGCTATGTGCTCATGGACAACGGTCCAGGCGCAGCTCCGTCGTTTCAACCGGCAACGGCGGTTTCGACTGGCGGCAATATGGTCGGTCCAACGCCAGCGGTAAATACTGCCGGTTCTATTCTACTGTGGAATGGGACCGACGGCAGAACGGTGAAAAGTGGCTTAGCTCCGGTTCAGGCTGGATACGTCGTAACTGATCAAGGCTCCGGCAATAATCCGGTCTATGCTCCTGCCCCATTTTCTGTGCAGGGCGTTCGACTGTACTGCGTGTCAGGCAATCCGGATGATTCAGCTGACCATACGGCGGTAGTGACACTATACGTCGGTCCTTATCGCGGTGGGACTGTAATAATCAATGGCGTCACATATGCGCTCACCGAAAAATCTCTGACCGTACCGAACACTCTGACACAAATGTATGACGTGTTTTTGCCCGTCTCAGCCGGTATCGTCGGGAATCCCGTAGCAGTTGCATGGACCAATGACACCACGCGCGCTACCGCACTCACGTTGAACGCCAACGGATATTATGAACGCGCTTCGGATCATGCACTGTGGGTTGGCTCTTTTAGAACCGGTTCAGTTGCAGGACAGACGATTGATTCAAAAGCATCGCGACTTGTATCCAGCGCTTACAACCAGTTAACGGTTCCCCTCTATGCTACCCAGACAGGAGTAGGAAGTTGGTCCTATAGCACGTTGACCTGGCGCTCTGCTAACGCGAACACAACGCCAGGACAAGGACGAGTAGAGTTTATACAAGCAGTCAAAAGCCAATCCGTAAAGGCTCGATACTACTGCGCGTCAGGCACCAGCACTGCCGGCGATGGATTGAATACCGGTATAGCGCTTGACGGAACGACAACGCCAAACGTTGCCGCAACTAACGCTTCTCCAGCGTCATTACCGACATCTGCTGTAAGCGAGTATCTTGATTCACCAGCTGTC
>JAGWJP010000005.1 GCA_028865725.1 Patescibacteria group bacterium
CTTGGGCAACCGTTACGCCATCGTTTTTGATGCGATTAATGATCTGCTCCTTCACGTCAGGAGCCACACGATGTTGTTTTGCCATGATTGCATATATTAGCACTACTAATTATGCAAGATCGGTGTATGAAATTCGGGGGGAGGGCCAGGCAAGGGCCGCAATGGTTGAATGATTGCATCATTAGATGATTGAAACCAAGTTAGTGGATTCCACCATGCGGCATGAACTGTAATCGGAGTAGCAAACGCAAGTATTAAACTCGGTAATAAAATCTTTACGTTTTTCATATCATTAGTTATATCATGGGTATGATTATGCGCCAAATTGGATCTCATGATTTTTTTAGGCGGAAAATCTCTCCGTCCCCAGCGAAGAATTTACTGGCGATCTTAAGTTTTTATACTCTGACTCTATACTCCGGCGCGAAAACGCGGCGATCTTGCGCCGCGTTGGTGCCGTGCGGTAGTATATCCCTTCATGATGCAAGGAATAGGAGGTGCGCTCAAGGCGCTTGCGGGCATTTGGGCGGAAATGTTCATGGCCGTCATTTCCGTTTTTCCGAAATTCATCAGGATATTCATCTGGGCCCTCTTGGCGCTGTTCATATTGCCGTGCGTATTCGTGGCGGGTACCATTTATCCGGCCTGGGAGAAGTGGGGCCAAGACTTCTAGCGTGCTAGACTACGGGCATGACCGAGGCAAACCAAGACAAGGCCTTGCACCCGACCATATTTGTCGTATTCGGAATCACGGGCGATTTGGCCGCCAGGAAGCTGTTGCCGGCCCTTCTCGGCCTGTTTGCCAAGAAGCTCTTGCCCGCGCGCTGGTGCGTCATCGGTTTTTCCAGGCGTTCCCTCGGCCGCGAGGAATTCCGAGAGCTTGTCCGCGGCCGCCTCAACATCCGGCCCGGCCAGTTCAAGGAGGAGGACGTCAAGCACTTTCTGGACCACGTATCGTACGAGCAGGGAAAGCTCGACGAGCTATCGTCCTATGAGAGGCTGGCCGGGCGCATAAAGGAGCAAGACAGCCGGTGGGGCCAGTGTTCCAATAAGCTTTATCACCTGTCCGTGCCGCCGGCGCTGTATGAGGGCATATTGCGCAATCTGGCTTCTTCTGGCCTGTCGAAGCCGTGTGCCGACGAAACCGGCTGGACGCGCGTACTCATAGAGAAGCCTTTCGGCAACGACATAGGCCATGCCGAGGCCCTGGACAAGCTTTTGGGCAAATTGTTCAAAGAGGAGCAGATATTCCGCATAGACCATTACTTGGCCAAGGAAACCTTGCAGAACATCCTGGCTTTCCGTTTTCACAATTACCTGTTCGAGCCTATTTGGAACAGACGCTTCGTGGACAAGGTGCACGTCAAGCTATTTGAGCAGAACGGCGTCCTGGATCGGGGGGATACCTATGATGCCGTGGGAGCCCTGAAGGACGTTGGCCAGAATCACATGCTGATGATGCTGTCGGCCGTGGCCATGGACGAGCCCAATGGTTATTCGGCCCCGTCCATAAGGCGTGAACGGGCCAAAGTACTGGCCAGGCTCCGCCAGGCCCCGTCCCGCTCTGCGGGAAAATGCAATGCGCGCGGCCAATATTCAGGCTACAAATCGGAAGCCGGAGTAATGCCTGATTCTGGCACGGAAACCTATTTTCGCCTCAAAGCCGCGATCAGCTCGTCCCGCTGGAAAGGGGTGCCGTTCTATCTGGAGAGCGGCAAGGCCATGGCCGAAAGCCGCACGGAGATAGACGTCTATTTCAAGAACGCGAATGGCAGGATGAGGGGCCGGAATGCGGGAAATAACGCCGTGGACAATCAAAACATCCTGACTTTCAAAATACAGCCGAACGAGGGCATAAAGATAAAATTCTTCGTCAAAACGCCAGGCGAAGGCTTCAGGGTGGAGTCTAAAACCTTGAAATTCCGCTATTCGGACGTGCCGACGGACCACTGGCAGAACCTGCCGAACGACTATGAGAGGCTTATCAGGGACGCTTTCTTGGGAGACCAGACTCTTTTCGCGTCGACGGATGAGATTATGGCTTCATGGAGATTTATCACCGCCGTCCTGCGCGATTGGACGAAGCTGCCGCTCGTGGAGTATCCGCGCGGGGCGAAGGAAGTCGGTTGAGGGCCGGCATTATAAAGCGAGAGACCGATTAACGGGGAGCCGTTGTAAGAACAATTCAGTTCGATTCGTTGACAAAACAGCTATAAATATGTACTCTAGTTAACAGACCTAACGGGTCAAAATTTGAACCTCAAAAACCAATAGTTCCTTAACAGGGACGGAAAGGAAATACGAAAACGCAAATTAAGTCTATATCATCTGCCATTGTGTCCATTGTATGCTGCATTGTGTCCTTGGCTTGGGTCAGCAAGGTCAGTGCTCAAGTTACCCTGAACATTAACCGGATTCCTTGTGATGTCATCTCATTCCAGGGGGTTGCGGGTACTGAGTACACAATCCAGACCTCGACCGACTTGGCCAGTACTAATTGGAACAATCTAGGCATTGTCATCGCCACGGGAAGTGGTTTCTGCAGTTATACCAATTTTCCGACGAGCACGCAGTTGTTCTATCGGGGGATGTCGGTATCAGCTGGTAGTACGAGCAATGCTGCAGTTGAAATCACACTAGACGCGGCGAGCCCATTATCCCAGACGGTGGCAGTCACCGATCTTCTGGGCGGTACTTATCTCGGTCTCCCGGTCTTAGTTTTCGATGTCATTGCACAGTCTGCCAACCTCCACCTCGGCATGATAAAAGTCAACCTGACAGGGAGTGGTAATGGGGATTTGACCGCTGCTTATCTCTATCAAGGAACAAACCTGGTTGCCTCGACATCGGTAAGTAGTGGGACAGCAATGTTCACTATTCCTGACGGCACTCCTGGTGCCAACGTCCCTGGCTTTGCAAATGTCCCATACACGGTCAAGGTGGATGTAGCTGGAGTTGCAACAGGAACGGAAAATGTTGTTGCTTCTCTAAGCACAAATCAGGTCATATACAACCCTTCCGATAGAAGCGTGGCGGTCTATGGATCAGCATCAGGTAACAATATAACTGTTGCTGGAGTAGGACCCGTGTTCGCATTAACTTCCGCGCCAACCATCGGGAAGGTTGTGACTACTGACCAATATGGCAATGCGACTGATACGTATACGGCGACATTCAACTTGCAAATCACCGCTGTAGGCGTTGACCTTACGCTTGGGCTTCCAAATTCTTCATACCCAGCATTTGGTAGCTCGTCTAATTCGACAAATGTTGTGGTGTACCAGAATGGCGCCCTGTCACCACAAACATATGTAATGGTCGCATCGTATTCGCAGCCATCTGGCACGACTCTATTACCAGGTGGAAATTTCTTCAGTCTCACTGTAAATCATACCGTGACCGTTCCCGTTACATATTCCTTCACTGTGAGGAATCCTGGTGCCAATGTGTATGCAGTACAAATGGAAAGCATCAATTGGATACTAGACGGGAATGACAATGTATCAAACTTCATGGCTGATCAAACTTCATGGAGGACACCGGGCATCTAATGTCTGTTCTTCACAACGACCTTGCATTAACACTGCAAGGCCTTTTATTTAATTCAAAGGCGACTTTCGCCCCGCGAAACTCGTCGCCCTAGTAGCATAGTATAGGCGAATAAACTAGCTGAAACTTGAGTTTTGAGGCCAAACGCGGCATAGTGGTGAATGTTATCGAGAAAGTAAGCGGCACAAGAGAAAGATTACAAGTCTATGGCTATATTACAATAAACCTATGTCAAGCCGCTCCCTCTCCATCGGAATCGTCGGCCTGCCGAATGTGGGCAAATCGACCCTTTTCAACGCTCTAACCAGGAAGAGCGTTCTGGTCGCGAATTATCCGTTTGCCACCATCGATCCGTCGGTAGGCGTGGTGGCGTTGCCGGACGAGCGTCTCCGGAAACTGTCCGAGTTTTCTCATTCCCGAAAGACCGTGCCCGCGGCCGTCGAATTTGTCGATATAGCCGGCCTGGTGAAGGGCGCTTCGCAGGGCCAGGGCCTGGGCAATAAATTCCTGGCCAATATCCGCGAGACGGACGCCATAGCCGAGGTAGTGCGCATTTTCGATGACGGCGGCATCATTCACGTGGACGGCCGAGTAGATCCGGTCAAGGATATCGAAGCGGTAAACCTGGAACTTATCATGGCCGATCTCGAAACCGTGGACAAGCGTCTCGCCAGCGTCGCCAAGGACGCCAAGGCCGGCAAGAAGGAGGCCAGGATAGAGCAGGGCCTGCTGGAACGCCTGAAGCCGTCGCTGGAAGCGGGCAGGCCCGCTTCCAGCGTGACAGCCGATGAATTCGAGAGGCCGATGCTCAATCGGCTCTGTCTGCTCACCTCCAAGAGGATTCTTTATGTCCTGAATAAAAAGGCCGGGGGAGCCAATCTCGACGAGCTCAGAGACGGGCGCTGGGACAAGCTCATGGCCTTTATGAAGGAGAACGGCGCCTCATGGGTCGCGGTGGACGCCGGCTTAGAGCAAGAATTGAAGGACATGAACGACGCCGACAAGAGGGAAATGCGTTCCGGCCTCGGCGCCAAGGACGACGGCGTCGACGGCCTAATCCGGAAAAGCCATGACATGCTCGGCCTGATAACATTCTTCACGACCGGCGAAGACGAGACCCGCGGCTGGACTATTCACGACGGCTGGACGGCGCCCATGGCGGGTATGGCCATCCACACCGATTTCAAGGACAAATTCGTGCGAGCCGAAGTCATCAATTGGAAGACTCTGCTCGATGCCGGCTCATACGCCGCCGCCCGCGAAAAAGGTCTGATTCGCACCGAGGGCAAGGAATACGTGGTCAAGGACGGGGATGTAGTGGAGTTTAAGGTTTAGGGAAAGAAAAAGTCGACCAACTTTCATTGATCGACCCTGATTTCACCTCTAGAAACCAGTAGGCGTAACCTCTTTCGAGGGATGATACCGTTAAAAGTATTGTATCAGAGTGGATGGTGGTCTCATAGAGTTTAAGGTCTAAAAGAAAGTCCCGACGGATTGCTCCGCCGGGACAGGCCCTAACTAACATGTGGTTTAAGCGTTGTGCTTCATACCAGAATTAAGATTATCATACATCATGAGAAGATGCTAGTCTCACAGAGTCTAAGATCTGAGCAACAAAAAGAAAGAGCGTAAGAAGGTGTTACGCCCTTGAAACCGCGGAACGAACGCTTTGCGGGTTTCAACACAAAGCGACTAACGCGTCAGAGGGTCTGGAAGGACTGAACCTCCGCCTAGCTTGAACTCGTGCTCAACACGACCTCCGTCTTCTGATCCAGATCCTTCGAACCAGAGAACTATCTAGCTTGAAGATACACGGATCGGGAATATTTGTCAAGTCTGGATGGAGTAAGTTCAACAAGTAAGTGCAACACCCCAGACTTCTAATGGTGTCCGCCAATTGAGCCGTTTTCTCGGTCGAGAATTGATTTCGGCTTCAACTTTGCGGATCGTCTCATCAGGTATCATATCGAAGTCCGTCTTCTTGGGGAAGTAATCCCGTATGAGGCCGTTGGTGTTCTCGTTGGTGCCTCATTCCCAGGAATGATACGGGTGGGCGAAGTAACACTTGGTACCGGTTAGCTTTTCAATCTTCTGCCAATCACTGTTCTCAGAACCATTGTCGAGGGTAACTGTCTGCTTCAGTTCATTCGGTACATCCTTGAACCTGCATGCCATCGCTCCGACTGTCGCAGCGGAAGTCTTTCCCTTGAGCTTGGTCATCATGAGAAGTCCGGTCTTCCTTTCGGTGAGGGTATTCAATCCGGGCTTGTGATCTTTTGACTCTGATGTTTCAGATCATGGATGCGCCGGATCCAGTGCTCATGAGTGCCTACAAGTTTGGCGGTCTCTTGAGTAGCATCGTCGCGATACTCACCACTCCGTTTCTCTGGCGTTTTTACAAACGTCACAAGCGATCAATTTCGCTTGATGATTTCAGTCCCTTCTGAATTCGTCCGCAGCGAAGCATTCAGAGCCAGCATCGGAAACGATCGCTGGCTTTTTTATGATATAATTCGAACACCACACCTAAACGGCACCGAGTACAAGGAATACGTGGTCAAGGATGGGGATGTGGTGGAGTCTAAAATATAGCGACCCCATCTTCTAGGGCAAAAAGTCAAAAACGACCCTAAAAACAACAAAATAATTTCAAGAAAATGCTCGGCAAAAACCGGGCATTTTTCATTGCCTGGACTCGTCTGCAAAGGTCGAAATTTATCAGCCAAAAAACGGAACTATGAATTCAAAATCCAAGTTCGTGCCGGCATCAAACCGCGACACCATGCATTCCGGATTCCACGCATATCTGCATGCCTCCTACCAGGAGCTTGTGGATAAGTTGGGGATTCCTCATGACCGCACCAAAGAGGATGACTGGCGGTCCGGAGATGACAA
Organism: Patescibacteria group bacterium; assembly: GCA_028865725.1. Lineage (GTDB taxonomy): Bacteria > Patescibacteriota > Minisyncoccia > UBA6257 > JACRHW01 > JAGWJP01. The sequence goes on from JAGWJP010000005.1 coordinate 6,445, forward strand.
GGTTCGAGTCGAATGGGCCTTCAAGTCAACAAACAAGAAGCGCCCAATGGTACTCACTATCTACGACTACAAGGAATCTCGGCCGATCAATGAGGTTAACCAATGGCATGTCGGCCTGAAAGGCGACGCGCACCAGGTAGACCAGTTGTTCAGGGAAAAAGGACTCTATCCTGAAGCCCTAGAGATTCATAAAAAGTACCGTTAACAAATAATCATTGTCCCGAAAGGGATCGGTCCATGTACAGGACCAGATGCTAGCAATGAAAACAAAAACCAAAAACACCCGCGCCATAACCTACCGGAGATACGGCATACCAGCCTTGATTCTCGAAGGTAAATGGCTCACAGAAAAATATCACCTCTCCATCGGAGACGTGGTCGACATCGATTATCAGCCTAAAGAGATCCGCTTCAAAAAGAATAACCTTCTTAGTCAGGAAAGACAGCAAAAGCTCAAGGAGAAGAAGGAAATGAAGCGACAACGAATATATGGACACACCGAAGCAAGCTCGAATGAGAACACTGGCGAGAGAAGCCAAGAAATTGGTGGAGAGTAAAGCTCCAATACTCGTAGATGAACAGGTCCTGCCGCACATGCTCGATGAGGTCGCGGAATTCACCGGCGACATCATGGGCAAGCTAACCCACTTAGATGCGGAGGATGACAAAGCCATCACTATGGCCCACGGAATCATCTATGACGGCCTTCTCAACGAAGTAATCAACCAGGTCAGAAAAACCATGCTGGACGCAGCAGGTAAAAGAATAAAGAAATTATCAGCAAAATAAAATCTCCCCGCGAGGAGAGATCAGATCTTCAGACAATTTGATTCTCTCAAAAAACTTCCGGGAAGTCAAAGGTCAACCCATAACTTAAGTTTGGCCACTGACTCAGTCCTCATCGCAGTGGCGTGAGGCCTGAGATCAGAGGCCAAGCCGAAAGATTCGCCTAAGAGGCGCTTTCTTTCTTCATCAACATGGAACAAGAAAAAACACCGCTCATACCAAACAGTACCCAGCTTCCCAATATCATCCTCGACTTTGTGGTCCCCCTCATTCCTGAGGCCGAGGCTCGCTGCCTTATTTACATCTGCCGCCGAACCTTCGGCTTCCACAAGAGCTCGGACAGGATCAGCTTCTCCCAATTTATGAAAGGCATCAAAGACCGCAGGGGCAATATCCTAGATTACGGTACCGGACTATCCCGGCAGGCCGTCTCGATCGCCCTCAAACATCTTGTGAGCGCTGAGGCCGTACGAGTCGCCAAAAGCCGGAAGGGAAATCACTACCAGATCAACCTGCATATGGATGTGGATAAGGTAGTCAACCTAGTAGACCAGTCTAGGAAGTTGACCAGAAATAGTCTACGAAATAGACCAAAACCGGTCTACCAGGTAGACACACAAAATCTAGGAAACAAAGAGAAATCTAGTATTAGGGATCCTGTGGAAAACTTATCCCCAATGATTCAGGAACTCAGTCGAAAAATGACCATCAATTAATTCAAAAAACTATGAAGAAAACAATTCAATTCACTATTAAGGGAAACCAGGAAGACATAGAAGGCAATCCACTGCCGTACATCCGCGTAGTGGGCCGGGCACTGTGGCTGCCAAACGCAAAGAAATACCATGCCTGGAAAGAATACATCCGCAGTATCTTTTTTCGTTACTACCCGGAATTCTCATCAGCTGACTCGCATCCGTTAACGACTAAGATATCCAATAAAGCGAGCATGGCGATCAAGATCTACTGGGCGCACGGGGTCCATGCCGATCCTGACAATGTGTTCAAGGGAATAGCCGATGCTCTCTTTAAAAACGACAAGTTCCTCGACGGCGCGTTCGAGTCCCACTATGCGCCGGATGGCAGAGGAAGGGTCGAGATCGAAATTACTCAAAATATTTAAAACATATGCCGAATGTACAACGCCAATAACCCTCGCCACAAGCTAAATCCGCAGCAGCTAAAAGAGGCCCAGCATTGCTTCGAAGACGAGGGCTGGAGAATCAATTGGATATCTGCATATTTCGGCATCCACAAGAAGTCAGTCATATTCCATGTCCGGTATAACGGCTGGGTGAGAAGAATCAGGGTCCTAAAGCACATGCCGCATGAGATTGCCGATATCTACAGGCAAAGAAAAAAGCAAAAGTATGAGGTGAGGTTCGGCGGGTCCTATGAATTTATCAAACTCTCGGCCGAAAAGAACACCGGAGACGGCTGCGGGCATACAAGATGGATCAAGCGCTGCAGCCTCTGCGGAGAAATACTCGGGTCAGATGCAACGCACAATCATTAATCAATAAATTTAAATATTATGAAAAAAGAAAATACTAAATCAGAAATCAAACGGGTCCCGAATCCTCTCGACCTGTCGACGCGGTTCCTCATGGCTAGGCCGGATCTGGTAACCGCATGGATTGTCGGAGCCCACAGTCTCCTGCCGATATTCAAATCGAAACACAGGGAGGCGATCATAATGTACCTGCAGACGGTCCAGGAAGAATTCTTCGCTGCGCTGCGTCATCACTGGGAAAAGAAATATCCTGATCAGAAAATGACATACACCTTCGGTACGATCTGCCGAAACCGCAAAGGTGAGGAGCGCCTAGTTATCGGTGTTCAGCCGATGGAGTCAAAGAAGCCTGCTTATGACTACATAGACGACAACGGCAAAGCAGGCGCATGCAACGAGTCGAGCATGGTGAGCTGGATGAATAAGATATAAATCTATGCAGATCACTGACGTAAAAAAGTACGAGAAGAACGCAAAGGAGCACCCCGGCTTCCAGCTTGAGAAGATCGCAAGCTCGATAAAAGCCTTCGGATGCAAGCAGCCGATCATTCTCGGTAAAGACGGGACTATCATCGTGGGCCACGGCCGCTTTATTGCCATGACCGAGCTCCTCGGCTATACACTCATGGATGAGAAAGCATTCACAAAGAAAGGTGAGCCGGTTGTCCCGTATGTGATGGTGGACGATCTAAGCGAAGAAGAAATAAAAGCGTATCGAATTGCTGATAACCAACTCAATGCACTCACCGGCCAGGACATGATTCTCATTGTCGACGAGCTCAAAGACCTGGACGCTGCGGGATTTGATATCACACTCACCGGCTTTGACCGCGATATTATTCTCGAAAATGACGAACAGGACGATGTGCTACCTGAGACTCCGAAGGAGCCGAAAAGTAAACTCGGAGACGTGTTCCAGCTTGGTCCTCACATCGTTGTCTGCGGTGATTCGACCGACAAAGACGCATGGCTCAAAGCATTCCAGACAAGAAAAGCCGATATGGTCTTCACCGATCCTCCGTACAACGTGAACTATGCCGGCCGGGGAAAGAAAACAAGCGAGGGGATCATGAATGATGACATGGATTCGGAAGCGTTCGATTCATTTCTCGAGAAAGCATTCGGCTGCATTGCCGACTTCGCCAAGTCCGGAGCAGGATGGTACGTATTCCATTCCACATCAACGCAGGCGCAGTTTGAGAAGGCTCTCAAGAAGTACGGAATGGCAATCCGCAATCAGCTCATCTGGAACAAACCGACCGCGTCAATGGGCTGGGGCGACTACCGCTGGAAGCATGAGCCCTTTTTCTACGCTTCAAAGGATGGAACAGAGACTGTCTTCTACGGCGACCGGACTCATTCGACCATTATTGATTTCCACGAGAGTGAACTGAAACTTCTGAACTGGGCGAAGCAGCAGAAGAAGCTCGAGACCGAAGGAAAATTCACCATCTGGACAATGAAGCGCGACCGCGTGAATGAATACCAGCACCCGACTCAAAAGCCTGTCGAGCTCATCACCTATGCGCTCGCGAATTCATCGAAAGCAGAAGACCTTGTAGCGGATCCGTTCCTTGGAAGCGGCAGTACGCTTATTGCGTGCGAGAAGACTGGCCGGGCCTGTGCCGGTATTGAACTTGATCCGAAGTTTGTAGATGTGATCGTTCAGCGATGGGTGGATTATACCGGCACAGAGCAGGTGGTCCGGAATGGCCAGCCGGAAATCTGGCCAAAAACCATCTATGAGCATGAATCCGAAGAATAATGAAAACAATCAGCCAAAAGTGCTGCTTTTGGAGGCTCCTAAGGACGTTCCGAAGGCTCCGCAGAGTTCGAGCACCGTAGAGGCAAATAAGGGCATTTCCGAGGCTCCGTCAGACCCTTCGGATGCCCGAATTAGCGGGCAATTAGCGGGCAGAGACCCCGTTACTGGGCAGTTCCTTCCGGGCAACTCAGGCAGGCCCTACGGAGTCCGAATTTTCAGCACTTTGTTCAGGGATGCCATCAAGGAGATCGGCGGTACATCTAAGGACGGAAAAAAGGTGACATACGACAAAATTATTGCAAAAAAGATGATAACAATGGCTGCCGACGGCAACCTCAAGGCAGCCGGGATGGTCATCGAGCGGGTAGACGGAAAAGTACCGCAGTCGTTTGAAATTAATAAGGTCGAAAGAGTGGGTGTGGTCATCATGAGTCAGAAGGAAATTGAAGACCACGAAAATATTTTTAAGAGACATGATAAATCAAGAACCGACAACAGCAATGCCACCGGTCACAGCGCACGGACTGAAGACTCTCCGGGAGTCGAGGAAGGAAGTGCGTACGAGCCACGCTAAGGAGCACTTCGGATACTTTCTCGCATACTATCTGCCGAAATATGTACGATCGGAGTTTGCAGATTTTCACTACGATATGATGGCTGACGTGCACGATCTCCTGGATCTCAAAATAAGAGAGCTTGCATGGTTTATGTTCGGAGAGAGCGCAAAGACTAGCTTTGCAAAAGGTCTGATCCTTTACATGATCGCATACGACATCGAGCCATACATCAATGCAGACGCCTTCGACAGCACAAACTCGGAACGCATTCTATTCGACGTGGTCTGGGAACTGCAGACCAACCAACGATTCATTGAAGACTTCGGAGAGAAATACAACACTGCACGAACCAAGGACGAAGTGACGCAGAAAAGAATCAAAGATTTTATAACAAACCCTATCCGCGATGATGACGGGAATATTATCAAGGAAGGTATCCGAGTAGAAGCACACAGTACGCAGGAAAGCGTACGAGGAAGAACACATGGATCAATGCGTCCGGGATTTGTCCTTGTCGATGATTTTGAAACCAAGAAGACCTTGCGAAGCGAAGCAGCTACAAATCAGATACGAGTACACATTCAGGAATTTAAGCGAGGTCTCGACTCTGCAAGAAGACGGGTTATTTATCTCGGAAACATCCTCTCCGAATACGGAAACGTGCAGAGCATTATCGAAAGAGCGAAGGTTGATCCGGAGCTTAGGGTCCGCATCGTGCCGATCTGTCAAGGGGCGCTCATGTCCGGACTGCACACTCCGTCCTGGCCGGAACGATGGGTAATGACAGACGAAGAAGCAAAAATAACGGGCAAGGTAAGTATCGAAGCAAAGAGACGATCAATGTGGACTCCCGAAGAAGGAGATATGGACTTCCAGGCCGAAATGCTCTGCCAGCCGATCGATGAATCAAAGGCAATATTTAAACGGGAATGGTTTCAGACAATCGAATGGGAACCACTCATGCAGAAGCGTCTTGCAGCCTATGTCACCATCGACACGCCAAGCAGAAAAGAAGACGGAGAAGTCACGAAGGACAGCGACTATGTGGGTATTTGCATCAACTGGATAGACAGGGAAGGCAAATGGCATCTGAAAGCATGGAGGGAGAAACTCGGTCCTACCGGAATCATCGAGAAGATGTTTGGCATTTACAACTTTCTGATCCAGGCAGGAACACCTCCTGTAAAGTTTGGATGGGAAGACACAGCATTCACAAGAGGTCTCGAACCAATGCTCCGGCATGAGCAGAGGATGAGACAGATGTTCCTGCCCCTTACCTGGCTAAAACATGAGGGAAGGTCAAAACAAGATCGAATACGAACAGGACTTCTGTACAGATACGAAACCCGGAGCATTTATCACCTTCAAGGCGAATGCAAAGACCTGGAAAACGAGCTGGTCCGCTTTCCAGATGCAGATCACGACGATACCGGCGATGCGACAGCTTACCAGAGCGATATTGCACGTCCGGCCGGAACTGAAAAGCCAAGAGATCCGAGACCAGAAAGGGTAATCGACACTCCATACGGCAAAGTAAAACCTGCATACGAAGACGAACTGGTTGATGACGGTCCCCAATTCCCGGATATCGGCATCTAAACTGAAGTAATGCACCCAATTTTGCATTTATCCAAGCTCATACTGAAGTCATGGCATTAGCCCACTACAAAGTTCGTGATGCGCTCGCAAAGCAGGCGCTCAAAGAGATCGACTATTCATACCGATACAAGAAAGCGAGAATGTCCTCGTGGAATAAAAACGAGGACATGATGAATCCGGATAGGATGAGTCCGGCAGTTGTGTCGCCGTATGGAAGCACCACATTCCAGCAAGCAGGAGATACCCGGGCCCAGGTACCGCTGTACAAGATGCATGGATTCGTGCACACGATTCTCTCCAAGATTGACAGTCCTCTCACATTTAAATACGTCAAAGGCGAATCAGCAGACCTGAAGAAGTCGAAGCTTATGAACGCCATCAAGGAAAAAGATGCGAAGACCGGCAGATGGAATTTCAAAGACCTCATGGGCAAGCGTGACGCAGCAATTTATGGGCGTGCAATCTATCTTTACCTCACCAGAAATGACAAGGGTTTGTACCGTAGTCTACTCAACCTTATCGACCCTAAAGACTTTCTCATTGATCCGGACGTAGGCGGACTCTGCACTGAAGAAGAAGATGGAAGCGGCGTGGAGAAGGCGGCATATCTTGGCTGGTGGAATACCAAGCTCTCCCGTGCCCAGCTGACAAAGGGAATCAAAGACGGAATTTATTACAAAAAAGTAGTTGAAGACCTGTTGGACGGAGGCACGAACACTACGACCAAAACAAAGCAGGATATTGATAAGGACAACCGAAAGATCAATGGAGCTCCCCGGGAGCGTTTCAAGAATGAAAATCAATTTATTTTTTATACATGGATCACCACAGACGAAAATGACGACCGATACTATCTGGTCCTTACTCCATCCGGAGACTGTATCCGCTGCGAGCCTTGGAAGGATATAAGAAAAAGCGAGCGATATCCGATCTGGACGTGGGCAGCCTTCCCGGATCCCCGTGAGTTCTGGACACCGTCATACTGTGACTTTGCCAGGGGCATCTTCATGGCGCAGGAAAAGAGCATCAACCAGTCTCTGGATAACTCAGAGCAGATCAACAGACCTCAGACAGCAGTGAATGTGGACTATGTCCGCAATCTTGCACAGGTGCGATACCGAAAAGATGGCTACATTGAAATCGAAGGAAACATCGATGTGAATAAAGTCCTTCAGACCAGACAGACTCCTCCGATCGAAGGTCCATTCAAGGTATACGACAAACTCGAATCAATCGTAGAGACAGAAAGCGGAGTAACAGCAGACGTAAAAGGCACAAGCGATGAAGACACACTCGGAATCTATGAAGGCAATCTTATGCAGGCAGGAGACAGGTTCGGACTTTTGAATAAAAGCTATGCTGAAGGCTACTACCGATTCGCTGTCCTGCACAAAGAAGGCGTCATGCAGGATTTGAAAAAGAAAATGGCAGTCCAGATTCTCGGTCCGATGGGACTTGAGATCGAAATGGTAAGCGCAAGAGATCTGAAGCCGTTCCAGAACGACTACGATATTCTCGTCGAGTCATCAATTGCTGAAGCACAGAGCAACCTCGCAGACAGCAAGAACAAACTCACTTTCCTCGGAGCATACAAAGGCGATCAGAACATCAATCAGAAAGTGCTATTTGAAACCCAGGCAACGATTGCCGGAGTAGATGACGACACAGTAAAAAGGCTACTTGATACAAGCGATTACAATGCAATCGAAATTGTTGCCCAGGCTGATGAGGCTTTCCAGATGCTTATCGGCGGACATAAACCACCCCTCTACAAAGATGCAAACACAGCATTCCTTCAAAGGCTTCACGACCTATCAGACAAATACGATCACGAACTTACTTCCGAACAGCATGCAGCAGTATTCTCCTACATCGACGAAATAACGCCGGTTGTGGAGAAGAATGCAGCACGTTCGGTGGTAGCCGAGTCGGCAAAGCTGGGTCTGATTAGTGGCGGGGGTAAAAAGGTCGATGGAACCGGCCTCGAAAATACAGATCTGGCGGCAACCGGCGAAGTTCCGCTCGGGAATCCCGGAGCGGAAGTAGCTGAGACCGGTGCATTATCAAAATAATTAATATAAATTTATGTCAGAAGAAAACAACGAAGTTAAAAGTGAGCAGTCAGAGGAGCAGAAGCCCGAATCTCAGGAAGGGGTAACCGATACTCAAGCCGAAGAGAATTCCGCAGGAAAAGCAGAAGGTCAAACGGATGCCGGCACTGCAGCTCCCGAACAGGAAAACAGCAATGCTTAAATTCGTTTACAAAATAAAGAAGCGTGCGAAGGACAAGGGCGATCACCGGATTATTAAACATGGTCAGGTGTCGGAGTTCTCGCTCCGCGAGCTCAACCGGAACATCGAGCAGCTCAAGAAGCAGGCCAAGGAAATGGAAGTCAATGCCAGACTGCAAAATTCTCTGGCGGAAAACATCCGCAGGCAGAATCCTGACCTTGCCACCTACATCAAGAAACTTTCTCCCAAGAAACGATATGCACTGACACTGCTTGCAATCCAGGAGAACAAAGCCAAGCAGTTCAAGGATCAGGAGAAGATGTCAAAAAGCATCCTTCGCACTCTTATCCGTGAGGATAAGGAAGTCCGCAGTCAATTAAAGCTATGAACGAAAATCAAACACAAACAACTGAGCCGGCAAAGGAAACCGAACTCACCGGTCCACATAATGCAGCCAAAGAAGCTGAACAGGAACAGGTTCAGGTTGATGAAGCCGAGGTAAAGGAACTAAACAAAGCAATCGATGTGGCTGGAGATCTTGTCTCCTGGTCAAGAACTCCTGCCGGCAAAGATACAATCGAAAGACTGCAGAATGAATCAAGGAAAGCAATGAACGAGCTCTTCACCATGCTCCACCAGAATCCTGAAATGGGCAGGCTTATATCAGCCATTGCTCGGTTCGAAGCGTCGGTCCAGATGCTCCGCAGATTCATCGGAGCTGACGAAGACCTTGATGTTCTCCTCAACGAACTAGCAAGAAAACGTCCGAGTGCGGCTGCAGCAGCAACGGAATAAGGAAAAGAAAATCATCGGGAAACCGGTGATTTTTCTTTCCAAAAAGTAATGCACCCAATTTTGCATTTTTTATCCTTCAAACTTACAGGCATAGAGGGGCCAACCTCTTATTTATAAAAAGGTCTAATCGCGCTAGTGCTCTGCGTACAACAACCGAGCATCGATGGGGCGAAACCATCGCAATAAAACGTAATGCCAAAACCAATAAGCAAGGAAGCAGCGCCTGTCGACGACAAGTCGAAAGCTGCAGGGGAGCAGAAACCCGATAACAAGGGCAATGCCAAAGATACCAACCCTTCAAATGGTCAATCGATTGCACAAGTTGCAGGGGCGGACAGCTCTAAATCTGGCGACTCCAAGGGGAAACCCGGGGACGGGGATGAGAAGGACAGTCTCATCGTCGATCTCAAAAAAGAGAACCGCGAGATGAAGAAGATGATACGTGACGAGGTCATCCCGACCATTCGAGAACTGCAACAGCAGATCAAGAAAGGCGGAACCAGCGCCGACGACGCTCTCGATGAGCTAGACGCACTCGCCAAAGAGTGGGAACTCGAGCCGAAATTTGTCCAGAAGCTCGCAAGCATTCTCCTCACCAAGTCCAAGAAGCAATTCGAAGACGAGTACCTTTCAGACATCAAAGATATCAAGAAGAAGACCGAGGATCAGTCCAAGGAAATCACGAACGCTCAGATCACTTCAGCTATTTCGAAAGAGTTTGACCGCGTAGTTGCGGATAACCCTGATCTTGCCAAGGTTGCCAAAAAAGAGGCTGTGAGAAAGTACATCATGTCAAGCGAGGAGAATCTCTCCCGCACCATGGAGGACATTCTCGAGGAGCTCTACGGCGACTCTGCAAAGCCGGAACCAGGCATGGAAGGCTACAGCTCTCAGGGCGGAAACCATCCGAAGGAGCCTGATTACAAGACTCCGAGCGAAGAAGATCACAAGCGTATCGCCGAATCCAGACAGAAAGGCGGTCAGGAGTTCGAGAAGTACCAGGAAGGTCTTATCGACCGCCTGACCCACCGCTCGCGTCATCGCTCAAGATAGCTATGTCTGAGAGGGTAAATTTATTCACTTAATTTTATTCCTCTCATGTTAGCGACATTCAAGGAACAGTTCGACAACGCCTATCAGGCTGTGTTCGACAAAGTGCTCGTGGCAATGGAGATTGCCAACACGCGTCTCGAGACAAAACTCGAGTATGGAGCATCGGTAAAGCGTGTGAAGTATTCTCTAGCTCCGATCAGGGTACGCAATATCACGATCGGCGTGAACCGAACCATTGACCAGCTCAATGACTCCGGCGAAACCCTGCTTGTAAACAAGAACAAGGGTTCTGACTTCCGCGTCTCGAAGAAAGAAATGATTCAGGCTGGCCCGCTGAATCCGGCCGAGACGATCGGTGCCGAGGTAGCCAAGAAGCTATCCCGATACATCGATGCCGACGTGTTTGCTGAAGTCAAAAAGGCAAAGCAGACATTCGATACCGGCGACCTCACCACAATGATGTCGAGCGGTGTAGCTATAGCTCTTTCCACCACCAACGTCCCTCAGCTTTTGGCACAAGGACGCGCCAAGCTGCGCAGGGCAAACCAAGACCTCACCAGTCTGGCGCTGGTCCTCGACAGTTACGGCGGATCGGTGATCGAGCAGTACGTCATGTCTAAAAACATTGACCTTGCTGCTGCAGCCTTCAAGAACGGCTATGCCGGTCCTGTGGGCGGTGCGGAGCTTTATCTCTCCGAGAACCTGCTTGCCGAGGCGGTCATCACTATGGCGTCAAACCCTTCAAACGGCGAGACGTTCTCGGTGAACGGATTCACGTACAAGTTCGTGGATACGATCGGTACCGATCCGGGCAACGTGCTTATTGAAACGGGAGTCGATGACACCCGAGACAACCTGATTGATGCGATTCATCAGAAGACGGCTACCGCCGGAACGAAGTACATCGCATGGACTGACACGGATCCGAACTACGATCAGTCCAACTGGGTCGACCTGCAGATTGCTGCAGTCGATGATGATGCGGCAAACACTATCACCATTACCGGAACCGGTTCGGGCAGGCTCACCTTCGGAGGTACGGCAACCTATACGGTTACCAAGAACCTCGTTCACGCCTACTACGGCAAGAAGGGCGCAATCGACGTGGTCGTCCAAGACCTCGCCGAGATGGAAATGGTCGACGATCCGTACCAGAGGGCAAAGATCATCCGTGCGGATGCAATCTATGGAATCTTTACCTTCGCCGACGGAAAACCTCAGTTCCTCGACGTTCTTCTCCAGTCATAACGGCTGCACTGTCCCGAGTCCGCTCGGGTCCAGTGCCGGACACACGATCAATCATGTTTCAGGCATTGGGAAATATATAAACCATGGCAACACCACTAACAGGACAACAGATCATAGAACGCTTCGAGTTTTATACCGACGATACAACAGACCTCTCGAGCGACGAGGAGCTTATTCTTGCGAATGACAAGATCAGACTGATCTTCATGGAGCAGCCGTGGGAGTTTCTGCGAAGAAATAAGACAGGCGTTGTAGGAAGCGACGGCAAGATTGCTCTTCCTGCCGACCTTGACGAACTCCTAGAGAACTTCAGTGATGATTCGAGCGTGGGAGAACCCACGATGAAAGTAATCTATATAGGCGGGCAGAAGTCTCCGTATCTCGTGGTTCCGATGGGACAGAGAAATGCCAACAACTTCAGCAATGTCTGTTGGATAGATCCTTCTGACGGAAAAATAAACTTTGCACAAAATCCAGGTGTAGGTGCTGCTTACGAATATGACTACAAGACCAGTCCTGACGATATTGCAGTCGGCACTTCGCCTAAACTTCCTGCCGAATATCATCCGATGATTGTCTTTGCCATGCTTATCGACGAAGAAATCATTAAGAAATCTGAAAAGGCACGCAGCAATATGCAGGACAATGCGGTTCAGTACCAGCGATACCTCAAGAACCTCAAGCTCAGAGATGCGAGATTTAAACTTTCTTAATTTATGGCCGATCATGAGATTAAAAAATTTGCATCAGGAGTACATAACCGCGAAGATAACGAGGACACGCCAAAAGACAGCGCCAAAGACGCACTCAACTGGGTGACTATTGACGGAAGGATAGAGCTAGCGCGAGGAAAAGTGACGGTAGGAACCGAAGGCCCAGCAGGATCGTGCCCGGCAATCCATGTGGGATACAAAGCAAACGGAACCGGAGTGCTCTGGAGAAAGGTAGCGACGGCAATTCAGTACTTCAACGGTCTGACGTGGATCGATGTCGTCACCGGACTCAATCCCGGCGACGTTTACGTGTTCACGAACTACAGCTCACTCACGGGAGCGTGGACATTTGCCGGCGGTCCGGGCGGTCTCTTCAAATTTGCCAATGCCAATCCGACTAACTACATCCAGCTTTATAGCATTGCAGACTTTTTCTGCGGATTTCCTCTGATCGACAAGGCAAGAATGTATCTCTGGGGAATTGTGAAAGACACAACGGCACTTTATCGCAGTTACATCGATGTTCAGCGTGATGGCGTCAGCTTTACGCAGGTCTCAAACGAAAATCTCGCATCAGGAAACGGGTCGCAAACTTCATTCTCCGGGACATTATCCTTCAAGAGCGGCCAGCAGAAAAGAAACTGCGGACTTGTAACAATTAAATGCACTGACGGCGGAGGAGAAATATTCACTGACGACAAGAACGGAACTTTGAAGGGGACTGCAGGCGGAGCAGGAACCATTAATTATATTACTGGAGCATGGAGCGTGAACTTTGTAACCGTCCCGACTAACAGCGCAAACAATATCAAAGCAGACTATGTCTGGGAAAACAGCACAACGAAAGGTGTCGCGGATTTTACCTACAGCGCATCACGACTTGCTGGAGAGGGAGATGTGATCCGACAGGATGAAGGAGGTGACGCCATTCAGCAGCTTGTGATCGGTATTGATGGAAACTACTACTCACTCAAAAAGCAGAGTGCATACCAGCATAAATACACGGATGACGACAAAACATTTAATAACCAAGTGGTCCGAAGAAATATCGGAGTTCTCACAAGAAAAAGCTCTGTCACTACCGGCCGAGGTGTGGTCTTTATAAATACTGCCAACCCTGACAGACCACAGCTCACCGTTCTCGAAAAGAACCCTCTGGGTGATGACATTCTTGCAACGGAACTTATTCCGCATTTTGCATGGGAGAAGTTCGATTATTCGGATGCGGTCATGGAAACCTACGGACAATTTATTGTTCTGTCGTGCCGGGCTCAATCAAGCATCGTAAATGACCGCACGCTTATCATCGACATTGTGAAAAACACTGTCGACATTTCGAACTACGGAATGAAAGCTCTCATCAAGGATTCCGGAGTACTCTACGGCGGAAGTCCTCACACTCAGACAGTTTACAAGATTCTCAACGGATTCGACGATGACGGATATGTAATCCAAAACAACTGGGACAGCAAGTACGAAACCTACGGAGTCCGAAGACTGAAAAAATATCGCAGACTCAGATATCGAGGAGAAATAGATCCCGCTCAATACGTGGAAGTGTATGCCGACTTCGACGGAGCCGGATATGCCCTCATTGGCACAATTCGCGGTGATGCGACATATGTCAACCGCACAAGTCCATCAAGCGTCGGTACGACCATGATCGGAGACTCTGCCGTGGGCGGAGACGGTGCAGCTCAGGTCTATCCGTACGAGCTTCAGATCAAGGCGATGAAGATCCCCAAGTTCCGAAGACGCAGTATCCGTTTTATAGCCAAGGGAATCGGCTATGTCAGCGTAATGGAATCGGTCGACTGGGACATTTTGACCTACGAGGACAAACTGCCTAAGGTTTACCGCCAAAAAGAGCATATAAGCCTGGACGGAAAGAGCGTGAACCAGTAATGCACCCAATTTTGCATTTTCTTCAGATCATACTTACACCATGGCATCCAAACTCACCAAAGTAGTCGCAAATTTCGAAACCTCACTCGCCACAAAACTGGCCAATGGCGCTACTGTAGGCGCACTCACAAGCATAACCGACAAGAACGGAGTTGCTCTGCCTACAGGAAAGTACTGCATGATTATTGATCGAGGGACAGGTGACGAGGAACATCTTCTCTTTGATCTTTCTGGCACGACAATGAGCAATATTTTCAGTGTATCAAGGCAGGGGGTCCAGACTTCCGGTGTTCAGAACCTAAATGGACACAGAGCAGGTTCGAAATGCTACCTGACTGACTTCGTAAATCTGAAGGTTATCGCTGATATTTTGAACGGAGACGATACGCTTGATTCAGCAAAGCCTCTCAAATATGATGCTGATCCAAATTTTAATGATTCAAAACAGGTAGTCTCAAAAGGCTACGTTGATACCAATCTTGCAGGCAAGGCATCAACAAACGGCAACAATACTTTTTCAGGAAATAATAATTTTATAAATTCTCCGAATATCCCAAACGCCTCAAGTGCCTCCCAGCCGGTGACGCTTGCACAGCTTATGGCTGCTGCGCTTACCGGCATCCAGGACGGCCTCGAATACATCGACGTTGCTATCAACGCCGACGGAAGTGTGAGGTCCGTGCACGACAACGTGAACGGAAAAACAATCGTGTTCGAATACGACGATAACCGGCTGCTCAAGAGCATCTATGACGGAATAAAGAAATGGTCTATCAGAGACTTCGAAGGCAGGATCGCAAGCATTACTCATTAAAAATAATTTAAATAAAATGATCAATTTACAAGTAGACAGGAGAGCGGACAAATCAACACTGGTCAAAAGCCAGCAGATATCGCCGTTGCCGAAATTCGTAGAGTGGAACCGCCCGGGCATGGTGCAATGGCCTGCAGTTAAAGCGCAGGGCAAGCTCACCCTTACGAATCAGCCTGCAGCAGGACAAGTGATAACACTTGGATCAAAAACATATTCCTTCGTGGCAAGCCTCACGACCAATACTGACGGACAAATCGTAATCGGCGGAACTGTTGCGGCAACCAGAGCGAATATCGTGGCAGCCGTGAATCTCTCCGGACTTCCAGGTAGTCAGTATGCCTCCGCGACTTCCTTAAACGGAGATGTCGAGGCTGCGATCGTAGGAAACGACATCATATTCACGGCAAAGACCGGTGGCGTAGCAGGCAACTCCATTGTCAGCACTTCGACGTTGGTACCTCCGAATACTTTTGATGCAGCCACACTCGGTACATACCGCGCAGGAGCCGCAATCAGTGATGCGGAATCCATGATCATCCCCGGATACAGAGGATGTTTCAACAACTACATTAACAACATGTGGAATAACCGCGAGATGTACTACATCGGCCGGTCCTCATGGGACGGAGATACGGATAGAGCTTTCGGTATCCAGGAAGAATTGTTCAGGGAATTTCCTGACAACGAATATTTGATCAATGCGGGAGCAACAAGAAAAATGTATGCGCTTAATTTCCTCGAGCGCAAGGTTAAAAGCGTGAGAACCCTCACGATGTATACCAAACTCCGCGATATTGAAGTTCAGACACTCTCGTCTCCCTTTGCAAAAAGCACAAGCAATCTTGTCTTCAAGACGATTGAGCTCGATGCTACAAGGTTCATTGTCTTTTATCGTCAACAGGCTGGTACAACTGGAATCTATGCTGTCGTAGGGAACACAAACACAAACGGAACTGTTACGTGGGGTGCACCGCTGCTTATGTACACCGTTGACTGGTACAACGAAAACTTTGATGCGGTACTCATAAATACAGACAAAGTCCTTATCGCTCTGCCTGTCGGTGCCTCAAACTATATAAACACGGCAGTAGTTACAATTTCGGGAACCGGCATCGCACTAAATACTCCCGTCCAGGTGATCAACGTCGCGCCGAGCTACAAGCAGCTCGTCAAAGTGGGAACAGATAAAGCGATTCTTGCGTTTGAGAACGGATCAAACATAAACCTCTACTGCGTCTCGGTATCGGGAACGGTGCCTTCATACGGATCGCTGGCGACAATTGCATCAGCATCCAAACCGATGTTTGCTCCGAACAGCACTGACAAATGCCAGATTGCATACATTGGCTCCGGCGGATGGTATTCAGCCGTCGTAACTACTTCCGGCAGCACTATAACTGTCCAGGCCGGTGTGCAGATCAACTACGATACGAACTACTCATACCGATACATCATGATGTTCCAGATAACTACTGACACCTTCATGTTCTGGAGTCACTGGGGCACGGTGCAATATCAGTCGCGTAACCGCTATCGCGCCGGCCTGATTACTGTTTCAGGAACCAATACAACCCTAGCAAGCAGTAACTATCTGCCGTCCGGCTGGTGGGGAGACAGCTTGATGTACACAAAGCCGATTGATGCTACGAGTTTCTACTTTTATAGATATGAAGCACAGCGTGTCACTGGCGCAAAAGTAATGCTCTCCGGTACGACGCTTACATTCCCGAACATGCCGTACAAGAGTTTCGGTTGGAATGAAAACCAGGGCGATCAGCAGATATACAAATATCAGCAGTACAACAACATAACCCAGATCGCTGACCCGGTCATCTGCAACGGTATCTTGTTTATCGTGACGACCGACAACAATGCAAGCGGACAAATTGTAATTATGAGCGACAAGCCGTTCTCATTTGATTTATACAACGGCGACGATTTCTTCGGTACGTTTACAAAATCCGATCTTGGCATTCAGCAAAAGATTCAGGTTGATATTCCGATTGGTAAGGAAGAATTCGGTTTGAAGATGAAAAGCAATGACAGCGTCGTCCGCACAGCGCAAATAGATCACATGTATCTTGCAATCGATTAAAAATAAATGAGCGTATACACCATACAATACGGCGACACCTTAAACGGGATCGCATCAAAGTCGGGAAAGAGCATTCAGGAACTGATGCGTCTTAATCCATCTATTGTCGATCCGAACAAAATCTATGCGGGACGTACGTTGAACCTTGGAGAATCAGCACCGGCAGCGCCTGCTCCTACACCGACTCCCGCAGCTCCGCAAAAACAGACGATTGCGCAGGTTGCAAAAGTTACGGTCCCAAACTATGTCCAGGATCCTACTTCTGCACAGATCGGGAACAACTACCGAACCCAGGCAACCAGCACTGTGGACGAGGAAGCCATCAGATCAGCCACAAGAGCACGTATTCAGGGCCAAATTGACGCCATAAACGGCGCTGTAGCCGATCAAATAGCAAACTTCAGGTCTACCACGGCTAAGAACCGCCAAGGCCAGTCGTACGCCCTCGCAGCAGCTGGCGGCCGAATTGGCAGCGCTACCGGAGAGTCGGAATTCCAGACCACGGAAGACTACAACAACAAAGAAGAACAGACCTACCGAGACGATGCCAACAACAAGATCTCGCAGCTTCTCGGTGCAGCCACTCGGGATGCCGATGCGGAAATCAAAGCCAAAAGAGATGCGATTCAGCAGGGAGTTGATAAATATTTCGAATTCTTGGATAACCAAGGAAAGCAGAAACGCGATCAGGTGACTGCGTTCGTCAAAAATATGCTTGCTCTCGGAGTCGATCCGAGCCAACTTCAGGATTCCGATTTCCAGAAACTACAGGATCAGTACGGATTCACCAGAGAACAGCTCGTGTCTTTGTATAACGATGCCAAGACACAGAAAGATCAGCAGGATGTGCAGACAGAAAAACAAAAAGCAGATCTTGAAAAAGCTAAGAACGATAGCAATCAATTCAGTCTCAATGAAGGAGATGCCCGCTATGTTTACGATCCGGAAACCGGAACTGCAAAACTTATTGCACAGCGTCCAAAAACATATGCTCCAAAGGGTACCAGTTCAGATACGCCAGGTACGACGCTCGCATACAGCGATCCGAACTACACGCTTGACGCCATCCGCAATTCAAAGGGCGGAAGATTTCTCACGCAGGGAGAACTCAAGCCTATTACAGACATTCAGACCATTGTCGGTCAGGCTGAAACTCTTACAGGCTTTGTAAACAGTATCGATACCGGTCCGATTGTTGGCATCATCAAGAGTGCCAACCCTTACGACACTAAAGCGCAGGAAATGAAGGCGGCAGTAACAGCGATTGTCCCTAAACTTGCCCGAGGTGTGTACGGAGAAGTCGGCGTGCTTACCGATCAGGATATCGAAAACTATTCGCGCACGATCGCCAATTTGAAAAATACAACCGACGTGAACAAAGCTGTGATGGCAATGACGCTCGATATCGCTACTAGGTCCCTGGCTAATCAATTGAACTCTTTGTCGGCCGGCGGACGAGATGTCTCTAAGTTTGAATCTATCTACCAGGGTATGAATGAAAAGGCTTCGAAACTGAAAGCCGAGCTCGGAGTCGGTCAGGCTCCTGCGTCGCAGTCCTCAACTTTCACCAGTAAGAGCGGGAAGACATATAACCTGCCAAACTAATTATGCTTACCAGACTTCAGATACAAGATAATATCGACGCACTCGAAAAGCAGGGAGCCAGCCAGCAGGAAATTCAGGAATGGCTCGATTCGCTTCCAAAGCAGTCAGCTACGGCAGCTTCGGAAGATCAGCCGAAAAAAGAAAGTCTGCTGAAAACATTTGGCAAGACGCTTATTTCAAATGAGCTCAACTTCGGCAAAAGCATAGCCGATGCTTTACCTTCGTTTGTGCCTGGAAGCGCAGCCTGGACTCTGAAACAGAACGAGGAAATTTTCAATAATCAGCAGAAGATGATGGAGAATATGCTCGCTCAGAGAAAGAAAATGAAAGCCGAGGGTAAAGACACGACCCATATCGATCAGGGCATAAAGGATCTTCAGGAGCTCATGAGCAAGCCGGCTATCGATATCAATGAAACGAATCCGTCGATAAACAAAAGTGCTAAGCAGATCTTCGGCGAAGGACTGGGAGTGGCGACGGACATTCTCGCTGCCGGTTCATACGGCAAGGCAGCCCAGGGAGCGCAGACAGGAAAACTTCTCGTTACCGGAAGGGCTTCGGCCAAGGTTGCCGGCGTTCTCGGAAAAGTCGGAATAGGAAGCACAATATCTCCGGCAGCAGGAGCGCTTCCAAGTATTATTGGTGGAGGTACAAAAGCCCAGGCTGCGCTAAAGGGGGCATGGCAGGGCGCAAAACAAGGCCTTGTGTCTGGTGGAATAACCGGTGCGACTCAGGGAGCAACTCGAGCTATGCAGGCGGACAAATCAAATACCGAGATTGCGGAAGATGCGATTGCCGGCGGAGCTATCGGCGGTACTGCCGGAGCCGTTGTTGGAGGTATAGTCGGCGGCACATCGGGATATTTGAACCGCAGAAGGGAAATCAACAGCATGCTCAAAAATGCGGCAACGCCGGATGAGGAAATAAGTTCGCTGCATAAAGAAATTGCAACCCATGCTGATGAAGATTCATTCAAAGTCGCAATTAAGAAGGGGGATTTGAATATTGAACAGGTCTATCAGAAAGACGGATCGCTTAATCCTGATCTTGCCAAAGGACGCATTGACGATATTGCTGCGAATCTCGACAGAAAACTTCCGGGAGCTGGCGAAAAATATAAAACGCTCATTGATCCGAATAAAACTACCTTTGATGAACTAATTTCTAAGGCAGATGATGTCATTGATGAAAGCAAAAAGATTCCCGCTGACGCTATCAAGTACACGGTAAATGCCGAAGGCAAGAAAGTTGTCGATGATAAAGCTACCGAGGCGCTCAAGTCTGGCATTTCAGATCAGGATGTCGCATTTATCAAGAATGCTTCACCTGAAGACAAGAAGGTGTTCGACAAAGCTATGAAGATCGCTGAGCAGGCGTCCAAGGATAAGGTGTATTCGCGTCAGCCGGTTGAGCAGGCCGGCAAGGTCCTCATCGATCAGGCAAATACGGTTGAAGGAGCCCGGCAGAAAGTAGGTTATGAGCTCGGAACACTGAGAGCCAAGCTCGGAAATTCGCCCGTGGCCATCACTGACACGGCTGACGTTTTCTACAAGGATCTTGATGATGCCGGAATCAGAGTCACGAATGAAGGTCTAGACTTTTCAAAATCAAAATATGCGAATGTGCCGAAGATTCAGAAAATAATTGAAAGCGTACACGACAGAATTTCTAGTCTTGGCGGGGAGTCAGACGTAAAGACGGTCGACATGATCAGGCAGCAGCTTGGAACCGAAGTCGATCTTGGAACACTGGAAGGTAACCTCGATAAGAGCGCAAAACGAATTCTTCAAAAAGTGTACGGTGGTCTCGGAGATAATATCGCATACATCAGTACCGACTACGCGGAGCTTTCAAACCAGTATTCCAAACTTACAAGCGCCATGGACTACTTCCAGAGAGTGCTCGGCAAGGACTTTGAGGCGACAAATATCAATTCATCGCTCCGCGCCGGGGAAGTCGGACGACGAATTCTCGGCAATGCCTCGTCCCGTCCGCTCGCGATCGTAGAGAACCTTCAGGATCTTGCAAGGCAATATGGGTACAACAAAAACATTGATGCACGAAATCAGTTCCTCTTTGCCAGTTTCCTCGAAGACCTCTTCGGCACAACTCAAAGCCAAAGCCTGCAGAGCCAGATCACCAAGGGTGTAAACAATGCCGAGGAAGCAACCGGAGCCCTTACTGACGTGGCTACCGGCAACGCTTCGGGATTACTGTCCAAGGCAGTCCGCAAAGGCATCAATTTGGTACGAAACATCACGCCTGAAAGGCAGATAGAGGCTGTCAGGGCGCTCATCAGGTAATGCACCCTCTTTTGTGCTGTCTGGGAAATAAAATATTTACATGGATAAAACGGAAGGCTTCAAAAAATTTCTTTATAACCAGGTTGCCCTTGCTGCAGCAATAATCGGAGTAGCCTTCGGAATATTTAACCTTCTGCAGGCTCCCCGTGAAGACATCAAAGTCATAGATGCTCTAAATAATATCCGGGACAACCACATTCATACCATCGAGGAAAACCTGAAGCGCTTGGACGAGACTCATCAGCAGCAGTTTCTCGATACGAGCGACCGGCTGACAAAGATCGAGACGATACTTGAAGAAAGGCTTCCGGCTAAAAAATAATTTATGAACTTACCATTCCAACAGACTCCAAACTATACTCCCGGGCCGACAAAAAAGACTGCTGTTGTCCTTCATTTCACGTTGGGATCGTACCGGGGAGCGGTTGAATGGCTCTGTAATGCCAACAGGCCAAACAGGTCCTCGTCGCATTTTATTATCGGACGCAATCCCGGAGAAATAGTTCAGCTGGTGAAGCTTGTAGACGTGGCCTGGCACGCAGGTAACATCAGCAATCCAAATGATCGAGCAAAGCGAATCATGCTCAAGAATCTTGACGGGTCCTGGGTAAACCCAAATCAATACACTGTCGGCATTGAGCTAGCCGCTGGCTACGACGTGGATCAGGACGGAACGGTCGAACCAAATGAAAATGACATCACTGATTGGCAATACGAACAGCTTGTCGAACTAGTGAAGTCATTCATTGGAAACTCGGACGTAGCATTTGTACTCGATGAAAAGAACATAATCATTCATGGCGACATTTGCGACTACAAGGAAAAGCCTGAAATTGTCCGTACCGAACTCTTGAAGCGAATGTTTGCCAAGAACGGTGACAGGGAAGCCATCAAGGCTCAAATTATTAATTTAGTAAACCAGCTTTAATATTATGAAAAGCATATACTCATCAGCGTCAAAGATAGTCTTCATTCTGATGGCACTCGCCACGATCGCCGGCATGTTTTACGGCATTGTAGATGCCAAGGATTTCATGATCCTAGCTTCAATGGCGTTCTCGTTCTATTTTGCGAACAAAGGAGAAACTGGGCAGCCATTTGCGGGGAAATAGAGTCTTTTGCTGTGGATAACAGCCATATTGACTATTCTAAAAATAGCCTTATGATTAGAATAAGGTCAAATATTATTCTAGTCACTGGAATAATAAATTGCCTTATTCTAATCGCAAAATATGGCTAAAAACCCACACATTCCAGAGAAATTACCTGTTAAGGTCGATTATCAAGACCTTTTGACCCAGATAACCAAGGCTCATGGGTCTTTGGCGCGTCTGGATGCCATGATCGGTCAGTTACCGAATCCGAGCCTTCTAGAGCGTACATTCCTCACCAAGGAAGCTGTATTGAGCTCGCAGATCGAGGGTACACAGGCGACCATCAAAGAAGTTTTTGAATATGAAGCTGAAGGACAGAAAAAAGACGATTCCAACAAAGGACGCGACATCCAAGAAATCACCAACTATCGTATGGCAATGCGTAAAGGTGTAGAGATGCTCAAGGAACGACCGCTTTCAGAAAATCTGATCAAAGAATTGCACAAAATTCTCTTGCAGTCGGTCAGAGGTTACAACAAAGCTCCTGGCGAATTCAGAAAGCAACAAGTCTATATCGGCAAGCCCGGCGTTGGCATCGATGAAGCGTCATATGTTCCACCACCTCCAACAGCAATCTCGGAGCTCTTCAGTAATTTCGAACAATACTTAAATTCAAAAGACGAACAGGACGTTTTGGTCCAGATTGCTATCGCGCACTTCCAGTTTGAAGCGATTCACCCGTTCCTGGATGGTAACGGAAGAATTGGACGTCTCCTCATCCCGCTATTTCTCTATGATAGGAAGATTTTGTCATACCCGCTTTTGTATCTTTCCCAATATTTCGAGGAAAATCGTCCAGACTACTATCAGTTGCTCAACAATATCACCGCAAAGGGCGAGTGGCTGCCTTGGATCAAGTTTTTCCTGCACGCACTAGAGGAGCAGTCAACGAAAGCACAGGAGACATCAAAAAATGTCCTTAGCCTGTACAAATCATACAAGGAAAAAATCGTCAGCATCAATTCCAAATATGCCCTCAGTCTGCTTGATGCAATTTTTGCGCATCCAGTTTTCTCATACAAGAGCATCAAGGATCAGGTTGCGATTAAGAATCCGCAGACTCTCATCACTCTCATTAAAAAATTCGTCGAAGCCGGTATAGTGCAGGAGTCGGAACCAGAGAGGAAGCGTAATAAGCTGTATGCTTTTGGTGAATTAATGAAGTTGCTTAATCAATAAAATGAAAAATAGAGTGAGTATAACAGCAGAATTTGCGGCACTGATTAAAGCCAAAGATAACCCCGATTATCTTTATTTTGTATCACCAAAAACTCGTTATATATCGACCATAGTATCGTTCATATTTTCAAAACAATTTCTTGATAAAATCTTCAGATGGAGGCAACAACTGACTAAGGAAATTGATTCGATAGTGGAACGGGAAAGGCCAAATCTTATTGTTGATTTAGGATCCGGATACTCACTCCGTGGGTACACTTTTTGTAGAAAAAATCTTGATCTTGTCTATATCGATACAGATCTGCCGGATGTTATCTCAAATAAATTACAAATTTTGAACAAAATAAATAGAATAAAGAGGGTCGAAAATCCTTCAAATCTGCATTTGACCGTATTAGACGTATTAAATGATGATCTTCAGAATATTATTAGTATAAGTAATTCAAGGGCAAAAATATTGATCTTGGCAGAGGGTCTAACTTCGTATTTTAGTTTGAATCAACTACAAATATTTTTTGATAATATTTATAAAGTACTTAAAACTTTCCCGGAGGCTGTATTTTATTCTAACGAAAAAATGAAAGAACCGGGGGGAATCCTGTACAAATTTATTCGAAAGATGTTATCAATCTTTACTCACTCAACTGGCCATAGTTTTGATGATAAATATGATTTCATGAAATACATAAGTAAATGGGAAGGGTTAGTGTGCGAATTTGAAGATTGTGATTCGGGTCATTTAATTTATAAACTTAAATTCCAAAAGTAAAATGGATAAACCATACACAACACTTTTCATGCTTATGTCAGTCGATGGAAAAATATCGACTGGTGATTCAGATTCAATGGATGTTGATCAAGATTTTCCAAAGATTTCAGGAATCAAGGAGGGATTAAATCAATACTACGAAATTGAAAAACAAACCGACTTCTTCTCTCTTAATTCTGGTCGGGTATGGGTGAAAATAGGGGCAAATGAAAAAAGAGAAGAACCCAAAAAAATACCTGTAAATTTTGTAGTGATCGATAATAAACCGCATTTAAAAGAGACAGGGCTTATTTATTATGCAAAAAAATCTGAGAAGCTAATCATTGTTACAAATAACGAGTCCCACCCAGCATTTGCATTGAAGAATCAATATCAAAATATTGAGCTTATTCTTTATAAAGGGGACATTAATCTAGCCGATCTGTTAGGCAGGCTAAAAACTAAATATGGAGCAAATCGATTGACAATCCAGACTGGAGGCACACTGAATGCCGAATTTATGAGGCAAGGTTTAATTGATCGGGTGCTGATCGTCGTAGCACCTGCTTTAGTTGGCGGGAAGGATACCTCGACATTGATAGATGGGGAATCCTTACACTCGACAAACGAATTATTTAAGATCAAAGCATTGGAATTTGTGCAGGCAAAACCGCTAAATAATTCATATCTATTATTGGAATATACTGTAAAAAATATATGAAGAACACCCCTAAAATTCTATTGCTCTCATCGAGCAGATTTTTAATAAATAATCCAAAGGTATTTGATAAGCCATTCAGAGATCTAAAAATGGCTTACGTTACTACTGCATCAAAGGGTGTAACAAATCTAAGTTATATTGAACGTGAACGGAAATTTTTCAAAGACGAGGGTTATGTGTACCGAGAATTCGATATTGATGGCCTCACGGAAGATGAGGTGAGAAAGATGCTTCTTGGATTTGATATCGTATACGTGACTGGCGGTAATTCCTTTTACCTCTTAAAAGCGATAAAAGAGAGTAAATTTGATTTCGTTATAAAAGAGCTTCTAGAAGAAGGTGTCATCTATATGGGAGCAAGTGCAGGAAGCTATATCGCTTGCCCTACTATTGAAATGGCAAAATGGAAACACCAAGATAAGTACAATCACTACAAAGTAGAGGATTTACATGCAATGAACCTCGTTCCGTTCCTTGTATCAGTACATTATGCTCCAGAATTTGACGAAGTATTAAAGAAGGGTATTCAAAATTCAAATCTACCAGTGAAGGTTTTGACTGACGAGCAAGCCGTCCTTATACAGGGATCCGATGTGAAGCTTATTGGTAAGGGTAACGAAATAAAATTATGAAAATCAAAAAAATTGGACATTGCTGTTTGTTAATAAAACTCGATAAAATGACCATCCTTACTGATCCCGGAGCCTTTTCAACTGCTCAAAATGAGGAAATGGATATCGACGTGGTACTTATTACCCATGAACATGCTGATCATTTGCATATTGAGTCATTGAAGCAAGTTGTCCTTAATAATCCTAAGGTTAAGGTGATTACAAATTCAGGAGTAGGTGCAAAATTGAAAGATGCTGGCATATCGTATGAGTTACTTGAAGGTACTAAATCTACAAAAGTTGGAAACGTCTTTATCGAAGCATTTGATGGTAAACACGAGGAAATTTTTGAAAATGTCGGCCAGGTACAGAATACCGGATACTTTATAGGTGGAAAACTTTTTTATCCTGGTGATTCATTTTATAATCCGAGCAAACCGGTGGACATACTGGCTCTTCCTGTTGCTGGCCCATGGTGCAAAATACCGGATGCAATACGCTATGCACTAGCTATAAAACCCAAGAAAGCTTTTCCTGTGCATGACGGGATGCTACAGAAGGAACGTATCGGTGGATCCCACAAGATTCCAAATCAGATCTTATCTGAAAATAATATTGAATTTATCACTATGAACGAGGGTGATGAGAAGGAATTTTAATAGCCCTATTTAGAAATAGGACAATTTATATAGAATAAGAGGGCTACTATACTCGGAGAAAGAAAATTATTCTAATTAAATAAAAAGACCCCTCACGTATTGCTACGCAAGGGGTCAGGATTGGCCTTGAGAACATTTCCCTAAGCCCGATGTTCCATGCACCATTGTCTGGCGTTCTGAAACATTCGGAGCCATGGGGAAACCTCGAGGCTTTTCCATGAGCTTGGCTTCCAAGGCCACTGCCACAAACGGAAACAACGCTCGGGGTGAGGCATCATCGCAAGATGACGTCCGTCCGGAGAGCACAGAGCCGTGATACCGAGCGGCGAACCGTTCGGATTGTACGGATATGCTTCCGTTCGATTGCCGTGCGGATCAAGGTATGCGAGAGGCGAGAGCTTGCGCTCCAAAACCTGCTGCGCGATCGACTGATCTGGGTAGACCAGCCGACCTTCACCATGAGCGACCCACACGCCGATCCTCGATCCTTCCATGCCGGCAAGAAGCACTGACGGGCTAGGCAGAATTTCCACCTGCACCCATCGAGACTCAAACCGGCCCGAAGTGTTGTGAACGAATCTCGGCTGCTTTTTACCATCGATCCCTTTCCACGGAACCCATCCAAGCAGCGCCATCAGCTGACAGCCGTTACATACGCCGAGCGAGAATGTATCCTCGCGGGCGTAGAAGCGATTGAACATCTCCCTCAACTTCTCGTTGAAAAGAATTGTCCCTGCCCAGCCTTTTGCGCTGTCGAACACGTCCATGTAGGAGAATCCGCCGGCAAAGATGATGCCCTGGAACTGATCCAGATCGATCCTGCCTTCAAGGAGATCACTCATCGTGACTTCCCATGGAGCAAAACCGGCAGCTGCGCATGCAGCAAGCATTTCTCTGTCGCCGTTTGTGCCTTCCTCGCGCAATACTGCCACGCGAGGTTTATCTGACGCTTCCAAAACTTCCGGAAGCGTTGCCTCTGGAGTGAATGAGAGCTGATACGACGGAGCCGTACCGATGCCGGGAAGCTGGTCCTCGTGACCAGAATATTCTTCTTCGGCACATGCAGAGTTCATCTGCAGCTCTTCGATCTTGGTGCTTGTCGCTTCCCACCAGGACCGGAGTTCCATGGTCGTACTTCTGAACAGTTCTCCGGTATCCTTCGCATCGACGTTGCACGCTGTGCTGTCGAGGGTGATTCCGATCGTTGAGATCGACACTTCGAACGATTCGCAGATTTCAAAAACCCGCTTCTCGTTTTCGGTCCCGAGTTCAATGACGAACCCGAGCTCCTCGCCAAACAGACTTGCCAAGGCTTCAGCAGCATGAGGGATACTCACACTGAATCCGCACCGGCTCGCCATGCACATCTCGACAACTGCGGTTATGAGGCCGCCGTCACTTCGATCATGCAGAGACAGAATCAACCCTTCGTCGATCATCTGTTGCACCGCAAGAAACGCGTTCTTGAGGAGCTTGGGATTTTCAACGTCAGGCGACTCATCGCCGAGCTGGTCGAACGCTTGAGCCAGAGCTGAACCGCCGAGGCGATTTTTACCCTGTCCAAGATCGATGAGTGCCAAAGCACTCTCGCCAGGTTTCTTGATGTCCGGCGTGACCTTTTTGGTGATGTCGGGCACGGGTGCGTATCCGAGAATCACCAAACTTCCAGGAGCCTTTACGAGCTCTCCTGAAATCGTTGCTGCCATTGAAAGGCTGTCCTTTCCGCCATCAACTGCGATGCCGAGCCCGACCATCAAGTCAGACATAGCAACCGCAGCGTCATAGAGTAAGGCTCCTTCGTGAGGCAGTTTCGCAGGCCACATCCAGTTTGCACGGCACCGGATTTCTCCGATGTCGCTGATCCGCGCCGAGGCCATGTTGGTGAACATTTCTGCCACCGCCATTCGGGCTCCGGCTTTAGGATCAATCAGCATCTTCACCGGCTGTTCGCCGACTGCAGAGGCGCTTCCGCTCAGACCGAAATGGCTCTGGGCATTCACGCTTACGTTGGCGATCGGAATCTGGGCGATCCCACAGCATTGCTGCTGCGCGATGAGCCCAGTGACGCTTCGGTCCACCTTGTGAACCAGGAACCCTTTCGAGCCGACACTGGGAAGCCTGAACACTTTTTCAAGCGCTTCGGCGACCGTGGTATCCGGCAAATCCAGAGGCTTGAGGCCTTCGGTCCGCCGCTTTGACTCGAACGTCTTCTGAGGCATATTCGTGAGAATCTGCTCTAGGTTGAGACTGACGGGCGTTGTTTGGTTCTCGGCATCCTCGACGATCACGTTTCCGCTGCCATCGATTTCTCCAAGAACTTCGCAGTTGACACGCTCGCGTTTGCAGATCGATTTGAAAAGCTCGATCTGTTCCGGCCTGATCAGGAAACCGTATCCCTCTTGGAATTCGGCGCTCCAGATTTTGAGGACGGACATCGTCTTGTCACCAAGTACGATACCGCGAATGCTGATCTTGCCACCAAGCGGTTCAAGCAATTCCGTGAGGACGTTGCTCGGACCACCGGCACCTTGATCGTGAATGCTCGAAATGGGATTGCTGTCTCCCATCTCAACACAGGCCCGAATGACACGATTCGCACGATTCTCCATCTCCGCGTTGCCACGTTGAACAGAGTTAAAATCGAGCGACTCAGTATTCTGACCTTGCATCATGCTTGAGGCTGAGCCTCCGCCGACCCCAATAGGATAGGCAGGACCGCCGATGCGCACGATGAGCATGCCAACCTCAGATGTCTCCTTAGCTGTATGGCCATCGAACAGATGTCCGACACCACCGCTGTAGAGAATCGGTTTGCGAGGCTCGCGCCATTCGCTTCCGACTGCCTGACCAAATGTTCGGGTGAAGCCGACTGTGAGAGGTTCGCCGAACTGATTGCCGTAGCTCGACACGCCGTTGCTGCCCTCAATAAGAATCGAAAGCGGCGAAGCGTACTTCGACGGCTTATCCTTGCCGACAACCTCTCCCGGAATTGTGTAACCGGGAATAAAAAGGTTTCCGACAAAGTAACCGGCGACACCGATGCCGACGATACCACCACGTCCGACTGCTGAGTTGTCGCGTATCCGACCGCCGGCTCCTGTCTGAGCTCCGGGGAAGGGCGCGACGAATGTAGGATGGTTGTGCGTTTCTGCGGTACAGGTGATGTGAACCACCTTCTCCATGAGACGCATTTCCGAAGGTCTGCCCGGCGTGACGGGGAGGATCAGGCGTGTACCGAATCCCTTGATCACACCAGCGTTGTCCCTGAAGGCAACGAGGCTGCAGTTTCCGCTGCCGAGATTTTTCAGCGGTCGCTGAACGATCTCAAACAGAGTCTCCTGCATCGGGGTTCCGTCGATGACGATCCTGCCTTTGAAGTACCAGTGCCGGCTGTGCTCGCTATTGGCGTTGCCCAGCTGGAATAGTTCAACATCGGTCGGATTCCTTTTCAGGACTTCCGCAAAGAGGTGCTGATAGTACTCGAGGTCCCTGGCATCCATGCCAAGGCCAAGCGCACTATTCATCTCCTCGAGGGCCACCTTTCCGCGGCCCATGAGATCAATCACTCGGACATTCTCCGGCATGACGCCGGTGTCAAAGGTTTCGATCCCGCCGGGGTAGTGCTGTTCGGTCATCCGATCAAGACGAGTCTTGAGGATGTCGGCCGAGCTGCCGTTGCCGGCATAGCGGTGAGTGCGCTCGATGCGCGTGATTCTGCTGAGCCCCATGGCCTGGCAGATTGATACTGCATTCGACGAGAACGGAGTCTCGATCGAGAGCCTGGGTCCAATCTCGACAGCTTCTGTGAGGCTGGGTTCGAGTCCGGTTTTGGCCGGCTCGAACGTTTCTGCGATGAGCCATTGGAGCTTCCTGAGCTCCTGCTCGGACAGCTGGCCTGTGGTTTCAGCATAAAAACCAAGTTCCAGTCCTCTGTCCATCTGTCGGTACATGCGATAGATCATTGGCTTCTCCTTTTCTGTGTTTGTTTACGTTTGTGATGACAAATAACTATGCACCTACACAGGTGCTCTGACGCCTATACTACTCAAAATTGGACTTAAAGCAAGAAAAATTGCTAAATATTTTTATAAAAAAATGAGCGGTCCTTTTTCAGAACCGCCCATGGGTAAGCGTGCTGTCTGTGCTTCACGCAAAACATTCGATTGAGTATCCAGCAGGAACTTCGAGCGAGCCGGGATTTATACCGTCCCACTTGATCAGACCGTTGACAACCATGCTGGTAATCCTAGGCTGGTGGATGTGCTCCTGCTGATTGACCCGAGTTCCGATCGTATCTGCCGTATCATCGTCATTGATTTTGACCATGCACCGGAAGAAAACCGGTCCGCGGTCGTATTCACCGGTGACGAAGTGCATGGAAACGGCTGAATGCTCGATCTCGCGCCTGCCGAATGCAGCGATGACAGCTTCGTGGACGTGATGTCCGTAGAGTCCCGGTCCTCCGAACTCCGGAAGCGGTCCCGGATGGATGTTGAAGACTGTTCGTGAGTTGAAGCGTGTTGTCGGATCGAGTCCGGTTACAAGCTTCAGCCATCCGGAGAGGGCGAAGAAGTCTGCTCCCGAATCGGTAGCAAACTTTTGATATGCCTCGCCGATCCATGGCTTCGGAAAATGCAGGAAGGGAACTCCGATCTTGCCAGCCCTTGCGCGCACACCGCCGTTTGCATGATTTGAAACAACTGCGACGATGTCCGCATCAAGCGCTCCGCCTCTGGAAGCAAGAACGAGCTTTTCGAAGCCCGATCCGCCGCCTTCGGCCGATCCTGATGCAAAGACGAGAACTTTTGATCTGCTCATTTTCTTGTCTCCTTTGATTGGTGGTTTAAAATATCGGTTCTGAAAACAAGTATTGACTAAAATATATTATTTTGCAACTTTCCAAGCCTTGTTGCTTTTTGTCAAATTTTGAGTAGTATCATCTTCAGAACTGAACCTTTAACAAAGAAAAGGAGAACCAAGTCATGGACCAAATGAAAGTACTGCTCGTTGGAGGCGGCGGACGCGAACATGCAATTGCGTGGAAGCTTCGTCAGTCGCCGCGTCTCGGAAAACTCTACGTCGCGCCAGGTAATGCTGGAACGGCGCAGATCGCGGAAAACGTCCCGGTGAAAGCTACGGACGTTGAAGGTCTCTTGGCCTTCGCACTCAAGGAAGGGATCGAATTCACCATTGTTGGTCAAGACGATCCGCTTGCACTCGGCATCGTCGATGCCTTTCAGGCGAAAGGACTAAAGATCTTCGGCCCGACGCAAGCAGCTGCACAGATCGAAGCATCGAAGGTGTTCTCAAAACGCCTGATGAAGGAATCGGGCGTGCCGACTACACTGTTTAATGTTTACACCGACCATGCCAGTGCGCTCGAGGAAGTGCGGAGACATTTCGCAGCTTACTCGGGACTGCCGACTGTCATCAAGGCGTCGGGACTCGCTCTCGGAAAAGGAGCATACGTCTGCCACACTCTTGCTGAAGCCGAACAGGCTCTCGACGAGATCATGGTGAAGAAGCTCCATGGCGGTGCTGGTGATCAGGTTGTCATCGAGGAATACGCGGGCGGACAGGAAGTGTCCATCCATGCGTTCTGCGACGGCAAGTCGTTCGAATTGTTTCCGTCAGCGCAGGATCACAAACCTGCGCTTGATGGCGACAAGGGTCCGAATACCGGCGGAATGGGAACTATCGCCCCGGTGCCCTGGTTCAATGCCAGCGACGCGGTAAGCGAGCAGATCGTGGGTCCGATTCTAGCAGGACTCCAGGAGAAAGGTTCGCCGTTTATCGGCCTGCTCTATCCTGGACTCAAGATGCCGGAAACGGGACCGATGGTCCTCGAGTTCAACGCTCGGTTCGGGGATCCGGAGACTCAGGTTTATATGCGCCTTCTGAAAACCGATTTGCTCGACATCTTCGAGGCATGCGTCGAAGGACGACTCCACGAGATCAACGTCGAGTGGAATCCTGGCTTCGCTGCCTGCATTGTGATGGCTTCAGGCGGATATCCGTCACCCGACTACAAGAAGGGCTTTCCGATCACCGGCATCGATAACGCCGAAATCCTTCCTGGAATCATCGTGTTCCATGCAGGGACCAAGCAAGCTGATGGCAAGCTGGTTACATCCGGCGGCCGTGTTCTCGGCGTCACTGGTGTCGGTGCAACCCTTCAGGAAGCCCTTGATCATGCCTACCACGGCGTCGAGTGCATCCGCTTCGAAGGGATGCAGTATCGCAAAGATATCGGTGCGAAGTCCCTGGTTTGATTCATGGTGTTCGTTCGTAAAACAAAGGCCTGTGATCTAAAAAATCGCAGGCCTATTTTATTTGCTTTTTGTCAAATTTTGAGTAGTATCATCTTCAGAACTGAACCTTTAACAAAGAAAAGGAGCAAAGAATGAGCATGACCTATGCGGGTACCGGCGTCAATTACAATGCTATGGACCCATTCAAACGGATGGCGCAGCTTGCTGCACGGGAAACAGCCGGCAACATCGCTCGTCTCAACGGCGGCGAGTTCCGGGAGTTTGAACCCTCACGAGGCGAAAGCGCCTACCTCATCGAAGCGGCCAAAAGCTACTTCGCTCATGTCGAGGAAGGTCTCGGCACCAAGAACCTGGTCGCGGATGCGATGTATGCCCTCACCGGCAAGTCGTACTACGATCACATCGCTCAATGCACTGTCGCCATGATCGTGAATGATCTGGTGACTCTCGGCGCATTACCGATGTCAGTTGCCATGCATCTTGCAGTCGGTGTCTCAGACTGGTTCAACGACGATAACCGCACGCGCGACCTGGTCAACGGCTGGAAGAAAGCCTGCGACTTGGCCCGCTGCACCTGGGGCGGAGGCGAAACGCCAACTCTCAAGGGTGTCGTGGTTCCTGAAGCCATCGTGCTCTCCGGTTCCGCTATCGGAATCGTGAAGCCGAAAGAGCGTCTCATCATCGGTAAGATTCAAGCCGGCGATGTGATCGTGATCATCGAGAGCTCCGGCATTCATGCCAACGGACTCACTCTGGCGCGGAAGATTGCTGACAAGCTGCCGGAAGGGTATCTCACGAAACTCTCCGACGGCCGAAGCTACGGCGAAACGCTTCTCGATCCGACTCACATCTACGTCGGCCTCGTCGAGGACTGCCTCAACGCTGGTGTTGACATTCACTACGCGGTGAACGTTACCGGCCACGGCTGGCGCAAGCTGATGCGGTCAACGCAGGCATGGAGCTACATCATCGAGACGCTTCCAAAGCAACTTCCGATCTTCGACTTCCTGCAGGAGCAGGGACCGGTCGATGACACCGAAGCCTACGGCAACCTCAACATGGGAGCGGGTTTTGCTCTCTATGTTTCGGAAGCCGATGTGGCGAAAGTTCTCGATGTCGCTCACAGCCTCGGTCTCGGCGCTCTGGCTGCCGGCCACATCGAAGCCGGCGACAAGAAAGTCGTGATCAAGCCCAAGAGTCTCGAGTATGCCGGTGAGACGCTGGCGGTCCGATGACTTCAAAGTTCCTCGTTTCAATCATTACTCCGGGAGGGTCAAACCTTCCGGAGTATTTTTTTACTACACAAACATAAAATGGTATACTTTGCTTATGGCAATACCAGATGATGAAAAAAATGCTATCTGGAAGGAGATTGAACAAAAGTCTCCTGATCTGATTGAAGCTTTTCTTTCGATAAAAAATGAGGACGAACTCAAAGCTTTTTTCCGTGATCTCATGAGCGAGCGGGATTTACGTGAGTTCGCGATGCGCTGGGAAGTTGCCAAGAAGCTCGACGCCGGAGTTCCGTTCTCCCAGATCCAGGAAGAATCCGGCGAGTCCCCCGTGACTATCACAAAAATAAATCGCTGGCTTAAAGAAGGGTGCGGCGGATATAAGATGATGATCGACCGGCTCAGGGGCGAGGAAAAATAAGCTAGTAAGCTCAGCAATAACAATATAGAATGAACTCGGACAGAGTTCATTTTACGTTAGAGAAAACATAAACCACAAACAGAAGGAGGTTCCTATGCAGTCAGCACATGCGCCGGCTCGTCAGGGAACCTGTGTGGTGAGCTTTGACGTAGCTGGCAGTCTTCAATCGTTCCGATCAAAGGGGCTACAGGTTCCAGGACGAGATGATCTGATCTTTGTCAGACTACACCAAAGCCTTCTCGAAAGAGTGGTCAAGGCATTCCCGGGCATCACAGTCGTACCGATCGACAAGGATGAGCTCAGAGCAGAAATCTGGCATCAGGTGAACGACCGCATCGTACGCGACAGCAAACGTGCAGTCCTTGTAACTTGCTCCGAGATGGCAGCTCTGAACCATCAAGATGAGGGTCTAAACCTGAGCATCAACCGACTCTTCGACAGAGACGGAAAAATGCTCGGCTACGGTCCGCGTCCCGGGTTCGATTATCTGGACAAGCAGTTTGATGAGCTGCTCCGAAAGGTTGCCAGTCGTCACGTCATTCTGGCGAAAGAAGGGGCGTTCAGGGGAGATACCTGTCGCTTCATTCTGAGGGAGCTTGAAAAGCGTGGCGTATCGGTTGTCTCGACAATCATAGGGTTTGCCGATACCGGATCGAAGGCTTCCATTGAACAGGAGTTCAAGGGCGAGCTCGCCGTTATTCATTTATACGATCACCTCGTCGAATGGATAGCCGACCGAGATCTCATCCCATTCATGCCGGGCTGCGGACGTGTTGTCGGTGAACGCTCGACTCATAGCTTCATGCCGGTAAGAACGGCAGACGGCTTCAGCTGCGCCTATCCATATGTTGCACCGTTCGGTTTGACGGAAAAATGGATGAGCCTGTCTGAGTCAGGTGCTCGTGAGCTGTCGCGGTTCTTCCTCGACTTCAGCATCGAATTGTTCAGCAGAATCGGTCCTGAAACCACAGCAGGGGAGCTTCTGGGCGACAATCCCAGGGTTTCAATGCCTGTAATCGTGACCAATCACAGCCAAATTCCGGCTAAAGAGGCCAAAATCGTCGAATTCCTGCAGCAGGTGCGAAAAACACTCGCAGACTAGGCGTTATTTCGCTCAAAGCCGATCGCATCACTTTAAAAGGGTGGTGCGATCTTTTTGTTATCGCCAAAATGTCATTATTTTGCTTGACTTTTTGAAGATTTAATACCGTATATTACTATCCAATAGATTATCCTTCTTGACAATAGCTAATCACTACACTAGGATGTAGTGACAACCGAATATCAAGAACATTGTCCCGAAAGGGATCCTGCCGGCAACGGCTGGATGCTAGCAATGGACTTTCCCAAGCTTTATCTTGCTAATACGCACAGGGATAGTAAGATAAAGGTGCATGCCCGAAAGGGTATGTATCCCAAGCTTGGGATCTGACATAAGCCGATTAATTATATTAAAAAGCTTAGGTCAACCAAAAGTCCACTTTGACTAGCATCGAGTGGGCTTTTTGGTTGGAAACCTATGCTTTTCAAAGACGTAATAGATGAATTCACGAACTGGCGACAGTTCAAAATAAATAGAACCACTACATCAGGCAACGACAAAGACCTGCGGCTTTTCTGCTTGTTTTTAAGAAATCCACATATCGAGGAGATCACGCTAAACGACGTGATGCTTTACCTGAACCTCATGAGAGAAATCGGCTGGGCGCACAACAGCTTTATATCAAAGTGTATGGCGCTCAAGAAATTCTTTGAATTCTGCAATCTCAGAGGCTACCGGGTCCTGAACGAAAACCTCATTCCAATACCTCAGAAGCAGTACAAGATTCCTAGAGTTGCTACTCCGGAAGAATACAAGAAATTGCTGGCTGTCATCCCGAAGAATACCGATCCGCGAAATGTCCGCAATGAAGCTATCGTAAGATTGTTATGGGATACCGGAGCACGCAACGGCGAGATACTCGCGCTTGATATGGACGACCTAGATCTGGTTAACAACAAAGCTCTGATCAAGACTGAGAAAGCTAAGACTCGCAGACCATTACGAGAGATTTTTTGGACCAAGGAAACGAGCGAAGCGATACAGAAATGGATCGAGAGAAGGGAACGGTTCAAGAGAGGAAACGCACTCCGCGATCCGAATGCTCTCTTTATCTCCATTCACAATTCAGGCTGCAATAAAACTAGAGGATACCGCTTCAAGCCGAGCGGAGTATGCGAAATGCTTAGAGGCTATTCAAACAAAGCTGGTCTTGAGCGCCCAATGAATGCGCACTCAATGAGGCACTACATGGGCCGAAGTATTATCGAAAAAGGCGGTTCCAACTCTGACGTGACAAATATCCTTGGTCACTCTTGCATTGAAAGCTCAATGGTCTACACCATGATGTACGGAAAGCAGGCTGAGCAAAGGTATCGCAAATTTAGAGGAAAATAATATAATATAGCTATGAAAAGAAAACCTGGAGAAATATTTACTGCTGGCAAACATAAGGTCGTCTGGAATAAGAACGATCGTATAGTGGTGGTGGTCGATAAAAAAATTGTCTACACAAGGAACCAAAAGGAGACTTTGGACGGTGCAGAAAAATGAATGTTGCCCTATGATAGCCCAGAATTTAAGATGCTATATGATATTTTGCACGGCACTCATGAATTGAAATATCGGGCTAAGGCATCAGATAAAATCTTAAATGTAGAAGGTATTGGAATGATTGCTATTGCCGATACTCCAATGGCTCGTATGGTTGAGGCTGTGAGCAGTCTCCTC
Source organism: Patescibacteria group bacterium (assembly GCA_028865725.1). GTDB lineage: Bacteria > Patescibacteriota > Minisyncoccia > UBA6257 > JACRHW01 > JAGWJP01. Next base: position 43,195 of record JAGWJP010000005.1, read on the forward strand.
GGTGCAGAATTTGCTAGGATTTTACTTATGACAATTTGGGATAAAAAAGAGGGAAGAAAGATGGCGGAAAATATGCACATCAGAATGAAAAGTGCCAAATTGTAGCGTTGTGAAATAAAAGGCGCTTGCTATAATTGAGAGGTGAAGAACAAAGCAGCCCAAGAGCTCGGAAAGAAAGGTGGCCAGAAGACCAAGAAGAAGTATGGTAAGAAATACTTCCAGGAAATTGGTCGAAAAGCCGCAAAAGTAAGGTGGGGAAAAAAGGACCCTGCCGTTGCTTGATATATAATAAGCGCTTGGTATACTCCTTGTTGTAGAGCCATTTGAAAATTACATACCAAGGCTTGCTCGCCTACTAAGGCCGTAAAAGGGCATTTGTGGGCTTAATAGACGAGCAAAACCGAGCATTTTCAAGGGTTATTTGCCAAAATAACCCAAATGTTGAGAAGATGGAGGTCTCATAGAGTTTAAGGTTTAGGAAAAAATTTAGCCCCACAGTATTGCTACTGCAGGGCATGAAAGGGTCCTATTTTTGGATCTTTCGATCTTAAACCTGATAGGAGTGACTCTGTTGCCTGTGATACAGTCAGGAAATCCGGATCTGTTTTTTCCTCGCCCTGCATCTCGGATGCAACAACTGCGGAGTCACACTTATCGTTAACAGCACCCAATTCCTAAAGTATTGTAGCACGGCTAATGGTTTTCTGTCAAGTATAGGACTCTTGAATTCTAGTTTGAAGTGCAACACCTTCCGAACACCTCGCACGGAGTGCGCCAGTTAAGGCATTTGCGCCTGGTATGGTTCATGAGCCAGACCGTGTTTCGCACATCCTTGTCACTAATCATACTGAAATCGGAGCCTTTTGGAT
>JAGWJP010000013.1 GCA_028865725.1 Patescibacteria group bacterium
CTCTGGATACTCTGATTTGAATAATTGATTGAGCGAACGCGCGCACTCAAGCAACAGCTCGCGTTCTTCATTCGTGATCAATTGAAGATGTGAGAAGTCTCTGCGGCTAAATTCATAAGCAACGCCAAGCGGGTGAACCTCCGGAGGCGAACCAGGAGCAATAACGTAGCCGCCTTCAGCGCGTGTCTCAATCAACTTATATGATTTACGCTTGGGATTTGCCTTGAGTTCGTCAGCGGTCGCCGGGCGTTTTGCTAAATCTGTGTTCCGTCCTGGCTGTGAGCATCGATAATAGCAATGGTAACCTTTCGGAGTCTTCACCACAACAAGCTTGTTGAGCAGGGTCTTTCCGCCTTCAGCTTGAGCGACCAGTTTGCGCCATTGCGCGGCAATCTCGTTCGATTCAATATCGATTATTTCCAGACCGCCAGAAACAGCACCGCCGATAATGGCAACGCCCTTTGTCGCGGTCGTGTCTTCAAACCATTCGAGAATATCAAGGCTATCTGCTGGCTGTTCCTCGTACTGCTTCCAAGAGTCAATCGCAGGCGACTTGCTGCCGTCTGCCTTTACTGGAATCACGGACAGTCCGCATTGTGCGTAAGTTAAAGCTGCTTCGAGTGTATTCATTCAATTCCACATCTGCAAGTAGGACAGTGCTGACCGGGACCAGGCGCGAAAATCATCTTTTCTGTCACTGGTCTAATAATTACTTCGGTTCGGTGTTTTGATTCATCTGGCTCAAACCAACGCCGGGCAAATAAGCCATCAATCTGATTGTCATTCTTAAAAGCACCGGTGTGTGTGATGTTGCCGTTATGTCTGCGGGTCTGCATACCATCCCAGATTGACTTGACCATATTGTCGATGTCGCGGTGATATGCGTCTGTGAAAAAATGGATCTCAGTAAAAATCTTGCCTGTGAACGGAGAGAGCATTGGGTGTTGCATCTTGGTTGATTCTGCAATTGCTCCCTCATACTCACGTGTTTTCTTTGGAGTGTAATGCCCTGAGTCACCTGAGCGGGCGCGCTGTTTGCTTTGCGCATCATGCCTGAATATGTACGTAGCTGGTTTGCGCAGACCTACGCCAAGCTTTATCGTGCGACCGCCCAGGAAAAAAGGGTTATCCACTATTCCGCAAAGCCTCCAAAGATATCGCCTGCAATTTCTTCTTTCGCCTGACTTTGAGATTTCGGAGGGAAAGAAATCTGGGAAGCGGTTACCGTTGGAGTCGTCCTGGTTCTGCCTTCTTTGTCCTGCCACTCTTCCATTACAAGCCTGCCGCACAGGCTAACCTGGCAACCCTTGGTGAGATACTTCATTGCCAGCTCACCTAATTTGTCCCAGATTTCCACTCTGTAGAAATCGGCTGCCTCTTTTTCGCCTTCTTTCTTTGGCTGCTTGTTAATGGCAACAGTGATGACAGTCTTTGCCTTTCCATTTGCAAAGGTCAATTGCTCAGGCGCACGGCATAGGTTGCCAGCAAGTGATACGTTAATCCAGCTCATTGAACTACTCCTTAGTGTGTTTTGAAAGCCATTACGGTTTGCGAAACTGAACCAACAAAGCTGACAATCGGCGCCATAAAATGGCAGCTCAAACGCACTTTCTTCGCGGTTCGTTTCGCGCTTTGTTGAATGCGCTGCTTAAGCGGTGGCTTTTGCAGCATGTAGACGTGTGTACCGGTTGAATCGGTAATCTCTACTCGCGGTGGCACGGTGACCATTCTAGACTTGTCGATTTTGCCGTCCGGGGTCACAATCTGAACGTTGACTGCATTGACCGTGTGTGTTGCTGAAGCAATCGGATCGGCAGCCCTTACGCCTGGCGTTAGGAGGACAAATCCCAGAGCCGCGATCGCCAATTGTTGTGTCCAACGTTCGAGTTCGCTTGTTGCTTTTCTGACCATGTCTTCCCAAATGCGTCTTTCCTTCTCGGTGGCTTGAGGTCCGAATGGAAACGCCTTACGAAGATGCGGTCGAATTTTCAGCATTGCGATTCCCTTATGGCTTTTGATGACCTGGTTGAGCGCAAGCTTGCATTCTTCTTCAATTTGCTTGTCAGTCTTCTTCTCGTTCATTATTGATAGCGCTCCTTTATGAGTTCGATTAGGACTTGAACTTGGGCATCCCTGGCGGCATCCCAGGCGGCAGCATTGGCGGCAGCCCTGGCGGCAGCCCTGGCGGCATCCCAGGCAGCATCCCAGGCAGCATCCCAGGCGGCAGCCCTGGCGGCATCCCTGGCGGCAGCATTGGCGGCAGTCAATTCAGTCTCGGTGGCTTCACCGTTCGCGAATCTCTCGGCAACATTGCAAACTTCAATACTTCGCGGGTCAACATGGGCCCGAACGCTTGGAAGGTCTAGAGCCTGTCGGGCGCAACGGACTGCGAATAATCTCAACGTACGATCATCTAAGTATTCGTTTCGACAAACAGCCCAGAGTTTATCTTCTGATGGGATTCTGTCATCTTGCAGAATGTCCAATGCGTTGCCTGAGTAGTCTTCAGCAAAATATTTCGACGGGTCGTAGCATGGTTCGAAAGACCTGATTTGCTGAATTGTCACCGCTGGCAGCGTCAATAAAGTATTCATTTTATTCTTCATCCTCTTGTTGTCCGCTTCGTGCGGGTGAGATTACTTTGACTGTCGCAAGCGGCTCACTCGGTTTCATTCCGGTGCCCGGAAAATCTTTGAAGACGCCTTTGTTCAGTGCGGAAAGAAGCTTTCGAGAGTCGTAAACGATTTCTTGCCTGGCGTTAATTGATTTGAATTTGTCTACGCCTTCCTTCAGAATGTGAGCCTTAATCAGCTCCTGGTCGTGAATGTGCGCGCCGCCGCCTGCGTGAAACCGAATGCAACCACTCGCTAGCCGTAAGGTTTTGTTGCTGTATTCGCCTTGTTTTTTGCCGGTCTTGTATTTCGGCAAACGATGCGGCGCCAGCTGCTTACTCATAGGGATAACAAAATTCTGCTCCCAGAAATCAGCAGCTTTGTTGAACGGTTCACAACGCTTTTCGTTGGCTGCGGTCCAACGGGCTACCTTCTCGCGGTGACCTAGTTCGCGGTCCACAACCTGATCAAGTTTTGCTTCAAAGGCATCCAGCTCGGCTGGCGTTGGATTCTGACTCAATAGCGGCAATTCATTCCAACCCAGCTTTCGCATGATGAATGAAGGCTCGATTATTTCGCCGGTTTCAGGATCAATTAATCCTGCTTCTGTTTTGACTTCTCCGCTGTTGACGCTGCCCCCAACCCCATCAGGATTACTCCCACAATGAACACGATCAGTATCCCCAGCCAGAACACCTGGCATTGAATCCCCCACAGGTCCACCATCACCAGCTTCGTTGCTTCCACTTGCTTCAACCTCCTGAAACAGTCTCTCAATGTCGGAGTGAGCTTCTTGGAGAGAAACGCCAAACGATTTTCTGTACTCGGCAAGAGCATCTATTTTCCTACCGGATGCAAGAAGCGCATTTACAACGCTCATTTTTTCTTCGATAACTTTCGGGTCAACAAATGATTGTTCAAGCGCTTCAGCTATTTCTGCCGTGCAAGCTGGAGCATCACCGATTGCAATCTGTTCCTCAGCTTCAAACTGAGCAAAGATGTCTGATTCTGCCTCAGCGGTAACAGAGCCTGGCGCGTTCTCGATTGCTTCCCATACCTCATCAAGAGAGACATCATCAGCCAATCTCACGCGGTCCTGAATTAACAAATGCGTTTCAAGATCACATAATGCCTCGAAGCTCATCTTGTCTCTGCCGTTTGCAATTGACATATGGATTGCCCAAAGTTGCTCGGTGTTAATCCGTAGATTCTGCTCGGCGTAACTCTTGAGCGCATCATAGAATGATTCGGCACTCGTGATTAGAAGCTCAGCAATAGGCATAACGGTGTTTACTCCACCAACCCATTCGACTTCGATCTTGTCGCCAAAGTTTGCTTTAACGACTCCGGTACAACCGTCCTTGCGGTCTAGCACCCAGGTGCCAACTACGAGCTTATTGCTTTCAACAATTGCAAGAGCCTTCGCGGTATCAACTTCACCGGGTACAACGTCATCGGGCGGGTAGTTTTTGAAATTGATTTTGCTCATTTACTTAGCCTCCGTTGGTTGAGGCCAGCGATTTGCTTCAGCAAGCAATTTGCCACCGGCATCGTGACTAACTACGCCGTTCTTGTTTTCGGGACGCATCACCAGGCGCAACGCAATATCCCATTGCTTCTCAGTCAGGTTCGAAACCGTCTGAGGCGTGTACTTGAACGCGAAACAAACAAACTGGCTTATCTTTGCGCGAGTCCAGCCGTTAGCCTCGCCAGCTTTTAGCAGGTGCTTCATCTGGTCTGGCGTTACTTTAGGCGAGTCCTTCTCCTTCGAAGCAGTTGACGCAGAATTTGATACATCCTTTGCCGCTTCTTGTGCAGCCGATTGCCCAGACGTGCTTACAGGCTTTTTTTCAGCAGACTCTGATTGAGAGCTTGAGCCCGTCGTATTTGCTGTAGTCGATTGGCTCTGAGCTCCATTTGTATTTGTAGATTGTGCAGAGCTTTCCGAGGCACGGCATTGCTCCGCATTCGTTGCAGGCTTTGGGTCAGCGGATTCCGATTTGTTCGGTGCTGACGTCGTCCCATTCTCCAGCCATCCCAGCAGTTTTTCGGCAAACTCTTTGCCGGGCTTGCGAACCACAAGACCGTCTACTAGATGGCAACGGGTCTTTCCCACAATCAAATCATGATCAAGATTCAGGTCTGCAGTAACGTCAAATTCATATTCAACGCCATCCCGTTGCACAGGAGCCATACCTACTTTACGAGGAACTTTCTTGCCGCGCTCGTTTTCTTCTAAGACGTATTCCATTTTGCTGCGCATTGTCACAACAACGTGACACGGGCTGTTCAGAACAGCGTCTACCAAGTCGTTATGCAAGGGCGTTGCTTTACGCCAGGCGGCAAACGAATTATTCGATTGAGCCTTAGCAGCTTCTTTGTCGACAAACTCTAGGACGCCATCTTTGCCCATCCAAGCGTGAGACAAACTATCAATGATTAGCACATCGTAGCCGGCGCGTTCAGCATCTTTGATTGCACCGATATATTTGTCCGGATGGTGCGATTCCAGCTCACAAACATCAAATTTGAACAGATCGGCGTATTTGCTGGCGCTGCCTCGTTCACTATCGATCAATGCAATTTTCTTGCCCAGATTTGAACCTACAGCCAGAGCGGTATAGGTCTTGCCGCTGCCAGCGGGTCCCATTAACGCCAGGCGCAGTTTTGATTTTTCTTTCGTTGCTGGTTTAAACATTTTGTGCTCCTACGAGATTGTCATTATTGATTGAGTCGATAATCAATAATGATTCGAAAATAAATCCAGACATCTTTTGCGCGAGCAATGATAAGCATTCTTTGGTGCTTTTCGAAAAGGAGCTCTTAAATAGACTCCAGGCTTCTTTTTCAAAAGGAGCGATCATTAATGAATCCGTTATACGGACTACGTCTTCAATAGCGGAATCAGTTTCCTTAGCAACCATCGCAACATCATCGATGTCTGTCAGACAAATCTGATAAGCGAGATTCATTAATCCAGGAGCCTGATCGGGCGCTTTAGGCTCAAATATGGTGACCGGCACGATCTGGATTAATCTTCCTTTTCTTCGAATCAACGAAAGAAACACTGAATTTTGATTTTTATTAAGGTAAGAGTTAAATGCAAAATATCCATCGCTGTCGATTGCTGGGCACGATATCCGGGACGCAACCTTTTCACCAGGAATCGGCAAATCGAGCTGAACTGTTCCCCTCTGAATGCACTTAGCTTTAGCAAATAGTTCCGAGATTTGCGGTTTATGTTGAAACACGTCAACAAGCTTCATGCGTGTGAGTTCTACAATCCCGCGTTGTTCTTTTAGAATTTCCAAGTCCATCAATATTTCCTCCATAAATCTTCGTACTCGTAATCGCTCAAATTGCGTCGCGGTGGCGTTCGCAGCTGTACAGTCGGTGCGCGATACCGTTCCATGTCGTCACCATATGCTGCGCGCAAAGCAAAACGGAGGTTATCCCAGGCGACGGCGTTCTGATCGCGGTCGTCATCACTGAGCATCCAACCGGCGTCGGCAATTGGCCTATCGAGCACGTTATTGCCGAAACGCCAGACACGCAGCCATTCTTTATCTTTGTTGTGAAAGTGCTCTCGCTCTGATTTAGTTGGCATATACGACCTCGCACAGCGCGAAGCCAGCCAGCGTGAACAAGCACCACAAGCAGTATTCAAACATCGTTACCCCTCCTGATCGGAAAGGGCGAGAAGGAAACGACAGCAGAGTGACTATTTCTGCAAGCCAGCCGGGGTCACAAGCTGAGCTTTTATCTTTTATCTTCTCGCCTTTTTCGGTCAGCAAGCGGTCTTCGATTCTAGTTCGTTGTTACGAAAGTACAGTGCATGGAATGGAAATGGCTTTGCGGAATTTCGCGACTTTCAAGCAGTCTTGAATTGAGCACGACTCAGCGTGAATAATCGGAATCTCACTCGAAATCTGAATCGGTTCGATACTCTCAAAGCTGTCAAATTCAACTTCGACGTGTTTTTCGCAAAAGAAAAACTCGGTTTTCAAATAAGCGCGGGCATAAGCAGGAGCACGATCCATCGCTTAAACTCCTGTCGTTTGACGTTCGCGCATGTACTCATCCGATCTTTGCCTTTCGCAAAAGGCGCGATGGGGGACGCGGTAGCGGTTTTTATAGTCCTTGGCGGTAACACCACAGGACGAACAGACAACAAATTTTTTCACCCGCAGCAAAGCCGCAGGCGTAAGACTATCTGTCATACAACCTCAAGATCATCAGCACCGCATTTGGTGCTTCAGTAGTTATTCAAAACTGACAAAAGAGAGTTTACGATTTCTCTCAAACTCTCTCAACACTTGGAAAGCCAGGATGATTAGATTTAATGTTTCTAGAGGCGGTTCAATCTGTCGATTTCCAGGGAGTTATTGAGCCTATTAACATCCATCTGGATATTGTTCAGTTGATTCTTAGTCTGCCAGTCTATAGACGGTTGACTGTATTGCTGATATGGCTGCCGGTAATATGCGGAAGAAGCAGCCGACGCCGGACCGAAACCAGCCGCAAAACCGCTAACGGCAGCGCCTGTCAGTTTCGCCGTCATCGAAGTAGTCTTGATTGCAATTTTTCCTGCCATGGAAGCAGCTTTCTTGATTTTCTCTGACTTATTGGCTTTGTCTGCTTTGACAGCGACATCAGGCTTTGAAGCGATCTTAAGAGATGGCGAAACCGCTTCGAAATCTTCAGCAGCCAATGCTTGACCGGCAAAAATTACCAGGGCACTCATCGCCCCAAAAATATGTTTCATGTCAGGTGTCCTCTTATCTCAAACTAGCCTGTTTAACTAATTCGGAAAGGTCACACTCAAGAAAGGTTGCCATCTTCAACGCGGTTTCGAGCTTCATTGCCCGAGATCCATTCAGATTGTCGCGCATAGTGCTGATGGGTGTGCCACTTCCTAAAGACAGCTGCTTTAGTGTCGGCTTAAGCCCTAAGACTTTCATCCTGTCAACGATGAAAGCAGGCAAATGCGGATCGCTTCCAGGGATTGACTCCCTAGCTGTATTTTCAACCACGTATAGCATTCCCCCAATTTAGCATGAGTCTTTCCGATAAACCTTAGAGATGCGGTGTGTATTTTCTGGGTATGTACTACTTATAAATTTGTGGAGCGTACCGGGGTCGAACCGGTGACCTCTTCAATGCCATAAGCAATCCCGAAAACCCGGTCTTAGTGCGGTTTTCCGGTAACTCGCGAGGGTGACAGAAAAAAAATGTCACCGGTTTTTACCTGCCACAACGGCTTTCTTTCACAAAAATTTCAACTTGGTAACTCATGGTATTTAGCCGGAGTCCCTGAGACAGTAAGGTTTCATCTACGATGACATTTGACGACTTGTATACTCTTTATTACGAAAGGCACGCTACAACCCGTACACGACGACCAGACAACGCGCGGTATTTCTTCAATGTTCACGGGGAACAGTGGAGGCAGCGCAGCATAAGCGAGATTCAACAGCCCGAGGTTCAAGACTGGGTTGATACGCTTGGAACAAAATCACCGACAGCCGCTAACAGAGCCGTGAACATGATGAGCGCCATTATCAACTGGGGCATAAAGCGCGGTCATCTCAAAGCGGACTACAACCCTTGTAGGGGAGTTGAACGCTTCAGAACGAGAAGCCGTGAGCGTTTCTTGATGCCGGAAGAAATGCAGCGCTTTCGTCTGGCGTTAGATAAACGCCCAACGCTTGAACGCGATTTTTTCTATATCGCCCTGCTGACAGGCGCCAGGCGTGGCAATGTGCTGGCGATGCGATGGGACGAGATTGATCTCAATCTTGCGATATGGAGCTTTGACCAGAAGAACGGTGACACGCAGACAACGCCGTTATCAACCGCAGCACTGGCGATACTTTGCCGCAGGCTGTTATCACGCGAGAATGATGAGCCCTGGGTATTTCCTTCACCGAAGAAGAAAGGTAGTCACCTGGCGGAGCCTAAGCGCGCTTGGAAGCGGTTGATGATCGCCGCCGGCATTGAGAATTTGCGCATCCATGATCTGCGTCGGACGCTCGGCAGTTACCTGGCAATAAATGGAGCCTCACCGTATCTAATCGGCAAGGCTCTGGGGCATCGTGACCAGCGGTCTAGCGCTGTTTATGCAAGGTTGGACTTAAAGCCAGTGCGGGAAGCTCTGGAGAGGATTCAAGAGAGCTGGCTTTAGATTTTGACGGTGTCAGGCGGCAGCGCTGGAAGCTTCCAATCAAGTGCTTTCTTGAGGATATCAATTTCCTTCTCTTGAACGCTTCGACCCATCAAGAAAGAATCACGGGTTTTGGCTTCGTTGATACCTTTGATGATTTCTTTCCAGAAATCTTGTTCCTTCTTGCCTTTCGCTTTCTCAAGCTCTGATTGTGCTTGCTTGGCTGTGTAGGTCTTTGAGAACTTGCCGAGATTGTTGCCTTGGCTTGGTCCAAGACGCAGCTCACAGCCTTTCTTGGTGAATTCTATATGCGCTGCATGTTTGGCTGAGAGGTCGTCATGCTGACAGTGTTGGCACGTCCAATCACCGTCTGCTTGCTGTATCCATCCAGCGGCTTTAGGATCAAGCGTGAATCGGAACAATTGCCCCTGAGTATTCCAGCTGGCAGAGCAATCACCACACACTATCCACTTTCCGGACAATTCAACGACAGCACCACCATTACCATTACGCCAGGCGGCATACAGTTGGTTTGCGGCATCACTGAGGGCGTCAGCCAGAGCCAAGACCGTGTCACGCGATGGCTTGAGCTTGAAGCCGTATTCCTCAGCCAGTTCTTGAGCTGCTTCCATGCGGATTTGCTTTGCTGGTTTGCCTTTGTCCTGGGGGCAGATTTCGTCGTGGAATTCACGCTCAGTAACCATCGTACCTTTCTTCGTACCTTTGGAAACCGGCACCGTACCTTTGTGCGCCTTCTTACCAGACCGACATGATTTGCATTGGCTCTGAGGACGCTTGACGCCGTCCATCATGCGCCAACCAAACTTGAATCCAATCTCGTCTTCGTTCAGTGCTTTAGTGTCGCACTTAGGACAAGATTTCTCTTTTGATATAGTATTCACAGCCCTCGAAACCTCCATTGTTTCAGCGGGGTCAGAAGTGACATGCAGTTAGCGCTGTGTGTCGCTTCGCTAATTTAATTTGATCACGCGATTGATCGGACTGTCAAACTCTTTGCAATCGCGGGAAATTTAGTAGCCCACCAACATTGATTTGCCTGGCGATTGAGCGATGAATATCGTTCTTATATCGGTCACCACATCGCAAGTATGCAACGTTCGCAGGATGCTCGCTTTGTGTCTCCACTAACTCAATTTTTACAAGCTTACCTTTGTCAAGACCGCAGGTTGACCATTCTAACCTGACACGAAATTGACTGAATTGTGATTTGCACTTTGCAAGCTGCTTGATTAGTCTGACTTGCTGAATGTTTGCTTGTTTGAATCGCATATCTATAAATGACCTGATGGGAAAACGCGTACAGCACCATATCTAGTGGCTATCCGCTCATTTGTCAATCTCTCTTTCCCAGCTTAACTAAGAGTGTCCGATAAGTCGTTGCCGTATACACGCGAGCCGATACAAAACAAACCCCAAGAACCTCACTGCTGGCGGGTCTTAATCGGCTCACAAAAAAATGAGCGGTAACAGAGCCGTAAACCCGATAACCCTCAAACCTAATAAAGACGGTGAAACCCTTGCAAACACTATAATACACATACAAGCGCTCACGGCTCACTAACGGCTCATAGGGGTGGCGAGCGTACTAAAACACTTACACACACTCTC
>JAGWJP010000003.1 GCA_028865725.1 Patescibacteria group bacterium
GGTTCCCTCTTCAGGCTGAAATGTTTCGCGTGAAACATTTTAGGTCGGGTCTGGTTCCCTCTTCAGGCTGAAATGTTTCGCGTGAAACATTTTAGGTCGGGTCTGGTTCCCTCTTCAGGCTGAAATGTTTCGCGTGAAACATTTTAGGTCGGGTCTGGTTCCCTCTTCAGGTTGAAATGTTTCGCGTGAAACACCTTGACAATGTAACCATTAAGATGTGAAACACTTTGTGAAACATATGTTTCACGCGGCTTTTTGCAGAATATACAAATATCCTATAAGATAAGGCTACTTTGTTTATGAACACAAATCGGATCACAGGCAACATCGGCGAACGCATTGCAGAACAATACCTTATTAAGCAGGGCTATCACATACTTGAGCATAACTATTGGAAGCCGTTTGGTGAAATTGATATCGTGGCGCGGATCCGAACCCTTATTGTATGCGTAGAAGTAAAAACGAGCAGGGGAGAGATAATGCCCGGATGGCAAATGACCCCTCATAAATTACAGAAATTTAAGCGCATTATTGAAACCTATATTATGGAGAAGCGTCTAAGCGGTAAGCGAGTGAGGGCTGATGCCATCTTGATCAATTTAAAATCTGGGGCAGTGGAGTATGCCCTAGAACATATCGAGGGGATAGAACTCCCATAACATTGAAGCCACATTGACACTAAAAATTTTACATTTTTTCATAAATCCCGCACCTTCCAAAATACCCCACCGCAGAGCGGTGGGGATGAATGGATTTTTTAGAATCTTTCCCATAAGGGTGTGATGCCCCGCAGGAAGGTGTGGTATAAAAATTAATGTCAGCGATTTTTGACATATTTTATATATTTTGATTGACAAAAAAAATCTCCTGCGCTAGGATATTCAACATAACCCTGTAGGGGGTTTTTTGTTTCCCCATCCTTTAATAAACTCATCTAAAAACAGTCGATTCTAGGAAGGGGAGACTGCTAATTGCTTTTCGCAATACTCTGATAATATAGGCCGATTATGCCTGTCGGGCAAAATTGTCGCTATACTATCGTTAACTCATGAATACGTTATTCGGTCTGGGGCTTGCCCTCTCATTGGCCATGAACCAAGGATTCATACCAATGATGGCTCTCGCTACTGATAGCACGCCCCCAACCATTCAAACACAGGATGCGGCAAGTGCCACGCCTGCTTATGCAAGTGATAGTACTCCTGTCACGCGCATACAAACAAAAGATGAAAAAATAAATAGCCTTATAGAAAGACTCATTTCCTGTGAATCCGGGGGGAAGAATATCAAAGTAGTGGACAGTAATGGTTATTACTCATACGGTATCCTTCAATTCCAAAAGGGAACATGGGACGAGTGGAGCGCACAGTCTGGAATCACGGGTGATCCCATGGTTCCTGGAGACGCAATACGTATGGCTCATTGGGCTATCGCAAACGGACTCCTTGGCCATTGGTCCTGCGCTCATAAGCTGGGACTCACCGAGTAAGATTCTCAACAAAAGACACTTCGGCAAAGAAGTGTCTTTTGTTCTCTCTTTTCAAGAGGCAATAGAGTAAGATACAATATCAATACTTATATCCTTTCTATGCCGAGGTGGCGAAACTGGCAGACGCACTAGCCTTAGGAGCTAGCGCCGCAAGGCATGCGGGTTCAAATCCCGCCCTCGGCACCACTCACAACATAACATGGCTCATATTTTCGATACATATTGACAAGATATTTTGTTTTGTGATGTGATATTACTAGCTCATATCACGAAGGGGGATTTTTGTGAAAGATTTATGCATTGTCCTTGTAGCAATTCTTATGGTTCTGTGCGCATTTCGTTACGCGTATCAAATTAAGAAAAAAGAAATCAGCCCAATTCTTTCTACGTGGATAATTTTCCTATTAGGAACACTGTTAAGCCTTATCACCTATGCACTTGCAGAGAAACATGATTTTCGTTCCGGCATCCTTAACACATTGGATGTACTGGTTGTGATGACCGTATTTTGCTCTATCCTTGCATGGGGTAATCGCCAAGTACGTTTCAAACCGTTTGAAAGGTGGTACCTTCTAGGTATCGCTCTCATTACCCTTTACGGACTTGTATCTGGGGATGCGTGGAGCTCTAATATTTTTACACAACTTTTAATCAGTATTGGGTATGCACCCACAATCCAAAACCTGATTACACAAAAAAAGAACACAGAATCTTTTACAGGGTGAGGATGTGCCGGTCTCGCTGGACTAGTTGCACTTTATCCTGCTACTGTGGACGGCAATGCGCTTGCCGCAGTGTATGCACTCCGAACCATCGTCTTAGTTTCAAGTGTCATAGGACTCATGGCCTACTGCGAAATCAAGTCACGCAGCCTCGCATAAAAAAGAAAACCACCGCCATCTCGAAAGACCTCTGGCTTTTTTTATACTTACATTTTGTTTCATACAAGATACAAACTGAGTACTAGATACTAGAAAAATCTGCTATACTCTAAACTACCTATATATATGATATTCGCACAGGGGATTATTATCGAAAAAAAAGAATCGGGCGATGCCGACTGGAAATATATCGCCCTTACTGAAGAGCTCGGAAAGATAGAATTTCTTTCGCGTGGCGGGAGAAAGGTTCTTGCACGTCTTAGCGGGCACATCGAGCCTTTTTCTTATACGCAGCTTGAATTTACTCCCACTACTACGTTAAAACTTATAGGAGCAACGGTAAGTCATCATTTTCGAACACTCAATAATAATCCTGTATTATTCGCTATTGCGTATCGCAATGCTCAGTTTGTGAACCAATTTCTTCCCTTTCATTATCATGACGCTGATCTGTTTCAAATCTTTCATACCTATATATATGATATGCATACTCTGGGAGAGAACGTCGTACTGTCTGAAACGGAGATAAGAAGAGAGGCGGAGAAACGCACCTATCATTTTCTTTATGGTCTTGGAAAACAGTTGGGGATAATATCTGAATTACAATTTTCTGAAAATACGCTACAATTGAGAGAGGAGAATAATCAGCAGCTTTTAGTACGCAACAATAACCTTAGACATCATCTCTTGAGTAATCTTTAGAAAAAACAACACGAGAAACATGTCTGTCGCCAAATAATTTAATATGATAATGGTAACTTCTCTCTGTCTAAAATAAGAGAAGGGGAGAGTTCCAATACTATCGTCTGGTATGCTTAAAGATACGGAGGAACATCTCTACGGGCGCGAGGATCAAACCAGTCCTCAAAAGCCAACTACATTACCAACAAAAGAAGCACCTCATACCTGGGAACAAATTGACACCACTCGCATAGAATCATCACATACTATGCCCACACAATCTGCACCCACACCTAAACGAAGGACCGGCGCATTAAAAAAAATAGTGTTATGGATTTTCGTGCTTGCCGTAATCGGAGGCGGGGTAGCCACCTACCTTGCCAACTTTTTTTCAACACGTGCCCTCGCGGTGCACATGATGATACCCGACAATGTACCGGCGGGCAAACCATTCACGATAGATTTTATCTACAATAACAACACGCACGTCGCACTACGAAACGCACAAGTTTCACTCGATCTCCCTGGGGGCGTATTTTTTGCCGATGATCCGAATAGGACACGCATTGAGCAAATAATTACACTCGGGGATATTTCTGCTAAAAAAACAGGCGATGTGTCTTTTTCTGTCATTGCGCTCGGAGAACAAAATTCGATAAAAGAGTTTAAAACAACGCTTGATTATGGACTGGATGGATTGCGCAATCGCTTTGAAAAACAAACCTTGGCACAAGCTACGATAGGGGAGCCAGCTCTCAATGTCGACCTTGTCCTTCCCAGCAAAATTCAGGCAGGGGGACAATTTAATTTTGAAATTCATTATCAAAACACACTCGACACCCCCCTTGAAAACGCATGGGTGAAAATGGATTCTCCTCTTGGTTTTTCAGCCACCCTCACACGGCCAGTTTTTACCGCAACAAACTTTTGGAAACTAGGAGAAATTAAACCGCAAGAGTCAGGAACAATCTTTGTTTCCGGATCTTCCATGGGACAAGGAGGAGACGTGATGCGCTTTGGAATTACAGGAGGTATTACATTGAAAAATGTAGATATTAATATCGCACGCAAAGAAGAGCAAACTGTGATCGCGCAAGCACCTTTTATGCTTGCAGTGGCACCGGAAATTCCTGCAGGAGATCCTGTCAAACCGGGAGACTCATTGCGCTATAAACTAACCTATAAAAATACGAGCGGCATAACCTTAAACGACGTGATTATCCGCGCGGCGCTTACAGGATCCATGTTTCAACTTGATAACGTCTCAACAGATGGATTCTTTGACCCAAATACGCGCACAATCACATGGACAGCCGCACAGATCCCATCCCTTAAGACATTGAACCCTAATGATGAAGGCTCTATAGAATTTGGAGTCTCTGTCGCCCGAGATTATCCTATTACAAGTGCCAATGACAAAAATCTTACCCTCCGTGTTGATGCACAAATTGATTCACCATCCATTCCTGCGAACCTTCAGGTACAACAGAGTGCGGGAAAAGCATACACAGAGAGCAAGATAGAAGGTTCTATTATGATAGAACCCGCAGCTTTCTTCCGCGATGCAGCATCCGGATTTGTAAATTCAGGCCCTTTTCCTCCTCGCGTCGATACAGCCACCAACTATACTATCCACTGGAATATTAAAAATTATGCTGTTGATTCAAGCAATGTGGAAGTACGAAGCACCTTGCCACAAAATGCAATCTTTACAGGAAAGGTAACAGGAAATTACGGACCTCACGCGCCACAATACAATAGTAGAACACATGAAATAGTGTGGGATATCCCGTTTGTGGAAGCAAACTCTGGCGTGGTGGCGCCTTCCTACAATGCAATATTCCAGGTCGCAATGACGCCCACCATATTCAATAAAGGAAGCTCTGCCCTGCTTCTCGATCGCACGACCATTACTGCAACCGATACCTTTACGAATGCATCACTCTCGAATGTCGGAAAAGAATTGACGACGCTATTGCCGGATGATACAACGGTAGGAGCAAACGAAGGCGTAGTTCAGTAAAGACAAAAAGGGGACCGCGCCATAACGAAACGCTTATCGTATCAGTTATTTATCTTATTCGGTTTTGTTATTCACCATGCACGAGATCACAATGGAAACTATTATCGCACTTTGTAAACGCAGGGGTTTTGTCTTTCCCGGGTCTGAAATTTACGGAGGACTACAAGGCTTTTATGATTATGGCCCATTAGGAGTTGAGATGAAAAATAATCTCAAGGGGTTATGGTGGAGCGAGATGACGAAAAAACACGATCATATCGTCGGTATCGACGGAGCAATCATTACAAACCCAAAGGTATGGGAAGCAAGCGGTCACGTTACAAGCTTCGCCGATCCTCTTATTGAATGCAAACAATGCCATCACCGTTTTAAGGCTGACGATGTGCCAGGAATTACCTCATGCCCGGATTGTGGCGGCGTCATGACTGAACCACGCATGTTCAATACACTCGTATCCACTGAAATAGGCGTTATAGAAGGCGAGACCACACACACCTATCTCCGTGGAGAAGCGTGTCAAACGATTTATCTTAATTACAAAAATGTACTGGATTCTACTCATTTAAAAGTTCCTTTTGGAATCTGCCAAATTGGCAAAGCGTTTCGCAATGAAGTAACGCCAGGGAATTTCTTGTTTCGACAAAGAGAGTTCGAACAATGGGACTTACAATGGTTTTGTCATCCTTCTCAAATGGAGCAATGGTTTTCGTACTGGAAGGATGAGAGGATGAATTGGTATAAAACCATTTTCACACACCCAGAACATCTCCGATTTTATGAACATGAAAAACTTGCCCATTATGCAAAAAAGGCTTTTGATATTGAATATACTGCATCGCCTGTTGGAAAAGAAATGGAAGGAATTCACTGGCGCGGCGACTGGGACCTCTCCCGTCATTCAAAATATTCTGGAGAAAATTTGACGTATACCGATCCAGAAACACAAGAAACTTTCATTCCACAAATTATTGAAACATCGGGGGGTGTTGATCGTACATTTCTCTTTTTATTACTTGACGCATATACGGAAGAAGGAGATAGAATAGTGCTAAAACTCAATCCAAAGATTTCTCCTTATAAAATTGCCGTGTTTCCGCTCCTTCGTAATAAGCCAGAATTAGTAACTAAGGCACAAGAAATATACCGCGGCTTACGAAATGAATTAGCTGTGGCATGGGACGATCGAGGAAATATCGGAAAGCGCTATTATAGTCAAGACGAGATTGGAACGCCTTATTGCGTTACCATCGATTTCCAAACCCTTGAAGACAAGACCGTCACTATCCGCAATCGCGATACCATGCGGCAAGAACGGATCTCCGAACACGCGATCCTCACATATCTTAAAGATCATCACGTATACTAAATAATAATTAACACAACCTATTTTTATGGAATTTCAAAAGCATCAACTTAAAAACGGCCTTCGACTCATTCTTGCGCCACAAGAAGATGCACGTGCAGCAACTATTCTCGTCCTTGTTGAGGCAGGATCAAAATATGAAACAAAGGATAAAAACGGCATATCGCATTTTCTCGAACATATGTGTTTTAAAGGAACCGCCAAACGCCCGCGACCTGTCGATATAGCAACCGAGCTCGATCAAGTAGGCGCCGCCTATAATGCGTTTACCGGACATGAATCCACGGGATATTATGCAAAAGCCGATGGCAACCATTTTGATATGTTGCTTGATGTAATTTCCGATATTTATCTCAACCCTACTTTTGATCCAAAAGAAATTGATACTGAACGCGGCGTAGTAATTGAAGAAATCAATATGTATGAGGACACTCCGATGCGCAAGGTACAGGAACTTTTCCTCGCGCTCATGTATGGAGATCAGCCGGCCGGCTGGCCTCTCGGTGGAGATAAACAGATCCTGAGAACACTCCAGCGTGAAGATTTTGTTACCTACCGCTCACAACACTATCTCGCAAATGCGACAGTCGTAATCGCAGCGGGATCACTTCCTCATGACGCAAAAGAACGCATCGAAAAAGCATTTGCTGGAATGCCCCAGGGAGAGAAGGGGGCAAAACTCCCTGTACGCGAAGAACAAACAAAACCTCGCGTACTTCTCCAACATAAAGAATCAGACCAAACGCATTTTGTATTAGGAGTCCGCGCATTTAGCATTTTTGACCCGCGCCAGTACGTGCTTGAGGTAATGAGCGCCATTCTTGGGGGGGGAATGAGCTCGCGGCTATTTCAAAAAATACGCGGAGAGCTCGGTGCTGCATATTATGTACGCAGCAGTGCTGATTTCTTTACTGACACAGGAATATTTTCAAGTTCCGTAGGCGCAGATCACAATAAACTCGAACTTACCCTTCGTACGATTCTTGAAGAATACGCTCGTCTAAAACAAGAGTCGGTTTCTCAAGAAGAGTTACAAAAAGCAAAAGAGTATTTGAAAGGAAGCCTCGTCCTCTCTATGGAGACTTCGGATGAACTTGCCTCATTTTATGGAGGACAGGAGATCCTCACAAAATCCATCCTTACCCCTGAAGAGATATTCGCACGCATCGATGCGGTAACCTCCGAACAAATTCAGGCACTTGCCGCTACATTATTCGAAGACCGCAATCTTAATCTTGCGCTCATAGGGCCCGCGAAAGAGAACGCACTATTTGAGAAAATTCTTCACTTCGCATAAAATAGCAGTAGGGTCACCAATCGTGTGACGCATCATGCCCACTCCTACAAAATTAGATATTACATGGAAGTCATTATTGAGAATCCTCATCATGAGTGCGGGTGTTTTTTTGATTTTTAAACTAAGCAATATTTTGACGCTTATCGTATTTGCAGTAGTGCTTGCCTCAGCGCTTAACCCGATTGCCACCTATTTTAGTTCGCGCGGATGGCCTAGAATTTTTGTAGTTCTTGCGCTCTACATTCTTATCTTTTCCATACTGGGAGCCGCGATCTACTATCTTTCCCCTCTTATCTTCAGCGAACTCCGTTCTTTTGTAGCACTTGTGGGAGGGTCACAATCTCCCGTACTTCAAGGATATGGAAACATTACCTACCTTATTACATTCCTTCAACACTTGGAATCAATATCTTCACAGGATATAACTATTCTTTTTTCACGTATTGGCTCACTGGTAGCGTCTCTTTTTGGCGGATTTACTTCCATGCTGGTTGTCATAGTTATCACATTTTATTTGCTTCTCTATGAACGCAGTCTTGGTGACTTTATTGCAGATATTGTGCCTGTCCAATATGAAGCGTATGTGCTCAATGTATGGAATAGAACCCAGCGTAGAATAGGACGTTGGCTACGAGCTCAAGTATTGCTAAGCGCGGTGATGGGCATACTCGTATTTTTTGGTCTCTCTATTTTAGGGCTCGATAATGCACTTCTCCTTGCAGTACTCTCGGCGTTCTTTGAGATTGTACCTATTGTAGGGCCCATTATGGCGGGGGCGGCCGCAACGCTTGCAACATTGAATACATCACCCACTCTTGCGCTTTATGTCATACTTATGTTTATCGGAATTCAACAATTTGAAAGCCATGTCCTTATCTCGCTGGTCATGAAAAAAGCAGTTGGTTTGAACCCCATTTTTGTAATAACCCTCCTCCTTGCAGGCGCTGAACTCGGAGGCGTCATTTGGGTATTTCTCGCAATTCCCGTGGGCGTACTCCTTGAAGAAATCGTACATGATATGGTAGAGAAAAAAAGGAGGGTATAAGAAACAAATCCCGCCCCATCCTCCTTTCCCTCACGCCTACCACGTGGGGAATATCATATTTGCGACGTTCCAAGTATACTATGCAAAAAAAGTTTTATATTACTTCTGCTATTCCTTATGTGAACGCAAAGCCTCATATCGGCCATACCCTCGAACTTGTGCAGGCTGACATGATTGCGCGTTATCACCGCCTGCAAGGGGATGAGGTGTTTTATTTGTTTGGCACAGATGAAAATGCATTAAAAAATGTGCAGGCGGCAGAACACGCAGGGATCCCACCGCAAGAATTCGTGGATATTCACGCGCGTTATTTCTCTGACCTTGCAAAAAAACTTAATGTGAAATTAGATGCATTCATAAAAAGCAGTGATCCTGTCCACCACTTTCCCGCAAGCCAAAAACTTTGGCAACGTTGCTATGATGCGGGGGACATTTATAAACGATCCTACGAGGGCCTCTACTGTGTGGGGTGTGAGACATTTTATGCGCGTGATGAACTGAATGAACAAGGAGAATGCCTCGAACATCCTGGCAAAGCCCTGGAAACAGTATCCGAAGAAAATTATTTCTTCAGACTAGGACGTTACCAAGAAACACTTATCACTCTCATCAAAGAAGATCGCCTCGCAATTATTCCTGCAACACGTAAAAATGAAATCCTGTCGTTTCTCACACAACCACTTCAAGACATTAGCATTTCGCGCTCCAATGAACGGGCAAAAAATTGGGGCGTGCCCGTCCCTCATGATCCGACACAACGCATGTATGTATGGTTTGACGCGTTGAATGTATATCAGTCGGGAATAGGATTTGGATGGGATGAAACATCATATCGTAAATGGTGGCCTGCGGATTTACATGTTATTGGAAAGGGTATTACACGTTTTCATGCCATATATTGGCCCGCTTTTCTTCTTTCTGCGCAGTTGGAATTGCCAAAGGCGCTTTTTGTACATGGCTATATGACCGTGAACGGACAAAAAATGTCAAAAACGCTAGGCAACGTTATTGATCCTTTCGATTTGATTACACGTTATGGCGCCGATCCCATTCGTTACTACCTGCTCCGAGAGATACCTGCTGTGGGCGACGGTGATTTTAGTGAAGAAAAAATGAATACACGCTACACAAGCGACCTTGCGCATGGAATAGGAAATCTTGCAAGCCGTATTACCACGCTTGCTGAAAACACGGGCACCATCACTCTTGAATCTTTTGACACCGGAATTGTAGATCCTTATTGGCACCGCTACCACGAAGCGTGTGTTGCATTCAAATTCAATGAAGCATTAGAAGTAACATGGGAACTGATTGCCTATATTGACAGAGAGCTCACTCAAAAAAGGCTATGGGCCACTCCCACTAACGCGACACTTTCCTCTCTGGTTTCTTATCTCTTACATATCGCGTGGATGTTAAACCCTTTTCTCCCTCATACTTCCGAAACCTTGCTCAATGCGCTCGTAGGAAACAGTCCTGTGTATGGACATGACTATACAGGAAGTCGTCTTACTATTAAAAAAATAAGTCTCTTTCCCAAACGAGAAGCATAGATATACTCTTATACCCTAAAAAGGGCGGGGTACCCCGTCTTTTTTGTATCATTCGCCAAGTATCTTGCCGAATACACACAATCACTTGCTTTTATTTGCACAAAAATACTGAAAAATAACCTCATAAAGCAATGCACGAACCCTTGTGTAAACAGCATTTTTTTGTTAAAGTAAACCACGTACTATGAATAATCACGATGGCATGATAAGCCGCCCGCCAATAGTTGTAATCATGGGACACGTCGATCATGGAAAAACGACGCTTTTGGATTTTATCCGAAAAACGAACGTAGCACAACGCGAAGCGGGCGCAATCACCCAATCTATTGGTGCATACGAGATCGTTCACTATACTCATGAGAGCGGGGAGGGAAGAAAGATCACCTTTATTGACACTCCGGGACATGAAGCGTTTTCACAAATGCGCGGCAGAGGAGCACGCGCTGCCGACGTGGCCGTTCTTGTGGTAGCAGCAGATGAGGGGGTTAAACCGCAAACGAAAGAATCGCTTGAACAAATTAACGCAACCAAGACTCCTTTTATTATTGCATTTACAAAGATCGACAAACCCGGAAGCGACGTGCAACGTGTACGCACACAGCTTTCAGAACTTGGGATACTCGTCGAATCTTGGGGAGGAGATATACCTGAACAAGAAGTTTCCTCATTGAGTGGAGAGGGAGTAAACGAACTCTTGGATCTTATCCTGCTTGTAGCCGATCTTCAAGAACTCAAGGCGAATCCCGCCGCGAAAGGGAAGGGAATTGTGATAGAAACAAAACGCGATAGTAAGCGAGGAATCACAGCAAGCCTCATTATACAAGATGGGACCATTCATGAAAAAGATTTCATTGCCACACCAAGCACGCAAGGCAAAATAAAACTTATTGAAGATTTCAAAGGTACACGCATTACAGAAGCCTCATTCTCTTCCCCTGTTCTTATTACTGGTTTTGAAGAGCTCCCTCGCGTAGGTGAAGAATGGACGTGTGATGAACAACAGTTTTCCTCACACAAACAGACGGTGGAGACCACACAACATGCAAATGAATTTTTGAGGAAAGGAAAAGAGGTGCCCGAAGGTCACAAACTGATTAACGTCATTATAAAAGCTGACACGTATGGATCGTATGAGGCGCTCGAAACCATTGTCGAATCGCTCTACAAAGAAGGCCTCAGTGTCCAATCGATAAGTCACGGAATAGGAGACATTACTGACAGCGATATTAAACTTGCCGACACATTTAAGGCAGTCATTCTAGGTTTTCACGTGAAAGTAAAAAAAGAGTGGTCACTTCTGGTAGATCAGCTCAAGGTACGGGTTATCACTTCCGATATAATCTATGATACTGTCACCCAGTTTGAAGCATTTCTTGATAAACAAGTGGCGGGAGAAAAGGAGTACCTTGGCGAGCTTGAGGTGCTTGCATGGTTTAGCGAATCAAAAAAAGGACAGTTGGTCGGCGGCAAAGTACTCATAGGCAATGTCAGTACCGGCAAGCGAATTGATCTCTACCGTGGCACAGAGAAGATTGGCGAAGGACGCATCACAACCCTGCACACAGGAAAACAAGAAGTAAAAACAGTTCCACAAAACAAAGAATGCGGACTTATTGTACAAGGGGCTCCTCGTGTCGAGGTGGGAGATCTTATAAAACTTTACTAAACTATCTATGAGTCGTCGTACAGAGCGGGTGAATGAACTCATTCGTGAAGAAGTAGGAACGATACTTCTCAAAGATGTCACACTCCCAGGAAACTTTTTGATTACCATTACCAATGTAGACACTTCTCGCGATTTACGCAATGCAGCAATTTATTATAGCGTCATCCCCGATAGTGCGGTCAGGGAAGTAAAGGTGTTCTTGGATGAAGTAGCGGGGGATATTCAACACATCTTGAACAGACGCCTTAAAATGTATCCGATACCCCATCTTCGTTTTGTCTATGATCCACGAGAAAAAGAAGCCGCACGTCTTGATGAGTTACTGAAACAAGACCGCGCGTAACCATTGCAACGTGAATGGCGGCATAGTCAAGTGGTAAGACGAGAGTCTGCAAAACTCTTATGCGCCGGTTCGATTCCGGCTGCCGCCTCTAGTACTTAATTTGGCACTCGGAACACGTAGAGTAATCTTCACATTATGCTACAATGAGGTTGCGAACACGTAGGATATGAAAACGGTATTGGTCTTGATTTTTATGGGCGGTGTAGCGTATTTTTTGATTCCCCAATTTTTAAACGCTTCTTCTGATACATATCTCTCATTCCTTTCCTCTCCACTGAGTACCGCGGGGACACATGCAGTAGCAACACTTGCAAATGGAACGCGCACTGCCATCACCACTGGCACCACAAATGTGAAAAATAGCATACAACACGAGATTTATCAGCTCGCACGATCTGCAGCAAAGCAAGGCATCCAATCGCTCAGCGCATCATTCGGTATCTCAGATGCAACTACAAAGGATGCGGGCACCGCCCCTTCTTCTCCCACATTTCTCTCCACAACCGACACCTCAGCTGTTCACAATGCAAGTTCCTCGGTTACCTTTTGTCCGCTCTATAATAAAAATGAGGATGTGCGCTACACTGTACGCGGCATTACATACACAACTACTCCCTATACCTTTTCGGTCGCCTGGGGCGATGGAGAACGTACAACGGCACAGCCTCTCCCCACAGGCCAAGACCTGTCTCTCACTCATCCTTATTCTGCTGCAGGAGACTATACTATAACGCTCTCTCTTTTTGAGGGGGGCAGCACTTATACTTACGATAAAAGTGTTTGCATCAGATAATGCCATCCCTGTACTTTATAGAGGCCTTTTATTTTCACACAAAAATAACTCCGCATACATAAAAGCTCCTCAGGAGGAGCCGTTTATTTATTGTTGTTTGTACCACTTCACTAATTCATGGGTGAGCGTGCGCACATCTCTTCTTGCACGGATTCGTGTTGCAACAACATCAGGATCGGTGATTGTCCGCGTCTGCAAATGAAATGGGTCTATCGTGCGAACTCCACTCAAGTCTTCTCGTCCTGAAATCTGCGGGGTTCCTTCCATACCCCAAAATATGTGTGTCTGATACATAGTTTCCAAACGATGTCGTGAATCTCCTTCTTTCATGGGTCCGTCAACTCCCACAGTCGCTGTGTCGCTTTGAATATTGGCCCTCGAAAGTCCAATATTGAATACCTCGAATGTCTTACCATTATAAATCGTGTCTGTCACAATCAGTGCCTTAAGAGGCGCCTTGTTCCCAAAACGCGTTTTAGGGAGAATACGTGTAAGATAACCTGCGATATCCTCTGGTTTTTGATTGTAATCATAATCCCAGAAACTTCCTCCACCGCTCAAGGCAAAAAAGACGAGATGCGGATATCCTTTTTCTTTGTACACTTCATTAATCAAACGAAGCAAAATAAGAGAGGGGATTCTCCCCGAGGCCTCATCACTAATAAGAAGCTGATACTCGCCCTTTTCGATATGGGGTCGAAGCTTGTTGAGTAATTTTTTTATGGGCCCGCGTAACTCCTCGATCGCAGGGAGAAGCTCCACGTGTTCTTTCTCCTCTCTTCGTTGAGAAATACTAGGTGATTGATGCATAGCAGAATAGTACCTCTTCTTTCATGTAAAATCCAGATCTACTTTTTCTGGAGATCGAGGCAAATAGAATTAATGCAATATCGTTTTCCTCCCCTCTCACGAGGCCCGTCATCAAACACGTGACCCAAATGTGCACCGCACTGTTTGCATATCACCTCCGTTCTCCTCATGCCTCCGCTTGTATCTTCACGCAATTCAATATGCTCTCGGTTAGCGGGCTCGGAAAAACTGGGCCACCCTGTACCGGAATCA
The DNA here is from genome assembly GCA_028865725.1 of Patescibacteria group bacterium. Taxonomy (GTDB): domain Bacteria; phylum Patescibacteriota; class Minisyncoccia; order UBA6257; family JACRHW01; genus JAGWJP01. Next base: position 14,197 of record JAGWJP010000003.1, read on the forward strand.
AACTTTGTATCTGAGGAAAACAGTTCGCTTCCGCAGACCGCACAAACATACATACCCCGTTCATGATTATTCCAGTACTTCCCTGTAAAAGGCGCCTCGGTACCCTGCTCACGTGCCACATGATAGAGCTCTTTTGATAACTCCTCATCTTTTTTCATAATAGTAGTTATTGTGTTAACAAATCATTAAATCGTTTTTTAAGCGTGTCGAGTTTTGGGTTGATAACGAGCGCGCAGTAGGGCTGGGTTTTGTTGCGCTCATAAAACCGTTTTTGATAATCTTCCGCCTCATAAAAAATATCGAGTGGCTTGATTTCAGTAACCACGGGGAGACTAGATCCCGGCATATTGAGTTCGTGTATAAACGCACGCGCCTCATCTTTTTGTGTATCCAAAGTATACAAAATAATCGAGCGGTATTCCGTGCCCACATCGTTACCCTGACGATTCAGTGTCGTAGGGTCGTGAGTCGCAAAAAACACGGTCAGAATATCATGAAACGAGATAATCGCCGGATCAAACTCCACTTTTATTACCTCGGCATGCCCCGTTGCCCCTGAACATACTTCTTCATATGTAGGATTTTGGGTACTCCCTCCTGCATATCCCGGCGTCACAGCCCTCACTCCTTTTAATGAAGCAAACACCGCCTCGGTACACCAAAAACATCCCCCTCCCAACACAACAACTTCAGTATGCGTATCCATATACTCATGATAAAAGGAATGCGACCCTTTGTCACTCTGGAAAAAAATACGCCACGATGTGGCGGTTAGTTATATGTGTGTATCTTACGCATGAAAAGAACGCGTATTTGTCACTGCACTCATTAAGTTCATATCGGGATTTCCCACAATGTCGTTTTTTATAAGACTCTTGTACGCTTCGCGCATCTCATCAATCTCTTTTTGTAATTCTTCTTTATAAGACTTCGGGTGCGGAAATTTATGAAGAAGACCTACCCTGTCTTCAAGATTATGATGCCAGTCTTCAACGCTATTGGGACATACCGCACGCACCCCATATCCCGGATAGCCGCCCATGACGACCTTATTTGTCAATGCGGCGCATATAGGACACAGAAACACCTGCAAACTCCGAAACGAATCTCCGCGTTGATTGGGATATGTCTTTCTACGCAAATCATAGAGTTGCACATCATTGGTATCGCTCATAAGCCCATCCATCCTCTTCTAAATGATCTATCACCACCATACCTCACGATACCGGCGCATGCAATATGCCACGCGCGACGATGCGCTTCACCGTCTATTCACGCACAAAAAGATTGCAATGATCCTGCAGACTTTGTGGCAACGAGAATGCAAATTCAAGTATATTTATTAGACCTATGGGAGCGAATCCCCATCGCTGCACGCATGGGGGATAGAGCCGAAGCCCGGAACAAAGCGAGGGTCTCAAAAACTTAGAGAATCGTATCGATGCGCAGGAAGGGGGCGCGCGATTCGATACTCCTTGGCGAAAAGCGAAGGAATCAAGAAGCACAATGGGCATAAGCCCGCGGAAGGGTATTTGATTTCTCATTAATTCTCCTGTATTTTTAATTATGGCAACCCCATGTTTGCACCACACATGGGTCGCCTGGTTGAAATTTCATTTCAATCTAAGGAGAGGTGGCTGAGCGGCCGAAAGCGCCTCACTGCTAACGAGGTAGGGGGTAACACCCCTCGTGGGTTCGAATCCCACCCTCTCCGCATTGACATTTTTGTATCAGTGTGACCTTATTATTCGAGGTAGTGGGGCGGGTATCGGAGTGACCCATGCGGTTCGAGTCCTATTCTCTCCGCAAATGGGATTTCTGGTGAAAAAGCCTTGATGGGAACAGAGCTTTTTGGTTCTAATATAGAGCATCGTTGACCATATCGGAGGATTTCTGTATAGTGCATAGTATGATAAAAGCAGTTATTTTTGACCTCAACGGGATTTTTATTCAAAGCCCAAAATTGAGTGATAGGTTTGAAAGCGATTTTCATATTCCTACCACTGAATTTATTCCTAAATTGTCAGAAATAATGGATAATGTGCGACAACCTAATGCAGGTGCCGCATTCCAATACTGGAAACCCGCGTTGGAAGAGTGGAACGTCCATCTTACAGAACAGGAGTTCTGGGACTACTGGTTCGGGGCGGAAACAGTGTCCGAACAAATAGTGAACTTTGCGAGAGAATTAAAAAACAAGGGCATCCGCATTTTTGTCCTCTCTAACAACTTCAAAGAACGAGCCGACTACTATGGACACTATCCCTGGATGCACGAGGTGGTGGACAAAGCATATTTTTCTTGGCAGACAGGGTTTGTGAAACCCGATGAGAGAGCATGGATTTTGGTATGCTCCGAAAATAACCTCACGCCAGAAGAATGCCTTTACTTCGACGACCAGGTGAAAAACACCAATGCAGCAGAACACGTAGGCATGAAAGCTTTCATGTTCACAGGTGAAAACGAGTTACGAAAGACGGTAAACGAGTGCCTCAACGAACATTGAGGCCTTTTCTTTTAGAAACTAGGAATATAAAACCGAGTGGTGGTATACAGGAAAAAGGTTCTAACCTCATCCACTACTCTCCGCAAATGGGATTTTTGCTTGAAAAGCCTTGATGGTATCACGGCTTTTTGGTTCTAACCAAAAAGTTGACAAAATTAAATTATTATATTTGTATTATATCAGCACCCCAAAGGAGGTAACTAATGTCACGACGCAATAGCCTGTGGGAAAAGGAGATTGGGAGCGTAGGGATTGATGCGGCACTTCTTGACCGTCTTCGATTTCATGGAGCTCTTACTGTCAGCGGAGTCATGGAATGCACCCAGCGTGGGAGACAGACCATCCTGAAACATTTCAAACGACTCGTAGAAAACAGGCAGGCACAATGGCGTCAGAAGGGAAATATGAGTACGATAACTCTCTTCAAGTATCCGCCCATTTCGCCCAGAACCCCTGTGAAAACAACTGAACCCAATATGGCTCTTCAAAGGGAGTGGACAGATGAGGGGTGGGAAAGTAAGAAGTGGGGTATCCGAGGTGAAGTTATCACCCATCACGATTCCCATGGTCTTTGCTATGAAGTAAGACATGAGGACGGAACAAGAGGATATTATGACCCCTCCGAACTGGAAGTCATCTTGCTGGGATGAAGCAATCCCCATGAGAGAGCCGCATGCAAAAAAGTCTGATTTTTATTTCAAACCGTGCGGAAAGGCTCGTGCATTCTTTACCACATGCGGTCACGTAGGGACGCTTCAATTTGACGTCGTGATACAAACAAACTGCAGAACGATCACCCTGCTTAATCCCGAAGAAAGCCTTGCACGGCAAAAGAAAGGAATAAAAAACATAGATACGTATTGCGGGCGCTGCTATTTTGAATCAATCAAGAAATTCGCAATCCGTTGCTGTTTCTGCGGAGATCCAATTCTTCCAGGCGATAGGGTGGGAACTTATAGTAAATCGTGTGCGCTCATTCGGAAAGAGATTACTACCTTTGTGGAAGATGAAGTACTAGGATGCATGAAAGAAGGGTGTGGCTTCGCAGGTGCATTCGGAGGTTACTGGAGTGCGGAAGGATTCATCCCCGCATTTCCCCAAAAAGATACGACATAAAAAGATCAGGACCGAGGATTCCTCGGTTTTTTGTTAGCCTTCAAAACGTATTTGTGCCATATGTAAAAAACTCAATGTGAGTAAGGACAGTAGAAAAAATAAATCATCATTTATTCGACCCATGCCATGTTACATGCTTTTTTAGACCATATGCTTAGATACATGAAAACCTGCATAACCTTTCTATCTCTCGACCAAGCGCTCGTGCGTCCATGTTCCCCACACGATACTGTTCCGAGAAATGAATAAGACGTGTGTTCAGCTCATGCATGGTAAGAAAATTTTGATTCTTCTCTGCGAGGCCGTACGCCCAATGCGCCTTATTATTGAGAAATCTTAATCTATCAAATGCGTGCAAGAGCCAAAAAAGATCACGCACAAACCTTCTCGTTTCGCGCACAAACCTTCCTTGATTCTGTACAGTAACCACCTCATTCTTCAAAAACTCCTCTCCTTGCGGAAGAGATGTGGGGGCGGATTCAATGTGTGCAAACGCAGTCGTGCGGAGAAGCAGATCGAATGCTTTTTCTTCCGCATGCCGCGTACTATATAAATGCGCTATATTTCTGAAGAGTTCGGACATATCAAGCAAACTAGGATCGCTCCACCCAGGAAGCGGGGAATACAAATTCAAACTTACGTAGGAGGCACGTATTTTTTTAGACAGAATTTCGAATCGATGAGAAAGATCAATAATACGTTCCGTTTCGGAAGAAGCCAACGCGGCCTCCACATCATTAACCCCAAGAAGAGAGAGCATGCAACGGGCAAGATGCATTTTCCGATATGCCACAAATCTCTTCTTCCAGCCCGCATCACTGATATGTTTAATTTCTGTGAGACGATGTAATACTTTCATGAGTCCCGTTCCTTCATGACCAAATCGAGTACAAAGATGGTGGGAAGACGAAGTATAATAAGGACCCCGATATCTCACAAATGATGCGGACTCCAAATCGATAAGATGTCCGCTCAATGAGTAGTTTCCCATCGACCACGCACCGAGCATAAACCGATATGCAAAACACTCGGCGTCGAGCATAGCATACTCTCTCACCATGTTCTCAAAATCTATCGGAATCTCCGGATTCTGCTCTACATGACTCGGTCGATCGAGACTTCCTCCATCAACACGTACAAGGAGCGCGAGGGGAATCGGATTCGCATTCCACTTGCGCAAGACGCTATGCCTTAATGCAAAAAGAAGGGGATGGACCGGCACGCGCGGCATGAACCTATTAATCCAATGAGCAAGGATGACTCTGCGCATGGCCCCGATTAATTCTGCCTCGCCGGTACTATGGCTCGGCACCGTACTCCGACAGAGGGTCGTTTTACCGACACCAAGGATATTATAGTCATCACCACAATAGACTGCTCTCCCTGAACCGATATTGCCGCTCAAACTGATGTCAGTTTTGTCTTTTTGTCGATCAGCATACACCAGCACACGATTCGCCGCGCTGCTTTCGTCATGATGAAGCACAAGAGCGAACTGTCGAACATTTTGTAGGGTGGAATTTTTTTTCCACGCTGTGTTGAAATAAGTGTTATCCTTGTACACGATATCGTATTCATCTGATAACAGGAGCCGTGCGCGTTGCGGAACAAAAAGAGAACGCCCTAATCTGTCCATAGCTGCAGGTGTCTGAACCTCAATAAAGCCAACCCGCGAATATTTTGCCACCAGCCACCACCGAGGATGACTCTTCGCGTTGCATGAGGGAGGAGGACATGCGGTAACTCTATAATTACGATAGAACTCTTGTAATTTGCGGAGTACGACAACGCCGCTCTCTTCGCGCTTATAAAGCTTTTTTATAGCGAGTGCGCGACTTGGATACTGGCTTACTACTACATAATGAGGCCTCAAATGACGAATGGCCGCTTTCCATACTGTGAGACTTTTTTTGATCCCCAACGCATAGTCATCATCTTTCAACGAGTCATACCATTTTTTAAGATTGGGAGCGACACGCGTCTTGCTGTGTTTTTCCTTGGAGAAAAAATTCCGATCTGCCCTATACGCCATCACCATATCATCAAATGGGTGGTTCGCCACCAATGCATCGACTCGCGTAGGAAGATCAACACCCACAACCACATCTTGAAGCAATTTACATACTAATCGTATTTTCGCGCGCGGTAATAGACGTTTATATGCCTGCTCAATATGTGCGGCCGCGCGCAGATCCGGTTCCACCACGTACACAATTCCTGCAAAATCAAGCAAGGAAAGCGCGCGACCAATTTTCGGTTCATAGCCCGGCGCTATCTCGACTACAACACCATTGCACGGCAACTCGATATGAAGAAAAATAGTATGCCAAATACGCGAAGTAGCAGGTACAAGCGTTTTCTCTTTAGACATAAATTTTTTGCGGGTAAAATGTCAATTGTGCGTTACCAGTGTTTGCTCCTTGCGCAATAGACTGATAGATATGAGAAAGTAGTTGGTTGGTAAATCCATGGAGTACAAATTCAGAATCATCGGGATTAGCTTCTATAAAATTGAGGAGGGTTACCTCGCGCGCATTCTCATTGTGACCGAAATAATACGCATCATTTCCGTGCAGTTCTCTCATTTCTTTTCCCATATTTATTTTTTGAAATACCTCCCCTCCTACGATCTTTTTATTTCTAAATACAAGAATCTCAAAATGATCATCGCTCCCCACGCCCCCCTCCTCAACAACAGCAAGACTCGGTTCGTGTGACTGATACGAGTGAACGTGAATATTCAAAAAATGAGATACCTGAATAGTCACGCGCTCGTGCCTCACTCTCCCGTTTCCCTTATACGTATCCTCAGGCAACTCAAACCAGCTCCGACGCGAAAATGAGTTTTGTTGCAGATTAATGGAGCCGGTGGTAATCACATTTGGACCCTGCATAAGTTGCGTCGAAATATAGGCATCAAGCTCTCCGAAATGGTCATATCGTATAGGATCGTAAGTACGGTAGAAATCACTAATCTCTTTTCGGTGAAATAATTTGTCATATGCCTTTTCATTGATTTGGTGAAAAAAGTCATTCGGCGTAAATTTTGCAGTAAACACCCGCACTGCGTCAGGCTGCGCATGAGGAAGAGCCGCATTCACTCCCGCAAGCCAAGCAAATAAATCTACAAAATGATAGCCGGAATGCATCAGTTTTCCATACCCATATTTGTAAGGATGATTCTCCTTGCCAAATTCATGCGGCAAATTCCAGGCGCCGTCGGCATGATACACATCGATATACGAAACAGGGATTTCGAACTCAGACACAAAATCTTTGAGATAGTTTCGAATGAATGTGTATCCCTTATGATTTCTGCGCTGGCACATAATATAAAATTTCGCCCTACTGCCCTGGCGTGCATGCTCAAGTTCAAGATAATCTTCATAGATTTGCCTGGCAGCACGTAAATCCGTGCTTGAATAGAGGGGTGCTGTAACAGGCTTGTCCATAAGAACATGAATGTTGTGCTGCAACGCCCACATCGCGTAGATTTTATGGACTTTGGGCTCGGTTGAAATAATTATTCCATCGATATGTTCTGTCTCTACAAGCCGCTCCAGTTCCTGCAACACAAGAGGATCAAGCGAGGTGCCGGCGCGATTTGATGCATTATCGGGAATAAAAAGGGTATGTTCGGGCTGGAGGTCGCGCTCAGAAAGATATGTATCTATCTTCGCAGCCTGACTTTCGAGCTCGATAAGCAGTTTAAGGCTAATTCCGAAACGCGCCCGATACTTCTCTAGGAAGGGGTAATAGATACGTTTTGCATGGGGGCCAAGGCCGACAAGAATATAGTTTTTCATACACCTCCAGTGTAGGCGCGCATGCCGCGGGGGGCAATACATTATGTCGAATATTTAGACATAAAAAAGAGGGCATTGCGCCCTCAAGACGGTTGGGATACTACGCGCGTGGCAAAAGTGTTTCAAAAAATTTTGCTAGATATTGTGTGGCTTCACACAACGCGCGGTTGTAGAGACGAACAATCCTGACACGTTCATTCAAATGTGCACGAAACACCTCATACATATGCAACAGAAACTCATCCTCATGCTTTTGCTCATCACGAATCACCTCGGGATCCAATGCGCGCATTTTCGCATACCGATCAAGAGCGCGACGTGCAATGATGGCGTTAAACGGAGCATCGATGTGCAAAAGACACACCTCGCTGATTTTCTTGCTTTGGGCGATTTGCGCAAGTCTAGAGTAATCAATCTGAGGAATATATCCATCCGGACGGCGCACGGCATAGTGCCAGTGAATCACTACCACCGAATTACGGGGCGCGCGAAGAATGGTGTGCACGATAAGCTGCTCCACCTCTTCGGCCGTCTTCATCTTTTTTGTGCCATAGACATAACGCCGAAACAAAGCCCCTGCATCCCGCATCACAAATTGCCCCTTAAATCTTTTTTGAAGAAACGAAATCAATGTACTCTTTCCCACGCCCTGCACACCGCCCACAAACACCACTTTCATACGACACTCCTTTATGAAGGTTCTGGCTCGAGTGTACTACGAGCGTCATAATGCACAATACTATCTGTCTAATTTTTTGACAATATCTTGACAACACGGCTCTTATAGTTTATGATTCGTGCATATGGATGACCTTATAGACATCATAAAAAAACTGGGGCTCACCACAAAGGCAGCTCGTATTTACTTGGCAGCGTTAGAGCTCGGCGAGGCTTCAGTACAACAACTCGCACAAAAGTCCAAGCTGAAACGGACGACATTATATTACATTCTTGATGAACTCATTGACGCGGGGATCCTCATTCCTACAAGAACCGGAAAAAAACTTTATTATGTCGCTGAAAAACCAAGCACGCTCCTTAAAAATACAAAGGAGAACATCGCCCATTTTGAACACTCATTATCCCTTTTAGAAGAGCGGGGGGCCTATATGAGCAACCGCCCGCGGACATACTTTCTCTACGGCACTGCCGGCTTCAAGCAGGTGTGGGATATGATTCTCGACTCTCCAGAAAAGATGTATCGGATTATTACAGAGGGGGAGAATTTTTTGGATTATGTACGGGAAAAGTATATCCTTGATGAAATCATCAGCAAAAAGAAGCAACTCGGCGTCTCCAGCAGACAACTTATCAGGAACTCCGCGTATGCCAAGCAAATCGTTGCGAAAGATGCGCGGGAAAATAGAACCTCCCGCATGTTGCCTGCGATCTACAAATTGCCGTTTACAGAAATCATTACTGACCATTTTGTGGCATGCATCTCCTCACGCCATGCCAATATGATTTTTGTCGTAGAAAATGCGGCATTCGCCAAAATGCGACAATCTATTTTTGAAATGTTGTGGGACTCTGTCCGCTAACAACCAGGCGATTTCTATTCTTAAATGGATGCCCCGCGTTGACAACAACAGTATGTAACGCTATATTTTCTATAGCTCGTTTTTGAAAGGAAGAGACATGCAATGGAAATAAGAAAATCCAGTTGGCATTATCGCTGGATGGACTTTGTCTATAGGAGTTCTGTATTTTCACCTGCAGGCGTACCTCGAAATATCTGTTCTTACTTTTGGGGACTGGTCTTTAGCATACCTCATCTGTTGATTACGGGAATCGTTGCTCTTTTCTGCGTAATTATCACGATTGGGTTCATTGTGACCACTTATTTCATAAAAATCATCTGCTGGTTTTTTGGATTCGCAAGCAACTTTCAAGACCTGGATTCGGATTGTTATGCCTATAAGTATGGTCTGTATGGGAGACCGAGGAGAGAAGTGTTCGCTCCTTGGGAAGGATGCACTCTCGGCACACTTCTGTGGACATGTCACACCCACCAGACATCTGTCGTATCCGTTTTTACGCATCCATTAGCGTGGATAGAACTGTGGTGGATTGTTCCGGCATGTAGTGTACTCATCCTATGTGGGATCTGTCTTACAAAATCGGCGGGACTTATTCTACCTTTCCTCACCTCCATAAAAGAAAAATATTGTACACGTATTAAATTTATCGACTAGCAGATGCACAAAACCGAGAAAACTCGGTTTTTTTTATACACCAAACCCGATCGTTCTATTCAAATATGTACACATATACAAATTTATGATGCGGGGAAATTTTCTCGGCGCAATTGTTGCCATTATCTATACGGTTTATATTTCGGCGCATCCGTTTCCTACAAAATCGCAGATGGCATTTTTATTGGTGGTTCTCAACGCGCTGACGATCATCTTGATGACATTGGCATTCAAACACGAACTCGAATACAACACGGGTTCGCACTCTCAACACGTCGCTATGCGGCGTGTTGTTTTTATGTAGAACATAATATTTGGTATAATGACACACGTTACCACCCTATTGTGTCTTTTTATGAAACCCGAAAAAGAGTCTCACAATTTAGAACATCATTGGACGAGAAGCGCTGTCGTGTATCAGATCTATCCGCGAAGCTTTAAGGATAGCAACGGAGACGGAATAGGAGATCTCCGCGGAATTATCCAAAAACTCGATTACCTTAACGATGGGACAGAACGCTCGCTTGGCATTAATGCCATTTGGATTAATCCGATCTACCCCTCCCCCATGAAAGATTTTGGGTATGATGTATCGGATTACTACTCTATCGACCCCTTATTCGGCACGATGGCTGATTTTGAAACACTCGTCTCATACGCCCACGCACGTACTATAAAAATACTCATGGATTTTGTACCGAACCATACTTCTTCACAACATCCGTGGTTTCTTGAATCTCGTTCCTCCCGTATGAACAAAAAACGCGATTGGTATATTTGGCGCGACCCTAAGCCCGATGGAAACCCGCCGAACAATTGGCTTTCTGTATTTGGGGGTCCTGCATGGACATTTGATGCAACGACGGGACAGTATTATCTCCATAGTTTTCTGAAAGATCAGCCAGATCTCAATTGGCGCACCATAGAAGTGCGAGAAGAAATGGAGCATGTGTTACGTTTTTGGCTGCAAAAAGGCGTCGATGGATTTCGCACTGACTCTATTAGCTATCTTATTAAAGACGACGGTTTTCGAGATGACCCTCCTAATCCAAATTATATCGCGGGCCGCAGCAATCCTTATGACGCACTCCTCCATATTTACAGCCAAGGGAGACCAGAGCTCCTCAGCGCGGCCAACACGCTTTGCAAAGTACTTGATGCCTATCCGCATGCATTTATGGTAAGTGAGGCTTACCTCGGCATCCCTAAGATGGTCGAACTCTATCGCGCATGTGATAACAATCTTCATGCTCCGTTCAATTTCAACCTTATCACGCTGCCATGGAATGGGGAATCATTTAAAACATTTATCGATGAGTTTGACGCACATCTTCGACCTGACGATTGTCCGAACTATGTATTCGGCAACCACGATCGCTCCCGTGTTGCGACGCGCTTGGGACAAAAAAGAGCACGCATTGCAGCGGTGCTCCAATGTACGCTCCGCGGCATGCCTTTCATCTACTATGGGGAGGAGATTGGTATGGAAGATTTACCAGTAAAGGAAGAAACGGGCTTAGATCCATGGGGAAAAAATGTCCCCGGGTTTAACCTTGGACGCGATCCGGAGCGCACTCCTATGCAGTGGGATGATACCCTCCACGCCGGCTTCTCTACAAGTACGCCGTGGCTTCCCCTAGCGAACAACTTTCGCACTATCAATGTAGCACGCGAATCTCTTAATCCGCGCTCCATGCTCACGCTTTATCGCACGCTTATTCATATCCGCACACATACTCCCGCACTCCTCAACGGATCCTATCACTCTTTACCTCTCCAAGGAGGTAAAGACATATTCTCTTTTATTCGCATATACAAAAAAGAGGGTATACTTATTATGATAAATTTTTCTGATACTTCCCATGTCGTCTCTTTTTCAGAAGATGTGCTGCGAGGGTTTCTCAACACAGGGTGCCGCGTGCTCTGCAACACTGAATGCAATGACGCAAAGAAATACATGAATATCGATACGTTAACGCTGCGTCCCTATGAGGCGTACGTACTCGCATTACCTTCAAAATAACGCGACAGATGGCCTCTCAAAAACAATTGTTTGCTCTCAATTTGCTAAAAAAGATTTATACTATATATATTATCTTATACCACCATGCAGTATGCGCTTGCTCTTCTCCTTCGTTATCGTTACGCATTTCTCTTTCCGCTTGCGGCATTCGAAGGACCTATTATTTCACTCATTGTGGGATTCCTTACTCACCAAGGATATTTTAATTTTTTCTATGCCTATGGTATTCTAATCTTCGGGGATATTATTCCTGATATTTTTTATTACTATATAGGAAGAACGGGGAATAAAAATAAGTTCCTTACGGAGTATCGCTCAAAGCTACACGTAGTCTCAGAAAACATAGAACACATCGAACGCTTGTGGCATTATCATGGAAAAAAAACTATGTTTTTTAGTAAGTTGGCGTATGGGCTTAGCACCCCAATGCTTATAAGCGCAGGAATCGTAAAACTTCCTTTTCCTCGCTTTCTTTCCCTTGCACTTCCTATCACCCTTATCCAATACGCGCTCTTCATGACCATCGGTTATTATCTTGGCGCTTCCGTGTTTGAACGCACAAGCAATTATCTGCGCTATGGAGAAATCGTGGTAAGTATCCTTGTCCTTGTTTTTGTCCTGTATCATTTACTCGCGCAAGCTTCAAAAAATCAAATTACCAAGATGGACGCAGAAAAATAATGAATATCGCCTTTTTTTCTGACAACTTTTATCCTGAACTGAGCGGCATTGCCGATTCTATCATTCTTACCGGCACCGAACTCGCACGCCGCGGTCATATTATTCATTACTTTGTACCTCACTACGACGCACGCGAATACCGCACCGCGGGTACCCACGCAAAGGAGCTCATCCTCGGATCCCGTATTACTATTCACAGGCTGCCCTCATTTCATGTTCCCGGACCCACCCTCCAGACACGTGCGGTCGTTCCCAATCCTCTCTTTGGCCTTTTGAAAGCAAAGCCGGATATTATCCACTCTCATAGTTTCTTCGGACCCGGTATTGACGCGCTCATATGGGCACGCAGGAACCATATTCCGCTTCTGGGCACAAATCATACGCACATTGAATCATTCATTCGTTACAGCCCCATTCACCATCCTGCATTTCAGCGTTTCTTAAAACGCTATATTACATGGTATTACAATCAGTGCGTAACAGTAAGTGCGCCCTCTGATTTTCTCATTCAGGATATGCAAAAAAACGGACTTCACGCATCTTCTCACGTTATTTCTAATCCTATCGATCCTTCTTTTTTTATTGCTCCGGACTCAAAAAAAACACTAAAAGCACGCTACGGACTTGCGCCTCTCACGATCTTATATGCCGGAAGGATCGCATCGGAAAAAAATATACAAATCTTATTCGATGCCTTTCTTCCTCTTGCCCATGAGCGCCCCGATGTGGATCTTCTCATTGTGGGGCAGGGCACGCTGCGAAAAATACTCGAAAGGCGTAGAGATACATCGGGCATAGCGTCTCGTATTAAACTACTCGGGCCTTTTCTTGGAGAGAATAAACAAGAGTTTTTTGATCTCTTTCACGCATCTGATATCCTTGTTATGCCAAGCACATCAGAAACGCAAAGCATGGTGGTGCTTCAAGGTATGGCCTGCGGAATGCCTGTTGTCGCGGCGCGGACTGCTGCACTTCCTGAAATAGTCACCGCGGAACGCGGTGTTCTCTTTAATCCGACAGATGCACCTGAACTCACGACACATCTGAAAAATCTCTGTCAAAGTCAAGAATATCGCGAGCAATTAGGACATCAGGCGCGGATATTTGCAGCACAGTTTTCCGTAGAATCAGTTGCGAACAAATGGGAAATGTTGTATAAAAGTATTTACACTACTCGAGCCCGGATATAAATAACAGGGCGCCAATAACGCTATCATGAAAATTTCTGTCGTCATTCCTGCGCACAATGAAGAGGCGCGCATAAAAAATGTGTTAAATGCGGTGCTTATACAAGACTACCCTGATTTTGAAGTGATCGTTGTCGACAATGCCTCAACCGATAATACAGCCGCCATTGTACGATCGTTTAACGACATTCGCTTGCAACTTATCCATGAACCACGTAAGGGTCTCCCTTTTGCGCGTGAAGCAGGACGCCTCGCGGCAACAGGGGATATCCTCGCTCAACTTGACGCTGACTGTCTTCCCGAAACATGGTGGATCAGTAGGGCCGTCGACAAACTCTCGCGATCACCACACCTCGTGAGCATTTCGGGTCCATATTTGTATTATGATTATGATTTCATAAAAAAATACACCCTGACATTCCTACAATTTCTTTCCCAGGGAATCATACTCAATTTCTTCGGGCAACTGCTTAATATGGGTGGGTTTGTTCTTGGAGGTAACGCGTTCATTAGAAAGAGTGTGCTTGACGCAGCGGGTGGATATAATACCAACATTTCTTTTTATGGAGAAGACACAGAAACCGCAAGAAGAATTAGCAAGTTTGGACACACTGGCTATACAATGCAACTCTATTGCAATAGTTCTGCACGACGCTTTAAACATATAGGATTTTTCAAAATGGGATACCTTTATTGCAAAACAGTGGTGTTTGTATTTATCAATAATAAAATTCTAGAAAAAAAAATCGATGGCTCCGATGACTTCCGCTAATGCACACTACTATTCACGCCATGAAGCCACCCTACAAGCATGTGCACTTATCGCAAGCTCTCTCCTGTTTCTGATTGCATCCTCCCTCCAACACCACATAAAACTTACGGCGACAGTGGTAGGTGGTGGAATTATGCTTATTCTCTTGTTTCTTCACACCTATTTTTCTATACTTCGGTTTAGCATATGGACGTCTAAATATGACGTACCACAAACTCTGTTTAATATTATGCTCGTTATTTCATATTTTTTTACTGCATATATGAGTATGTGGCACATTACTCTCTTTTTTGTGGGGATGCTCACCATATTCCTCGTTGCAACATGGAAGTATAGTCTCCTCGCACGCGGGCACGCGTTCCAAGAAAAAATACTCTTCAAAAGAAACATCGATTTTCTCGCGTTGCCCGTCCTTATTGTATTGATTGTTCTTTCCCATGCGGGACATGTAATCCCCGCAATCGTCATCGGCACGCTCTTATATCTTGTAGGCACCTATCTTTTTTTCTTCGTAATGCCCTTGTATTCATAATCCTTTACTTAAAGATTGAGTTGACATGCCTTGATTCTACACTATAATAAATTGCAAAAATCCAAAAAAGGAGGCAAGCTTCTATGCAGAAAACGCTGCGACTGATCGTATGCATCTTGTGTGGCAGGGAAGTCAAGAACGATTGCGGGCAGAGTCTTTGCACCAAAGACTGTCCCCATGATGGAACAAGAATGAATGAGCGACCCACAGAAAGTATGGAAACCTACGTTTATGAATTAAAAGAAAGGCTTCCTTACCCCTCGCATACCGCTCCCGCCGAATGAGGGCGGTTTTTGTTTGATGAAACAGGAATGAATATGGTAAAGTACACGCAGCATCCTTGTTAAGAAGGAGACGCAGGATATGGAATACGATGCAATTCGGCGTTTTAAGAAAATCGACCTTCATCGCCACCTTGATGGCGATGTGCGCCCCGGTGTCATGCAATTCATTGCAAAGAAAAACGGAATCGCGCTTCCTGTGCAGTCCAATGAGTCACTAGAGGACTATTTTGTGCGTCTCAAACAAGACGGCCTTCCCGCACTGTTCCAAAAGGGGTTTGGATTTGTCAGTTTGCTCTCTCAAACACCAGACAATCTTTTTCTTATCGCATATGAGGTGGTGCGCAACCTTCATGAAGACGGAATTATCTATGCTGAAATCCGATTCGCACCTCAGTATCACACCGGAGAGTCAACATACTATGGTCATGCGGGAAAACGAATGTCCTATGAAGAGGTAATCCATGCCATTGCAGCCGGACTTAAAGCGGGAGAGCGCAAATTTGGCGTAATGACAAAAATGATCGTCTGTATTGGCCGCGAAGCGGAACCGGAAGTGGGCTGTGAAATTGTAAAATCCGCACTCAATACAATGCATCTTGGCGTAGTTGGAATCGACTTGGCATGCGACGAAGCCGCGTATCCTCCAGAACGCCACCTGTCCGCATATCGCCTCACGTTTGACACGCCGTTGCGGCGCACAGTACACGCAGGAGAGTTCGGTCCACAGCCCTATCGCAATATGGCGACAGCGATTCATGACCTTCGAGCACACCGCTTAGGACAAGCTATCCCGCTTGTGCGTCATCGTGGTTTGCTCGCCGCAGTGCGGGACAATCAGATTGGAGTTGAATTTTGCCCGCAATCAAATCTTTTCTGCGGCCACATCGGCCATGTACGAGACCTTGGCATTGAAACATGTCTTGCAGAAGGAATCCATGTCAGCATCAATTCAGATGATCCAGCCATGTTTGGCTATACCCTTACCGACACGTTTGCCACACTCAATAAGTATACGTCTCTTACGCCGATTGATTTGTCTACAATGATGCACTCCGCGATGCAAAGCGCCTTCTGCTCTGAAGAAGAAAAGGACAAGATCCTTGCACTGATTGATATACAAAAATAACAAAAAAACCGGTCTATGCGCCGGTTTTCTATTGTAGTGTTCGCTAATCAATATCCCACAAATTTGTGTAGGGAATATTAACAGGAGGATTATAAGAGTGAGCGCAACGAATCAATGCGTCAATAAATGCCGCAGGACACTCTGGATACTTCCTAATAAGATACGTACGAAATTCATCATGATTCTCCTTATTCCATGCTTTTTTTGTTTTTGCGCTTACCCATTCTTTTGCAAGATCAGCCACTTCCTCATATGCCTCTTTGTAGAAGCTCGGTGGATTTTTGCCTAATATCGTTTGCAAATCAGAAAACCGAGAGACTTGATCGAACCCTGAATCTTTAAACTGTGGTGTAGATGTAATATCTTCTCTCATATACACTTGTTTGTTTTAAGTATAATACCCTATACCCTGCACTGCAACAAAAAGAAAAACGAAACCGGCATACGTGCCGGTTTTTTCTTTATACCACCTCCTTTCTGATTTCCGCCTTGCTATATGCCACCCATGAAGGGACAGCAATCACAAGACGGAAAAATCCAAGAATTCCGCCGGCAAGAGCGACACGAGCAAGCCCTCGCGTCGTCTCACCGCGGTAGATCATAATCGCCCCAGCCCCAAAGCTAGAGGCGCTGAGACACACAACGATGATGATGATTGCTGCGAATACAGCTATCGTCATCATCAAAATCATACGATTTTGATGTTTTTTGATCACCCTAATCCTCCTGAATTTTGTTGACCATATTATAGCACATATACTGTTCTTGTCAATACATTTTGGGTATACCGCAGATTCTCAATACGCTTTTTCAAACTTTCCCGAATACCATCCTTTATAGAGCTCTTGTTGGCACTGGATACTAAAGAATTGACGCTCTCAGTACTATCGGGGATACTCAAAATACACATCCATCTTATGAAACTTCCTCAGGAACTTGAACACGCTATTGAACAAGAATTTACCCACATATCCCTCAAAACACTTGCGCACGCTACAAAATATTTGCGCGAGGAGTATCGCACCCAAGGCAATAACGCAAACACGGACGCGGAGAGGCTTACCGCTTATGCGGCATATCGCATGCCCGGGACATTTGCGGCAATTACCCATGTACTCACAGAGCTCCAACGAAGACATCCCGATTGGGTTCCTGCGCGCCTACTTGACGTCGGCGCGGGGCCGGGCACCGCACTCTGGGCTACTACGAAGATATGGCCTTCTTTGAATTCGATCACCTGCATCGAGAACAGTCCTGTAATGATTGCGCTCGGAAAACATCTCACTACACACGCATCAAATGCCACCATACAAAACGCGTCATGGGTTCACGCCAACATGCGTAACACAACACCCTCTGATTCCTACGACCTCGTAATCATCTCCTATGCACTCTCAGAACTCCCGGAAAAAGCGCGAAACCAAGTAATTCAGAACTACTTCGAACACACCACACATAGCCTTTGTATTATCGAACCCGCAAAATCTCCTCGCGGCTCTCGCGTGATAGAAGAGGCACGCGCCAAGCTTGTACGCCTTGGCGCACACATCATCGCTCCTATCCCGAAATCCTTCACCTACACCTTACCAGAAGGCCAATGGCTTCATTTTGCAGAACGTGTAGAACGTACCCACCTCGAGCGTGTGGTTAAAAAAGCATTCAGGCCCTACGAGGATGAAAAATTCTCGTATGTTATCGCCTCGCGCAGCGAGGGCACATCTTACGCTGCGCGTGTGATCCTGCCCCCTCAAACAAATCGAGGCTACATCACGCTCACGCTTTGTGCTAAAGAGGGGATCCAAAAAATAGTAGTAACAAAAAAACGCCACCCCAAGGCGTACCGATTAGCCAAAAAACTGCAGTGGGGCGATACCTTAGATGCCCACAATCCACTACTCGCGCTCATTACTAACTAGGTAAAATTAATTCCAAGCTTGTTTTTTTCGAAAAAATCTCAGGCGAAAATTCAATAAAGCGATAAGCCCGACTCACTACCAATCTCGAATTTTCCTTTGGTGACAACTAACTCTTAAATATCGCGACAAGAATCATCAACCCAATCAGTACGCTTGGAATTATAAAAACTAAAGCGAGCCACTTCTTTGAATGCCACCATTTTTGAATTGCAGGTATAGATACCCAATATCCCAATACTCCGAAAGCCATAAGTAAAAATCCGAGATCTCCCCAAAATCCTAAAACAAATTTCTTTCCAGAAACCCCAGAAGCCATGCCCATAACTACACTATCAGTAAACCAAATGATAAAACCTACTAAAAGTAAGACGAGACCTAAAAAAACATTCTTACCGGACCAGCCGCATCTTTTGGCAATAGACTCGCCATCAACTTGTTGTATTACCTCATACATATTTTTATAAAATCTATCTTACTTATTTCTTTTCATAAATAACCATCGCGGTAGCAACGCCTTGCCAAAAAGCATATTTTATATCAACAATTTCCCCGCTTATTTCTTTAATCGCAAGATTCACCGCTTCATCAAATTTTTGAGTGTTCTTTTCCCCACCGAAACCGGTGAAGTTGAGCCTAACAATTACCGTCTTTATTTGTTTCATATCAATGATAAAAATTTTCTCTACAAAAAATTAAATAGATTCGAGCAAAATTATTATAAATGCACACTCACTACGTTCGTGTGCACCCAGTAGGAATCGGTCACAAGTTTGCCTACGGCATCTCGCGACCCCAGCTCGCGTGCTCGTTTCTACTCGCACAAGCTCCGCTATTCGATTCCTAACGTGAGTGAAGCAGTTCACTCCCTCTAGGTGCACTCTCGCTTCTCTCGTGTGCACCCAGTAGGAATCGAACCTACAACCGTCTCCTTAAGAGGGAGCTGCTCTGCCAGTTGAGCTATGGGTGCATGGTATATCAAAAATCTGAAAGACTAGTGTTCAGATGGTACTATATTTTTTATCTGCAATCAATGATGATCGGATCCTTTTCTTCTCGTCCCATGAAACGCTTTGTGGATCTCCTTCAACTCTTTATTCGTGATATGCGTATATACTTGTGTAGTCGCAATATTTGCGTGGCCAAGCAGCATCTGAACTGAGCGTAAGTCTGCGCCGTTCATCAATAAATCCGTGGCAAAGAGATGGCGCAATTTATGAGGAGTGGTGTGTTTTGCAATGCCCGCTTTTGTCGCATAGTGCTCAACAATGCGTTGTACGCTCCGCGGCGTAAGGCGTGTACGTGGACGCGGGGGATCGGAATGGGTAAAGGAAATAAACATCGCCTCTTCCATATCAGTACGCGCATGATAATAGGCCGTAAGTGCCGCCCTAGCACTGGGGGAGAGAAATACCACCCGCACCTTCCCTCCTTTTCCGCGTACTGAAAACTCCTCCCGTTCCATATCAATAGAATCACGATTCAATGCACAGAGCTCCGACACGCGAAGCCCTGTTGAGAATAAAAGCTCTAAAATAGCCTTATCACGCAATGCCTTCACATCTTTTCCTCCCAAAGAAAGCATGCGTTCAAGGTCTTTTCCATCCAAAATATCGATATCGCGGTCAGGCACCTTCCCAAGCTCTATCTTATCGGCTGCAAGCGTTGCAATATCACGCTTTGCGCAATATTTCAGAAAATTGCGAATGGCGATCACGTAGTAATTTTGCGTCACTTTTTTAAGGGAGGGATGCTTGTCGCTCGCCACGCGATTGAGCCACAATCTAAACTGCCGTACCGACTCCTGCGTGATATCTTCTGGGTATTTTGCCTTTGAAGCCTCAAAAAACCGCTTCAGATAGCGCTCATAATTCTCCCGCGTTTTGATAGACCGTCCCTTCTCGATCTCGAGATAATCGAGATAATCGATAAGAAGATCCTTAAGCTGTTTCATATTCGCATCATCAATCCAGTATAGCACGTATAGGCTCCGCAGAGCTCAGTTGACATAATAAGCTAAATATG
Organism: Patescibacteria group bacterium; assembly: GCA_028865725.1. Lineage (GTDB taxonomy): Bacteria > Patescibacteriota > Minisyncoccia > UBA6257 > JACRHW01 > JAGWJP01. The sequence continues at coordinate 34,363 of JAGWJP010000003.1, forward strand.
TTAATAACGTACTTAGCACAAAAACCTAGGAAGATCTGTAATGAAAATACTGGTAGGGGCGGCTGTTCATCTTTTTTGTGACATTCTTTTCTGGATGTTTCTCGCGCTCGTGGACGCGGTGACGATTTGGTTTCTTGCGCCGCTTTTCGGTGCAAAAATCACCCACTTCGTGTCACTCTGGAGGGGGATATTCATCGCCTTGTATGCGCTCCATTGGGCGCTGATGATGAGCCGGTCCATATGGCGCTCCTGCGAACGTGTCGCAGGAGAGTGGCGGGAGCGGGAGCAGTACCTCGCGTGGGCAAAAGCCCACCAAGGGATGAACGGGGAAGAGGAGGCACGGGCGCGGCTTGCGGAAAAGCGAGCGTAGCGCCGTGTGGGCGGTCACCATTGAGTGTCCGCCCTTTTTCTTTATAAGAATGGGCTGCTGAAAAATTCTACCTGTTACAGTATGGGGCTTGATATTTATCATCACTTATGCTACAATCATGGCATATTCATGGGCAGAAGGCCTTGCTGTCACACAATCATTTTTTATGCGATAGGGCAGTCTAGAGTTCTCCCTGCGCCATTATTTACTTTAATACCCAACATCAATGTTAACAAAACGCCAAAAAGAAAACGTATTTAAAGATTATGGTGTCCATGAGGGGGATACCGGCTCTGCAGAAGTGCAGGTTGCATTATTTACCAAAGAAATCGACTCACTCACAAAGCACCTTAAGACTAATCCCAAAGACAACAGCTCTCGCAGAGGGCTCTTGCGCATGGTTTCAAAACGAAAAAAGTTTCTTGTTCATCTTGAAGAGACGAACAAGAGAAGTTATAATAAAGTGACAAAAAAATTAGGTTTGAAAAAATAAGAGAAACTAGCAATGCGTGACTATTGACTTCTTGACTATTAACCGAATTATGTTTGGTGAACGATTAACCGTCAGTAGTTACTGCGTTTTTTAATTAATGAGTGTTATCAAATACGGGGACCAACGCGTGGGGGTGTTAATTGACGTACAAAATCTTTACCACTCTGCGAAAAATCTCTACAACGCGCGGGTCAATTTTAAAGAGTTACTCAATGCCGCAACCGCAAAACGACGACTTGTGCGTGCATTTGGATATGTAGTAAAAAGCGATATACCCGCCGGTGAGGCTTCTTTTTTTGATGCGCTTGAAAAGTCGGGACTTGAGCTTAAAATGAAGGATCTTCAGATCTTTCCCGGAGGCGCAAAAAAGGCGGACTGGGATGTCGGAATGGCAGTAGACGCCATTCGCATTGCTCCTTCGCTCGATACCGTAGTTCTCATAACCGGAGATGGCGATTTTATTCCGCTCGTTGAATATCTTAAAAATATAGGGAAACAAGTCGAGGTTATCGCATTTGGGAAAAGCGCATCGGGAAAGCTTCGTGAAGCCGCTGATGAATTCATTGATCTCGGAGAAGATCCTAGCCGCTTCCTTCTTACCATTCATAAGCGCGCGCGACGTTACCGTACACAAGAACAATAATCACTACCATGCTACCCACAAAAGATTATTCTATAGAAATCGGGGGGAAGACGTTAACCGCACGCTTCAGCACTCTTGCAGAGCAAACGAATGGTTCTGTCATAATACAGTACGGCGATACAGTCGTCATGACAAACGTCGTGATGGGGAGAAAAGACAGGCTCGATCTCGACTATTTTCCTCTCATGGTGGAGTACGAAGAAAAATATTATGCCGTGGGACGCATTTTGGGAAGCCGATTTGTAAAACGAGAAGGAAAAGCTTCTGAAGAAGCGGTGCTTACCGGACGCATGATCGATCGCTCTATTCGACCGCTTTTTGATCACCGCCTCCGCCGCGATGTACAAGTCGTCGCGACCGTGCTTTCCTATGACACCGAAAATGATCCCGATATGGTAGGCCTCAATGGCGCATCGCTTGCTTTGGCGTGTTCAAACATTCCGTGGGATGGCCCTGCTGCGGCCGTGCGCATCGCAAAAAATGGGGGCACATTTATCGTAAATCCAACATTTCAGGAACGTCGCGAGGCAGACCTTGACCTCTTCCTCGCAATGGCAAAAGGAAAGATCAATATGATCGACGGCGAAGGCTGCGAAATGCCTGAAACAGATGTGATGAAAGCAATCGAACTCGGTATACAAGAGCTCAATAAACTTATTGCGTTCCAGGAGTCTATTATTAAAGAACGCGGTGCCGAAAAAACGACCGTAGTACTCAAAGAATCTCCTGTGGAACTGATAACGGCAATAAAAGGATTTGTGGCTCCCTTGCTTGATGCCGCTCTTTTTGAGACTGACAAAGTCAAACGTGAAGTAAACCTCGAATCTATAAAAACAAACCTTGTGGCACACCTCGTGGAGCTTGGATTCGACGAAGACGCACAAAAAGAAGCACACCACATTCTTGAAGATGAAATCGACCGCGTAGTGCACAAAAACGCTATCGAACATAGCCGACGTCCTGATGGGCGTGCTCTAGACGAGGTACGCCACCTCGAGGCGTACACAGGAATTCTGCCCCGCACTCACGGCTCCGCGGTATTTATGCGCGGTACCACCCACGCGCTTGCCACCGTAACCCTTGGCGCACCTGGCGATGAACAGATTGTCGAAACCATGGAGGAATCGACAAAACGCCACTTCATGCTTCACTATAATTTCCCCGCATATTCATCGGGGGAAACCGGTCCATTCCGCGGACCGGGACGTCGTGAGATCGGCCACGGCGCTTTGGCCGCAAAATCGCTCGTACGCATGATTCCCGACAAAGAACAATTTCCTTATACGATTCGTGCAGTTTCCGAAATTACCTCTTCAAATGGTTCCACGTCTCAAGCATCAATCTGCGGTGTTACCCTTGCGCTTATGGACGCAGGTGTACCCATCAAAGAGATGGTGGGTGGTATTGCGATGGGACTTATGTCCGATCCCATTTCCGGCGCCTACAAAGTGCTCACCGATATCCAGGGTCCGGAAGACCATTACGGCGATATGGATTTTAAGGTGGCAGGAACGAAAAATGGGATAAATGCGATCCAACTCGATGTAAAAATCGACGGCCTCACAATGCCGATTATCGAGGAAACGCTTGCTGCCGCAAAAAAAGCGCGCCTCCACATACTCGAAACAATGCGCAAAGAGATTTCTGAACCACGTAAAGAGCTTTCACCCTACGCACCTCGCATTATTACTCTCCACATCAATCCTGATAAAATCCGAGACGTGATCGGTTCCGGAGGAAAAGTGATCAATGATATCATTGCGCGTACGAACACCACCATCGATATTGAAGACGACGGTACTATATATGTAACAGGTCTTAATGCCACACAAACCGAAGAAGCGATTACGATTATCAACAGCCTCACCAAAGAGCTGGCTTTGGGTGAAATCATAGAAGGACCTGTCACCCGCATTATGGACTTTGGCGCTTTGGTAGAAATTCTTCCTGGAAAAGAGGGGATGATCCATATCTCAGAGCTTGCAAACACACGTGTCGAGAAGGTTACCGACATAGTGAAACTCGGTGAGCGCGTGCGCGTGAAAGTCATTCGCATTGATCCTGATGGAAAAATAGGACTTTCCCTCAAGGCATTACAAAGTAGAAATTAATTCATGAAGATCTTGAGGAATCTTGAAGCTTAGCACATTCTGTGCTATTTTTCTTTTAGATCCCTGAAAAGGAGCTGAAGCAAAATGATTCGTGACTTTCTTCCGGAATATTCTGCCGCGCATCAACATTCTACCGAACCGGTCTACACCATTCTTCGCAGTATCGTGATTGATGGGCACGAAGTGGCGTGGATACAACTTGAGGGAACGGACCTGTACGGAAAACAATATCGCTGCTACGACTTATATTGCGAGTGTTATTTCACACGCGGAATTGGCTGGGATATAAGAGACGGGAAAGCGACAGGTCTCTCGGGCGATAGCTGTATCAAAAAACGTGTTGCCACCTTTCTTCGTCATTGTGAAATTCAACAAGACATCCAATCACGCTTTCCGTTTATCAACTTAATACTATCAGAGGACGATCTTCACTGTATCATCTACGAGCTTATGCAACAGCTGAAGACAGGCTCATTCATTAACGATCAATTCCTTGATGGAACTAGTACCCGGCTTGACCTGCGCACCCTGGAGTTTATACTCGATCACCCCATGCACGATATCTACGAAAAAGCCAATGCACTCGCCGCGGCGAAGAAAATCAAACTTGATTTCAACATGGTTTACGCGTGTAAAAAACCGTCCTCAAAAAACCAAAAATAATACCCCTCATAGCACATCATGTGCTATTTTTGTTTAAAGATGATGCTCTTGTGCACAACGCTACTTTACATTGTGGTATACTAACAATAAGGTAACTACATTTAAAAACTATGAATGACGATCAAAAACCAACACCCCTTTCGATGAACAATGACAACACCATGCCAACTCCCGCTCCCGCGGCATCCACGCCGCCTGCCGTACCAAACGCAGGCGATTGGCCTGCTGCACCCCAGGAGTCTACAGCACCAATAGAACATGAAGCCCCTCACGTGCCCTCTCTTACCATTCCTAAGAACTCAAATATCCAAGACTCCACCGCGGCACCCCTCCCACCCTCTCATGTGGCCGAAACTCACGCACAGCCAATTGCTCCTCCGATCCCGGCACCTTATCCGCCTTCACCTCCTACTCCGCAACAAACTCTCCATGCCGCCACGACACCGCCGCAAATTGTTCTCCACACCATGGAGTCTGATATGCGAAACAATACTGCACCCACGCTACCGCACACACCTCCCCTACGCGAGCCCTCAGCACAACCTTCCTTCACATTGCCCGAACACACCCCACGCAAAAGTAATATTTCGCGTGTACTCTCTATTTTTCTTGTGCTCGTGCTGCTGGGGGGAGTAGGGTATGCAGGCTACGTCTTTATTGCTCCGATCTTTTCCCCAAAAACACCCTCTGCCGTTGCTCCTACAACCCAAACCAATGAATCACAATCCATATCTACATCTTCTGCGATTATGGAACAATCTGCGCCAACTCACACGAGCCTTCTTCATATTCCTGCCGATAAAGCCATATCGATCAATCTTCCCTCACTCGACGCACAAGCGGTAACTTCTGCGCTCTCTAACCTTCCCGCAGAAACTCCGGGAACACTTGAAGAAATCACTCTTAATATGAATGGAGTACCTGTGCCATTTGCAAGCTTTGCGGGACTTTACCTCAAAAATGTCCCTCTTGATATCTTTGGATCTGATATGTCGCTTGAACTCTACCATGATGCATCTGGCGTATGGCCCGTAGTTGTCACCACATTTAGTACAAGCACCCCCAATGCAGTGCTTGAACAATCCTCTATTCGCCAAGCAATAGAACAAGATAGCCAATCCACTATTACTCAACTCTTTTTGAACAACCCAGGAGCACCGCGAGGCAATTTTCTTGACGGAAGTATCCCTGGTGTAGCTACACAATTACGCTATCGAGTCTTTCAGGGATCTGTAAGTCTCGACTACGGTTGGATTGGAGATAAATTTGTTGTTGCAACATCCTACGCTGCCCTTAAAGAAGTGGCGGCGAGACTGTGAGAATATCAAATTGCTTTTTCTCACTCTACACGGTATAAATGGCGTATATATAAACTAACAAAGATCGAGGAGATCATGACCCGTATTTTATGATCTCCTCACACAAAGAATGACTAACGAAATGAACAGCGAGCTCATAAACCGCCTCAAAAATGAAGAGGAGGAGCTTGTGAAAGAACTTGGAGAAGTCAGTGTGAAAACAGAAGCAGGTTTTGAACCTAAACCCACTGATTTCGGTTCGGATACAGAAAGTTACGACGGCGAAGAGGCTGATGAAGCAGAAGAACTCGGAAATTCACTTTCTGTGAAAACGGTGTTGGAGTCCCGCCTACGACATGTACGTTCTGCTCTCCGTAAAATAGAGAGCAATACCTATGGCACCTGCGAGCATTGCGGAACCCCAATCGAAGAGCGTGACCTTGAGATAGATCCCGCACGCCCTCATTGCAAGAAGTGCAGCGAATAACCGCGCATGATCTCCGCATCCTTCACGGAAAAACCTTGTCCCAAAAGGGCAAGGTTTTTGGCGGTAACGCAGCGCGACTATCCTTGCCCTTTAAACAAAATCCAAACCCGCTCAAATAACATACACGTGTCTTATTCTCTCGACATTTCACTACCAGACTTGTATTTTTAATTCAATACCAGCTAGAATACAGCATCATGAGTACTGTCATCAAAATCTACGCGTCGTCACTTACCGGACTCAAAGCGATCCCTATCACTGTCGAAGTTGATACTGCACCGGGGCTTTATAGTTTTAATATCGTAGGACTTGGCGACAAAGCAGTAAATGAGGCGAAAGAGCGTGTCTCTCTTGCCCTCAAGAATAGCGGTACACTTCCCCCGAACAAACAAACGCGCAAAGTCATCGTAAACCTCGCCCCTGCAGATACAAAAAAGGAAGGCACACATCTTGATCTCGCCATCGCGCTTGGATATCTTGTTTCCACCGAGCAAGTCGCAACTTCGAACCTTGAACATAGCATTTTTGTCGGCGAACTTGCATTAAATGGCGACCTGCGTCCCGTCTCCGGCGTGCTGCCAATTACGCTTGAAATGAAACGACATGGATTTACCACTATGTACGTCGCGCCCGACAATGCAAAAGAGGCTGCTATTGTGGAGGGTGTTACCGTCTATCCGGTTGAAAACTTGCGCGCGCTTATCGACCACCTTGAGGGGAGAACCGTTCCCGCGCCACAACCTCGCACGACATTAGTCCACACATCAAAGGCGGGAGAGAAACAAAATGATTTCTCGCATCTCAAAGGACAGCGCACAATAAAACGCGTCCTTGAAATCGCAGCAAGTGGAGGACACAATGTCCTCCTTATAGGTCCTCCCGGAACGGGAAAAACAATGGCGGCGCGCGCCCTCACCTCAATTCTTCCCCCTCTTACCCATGAAGAGGCGCTTGAGGTTACCGAAATTTACAGCGTAAGCGGACTCATTAAAGAGGGGGCTACGTTCATCACTGAACGCCAATTTCGTGCGCCACACCATACCGCCTCTGCGGCAGCATTGGTGGGTGGCGGCACTACGCCAAAACCGGGGGAAATCACGCTCGCCCATCGGGGCGTACTCTTCCTTGATGAGTTTACCGAATTTCAACACAATGTGATGGAGTCCTTACGCCAACCCCTCGAGGATGGTGTTGTCACTATTTCGCGCTCCCGGGGCGCATTAACTTTTCCTGCCCGTTTTATTTTTATCGCGGCCGCAAATCCATGCCCTTGCGGATTCCTTGATGATCTCGAAATTCCATGCACCTGCACAAGCGGGGCGATTGCGAAATACAAACGCAAACTTTCAGGACCCATCTTGGACCGCATTGATCTTCAGGTTTTTGTGCCGCGCATTTCATACGAAGAATTACGCAGCACCGCCCCTGAAGAGCCTTCAGAAAATGTTTCCTCACGCGTTATGAAGGCCCGAGCTCTACAATACCAACGCCTTGCTCCCTTTTCTCTCCACACCAATAGTGAAATTCCTTCCCAAAAAGTGGGGGAATATATTACCCTCGACACATCGAGTGAAACGCTCTTGAAACGCGCCGTTGATAAATATCATCTCTCGCCACGCGGCTATTATCGCATCTTAAAGGTTGCCCGGACCATCGCAGACTTAGAACGCAGTGAACATGTCACGAGTACTCATATTGCGGAAGCGCTGCGATACCGCATGGAAACGATAGATTAGCCTTCACTCTTGTGGCAATGTATCACAACATTTCTTAAAATTCCAAGGGTGTACCATATCACGACAGCACCTTTTTCCATTGATAGTGGAAACATAAAATGATACAATCACACGAGCTCCACGATTCTAGATGAGGAGGATAAACAATGAGTGGGGATAGGGACCTGCCTCGTGTCACACAGATATTTTCAAAAGACAAAATTATACTTATTGTGCCGATCGACTATCTCTTTGGAGTATTCAAAATGGAATTGCCTTTTACGATTCACACGGAACATAATCTGTGCAATTATATCGGTTTTCTTCAGATAAGCTCTGGATATATGCGAGATGGAGTTTTTGAATCCAGTCAATCAAATAGCGCAACCGTCTGCAGTGGGAAGGCTATCGTACAACAAATTTCGCACGCATTCCGTTATTTTGGCTTCGTAAATACGTTCCTCGAAAAACACAAAACGAATCCGCCCACATTCGAAGAATTCCAAAAAAAGATTTTTAAATAAGTAAACAAATAAACATGGTGACAATACCATGTTTTTCTTTTTGTCCGGAAAAGGAGTGTAGTATCACTGTTACGTATGAATCTTGCCACAAGAGTATTAAATGTGCTATCCTCAAAAAGGATCCTCGACACCAAAAAAGGGAGAAAAGATATGAAGAAGGGGATTTTTATTATACTGGTAATGGCTGGGCTTCTGTGCAGTACACTGCCCGCGAGAGCAGAGAAGCGCGTCATTCATATGAAGGCTTCCATCGTCAATCTTCGCCATGGCGAATTTGTCGGAGGGTGGAACCCCAAGCACATCGAAGTGCAAGAGGGGGACGAGGTAACTCTTATTATCAAATCCATCGATGCAATGCATATCTTTTATCTCACAGGATACAAGATTCGCTCAAAGCCTATTTCTCCTGGAAATCCAGTAACTATCAAATTTGTCGCGAACACACCGGGAACGTTCAGATACATGTGCGGAATGGTATGCGGTCCTTATCATGTGCACATGTATGGGACTCTCGTGGTGCATCCCAAATCAAAATAAGCAATAAAAAACCAGGCTCGCCCTGGTTCTTTTTTTATCTGAATCACGCTATCCAAAGATGTGTAACAAAAAACTAAAAACTCTATGCACTATGCGGATATTACCTATCGCACAAATGGATTATGTGCTCCGATAACCCCGAAAGACAACTCGCATTGTGTTGCATTCCCTGTACTTCCCATTGTTCCTAAAAGCGCGCCCTTCGCTACATAATCACCCTCGGAAATATTGATCTGAATGAGGTGCCCGTAGGTAGTAAACACGCCATTTGGGTGTTCAATTTTTATCATGTTACCCTCTCCTCCATTCCACCCCTCTTGTGCTTCGACGACAAGCCCTTCGGCGGCTGCACGCACTTCGGTGCCACATGAATTCACAATAGCAACCTCGTTCGCACCTCCATCCTGAGAAACCCCCTCGTTATGCCCGATTGTCGGTGCGCCAAGATAACCATTAATATTAACCTCTTGTACCTGGGACACGGTTGGAGGCTTTGCGTTACGTGGCGCGGTAGCATCAGGAAGAATAAGCACGTCGCCTTCCTTTATGGCGTTGTGGGGAAGATGATTAAATGCGACAATGCTCGCCACGTCAGTATGGTAAGCCGCGGCAATCTGTTCCAATGTTTCTCCTGCGATTACTTTATGCCAAGCTCCGCTTACCGGAAGAAGAATCACTTGCGCACCTGCATGCAATCTACTTCTTGCACTGAGTCCATTGGTCCATAGAATCGTATCCGCGCTCACCCCAAAACTTGAAGCAATCGATGCCACCGTATCTCCCTTACGTACGCGGTAAATAAAGCTCCCGTCATTATTCATTTGCACCGCCACAGGCGCATGTATGCTCTCCAATGAGTCACTTGTTACTACCATCTCTGAAAGGGAAGTTGGTGCGCTATTATTCGAAAATACGTAACTTTCTGGATTCAACGGTCCTGCGGAACCAGAAAACACAGAAGGGGCGGTATCGGTTGCATCTCCTCCCGCAAGCACGGATTGTATCAGCGCAAATGAAATCGGCTCCTTAGAAGATTGTGCGGAAAAAACGGGGGACACATTCATGAGGCTGTAGGTTCCCACAAACAAAACAAACAAGGTACCCAGCACTACTCCTTCTGCATGCCGTCCGATATTCATCCCCGCCCGCCGTAACGCGGGGCGTGCCCAAGTAATTCCTTTAAAAAAAGCCCGAATAATCGGCTTAATAATAAAGACAGACTCTTCCTCGACAAGATGACGAATATAAACAAAAAATTGATGGTATCGTGTTCCTCTCATAGAATCTTCCTCGAACATATAACACAGCCCGGTGACCTTCCTTAGGGTACCATAGTTTGTTACAATACATCAACACATGTCTGCAGTAATTGATGAGAAATAATCCTTGAATTTCTATATAATTTGTGCGGCATACACCTCTTGCGCTCCTATAACCTGTTATTTTACGATATGTGCTTAACTCGTCTTTCTCGTGCATGGACAAAAATGAACTCCTAAAAGGTCTAAATGCTTCACAGCGCAATGCAGTAGAAACCATTGGCGGTCCTCTTCTTGTTGTCGCAGGGGCAGGATCCGGCAAAACAAAAACGCTTACGCATCGCATTGCATATCTCATTGCCTCAGGCGTGGACCCATCCTCCATCCTTGCCGTTACCTTCACGAACAAGGCAGCCAAAGAAATGAAAACGCGCGTGCAGACACTTATCGCAGCTCACGGACTCGTAACTGCTCCCGGATTTATAGGCACCTTCCATAGTCTGGGTGCCAAACTCCTCCGCGAGGAGGCAATGTACTTCAAACGCACCCCTTATTTTTCGATTTCAGACAAAAGTGATTCCTTGTCTCTTATCAAATCCATCACGAAAGAGCTTAACCTCGACAAAGAAAAATTTCCCCCCCAAGCCATCCTCGCTGCAATTGGGCTTCGCAAAAACGGACAGTCAAAAGGGAACAATGAACACAACTTCTTTGAATCCATAGTAAGTAACATACAAGCCAAATATGAAGATCTCCTTATCACGAATAATGCATTCGATTTTGATGATCTGATCATGAAACCCGCCACACTGTTTGCAGAAAATCCTGAGCTTCTTCGAAAATACCAAGCACGCTGGCATTATATTTTGATTGATGAGTATCAAGACATCAATCCGGTACAATATTCGTTGATGAAACAGCTTGCGGAACACCACCGCAATATCTGTGCGGTAGGGGATGACGCACAATCAATTTATAGTTGGCGCGGCGCCGATTTTACCATTTTTCTTGATTTTGAGCGTGATTGGCCGGGTGCCTCTCTTGTGCTTCTTGAAGAAAACTACCGTTCAACCCAAACCATCCTCACCGCTGCAAATGCAGTCATCGCACATAACTCGCTCAAAAAAGATAAAAACCTCTTCACACGCAAGGAAGCAGGTCCTCCTATTTATGTCATCGAGGCGGATAATGACATACAGGAGGCGGCGATCTGCATCGATACCATTGCGGGTCTCGCAAAAAACAATCTTAGCACACTCGAACAGGTTGCCGTTCTTTATCGCACTAATGCACAATCACGCGTTTTAGAGGAGGCATGCATCCGTGCGCGCCTTCCTTATCAAATGGTGGGAGGTACTAAATTTTATGATCGGAAAGAAATAAAAGACTTGCTGGCCTATCTCACTCTCGCTATCAATCCAAATGACACCATAAGCTTGGAACGGATTATTAATGTCCCCGCGCGAGGATTAGGAAAAGAGGCCGTCAACATTCTCCGTATCAGAGATACCCACGAACGCGAAGAAGCCCTCGGGCGGTATCGAAACAAAAAATCAGTCGCTGCCTTTCTCGAGTTTATTCACACTCTTCAGGAAAAAATGCGTGAGCTCCCTCTGGTACAAGTACTGCGTTTCCTTACCCACGAACTTAAATTTCAAGAATACCTCAGTACAAAAACAGAAGAGGGAATAAAACGGTGGGAGAATGTACAGGAACTCGTGAATGCGGCATCGCACTACGATACACGAAGTACCAATAGGCTTGAAAATGGCGTTGCATTTCTTGAAACCGCAAACCTCTACCAAGACGCCGACGCATTGCACGAACACGCACGCGGCATTACGCTGATGACAATCCACGCCGCAAAAGGACTTGAATTTGAAACGGTATTTCTTGTAGGGCTGGAGGAGGGCATCCTTCCTCATGAACGCAGTCTTACTGAGGAATCTGCCCTTGAAGAAGAGCGACGCCTCGCCTATGTTGCGCTTACGCGTGCAAAAAAAACGCTCTATATTCTCTTCGCGCGCTCACGAAAAGTATTTGGTTCATTTAAAATGAACCTGCCCTCGCGTTTCCTTGCGGAAATCCCTGACACACTTGTGGAATACACCAACGCCACCTCTGCAAAAACTTACATTGACGAAGACTTTATTGAATATAACTAGCGATATGGGACAAAAGCTTGGACAACATTTTCTGATCAATCCTTCCGTACTTGCCCGGATTGCCGACGCGATTCATCCTCATACCAACGAAACGATCATTGAAGTGGGGCCGGGGCACGGGGAACTTACCGACGCGCTCCTTGCACTCAACCCCCATATTCGTCTTATTCTTATTGAAAAAGATGCGCACCTTGCGAAAAACCTTCGCGATAAGTACAGCACCACATCTATTGAAATCATAACAGGAGATGTTCTTACCCTACTGCCATCTCTCCTGCATCCGGCGCCTGATACGCCACACTCTGTAAAAGTGGTGGGTAACATTCCCTACTATCTCACGGGGTTTCTACTGCACCGCCTCCTCGAACTTGAAGAACCCCCCCACACGATCGTATTCACGATCCAAAAAGAAGTGGCGGAACGTATCGTCGCACATGCACCCCACATGAATCTTCTGGCTGCCTCTGTCCAATATTTTGGCACGCCGGAACTCTTGTTCACTATTTCCCGACAGGACTTTAATCCGCCGCCGCAGGTAGATTCTGCGACGATTCGCATTACACTACGCACACCTATTTCCACACGAGAAGAACGTGCCATATTTTTTCGCGTCGTAAAAGCCGGCTTCAGCCATCCGCGCAAACTTCTTATGAGCAACCTCATCGCCGCATTCGCAGTTCCTAAATCCACACTCGAAAATATCTTTACACGCCTCGCGATACGACACGACGCGCGCGGACAACATCTTGACATTGCAACATGGTCTGCCCTTTCTCGTGATCTTCAGGATTCCTATCCCACCCTCTTCGCATTACCGAAATCTTGACATATAATCTAGACTAGGTTATATTATTATCGGTTCGTTCAAAAGAACGGCGGAAAGGGGAAACTCAACATGAGCAAACGGGAATTCCTTATTCGTTTAGGGATTACTGCGGTTATTCTTGCTCTGCCTGTTTTTTACATCACAAGACTTGTACACGACAAGCTGTATGGCAGTGTGGCGAATAATATTGTGTACCATCCGAAAATCGCGCCCTCCGTGATGCGTGAGGGGCATGTTCCCCTGTTGCCACAGGACAAGGACTTTGAAGTTGCAAACCTTGACCAGTTTTTTGACAGGTCATATGATGTGGTCACTATTCAAAACGACGGATCATTTCTTTTGCTCTGCGGAAAACAAGGAGATTTATACCGCGTAGGAAAGTACGATCTTCAAAAGTATCAATCAATGAAGTATATCGTCCGCTGCGAAGTGGCTCATCACGATATTGTCATTGTGTTTGCGAAACTGCCATGGCCTCTCATTCTTTTGTTTGCCGTCTTTGTAACATTTGTGACGGGAATGATTCTTTATCTTGTGTGGTCCAAGTATGTGTGGAGTGAGTGGTAAATTTTAAAACCATCGACCGCCTAGAGAGGCGGTTTTTTTGTCACCTCGTAAAAATCCATGAATAAAAGACCGCAAAGACTCTGCAAGATCCTTGCACAAGATTTCAACCATGTTCACCCCTTATCCACAGTTTTTCCACGGACTTTTACTGGTATAATGAGAGGTGATGAAAACTATTCCGCAGGGTCTTCACCAAGCACATGGCAAGTATTTTATTTCGCCTACTATAGACGTGCGTTTTGGTATTAAAAAGGGGGTGATGTGGGTGAGCGTTGCGGGTTTTGTTCTTCTCATATTAAGCTCCTTGAGCACGCTCGCGCACAAAACAAACGATTCCGCATTTACGCTTTTTAATGTATCCCTGGCCCCTCAAAAAAGAACAACCATGGTGCCGGCATCTGCTTCATTTACGGACGACCTCGGCGCACAAATCAGCAACGGTCTCTCGGAAAAAATTACCACGGCAGGAACGCTGCAGGATGCGCAATTCACCAATCCCGCAGAGTTCGCTTCGTTTGTACAAAACTATCTAGATACCGACACAAGCGATTACGAGCAATCACTGAAACAAAGTTTCGCAGAAGGAATATCCGTCCATGCACGCATCGAAAATCACGCAACCGCCGCAGAAAAAAAACACTATATCAATACGGTAACCGCTCTTATGGATCCCTCACAATTTCCAGAACGCGATACCACAGCAAACATAAGCAGTGCGGAAACTTTTTACGCACACCTCGCTACGCAGTTAGAACAAACGCCTGTGCCGTCAGAATATTATTTTATCCACTACGAGTTTATACGCGCCGCGAAAATAAAAGCGGCGGGGTATGACGCATTTGTGAACATTGATTCAGACCCCGTAAAAGCGGCGGTCGTTATGAAAATTTTTGCGGAACTTGATACTCAAACATCCACCGCATATCAGGCATTAACCCACATGACGTCGTAACCTATTCACCTTATCACTTCAATGCGTTTTTCTCTTCATAAAAAAGTCCTCATTCTTGTTCTTGTCGTTGCTGTTTTTGTCGCCCAAACAGGAGTAACCCATGCCGCGCTTACCTCGACAATTGCCCTCTTAAAACAAGCGGGGATTTCTGCGACTCGCATCAACGATGTCTATAATGCATTAAATATTTGCTCTGTAGACGCACTCCATAATTTAGCGGTGGGGGACGGTCTGTCGAATACCGCCGCAGATGCGGCACTAAAGGGGCTGGGCGTTACGGTGTCAGGCGGATTAGGGGCTCTCATTAATTCTCCCTTCGATCTCATCAATGACGCTTTTAATAAAAAAGAGCTTGCACAGGACACAAAAGATGTCATAGTACGTTGCCAGGAAATTACTGCCGACTTGGCTGGAATAACTACTGATGCCGGAATATATACCGCCGCCGTTACAGAAAGCAATGTCCATACCGCTGCTGCTTATGCCTCTTGTGGAGCAGCTCTGGATCCATCTTTATGTTGGACGACTGTAGAAGCACTACAAGCAGCCGAGAGCACAAAAGTCATAGGGCTTTTAGCCCAACTTAATACCGAACTCGATGCGGTATCAGACAAAATACACAAGCTTCAAGATCTTGTGAGACAGCAGGCAATAGACAGAAACACCAGAAAAGCCGCTGAGGAGGCAACGAAACAGCGACAGCTCATTCAATTTAACTCCATCCTTACGAAAATTACGGAGCGCATGAAACTTGCGTTAGTAGAATCGGTGAAAAGTAAGATCCTCGGCATTCTCCAAAACGATGGGTCGCCGCAATGGATCACAAACTGGACAACCCGCTATACCAACACCTTCTTCGATACGTACGAACAAAAGTATGTAAATTACAATGCTATTTATAATACACAACACGGATACTATTCAAGCCGGTTTGCCACGTTTGACGGCTTTATGAGCGCGCTGCAAAGCGACCCGTCCCAGCTTCCCGGTGCCAATCATGCATTTCAAGGGCTTAATGTTCTCATCCGCAATAGCGTAGCAGGTAATTCGGCGCAAACTGCAGCCAACGCGCAACAAGCGGAAGACGTTGCGAATAACGGAATGCAGGGCAAAGGTCATTGCGAAAACGACAACGGAGACAATGCTTCTGCCTCTCACAAGGCACAATCCTCGTCCCAAAACTGTCCACCAGGCCAACATTGGGTTACCGATACTCCAGGTCTTGCATTCTCCGACATGCTTCAGCAATTTCTTGGCATTGATATCCAGCAGATGCTGAATAACACCATTGAAAACTGGGTCAACCAATTTTTGAACGACAACGTCATCAATAAATTAAGCGGAAATGGCGGGGGAGGTGGCGGGGGTGGGGGAAGCATTGGGGGTACAGTAACACTTGCGAGTCTTCAGACGGGAGGAGGAACTACTGATGTTGCTTCAAGCCAAATTGATTGTTCCGCATTTCCTCCAGGAAGTGCGCAAGATAACTGCCTCCTTGCAAGCGGACTCCACGACCAAGGTGCACAAATTACCGAATCGCAGATTGATACCACGTTGAACAGCACTGATGCCAGCGGTAAAACATTTGTTGAACGACTCGCCTCGTCGACAGAGCAGCTTCAAGCAATTGTAGGAGCCATAAATTCCAATAATGCGTCTTCTACGCTTCTTCTTGCCTCATGTCCTTCGGAGCACGACGCGCTTGCCGCAAATGCCCAGCAAAACGCGACACTCCTTGGCGTCGTGCAGCCTCTTATCGACACCTTTACCGCGGCACAAATGCAAATCGCATCTTCTACCGCAACATCATCGCCCACCATCGATGTACTCATGACCTACCAAAGCTTTCTGGATGGCATACAAGCAAGCCTTGATACCGCGCAGACCAATATTCCTTCCTATTTTTCGCAAGCCCAGATACTCGCAGACGATATAAGCAATATCCAAACGAGATGCGCAGCGCCGCAACAAGCTACGCCTTAACTTATTCCGAAACGCACCCCGCCCCATGTTCTCATTATCTCCACAATCCACATTCCGTCGTCTTTCCAAGCTCATTGGGGTACTGCTTGTTGTTGGCATTCTTCTTGTAAGTTCGCCCGCAAATTCATTTGCTCAAGGCGTTCTTGATAATAATCTTCCCACCCCATCAAGCAGTACCTCCTCTCTGGGTCCGGGGCATATCATAACGACAGACGTAGGGGCAACTACCATTGGATCTTCCGCCGTCCCCGCAGGGGGAAGTGTCGGTTTGCCTGCAGGCCCCGCGGGAGGAAGTGTTGATAGTACCGCAAATACGCCCTCATCAGCCGTGCCCTGCCCCGCGAACGGTCCGAGTGTAGTAGGAAAGGGTGCTTTTAGCCTTACAAATATCGGGCTTGACTTGCAAATGGTATTCGGGATGATACTCGTTGTCGGGACAAATATATGGCTCTGGGTGCTTTATATGACGGCAACCTACATGAACCTGTTTGCCCAATACAACCCTGTCCACGAGCTTCACGCACTCGTAGAGATCTGGATGGTGCTGCGCGATTTTGTAAACATCGGGTTTGTAGTAGCCATGATCGTAATCGCGGTCGAAACGATGCTCGGGTTCACCACCTACACTTCACGTAACGCTCTCTTTACGCTTATTGTGGGCGCACTTCTCATTAACTTTAGCTTGGTGTTTATCAGCTTTTTTCTCGATCTTAATTCAGTGGGCACCTCATTTATGCTCGCGCAAATTAGCGGCAAAGGTCAATCATTTTCTCAAATCATCTACAATGGCGCGGGCGTTCAGCTCCAAACCACCCCGTCGCCGGGAAGCGGATGTCCCCCCGTAACTCAAGCCGAGGTAGACCTACAGAATTTAGGCGCATTAATGCACCTTGGAATGAGTGAGTTTACTATCATGATTATTACGCTTGTACTCCTCACTATTTTTTGCGCATTTATCTTCCGTCTCGGCCACATCGCCGCGCTTGCGGTGACCTCGCCCTTTATTTGGATTGCGAATATATTTAACAATACAAAAAAAGAGTGGACGAAGTGGTGGTCTGAGTTCATCAAATGGTGTTTTATGCCCACCATCTCGCTCTTTTATATCTACCTCGCACTCACCGTCTATGCGGGCATAGGCGCATCGAAAACCGGAGGAATAGGCTTTCTTGACCAAGGAGCCAGCGGCACTGTGAACGCCTTTATGGGCATGGCGCTTACGAGCATCGTCCTCGGAATGCTTCTCATGACAGCAATTAAAGTAGCGTGGGTAAACTCCGGTGCGTTCGCGGAGCTCATGATGGCCGTCGCTGCCGTCGCCACGAACGGCATGACTGGCGCGCTTGGAACTGCAGTAAAAGGACTTGCCGGTGGGGCCCTCAAAGGAGCAGGAAAAGCCGCACTGAAGAGTGCGACAGAAGGAAAAGTTATTTCAAAAGTGCCTCTCATCCGCAGAGGAGTCGCTGGGATTGGTGAATCTGCCCTAGGGACAGGGGAAAAGTTCACAAAAGAGGTTCGGGAAAAGGCAGAAAAACGCGTCAAAGAAAAATCAAAGGAAAGGCTGGCATTTGATGCTGCCGAAGCACTTCGCACGGGCGCGCAGCAAAATATCATGGGAGCGGTTCAAAAAGCAGAAGCAGGGTTAGGAATAGGCAAGCTGCTGGCGGAAGATCCTCAGTTCAAGCTTAAAAATAAAGACGAGCTCAAACGCGCACATGATCTCATGAAAGCGGCGGGGAACGAGGATGTATTCTTCAAAAATATTGGGAAAATGGATAGGGGTATTGCGAATGACTATGCAAAATCTCTCACAAAAGATGAAGATAGCCAAATGAAACTCGCGGAAAACCTTGCTACAAGCAAAAAACTCGACTCTGCCACTGCCGACGCAATGAGTATGAATGATCCTGCTACCAATAAACGCCTACAAACTCAATATCCAGAGGCGTATAAAAAAATTGTGGGTACAAATGTCATGTACGCGGAAAACGTGGTAAGCGCGGCAACCCCTAAAGATAAAGTAGCTGCTGCTTCAGCCAATCTTTCGCGAATGAACAAGCAGGAGGCGGGCCAAGTAGATATGGATGACCTTTCGCACAATTCTGAAGGATTGGAAGCACTTACTAAATCACAAAGTCCACAAGTCATCACAGAATATATACAACAAGGAAAAGAAAACAGCCAAATAGAAAGGCTCCATGCGCTGCGAGGAAACCTTCTGGGACAAATGGTGGCATCCGGTTTTCATGGCGACATAAAAACATTCGTAAAAACACATCCCGAGCTCCTGAAGCTGCACAAAACATTGAAAAATGAGAATACCAAGAAACTTATTACCTATGCGGCTGGAAAAGCCTCAGCGGCGGGAAAACCTTCGAATAGGGATCTGCGAGAACTTTTACTATAAAAATGAACACAAGCATAACTTCACAACAGTACTTTGAACGGCTCGATATGCTCCCCGAAGACTTGAGAGACGCGTATTTTAGTCCGGACACTGAATCCATTATTGAAAAGGCAACGGAGGTAAACAACCTCACGCCCGAACAACTCAGTCTTGTCAAAGAAAATTCAGGATGGGTACTTCTTGGCTTTCTTCACCCCGATCATCTCGCAGAGATTTTAATACAGGACGCGGGAGTAAACCAAGCAACCGCTGTGATGATCGGACGGGAACTCAACCGCGATCTGTTTTTGCCGCACAAGAAATCTTTAACAGAAGTTCTCGTTACCTACCCACCCAAAAAAGAGTGGTTTGCAAATCTAGAAGGTAGAAAACAGAATATAGAAAATAACGAGGCCACACTCCCGAAAAATGATTCCATCATCCAGCGGCAAGCACCCGCGCTGACACCGCCTACTCCAACGGCACCGCGTCCTATCGCGCCTCTCTCGCATCGGCTTACCCAGCCCACCCCTGTATTGCGTTCCGCGCAGCCTATCACGCCGCCTCCCGCATCGACGCTTCCACCCCCTCCATCAACCTCGGCTCCTACCGCTTTGCACACGATCACCCCGCCACCTCTTGCCTCCGTAAGCCCCTCGGGGCTTCGCCCCGCGCTTCTTGAGGTCCAACCCCATGAAACAGATCAGACAACGACGGGTGTGCATAATCCCGTACCGCACGAAGAGGCAGAAGTACGCACCGGCATGCCGTCTTCTGTGGCACCACAAAAACCACTCGCACAACCTTCCCTTGCTACACCAAGAAGAGTAGAACCCCAGCCAGATGCACGCCCACATACCACAGAACCACAAACCCCATGGACTCCGGCCCCGCTCCACTTCGATGCGCCTTCTGCCACCACTCCGCGGAGCGGATCTCCTGTACCCCCAAAAACCTCTCCCTCTGTTCCCTTAACGCCACAGGCACCTCATACCATCTTTAAATACGGACCCCCCTCTCCACCACCCATTGTCGCAATTCCAAAAAACCAGCCGAATCCTTCCGTGCCACCCCTGCCCACACCTCGGCCTACCCCCGCAAGCCAACCTTCATCACCCCGTCCTTCTGCGCCGGCTCCTTTGGCACAATCCCGTCCCTTCACGCCCCCCTCAAAACCGGCAACGCCTCCCGCTCGCCCGAAACCCACAATGAATGGCGCTCCAGCATCACCCGTATCAAAAAATATTCCTGCCCGCGACACCGAGCCCTTGAATAACCCATCCGCCAATCCACGCATCGTCCAGCCTGCCCCAAAAGCACCGGAGCAAACTCAAAAACCGACCATGCCGAGCACGCCGTCGCCCTTGTCCCAGAACACCATGCCCCCACTTGCAACAAACACCCCGCCAGCGAACCCTTCCCCCAAGAATCATGCGATACCCGAAAAACAAGGAAACAAACCCGAGGCTCAACTCATGGACTTATATCTCAAAAAACACGTCGGCGACGCGCAGACAGACTACCGAAAACCGACCGCGGAAAACAAGCAAACAGGAAGCGGGCAGATAGCAAATCGACGAGCGACCACCGGCTCGCAAACGGACGACAAACTACTGACCACAGAGAGCAAATCCCCGAAAAATGACAATGTCGCCCAGCGGCAGGCACCGAACGGGGATGGCGTTAAATCGGAGCAAGTGCAAAAAAATAATTCAATAAATGCAGCACGAGTCCCTTCGGCAAACTCAAAGCAGGCTTCCTCAACCACGCTCACCGATCCTCAGGTAATAGACCTTGAGGAATATAGTAAAACTCACAGAGGAAATGTGTTAAACTTAAAACAGGACGAAGAAAATAGTAAATAGAAAACAAAAAATAGGTGGTGGTAACTACAAACTCATATTATTCTAAATTCTATTTTCTACTTTCTAACACTATGCAGGCAATGGTTCCACAATTTATTGATGTAGAAGATCGCATCACCCCGCTTCTCACGATTAAGCAGTTTTTTTATTTAATAGCGGCGGGCGCGTGTTCGGCGATCCTCTACCCATTTTTGCAAACGATGCCATGGCTCGTACTTACTGCCCTTATATTAGGACTTGGAGCCGCATTCGGCTTTTTAAAAATTAACGGGCGCCCCTTTTCCGTAATGCTCTATATCGCTGCTAAATTTTTCTGGAACCCGCATCTTTATATGTTCCAGAAAAACATCACACGCGTGGAAATTTCCACGCCACAAGAACCTGTTCATGCGGAGAAAAAACGGGAACCTGAACGTGTTTCTTCGGAACGTCTCGAACAAATTTCACGCCTCCTCGATTCTAAAGGGGATTATAAGTAAGAAAATAGAATGTAGAAATTACAAAAGAGAACGCACAAAAACACTAACAGTTCTCCAAACAATTATAAACTCTGTTTTCTAATTTCTACTTTCTAAAAAATATGGCTCAAGAATCTCAACCTACTCAACGCATCATCGATATTGAAACGATCCGAGATGGAACCGTTATCCTTAAAAACGGCGGGCTCCGCGCCGTAGTTATGGTACGCGGCATTAATGTTTATCTGAAGACGGAAAACGAACAAAATTCAATCATTAGCGCATTCCAGGAATTTTTGAACGGATTGGATTTTCCTATTGAAATCATCATTCATTCCCGCCGTCTCAATATCTTGGGGTATCTAGAAAAAATAAACGCGCGCAAAGAACAAGAAACTAATGACCTTCTCCGCACTCAAATAGATGAGTATCTTGCCTACATACGGGACCTCACCTCATCATCCACGATCATGTCAAAACGTTTTTACGTAGTTGTTTCGTACGATATGATTGCGCTTCCCGCACGCAAAGGAGGATTATTCCCACGTGCATCTCAAAACACATCGGCACTTCCTACTGATTTTGAAACTCAAAAATATCAGCTTGATCAACGTACTGATGTTATTATAGGGGGGCTTCAGCGCACGGGAGTCAATGCAGCACGCCTCGGTACCGAAGAGCTCGTCGAACTGTTTTATAATCTCTATAATCCTCAAGAAATAGAAAAGGGCGGCACCGACATTGCAAAACGACTGTCGTTAATATGACAGTACCTAGAAAGAAGAAAACAGAAAATAAATAACATGAATACATCCCATTCACATTCTCTATTGTATAGTTCTATTTTCTACATTCTATTTTCTACATTCTAATACTATGGCATTTAATTTTCCTTTCTTTTCAAAGAAAAAAACAGAAGACCAAGACACATTTGGCCCTCTTCCTTCGCAGTATAAATTTGCAACGGATACGCTCCAAGACCTCTTGGCACCTCCGGGAATAGAAGCAACCAATGATTACTTGAAAATTGGATCACTGTATACCAAAACGTTATTCCTGTTTTCATATCCCAATGTTCTTTCAAGCGGATGGTTTTCTTCGGTCATTAATATCGAAAAAAGCTTTGATATCGCCATTTACCTCGACCCCATGGACACCGCTACCGCGCTAAAAAATTTGAGAAAAAAAGTGGCGCAAATTGAAAGCCAATTGATGGAACAGCAGGAAAAGGGCCTCGTACGCGACCCTCTTCTCGAAGCATCTTACAAAAATATCGAAGGATTGCGCGATAGTCTTCAACAAGCAGAAGAAAAATTATTTAACCTTGGTATTTATATCACGATCTACGCTACGGACACATCCGAACTCCAGAAGTACGAATCCGAAGTAGCAGGATTGCTTGAGGGACGGATGATTTATATTAAGCCAACTCTCTTTGAGCATCTTGAAGGATTCCAAACTACTCTCCCGCTCGTATCCGACAAAGTACAGGTTTATACCCCTTTCGATACTGTTCCCATTTCGACACTATTTCCATTTGACTCCGCAGAACTTACCTCTGATGACGGGATTTTATACGGGGTCAACATGCACAATAACAGTCTCATTATTTTTGACCGCTTTTCTCTTGAAAACGCGAACATGGTTATATTTGCAAAGTCGGGATCCGGAAAATCTTTCTTCACTAAGCTGGAAATCCTCCGCAGTCTTATGATGGGAACCGACATTCTTATCATTGACCCCGAAAATGAATACCAAGCTCTTTCCGAGGCAATCGGAGGAGGATATTTCCGTATTTCACTCTCTTCAGAACACCGTATCAACCCCTTTGATCTTCCTCCCATTCCTCCCGACGAATCTCCATCCGATGTTTTACGTTCTCACATCCTCATGCTTACAGGACTTATTAAAATCATGGTGGGGGAGATTACTCCTACGGAGGAGGCCCTCATCGATCAAGCGCTTCTCGAAACATATGCCTCTCGAGAAATCGTGCCCGATTCTAACTTTACAGGAAAAACACCGCCCCTGCTCTCCGATCTCCAGACGGTTCTTGAAAGCATAGAAGGGGGGGCGGATCTTGCAAAGCGTCTCGAAAAATATACAAAAGGAACCTATGCGGGCTTTTTAAACAGTCCGTCCAATGTACAAATCAGAAACCGTCTCACGGTATTTAACATCCGTGACCTCGAAGAAGAACTCCGTCCTATCGCCATGTATATGATCCTAAACTTTATGTGGAGCCTGATTCGCGCGGAATTTAGAAAGCGCCTTCTTATCGTTGACGAGGCATGGGTACTCATGAAATACGAGGATGGGGCAAACTTTTTGTTTGGTATGGCAAAACGAGGCAGGAAGTATTTCCTTGGCATCACGACCATTACGCAGGATATTGACGACTTTCTGCGTTCGCCCTATGGACGCCCCATTGTCACAAACTCCTCGTTACAATTATTGCTCAAACAATCTCCCGCAACGATTGATATTATAGGAACCACATTCAACCTTACGGAAGCAGAAAAGATGATCCTCCTCGAAGCAAATGTGGGGGAGGGGATCTTTTTTGCGGGATTACGCCACGCCGCCATTCATGTCATCGCCTCTTACACCGAAGGTAAGCTTGCTTCTACAAAACCACAGGAATTACTTGCAAGAATGGAAGGAAAAACAGAAACGCAGTAAGTAGAAATAGGAAAGGAGATGCGGAGTCTTAAATTTTGTTTACTACTTTCTATTTTCTCGTATGTCTCGTGGTATAATAACAGTAATGCGTCAATTCCTACTTTTTGTATTTGCCGTGTTGTTTGCCGCCATACCCGTTTCATATGCGGCGAGTTCTCATTTTCTTACATGGAAAACAAATACCTATGTTCCTCAGGAGTTTTGGGGCAAACCGCTTCCTATAAAAGGATCGGCCGTCACGCTCAGCGTGCAATCCCTCGACCCTCAAGAATCGTTTTCAAACATACCGATAACATGGTATGTCGACAACATCATAATTGCACAAGGTAATGGCCTCTCCACCACCCCCTATACGGTAACAGAAGGTCCCGGACTGTATGTCATCAAAGCATTTTTGCGCCTTCCTGACGGTACTCCTGAAACCCTCACCGCTCCCCTCAAAGTAGTCGCTCCGTTCGTGTCGCTTGTAGAACAACATGCGGCTACTGTGAATCATCAGATCTCTACCGCAAACACCGAGCTTCGCTTTCACGCCATTCCACTCTTTTACAACACATCGTCCCTCCTTGGCCTTGCTTTCACGTGGGGAGTGGGGGATGTAACAAGCGAAGACCAAAATCCTCAAAATCCCGATTACGCATCCATTACTTTTCCAGAAGGAGCATCGTCCGGATCGCGCGGTACCGTCACAGTTAGCGTGACAAATATTGCGCATCCTGATGAACATGCTTCACAGTATACTACTGTAATCACTCCCCAATAATACACCGGCTACCTATGAAACGACTCTCTTTCGCCATTCTATTACTACTTGTCACCATGTTTCTTGGTGCGGGAATATTCTCGCTCGTATCCGCTGCTCCGCCGCCTGGTGATGTGACGCTCTCAGCGGGTCTCCCGGGGACTGGAAACACGCAAGAAATTAAACCCGGGGAAACCATACACGTCCAAACACTTGACCAACTTACAAATTATCTAAGCACGCTTATTCGTTTTCTGTTCGGACTTGCCGCGGTACTGGCTGTCGTCTCTATCGCATGGGCAGGTCTCCAATATATGGCAGCGGGGGCAAGTATTGGTAATATGCGCGCCGCAACCGATCGTATTCGCAACGTGATCTTTGGACTCGTTCTGCTCCTTACCGGGTTTTTAATCCTCCGCACCATCAATCCCAAAATTCTCAGCGGTCTTCCTGGAGAAGAAAAACTCCCTTTTCTCCCGATCATCAACGCGCCACAAGTTCAAACACAGGAAGTAACAATGAAAGTAATTAACCAAACAAAAGCAATCAAAAATACTAATGTCGACACTTATGTCCAACAGCGATTAACCGACAATGGCGGAAACCAAACAAAAGCAATCAGCGCAACAACACAAATACTAAGTGAAATACGAGTGAGGATAGCTAAAGAGAACGAGGAGTTGAACAACTTAAAAAACCAAATCAATACAACATCTGATCCAACCACCAAAGCTCAATTGGAATCATCTTATGGAGAATCCAGAGGAAATTTGCAACGAGATCAGGCAAGCTTGGCTCGAGAGCAAAAGACACTTCAAGTATTACAATCACAGTCAAACACGACACCTTAGCAAAACAAGTACATGTCTCAGCGGCAAAAAATACTTATCATTATTGTCGGAATCATTGTCCTTATGGGATTTTTGGGGTTGCTTGTTTTCTTTTTTGGGAAAAAATCCGCATCTCCTCCTCCAGGAGCAAACACGGCAAATAGCGATATATCGACAATACCATCGTTGACCCCTGAAAATATAACCGCGTCTTCATCGTTTACACAGATCACGGAAAACCCCGTCCCTCTCGCATATTACGATCAAGGAATACTCTACTCCATCGATACGAATGGCGCATTGTGGAAAAAAGACTTGAGTGCTCCTACGACCGTCCAAACACAAGGTGTCTCTTCCTCCACCATTGCGGGGGAGGTAATTCCTCCCGCTCCTACGAATGAAGCGCAACGTCTCGGCGGATTCACTGTCAACAATCCAAACACGCTACTCGTCTCTCCAAACGGAAATACCATTCTTATTGGAGAGGGGACAGTAAACGGACAAAAAACATTTTCACTCGTCTCCCAAAACGGAGATCCCATAGTCACACTACCTCAAGGAGTGGAAGAAGCGGCGTTCTTAACAAATGCCACGCTTGCGTATTATAAAGAAACGATCTCAGGGGCTGGGATCTATACCTATACCATTACCGATAAAAAAGAGCGTCTGATACGAACCCTCAATCCACTTGATATACATCTCTACCGTATCGATGACACGACCCTTCTCCTCGCAGAAAAACCTACTCACGGTATTACCACGGCCAGCTTTCTTCTCAATATGAAAACAGGGGTGCTCTCGAATTATTTTTCAGGGTTTCTTGGCACCTCATTATCTCCGCTAGGAAATCAAAGAGTCCTTGCTCTAACCGGAGATCCAATCGACGCAAATGGAAATAGCTCCTACCATCTCTCCTTGCTCAACAAGGAGGGGTCTGTCACCCATACGCTTACTATTATCACCATGCCGGAAAAATGTGTTGCCGACGCGCAGGGCATCTACTTGTATTGCGCGATCCCTTTGGAATGGACCTCGAATATGCCAGACTTGTCCTTACCAGACGACTACTATGCACAAAATGCAGGATTTTCTGAGACTATTTTACGTATAAACCTACAAACCTTTTTTACTGAAAACATCAACCAGACCCCCACACTCTATGATGCAGTACACCTCTCGTTAAGCGCCGACAACACGACCCTCTATTTCTATGACAGAAGAACAAATAATGAATTTTCCCTCTTGTTGCCCCCTCCAAAAATCTGATTCATGATGCCCTTACGGACCTCGTATTCGCCTGAAGCCTAACAAATATCCTCAGACTTACATGCCTGAGGATATTTATCTCACTGTCTCTCACACCGCGATTTAAGGATTATAAGGCCTAATTGTTACATAACGATTATCACCCTCTCCCTTACTCTCCGTAATAATATCAGGATGTACGGCAAGTTCAAGGTGAATAATGCGCCGTTCAAAGGGTTTCATGGGAGGAAGTCTAACTTCTTTTTTGGTCGTCACTACTTGTCGGGCTATTTTTCTAATATATTCCTTCAATTTTCCTTCCCGTTCACTCCTGTAATTATTAATATCAATAGAAAATACAGTGTCAATATTACTGTGTTTTGCGAGAAGTTTTAGTACTCTCTCGATATCAGAAATGTTTTCTCCATTTTTTCCAATCATAAACCCCGCGTCGTCAAGAGATATCTGTATTTTTGCAGCAGTACCCAGAAAGACCGCACTTACCTGTGGGTTCTGGATTCCCATATTATGTAAAAACTCTTCGATGAGTGTTTGGAGCTGTCCCATACCTCACAAATTTCTTGTTCCTTATATTTGTTTTATCTCCGTTTCAAGAGATTCTGACTGAATAATACGTTTTGTTACTACGTATTCACCAATGGAGAATACCGTACTTGCGATCCAGTACAATCCTACCACTGCAGGTAGTTTTACCAAAATAATCAACGTTAGTAAAGGAAACACAAAAATCATAGCCGACATCATTTGGGCCGCTTCTCCTCCCGCAGTATTCGGCATAAAGAATTTTGACTGTATAAACTGAAGAAGCGCGGCAACAAGTGCCACTTCAATAAGAGGTGTGTTTACATCGAAAAGACCTAAAAAGGTATGATGGACAGGAAGAGTAATATGAATAAATGAATAGAGGGAGGCCTGAACATTAGAGGAAAATGCCTTCATACTGATACGATAGAGTGTAATAAGAAGCACTACTTGTACAATGATAAAAAGAAAACCTGAAAAAGGATTAATTTTGTGCCTTTCATACAAGTGCATCATAGCCTTCACCTGGGCTTCTTTGTCGTCTTTATGCTCTTTTTGTATTTTTGCCATCTCAGGCTGAAGCTTGCTTAGTACCATCTGGTAGCGCATATTTTTGTGAAAAATAGGAAAAATAGCCAAGCGCACAACAATAGTAAACAAGATAATAGCAATGCCCGCATCTGAAAAAGCAGCGGTGTGGTAAATAAAAAATAAAAGATTGGTAAGCGGTCTTACTATAATTTCATTATAGAGAAAAACCATAACATTATTTCTTGGTTAAACTAACAATTTTGCCCGACGAAAGAGCGTGGTAAGTTCTTGCCTCCGTTTTTCATGTTTCATGGTATACACGACAGAAGAAGTAACTCTTATTACTATATCATATCCCATGACAAGAGAGGGGCGTAATTCTTCCATAACACCACGCATCGCCCTTTTTATATAGTTTCGTTCTACTGCTTTCTTATTTATTTTTGCCCCCACCACTACTGTTGCTCGCGTACACATCAGATTATTTTCTTTGATATATAACGCGAAAAAGGGTGAGGATACCCTTTTACCCGACACAAAAACCTTTTTCACCCCATCGTTTCTTAAAAGACGCTGTATCTTTTTCTCCACAGCATTAAACATTAAGCGCTTAAAGAAGCACGTCCTTTGCGACGCCTGTTCTGTAACACCCGCTTTCCCCCAGGAGTTCGCGATCGTTTTAAAAATCCATGAGTGCGCGCGCGTTTTCTTTTTTTGGGTTGATATGTTCTTTTTGGCATAAAAAATAATACAGTTCAGTTCATTATTATGTGTATTTGCAGTATATCTTTTTCTCTGTTTTTTTTCAATCCCACTGCCAAAACAACATCGTTATACGAATAAGCCATTGGCATATAAGCCTGGGGGGGTTTTGTTTCTTAAATTTTCGAAAAAAATATCTATCCACAGCTTCTTCACAACTTCTCCATTGGTCAAGACTTGTTCGCGTCACAAACGATGCTATACTGCAGATATCACGTAAGTATTCTATCTTTGTTTTTTATGAACTGCGACGAATTATGGCAAAAGATTCTAGGAGAACTAGAACTCCAAATTTCGAAAGCTAATTTTATTACGTGGCTAAAGCACAGCTCCCTCACAGAAGTCAATCAGGGCGTTGCAAAAATATCTCTCAAATCAAATTTTGCAAAAGAATGGGTAGAAAATAAATATCACAAACAAATACTTCATCTTCTCCATTATTATGACAACTCAATACGCAATGCACATTATGTTATTGTCTCAGCCGCAACGATTTCTCCGCTCGTTTCTTCACAAAAAACATTTGCCGCTGCAGAAGAACTCCAGTTAGAAATTGCCGAGCAGGGAATTGATCCCGTTACCAACCTTAACGCGAAATATAATTTCGATCATCTTGTAATAGGAGCCACTAATGAACTCGCCGCAGCGGCATGTTACGCTATTATTCAAGAAGTGGGTAAAAAATATAACCCGTTATTTATCTATGGGGGAGTAGGAGTGGGAAAAACACATCTTCTTCAGGCAACGGGAAATGAAATTGTTAAAAAATACCACAATCAAATAAAAGTACTTTACGTCACGTCGGAAAAATTCACAAGCGATGTCGTCACTGCGTTACAAACAAAAGGAATCGAACGCATTGATGCCATGAAACAAAAATATCGTAATGCGGATGTTCTTATTATTGATGACATCCAGTTTATTGCTGGACGAGAACGTACGGAAGAAGAATTCTTTAATACTTTCAATGCTCTTTATAATAACAACAAACAGATTATCCTTTCTTCTGATCGCCCCCCGCGCGCACTTCCTATTATTGCAGAACGCTTAAAATCTCGTTTTGAGGGGGGAATGCTTGCCGATATTCAATTCCCCGAATATGAAATGCGACTCGCTATTCTTAAAAATAAACTCCTTGATAAACAATGCGATCTACCTGATTACGTAATAGAAACTATTGCACAAAAAGTTCAAAAAAACATACGAGAATTAGAAGGTATGCTTACCAAAGTTATTTTCATCACACGTCAAAAAGGACTTCCTCCCGAACAAGAGGAATTAGAGAAGGTACTTCGTGTGTATTCCGATACGTCTGTACGCATGATTTCTCCTGCAAAAATAATAAAAACTACTGCTGATTTTTTCGAAATTAATGAAAAAGATGTAATAGGCCATGAAAGAAAAAAAGAAGTAGTTCTTCCCCGTCAAGTTGCCATGTATCTTTTAAGAAAAGAATTAAAAGCTTCCTATCCTTTTATTGGTGCTAAATTTGGAAACAGAGATCACACCACCGCTATTCATGCTTACAACAAAATTTCAAATGAAGTAGCAAAAAATAATAATTTGAATCGAATTATTTCGGAAATTATTGAACGCATTAATAATAATTAATAAATGTGCGTAGGGGGAGAAGTATAATCTCATAATGTGGAAAATGTGGGGAAAAGTGTGGGTATAACTTATGAGTGGTTATAAGAATAATGAGAGGATAATATTTCAAAAAATAAAGAAATAGATATTTTTCGGATATTATCCCCATAGTGGTTTATCTTTATCATCATATTATCCACAGGAATTTGTGTACTTTTTTTCTTGAACTGTACTCAAAATTAAACTATTTCCCCTTATTTTTTATAGTTATTACTATTACTACTAATTAGAATTATTACCATTATGAAACTCATTATATTGCGCGAACATCTTAATCGAGCACTTAGTATTGTTGAAAAATCTTTAGGAACAAATGAGTTAATGCCAATCTTAAAAAATGTAGTGATCAGGACAGAGCAAGGAAAAATACATCTTATCACTACAAATCTTGAAACAGCTATTATTGCAACGCTAAACGGAAAAATTGAAGAAGAAGGGGATGTTGCAGTGTCAGGATCAGGGTTATTGCAGGTAATTTCTAATTTGAAAGATGAGAAAATACATGTGGTTACGGATAACCAGAAACTTCTTATTACCACCGATACATTCCAGGGAGAATTAGTAACCGTTTCACTTACTGATTTTCCTCTTATCCCTAAAGTTCAATCTGATTCGTATATCGATGTGTCAGTAAAAGCCTTACATAGAGCGCTTGATATGGTTTCTCTCGCTATTTCACCCCATACTATTCGTCAAGAATTAAATGGAGTATTTTTTACCTTTAAGAACCACGATCTTGTGTGTGTGGGAAGTGATGGATTTAGGCTTTCAGAAAAAAAAATTAATATCATTTCTTCTACGATAGAAGAAATGCAATGTATTATTCCTTCAAGAACAATACAACTTCTTAGTAGGGTCATGGAATATACTTCCAGTGAAACTATTCGTATTGCAATAGAAGCGCATCAATGTATTTTTTTAGTAAATGAATATACACTTATTTCAAATTGTGTAGATGGAAATTATCCGTCTTATGAGAATTTTGTTCCTAAAGATTTTGATACTGAAATTTTGATTAATAAAGTAACCCTTGCAGATGCTGTACGGCTCTGTAATGTATTTAGTTCGCGTTTAAACGATATTACTATCCACATACTTCCTAAGGATAATAGTATTACCATTCGTTCTTCTAACGCGATTCTAGGCTCTGGAGAGATAACAATACAAGGACAAGTAACGGGAATAGAACAATCATTTCGTATGAATGCACGTTATTTTCAAGACGGTCTGAAATCGATTGATGATACAAATTTAAAAATTTCTATTGTGAATGCGGAAAAACCAATAAAAATAGAACCAATTGTTGATAAGAATGGTTACGCAATCATTATGCCTATTAAAATGAATTAAAGAGGATTATGTATCGTTCTTTTCAAGAACTTGCTGAAAAGAAATACGCACGCATGCTTTCTCGAAACGCAGTGACACGTGTTTGTAATCAAATTATTGATGATATGGTAAAAGGAGATGCATATATAGAAAAACAGATAGGGTCTGTTCTTGTTATTAAATGTAAAAATAGTTCTGTCGCTTCATTTTTGAAAGTACGTGAAAAAGGTATATTAGATGCTCTTAAATTACATCGGATTACTGCATTACGCTATAAATTTTAGTTTTTTTCACACTGATCGTTTTATGAGGTCTGAGATGAGTATCTCACCTGTAATGGAGAAGAAGCTTATTTTTTGAACAAGATAATTTCTTTTGAACTTGTTACTCCAAGTTTATTCATTACTTCTATACGAAGTGAGTTTTGTGTTTGAATTTCTGTTGAAGACACTGTGAGATGAATAGAAGAAGAGGGATTGGATATTTCTTGAATGAGTACGTTATTGAAAAAGATTTTTATTGATTGTGGAATCGCGTTGAAAGTACTTGAAATAGAAAATGGTGATGAAATATAGTCACCGTTTTTTGGATTATTAATAGAAATTTGAATAGGATTACTTTCTTGAGGATCTGTTTGTAGTATCGTATTGATGTAATTTTGAGGAAGCGTGTTTATTGAAGTAGCACTAAAATGTTTAGCCGCCCACTGTGCGACAGGCTGTTCCCAATTTTTAAATTGCGGATCAATGTTTGGATTATCAGGATAATTTCCTTGCGGATCATCCTTATTGACATAATATAGGATGGAATGTATTTCATCATGTGATTTTCCATCACTACCAGTAATGGGTATAATATACTGTCCATTAAGCATGGGTTTTTTACTTGAAACAGGATTTGCCGGCGTAAATTTTTCATTAGGACGAGTTGGTAATATTTGAGTATAAAAATCGTTGAGCATAGGTACTGCAGCAAGGATACTTCCCGCACTTTTTTGCATGGGAGTGTTGTCATTATTTCCTGCCCATATTCCTGTGACAATATTTGGCGTATAGGCAAATACCCATGCATCGCGGTAATCATTTGTGGTTCCTGTTTTTGCCGCGACGTCATATCCTTGAAAATAGAGGGGACCATGAGGCGAGAATAAACGCGAACGTGCACTATCGCTTGAAAGAATATCAGTGATTTCACGTGTATATTGCGGATCTACTACCGGGGTTACGGTATCATTGTAGGTTTCCAACACTTTTCCATCATTGGTAGTCACACTGAGAATAAATTGCTGTTTATGTTCTGTTCCTTCTTGAGAAAGAATTGAATACGCGTTTACCATATCAATAAGTTTGACTTCTCCGCCCCCCAATACAAGAGAAAGTCCATAACGATTTGGATCATTTAATGTGGTAATACCGAATTTTTGTGCCATATTAATGACATCCTTGATTCCTGCAAGATAGAGTACTTTTACTGATGGCACGTTTAAACTATTGCCTAATGCATCACGCAATGTGGTAGGTCCTCCAAATTGTCCATCAAAATTTTCTGGCCTATAGCTGTTGTGAGGATCTCCCGATGTATCAAATTCCGTGGGAAGGTCAAAAACAATTGTTTGAGGAGTATATCCTTTTGTAAACGCCGTAAGATAAACAAACGGTTTGAATGACGATCCTGGTTGGCGTAATCCTTGTGTAGCAACGTCAAAATTTCCATCATGAGCAACATCAAAATAATCATGAGAACCTACTAGACTGATAATTTGGCCTGTTTTTGGATCTTCACTTACCAACGCGGCGTTAGTTCCTTTGTAAAGTTCGGTATTACGTTGTGCTCCTCTTGCAACAACGTCTTCCGCAATTTGTTGAGTAGGCCAATCGAGAGTGGTAATGACATTTAATCCCGCGCTTTTTACATAATCTTCTCCATATTGTTTGTTAAGATAATCAATGACCATCATCACAAAATGTGGAGCACGAATAGAAACTTTTTGAGGTGCGAATGTAATAGATTCTTGAAGAGCATTATTATATTCCGTATCAGTAATCCAACCCAAATCCTTCATGATTTTTAATCCATAATGGGCCCTGTTTAACAATTCTTGTTTGTGGATTCCATACGGTGAATAGTAGGAAGGTGCTTGGGGAAGAGAGGCTAAAATGGCAGCTTCAGCAAGCGTAAGATCTTTTGCTGATTTATTGAAATAACTTTGACTTGCGGCTTCTATTCCATAAGCGTTGCCTCCATAAGGAATATCGTTCAAGTAGAGGTTCAAAATTTCATCCTTTGAATAACGGCGTTCTAATTTGTATGCTAGTATAATCTCTTTTATTTTTCGTGTAATTGTTTTTTGAGGATCAAGAAGAGTATTTTTGACCAACTGCTGTGTAATTGTCGATCCTCCTTCAACTGTTTGTCCTTGTATAATGTCAGTTACCAGGGCACGAAGTGTTCCTTTTATGCTAAATGCCGAGTGATTGTAAAAATCCTTATCTTCTAAGGCGAGTGTCGCTTTTTTTACATAGTCCGGAATTTCATCGAATGCAATAGGAGTTCTTTTTTGGTCCCCATAAAGATCATAAAGAAGAACTTGTCCCGTCCTATCATATATTTTTGTCGTTTGAGGAGCAGGTTGATCGCTGAAATTATCAACTTGTGGAAGGGTGAGTGTCTCATACGTTATTAGGACAAATATTCCAAAAAAAATGAGAAAAGCAATACATACGCCCCCAATGAGGAGGAATTTCATAAACGACCTTTTTTTATTTTTTTGTGTAGTCATTGATTATGTGATTATTATGTCTCATTTTATTTGTTTTATCAATACCTAAAAACCCCGTTAGGGGGTCTTAGGTATTGATCACTATGTATATAAATTGCTATATTTCCTCTTCGTCATCATTATCATCATCGTCTTCTTCCTCCTCCTCTTCGTCATCATTATCATCATCGTCTTCTTCCCCATCGTTTAGGGTTTCATCTTCTTCTGCCGGCTCTTCATCAAACCACTCTTCTTCCTCGCTACCTTGTCCTTTTTTTATGGTATTAGTAACAAATAATGAATTATACACTGCCATAGTATTTGGGTCTTCTTACCGACCTTTTTGTTATTTTGTTCGTATTGTAGTGTTTTTAATGACAGTGTCAAGATGTGAATATGAGGTCTTTAATATGTCATATTATGACAGTATTTTCTAGGGCATTTGACAAATTTTAATAAGTTTATTAGAATGTATATTGAAGTATGGTTTGAATCCTGTTAATGTCCGCCCGAGGGGCGGACATTATAGTTTTCTCAAGTATTATTCAACTAATTCCCATATATTTTTTATTATGTTTGATTTAAAGAATTTTTCCTCTGCAATTGAACAAATAGCTGAGGAGCGTAATATTACTAAAGAATCTATCGTTGAGGCAATTGAAGCGGCTGTTGCGACCGCGTATCGCAAAGAGTACGGAAGCAAAGGAGAACACATTCGTGCAAAACTAGATCTTGAAACGGGAACGTTTCAGTTTTGGCAAGTGAAGACTGTGCTTGATGAGAGTATGGTAAAAACAGAAGAAGAGATTGCACAAGAGGCAGCAGAAGATTATATCCCCCACGAGCTACAGGAAGGTGAAGTAAAAAAATATGTGTTTAATCCAGAACACCATATTATGCTTGATGAAGCTCAAATAGATGATCCAAAGATTCAAGTGGGAGATGAAGTAACTTATCCTTTGGAGCCTCACGCTGATTTTGGACGTATTGCAGCACAAGCAGCAAAACAGGTGGTGTTGCAGAAAATTCGTGAAGCTGAAAAGACTACCGTTTATCAGGAATATAAACAAAAGGAGGGAACATTGGTAAGCGGTCTTATCCAACGCATTGAAGGAAGAAACGTCTATGTTGATTTAGGAAAGACAGTGGGTATTATGTATGCGAATGAAGGCATTTATGATGAACGATACCGTATTGGCGAGCGGCGACGTTTTTATATTCTTGCGGTACAGGAAGACATGAAAGGTCCTGCGGTTATTCTTTCCCGCGCTCATCCTCAATTTGTAGCAAAATTATTTGAAATAGAAGTCCCCGAGATAAATGATAATATTGTAGAAATTAAAGCAATTGCGCGTGAACCAGGAAGTCGCACCAAAATAGCAGTCGTAACTCATGTAGAGGCTATAGATCCTATTGGTTCATGTGTGGGTCAGAAAGGAACACGTGTGATGGCGGTTATGAACGAATTAGGAGGAGAAAAAATTGATATTATCGCATGGTCTGAAGATCCGGCCACATTTATTACTAATGCGCTTTCTCCCGCAAAAGTACAAGATATCGAGATCCACCCTTATCGAGAAGCGTTGGTATATGTGGCCCCGGAACAAATCAGCCTTGCTATTGGAAGAAGTGGACAAAATGTACGTCTCGCTGCGCGTCTTACAAATTGGAAGATTGACGTTCGTTCCTCGGAGAAACCAGAAGAGTCTGTAGAGGGGGGGGTGGCGGCCATTTCTGAAGAGGGAGAACAGGAAACAGTTGTTACTTCGGGAGATTCGGAACATAAAAACGAAATAGAATAACCTTATTTATCCATTTCCCTTCTCATGAATATCATTTTGCCTGATTATAAACAACTTGCCCACGATTTTTTTGAAAATAACCAAAAAAATCTTGAAGTACCCGAAGCGAAATATGCGGAAGCTATGTTGTGGCTTCAACGTGCACGTGCCCAATATATTGCACTTAATCGTCCTGCCGAAGAGGGAGACATTGTCGATATTGATTTTGATACGACAGTGCATAATGTTCCGCTTGAAGGAGGGAGTGGAAAACATCAGAAATTTGTGCTGGGAAAAGGAAAGTTTGTACCGGGGTTTGAAGAACGTATTCAGGGGATGAGTATAGGGGAAACAAGAACGTTCACCCTTACAGCACCTGCCGATTATTGGCTTACTGAATTACGCGAAAAACCTCTTACATTTTCAGTTTTTCTCCATAATGTGCAAAAAGAAGTTCTTCCCGAATTAGATGATGCCTTCGCGCGGTCCATTGGCAGATTTGAAAATCTTGCTGAATTAAAAAAGAATATAGACGAAGGTCTTCATGAAGAACAAAAAGAAACAGAAAAACGTCGTTTGCGTGCAATGCTTCTCGATGTGTTAGCGCGCGAGACGCGCGCTCCTATTGAGCCGGAGGCTATCGACAGGGAAGCGGAGCGCATTGTGGATGAGTTTAAGGCATCGTTGGGATCGAATAGTGGTAATTTTTTGAAGTATTTGGCACAAGTGGGAAAAACAGAAGATTCCCTTAAACAAGAATTACACGGTGAGGCAGAAAAAAATATTACCATTGCTCTTCTTCTTGGCCATATTGCTGTCAGAGAGAATATTACAGTATCAGAAGGTGAGATTACCAAAAAAGTTCAAGAATTGATTGAAACAAGCAAAGATTCCGAAAAACCCAAAAAAGAGGATTTGCCGTCACTTTCGATGTATGTTAAGAATATGTTGGTCGCAGAAAAAGTGCTGGTATTTTTAGAGGACCAGGCATAACAGTAATTAATAATATAATTTTTACGTAGATATGAATTTAATTCCTACTGTCATAGAAAAGTCGAGCATGGGGGAGCGTGCATATGATATTTATTCACGCTTACTCGAGGAGCGTATTATATTTTTAGGAGGGCCCATTAATGACGCGATTGCGAACACGATTATCGCCCAAATGCTATATCTTGAGCATGTAGATCCTAAGAAAGACATCCTTTTTTATATCAATTCTCCCGGTGGAATGGTTACCGCGGGGCTTGCTATTTATGATACGATGCAAGCGATTAGGCCTGATACATCTACTGTGTGTGTGGGTGTTGCTGCATCAATGGCGGCAGTATTGCTCGGTGGCGGTAAAAAAGGAAAGCGTCTTGCACTTCCAAATGCTGAAATGCTTTTGCATCAGGTTATGATGGATGGAGTGGGGGGGCAGGCAACGGAGATTGAAATTACGGCAAAACAGGTTCTTAAAATGAAAGATCAATTAAATCAAATTCTCTCAAAGCATACAGGCCAAACTCTTGCAAGAATAGAAAAAGATACCGATCGTGATTTTTATCTTTCTTCTGAAGAGGCAAAAAAGTATGGACTGATTGATGATATTATTAAACCACTGAAAAAGTAATTCAAAAACCTTCGATATTGGCACATAGCTTTGTCGGAAACTGAGTTTTTTATTCGTCGTATTACAATACGCCTCATAAAAAGCCTCGTTTCCTTCGCGCTCTGTATCCAATCTCGAAGGTTTTTGCGACAGATTGGATCAGATATTATAGGGCGTAAATGATCTTGTGAAGTTTGTGTATATTTGGTATTTTGTATATGTCTACTTTAGGCAGACTGAAGCGGGATTAGTATAGTGGTAGTACGCGACCTTGCCAAGGTCAAGGCGCCAGTTCGATTCTGGTATCCCGCTCAGATGAAGTTTTTGGCTAAAAAACCCTTGAACAAATCAGAGTTTTTTGGTTTGAGTAGGTTGGAAAATTTGTTTTATTCTGAGTTTTCACTCATCCGACAGATATTTATTCGCACAACATTTTGAACGTTCCCCGCAGCCGACAAACTGGACAAATATAATACTATATTGTTTTTAGTTCGTCGAAAGTCGAAAAAGGAGGAAACAGATGAGGATGAGGACAAATTACAATTTCATCCTTGGCGTTGTGATGGCGGCGGTACTTACCGCCATGTCACCTTTTCTCGTCGGGTATCATCCGAGTTTTGGAATGTTTCTGATTTTTTTCCTCGTTTCATACCCCTACAAGGTAGGTAAGAACATTTATGGAATTTTTGGAGGATTCGCCACTGAAGGAAATTCCTATGCGCTTCTCGGTATTATTCAGGCTGCGAAATACGATGCTATCCAAGTTTGCGGCGTATCTCTTTATCAGAAAGCCGGAGAGGATGCATCCCAAGTTTTTGGTCTTTCTTTGTATCAGTACGCAGGACGTGACGCAGCACAGATGTTTGGAATATCTTTGTGCCAATATGCAGGAAATAGTGTCGGGCAGTTCATTGGGATTTCCTTATATCAGGAGGGGGCGGGATTGGATGGCAGAGCAATGCATCGGCATTTCTATCTATCAACGAGCAAGGTGTGACGCGATACAATGCCTTGGCCTCTCCTTGTGCCAATGTGCGGAAAGAAATGTCAGACACGCATTTGGCATCTCTCTTTATCAATGTGCAACAAGAGGAAACATCGAACAATGTTTTGGCATTTCGTTGTTTTCAAGAAAGAAGGAGGATTAGGGTTATCGAACTTCTGGCAATGTCCAGAGGTTTTTCATTTTAAATAAACTTTAATTTTCTCAACCAATCAATAAATCAAATTCGACATTGTAAAAATTATTCGGACTGAAAATTCCCGCGGTCTCATGGTTTCTGGCTTGTGCGAATGGTCGGTAGAATTTAAATCATAACATGATATACTTCTTTTATGGAAAAGATACCGCAGAAACAAGAACAGGTTTCTCTTTATGAAGTCAAGATTGCTATGGAATCAGACGAGAACTCTATTTTCTTGAACCTTGAAAGGAGGGGACTTGCACAATTCATTGTTACAAAAAATTTTGATATTTTCATAACACATCTTGGACATGATGCATTACGTTTTGCAAATGGTCTTCAGTGGAACGATATAACATTCCGTGGATATGCGCGTAAAAATAACAATACCATTGAGGTTTATTTTTATGACAAACCGGCAGAAAAGGAAAGAGAAGATATTGAAAAAGTTATAAAGAGGTTTTTAGGATCACTACATGTTCAAGGTTCAGAGAAAAAGTTCTAACGCATTTTTTGTGTGATCTCTTTTCCGTTAAAGTTTGCGATGTCTTTTGTCCCACAACACCAAGAGGAAGGGGGATAGCACACTCGTGATTATCAGAAAAAGTGCAATGAGTTGTTTTGAGTTATTTGTAAAAAAATCCGCCTGTTGTAAGAGGAGAATGAGGACGCTTATTTCGATACCAAAAATGAGAAGCAGGGCGGCTAAAATTTTAAGATCACCCCAGAATTTTTTTGGATGATAGTGTGCGTCATATCGCATGCGTTCTATCGCCTGTATGGCTACCATGAACATCAAAAGTGAAATGGTAATATCGTAAGCATTCATAGGTTAAGTATAACATGGGACGGTACATATTATGCACATCATATCGTTTCGTGTTGTGCTATACTAAAGTTAACATGCTGGATACATCTGAGATCGTTGCAGCATAAAGGTCGCCGCATTTATAATATTTTATATTATGTCATTACATAAAATTGCATACGTTCTTCTTTTAATCGGAGGTCTCAACTGGCTTCTTGTGGGCGGTTTTCATTGGAGCCTCGGGTTACTTTTCGGAGGAGACATGGCAATGGCTTCTCGCGTGATTTATGTATTAGTGGGGCTTTCTGCATTGTACGAGTTATTTTCTCATAAGGGACGATGTAAAGAGTGCGCCATGTAACTTTTTGGGATAAGATAAAAAACAGCCTTTAATCGGGCTGTTTTTTATACAAGGCGGCATGTCTTAACGAGATAGTGAAATCGTCTGACTTAATTCGGCATTTGGCGCAGAAACGGTTACTCGCCCCGTGGTGGCATCCTGATATACTGAATAGGCACTATTGTAGTCGGATGTGCTCGTGTAGTGTGCTCCTGTCGCGCTTGGGTCAAATGGCATGGAGGAAACATAAGTAGGAACGAGACATCCCGCAATATCATATCCTCCCGTATTTTTCATGGTTGTGCTTGCGGTAGGCAATGACCCTGCAGCACATGTAAAGATACCGTTGTTATCTGCCATGTTTTGTCCAATGGCATCTAATATCGTAGTTACATTTGCAGAGCGTTGAGTATTGCGCGCTTGAGCAAATTGTCGCGCAGGATTTAGGGCTACAATAACCACTGATGCCAATATGGCAATAATGCCAATCACGACCAAAAGTTCAATAAGAGTAAAACCTTTTTGTTTCATATTTTTCGTGAGAGAGAAAGAAGTAAGCGTACGACCTTTTCAACATATTAAGAATACCACACTAAGAAAAGAAGCTCTATCCACAGATTAAAGAGATGGAATTTCCTCCCAAGCTACTAAAGAAAGATTCGGGTTAAACTGTACGCTTACCTTCATGTTGGTCACATTGCTTCCTGACACGCCTTTCGTGGTAATAATTTTTTCTCCCGATTGTGATTGAATAGGAAAAATTTGACACGTAGAACTTCCCACCGCTACCGTTTGGTTTCCTTGATATGTACTTGAGGCGAGCGCAAGGTTCAGAAGGGCATGCTCCACGCATGCATTTGCCAAGGCTGTACTCTCTTCTTTCGAGGTGGTGCGTAGTACGTTCATACGCACGAGATAGCCCCCATAATTTACAGAGAAAACCAGTGCGGAAAGAATAAGTACCACAAAGATAACTGAAATA
The DNA here is from genome assembly GCA_028865725.1 of Patescibacteria group bacterium. Taxonomy (GTDB): domain Bacteria; phylum Patescibacteriota; class Minisyncoccia; order UBA6257; family JACRHW01; genus JAGWJP01. The sequence goes on from JAGWJP010000003.1 coordinate 75,426, forward strand.
AGCATAATGTAGCCTTCTCTATTTTTGTACATAGAAATTTGAGGAAAAGAGTTTTCCATCGAGCATAAATGATGTTTGCAACAATACAATACTGCTGGTCGCATAGGGGAGATACTGTTGGAAGGAGAGTTCTGTCGCTGGAAGGGCATTATTGTTCAGTGGGAGTGGATCGGCCGAACCAAGTTGTATACGGATATTTCGTTGGTTGTCATCTATTGTAATAGGGTTACTGCCGTAATCTTGTTTAGTAACCACAAGGGCAGGTGTTGTAGTGCCAATAGCGGGTTCGGTAATGATTGATCCTTCGAGAACCCATTCTATTTTTTTAAGGATAAAATTTGCGTCTTCTTCCACGAGGGATTTTCTCGCTATTTCAGTCTGGTTTACCGTAATTGCGTAAAATGTACCAAAGAGCGTTGTAAGGATAAACGAGGTAAGTGCAAGATAGAGTATGGTTTCTAGCAGAGTAAACCCAGTGTGGTTATGGAGGACATATCGCTTTTTTCCAAAATATTTCATGAGGTTTATTTTAATTTGAAGGACTTATAATTTGTAATATTTTGGTGCTATCCATAGAAAGATAAGCGATGTTGTTGAGTACAACAATACCTGTTGGGTTTGCTGATAAGTCAAGAGAACCAAAAAGGTTCGGATTTGATAGATTTGATATATCTATGACCTGAAATTCCTTTGAACTATTTTCTGTTGCAAGAAATGCAAGTGTCCCTTCGGCGGCAATACCATTGATCGGGACTCCGCCCACATCATAGCGCCCTTTGTTTACCGGTGTATTGGGGACAGTGATGTCGACGGGAATGAAATCGTCCCCAATTCCTGTAAACAATGTCGACGGACCACTTGAAAATAAACTCAGGCCTGATTCTTTGTCAGTAAAATTTATCACCCCTAGTTTTTGGAGCGACGATGGGTTTGTTGCATCAAATATGATAACTTCGTTATTGTGATCCGAGGTGGCCACGAAAAGGAGGTTGTTGTACTTACTAATGGCATTTACATCCGCATTGATTTCGGTTGTACTTATCCAGACGGGATTTAAAGGATTGGTGACGTTGAAAACCTGCAGTTCCCCCCCGGGTGATTTGAATGATCCAATGTATGCATATCCATTCTGTACAAAAATACTCTTTCCATTCTGTGTAACGCCGTTCATGCGCGCGCTGCTTACGACACGCATGAAAGAAGGATTGCTGATGTCGATGATCTGCAGTTGTGTACTGCCCTGACTTGCCGCAAACGCATAATTTCCGCTTACTGATACGTCATTTAATGGATTGCCCGTATTCATGCTCCACAGCACTTGTGGATTATCAGGGTTGGTTACATCAAAACTAATAAAGCTTATGATTCGCGGGGCCATCCAATATCCTGATGCCACCGTTACGTATGCCACATTGTTTTGTACCGCAATTGAGGTTCCGCTGTAACCTCCTGAAGATCCTGAGCCGATGTCTACGCTTCCGCGCGCTACGGGATTTCCCCAATCACTCTGAGAACCACCCCCACCCCCTTGTTGTCCTTGGGTGCTTGTACTGTTTGCAATTGACCTCCAGTCAGTGATAAGAGTGCTCAACTCCACTTGTTCCGTGCGCAAAGGGTCTGTCTTCCATGACACGCGACTGATAATTTGTTTCTCTGAACTTGCTACGTCCGTGACGTCCAGTTCTTTAAAGAATATATTTTCCGTAGAAGTGCTTGAAATGACGGATGAGAAATTATTATTTGCCATCGCTTTGGCGCTTTCCAGATTTTCTTGCGCATATGTCAATGCCTCATTATTGTGTTGCGTATAAGTGAGCGCAGACTGATTTTTAAACGCAACACCCACCACGGAAAAAAGGCCGAGTGTTGCGATAGAAAGGGCTATAAGTACCTCTAGCAGGGAAAAACCTTTTTGTGAATGCGTTGCGTGTATTACCATGTTATTTGCCCTGCTGGATTTATTGAAATCAAGAGAGATTTTTGTGCGGTAGTGAGCGTTATGGTTCCTGATGCAGCCGTTCCCCCTGTTAATTGGTCGAAATCGATCTCAGAGAGCCCTGTTTTGGCTACTCCCCCCGAAGCGGGAAATATTTCATCGTAGGCGGGATTTCTTGACGCGTATGATGTTCCTTGAAATACGGTGTAGGCATTTTGCTGTATGTAAACGCCGTGATCAGACTGGTCGAAATTACTCATTGCTTCATTGCGTGCTTTTTGGAGTGTAAACACAATCATATTGCGTTCAGATGTAAGCAGGTAGTCCTGATAAGCTCCGCTAAAAGAGATGGGGAGCAGTGCTATCAGAATGGTACCGATCCCTATCGTAACAAGGAGTTCCAAAATGGTAAAACCTGTTGTCTTGCTATGCTGAAAGGAAGCCATCTTTTCATTAATGAATTGCTTGCGTGACTTGATAGATGGGAGTAATGATAGAAAGTGCGACAAAGGCAACGATACCCCCCATAACGAGAAGCATAACGGGTTCTAGAATGCTCGTAAGATTGTTCACAAGTTCGTCAAGCTCGCTTTCATAAAAATCGGCTAAGTAGAATAGATTGGGCGACAAGTTTCCTGTTCGTTCTCCTACTTCAATCATACGACTTAGCGTCGAAGCGAAAATGCGCGGATGTTGTTCGAGAAACGTGTACATAGGCTCTCCTTGTTTTACGCGTTCTGTGAGCGTGATAAGTGCTTCCTTGTGGGGAATGGTTGGCATAATTTGTGCAGTAATGGAGAGTGCTTCTATAATTTTGATGCCGCTTTGTAATAAAAATGCAAGCGTTCTCGCAAAGAGTGCCATTTCATAATCCAGCGATATTGGTCCGGCGATGGGGAGCAAAAGCACTCCATATTGATATGCGTTTTTTATCGCTCGTATCCGAAAGAGAAATGTTACGAGGAGAATAACGAATAAGGAGATGATGATAATGAGGATAAGATGTGTATGAAGGCCGGCGGTAAATGCGATAAGGAGCCGTGTGGTAAGGGGGAGGGTCACTCCCAGGCTTGTGAGCACGGGAATAATTTTGGGGAGAACAAGAAATACGAGAAGACCGCTAATGCCAAGCGTGGCGAGAAGAATGATAACTGGATATACGAGCGCAGACTTTATTTTTGAGTGCAATTGTTCGTTCTTTTTTAATTCGAGTGCGAGATGTTCTAAATTTTCTACCAATGTTCCGCTGCTCTCTCCTATTCTAATAATGTTGATAAATAAATCTCCGAATGCGGATTTAAATTTTTCTAAAGATGAGGATAGGGGTTGCCCATTTTCGAGATCCGCTTTTACTGTAAGAAGTATTTTTGCAAAATACGGTCCACGTACCTGCCGTTGTATAATAGATACGCTCTCCACAATCGGCATGCCGGACTTGGTCATAATGGCGAGATGTTTGGCAAACAAAATACGGTCTGCAAGAGAGACTGAATGGAACAAGATAATAGGAGACGATTGTTTTTTGGATAACTTGTTATTCATGTGCAATGCGTAATACTTCTTCTATCGTGGTAATTCCTTCCGCCACCTTTTTAAACCCATCTTGATACATGGTGGTCATACCCTCCCTGATCGCAATTTTTTTAATGTCCGCTGCAGACTCATGGTTAATGATCGCGTTACGTATCGCATCGCTTACATCGAGGACTTCATAAATGGGAATACGTCCTCGATAACCGCTTTTTCCGCACGCGCTGCACCCCTCTCCTTTATAAATTTTCTGAGGTATTGCGATTCCCTGGGGAAGATTGATGGTGAGAAGTTCCTGTTCCTCTTTTGTGGGGAAGTGTGGTTTTCGGCAATCAGGGCAAATAACGCGAAGAAGGCGCTGCCCAATCGCCACATTTACCGTTGAAGCAATCAGGAATGGTTCTATGCCCATATCAAGGAGGCGGGGAAGCGTGGTGGCAGCATCATTGGTGTGAATGGTTGAGAGGAGCAAATGACCGGTGAGGGCCGCATTTACTGCGATTCCTGCCGTTTCTTCGTCGCGAATTTCTCCTACCATAATAATATTGGGATCTTGGCGGAGAATTGCGCGAAGGCCATTTGCAAATGTAAGTCCTGTTTGATTGTTTACTTGAATTTGATCCACATTTTCCAGCGAAAACTCTATAGGATCCTCAATGGTAATAATACTTACAGGAGGTTTATTTAGTTCTTTCAGAAGCGTATAAAGAGTTGTCGTTTTACCGCTTCCTGTCGGACCAGTAGCGAGAATCATTCCATATGGTTTTGAAATTGCGTGTTGTACGACACTCAAGTCGCGTTCAGAAAAGCCCACATTTTTAAGTGAAAATTTATCGCCCTGTTCCACAAGAAGACGAAGAACCGCATTTTCATTATAGTATGTGGGAACAATAGAGACACGGATATCAAACGATTTCTTGTCATGTGTTTTAAATTTAATACGGCCGTCTTGCGCGGCTTGGTGCTCATCCGTGCGTAGTTCCGCGAGCACTTTAATGCGGCTGATAATTTCTGGTTGTATCCCTTTTGGGAAAGTGAATGCATTATACATGATTCCATCAATACGAAGGCGGATTGCGATACCGTCTTCTCCCGGATCGATGTGGATATCAGAGGCTCGCGACTCATAGGCGTACTCAATAAGCGAGTTGACGATTAGGATAATCGAAATATCGCGATCCGTTTTTTTAAGTTCGCGCTTAATAATATCTTGTGGTGATTCTTCTCCGAACATGGGTGATAAACGAGCGTTATATTATTAGTATACCATTCTTTTGTACGACGGGGATATGGTTTCGTGGATGCGTTTGTTGCACATTATTGTTATGTGATTTATGATAAAATCCATATGGACAATGAATTATGAAGAGAATGTTTCCAGATAAAGATTGGATTTCCCACGCCCTTACACATAATGTGGAACGTGTGGTGGGGGAAGAGGATCTTGGGCACCGTCTCCTCACCGGACGGCCGCTACGCATTAAATTCGGAGTAGATGTGACACATCCGCTTATTCACCTGGGGCACGGAGTGAGTTTATGGAAAATGCGGGAATTTCAGGAGCACGGGCACAAGGTCTTGTTTCTCATAGGGGATTTTACTACCCGCATCGGTGACCCCACGGGAAAGAGTAAAACACGCCCAGAGCGCACCGAAGCAGAGATAGAACGTGACGCGAGGTTATATATTGAGCAGGTCACCAAGATTTTAATTGACGATTCTTCTGTGTTTGAGGTGCGTAGAAATTCGGAATGGTATGGTATGATGCCGCTTAGTGAATTTTTGGGTCTTTGCAGAAAAATTACCCATGCACGCCTTATTGAGCGCGATATGTTTCAAAAGCGTATGGGAGAAGGGAGTGAAATTTATATGCATGAGTTGCTCTATCCCATCTTGCAAGGCTACGATTCTGTTGTGCTTAAATCCGACCTTACCATCATTGGTTCTGATCAGCTTTTTAATGAGATGATGGGGCGCCACTATCAGACATTATTTGGCCAGTCTCCCCAAGCCATTATGACGACGGTGATTACCCCAGGGCTTGATGGAAAAGAAAAGCAATCGAAGTCTCTTGGAAACTTTATCGCAATCTCTGATACGCCAAGCGATATGTATGGCAAAACAATGACACTCCCCGATGAACTTATTGTGACCTATTTCCGCGTGTACACGTTTGCAAGCATGGAGGAGATTGATGCATACGAAACTGAACTTAACAACGGTGCAAACCCCCGTGATGTGAAGATGAAACTTGCGCATGCGCTTGTCTCTCTCTATCATGGCACAGAGGCGGCGGACAATGCTCAGGAGAATTTTGTAAATACGTTTCAGAAGAAACAGGTGGGTGAGGATGTAGGTGAGGTGACCGTGAAACTCCCGCTCAGTATCACGGAGTTTCTTAAAGAGTCAGGTCATGTGAAATCCAATTCCGAAGCGCGTCGCCTTGTTGATGAGCGCGGTGTTCGTATGGAAGGGGAGACCATTACAGATCCACAACATATGCTTGAGGAGGGTGACAATGGAAAGATCATCAAGGTAGGAAAACGTTATTTTTACAAGATCGTCACGCAGTAATCTTGGCGGCCTACAAAATGGGGCTCACCCATCTTTCTTTATAGTTACACTTTGCCGTAGACTATGAGTTCCAAAAAGGAACCAGGCAAGAAGCAAAGATAGGAAACTTGAATGTATTCCTGGAAGAATTTTTAAATTTTCGATGGAAGGCACCAGTGCGATGGTTGACGCCTTTTTTCGAAAATTTGAAAACGACGCATGGCGGCGCGTTTAAAAGTTTTTTTCCTGTTTCGTCCTTTAAGGACTCATCAGTGTCGATTCACATCGACAGACAGGGGGAGAGGAGCGCCTCTCCCACGGACTCGTTTTTCAACAAGTCCTAGTATGATTTTCTTGGCTTCTGATTTGGCGAGGAATCAGAAGCCGGTTGCGTGTCCGCCCACGGCTTTTTGCAGGAAAGCTCCTGTCGAGACATAGCGCTGCAGGTCTCGATTCTGGCTTTGCAACATCACCCATGAACCAGTCGCGACGTGGCTCAAGGGGGTTACACCACTCCATTTGGAAATTGCACCCACCACCCTTGGTAGTCGGGCGCAACCTCTCTTCTCACACTTGGCGTTTTTAGGGAGTGTGAGAGGAGTGGCTATGGCACTGCGGGAACCCTTCGCCCCGCTTTATAGCTAAACTTACCCCCGGGTGTGCGGCGGTGAGTTTAGCGCGCGCCGGATATGCCGGCGGGGCGTGTGCCATACACCGTTTTTCAGCCTTTACTGCGAGCGGTCGGTTGCCGCACGCGGCACGCGGAGTATCCGCATTTCGTTCTTCACCTCCTTTCTTGTCTAATTACCACGAGAGGGAAGCGAGCTAAGGATTGCGGAGTGTGGTACCTGATTCGGATAGTGGGTGTAGTATTAATTCCCAACCGTCAGGGCTTCACAGTTCCACACGTGCTTAGTTCACTTGCGTCTCGTGGCAACTCGCGCTTGACCTTCTTTCATTGTGCTGCTTGCATTATAGCAAATAGAATTTAATTTGTCAAGCATAGCTGACATATTGTAGAAAAATACTAGGTTTTTCTTAATATTTACGTATAATTTCTATGTCCGAATTTTCTAACACTTTTTGATTTCATATTCATAAGTGAAACTTATGTGTAAACATAGATAAGATAAGGTGTGTATACTAGGTACATATTTGACACAAAGGGCCAAGGGAAACTTGACCAAAATATCAGTATGTGCTATAATTTATTCGAGTAACGTTGGAGGACAATCGAAATGAACTGGTAGGATGAAAAGACTGGCGGGTTAAGAGGGTTTAGGGGAGGTGTAAAAAACATCGCTTGCACCCGCTCTCTCCGTCCAGTATTTTTCACTCTTTTCATTTTTCGAGTTTTCCAACAAGAAAGGAGGAGTCGCCCATGCTCTGGTAACATAGGCGACGATTTAAAAGGAATGGCGGGGGGGCGCGGAAAAAAGAAAAAGGTTCTTTATTCGTATGCCCCCAAGCACCAGAAAGGCCGTGTGGAGACACGGCCTTTATTTTTTATGTGGTAATCTTCCTCCAGGCTTATTGATTGTATTGTTCGGCGGCATCCCACGCGAGATTAAAAATTACTCGAAACGAGGAGGCAATATCATTGCTTTGGATCGTAACACCAAGCAACTGCTCGCCATAAGAGATTAAGACGAGGTAGTCCTGACCATATACAGTGACACTACTTGTAAAAGGGAACTTATCTTTTGGAATATAGCGCGCTTCGCGTAACACGTTTTCGCTTGTGGCACCTGTGAGAGGGCCTTCAGCGCGGGTGTAAATGACTTTGTTGCGAAGTTTTTTATTTGAACGCTCTTTGCTGTAGGTTGATTCATAGTTCGGGAAGACGCGGAGGAGTTCATCAAGAGGGGTGAACCCCACAATCTCTTCCGTGACCGTCTCCGCAAGACGCAAAAATTCTTCTTGCATCGCGATAATACCTTCTTTTCCTTCGTAAAATTTTACTTTTGGTCTATTTTCCGTGAGATTGAAGAGCGCTTTGAGTTCAGGAATAATTTCTTGGAGGTAGGTGTGTTTGAGCGCAATGTCCGCTTTCTCTTTTTCAAGGAGACGATCAAGCTGTTCAGGGGATTCCGCGGAAAACAATGTTTTTTTTCCTGATTCTGCAGTGGTAACAAGTCCGTTTTTCATGAGGGAGTCGAGAATCACGTACGTGGTAGGGCGTTGTACCTCTGCTTTTTTCGCGATATGTTGTACCGTGGCCTGTCCTAATTCAAGAGTTGCAAGATAGACTTTTGCTTCTTTTTCCGAGAGGCCGAGTTTTTCAAGATTGCGTTCAAGGGGCGTATTCATGGAAACGCTATTAGTGTGCGGCATCAAATCGTTGCTCAACAATCTCCCAGTTTACGGCATTCATAAATGCGTTAATATAGTCTGCCCGTTTGAGGCCGTAATCTGAAATATATGCATGCTCAAAGACATCGAGGACAAGGAGAGGTGTCGCGCCTGCAAGATGGCCCATATCATGTTCAGTAACCCATGTGTTGAAGAGATTTCCTGTTTTGCTGTCTTTATAAAGAATAGTCCATCCAATGCCGCGCAGTGCTCCCGTAGCGCGAAAGTTTTTTTCCCAGTGCTGAAGACTGCCGTATTGTTCTGTGAGTGCGCGCGCAAGTGGAGCATTTTCATTGCGATTCGCTCTCTCCTTTACTATGTTTTCAAAGTAATATTCGTGCAGGCGCATTCCGTTGTATTCCCAACCAAATCTTCGTGTTAATTCCGCGTATTCCGGAGTTCCTGTTTTTTCTTCGTTGCGAAGCACAGAAAACATATCGATGAGTTTATTCGTATTTGTTACATATCCTTTGTAAAGTGCGAAGTGATTTGTAAGAAGGGCATCACTGAATCCCTCCGTGCCTAACAATGCATCAAATGATTTTGGTTCGTACATAGATGATGGTAATAATTTTCTTTTAGTATAATCTTTTTTTCAGTTTTTTCCTATTGAAGTGCTTCGTAGAGAAATTGTCCGTACATGATCTGGGATGGTGCGGTTTTCCCATGGGCTATGCTTTCAGAAAGTTCGATGAGATTGTGCGTGAGGGCACGATCAATCTTTTTTGTCGAATCTTCTTGTGTGCGCGCCCAGGCGAGTAGGGTATCGAATTCATGCTTACCGCGTTCCCTATCAAGGATTTGTTCACGTTCCCATTTTTTTTCAAGGAGTTCTAAGGAGGCAGAAAGGAAAGGGAAAAGATCCGATGCGCCAATAAGATCGATTGGTATTCCGTGCAGTTCCGCGTTATGGGCGCTGCTTATGGACCGCGCGGCTCTTATATCGGCGTTTAAACTTTCATCATATTCATCTTTCCGTTTTTGAAGCGTTGCCACCGACGCGCGTATGCGTTCCTGTTCTTTGCGGTTACGCTCTATGTCTGCGCGTAATGCGGGTATACCAAGTTTTTCTTCTTTTAGGAGCCGTTTTCCCCCCTTAAACACTTTAAGTGATTCAGTAAGGATATTGATTTTTTGTTGCAGAGCTCTCAAGGCAGACTCTATGGCATTGATTCTTGTATGCGCGTCTTGTAATGTGTTTTGCTCTTCGGGAGTGAGCGGCTTGGATGCATGATGAGCGTTTCTCAGGAGCAATTTCCACTGTTGTACGCGAGGATCTGCTTGTATTTCATTCCACATTTTTTCAAGTATGTGAACAATGTCGCCGTTCGCGGGAGGTAGGTTTTTGGATATCAATTCAATCTTGAGCTGAAGGTCGAAGATATTCGCAGCCTGTGTTCCAGACGTACGCTGAAAATTTGGATCTTGTTCTAAGGATGCTATTAAGAACGGGCTTACATGACTATCAAAGTCTTCTTTTGATTGCCAGGTGCGGTCTACGCGTATGGCCTCCCATTCTTGTTGTGCCTCTGCGGCGGCAGTGGTGTGCGTGCGGGCAAATTTTACGAGACGACGCATTACATCAGTCAAGGCGTAGGAAAAGATCGCCGATTGGTCATCTCCAAATTCGTGGCAGAGTTCATGAAGATAGGTTGCGATCACATCATCGATTTCTCCTGTGCTCAGGGAATCCTTACTAATCCAGACAAAATCTTCATCATAACGCCCTGCAAGGTAGGGGTGTTTTCCCGTAAAAACATGAATTTCTTTTGCGCGCAGATCGGAAATACGGGCAAGCGCCCCCCTCGCTTCGTGCTCAAGCCCCAATAGCCGCATAGTATGGTATATCGTTTGTGTGTCGGTTTCTTGAAGTATTTGTTGCGCATAACGCTTGAGGCAGGCGATTCGTTCTTTAATTTCCGGAGAGGGGGCATGTTCATAAAGTTCAGTGATTTCTTCATGCATCGTTGATGCGCACATCATTCCTGCGCGGCTCATAAACTCATGACAGGGGATAAACCCGAGTCCTTTGAGCGTTTCCAAAAAATCCTTTTCATCGAGTGCGATATAATTTCGGTCAAAGGAAACCACAAGGCCGAGCGAATTGCATCGGTCGACCACTGTGCGCAAAAATTCTTTTCCAAACCATTTTTTCCTATCAAAGGACATATTATTTTCGGGAACGGCATAGAATGGTTCTAGGATTTTAAGTGTGTTCATAAGATCTTCTGGTTCCATGGAATCCACAAGAAAAGGAAGGAAAATCTGGGTAACTTCATTTTCAGTGATAATATCTCTGTCTCGCGAAAGATTTATTGTTCCCCATTCCGTTTCCGGGGTCTCATGCGACCAACAGGTAAAATGAGGAAGTGTATTCCATGTGTCGCGCACGTCGTAATGGATGCGTTGGCCGTTTAAGTAAAAATTTCCAGGCGTACCCATGTGCAATGAAAACCCTCCTTGTTCATTGTCGAAGGCGGGGTTTTGAAAGTCAGGGTTGGTGTCATGATAAAAAAGATCACGCGCGTCAATAAATGTTTGTACCGTTCCCTGCTCGCTGCTTACGAGTTCTAATGTGTTTCCTTCTAGAGCCTCGTCTCGGGCGGTAAGTTTTACGTAGAGTCCTCGCAGGGATGTTTTTTCCGTAGAACCCACAGGGGGCGTATCGAGGTAAAAATCGAGTATCCAATCTTGTGAAGAAAAGCGTACTTTTGAAAACCCAAAATCGCGCAACATGTGAAGCGCCATGATTTTTGTGCCTTCATGGTGTCCCCCTCCCGATTTTTTCGGGTTTTCTTTATATCCGCCTCCCAAATGAAGAAGACGGGTGTAGGGATATTCTGCGATTCCCCGAATGACCACTACGGATCTGTCTGGTTTTTCATCTGTTTCAAATTCTAGGCCGTCAAGCGTGAAGTTGTTCGCATCGAAAAAATTTTGCCACGCATCGCGCGCTACGCGTTCTCGTGTCCACGGTGTTTTAGACATATAATTTTCGAGAATGCCAAGGTAGTAGCCGTGTTCCAATTTGTGTTCGAATTCCTGATTTTCTCGACCGCGGAAATGCCGTGTTAATGACTCATTCATGAATTGCAATGGTATTGATAAGTATGTCTTTAGTGTACACGGCAAAGAGAAAAAAACAATGAGATGATATAGAAAAACCCCGTTTCGGGGTCTGTATTACCTCACTTCTTTTTGATTTTTTGCGCCACGATGAGCATATCGAGCTCATGGGCTATCATCGCCCGGGTATTTTTTTTGGAACAGTCCCTGCCATAAATAATACTTTCTCCATGGCGGGGACACTGGAAGGCAAGGATGTTTTCCTTTCCCTCACGCGAAAGCGTGAGCGTCACCCAGCACCCAAGCCCCGGAATTCTAAAAGGGACCGTCACGAATTTTTTTTCTTTCCGATCGGGGGACGATACAGAGAAACCAATTTTTTCACTCGCAATGGCATCTAGTATTCGGGAAATCTTTCCTTCCTCACTTCCTCTCATACATCTTGCAATCCTTCCCATCTTGCCTCCTTCGTTACTCCCTTAGATATCTTGCGTCACCATTTTCTGGGGACGAGTTCCAAGATATCTGAGAGAGTAGTATCAAGCTTGATTAGCATAACCTATAGTATAGTTTATGTCAATCCCTTTGTTTTGGTAACTATCCCTTGACAACATGTACACAAAAAATATAATAAATAGGACATCCAGTTTAATAAAATCGTTTTTGTGTAGAAAAAAACGAATTATGGAAAATCCTCTTAAAATTCAAGCACAACTCAATGAGTTGAATAGGCAATCTACCCCCGATGGACAACCCGTTGTAAATGAATGGATTGCATTTCAGGGTTATTCAGCACTTACTTACGCCCAGCTAGAAGCGTCTTCTCCTCTTCCGCGTTTCAACCCCACAATGGGAATAGTAGTAAAAACTTTTTTGAATACCCGTACGGGAGAAATAAAGACTTTTAATGCTTACATGTTTGAAAACTAACATGGTAAACAAAGAATCCAAAGCTCAAGAGAAGGCGCAACTGGATGTTACCCCAGAATGGGGACAGGCGGAGGGGCAGAAACTTCCGTTATCGGATTTCAGCACATTTCAGAACTTTGTTTATGCGACTCTCTTTGTTATCGGAATTGCCTTGATTACACTTATTATTCAGTATTTCACAGCAACGCAGGCAACATTTGAAGATTTAAAAGATAAGGTTGTTCAACAAAGTGCTAAAATAGACGCACTGACCGATGAAATCCATCGACAAAAAGGTTTTTAAACAATTTGTCCTGTGAATAACTTTTCTGGTAAAATGAAGATAACAAAAAACCACTCTACTTCGTATACCATCGCAGACAGTTTAGTATTCCTGACTGTTTGCAGGTCTAGCTCCATCAAGGAGCAAACACATTCTCTGGACTCACTTCTAAGGGGGAGACCAAGAAAGTCGATGATATACGAAAGAGAGTGGTTTTATTTTATAAAACAAAACTCCAAAGGCGGACGCTTTGTAGGTTTCAACGACTTACGCCATTGAAAGCCCTACAAAAAGTTTGGAAGCTTCGTAGGGTTTCCCCTAACAAAGCACCCACCTTTGGAGTAATACCTAGGGTTGAGATGTCCGCCGTCTCTGCTTCCAAAGAGACAATAAGTTTTCAATATTTCCTTTATTATACACCCGCTTTATTATAAAAGCAAATATGGACTTCCACACCCTCCTCAATAAAGCTATATCCTCCCCATCAACCCCTCGAAAATCTCGAAAGAAGGCTTTGCGTAGCGGAAAGAAAACTCGTTCACGTAAGATTGCAAATACTTCCGAGAAACCGAGTGATATGTCCCCGAAAGAGAACGCTTGAGCTGGCTCCAAAACCCTTCAATGGTATTGGTATGCGTAGCTCCTCGTGCATACTCTTTTTTCCAGTGATTGACGGATGAGTGCGTAAACCCTAGTTTTGTTGTTTTCTTGTACACCCCGAACTTATCAGACACGATAGCAGACCCAGTAGCAATGTTCTTTTTAATCTCTTTCAAGATAAGGTGCGTTTCACGGGCAGATAAGGTTTTTGTCTTTACCGCACCGCCACGAGATACCATACCGAATACAGGCGTTTTGTCCTTACCACCCTTTCCTCCTTTCCGATAGCCACCGATGTATGTTTCATCCACTTCCACGATACCAGAGAGCTTGTCGCCATCTTGTGCCATCAACGCACGCACTTGATGGGCAATCCTCCACGCTGTCTTGTAGGTAACTCCAAGCTGACGCTGTAGTTCTTTGGCAGATACTCCATTCTTAGAGGATGCAAAGAGAAAGATAGCATAAAACCATAGCGTAAGAGGCGTAGAGGACTTTTCAAAGATTGTTCCTACCAAAGGATGAAGCTGTTGCCCTTGAGGATTGGCATAGCACTTACGCCCTTTTACGAAATAGTACTGTTTAGCGTTCGGGTACTTCTTAGCAAAGATATAGTCTAAACACGCCTTTTCATCAGGAAACTCTTTTTTGAAATTATTGATTGTGTAGTTCATATGCTTAAGTCTAGCAAATGCACTACTTGGTGTCAAGGGATAGTTACCTTTGTTTTTTTGTGCATGGGGTAGGCGAGTGCGCCACAAAGTGCGATTGCGAGCGCATCACTTTCGTCATCGTATTTCGGTTTTTTTGCGAGCGCGAGTACTTTGAGCGTCATGGTTTCGAGCTGTTTTTTGTCAGCACGCCCATACCCTGTGATGTATTGTTTTACTTCAAGGGGAGTGAATTCGAGAATGGGAATATTTTGTTTTTGAATGAGAAACTTTATGACGCCACGCATTTCCGTGACTTCAAGCGCAGTTTTCTGGTTTTTTGCAAAGAATATCTTTTCGATGGCAGCAGCCTCTGGTTTATGGGTGGCAATAAGCGAGGTAAATTCTTTTTCAAAACGGTGAGAATCCTGTGGGTATTCAAAAAGTCCTGACGCTGACGCACGAAATGCGGACCCTTCTTTATGGACAATTCCAAATCCTATGCGCGTGGTGCCAGGATCGATACCGAGAATAGTCATATAAATTATATATTTAACATATCGTATTGTGTGGTATCTCTCCTACCACCTATCTCATAAGATGGTTGGAGGATACGTGTGGAATATTCATGTATCAAAATTCAGCATTAGTATAGACTTCATCTACCTCATTTTGTTCATCGAGCGCATCAAGAAGCGTGAGGATTTCTTCCTTCTGCGATTCATTAAGTGCAATAGGTTCTTTTGGAATGAGCACGATCTCTGCGCGTGTGCAAGGTAGGTGCAATGCTTCAAGTTTTTCCGTTAATACATTAAAAGAAGAAGGGGAGGAGGAGATGAGAATTTCGGAATTGTGATATTGAATATCCTCTGCGCCCAGTTCAATAAATTCAAGCTCTTGTTGTTCTGAAAGCGAGGGAAGGGCCAACTCTAGTTCTGCTTTTTCTTCAAACATCCAGGTGACTGCACCCATTTGTGCCATTTTTCCATTATGTTGAGAGAGAATATGCTTTATTTCTGCAAGCGTTCTGTTTTTATTGTCGCTGATAGCATCGATAACAAAGGCGACGCTATGGGGGCCGTAGGCCTCATAGCGAAGTCGTTCGAGTGCTGCGCCTGCTCCGAGCCCCTTTCCTCGTTCGATCGCGCGTTTAATGTTGTCTTGCGGCATATTGATGGCGCGTGCTTTTTCGATCGCCAGTTTCAATTTTGGGTTGAGTTCTGGATCTTCTCCCTTTTCGCGTACCGCAACCGTGATGAGTGAAGACGCTTTGGTAAATACCTTACTTTTTTTTGCATCAGTAATCGCTTTTTTGTGTTTGATTTGAGCCCATTTTGAGTGTCCAGACATGGATCGAATAGGTCTAAATAAACTTTTTTATGAAGAGGACTGACATGATTGCAAAAAATAACCCAAAGAACAGAGAAGGGACGAGTGGTGAGGTTGTGTGGTTGGAGGATTTATTCTGTGTTAAGGGAAGAGAATTTTGGGATGCGGGAACTTCCATCGCGCTTATGTCGGCAAGTGTCGTACTATTCGTTTGTGTGGAATGTATCTGTTTCGGTACCGGTATCGTAAATATGTTAGGAAATCCAGGCGTAGGAGTAGTGGTCCACATCCAATCATTATCGCCCCGCCGTGCAAAGCTTTGACCTTTCGGCGCATTGCCTTCAAATGATATCTTTGAAACGAGAGATCCTGTTTCGTTGAAAAGAGATAGTGCGTCACCTGTATTATTGATGTGGATTTTTGATTCGTGATATGGCGTGATCATATATGCTTCAGGAGCCATGACGGTAGTGCTAAATGTGTGTGTATGGTGTGCGCTGTCTTCAAGGTACCATCCCGCAAGTGTGGTCGAGACGGTATTAGTATTGTGGAGTTCAATCCATTCGTCGCCTTGCGCGTCAGGGTTTGGAAGAAATTCTGTAATCAACACTCCAAATTGCGGTGATGATGAAGCAGGTCTTTCCTCTTCTGTACTCGAAGAGTGTGGAACTGGTGTCGCGATGCGTGCAGAGGCTATGTCTCCAGTATCAAGAGTGGGAGAGGAAGATGGTTCTGTCTGTGGAGAAATAGGGAATAGCGCTTCGTTTTCCTGTCCAGGCGATCCACCGTCTTTTTCTGATTCTTTGAATTGTTCCGACGATGCATTTACTCGTTCTAACGATTTTCCACCCCCATTCCCTCCCCATGAGGAATGGTAGTTGACCGTGTTGCTCATTGTGTTGTCAGTGTTGTGAATACTGATCGTATCCTCACTGTTTTTAAGATTCATGATCGTATCGAGAATGTGGCCGGTAAATCCTTGGTGTTCGCTCAGAAATGTGGCGATGTCACTCGCGATCACGACAAGCCCCTGAGGATCTACTGTAAAGTATTCAGGATGTTCGTCATTTACAAGTTTGTGATTTGGGCTTGAACTATCTCCAAAGCGCCAATCGTGCAGATCAATGCGATAGGAAGAGATATTTTTAATTTCAATCCATTCCCGTTTTGCGTCGGCGCCGCTCACGTTGTACATTATCTCATTGATAATAACGGGGCCACTTGCGTAGGTATGAATGGGAATAAGCCAGGCAATAATAAACAAAAATATTTGAAGCAACATGAAAAATAGCGTAAATATATACACATCATGTGTGTATACGGTATACCAGATATCGCATGAACAACACAAGCTAACCTAAGAAAGGATGCAAGTCATGGAACTCATTTTTGAGATATTGATAGGCGTGAAGTGTTGCGATTCTCCCTTTTCCTGTGCGTTCAAGAAGACCGAGGCGGATAAGATAAGGTTCATAGACTTCTTCGATCGTGTCTATTTCCTCGTTGGTAGAAGCCGCAAGGGCTTTCAATCCCACAGGACCTCCTTTAAATTTGGTAACGAGTGTTTCTAATATTTTTCTTTCTTGAGGTTCAATGCCATATTGATCTACTTCCAACATCGCGAGCGTACTGTTCGCTACCTCCTTCGTGATTACCGGTTTTTCTTGTACTTCGGCGAGATCGCGTGTTCGTTTCAATAATCTGTTTGCCACGCGAGGCGTGGCGCGCGATGCGTGTGCAAGTAGGGCAAGTGCTTCTGCATCTACCCTTACGCGTAGAAGATCCGCAGAACGAGAAAGAATCTTTTTAATATGATCTTCAGTATAGAAATCAAGTTTGAAGATAGCTCCAAATCTGCTACGAAGAGGATTTGAGAGAAGTGCCACGCGAGTAGTTGCCGCTACTAGCGTGAAGGGCGGGAGATCTAGTTCAAAGTTTCTTGCCGCAGGTCCCTTGCCAATGATAAGATGAAGCTTGCGCGATTCCATGGCAGGATAGAGCACTTCTTCGATTGATCGGTTGATGCGATGCGCCTCATCAATAAAAAGTACATCACCGTGTTCAAGGTTGGAGAGGATAGAAGCAAGATCCCCCGCTTTTTCTATAGCGGGTCCAGATGTGATACGAAGATTCGCTCTCATCTCTTTTGCGATGAGAGACGCAAGTGTTGTTTTTCCCAGACCCGCAGGGCCGTAAAGAAGGACGTGGTCGACGGTTTCTTTGCGTTTTTTAGCCGCCTCAATCAATATATGCAGCCCTTGTTTGGTTTTATCCTGGCCAATGTACTCTTGCCAATTCGATGGTCTTAGTGTTAAATCAATACTTACCTCTTCGCGGTTATCCGAAGATGTTGTTGACATAATATTCAAAATGTGCTAAGATAGACATAAATCACGATAAAGGTGTAGGCAGTTGGGCCTTTTTAATACATTACGGCTTTACGGGACGAGTACCCGAAGGCTCGCTTGGTTTTGGCTGGGTGTGACCTCGAGCTTGTCTTTTATCTCAACCCCTAGTGTTGAGAATAACTGCCTACGCCTTTGTGGTGATTCTTTTCGCCCCCTTTTTGGGGTGTTTTTTGTAAAGGTGCCGTCTAGTCGAGCGTTGCCTCAATCTTGCCTACCACACTCTCTACTTCCTCAAATGTCGTGATTCCTTTCAGGATTTTCAGGAGTCCATCTTGTCCCATCGTGGTCATTCCATTTTTCAAAGCCACCCTTTTCACATCAGTAGTGGTGGGAGATTTCTGCATGTATTCTTCTAATTCTTTCGTGATGAGCAAAAATTCATACACACCTATACGCCCGCGAAATCCGTTGTTGCATTTGTCACATCCTTTCGGTGCGTAGAGCGCGAGAGAGGTGGGATCGGGTCTTGCAACGCGCGAGGGCAGGGTGGCGATGAGTTTTTCAATACGCTTTCTTTGTTCCTCAGTTGGCGTTATTTTTTCTTTACAGACATTACAGAGAGTACGAACGAGACGTTGGGCGATAATGAGGTTAAGCGCCGGACCGATGGTAGCAGGTTTCACGCCCATATCAAGGAGACGAGGAATCGCACCGCTTGCTTCGTTGGTATGAAGCGTGGAAAACACAAGATGTCCGGTGAGTGATGCCTGCATTGCTGTTTCCGCGGTCTCGAAATCGCGGATTTCTCCTATAAGGATAACATCGGGATCTTGACGAAGTGCAGCTTTAAGCCCTGAGACGAATGTGTATCCGCGCTCAGGTTCTACCTGTGTTTGGGAGATCCCTTCTATGTGATATTCGATAGGGTCTTCGATAGTGATAATTTTAATTTTTGGGTTATAGACGCGTTTCAGGAATGCATAGAGCGTGGTTGTTTTTCCGCTCCCCGTAGGGCCGGTGTTTAAGATTGCGCCGTTTGGTTTTTCAAGTTCTTCCTGAACGATCGCAAGATCATCATCACGTATACCGAGATCTTCAAGCTTAATGCTAAGGAGTTTTGGGTTCAGTATACGCATCACGACCGTTTCGCCGTAAGCTGAAGGAACAACCGATGTTCTAATTTCAATTTCTTGTACTCCCGCGTGAATAGTAAAGCGTCCATCTTGGGCAATATTTTTGATATTGATTTTCAGGCCGGAAATGAGCTTGATACGGGATAGGATAGAGCGATACATCGCATGGGAGAAATCAGCGACATCGTGGAGATCGCCGTCGATACGAAGTCTAAAGCGCACTACGTCCTCTTCGGGCTCAAGATGCATGTCAGACGCGTCAGATGCCAGGGCTCCTGCGAGGATAATTTCTAAAATCTTTGAAGTGAGCGGATCTTGAAACGAGGTGACGGCCTGCTTAATACTCGCCACGTTGTTTAAGCTTTTCATGTATTCCTGGAGCTTTTCCGATTCTATTCCAACCGATCCGGTAATTTCTTCAACGGGAGGAGGAATAAGCTTATAAAACCCCCAGGCTTTTTCAAGACTTGCATTACTCACCACCACGGTGCTTACTTCATAGGTTGTTTTGAGTGAGGCAAGGATCTCTTGTTCTTTTTGGTTGTCGGGATCATTGATGACGACGAGAAGTTTTTTTCCTTTGATTCCTACACACGCAAGCTTTGCTTCGCGTGCCACATTCTCGGGGACACATCGTAATGCATCGACTTCGATGGGACGCAAACGGAGATCGAGGTAGGGGAGCTTAACGCGCGCCGCCGTGCGTTCTGCCTCACGTTCTTCTGCTTCGCGCGCCGAAGCCTCGAGCGTTTCCTCAAGCGATTTTTTTTGGTAGGGGTCGTATGACATGGAGGTAGACCGCTGGATTTTTAGAAATCGAAGAATAAAATATGAAAAATTTTGTTTTCTATTTCTATTCCTTGCGCAAGTTGGAAAAAACTACAAGTGGAAAACTTTTATTCGCACGTATGGCGAGTCACTTGAGGCGGAAAAGGAAGTGCCTGCTTACCAGCGGGCGACCCTATTTATGGTCGGCTCAAGACCGAATTAATTTATCGTGGAATTAATCGTCAATAAAAAACCGCCCGTTGAGGCGATTGCAACAATGATATTTGATCGTGGTTACGGTTCTGGAGTGCGGCATGTTTCATTGCTGTTATTTGCGAGAAGCTTTTTATATTCGTTGGAAGATTGATAGTGTAGACACACTCCGAGCGCGAAAAACGTGACTGAACTGATGTCCAGAAATATAAGACAGGATTAAACAAAAGCGATCGTGCGTAGATCACGGCCACGAATGCCATTGTGCATATCGACAGAAAGAAAGCGAAGATTGAAAGCCGCTCTTGTTCGGAAGGATTCAATGTGGTGGTTGCTGATTCCTTAGTGTTTTCTAGACCAGTCCCACTACAGTGTTGACATTCCATTTTTTCACCCCCCCTTTTTTTTATGGTTTCCAGTCAGGATTGTGAAATACTTCCGGATAATGCGATTCTATGATGTCTGCAAGTTCATTTTGAAAATATGCTCCCACGATAAAAGTAGCAGAACCAAGGAGAGACCTAACGAGTCGTATCCAGTACTCGAGGCATATACCATTGTTACCGTTGTCATGAGTGCCATGAAGAATGCAATAGTCTTAGTGTAAAAAGAGATACTTTTGTTTTTTGGAGAATCGAGCGTGTCTTTGGGCGAGATTCTTTATATCAATGGAATACTGCGTATTACAGTAAGAACACTGTCTATCTTCATTGGTGATCGTGTTCCACCTTTCGCATTTTTCGCACCTTGCGTGCATATCAAAGATCCCCCACGCTAGATTAAGGTACCATTTGTTTTTTGGTCTGTCAATTTAAATCTTTTTGTATTTCCTGCTATCCTTAAGCTAACATGGAACGTAGTACCACGATTATTACCCAAAACGAGCGCGAGACGCGGAGGATAGCAAACGCGTTTGCGGAGGAGCTTGCTGCCGAGAAACCTGTGTGTCACGTGGTGAGTCTTGAGGGCGAGCTTGGGGCGGGGAAAACAACCTTCATGAAGGGATTTGCAGAGGGACTTCACATGAAAGAAACGATGACGAGCCCGACGTTTATCATTTTTCGCGTTTTCGATCTTGCCCGCAGCGTGTTTAAGCGCCTTTATCATGTGGACTGTTATCGGCTGGAATCATATGAAGACTTGCGCGCGCTTGGATTTGAAGACATCCTCAATGATCCTAAGAATCTTGTCGTGATCGAATGGGGAAACATGATACGGGAACATTTGCCACAAAACACCGTCCATATTGCTTTTGATGTTCTTGCGCATCATGCGCGGCGTATTACTATTACATCATAATGATATGAAGACTTTGCTGCTTATTGATGCAAATGCGCTTATTCATAGAGCGTTTTATGCATTACCCCCCATGACAGATAGCAAAGGAAATCCCGTGAACGCATTATACGGTCTTTCGAGTATTCTTCTTCGCGTGGTGCGCGAGATGAAACCAGATTATGTCGCGGCTGCATTTGATTTGCCAGAGCCCACATTTCGCCATAAAGAATACAAAGAGTATAAGGCGCAACGCAAAAAGGCATCTCCAGAACTCATTGCGCAACTTAAGGTTGCTCCTCGTGTGTTTGAAGCATTTGGCATGAAGGTCATGAGCGCGGAAGGATTTGAGGCGGATGATGTGATTGCCACGCTTGCGGAGAAGTTTCGCAAAGAGCCCCGCCTCCATATTATGATCATTACAGGAGATATGGACACGCTGCAGCTCGTCGAAGGAAAAAAGGTGGAGGTGTGTACGATGAAAAAGGGGATTGGCGAGACCACGATATATGATGAAACCGGCGTGGAGGAACGATTTGGCATTACTCCCGCACAGCTTCCTGATTTTAAGGGATTAAAAGGCGATCCTTCAGATAATATTCCCGGCGTGCCTGGTATTGGAGAAAAGACGGCCGTGACATTACTTCAAGAATTTAAGACGCTTGAAAATCTTTATGATCGCATTCGGTGCGACAAGGAACTGATTCCTGCAAAAACCTACGCGAAACTTATAGAACACAAAGATCAGGCGTTTTTTAGCAAGTATCTCGCGATCACGCGCCGCGATTTGCCCCTTAACGTCACGCTCGATGATCTTGCGTTTTTATTGTCTGTTGATTCGTTGAAAAGCTTGTTTGAGTCCTATCATTTTCGAAGTCTTCTTCTGCGTTTACAGGAATCTTCTTCGCGCGGTGTTTCGAACCCCAAAAAAGAGGAGGAGACAGCAAGCACAGCGCTTATCTGTTCAGCGTTTTCTGCGATACCGCATACGGAGCTTGCATTGTCTTGTGAGGATGGGCGGTTGTGTCTTACGAATCGCAAGGGCGCATTTTGTTACATCGAGGAAGACCATGACGTTACTCTTCTTTCTGCTGTGTATGCCGATACCGAGCGTTTCATTGCATACGATGCGAAAGGTGTGATTCGTTGGCATATGGACCACGGTGTTGCATTGCCACGCATATCGTTTGATTGCATGATCGCCGCATGGCTTCTTGATCCCGAATATCGCGATTATGGTCTGCGCGCTCTTACGAAACGAATGTTTAAAAAGGAAGGAGGGAATGAGTATATTTTTTCGCTCTATGATGCGCAACTAAAAAAGCTTGTGAAGTATGAACTGATGCATGTGTTTTCTGATATCGAAATGCCCCTCATTCCCATTCTTGCGACCATGGAGAGGCGAGGAATTGCGCTTAACGTATCTCAACTGAACGCAGTGCGTGTACGGACAGAGACCGAGCTGAACGACCTTGAGCGTGATATTTTTTCTACGAGTGATTCCTCGTTTAATATTAATTCTCCGAAACAGCTCAGTGAAGTTTTGTTTACACTTTTGAAACTTCCTACAAAAGGACTGCGCAAGACGCCCCAAGGCGCAATTTCTACCGATGCCGGCGAGCTCGCTAAATTACGAGGCGCACATCCGATTATTGATCTCATATTGCGATATCGCGAACTGAACAAACTCAAGACCACGTATCTTGATGCGCTTCCTAAAAGCCTCGATGCACACACGGGACGCCTTCATACCACGTTTAATCAAACAGGCACCGCAACGGGGAGACTTTCCTCATCTGACCCTAATCTTCAAAATATTCCTGCTCAGGGCAGCGAAGCAGTAGAGATCCGCAACGCATTTGTGGCAGAGAAGGGATTCCAGTTTGCTGCATTCGATTATTCACAGCTTGAATTACGTATCGTGGCAGCCTTGTCTCAGGACGCTACCATGATGAACGCATTCCTAGAGAAAAAAGATATCCATGCGATCACTGCCGCCGAAGTAAACGGCATTTCGCTTTCTGAGGTAACTCCTGAGTTGCGGCGACAAGCGAAAACGCTAAATTTCGGTATCATCTATGGCATGGGTGCGCGTGCATTTGCAGAGAGTTCAGGGCTTAGTCTTCATGAGGCAAAACGATTCATTCAAAAATATTTTGAGAATTTTAAGGGAATAAAGGCGTATCAAGATTCGTTGATTGGTTTTGCAAAAACATATGGTTATGTCAAAACGGAATCGGGCCGCCGCCGTTATCTTCCCGATATTACTTCGGGGAATCCAAAATTTCAGGCGCAAGCAGAACGTGCCGCTATCAACATGCCTGTGCAAGGACTCGAGGCGGATATTGTTAAACAGGCTATGATTAACGCAGACACATGGATTAAAGAGCAAAATCTTGAGGAAACTGTGCGCTTACTCTTAAACATTCATGATGAACTGTTGTTTGAAATTGAGAAAGAAAAGGTCCGTAATGTGATTGCTCCTCTCCGAGGCATTATGGAACAGGCTTTTCCATTAGCAGTTCCTCTTGTGGTCGATATAAAAATGGGTGATAGTTGGGGTTCAATGCAACATCTATGATTCTTCTCTTATACGGCGCAGATCGGCACAGTCTTCTTCAAAAGAAGAAGGAAATTTGTGATATCTATGCGGCACGGAACCCCGCGCTTGATATGAAGCGATTCGACCTCCAGATCAAAGACCAGATGGCCGATCTCGACGCTTTTTTTAAAACACCCTCTCTTTTTGTTACTAAAAAACTTGCGGTAGTGGATAGTCCTTTCGCGCGCGCGAAAGAGCTTCTTCTTTTTTTGCAATCCAACGAGGCGGCACACGACGAGGATCGTACCATTCTTATCATATATGACAAGGAACTTCCCAAAGGCGATCTCGCATCCTATCTTATCTCCGACAAACAGATTCGCACACAACGATTTCCGCTTACGACTTCGGTGGGGGCAGGAAAGTTGATACGCGAAACGTGCCGTGCTGCAGGTATTGCCATTGAACGAGATGGGGTGGCTACGCTTGTGTCATATTACGGAGTGGATACCGGTGCCTTACGCCATGCAGTTGAGCGGCTGATATTGTGGAAACAAGCGAACCAATCCACCACGGTATCAGACATTGATCTTCTCTATTTTTCTCCTCAAGGCGAGGAAAGTATTTTTGTCTATGTTGAGGCGTTGCTTAAGAACGATGTGCCAGGTGCGATGGTGCTCCTGCATCGTTCTTCTGAGCCTTTTCCCGCGCGCGATGTGATTCGTATTTTTGAGCTTCAATTAAAACAGCTTATGGTAGCGATGAGCAATGACAAGAAGGCGCAAAGCGCTATTCCCGGGTGGCTTGTCCGGAAACTTCACGCTATTGCACGCGCCACGAATGAGAACACTCTACTGCATTGGTATACTACAATAGCCTCACTAGATGTAAGGCTAAAACAGGGAGCTATCGGAGAGGAGGAGGCGCAGGAAGAACTTCTTTACGCCTCTTTCGTGTAAAAGATTTGCCGAAGCACGGGCTCACCGGCGGGCCGATATTACTTTGAAGATGCGTTGAGTTTTTTTGCAAGGCGTGACTTTAATCGTGCTGCCTTGTTTTTGTGCATGGTATGCTTTTTTGCCGCTTTATCAAGCGACGCATATACATGGGAAAGCTCTTCTTTTTTTGAGGAGAAGTCTTGCGCCGCATTCAACTTTTTCATCGCTGCTTTTACTGCAGTTTTTTGTGCGATATTGCGAACGCGCTTCCGTGCATTTTTGCGCAATTCTTTTTGTGCAGATGATGTGCGTGGCATATGGTTAGCTATAAATATATTTGGTATTGTAAAACAGGATATCAAAATTAGCAAGTTGTGCCGTAGTAGAAAATCGATTTACCATTTATACCGGCTTTTGTTGTTTACAATGCGTTTCGGAGAGGATTAGAGTATAATGGATAAGAAGATTATGGAATGATTTACAGTATTCGTGGAAAATTGGAGTCGATACAAGCGAACGCGGTCGTAATTGAGACGGCGGGCGGTGTGGGATATTTTGTGTTTACAACTCCTGCGACAATGCAGGTGCTTGCAGGTAAGGACGAAGTGCATCTCTACACATTACTTCAAGTGCGTGATGATGCGCTCGAGCTTTATGGGTTTGCAAGCGAAGAGGAGCTTCGTTTTTTTCAGCTTTTGAAAACCGTCTCTGGCATTGGTCCTAAAGCAGCGCTTGCGATTCTCGGGGTTGCGGACATCGCCACGCTTCAATCGGCTATCGCGTCCGGGAGATCGGAACTATTAAGTAAGGCGGGAGGAGTGGGAAAGAAGACTAGTGAGCGCATCATTGTAGAGCTCAAAGAAAAGGTGGGCAAGGGGAACGAAGAGGTTAATATATTGGAGCGTGATTTTGACATTATCGAAGCACTCAAATCGCTTGGATACTCTGTTCATGAAGCGCGAAATATCTTGAAAGATATTTCGCCCGAGGTGGCCGATTTTTCTGAACGGCTCAAGACTGCATTAAAAATGTTAGGAAAGAAATAGAAAGAAGATTTTTAAATTGGAATTTATGAAACCGCCGTCGTTTATGATAAAGAAGTTTTGGCGATTGTATCATTTTTTGTGGGCGTATGGTGCCGCGGTGTGGTATCGATTTCCCTCACGCAAGCTTGTGGTGATTGGAGTTACCGGCACGAAAGGAAAGACTACGACTGTAGAGCTTATGGCGCATGTATTTGCCTCTGCTGGACACCGCGTAGTGTCGTCTTCAGGGCTTTGGTTTCGTGTGGCAGGTAGGGCAGAGAGGAACGATTTTAAAATGACGATGCCAGGGCATGGGTTTTTGCAGAAGCTTATGGCGCGTGGAGTGCACGCAAAGTGTGATATCGCTATTCTTGAGGTTACTTCGGAGGGGCTTGTACAGTCGCGCCATCGCTATATTGATTTTGATGCGGCGGTATTTTTAGGGATTCACGAAGAGCACATTGAGCGTCATGGTGGGTTTGAGCAGTATCGCAAAGCAAAAGAGCTGTTGTTTAAAGCACTTCATGAATCTTCGAAATCGCGGAAGGTTGCGATTATCAATACTGACGACGCGCATGCTGATGCGTTTATGCGTTATTGTGCCGATGAAACGTGGCGATTTGGATTTCATGGAAACCCGATTAAGAAGAATATGAAGTCGTTGAAAGCAGATGGGGTACAAGTGGGTGTTACGGGTCTACAGTTCTTCGTAAATGGTAACAAGATTATCTCTCCACTTCTCGGTGAGTTTAATGTGTATAACATTCTTGCTTCCATTGCTGCCGCAAAAGCATTGGGCGTGGCCGATGAAGTAATTCAGAATGCGCTTCAAACCTTTCCTGGAATTCCTGGGCGTATGGAGGTGATTGAGCAGAATGGTGTGCGAGCGGTGGTTGATTATGCACACACGCCCGATTCATTGGAGTGGGTATATAAAGAAACGCGTCGTATTTTTAATCCACGTCGCATGATTTGTATTCTTGGCGCTGCGGGCGGAGGGAGAGATACGTGGAAACGTCCTGCGTTTGGCGCGCTTGCCGCAATGTACTGCGATGTGATTTTTCTTACCGACGAAGATCCTTATGACGAAGACCCGGCAGCTATTGTGCGCGATATCAAGCGTGGAATTGATGAATTCAATGGACGAAAGGTTAAGCTTTCCGCGTCGGCATTTAATGTATTTCAAAAAGAGACACGCCTTGCGTCTCCCCCTGAGGTGCGTGTAGTACTCGAGAGGAGTCAGGCAATTGCACAGGCAATTTCTCTTGCGCGAGAAGGGGATGTAGTGGTATGTACAGGAAAGGGGGGCGAGCGATGGATGGTAGTCGCCGATGGTAAAAAAATTCCATGGGATGAGTCGGCGCTCGTACGTAAATTGTTAGGAATCTAGCCACTATTTTTTATGAGAAAAACAACAAAAGAGCCAGCATTTATACCGCAACCTGGACAGGTAGATTTTTCTCATGCGCGATGGGCGCCGGTGATCAATTGCGTCGTGACACATAAGGGCAGGATTTTGCTGGTACAGCGAAGCAAGGAGTTGCGGCTGTATCCAGGGTATTGGAATGGGATCTCTGGATTTCTCGATGATCAGCGAAGCTTGATACAAAAAGTGAAAGATGAGATCTGCGAAGAGACCGGCATTGCACGAGCAAAGATAAAAAACATCAAATTCGGAAGGATTTTTGATGCAGAAGCGCCAAAATATAAAAAAACATGGATTGTACATCCTGTTCTTGTGGAGGTGGCGTCGGATGCAATTACGCTTGATTGGGAGGCGGAGAAGTACCGCTGGGTTACCCTACAGGAAGCAAAAACATTAAAATTACTTCCTAGCTTCAAGGATGTGTTGGAAGCAGTGAAACCACTGCTTCATGGCAAATAAAAACCGCGGGATATACCACGCGGATAACTGAGCTCTTTTTATTGAAACAGATGAGGTAATTTTTTTGCTTGTTCGATTTCGTGAGAACCACCGAGACCTTCATGATGAAGCGGGCATCCCATTGCTATGATATTGGGAAATGCCGGACACGCGCACTCGAACAAAAGTTTGAGACAACCGATCGAAAGGATTACTCTTGCTGCGGAGCGGGTGTCTGGAGTAGCTGTTTCCACACGACGGAAGCCTAGCGGAAGAAGTTCTCGTTCTGCGTAGGTCATATCAAACCTCTTTTGGAGGCATTGACCTTACCACAGAGTAAGAAGTAAAAAAGGATTAGTCAAATTGCTGCGGAATTAAAAATATATTAAAAAGTGAAAAGTAAGAAGCGCCGTATTCGCTTCCGATATTCGTAACCATTCATATCATTCGTACTGATTCGTATATTCGTATGTTAAACTCCGGATTTCTAAAAAAAGAACGTTATAAAAAAGTGTATGAAGTAGCACCGATTTTTTGCGTGGATTTGGTTGTCGTATGCGGTAACGAATTTTTGTTAGGGAAGCGTACGCATGATCCTGAGAAGGGGAAGTGGTTTCTGCCGGGCGGAAGGATTTATAAAATGGAATCATTTGATCAGGCTGTGAAGCGGAAAGTCAAGGAAGAGCTCAATATCCGCGTTCCAAAAAAAGATTTCGAATTTTTAATGCTCGGGTCTGTGATTTCAGAGCAAGCGCCATTTGGCAACGGACCTTTTCATGCCGTGATCGGGGTCTACAAGGTTCATGTTCGTAATAAAAATAGAGTACAGGCAGACGCACAGCATTCGGAATTTGCATGGTTTTCTTCCATTGATCAAAAATGGCACCCTTACGTAAAAGGGGCGCTTTATAAGGCGGGATTCAAATAGATTTTTATTGTATACCATTGAGTCGGATGCCCTTGCATAATAAGATTTTGAAGGGTATAACACTAAGTAATGAAAAAGGCATTTATTACAGGGATTACGGGTCAAGACGGTTCGTATCTCGCTGAAATCCTTCTCGAAAAAGACTATGAAGTGCATGGCCTTATTCGGCGTTCCTCGACATTTAATACCTCTCGGATCGAACATCTTTATCAGGATCCCCACGAACGCGGAAAACGTTTTATCTTGCACTATGGCGATCTTTCCGACGCGGGGAATATTCGTAAGTTGATTTTTGAAATTCAGCCTGACGAAGTTTACAACCTTGCCGCACAATCGCATGTACGGGTTTCTTTTGATATGGCGGAGTATACCGCAGATACCACGGGACTTGGCGCCTTGCGTATTCTCGAGGCAATTAAGGATTTTGAAGTGTCGTCTCACGGCAAAAAAATAAAATTCTATCAGGCGAGTTCAAGTGAGATGTTTGGTTCTGCAAAGCCTCCGCAGAACGAACTTACGCCTTTTCATCCACGCAGTCCTTATGGTTCAGCAAAGGTATTCGCGTATTTTACGACAGTGAATTATCGCGAAGCCTACGGCATATTTGCGGTGAACGGCATTCTCTTTAATCACGAATCCCCCAGAAGAGGAGAGACGTTTGTGACACGAAAAATTACGCGCGGTATTGCGCGCATCAAATCAGGATTGGACAAAAAACTGTATTTAGGAAATTTGAACGCGCGACGCGATTGGGGGTACGCAAAGGAATACATGGAGGCGGCATGGATGATGTTGCAGCAACCCAAACCTGATGATTATGTGATCGGCACCGGAGAAACACATTCGGTTAAAGAATTTATGGAAGCAGCTTTCAAGCACGCAGGTTTGAAAAATTGGAAGCAATATGTCGAAATCGATCCACGCTATTATCGTCCTACCGAAGTCGATGTGCTTATTGCAGATCCTAGTAAGGCCAGAAAAAAACTGAAATGGAAACCAAAAACCACATTTGACTCACTCGTAAAATTAATGGTAGATGAAGATTTAAAGGCCTATCAAGTAATTTCAAGGGAGGCTTAATATGATGCAACTTGAAAACAAAAAAATTTTGGTGACGGGTGGAGCGGGATTTCTTGGCAGTTTTGTGGTTGAGCGTCTTCTCGCGCGCGGTATTTCTAAAGATCGCATTGTGGTGCCACGCTCCTCAGAATATGATTTTCGCACGATGGAGGCGTGTACGCGCGCGATGGATGGCGCGGGTACGGTGATCCACCTCGCCGCAAAAGTGGGCGGTATCGGGTTTAACCGCGAGCACCCAGGCGAATTGTTTTATGACAACATTATGATCGGCACGCAGCTTATGGAGGCAGCGCGAAACGCAGGAGTAGAAAAGTTTGTAGCAGTAGGCACTATTTGTGCGTATCCAAAGTTTGCTCCCGTGCCGTTTAAAGAAGAGGATTTATGGAATGGTTATCCCGAAGAAACAAACGCTCCATATGGATTAGCAAAGAAGATGCTGCTCGTGCAGGCACAGGCGTACCGTCAACAGTATGGATTTAACACGATCTATCTTTTGCCAGTAAATCTGTATGGCCCGCGTGATAACTTTAATCCGGAAAGCTCACACGTAATTCCCGCACTTATCAAAAAGGTGTATGATGCAAAGACTGCAAACGCCGACCACATTGATGTGTGGGGAACGGGAAGTGCGACACGGGAATTCCTGTATGTAGAAGATGCTGCAGAAGGAATCGTGCGTGCAGCAGAGTCGTATAATAGTCATGAACCTGTGAACTTGGGTTCAGGTATGGAGATTTCTATTAAGGATCTTATTACCAAAATTTGTGCTCTTATGGATTTTCGAGGAGAGCTTCGCTGGGACACCACAAAACCTGACGGCCAGCCGCGCCGCATGCTCGATGTGAGCCGTGCAGAGCAGGGGTTTGGATTCAAAGCCCAAACGGGGTTTGATGAGGGACTTAGGCGAACGATCGAGTGGTACGAGACACAACAACAGTGATAATGAAAAATCCCGGTGAAAACCGGGATTTTGTTTTTTTAGGATGCCTAGTCTTTTTGAGTCGCGTGAGGAGTAATTCCTATACCCCGCGTGATGTAGAGGAGGACGGTGATAGTGATTGCTGCGATGACACTAAATTCAATGAGGCCGACGCCCACGAGGGTACCGATGGCTGCGGTAATCCATATCACCGCTGCAGTGGTGAGTCCGTGTACATGTTGCTCTGTTTTAATGATGATCCCCGCTCCCAAAAAACCAACCCCTACTACAATATTTGCGATAATGGTTAAGAATCCGCTATTTCTCGCAAGTATTTCTGAAATGTTTTGAGGTGATGTACCGAGAAGATAGGGGAGCGAAAGACCAACAATGGTAAAAATTGAAGCTCCTCCTGCGACGAGCATGGAGGTGCGAATACCCGCCTCTTTTCCTACAAGTTCGCGCTCAATGCCGATAATTGCTCCGAGCAAAAGAGCAGCCATAAATCGTATAACCATTTCGTGGAGAGAAAGCGACATATTGATTGAGATTATGTTCTTTTAACTATACTTCTTTTTCTGTGATTTTGTAAGAGTAGAATGACGCGAATGAAAATATTTGACATTTTATAGAATTCATTATATTATTCCCTTCTAAGAAGGGAGGTTTTGTATTTTGAAAAAAAGGAGTCTTGTTGTGGTTTCGAAGGATAATGGTGATACGAAGACACTTTTGCCCATTGTACAGGCGGCACGATGCTTTGGTTATCATGTCATGGTGTTTGCCGAAGGGGTGGGTGTTGCGCATTATGCAAAAGAAGGAGTAGCTACTTTTTTCTCTGACGCGCCAAATCCAGATCCGCATTCTTCGTTTGATTTTGTGAGTCTTTTCTCCTGCGTGCGTCCTCATGCCGTTTTGGTTGGATTTCCTTTTCCTAATAATCTTTCTCATCAGGCAAGCGCCGCAGCGAACCTTAAAGGAATTACTCTCATAGGCGTTGAGGATAACTGGGGAGGCGTAAAAAGAAACTCTGAGTATCAGTATGCATGCGTACTCACGATTGATGAGTATGCCAAAGACCTTGCATCTCCCTTTGTTAATCCGGACAACATTGTCATTATCGGGAACCACGCCATTCCGGGCGCAGAGTATCATCCGCATTCTTCTGTCTCAGAACAAATGAAGGCGTTGAGGATGAAATTCGACTCTATCTTTGTCTATGGCGGAGGTGGTGAGTATACTACCGATGAGTTGCGGCTTCTCGTTTCTTCTTTGGAAAGGACACCCGGCAACTGGTGCCTTATTCCGCGGTACCATCCGAACTACAAGAAAAAGACGGCAGAAGAAATAGGGGATTCGCGATCATTTGAAAAAGTGTGGGATGAACTGCTTCTTCCTATCCAAGATCGCGTGGTGCGCGTTGATGAGGGAAATAGCGATGACATGGCAATGCTGTGTGATGCGTATTTTTCGGGGTGGGGTTCTTCCATGAGCACCGCCATTTCTTGCGGAAAACCAACGATTGCGGTTTCAACCGAGGCAACGCAAAAGGCGCTTTATGAACACTGTCTCGATGTTGTTCCCGCGGTTTATATCGGAGGGGCACATCTCTTGCAAAAGACACAAGACATTTCTCCGCTTCTTGTCGCGCCCCCAATATCGGTGCAAAAAAATCTTTTCCCACTGAACCCCGGTCGTGCAGTTGACGTGATCAATAGGTTGTAGATTGGTACCTCTCTGAAATCAGAGAGGTTTTTTAAAAAGATTTGCCAATTCATAAAATTTGTGTTGTATTGCTTTGACACGTTGTGACACCTTTTGATACGATTGAATCATGACATCGATTCATCCAGAAAACGTTTATACGACGCAAGAAGCGCAAGATTATCTAAAGATAAGCATGAGTACCATGAAACGCCTCTTAAAGAAGGGGATTCTTCGTGCCAATAAGATCGGTGGACAGTACCGTATTTTAGGACGGGAATTATTGCGCCTCGTGTCTCCTGAGATAGAAGAGCATGCGGTGCGGGTTTACCAAAAAGTAAAGCGAAAAACTAAAGCAACTATCGAACACTGGTAGTTATTGTGTGGCAGATGGCTCACTGACCACTGGCTATGGGCTATAACATTCGGTCGCCTGTAGTCCATAAGCCGTAAGCAGTTTCATTTATGGAAACGATCATCAAACCGGTAAAACCACTTCGTATTGATCTTCAAGAGCTCTGGCGCTATCGCGAGCTTTTTTATTATCTCGCATGGCGCGATGTGAAGGTGCGCTATAAGCAAACCGCGATTGGTGTCGTGTGGGCGGTTATTCAGCCGTTTCTCATGATGGTGGTGTTAAGCATTTTTTTTGGAAGGGTTCTTGCGGTACAGACCAACGGGATCCCTTATCCCATTTTTGCATTTACCGGTCTTCTTTTTTGGAATTATTTTTCAAACGCGCTTACAGGTGCCAGCAACAGTCTTGTCGCAAATCAGGCCATTATCCAGAAAATTTATTTTCCCCGCGTTTTGCTTCCGATTGCATCCACAATGGTGTACCTGCTTGATTTTGTCATTGCATCGTTCGTACTTGCGGGGCTCATGGTTTATTATCATTACGCCCCGTCCCTTACAGGGTTAATACTTATCGCGCCATGCCTCTTGATTACCTGTCTTACCTTTTCAGGACTTGGACTTTGGCTTGCGGCATTGAATGTAAAATATCGTGATGTGCGCTACGCACTGCCATTTTTTATTCAAGTGCTTCTTTTTGTGACACCCGTGATTTATCCGATTACGCTTCTCAATAAGCATCGCTGGATATGGTTGTTTAATCCTATGAGTGGCGTAGTAGACACTATGCGCGCAGGATTATTATCGGTTGGCACGATCAATTGGCAGCTTCTTGGTGTGTCGTTTGGAATTAGCATAGCGGTATTTCTTTTCGGACTTTTTTATTTCAACAAAACGGAGCATTATTTTGCGGACATTGTATAACTATGGATAATGTCATTGAAGTAAAAGGCATCAGTAAACAATATACGATCAATCACGAGCGGCTGCCATATCATTCGCTTCGCGATGATCTTATCGGATTGCTGAAAAAACCAATTCGCTGGTTGCATGGGCATCAAGAAGTGCAAGAACCATTTTGGGCGTTGAAAGGTATTACTTTTGAAGTAAAAAAAGGAGAGGTGCTTGGCATTATCGGTGCAAACGGCGCCGGGAAATCGACGCTTCTTAAAATCCTTTCGCGCATTACGTATCCCACGACCGGAGAAATCGTGATGCAAGGAAGAGTGGGAAGTTTGCTTGAAGTGGGGACGGGATTCCATCCCGAACTCACGGGGCGAGAGAACATTTATCTAAACGGCGTCATTCTTGGAATGACCAAAAAAGAGATTGATGCGAAGTTTGACGAGATTGTCACCTTTGCCGGCATTGAACGGTTTCTTGATACTCCGGTGAAGCATTATTCAAGCGGCATGTATGTGCGTCTCGCGTTTTCCGTTGCCGCGCATCTGGAGCCAGACATTTTGATTGTCGATGAAGTGCTTGCCGTCGGCGACGCTGAATTTCAGAAAAAATCTCTCGGCAAGATGGAGGAAATTACAAAAAAAGGCGGAAGGACTATTTTGTTTGTAAGCCACAATATGGATGCGGTGCAGGCAATTTGCAAGAAATCAATCCTTTTAGAGCACGGGTCAATCAAGATGATGGGGGACACCAAAGACGTCATTCATACCTATCTTTATGATAAGACAAGGCGTGAACCGATAAAAACATTTGAAGGGGCTGGTGACAAGAAGCAGGCATGTCTCAATCGTATTACCATTTTGAATGATGAGAAAAATCCAAGCACCGATTTAAGCATCGCGAAGCCATTTTATATAGAAGTTGAATACACGCTCAAAAGCGCTTTTTCGGCATTTGTTGTTTTGAAACTTTTTTCAACGTCGCTTCCGAACCAATATCTTTTCGTTTCTTGGAGCAATGACAATGGGTATGCGAATCCTTCGGAGCCCGGAACGTACCGCGCTCGCATCAAGGTTGATCCAATTTTAAATACAGGAATGTATTCCTATCTTGTCGGCATCGCGACACATACAGAAGATTATATCGACTATACGGTTCAGAACGACATTATTTCTATTCAGAACGTCGAAGGATTTCCTTTTCCAGTAGTTATGCACGGAAGGCAAGATTCCTTTTTTCTCTATTCCGGACATTGGAACATTACTCCTGTGACGCCAGATCTATGAGTACGTCGAACCCTATCGATATCATTATTCAGGCGCGGATGGGGTCCACGCGGTTGCCAGGAAAGGTTTTAAAACCATTTCATGGCACTACCGTGTTGGAATATCTGGTGGAGCGGGCGCGCACATCGCGCCACGCGCGGCACGTGGTCGTTGCAACAACTGTTGATAAAAAGGATGATGTGATTGAATCGTTGTGCAAGAAAAGCGCGTATAGATGCGTTCGAGGAAGTGAGAATGATGTCCTCCGCCGCTATTATGATGCGGCGCGTGCATTAGGAAGCGATGTGATAGTGCGGCTTACTGCGGATGATCCGTTTACTGATATGCAAGAATGCGACGTGCTCATACAAACGCTTCTAACGCATTCATTTGCTTATGTGGGGAGCCATCGCGGCGGGATTCCTCTTGGCACAGGTGCCGAAGCGTTTACCTTTGAAGCGCTCAAGAAGGCGCATGAAGAAGCCGCGCATCCGTACGAAAGAGAACATGTCACTCCCTACTTCTACGAACATCCTGAACTGTTTGCGCAAACGGAAATTGAATATCCCAACTACGCGCCTCTCACGCATATGCGGCTTACGCTTGATACCCCCGAAGATTATGAGGTGCTTTCTCGGATTGCGGATGAGATTGGAAAAGAAGATCCCACGCTTCCCGAGATTGTTGCATTTCTAAAAGAAAGACCCGACATTACTGCGCGGAATAGCCATGTTCAACAAAAACCTCTTCACGCTTGACGCTTATGAAACCGACACGAGAACAATTTTTGCCTTTTGGACTTCCTCTTTTAGGAGAGGAGGAAATTAATGAAGTTGTTGCGACCCTCGCATCGGGATGGCTTTCTACGGGACCTAAAACACTGCAGTTCGAAAAAGAGTTTGCTGCTTACGTAGGCGTAAAAGAGGCGGTGGGGCTGACCTCGTGCACCGCCGCGCTCCATCTTGCGCTCTTGGCGCACGGGATCGGAGCAGGGGATGAAGTTCTCCTTCCCTCTTTTACGTTCGCCGCAACAGCAAATATGGTGGTGAATGTCGGCGCAAAACCTATTTTTGTCGATATTGCCGAAGAAGATTTTTGCATAGATCCTGACCTCCTTGAGCGTTCCATCACCGCGAACACAAAAGCGATTATCGTGGTTCATTACGCGGGGCTTCCGGCACGCATGGAAGCGATAAACGCTCTTGCAAAAAAACATCATCTTGTTGTTATCGAGGATGCGGCGCACGCGGCGGGGAGCGAATACAAAGGAAAAAAGATAGGGGGATTGGGAAATACCGCGAGCTTTAGTTTCTATGCGACAAAAAATATGTCGACCGGAGAAGGCGGCATGCTTACGACCGATGATCCGGATGTAGCCGATTTTGTGAGAAAAAACAGGCTGCATGGTATTTCCAAAGACGCGTGGAAGCGGTATGAAAAAGAAGGGTCGTGGCGGTATGACGTGGAATACGCCGGATGGAAATACAACATGTTTGATCTTCAAGCGGCGATTGGCGTTCACCAGCTTCGGAAGCTTGATGCATTTCTCGAAAAAAGAAACGACTACGCGATCCAATATGACAACGCGTTTGAAGGCGTGAAAGGCTTGATCCTCCCGCCGAAGAAGATGGATGCATTTCACTCCTATCACCTCTATCCCATTCGTGTTCAATCAATGCCGCGCGATCATTTTATAGAAAAAATGGCGGAGCGCAACATCGGTACAAGCGTTCATTTTATTCCGCTTCATCTCCAGTCGTTTTATCAAAAAACATTCGGGTATCGCGAAGGCGATCTTCCCGCAACGGAACGGATTTTTAACGAAATTGTTTCCATTCCGCTCTATCCAAAAATGACGGAAGAAGACGTAGCCTATATCATTGAATCAGTACATCAAATTTTAAAATAATATGCAGCAGCCAACTCTAAAAATAGGAAAGACGCTCGTGGGGAGAGATCATCCGTGCTTTATCGTCGCGGAAATCGGCATTAACTATGACGGAGATTATAACCAAGCGTTGCGACTCATTGATGTCGCTACTGATGCGGGATGCAACGCGGTTAAGTTTCAGTTATTTACCGCAGAGCGTATGTACGCAAAAAAGGCCGGATTGTACCAGATTGCTACAGGAGAAAAGCGGGATATTATTGATATTATCAAACATTCAGAGTTACCACACGAATGGATTACAAACTTGAAGAAATATGCAAATAAGAAAGGTGTTGAGTTTTTTGTTACTGCATGCGATGAAGAGAGCGCTGATGTCCTTGCACGAGCAGGAGTCGCCGCGTATAAAATTGCTTCCTATGAAATTACGCACCTACCTCTTTTTCGGCATATCGCGAAAAAGAAGAAACCTGTTATTTTTTCGTGCGGAGGGGCTATGCTTTCTGAGGTCGCTGACGCGATGCAGGTATTCGAAGAAGAGCGCAATCGTGCTATTGCATTAATGCATTGTATTGGTGAATATCCTGCTTCGCCTTCGCAGCTTAATCTTCGAGTGTTAACAACATTACAATATGCTTTTCCTCATGCCGTAATAGGATATTCAGATCATAGTTCCAATCCAGTAGAGGCTCCTCGCGCAGCGATTGCGTTAGGGGCAAAGATTATTGAAAAACATATTACATTGGATAGAAATCTTCCTGGCCCTGATCATTCTTTTGCCGTAAATCCTTCTGAACTGAAACAGCTTGTAAAAGTGGTACGGAGCACGGAAAAACAGATGCGCAGAGGAGCTCGTATTATTGTGGACCCCTTGTTACTCGGTTCTTCTGAGCGTATAACCTACAAGGGAGAAAAGAAGGTACGTGAATTTACCTATAGGACTGTTTTTGCAAAGAAAGCGATAAAACGCGGAGAAGTATTTTCTTCTGAAAATATTGCCGTGTTAAGACCGGGCGAACATCCACGTGGACTCGAACCAAAATATTATGAACTTCTT
Source organism: Patescibacteria group bacterium (assembly GCA_028865725.1). GTDB lineage: Bacteria > Patescibacteriota > Minisyncoccia > UBA6257 > JACRHW01 > JAGWJP01. The sequence continues at coordinate 112,838 of JAGWJP010000003.1, forward strand.
ATTAAAGGATATAAAGCGTCTCGTCCTATTCAAGAAAATAAAAGTATAGTGTGGAATGATGTCTTATTTTCTTCATGAAACAGATTCTTATCTCCATTCTTATCAGGACCTATAATGCAGCTCAATTTGTAGACGCTGCCTTGGGAAGCGCACTTTTTCAGACGTTTAATAAGGGCCGCTATGAGATTCTTGTGGCAGATGATGGTTCGACTGATGATACTCTTGTACGTCTTGAAAGATATGGAAATCGCATTCGCGTTCTTCGCAATAAACATATTGGACCCATCCCTTTAATTAATATGGGTTTGCGGCATGCTCGAGGGGATCATGTCCTTTTACTTGATTCAGATGACGTATTAAAGTCTAGGGCTCTTGAGACCCTGTATGCCGCATATCTTCAGAGTCCTCACGCTGCATTTGTTTATTCCGATTACACAGAGCGCGATATGAAAGGAAGGACGATTGATATTTCAGTAGGGGACAATATATTCAATACGCTTGCGTGCGGAATACTCTTTAAAAAAGATGTCCTCTTCTCTATTGGTTATTACGATGAAACGCTTATATTTCCAGAATATGATGTTCTCATTAAAATGGATCGCATAGGTTATCGAGGTGCATACGTTTCCACTTCGCTTTATGAATACAGAAGGAGAGGCGCAAGTATTACAGGAAACCGTGAAACAGTAGAACGAGGACGTGAACAGCTTCGGAAACGGTATGGGACTGAATTTCCTATCCGTTCCTATTTACTTTCATGAAGATTACTATTTTAGTAGATAATCCAACAAGTTGGTTTATTCCCTACGCAAAAATACTCGTTTCATTACTGCGGACGCAAGGTCATCGTGTGTCATTTGTACAGGCTCAAAAGAATATAAGGAAGGGGGATTGCTTATTTTTATTGAGTTGTGGGTCAATTGTTTCGCATGATATCCTTGAACGCAATACTCATAATATTGTGATTCATGCGAGCAAATTACCACAAGGAAGAGGGTTTGCGCCACTTGCATGGCAGATTTTAGAAGGAAAAAATAAAATTTGGATTTCGCTATTCGAGGCCGTAGAAAAATTAGATAGCGGAGACGTTTACTTTCAAGATTTTATTTCTTTCGAGGGGCATGAATTGTATGATGAAATGCGAAAGCTAGAGGGAGAAAAGGTTGTTGCTATGGCTCTTAGATTTGTGAACGAATATCCCTCGAAGGGAAGACCGCAACATGGAAAAAGTACGTGGTATTCAAAAAGAAGGCCTTGTGACAGCGAGTTAAACATAAAAAAAACATTACGATCCCAATTTAATATTTTGCGGATAGTAGATAATGAACGTTATCCCGCCTTCTTTACGTATAAGGGTCATACGTATATTCTGAAAATTTCTAAAAAAAATAATTAAAATTCATGCCGCATAAGAAACAGCATATTAATATACGGAATTTACTTATAACGGGTGGTACTTCTATCAAAGCTGCCATGCGGACTATTGACCGTTTTGGAGGTTATGGCATTGTGTTTGTAGTGAGTACGCAAAAAAAACTCATTGGTGTTGTTTCCGATGGTGATATACGCAGAGCCCTTTCTAAGGGTTTCGAGTTAAAAACTTCCGTTCAAGAGATCATGACAAGGGATTTTACTTATGTCATAGATACGTGGTCAAAGGAAAAGATAGGCACGGTGCTCAAAAGTAAAACCGCACTTGCCAAAGGACCTTTTGTGAAGGTACCGGTTATTGATGCGAACCATAGGCCTGTTGATATGCTATTTGTGTTGAATGGCTCTATTCTCTCTTTTAACGCTGCTCTTAATTCTCATACTGTGGCCATGCGGCAGATTAAAAAGATTCTTGTCGTAGGTGGAGCGGGATATATCGGTTCTGTCCTTACTCGGTTGCTTCTTAGTGCGGGTTATTCTGTTGTTGTCCTCGATTCTTTTTTGTACGGGCATGATTCGTTGCGTGATGTTATGAAACACAAAAAATTAAAAGTGATTCGGGGAGATACCAGGCACACGGAAGATATTGTGGCTGCGCTCCAGGGTGTCCATGCTGTCGCGCACCTTGCAGAATTAGTGGGTGATCCTGCATGTGCGGTTGATCCAAAAACAACTCAACAAATTAATTATTTCGCCACCCGACAACTTGCATCGATTTGTAAATTTTTCCAAATCAATAGATTTATTTACTTCTCTTCATGTAGTGTATATGGCGCGTCATCTAAGCATTCATCATGTAATGAGGAGTCAACGCTGAACCCTGTTTCTTTGTATGCAAAGGTAAAGGTGGCATCGGAACATGCATTACTTGAAATGGAGGATTCAAATTTTTCGCCTACCATTTTTCGCCTTGCAACAGTGTTTGGAGCTTCGTTTAGACCGCGTTTTGATCTTGTGGTAAATATATTGAGCGCGAAAGCGGTAGTTGAACACACCATTCCTATTTTGGGCGGTTCGCAGTGGAGACCCCATGTACATGTTGAGGATGTGGGGCGTGCGGTTCTCCTTGCATTAGAAGCGCCACTTTCAAAAGTGGGTGGGCAGATTTTTAATGTGGGAAGCAACGCACTTAATTACACCATCAAAGATATTGGTGCAATAGTGCGCGCTACTATTCCTGAGGCTGTTATAGATATGAAAAAAGGGGATGGTGATATGCGGAATTATCGTGCCGATTTTTCCAAAATTGCTTCTGTGCTTACGTTTCGTCCAGAGAAAACTATTCAGGACGGTGTTCGTGAGATTCAATCTCTTATAACCTCAGGAAAGGTGAAGGACTATACGCAGTCTCAATATTCAAATATTAAATTTCTTGAGAAAAAACTTAAAACATTATGAATATAAAAAATGTTATACAAGAGAGCTATTTTCTGAGGAGGACTTATGTTTCTGATGGCATCGACAAGGCACTCGACAACCTGAGCAGTCACACGTCTGTACCCTATCGAGATTTTAAGTTTTCTTCGGGGACTGAGCATAACGGATGGGTTATTCCTAAAAAATGGGAAGTATATGAGGCAAAAATTTTGAAGGATGGAAAGGTGTTCTATGATGGAATGGCGCATCCTGCAGGTGTGATTACTCAATCATCTTCGTTTGAAGGTATTATTTCTAAGGATGAGCTTGTTGAACATTTGTATTATACTCCCTCACGTCCTCACGCAATCCCTCTACATTTCAGAATGCAATATCGCCCATGGGAATCGGGGTGGGGATTTTGTCTTCCTAAGGTGCTTTTTGATACCCTCCCTGAGGGGAACTACGAAGTGCGCTTGAAAACAGCATTGAGTCAAGGAGAAATGGTTGTGCGTGAATTTACTCTGCAAGGGGATTCAGATGAAACTATTATTTTTGTTGCTCATGATGATCATCCTGGTCTTAGCAACAATGATATTGCAGGCTGTGCCGTAGGCATTGCATTCATAGAGGGAATTAAAAATCTTTTTCCAACGAGAAGATATACGTACAAACTTCTTCTTGGCCCCGAGATTACAAGTTCGGTATTTTACCTTTCTGCACTTAGTGAACATGAAAGAAAGAATATTAAATTTGCATTATTTCTGGAAGCGCTCGGCAATGATAATACGCTCAATCTTCAGAAATCGTTTTTAGGCGATACGTATATTGATCGGATCGCCGCGCTTGCGCTTCAAAACTATGAAGGATCCCGCCTGTGCGGTTTTCGTGAATCAATGGGAAATGATGAGATAGTTTTTGAAGCACCAGGGATAGAGATTCCAATGCCTTCTTTGTCACGGTGGCCCTATCCGGAATACAACTCAAGTGATGAGACCCTTGATATTATCTCCGAAGAAAAATTACAGGAGGCGTGCGCTTATCTTTTTGATCTAATTGGCATTGCCGAGCGGGATAGGGTGGTGCAGAGAAACTTTGATGGGCTCATCAGTCTTGCGAACCCGCGCTATGATCTTTATATTGATCCCGGACAGATTATTACAGGGGATTTGCATAAAAATATAGTTCAGGAACTTTTTCAATATAAATTGCCTCGTCTTCTCGATGGAACCAACACGATATCTGATATTGCTCGACAGTGTGGCGTAGATTTCAAATGGCTTTATGGGTACCTGAAAAACATGGAAGAAAAAAATCTAATTGTTTTTAACAATAAAAAAATAATATGAAAACAAAATACGGTAAACCCATAGAGCCTAAACGATTTCAGGCCAACATTATTGCAGATACAAAGGGGTGGGCGCAGCGCATGAAGGAACGCGCAGAAGAATATGGGATACGTGCTGAGGAGTATGTTTCCGCGTGTCCGGTATGCAAGTCTAAACAGTATATTTCTCTTGTGACGGTCTATGGGTTTGATTATGTTCAGTGTAAAAAATGTGCGCATGTGTTTTCGACAAAACGGTTATCTCAGGAACAGCTGAACACATTTTACAGAGACAGTGCGGAATACGCCAAACAGTATACTTCTGAGGATCAGCTTGCCTATCGCATGCGACATATTTCTGGCCCCAAAATAAAGTATGCAATGTCATTTGTTCCCAAGGTAAAAAAGGGCACGTGGCTTGATGTGGGCTCCGCAGTGGGAGATGTTCTTCGATGCGTAGAATCATACCGCGGGTGGAAGGCGATAGGGCTTGAGGCAAGTGCATTGTCCGTAAAAACGGGACGAGAAGTTCTTAAGGTTGATGTGCGTCAGGAGCTTTTCCAAGATTTTGTACGCAAGAATAAAAATGAAAAATTTGATGTTATTTCGTTTTTTGGCTACTTGGAACTTATTACCGATCCGCTCAAAGAGCTTCGTCTTGCTCAGGGATTATTAAAAAAGAATGGGGTGCTTGTAATCGGTGAAGCGAATGGAAATTCGTTTTCTACGCTGCTTCAAAAAAGTTTTCCCGAATATTCTATGCGACACCTCCTCCCCCCACCAGTTATCCAGCAGTTTACTAAGCAATCGGCATGTGTTGCGCTTCAAAAAGCAGGATTTACACCAAGCGCATTTTGGAATTTTGGAATGGATTTTTATGAGTTTACTAAATATCTTGTTCTCTTAATTCCTCGATTTCAGGAAACATCGGTATATTCTTTTTTGATGGATCACACTAATGAATTTCAGTCAGTCATTGATCAAGAGGAATATGGGGACTGTTTTATGATGATAGCAAAACGATCATAACGCATTCATGAAAAATTGGTTGAGAAAAATTTTAGATAGGCCGACGCGGTTTACCAAACTACTTCAGCGCATATGTAAGCAGGATGTTTTGATTTTTGTAAATAATGGAAACCGTGATGCGCTTGGTCTTGTGTCGGTGTACGCGTACCTTAAATATATACACCATCTGCGTGTGAAGATAAAATCGGTAATGTTTTTGGAGCGATTTTGGACGATTCTTTTTCGTCCGCAGGTCACGGTGCACATCTCCGCAGATTCACCCGATTCGCTTATGATGTATCAAGAACTGCACGCGATGGGTTCTGCGTGCGTGATGTCTCTTACGGAAAATTTTGTGTGGACAAGCCCGATTCATTTTGTCAGCAAGTATGATTATAAGCCCTATCTTACCAAGATATTGCTTGCTGGTGCCGGCATGGAAGATGTACTTGTTTCTCACCACAAAATTGATCCATCACAGGTTTCTCTCGTAGGGTTTCCGACGTTTGATTGGGGCATTTCTCCTCATAAAGACTGGTTTCTTAAGAAAAATGAATTTTGCGCGCGCCATCACTTTTCTCCGAATACGAAGATTATCGTGCTTGCTTCTTCTTTTAGTATGGCAGATATTGATATGCGCGAGTATGAAACAAAGTATTTCCACTGGAACCTCTCTAAAGAGGAAATGGCAGAACAGGTTTATGTTTCCGATCAGATGCGGGAAAAGACAATTCGTTATTTTTCAGAATTGCTTTTACGACATCCTGATTGGATTCTTCTTGTACGCAAGCATCCCGTGGAACGCAGAAGGCGTTATGATGAGGCGTGGAGTAGAAATCCGCAAGTGATTCCTGTCCACTATGATGAATTGTATGATATATTGAATATCTGTGATGTGCTGGTGCATTGGAATTCTACTACTTCAGTGCAGGCATGGAGTTTTGGAAAGCCCACGGTGCTTCTATGGTTTGAGGAATCCCGCCGTTTTGATGAACTTTATGGAGAACATATGGATAAGCAGTTTGCTGACCCAAAGAATGGAAATTACATATGCCATACCGATAAGGATTTAGAACGCGCGTTAGAACATGCGGGAGGAGAGGTTCCGGAAATACAACGCAAGGCGCGAGAACAATTTATTGCGCAATGGTTTTATCGTCTTGATGGGCAATCAAGCGCTCGTGCGGCCTCAGTTCTCGCTCATGTGGGGATGGAACACAAGAATGATGATGTGACCTACGATATGACAACTCTCGATCTTCTACAAGGAATGCGTACGTATGTTCCCTATATGTTTAAACGATGCATTCTTTTCTGTTTTTCGCTTTCTTTGCCGCTTGCGCAATGGCTTGCGAGAACGATGGGAAGCTCTTATGATTCCTTTTATGTAGAGCGCCATCTCTGGCGTTTTGAAAAAAAATTGCGACATTCTTTACATTCCACTACATTATGACCTTTATCTTATCTTTTTTTTCTTCTCTGTGGCATACCCATCTCAAACCGTTCTTGCAGCGATTGAATTTTCTTTACGCGCGCATCTATCTTTTGAAAGGAACTTCATTTGAGCCAAAAGAAATATACCAATCGCGATTTGTGCATTTTAATCTGAAGCCTGGAGAAAAAGTTCTTGACGTAGGGAGCGGAGGTGAACCGTTTGCACAGGCGACACATCTTTGCGATTTATATCCGCAGAAAACCCAGCATCGCTATAACGAGTTGAAGACGAACGGTCTTCCGTTTACGCAGGCAAGCGTGGAAGATTTGCCGTTCAAGGATAAGGAATTTGATTTCGCGTATTGCGCGCACGTACTTGAGCATGTCGAAGATCCTGCAAAGGCATGTCGGGAGTTGATGCGTGTTGCGGGGAGAGGCTATATTGAAACCCCCACGCGCATCTCCGATATTATGTGCAATTTTACGCGTATTCCGAACTTTCACCGATGGCACGTGACGCAGGTTGGTAATACGCTTATTTTTAATGAATATCAGTCGTATGAACAACGCGATATGGGAACTGATGAGTTCTACCACATGATTCATGCGAAGTATCCTAATCGAATTCAAACCATGTATCGGCGCAATAAAGATCTATTTTCGAATATGTTTTTGTGGGAGGGCGGGTTTAATTATTATGTGTTTAATCTACATGGAGAACTTGTATCTTCATTTCATTACCAAAAAAAATAATGTTTCCCAAGCTTTATCGCAAAATTGCGCTTCAGAGAAAGAAATATTTGTATGACAAGGCTTTTGGTGTTCTTCCTGAAGAATCGGGTCCTGATGAAACGCACCTGCACGGAGCGATCGAGTGGCTTTCTCGTGCACAGGATGTAACAGGTTCCGGTGGAATCGCTGCGGGTTATTTTATGCTGGAAAAAAGATGGGGATTGCCTTATCGTGAAACTACTGGATATAGCATTCCCACTTTTTTATCTTACGCACGCTATATGCATAATGCGTTATACCGCAATCGCGCGATTGCGATGGGCGATTGGGAACTCGGTGTACAGTGTGATGACGGAGCATTCGGTGAGGTGTTTTCTGGTGGGGGTGTCGTTAAAAAAGTATTTAATACCGGACAGGTAATGCTTGGACTTTGTGCTCTTTTTGATGACACACGCTCCAAGTGTTATTTTGAGAGTGTGGTGCGTGCTGCAGATTGGCTCGTCGCCCTACAAGAACAAGATGGAAGATGGACCCGTTTTACAACTGCGGGCGCAAAGACATACCATGCTCGTGTTGCATGGGCATTGCTTGAAACATGGAAACGTTCAGGGGTGGTGCGTTATAAAGAAGCTGCCTTGAAACAATTGCGTTGGGTTCTTAGCGAACAGAATGAACACGGGTGGTTTCGTACCACGAGTCTTACTGATCCCGAGAAGCCATGGACACACCTTCTCGGATATACAATAAGTGGATTATTTGAATCATCTCTTCTTCTTGAAGCTGAAGGGGAGGAATATTATGCGAGCGTTTCTTTGGCGTTAGAACGGCTCGCTGAGTGCTATGCAACGCAGTCTTTTTTGCTGCCCACTACATTTGATTCTCTTTGGAAGTCACAGGACAAAGACTCCTGTCTTACCGGAGATGCGCAAATAGGATTTTATTGGATGAAAAGCGATTTGTTTTCGCCTCACGCGACATTGAACACTGCAGGGAAGAGAATGATCGAAGAATTAAAAAAAGTCCACCTCCTTTTTCAGGGACAACCGGAAATAGCAGGCGGAGTTTCAGGTTCATATCCTGTTGGCGGGCAGTATTGTCCGTATACCATGATTAATTGGGGAGCAAAGTTTTTTGCGGATTTTTTGTTATTACATATTACACACGACAATAAAATTATCTCATGACTATTACTATGGTTCCCTATTTGCAGTCTGTGAAAAAAAAATTAAGCCGCATGCGTGCTCAAGTAAGAAGGCGGTTTCAAGAATGGCATGCCCACATGATGGGTATCAAGTTTACGGACCCAAATTATATGTATAAAAACACCCTTAATGAAAAGAGTGTTGTCATTGATGTGGGGTGTGGATATGATGCTGATTTTTCTGTCCATGTCATTGAAACATATGGGGCAACCTGCTATGCCATAGATCCTACGCAAAAACATCGGGAACATCTTAAAAAGTTAGAAGAAAAGTATAAAGGAAAGTTTTTTCATATTCCGGTAGCGGTTGCGGCATGCAATGAAAATCTTACTTTTTATGAAAGCGAGGAAAATGTGAGCGGTTCCATTCGAAATGACCATGTTAATGTAAAAAATGATACTGTACGCGCATATATGGTAGAAGCGCTTACTCCTATGGCGCTTCTTGAAAGAATAGGCATCCATGGAGCTGATTATTTGAAGCTTGATCTTGAGGGGGCGGAATATGATTTAATTCGGAATATAGCTCTTCGCCAATTTGATCCTTTTTCACAGATATTAGTCGAATTTCATAGCCATTGTGTTGATGCTTATACTGATAACGATACTATGGATACCGCACAACGTATTATGGATTACGGATTTAAGTCGTTTAGCTTTGATAATCATAATTTTTTATTTTTTAGATAATATTATTGTATGAATAGGGAACGAACGATCAATGTCGTGGTAGATCAGAGCGTTATTCCGCACTATCGAATACCTTTTTTCCAAAAACTTTCTGAAAAGGTGAATCTTATTGTCCTTGCTAATGAAGATATAAGTGGTCATGGCATTAAAGATATACAGGAAAATCTTCCTTTCCGGACGCTGCGTCTTAAGGAGGAAGTTCCTGGCTCCGGTGTGCATATCGGTCTTTTTGATATATTTCAGAAAGAATGTACTGACGTGTATGTGACGAATGGAGCCCTTTTGAGTACGCTTCTTTTTAAATCAGTTTCTTATAAAAAAATGAGAGATGCGGGGGTGGGAATTGTGTGGATGGGATGCGACGGATATCGTGTAAGAAATTTTGGATATGAAAAAATGAGGCGTCTTTTTCCTTGGAATATCAAGGATACTTATCGCTGGTTTCGTGAGTGGATTACCGCGATGAGAACCGACACATTTGTGACGTATTCCTCGCATACCGCGTTATATCTCGAACGTGTTTTAGGGATATCTCCTCGCCGTATCACTGTTGGATACAACGCGATTGATACCGAGGGCCTTTCTCGTGCGTATCTCGAATTACAAGCACAAGGTAGGGTGCGGAAAAAGAATCGCATTGCATATGTCGGAAGATTAATTCCAGAAAAGCGCGTTGACCTTCTTTTTAGTGCATTTGCGCGCATCCTCCATGATTATCCCGATGCTGAATTGATAGTAATTGGCGAGGGCCCCGAAAAGAGGGTATTGGAGGAATTCGCGCAGAACCTTTCTCTTCAAAACAACATTTTGTTTTGTGGCGGTATTTATTCTGATCAAGAAATGGCTCATTATCTCTATGAGGCTTCCTTGTTAGTTTTGCCCGGACTTGGCGGGCTTGCTCTCAATACTGGCATGGCAATGGGGCTTCCTATCATATGCGCACATGGAGATGGTACTGAAGAAGATTTTGTTCTTTCAGGTCAGAACGGATGGCGTTTTGATGGGACCGAGGAAGGGCTTGTACGGTCTTTGCGCGAGGCATTTTCTGATTCGGAACGTAGGGAGAAAATGGGAAAAAAGTCATTTCATATGATTCGCGATTACTATAACCTTGAACGAATGGTTGAGGGATACCTACGAGGAATTCAAATTGCGTTTTATGCAAAAGAAAAAAGAAAATCTCTATGAAAAAAGAACTACTGAGAAAAAAAATAGTCGTGGTGGGAATGGGATACATTGGTTTTCCTACTGCAGTGCTTTTTGCAAAGGCGGGGTTTGTCGTGTGCGGTGTTGATATCGATTCAAAAAAAATTGATATGTTATCTCGCGGAATTTCTCCTTTTGAAGAGCCTGGACTGAATGAAGCATTTCGTCTTGCAAAAAATAGGATGACGTTTTCAACAGAAATCGAGAGTGGGGATGTCTATATTATTGCAGTTCCCACCCCTCTCGATACAAAAAGACACAAGGCGGATCTTTCGTTTGTGAAAGCGGCTTCTCATTCTGTTGCCTCAGTGCTTACTGAGGGCGCTCTTGTGGTACTTGAATCAACTGTGCCTCCAGGAACTGCAGAAAAGCTTTGTCATCCCATCTTTCAAAAAAAGACAAACCGATATTATTTGGCACATGCTCCTGAGCGGGCATTTCCCCAAAAAACACTTTTTGAAATGGTACAGAATGACAGAATCATCGGAGGTTCTACCAAAGACGCAGGGGAGTATGCAAAAAAGATATATGGTTCTTTTGTCAAAGGATCCATCATTCTTACCGATGCTACTACCGCTGAATTTGTGAAAGTTTTAGAAAACAGTTTTCGAGATGTAAATATCGCTTTTGCAAATGAAGTGGCAAAGGTGTGTGAGGGGATTGGTGTCAATGTGTGGGAAGCTATTAGTCTTGCAAACCGCCATCCTCGCGTGAATATTTTAAATCCTGGTCCTGGTGTAGGAGGACATTGCATCGCTGTTGATCCATGGTTTTTACTTGAAGGAGGTGTTCCCTCGCGTTTTATCAAACTTGCGCGTGAAATTAATGATGCTGCTCCTGATCGCGTAGTGCGTATGATCCAACAAAGCGTGAAAGGGATCAATAACCCCGTGATTGGCATTTTGGGGGTGGCCTATAAAAAAAATATTGATGATAGCAGAGAAACGCCCGCCAAACATATTATTGAAACACTGAAAAAAAGGGGATACGCCGTATATATCCACGATCCCTTTGTTAAAAAATTTGATGTTCCATTAGATTCGTTACAGTCGACGCTCTCCAAGAGCAACTGTCTTGTTCTCGTTACTGATCATGATAACTATCGAAAACTGGATTTTAAAAATTACAAGAATATAACACATATTGTGGATACAAGAAATTTTTTTCATAATGTACCGCCCCATATCAGGCTCATTACATTAGGCACGCCATTTCATTTATGAATATTCTTCAGATAGGAACAATTGATAATGCGGGCGGTGCGGCTCGCGTATCTTGGAACTTGAAGACTTCTCTCGAAAAGAAGGGGCATACCACCTCGATGTTTGTGGCCTGGAAGTACTCAAAGGATGAGAATGTATTTTCGATTCCGCGCTATCCTCAGCAGGAACGTATCAGCAAGATTTTTGCAAATGATATCGATTTGTACGCTACTGATTATATTTTAGAAACTGATGCGTTTTTGAACGCGGATATTGTACATTGCCATAATCTTCACGGGTACTATTTTAATTTAGGAACTCTCGTGAAAATGGCAAAGAAGAAACCCGTCGTATGGACCCTGCATGATATGTGGGCGATTACGCCCCACTGTGCGCACGCATTTGATGGCGCGCTGCGCGATGGATTTTTTACGTGTCCGAGCATTGATATCTATCCCCAGATTTATTGGAATAATGCAGGGTATCTTAAAAAAAGAAAAGCATCGCTGTATCGTACACTGGGGGTTCACCTCGCGGTTCCTTCGCGGTGGCTTAAGGAAAAAGTTTCCAAAAGTATTTTGCATGATAAGCCCGCCTCGCTTATTTACAATGGCATTGATACGGATATTTTCGTGCGTAAGGAAAAAAGTGATGCGCGGAAAGAACTTGAATTGCCTGCACGCAAAAAAATAATCTTATTTCTTGCTTCAGGGGGAAAGAATGACCCTAAAAAAGGATGGCGTTATGCAGAAGAAGCGATGCGTTATTACGAACATGATCCTGATATTTTATTTTTGTGCATAGGAGGTTCTGAAGAAGATCGTGCAGGCTCAAATGAGCATATTCGATTTATTCCTCGCGTTGATCATGATGAGATGCTTGCATCATATTATTCCGCATCCGATGTGTTTTTATTTACGTCAGTTGCTGAAAATTTTCCCCTCGTTGTTTTAGAAGCAATGAGTTGCGGTTTGCCGATTGTGAGTTTTGATGTAGGCGGCGTGAAGGAGGCTGTTCTCCATAAAGAGAACGGGTTCATTGCACCATATCAAAAGATCGAGGATCTTATGGAAGGAATTCATTACGTGTTAGGATTGAGTACTCATGAGCGCGAGACGATGGCCGCAGCATCGTTCAAGCGCGTGCGGAACTATTTCACCCTAGATCGCATGGTCGATGAGTACTTAGCACTCTATTCCTCATTGTTATGAACACTCCAAAGATTTCCATTGTGACGGCTTCATTTAATTCGATAGATTATATTGAAAATGCGATTCAAAGCGTACTCGGCCAAGATTATCCCTATATTGAATATATTGTAAGGGATGGCGGATCAACCGATGGGACGCTTGAGATTTTGAAAAAATATGAAGGGAAGTTGCGATGGGTTTCGGAGCCGGACAAAGGAATTTACGATGCGCTCAATAAAGGATTTGCCCAAGCATCTGGTGATGTATTTACGTGGCTTGATTCAGATAATTGTTATGAAACACACGAGGTCATTTCGCGCGTTGCAGATGCATTTCGGGGAGGAAAAAAAGCAGACATTGTTCTTACCAATGGGATGCTGCACTATCCTGATCATGGCGAATCTGTACTTGTAGATTCACCTGTGCTCTCATTTAATGAGTTACTCGTACATGGAAACGCCTTTATGCCGGAGAGCGTATTTTATACGCGGGAACTTTTTCAAAGAGCTGGTGCGTTAAACCTTTCTTACCGTCTTATTGCTGATTATGAATTGTGGCTTAAAATGTGGAAGTTGAACCCAACCATAGTGAAACTGCCGTTTGTAAGCGCAGTATACACGGTAAGAAATGAGGCGTTGTTGCGCAAGAATCCATTTCTTGCGTGGCAGGAAACTTTTCGAATAGGAGCATATTATCGCCGTCCTCTTACGGCCCGCATGCGCATACGTGCCCAATATGTCTGGGAACGTGTTAAGTTCCCATTCTATAAATTTCTTATGTCACAACCTGTGCTCTACGCGTTCTATAAAAATTCAGTACGCCGTTTTCTTAAGAATATATATTAAAAACTCTCTCAATGCTTACGCTGCTTACCCATCCTCCCGCCTCATCAGTGCGCAATTCCGTTTTGTTCTTCAAACGGCGTGTGCGCGGCATTTTATTTTTTGTGTTTCGGAGACGGCCGGTAATGCCATACTATGGCCCATCTCTTGTGGCACAAAGTTTATGTAAAGGATTGAGTGAACTTGGTGAATCTTTTTTGCTGGATCCCGCTGAGAAACATATTTCCCGTGTCGTAGGTGTATTGAGCGGTAGCGACACGTTGCAGTGGGCGCTTGAGGCCAAACGAAGGGGAGCGATTACACATATTCTGGCAGGTCCGAACATTGTTGTGCTTCCCATTGATGAAGGTAAAATTCTTCTTTCGCAGGAGATTGATCATGTGATTGTGAACTCCGAATGGGTTAAGAATCTTTATCTTCGCATTGCACCGACATTACAAGAAAAGATGAGCGTGTGGGCTGCAGGATCTGATGAAATGCCTTCTGGACAAGGAGGAAATACGTTGCTTATCTATAAAAAGAATGTTCCTGAAGAATTGTTTCATTATGTGGTTGGCTGTTTGAGGCAAGAGGGCGTGCCATTTCGTGTTCTTGCATATGGTTCATATATGCCTGAAGAATTTGATGCGCTTCTTCGGCAATCACGTGGAATGGTGTATCTTACTGATTTTGAGAGCCAGGGGATGGCGCTTCAACAGGCATGGATGCGCAATGTTGCAACCCTTGTGTGGAATCCTGGCGTGTACATGATGCACGGAGAACATGTGCCTGCATCGAGTGCGCCGTATCTTACTTCGGAATGTGGGTTATTTTTTCGCGGAAAAGATGATTTTAAAGAGATGTTGCATATGTTTTTATCGCATCTTTCTTTTTTTATCCCTCAAATCTATGCGCGGAAGTTGCTTTCTCATCGTGTTTCCGCCCGTCATTATTTGGATATCGTACAAAAAAATGGTTATCTATAAGTAATATGGAACATATTCGACTTCATTTGGGGTGTGGTATGCATTATCTTGAAGGATATACTAATGTTGATCTACCCTCCGCAGAACAGACGGTAATGCATTCAAGGGCGGATATCTATAAGGATATTCGTGAACTTGCCTATGCGGATAACTCAGTGGATGAAATTCGGAACCATCATCTCCTCGAGCATTTTTCTCGGCAAGAAGCGCTTAAACTTTTGTTTCAATGGCGAAGATGGTTGCGGCCCGGTGGGTTGCTCTTTGTAGAGACGCCTGATTTTGAGCGTGGAGTGCAAGATTTCGTTCAGGCGAATTTGTTGGAAAAATTTGTGATTGCGCGGCATCTTTTTGGGTCGCAGGAATCGCATTGGGCGTTTCATAAGGATTTTTGGGGCGAGGAGAAGTTTCGCTTTGTACTTGGACAGCTTGGGTTTGAAAATATTGTATGTGAGCCAAAAACATTGTATACGAGCAAATATATTCCTGACCGGCTTTCCCATGTGGCACGGAAGATCATGCCGGAACAGGTAGATCCCTTGCACAACATTATCGTGAAAGCCAATAAATCTTCTCGTGATATTGATGAAATGGCGGTAGCGCGGAACATTCTCTCATTGTCGCTTCTTGGTAAAGAGGAAGAGATCTTAGAAGTATGGATGCAGGAATTCAAAAAGGATTAGTGTCGGTTATCATACCGACATACAATAACGCAGAATACATCGCAGATGCAATTGATTCCGTATGTAAGCAGACCTATAAAAATTATGAAATCATAGTCATCGATGATGGTTCTTCCGATTTTTCTGAAGCGGTGATCCGTCATTATCATTCTTCTTCTCTTTACTATGAACGTATCGCGCATGAAGGTGTTTCTGTTGCCAGAAATGTCGGAGTTCAAAACGCGCATGGAGAGTTTGTTGCATTTCTTGATGCCGATGACATATGGTTTCCTGAAAAACTTGAAATACAGTTGCCTGTTTTTCAAAATCCATGCGTAGGGCTTGTGTATTCAGACATGGAATTTTTTGGAAACGCGTTTCCGTTTCATACATATTCTGAGATGACGAAACATGCGAATCGAGCCGATAGCATCAAAAGTCTTCTCTGGAGAAATTATATTGGTACCTCTTCTGTGTTGATGAGGAGAGAAGTCTTTGATAAAGCAGGAGGTTTTCCGGTAGGAGTTTCTATCGGAGAAGATTATCTCTTGTGGCTTTCGGCATTTCTTATTTCGCAAGGAAAAGGGGTTGTGAAACCTCTGGTACGTTACAGAATCCACGATAAACAATCTTCTCGCGGGAGAACAAAAAATTATAAGGCGCTTTTCATGTGCTATCGTTCGCTTTTGAACGATCGTCGTTTTCGTGCCTATTGGTATATTGTTCTCGTCAGATATTTAGTGTATGGTTTAAAATATAGTCTAGCAGCAGCACTACATCTATGAAAAAGGCACTTATTACTGGGGCCGGAGGATTAATAGGGTCTGAAGCCGTTTCTTTTTTTTGCGAGCAGGGTTTTGATGTGACAGGGGTGGATAATGATATGCGGAGTTATTTTTTTGGGCCCCAAGGGAGTACTGCCTCTAGAATTACTGGACTTCTTGCCACCTATACTAATTTTAGGCACCATGCGATCGATATTCGTGATCGTGGGAAGCTCGAAGAACTTTTTAAGACCAACTCTTTTGATTTGATAATTCATACCGCCGCACAGCCTTCGCATGACTGGGCGGTTAAAGAACCATTTACCGACTTTACCATAAACGCGAATGGCACCCTGCACATGTTGGAATTTACTCGCTTATATTCGCCACACGCTGCGTTTATTTTTACCTCGACAAATAAAGTGTATGGAGACCGTCCAAACACCTTGCCGCTTGTAGAATTGGAAAAACGGTATGAAATTGCAGAAGCACACCCCTATTACAAAGGAATTGATGAAACAATGTCTATTGATGACAGTTTGCACAGCATATTTGGAGCTTCAAAAGTTGCCGCAGATGTGTTAGTTCAGGAGTACGGAAAATATTTTGGCATGAAGACAGCGGTGTTCCGCGGAGGATGTTTAACGGGCCCCTCGCATCAAGGAGTTGAACTTCATGGGTTTTTAAATTATCTTGTGCGCTGTATTTTGGGCGGAAAAAAGTACACTATTTTTGGATATAAAGGAAAGCAAGTTCGCGATAATATTCATTCCAAGGATTTAATCCGCGCCTTCGCCGCTTTTTATGAACATCCGCGTTCGGGCGAAGTATATAACGCCGGCGGCGGGCGACAATCAAATTGTTCCGTTCTTGAGGCTATTGAAAAGATTGAGGCTGCTTCAGGAAAAAAAGCAGTCTATGAATATGTAGATACGCATAGGATAGGCGATCACATTTGGTATATTTCCGATATGTCAAAATTTAAGGCACACTATCCAAGTTGGAATTATGAATATAATCTTGATGCTCTTATCGATGAAATGGTACGCGCAACGCATCTGAATTCGCTATGAAGATACTGTATGTTGGAATGAAGTATGATTATGGAGACCCGAAGCGGGGCGGATACAGTCTCGAGCATTATAATTTTTACGATTCTTTAGTGGCTATGGAGGGCGGAGCGCACGAGATTGTTTACTTTGCGTTTGATGAGGTTATGAACGCACAAGGAAAGAACGCTATGAATAGGGAGCTTCTTCGCGTGGTCAGGCAAGAGAAGCCCAATTTCTGCTTTTTTGTGCTTTTTAATAACGAAATTTATAAAGAAACACTCCAAGAAATAAAAGAACATTCGGGGGCCGTTACTTACAACTGGTTTTGTGACGATCATTGGCGGTTTCATAATTTTTCCAAGCATTATACGCCTTATTTCCATTGGGTTTCAACCACTGACTCCGCAGCTCCGGAGAAGTATCATCGTGCAGGGTTTCATCATGTCTTGAAAACGCAATGGGCATGTAGCGATTCCCTTTATAAGCCGTATCCGCTTTCTCAGCAGTATGACGTTTTGTTTATTGGTCAACCCTATGGAGAACGCACACACATTATTAACAGCATAAAAGATGCGGGCATGCGCGTGGATTGTTTTGGCTATGGCTGGCCGAACGGAAGGGTGTGGGGGGAAGGTATGATTCAAAAGTTTTCTGAAGGAAAGATAAATCTAAATTTCGCGCGAAGTTCGGGGACGTTGAGTTTAAAAAAATTTGGCAAAATATTCTTCAGTAAGGCGGGTGGGGCATATACCTTAAATCCCATTTCTACATGGATGGATGAATATCGCGCGTTTTGTGATGCAATTGCAACGCGGCAAATTAAAACAAGAAATTTTGAAGTGCCCGGATGTGGGGGTTTCCTCATGACGGATTATGCCGACAATCTTAAAGACTATTACGAAGACGGCAAAGAGATTGTTGTATTCAAAGATGTTCCCGATCTCATCGAAAAAGCGCGTTATTATCTGACGCACGAGAGTGAACGCGCGCGTATTGCTCGTGCAGGATATGAACGAACCTTA
>JAGWJP010000051.1 GCA_028865725.1 Patescibacteria group bacterium
CACTACGAACTCACGGAAAACCAGCGATACGCCAAACTCGTGACATGGTTAAAACGTGATGAATTAAAACAAAATAAACCAAACGCTAGGGCATCTCCAACCAAACAACGGCTTGATTTTGATTCAGTTTTAGAGAAAAAAAACCAGATGCGCGATGTTACACCAGTGAGAGCGATACACCATGAACCATGAGCAACTCAACCTTGAAACCGCTGTGTCTATCTCAAAGGCGATGCAAGCATTGTACGGCGATTCTTTCAGCCGAAAATGGGCTGATGTGACCGAGAATAACGCGAAGCCAGAGAAGTTTATAAGCGCGTTGCAATTCGGGCTTGCTGGGTTGTCTCTGGCTCAGATTAAACATGGTTTGCAAGTCATGCGTGATAAGACTTTTGCACCAACAATTCCAGAATTTCGCGTGTGGTGTCTGGAGGGTTCAACAGGTAAATTTCTCGACGTGGACACGGCATACGTCAACGCAGCCAATGAGAAATACACGGACGCAGCGACCTACGAGGCGGCACGTCGAACAGGTTTTTGGGAGGTTCGTTCACGTTCTGAGTTATCGATTAAACCGATTTTCAAGAAGCACTACAGTGAAGTTTGCTCACAGTTAGAAATTAATCCGAACGCATTTGAACTTCCAAAAACTCATCGAATCAAGCAAGCCCCAATGCAAAGGGAGCGTAAAGATTCATCGTTTTTTGAGAGTATGAGAAGAGGTTTGGCATGAGCGCACGCATCACCCAAAAGCAATACAAAACACTCGTGGATGACAAAAAGCGTTTTTCACCAAAACCACACGTCATGTCTGAAGACTATGAGCATATAGCTGTAATGGATTGGGCGCGTAGAACAAATTGGGGCGATGGAAGATTGTCAGATGTTATTCATCACTCACCAAACGGCGGTAAGCGTTCAGCACGGGAAGGGCAAAAATTTAAAGACATGGGTACACAAGCAGGTTTTCCAGATTTCCATGTCTATGTTCCTAGAAACGGATTTCACGGTCTATTTATCGAACTTAAATCAAAGAAAGGTGTTGTGAGTGCGTGTCAGAAGATTGTTTTGGCACGTCTCGAGTCATTTGGCTATAAAACTGCGGTTTGTTATGGGTTTGATGAGGCTAAGTTGGTTTTAATTGATTACATGGGGATAAGCATATGATTAAGGAATTTGCACGATTAAATCCAAAAACTACCAATCTGAGCGGTGGTGGTACAGGGGGAACTCCTGATCTGGAGTGGACTGATATTGTTTGTGCGATTCCACAGGCCCGTAAAGAGTTTGTTAATTTGTTTATGGGGTGGGCAAACAATGAAGATCGTAACCGCATTATCAACTTCATGTCGCATATGGTTGAGATGGATTGTTTGAAGAAAAAAATACAACCACGTCGAACGCCCAGTGAGCCAGACATGACACTAAAAAAAATGTGTCGTGCGATTGCGAAAATGGCATTACAGCAATTTGAGCATCCGAAGGTTGGACCGCAGACTTACACCATTGTTGAGCGGCTGGTTTATGGGGGAATTAATCCATCAAATCCGACAATGTGGGATGAGAAATGGGGTAAATATGATCGCGGCTTGTTGAAATGGCTTGATGCGTATTGTTTGGCGTGTGCTGGCGAGGCGGCTGAAAAAATGAAACAGATTCGTATGGATTAAAAATAGTTAAAATTACCCTATTGACCTTATTTAGGTTTTTAGGGTATAAATTCCCACAATGCGTTATTTATATTCGAAGCTCAAATCTTTCTGATTTGGGCTTTTTTATTGCCTGAATTTTGGAGATTTGAAAATGCGTTTATCTATCTGGCGTTTAGTTGCTCTGTTTATTGGTTTTTGGGGTAGTTATTTAAATGTGCTTTTATCACCAGCTCATTTTGTGTGGGTAAATCTCAAAGGTGAAAACAAGCGTCCGATCAATCGTTTCTACTCAATGCGACGGCAGTCTGTTTATTCCTCTGTTGGTGCGCATTTGGTTTAAATCATATTTGGCTATATCTTGAAACCGTGAAAGTCGGGTAAATCAGTTGGTCAGATCTAATTCGCTTTAACCACCTCGTGAACAGCGAGGTTTTTTTATTTCTGGAGTATGAAAATG
>JAGWJP010000052.1 GCA_028865725.1 Patescibacteria group bacterium
GGGAAAAAGCGCATGAGAAACTTGCCAGGAAATTTGGAAAGGCCATCCATTTTGGAATCATTTATGGATTGGTGGCTTTAGCTATTTACGAAAAGTTAAAGCGGACTGGAAGCAAGATCAAGAGGAGTTTGGTTGAAGAAGCATACGCTACATACTTCAAAAAGTATGCCGGCGTAGCAGCTTGGCGTCAGGAATCGATCGACTATGCTGAGAGAACAGGAAAATTTATTCCCACCCTTTATGGGTTGCAACGTCCAGTGGGGGAAGGAAATAGGGATTCTTTTTGGGGGAATCAGGCCATCAACAGTCCGATCCAAGGTACTGCTGGGCAATACTTGTTTTTGTGTTTGGATTTAATCAATCGGTACAAAAAATCCAAGTATGAGCTTTTGTATAAAGGGATGTGCAATGAGGTGCATGACAATCTCCTTTATTCAACCAAGCTTAGGAATTTGTCAGAAGCAGATGCTCAACTTCAAACAGTCATGGAAGAGCACGCTGTAGAGGAATCAAGGAAAAGATTCGGAATTGATTTTTTAGTTCCGATGGTTTCAGAACCAGCGGCTGGTTTCAGAATGGGAACTATGGTTGAAGGGTATGACAGGAAAAAGCCCTTGGAGGATTTTGTGTCCGGTTGGGTTGTGCAGAATCGAGAGATTGAAGAGAAATTTAAGAAAGATCCATTAGCTTACGTTGATCTTTCACGCGGTAAATGAAGGTCAAATTGTATTATTAAATAGCAATGAAGCTACAGTCCAAATACGGGTTAGATGAGCTCCTAAAGCGGTTAGCGATTACCTCGAATCAAATCGAGCAAGAAGCTTTAGATCAACCTCTCTTATTTTCATCCTTGGCAAATTTTTATTCTTCATCGTTTCGTGAGATGCTTCGTGCAAAGGCTAAGTTGGAAGAGCGGGAAGCGGAGTTGGGAATTTTGTTTCGTCAAAAAAGAAAGGACTCAGATTCAAGAATTACTGAGCGCGAAATAACGGATTTAGTTACCAAGTCAAAAACAGTTCGAGAGCTTAGAAAAAATTACGAGGAGGCCTGTGAGAAAGAAGTTTACGCCAAGCTTTTAATTGACGCTTACAAAATGCGGCGAGATTCAATTCGGATTGTGGCTGAGATTCGGCGCGGTGAAATGGCACAATCGGGAAGTGGTGTGAGTTGGGAAGAGGAAAAGCTTAGAAGAAAACAAGATGAGCTATTGCGAAGAAGGAAATGGGGACAGAGCGAGGAAGAAGATGAATAGGTATAGGAGGATGAATGCTACAATTTGATTTTTTAACCATTCTCTTATTGACGTTTGTTGTTTTTATAGAGGTCCTAGTTGGGAGTTTTATTTTAATTTTCTTCGCAATCAAGGTGTATTTTGCATTGTACGAAAAAACGATCCACAGGACTCTTGAGAATTCAGTTCGTA
The DNA here is from genome assembly GCA_028865725.1 of Patescibacteria group bacterium. Classification (GTDB taxonomy): domain Bacteria; phylum Patescibacteriota; class Minisyncoccia; order UBA6257; family JACRHW01; genus JAGWJP01. The sequence continues at coordinate 1,424 of JAGWJP010000052.1, forward strand.
GCGGGTAAATAAAAATTAAAAGGAGAAGAGAAGGAAATGGCTAAAGAAAGTACAGGATGGAAGAAGCAAGCAAAACAAGAAATGCAAGAACGGGCAATGGGAAGATACTATAAGGTAACTCCCGGTGCCCATACACTCCGAATCCTTCCTAATAAAAAGGGAGTTGACTATCCACCCTTTTTGATTGTTCGGGTGCACAGAAACGTAGGCCCCAACAAGGCTTTTATTCGGTGTGGAAAGAAAGCAAAGTCTGGTGAAGGAAGCTGTTGGCTCTGTGACAAGAAAATTCCGCAACTTGAAGCATCTTCAAAGAAGTCCCTTTTGCAAAAAGCCAAAGAAATGGTTGCAAACGAACAAGCCGTTTTTCAGGTTGCATGGATTGATGACAATGAAAAGTGGCATGGTCCAAAGGTTTTAATTCTTGGAATCGCAAAGCAGACTTTGGCGAATCGGTTGATTACGTTTATTGCAAATCCAAAGGTCGATTATACCGATCCTGTCAAAGGACGCAACATTTATGTGGAGCGCACTGGAACGGGATTGAAGGATACGCGGTATAGTGATCTTGCAGCAGAGGATGAGGCTACAAAAGTTCCATCTGGAATTTTGGCGAAGCTTGAGAATTTTTTGGATATTGTTGGGCGTTATGACGAAGAAAACATGAAGGCTGT
>JAGWJP010000053.1 GCA_028865725.1 Patescibacteria group bacterium
CGATGCGCTTTTGATGCAGATAAATTCGGTCAAGCTATAGTTCTCCGAGGAACGGCGCAGGGCGTATGCTTGAACCTTGCAGGCGTAACGCAGGCGGGCGTATCTCCCACGATGTTAGTAACTGTGGTCTGGACAGAGGAATAGAAACGATGAGCGTCAGATTTTTCACGAGACAAGAATTAATGGTGTGGGGTGCTTGCGGGCGTTCACTAAACTCGTTTGCAGTTGCAATTGCATCAGCGAAAACCGCAGCAGAGCGAGTTACAGTTAATGAAGTGCGAGCCGCCATGGGATTCGTTGCACATCCAGACTCACGCGGTAACAGCTTCATCACAGATGCTGATGTTGTGATGGCGGGGGAAACGGCAACGGCTCTTAGCCCAGCGCAACTAACCCAGCTTGTGACCTGGATTAATGCTAATGTCGGTGCGCCAGACAAGATATCTGATGGGCAACTTAGTCAAGCTATCCAAAATGCCAGCACCGCTACTGGCATTGCACTGACAGGCTAAAGAGGATCGCAAAATGTATACGCTATCGTCCCTGGGCGAATCCCTAATTAAGAACGAGGAAGGTTTGCGCTTGGTCGCGTACATTTGTCCCGCCGGCAAGCTCACAATTGGGTACGGTCACCGTATTCAACGTTCAGATCCACGAGCGATAACAAAAGCTCAGGCTGAGGATTTGTTCAGGCAAGACGTTACTCGTGTCCTGGCGCAACTGTGGAAAGATATAAAGACCCTGAGGCAGAACCAGGTTGACGCGCTGGTCTGCTTCATTTTCAATATTGGGCTTAACGCGTGGCTCAGTTCAACTGCTCGGCGTGATTTGCTTGATGGGCATTATGACTGCGTTCCTCACGAACTTCGAAGATGGATACACGATGATCATATGAACGTGATCAAGGGACTTGTGATTCGTCGAGAGAAAGAGATTGACTTATGGGAAGGTGGGGCAAAAGCAGCATGAGATACTTGCTTCCATTTCTACTTGCGCTGGCGCTTGCAACTCCAACCAACGCCGGACTATTTCGCACGGTCAAGCACGCTGTTTGCAAGACCGCGGCGGTCGTAATGTTTCCGGTGGTTGCTCCTGCTGAGTACGTCACAGAGCGGGCTGCGTTGATTTACTTCTATTCAAGGGGTGACTGGCGTATGGCTGGTTACCTCGATGTTAAGTAGGGATATCTAAGCCGCTACCTATCCCTATCCGAGCGCCTTGGCTATAATCTGCGGCGTGTGGTGTGTATCAAAAAGCAACTGCTGAGGATTGAAAATGAAGCTTTATCTAAAAATGTGGGCGATATTGGCGGTCTGCCTTGCAACAATTACGGTTGCACTTGCGACCGATCAATTCACCTGGAAGCCGACTGATTTATTCGTCAAGCGCAACCTCTATGTTGCCGGTCACATCTATCAAGGCGTACCGTCTGACGGTGCGGCGAATGCTTACAACATTGCCCCGCAGATTGCAGCCGGGACAGGAGCAGGAACCAGCCCCACCGTCAGCATAGTTGGCAGTGATGTAGCTGGCTTGATTACGGTGACAACTGGGTCATTGCCAGCCACAAGCGCGGTGATTGCAACTGTGACTTTTGGGTCCGCGTACAAGACCAACTCGTTCCCTGATCTCGTTCCTGCCAACGCTGCAACTCAAGCGCTCGTAGCCTCAGCACAAGCTTACCCGGTCGGATCAACTGCCAACTTCACGCTTAACACCGGTTCAACCGGTCTGGCGGCTACCACAACTTACAAATGGTACTACCAGGTAAGCGGTAACTAAGTTTCAAAAGCAACGGGGGTTGCTAACTGACAGTGGACGCCAGGCTTTCGAGTCTGGCGTTTTACTGTGTGGTAAGCCTGACTTTCGTTTCGAAAAACTCTGATGTGTCAATTAGCGCGTGTTTCTTTCTTGTGTTGAAATCCTTGACCAAATCAAGCAGATTCAGATAAATGCCAGTCCTCGGCATTATGCAACCCATATTCCTACATTGAATGGCGTAGCCTTTGTCATTGAGGGTTTCGTGCATCAATCCAGACAGTACATTTACTTTCTCACCACAGAATGGGCAT
>JAGWJP010000014.1 GCA_028865725.1 Patescibacteria group bacterium
GATTTTTGTTCACAACATCCATGCAGGCATTAACTAAATTATTGGCGACCTTGGGAAGAGAACCACCCTGCTGTCCTTTAAGACCTTTGTGATATGGATGCGCTGCTTGCACTTCATTGGATTTCATTTTTGTGAACTCCTTCTTACACTTTTGATTATAAAATAAGGTGAATTCCTACCAAACAGGTTACAATTAAAGGATTTGAGACCGCTTCTTACACACCACCTGGGAATCGACCTGTCCATTGATTGCCTAAAGTTTTCTTTTTCTTGTTTCGCTTGGGAAGTTTATAGGGGTCTTTCCCTTCTTTAGCCGGCTGATTTTCCGGGCGATTGGTTAACGCATATTGACGACGTTTTTCAATGTCTCTCGCTTCCTCTTCCTCTCTGGAAATTTCGTGCTCGTGAGTTTTGAATTTTTTGATCTGCTGTTTTTCCAAGGACTTGGTATTCAGCTTTTCATCTTTCGATTTTTTCTTCTCTCCAAATTTTTCTGCGTCTTTCAAAAATTCTTCAACCTGCTCTGTCAACTGCGTCAAAATTCCGGCCGGTTTGCTGCTATCCGAAGAATCCGAAGCTGACGGTGGTTGCTGAGGTTGCTGAGATTGTTGCGGTTGTTGGTTTTGAGGAGGAACTATAACGTACCCTTGCTCTGCTAACTGTTCCAAATCCTGTTCATCAATCTCACCGAGTTCAGATAGAGGAATGGCTTCTTGATTTTCATTATTGGGCGGAGGAGTTTGTTGCGGTTGTTGCCGACCAGCAAGTTGAGAACTCATTTGCTGCCCGCGCACCATTCCCTGCACTGCTGCTTGAAGGATCGCAGTTTGGGCAAAACTTAATTGTCCCCATCCACCGGGAAGGTCAGGTTTCCCTTGTTCTTTTCTGACTTCATTGGGAAGGATGAAATTATTTTTATACTGAATCTCGTAAAGCTGCTGCTGAGTCATGGCAGAAGGATCACCCAATCCGACCCACTTGAATTGAATGTCCTTCCATCCTACCAAGCCCCAAATTAAATCCCGGTTCAAATGTTCGGCCAAAACTACAGCTACCGGAACTACAGCTCGCTTGAAGTCTGATTCTGCCATGACTTCCGCAGTGCTTCGATTTACGTCACGCTCCAACCCCAAAGCCATCGGAGAGAGATTGAAGGCAAGAGCAATCACCCGGATCAAAAATTGTTGCCAATCCAAAAGCAGATCATTGGGGTTAGTTCCTTGAACGTCAAGAACTTCTGGTTTTTGGAGTCCAGCGACAATTTCAATTTGTCCTTGTCCTTCACTCTCATTTCTTAAATGCCGGCGAACAGTTTCAACAAATCCGGCTTGAATAGTTTTATCCCACCAAAGCCAAGTTTTATGAACGTTGTCCGAAGCAGCACGTCCAGCCATGTCCTGAACGCCTAAAAACGCATTAACTACATTGAAAGCTACCTCAAGGCATCCCAATCCAAACGGCGTTGAACTCCGAACGTTGGTACGAAAATACATTATCTCATCATCGAGAAACGAAATAATGCCGCGTTCCCCTTTCAATCCAGTCAACTGAGCGTAGTGAGGTTTCTCTGGAACTGATTCTGACCAATCCGCGTAGATGCGGATTGTTGTATTCCCGCACCACAATGGACGTAAGTTTCGTCTTACGTAAAGTGTATGATTGGGAACTTCGGCGCAATAAACATCCCCATCGTAGGAAATGAGTTCATGTGCACCTATTCCCAATAACTTATCTTTTCTTTCTTGTACTGAATACATAGGAGCAGTATTGTAGTAGCCACCGAACATCCACTTCTTCTTTTTAGACGGAGGTGCAAAATAGATACAAGCTGAAGATCCTACTTTTTGAAAAAGCTCCTGCATATCATCGGCTAGTACTTTGCTTTTAGTTCCATACCACCTAAGCTTAGTTTTTTTATTGAGGGATCCGTCACCCTTAACAGCCCAATCAATAAAAGTATTGATTAAAGGACTTGGAAGGCTCTTAATTTCTTCAGGTACGTGCTTACTGTATTTATTTCCTCCACATTTTTTCAGTTCAGTCCATAGAGTAACATCCCCGCAACGGAAGCCACCGTTTTTCAACTCTACAAACGGAAAGGGTAGTTTGTTTAGTAAAAGATTTTTAATTTCAGCGTAATGTGGACTATTCCTACTCTGAGAAATTGTAATTTGATGTCCTGAACCTGGAGGAAGTTTTTCAGCAACAGCCGACATGGCTTGGATATAAAGAGGAACCTTGGGAAGGCGTTTGTCTCTGCGCAAAACCGTTAAACTTCCTGACATTGATCCTTCGGCTATGAAGATACCTAAAAAAGCTACCCAATCATTCCAGTCCACTTCATACTTAACATGGTGAAGAGTTCCCAATTTAGGACCGGTTTTCCATGAACGCTCAATTACTTTTTTTGCTAAAGGAATTTCTCCTTTCCAAATTGAAGTTGCAGGAACTCGATACTGATACATTTCAAACTTCGACCGACGATTCTCGTTGCTCTTTGCAACATCCTCAGCTAGAACTTTTTTCTCTTCTGTCAAATAGAAACTTTTGTCTCCGGGTTTTCTCCAAATCCCACCCACCCTTTCTTTCACCAACATTTCATGATTAGGTGTAACCAGCATATCAATCTCTTGATTTAAAAACCTAATCAGATTTCCGCAATACTTTTTTCTAATCATTCGAGTAGGTTTTTGCCAGACAAACTCTCCAGAAAGAGTCCTCGTAGCATAGCTGTCATTCTTCGTTGCTTCTGACCATTTGATCCATCCTCGTTTGGTTAGCACCTCCACATCTTCTGCGTAGCATCCATCTATTGCCCACAACTTAAACGGACGTTCATAGTTCGGAGTCAAGCGCGGCTCGATAGCTCCATATCCGCCAATGATGGTATCCTCTGTAACAGCTTCCATGAGAGAATGCCAGGAGTCAGCATTATTGGGAAACTTCAAACACTTGCTAACAATTTTTGCCTGCTCTTTTAATTCAGGAGTGATCTCACCGCCGGTTTCTTCCAAAGCCTCAGGAGTGGGTTCTATTTTCCAAGGGAGTGCGAGAATAGCACCCTTAACCAAATTGATAGCACTACGGGGAACAGGGGTTTCCGAGCGGCCACACCAGCAAGCTTTACCGTTTCTACGAACGTAAACAGTCTTGTTCGGAATGTCGGCACAATAGACGTCACCAGTATAAAGAACGGACTTAACGTGCCGCGCATGAAGACCGTAGAAATTTCTAGTCTTTTCACTGACAGCGAACTGCGGGGCAAAACGATCACTCTTAATATTCCAAACAAGATTGTCAGAAGGCTGAACGCACCGAATGCGAGCCGCAGACCCGGAACGCTGGAAGATTTCCTGCATATCATCGGCCAACTGTTTTGAAACAGTCCAGTAAGTAGCTCCGTGATGGCCATACTTATTTCGTTCGTGTCCATCTCCTTTAATGGCCCACTGAAGAAAAATCTTCAGATAAAGTGGAGGAAGATTTTTGACCCAACGGGGAACGTGGCGAACGTAACTGTTACCCAACGGAACTACTAGATCGTATAAACCCCGATCCCGGACTGTAAATCCGCTTCCTTTTTCTTCTGAGAATTTCCACGGAAGGCGTTGCAGCAGATTTTTGATCTCGTAATAGTGTCCACTAGCAAAGGTTTGAGCAATTCCTACTGCACAACCTCTACTGTGATTTTCTTCCAGTGATTCTTCAACTGTGCCTTGTGCTGCTAAAGCCTGGATATATAAAGGTTGAGGACTGGTTGAAGTCAGATCGTTCATTCCTCGATAAGAGCCACTGAACGAACCTTCGGCGATGTAAATGCCCAAAAAGGCGACCCAGTCCTTCAAAGAAACCTTGACTTTTTCCACTCCATAAAAATGCTTTCCGCGTCCGTTCTCGATATAACGTTTGACCTCAACGGTATCTGTCTCGGGATCGTAACTTTTCGGAAACCGTCCGGACCACTCCGCTGTAAAAGGAATTTCAAATGCACCGATGCCTGGCAACGATTCAAGGAGGTGTCGGACTTTTTTCGACTGTTGGAGTGAAACCTTACTATACTCATAGTGTCCATATTTTTCCCGGACTGGGGTCTGATCCCATTGTCCCTTGATACTGTGAATACGCCTTCGGTGAGAACCCATAGCCTGAGTGGTCAGAAACGGCTTTTCACATTCGGGGCAAGTTTTATTTCCTTTCCACTGCGTAGCATTCTTTCGCACTCTCCCTAGCATATAGTGTTCAGGAGTGACCAGGAGGTCAATATCCCGGCTACGGTATCGGTGCATCTCCTCAGCATCCAAATGATAGTGAAAAATTTTACGAGGGCGTTGGAATTCGACACCCCCAGTCTGCATGTTGTAAGTCGGAAGGTTGTCGCTGAGTGTCACTTGCTTCCAAAATTTCCAACCTTCACTTGTCAGAACTTCCGTATCACTTGAGAAACAGAAGCGACGGAGATTGTAGGGCGTGTTTTTTAAAATCGGCTGGTTTAAACGATGGAGTGACTCCGGGATAAAAGGATATGACCAGCTTCTCCGATCAATGATATTGTAGTCTCCATTTTTGACCGCTTGGATTTCTTTGACCTGGCGCTGTTGAACCATTCCCCATTGCTCGCCGGGAATCACGGCCAGTTCTTGGGCGTGAAAGTTTTTGAGGACTTTGATAACTTCGCGGGAACGAAAATAACGTTCGAGGCGGGCACCGAGAGAGCGGAAGAAAACTCGAAATGGTGTATCGACTTTAATCACATTTTGATTGTAAAAGAACCCCGGAATTTCCTAAACAGGTTACAATTAAAGAAAAGGTTTTATAGACACTTTAGGCGAGGTGAAATTTTGCAGTCATGAAAAGGGTGAGGGAAAGCATGTGCGTTGAAATTTACCGGTGTATAGAGGGATTTTGAAGGGTATTTTTGAAGGGAATGGGCACTAAATTTGTATCCCTTTAGTGCCCATTAGTCTCGAATTTTATTTTGACAACGATTTTTCCATTGAGAACTTCGGCCGGGTAACTTCCTTGAGGTAGGTCTTCTGTAGAACGTCCGATAGTTTTCAAAAAGTTCCCAAGCGAAACATGGGGACTCTTCGAGCGCATGGCCGTATACCGCGCTCTGCACCCTCCATATTGATCGAGCATGGGATCAAAAATCAGGGTCTTTTTGTCCTGATTGTAACTGATTAAAAAACTAAGGCGGGTGTCACCAGCTTTGTCTCCTAAAAGATCGCGGGCAATTCGTGCGTCCCCGATCTTTTTTGTAAAACGAACCGTTCCGGCATCCAACCCGCCTTGCAATCTTTTTTGCTTCTTCATGGTTTATCCTTATTGAACTGTAGGTTTCTTTTCAGATTTTTCGTTCATGATTGAATCTTGATCTTCATTCCTAGACTGAAAAGTTTTGTTCTCTATAATTATTCTAGTAGCAAGCTCATACAACTTTCTCTGCCGTTTCAACCAATTTTTGTACCGTGAATCTAATGTAATCAAATCCACCAAAAAAATCTGAGCCACTCCCAACCACATCAGCGCACTCCATTCCTTTGAATGGATAAATGAAATTACACACCAAAAGGTGCCAATTAAATAAACCGTTCCATATACCCAATGAACGATTGCAGAAACCTTTTTCATTTTACCTCCCTCTTCACGCACCGGTTGATGCGGAAGCAGATACTCCCAATTTGGAACGAATATTTCTAGCGGCCGCTTCAAGAAGTTCAGCATCTCGTAAACATAAAGCTTCAAATGGAAGTATTTCTGACAAAGCGGTGGTAGCAATTACCAAATGATTCCAGGTCAATTCTGCTTCTATCCCGATAGACTCAGGATGAAATTGTTTTGGACGTGACAAAATATAATCCTTTACTCTTTTGGAAAGAAGGCTGATTTTCATAAAATTATCCTTTCTCGTCATGTTTTAGTTTCATTTTGCAACTGCTACATCGGCAGCTTTGATGACGATCTGCTTATGCCGAAGCCCGATGCTGGAAACCTCTACTATTTTTCCTGCTTCAGCTTCTCCGAGTTCCAAAACTTCTACTGCATTGTGCAATAGCGGATCAAACGCCACTCCAACCTCGGGAGCAATAACTTCACATTCCAATGCTGTCAAGGCTAGAACGGCGGTTTGATAGGCCGATTGTGCCCAATCGCTGATCGTTCGCGCACGATAGAGAGCTTGCAAAATTCCAAGTACAGTTTTTAAAGCTGTTCGCAATCCTTCTAAGCGAGCTTCCTGCTCTCGCCGTTTTCCTCTCTGCTGCATTTTCTCTTGCTCATCTTCAAGAGCTTGCAAGCGGAGTTTTAATTTTCCATTTTCTTCTACAACTTTTTCGGCAATTGTTTTGTACCCTGCAACTGCGTCTGTAGCCTCAACCAATCGTTCCTGATATGAAGTGACTGATTGGAAAGCTCCTTCGGCTTTGTTCTTCCAATCCTGAACCAGTTTTAATAAATTGGGATCGACCAATTGCTGTTTTTCATCCAACAAATTCACCGACATATATTCCTGGAGCTCTTGCTTGACAGCAGGGCCAGGATCAGGCATGTCCACATCATATACTTCCTCTACAACCTGGAGCCGAACGAAAAGCTTCACCTCACATCCCTTGTAGGTTAGGACATGAAGCCTTCCCAATCCGTCCAATCCCCTAATGGCCCAAACATTCGTACAGTTCATGGTTGAGCCATTGAGCTTCGCAGCTTTTTCTGCTTGTAAAAGACTTCCAACCTCCGCTTCCACTAGTCGTCTTGCATCATTTGGTGTGACAACAAATTGAGCGATGGACCAAGCATACTCTCGATCCACTGATGTTAGCCGGTTGCGAACTAACACCTTGACTTTTTTGGTCTGTCGTTCACCAGTTCCATAAATTCTCTGCTGCCAACCCATCATGCACCTCCCAATGACGTTAAAATTGCCACTCCGTTGTTAACAACAATGTCGAATGCGTTGCAAGCCCGGGCACGGTTCGCTAAATTCCGAACCTGGATCAAATTGGGCTTCCCTACAACCTTTTCAATTTCCGTTAATGGAACTCCCGTAGCCCCAGCCGAGGTCAAGAGATTGTAAATGGTTTCACGAACCGTTCCGTGTTTCAACGTGAAACCCTTTTGCACTGCAATTCGCTTTGCACTGGGAGATGCTGTCTTTGTCGGAGCTGTTGAACTAATGGTCCCTTGTGTTTGCTGCTCTAAAGGTGTTGCAATTTGTAATCCCTTTCTCCTTACTAGTCGGTTTGGAGCGGCATCAGATTTCACCCACTCTACAAGATTCAGTAAAGCCTGTTCTCGCAACGCATTGAGTTTGTCCCGATTCAGAAACCAGCTCGCACCTTGATCCAATGTTTCATACGCCGCATGACGGGTTAAAATATTCAGCTCGCGGAAAATAACCGGTAGACACCCCTCGGAGCGGATACTCTGAACCAACTCCTTTGCGGATGAAATATTGTAAACTGAAAGTCCAACGTCCGGGCAAGCCTTGCGTGGACGTTGACGGTCATCTTCAACCTTTAAATCCCGAATAACCGACTCCTCAAACCTGACTGAGTGTTCTCCGCATCCGTTGAGTGAACCCTTTGCAAGCCAAATTTTGCATTGTTCACAAAATCCAATCTGCAAGGGAAGCCCCAAACTGCTCTTGATGAGGTTCAATCCTTCTGCAAACCTTGTTTCCAAGGCTGCTTGCTGTGCTGCTAAATCCTGTTCCTGTTTTTGATAGGCTTCAAAGATCGGAGCCATCAACGGGAGCCCCGGTATTTTTTCACAGACAATCTGATACCGCTCCAAAGCCATCCGCAATGCAGTATCTTTTTCTGCCGGAAAGGTTGTCCCCAATGCCCGCTTCCGGCACTTGTCCGCTACGTCAATGGCCTTGCGAAACTCATCAGGTTGGAGTGAAGGAAGATGTGTTCGATCTGCCATCACCCAAAGCAATGCCTCATCATACCACAATACCGCATTGACTAAGGCCGCAAGGCGATCTGTTTCACTGCTTGAAATGTACCCTTGCAATACCTTCGCCAATATTCTGACATCCGGGCGCTTTACTACAGCGACCTTGACCTTAATGACTCTCGGCTTGCGTGGCTTTCTGCTCCGTCTCGGCATTCTCTTCCTCCTCTGTTAGATTTTTGTCCTTCAAAAGCTGAATGAGAATTTCTGCTTTTTCAAAAGTGGGAATATAAAATGTAAATCCAAATTTATACTTGCTCTCTGGATCGCTTAGGTTCTTTCCAACCCAAATATCCATCACCTGTGGCAACTCTTTGATTCTTGCGTTAAGTTCTCCAACTTGAGACATGACTAGTTTAATTTGTTTTTCCTCGTCCTTAGCTTTTGCAGCCAGCTTTTCCCATGCAGCAAACATTTCCTGCAACCTAACTGCTGCTTTTTTGGGATCACGAGGAAGTGATGCTGTATAGGAAAGTGTGATATAGGTACTTGTTAATGTTTGAACGTTGATCTTTGCTTTCCCAGAGTAAATCCGAAAAACCTCTTGACCTTTACAATAAAGACTTCCGCAATTTTTACCGCACCAATCTCGTCCAACCTTATCAACGCCCCATTCCTTTCCAAGCTCAGCACAAATGGCTTCAAGGTAGATTTGTATTTTCCAATCCGCTGGAAGATTCGATGTTCTTCCCTTCGACGCATAAAATGGTTTAGTCTGTTTAAAATACATTTTCATTCCTCCTTATTAGATTTTCCCTGCCATCAAAAGTTTGCGTCCTGAAACTGCTAACAATTTGGTTTCCAAACTTTCAACACTGTCTACAATCTCAATTACACCACCGGTTGCTCGGACGTAACGTGACAAGGTATCCTTTTCAGCCTTGTATTCATTTCGCTCATCCAAAGCTACAATGAAAATAACATCACATACCGCATTGGTTTCCTTCGCTACTGTTAAAAGCTCCGAACGCCGACGATGCCAGCAAAGTCGTGCTTCAGATTTTTCACCCTTCCCATCATCATCCGGCATTAAATCAAAAATCGAACTGTCAATCCCATCCGTTACCACCACCAAATGATGAGGAGCAGCTCCTTTGCTTTTCTTGCATTGGTTCAACGCACACTCAATAGCCCGGTAAATATCCGTGCTCCCTCCCTCAGTTACTTTTTGATCGATAGCGACCATTGTTTGTTCCTGAGAAGCTCCGATAGAAAGAATCTCTGGACGCTCGTCAAACTTAATAACACCGACCTTTGCATCAGGATACTTGGTATACCGATCCTTCACGAATCTCAGTGCAGCTCGCTTCATCACTGCGAGCTTGGAAAGCTTCGACATAACGGGAGAAGTAGTTCCGGAAGTTTGCGCCATTGAATAGGTCATGCTCCCTGACACATCGAAGCAATACCAAAGCCATGTCAACCGGTCATACAAAGCTTCGAGGTTCATTTCAGCTTTTGAAGCCAATTCTTCAAAGGCCGTTTTTCCGGAGCTCGGAGCTTTCCGAGTCACCACAATATCGTCCATTCTTTTTCTCCTTTGATAAAGATTTCTTCTTCTTTAACGTCCGAGGTGGACGAGATTTTCGAGATCGGTCACCACTTCCACTTTCCGCAATCTGTCAATACCAAACAGTGTCTTAGATCTGGTCTCAATGTATACGGAATATCCATCTTTCTTCGGATCAAAACTATCCGGAGAAGGGTAGATGAGAACTTTTACGGTCTCATCCTTCGGATTAAATCTTTTCTTCTTTGCTTTTGCCATTCCTTTTCTCCTTTTCAATATTCAATAGAGTGTAGTTTTTGAGAGACTGTTAAAATCTGACCTTGGGGATACGACTTCTTACTCATCTCCTTTTCTATAGCCTTTTGCGGTTAGCATGATATTTCCAAAAGAAGAAGATACTACTTTAATCAACCTCTCCTTCAAAGCTCGAACAACAGTGTCAGTATCAA
>JAGWJP010000054.1 GCA_028865725.1 Patescibacteria group bacterium
CAGCCCAGTGCCCACTCTTAACGATAGAAACCGTTGAATTCGGAATACTGAACACGTATATCCAGTTTGTCCTGATCTGATGTTCCATCTCATTATGTAGTAGCTCAGCGGCAGCTTTGCTTGGCAGATAGCATGACCAGCACGCATGTGCCATGTATGATTGATAGTCGGGATCGACCAACATCCGATCTGCTTCGCTATTGTTGCACCACTCACCTGTCACGTTGTGGTACATCTGTTCGAAGAAATGTGCAGAAATAGGCGTCATAAGTTAGTCACGTTCAATTTCGTTTAATAGTTGTTCTAGTGCTTGATCGACCAAGTTGATCTTTAGCATCACAATTGTTTCCCACGCAGTATTACCAAACTTACGATCGCGAATTAAGTTCAGTAGTTGCTGCAGACGTGATTCCGCTTGATTGATTGTTTGTTCTGTAATCATATGTAGTATTAATTTACAGCTGTATGCGTGGTCCAGTATATGTAGTATCAAGTGGCACCTATTTTGTACACCCGGTACCGCATATCTAGTATAATACGCGTTTAACCAATTAAACAAAACGATATTGGGGTTGATTGTAGGTAGCGATTTGGATACCTGATAAACTCGGTTAGCGGCGTTAATTGGTGATTCGTAAAACTGCCCGGCAGACAGCCGTCAACCGCGCATTTTCTGTGGGAAAACAGTGTATTCAATTATGTACTATTATGTGCATAATCGTGTTTACTAGTAAACGATTATAGCCGCAGATAGGATAATGGGAGACAGTGCACCAGGGATCAAGTAGCGCAAAACTGCGTCATAACCGCACATTTCCCCTGCGAGCGTGGTCCTTTTTGGCGGTGTTTACTAGTAAACAAACACGGTTTTTGTGCAGGAAAACGACCATTTTTAGGATAGTTTCCCAACTATCCTATTTTAGTACATAATCAAAACAGCCGTTTTTCAAAAATCGCACAACCACGCGGTAAAAATGCGTTTTGGATCCGGGGCGAGCAGCCGTTTTATTGTGTGAAAACGGTGTATGCGAAGCTGTACGGACAATGTACTTGACCAACAATGTTGTTGGAACTGTCGTAAAACACGATTAGAAACCGTGATAGTGCAGTGTTTTCGTCAATATTATACCTGGCTGCCGCAATCGATGTTACAATTACAGCTTCTCCCTGAGCCAGTACAGACACTTGGTACGTATTTGTTGTCATATTAGGACACTTTTTAGTGATAATCAGATGATTATTCAGCGTCCCTTCTGACCTAATTGACGTCAACGACAGTGATGTCAACCGTTTTGGTCGGACATATGGGTGAAAAGCCCAGTCTGCTGCCCTGTTGACAGCGGTTGACCTGGTTGTTTGGTTGCTGACCTGTTGACCAAACTGAGTTGCCCCGACTGCAATTAATCGTATCATATCCGGGCGGAACATGACAACCACCAAAAGTCAACAAGGTTAACCTAAAGTGCATACTGCTAAAATGTCAACAGGGCATCCTAAAACACGCAGGTAAACTTACGATTATAGCTGAAATCGTACATAATAGTCAACTGGTGTTTACAGCAGTATGATTTCGATTTCAGCTATGTGATAATATCGGTTGGGATGGTGCAGTTGTTGCGGTGGAAAAAACAGTCAGGCGCTCTCGCCGTCCATCCCCCGTGCTGCGGTTCGAATCAGTATGCGTAGCATAGCTGAGAACGGTGTTAGGGTCAAGAGGGCAAACGTTAAAAGCACCTGCGGCGGTCCGGGTGCTGAGTGGTGTCTATAGACGCGTACAATAAAGAGCTCGTCTATCTAGCAGACGCCGGCTGTCGGTTTTGGGTTGTCCCCGACATTGACTGAAGGATGTTGATCTTCTGTGCGGTGTTGTGCAGCGACTCGTTACTTGCATATGCTCGGAAGCGGCGTTCTGGACGGGGACAACTTGCAAATCGATCTCTATCTGATATTATATATGAGAGATCCCGTTTGAACTCGTTGCCAGCGGAGTGCCATTGTGGTATACTGAGGCATCTCAACTGTAGGAGCCTGTGA
>JAGWJP010000055.1 GCA_028865725.1 Patescibacteria group bacterium
CAAAGTAAAGCCGAAACCAGAACTGAAAAGAGCTCCACCAATTCCAACTCAGCCATGTGTTTATTGTGGCTTCATGACAAATGAAGTTCAGTACGTTGACGGAATAGCTCATTACACTTGTTTTAAACTTAAAATAAACGAGGTTAGTAATGACTAACTTAAAAGCAAAGCCCGAGAAACTATCGGGGGGTATCGCAAACCTTAAAAGAGGGCATAACCGTAAAGGTCAACCCAATAAAAACACGGCGCAGCTAAAGGACATGATACTAAAGGCACTAGACGGTGCTGGCGGCAGTGATTATCTTTTAGACAGGGCAAACGACCCAAAGACACAAGGCGCATTCCTTCAATTGATTGGCAAGGTGCTCCCTATGACTATTGCAGGGGATGCTAATAAGCCGCTAGTGTTTTCACTATCAACACCTTGGCTAAGTAAAGCCATAGCGGAGCGTAATGGGGATTAATGAATACGACCCAAGGGGTCAGTTCATAAGTTTCCACAATAGACAACAGCGCTGGGCTGTGCTGGTTTGTCACAGAAGGGCGGGTAAGACAGTCGCCTGTGTTGCTGATTTAGTCCTAAGCGCATTAGTAACAAGTAAACAAGATGCTAGATTCGCCTATGTTTGCCCACAATACAACCAAGCTAAGGATGTGGCGTGGACATACATTAAACGGCTAACAAGCGATATTCCAAATGTCCAATACAACGAGAGCGAGCTAAGAGCAGACTTGCCCAATGGCGCTAGGATTCGCTTATACGGCGCTGATAACCCTGACCGACTGCGGGGTGTGTACTTAGACGGCGTTGTATTAGACGAGTTCGCGGATATGAGGTCTAGTGTATGGGGCGAGGTGGTACGTCCTATGCTTGCTGACCGCAAAGGCTGGGCGGTGTTTATTGGTACACCCAAGGGACATAACGCATTCTATGACTGCTGGCAAGACGCACAAATGGATATTGACTGGTTTAGATTGATGCTTAAAGCGTCAGAAAGCGGTCTAATTGATGCGAGTGAGCTAAAGGATGCAGCTAAGGGCATGACGGATGACCAATACGCCCAAGAGTTTGAATGCAGTTTCGAAGCAGCTATTGCAGGGGCTTATTATGCTAATGACTTGAAAGAGGAGCATGTCCGAGAGGTTGCGTATGACCCTAGGCAATCGGTTTATACGGCATGGGATATTGGATACTCAGACGACACAGCAATCTGGTTTTGGCAGATGTCAGGCAACGAAGTCCATGTAATCGACTTCTATTCCGCTAACGGGCATGGTGTAGAACATTACGTCAATATGCTTAACGAAAAAGGCTATAACTATGCCAAGATAGGCAATAAACCATTCCTATGGTTGCCACATGATGCAAGGGCTAAAACATTCGCTAGTGGCGGGAAATCGACGCAAGAGCAATTCATGTCTTATGGTTATTCCAGCAGGATAGTACCCGAGTTATCCCTGCAAGATGGTATCAATGCAATGCGCATGATGTTGCCAAAAACATATTTTGATAGACAAAAGTGTTTTGATGGTGTAGAATGCTTGAAACTTTATCGTAGAGAGTATGATGACGATAAAAAAGTATTTAGAGACAAGCCGTTACATGATTGGACAAGTCATGCAGCGGATGCAGCTAGATACATGGCAATTGCGTATAGAGTAGCATTACCTGAAGCACAGCGACCTGAGCCAAAGTATGCGTTTAGAGGTACAGAGAATGGGATGAAAACCCTGACGCTGGACGAGATGTGGGCATTAACACCTAAACGAAGTACACGGATATAAATGGAAACTTCAAAAAGCTGGCTAGACAATTTAGAGTTTGCTAAAAAAGAGCAAGAATCTTGGGAGCGTAAAGCTGAGAAGATTGTCAAGCGCTATCGTGATGATCGTAGTGAGATGTCTAGTGGAAAACGCTATAACATTCTATGGTCTAACGTCAAAACCTTAGTCCCAGCTGTATATACACGCAAACCTAAAGCCTACTGCCAACGTAGGAACAAAG
>JAGWJP010000056.1 GCA_028865725.1 Patescibacteria group bacterium
TGAAAATCTTCCCGCCCCCATTTTACTTTTATCTTCGCCCGTCGATACAATTCATCCATATACTTGAGGCCGAAGATTGAATTATGCCGGAAAGCGTAGTCCGATCTCGCGTAATGCTCTGCGCCGTTGCACCGCAAACATGCCCCCACGATGTTATCAAGATCATAGCGAGTGTTGAGCGATTGCCCGGCCGGGATCAGGTGATAAGCCAACGTGATAGGATTCTCCCGGCATATCCGACAGACTCCGTAAAGGGATTTGTCTCGTAGTTTAACTATCAAGTGCGTGATATTTTCTAACTTCTCCCGCAACTCGGGCAACGTGGCCTTGATCGGTCGCGCCGACCATACTATTTTTCGCTTCGCCATATTCTTCGCCTTGCGCTCTTTCTTGCGTGCAAAATAGGTCTTAATGTCCATCGGCCTCCACAAACTTTCCATTTTTAAGCTGATACCATGTGTCGGCCTTGATTTTTTTGCCGTCGATCTTTACTGCCACTACATTGATAGGGGTCCACTTTTGATCTATGTTTTTCCACTCAGCAAGGACTATCCAGCATCCGGATTTTCCCTTGGCCATCGAGTCCATCCCGATTCCGGCAGCGATACTGCGTTCTCCTGTCATTTCAATCTTCGATTCGTCCCCGGATGCCGCGAGCTTCGATGCGTACCCGGATGCCGCGAGATTCGATGCGTACCCGGATGCCGCGAGATTCGATGCGTTCCCGGATGCCGCGAGATTCGATTCGTCCCCGGATGCCGCGAGATTCGATTTGTTCCCGGATGCCGCGAGCTTCGATTCGTCCCCGGATGCTTTTTTCACTCGTTCGAGGAAATCTATCTTCCCATATAGAAATTTAATAGCACCGTCACAAATAGCTTTAAAGTTTATCTCTGCCTTTACAGTGATCTTCGACGCCACGCGTTTGGAATCCGTCTCGGTTTGTGCCGAAACCCCATATGCCTCGATCTCTGCGAAATGCCCGTCGCATGGATCGTAATAAGCCAAAGCGTCAAGCGGGTCCTCGACGAAATGTAATCCGCTTTCGCAGAGATTTATTTCTCCCTTATGCTCATACGTCTTGTCGATCTCATACTGCATATCTCTGCATTTCCAGTTCTTGTCGAATCCCTTGTACCCGATCATCTTATTTTCTTTGCTCATTTTAGCCTCCTAAAAAAAGCACCCCGTCGGTTGTTCCGGGTTGGGCGTTTCGCTCAATCCACCGACGGGGCAAAAAAAGAACGCCTCACCCGGAACATGAACAGTATACCGCAAGTCATCGGATTTGTCAAGGGCTATTTTTATATGGCTAGAAAATGACATGGACTTAGGATTTTCTCAAACAACAGGTTTTTGTCTTTGATTTTATTTTGCCACCTATTCGATAACCAAGTTTGAGCAATTTTTCTTCGGCGGTATTCATTTCGTTTGAAGTCTCAAATATGAGACAAGAATTTTCTATTTTATGCCTTAAATTGTACGCCATCTCGATTAAATCTTCTCTCAGCCATAAAGTTATAGGATGTTTTTTTAGCCATTGATCCCGCCATCTGAGGATATATTCCCGTTTTAGTGAAAAAGTTTTGAACATTTTGTTACTCGCATAGCCATTACAAAGCCAACACGCGGCTACAAGATTTTCCTCTGAATCGTCATGCTTAAAACTCCAAGGAATAATGTGGTCAACTTGATCTGCTGTGTCGTGGCAATAAACACATTTCTCTCCGAATCTTTTAAGAACCTCCCGCCTTTGTGCCACTGTTAATCTTCTCGCATCTATTGGCCTCATTTTTTACTCTCCTGGCCCAGAAGCGATGAACACTCACAGCAACAGCGCATGAATGCTGGCAATATATTTTATTGAACCGTCTGGTAAAAAATATTTTTCCACATTCATCGTTGCAACAAGTTTTTTCGATTTCTTTTTTTTTCATTTTATCCGTAACCTCTAGGCCAAGATA
>JAGWJP010000015.1 GCA_028865725.1 Patescibacteria group bacterium
CGGTGCCTTGACCAACGTAGTGAGGTTTGATGTAGTCGAGTAGAGATTCGAGGTCGTCACGATCAAGACCGTGTGCTTCGAGTTTTTCATCGAGTTTGTTGAGTTCAGCGTTGCCGTCGGCGAGTTCTGCGACGGTGTAATCGCCTAAATGCTCGGCGTTGTCTTCGTGCGCGCCTAGCAACGCGCCGAAACGCTTTACAAGCTCAATCTCAGAGTCGCGTGAGGTAAATTCATCGAGTTGAGATTCTGCGAGACCGTGTAATTCACGATCTGTAAGATGGTTTAGAGGTGTGGATAGCATAATTAGCTCTCTTATTAGATGCGTTGAACGCAACATGTAAGATATGCTATACACAGATTAAAGATGCGTCAAGCACAGAAAAGAAATATTTTTCATTTTTATTTAGACGTAAAAAAGCCCGCTAAACGCGGGCTTTTTATTTAAAACTTCTATTTTTGTGCGCTGTCGGTAAGAGAAACTTCAGGTACCGAAATTTGAGTTTCAGTGTTTGGGTCGTATGAGTTGATGTATGTTTGGTTGAGGTGGGGTGGCGCGTATTCAGTGTGGGTCGGGGGATAGTTTATTGTTTGTTGTGCTTCTTGATTTGGTGTCGGGGTGACTCCCTGGTCTGTATGCACTATTAGTCCGTTTGGGGTTTGGATTAGTTGAGTGTGCTTTTCGCTCGGAAAACTACCATCTGGGTTCATGCCAGCATGATCAAAACCATCACTAATCGCAGTGCTACTCGGGCTAGTTAGCGATACGTCCTTATTACTTGCTGCATTAGGCAGCTTATCTGCCCGCGTTGTCAGTGCTGCGAGGATTCTGTTTGTTATAGGGTGCTGTGAAATGGTGTTTAAGGTAGAATGTGACGGAGCAGAGTTGTTTAGTCCATAGCTTGCGATTTCAGCTTTCTGATTTTCAGACTGTAAGGTGTTTTCTTCGTTGGTTTGTTGGTGGGTTTGAGTATTATTTTGTGGTGTAGTTTGTTGCTGGTCTAGATTGCAAAGCATACCGCCACATAAAGCGGGAAAATCGCTTGGACTAGTAGTTGCAGTCTCCTCTTTAACTACTTTTCCAAAATCGCTAAATATGCTTCCTAAGATCAGTCCTGCAGTAATAAATAGCACTATTATAATATTGATTTTCTTATTGTTATTTAATTTTTTCCACTTTGATAAGAAATTGTTTGATACAGTTACAAGCAGTGGTACTGCTGGTACAAGTAGCATTGTTGCTATTGCAAGCGTTATTGACCACCCTGTTCCTTCTAGACCTTCGTGGATAAATCTATATATTTGAAAAATAGCGATTAAAGTGCCAACTGCGGCTAAAAATATTTTTTGTGAATTAGTAAGTTGTGGCATGTTATACGTCCATCTCCAAACGTTTCACTACGCCGCAGAACACCGCGTCGTGTGCAAGTGGCATGATCGGGTAGCGTGGATTAAGGGGTTTTAGGAATTTTTCTGATCCGTCTTCGATATATTGTTTAAACGTGGCTTCGTTGCCATTCTGTCGCACGATAACAAACGCTTTATTAAATATAGGTTCTTCGGGTTCAACAATGATAATGCCGCCGTCTGGAAACTTATCGAGCATACTATCGCCGCGTATGCGTAGTGCGTATGTGTATCGTCTTGCTCGGTAAGTTGTTTTTATCCGTTCTATGATGTCGCTGACGTTTAGATCTGGGATGAGTTGCCAATCGCCTGCTTGTACCCATGAGACAAGTGGTACTGATCCTTTGAGTTCTGGGCCGTCTTCAATGTTACTTCCTTCAGCGAGTGCGAGCAGTTCGGAAGGTTTTAAACCAAATATCTCAGCCAATATCGGGAGTTTAGAAAACTCTATTCCTTGTTTACCTGTTTCGTAACGGGATATATTCCCTTTATCTACACCGATTAAATCTGCCAGTTCGGGTTGTGTCATTTTACGCGCGAGGCGTAGATTTCTTATTGTCTGTCCTATATCTATTTTCATATCGAGTGCGCCTAGCGCATTGGAATAGCGCCTATTGTTGATTAGTTTCTTAAATTATTGCGTCAAACGCAATGAAATCATGCTCAGATATGTTTGACAATTAGATGTGTTAAACGCAGAATCGTCACATTTATGCAGAGGAGTATAAATGTGACACCTTTAAAAGCTATCCGACTGCAACGCGGTTTATCCTTAACAGAAGTTTCTACCGCTGTGCACATAGATTCTGGCAATCTTTCTCGTATTGAACGCAGGCAACAAACACCTTCACTAGAACTTGCCGAACGTCTATCCAAGTTCTACGGCGCTGCAGTCACCGAGATGCAGATTCTCTACCCAGAGCGCTTTATGCAGGAAGGGGGTGACGTATGATAGGGTTTCTTACTTTTATCATTTTGAGGATGCCGCTATGAACGTTCAAATTCAGATCGAAGCAAATCAGACTGTTTTACTGTGCCGCTGTGGTGGTAATTACTTACATCACGGTGCAGTGCAGTTTGATTGTGAAAGCGTTCTAATTGCTTTTGAATGTGAAATTTGCGGTAAACATTCAACGTTGAGTGTGAATCAGCACAAAGGTCAAACCATACTAGAGTGGGAGGCATCGAGTGACTGACGCGATTACGGTACTCCGTCATCCGACCAATCGGATGGCGAAGGTTTGGCAAGTTGATGGGGTAATTAAACCATACGATGATGCGAAGCACTTCATTTGGGGTGAATCTAAGGTAGGCAACATACAAGAGTTGTCTGCTTTATTAACAGAGTTAGAGCGTGATTCTCGCGCGTGCGTGATCCGTGGCGGCTATGTCGGGGATCACTTAGCGGCAATAAAAGACGACGAACACAAAAGAGGTCGTGTACGTCGTCTGTCTAGTTTATATGACGATAGCCCACACCACTGGGTTTTGATTGAAATTGATGACTTTGAACCCTTAACTGCTGATCCTGTTTTACAGCCTGTATTAGCAATAGATGAGTTCACCGTGACTTGTCTACCTGCTTGCTTTCAAGGTGTGTCCTACCATTGGCAACTATCCAATAGCGCTGGGCATATCAAGAACAAAGACAAGTTGAAAGCCCATGTCTGGTTTTGGCTAAATACTGCGTACACAAGTGCGCAAATGAAAAGCTGGGCGATTGCTTTAAACCTTCCGATTGATAGATCCGTTCTGAACACTGTGCAAGTGCACTATACCGCTGCGCCTGTTTTTAGCGATGGTGTTGTCGATCCTGTGCCTGTGCGTAGCGGGTTTGCAGAAGGTTTTCTCGGTGACGAAGTCGATCTATGTATCAATGTTGAAACAGTGCCGAGCGAAGACAAAGCAAAGTACATCGCCGAGCAAGATGATCCGCTCATGGACTACGAGCCTGCGGTTGGGCTTGAGCTCAAGGATATCCCCGAACTACTCAAGCACGTTGATAATGAAGATTACGATACATGGCTCAAAGTCGGTATGTCGTTACATCATGAGTTCAGCGGATCGCTTGAAGCAATGCAAGCGTGGGATGTGTGGAGCAGTACCGCATCGAATTACGCATCTACGCTAGACACTGAGATGCGTTGGTCGTCGTTCGGCAGTGGTGGTCGCTCAATCACAGCGCGATGGTTACTTAAAGTCGGTAATCAGGGCAGGCGTGAAGCGGCGCGTGAGGTAGTTACAGAAGTTAAAGCCGTTATTGCCGATTGTATCGATCCGAGTGAGCTACTGGGTAGCGTGGCCAAGCGCGCAGGTGAAGTGGCTGCGGGCGATATCGCTGCGCGGATTGAACTCTCGGGTTTTATCCAATCGCG
Source organism: Patescibacteria group bacterium (assembly GCA_028865725.1). Lineage (GTDB taxonomy): Bacteria > Patescibacteriota > Minisyncoccia > UBA6257 > JACRHW01 > JAGWJP01. The sequence continues at coordinate 3,780 of JAGWJP010000015.1, forward strand.
ATTTAAAGTCCTTACCAAGGGTAACGTCAGTATCGTCGATGTCCGCGCAGCGATGACCAAGCAACAAACGGTCGAACGGTTTAACGCGCGTAAATATCATTCGACCGAGTTCGGCAATGTGGCGCGCATGATGGATCAACACGGCGATAGTCTCATGTACGTACCTGAAGTCGCGATGTGGTACACGTGGACGGGTATTTTCTGGAAGCGTTGCACAGGCGTAGAAGTCGAACGTCTCGCCAAGGAAACGATTATCGCGTTGCCCGATGAAGCCAAAGGGCTAGACGAAGACGCACGCGCGGCGTTCTTTCAGTTCTGCGCAATCAGCCAGAAAGCCAACATGGTCAAGAATATGGAAGTCCTCGCACGTTCCGAAGCCAAAGTCGTGACGTCTGTTTCAGCGCTTGACGCGGACATGAACATGCTCGGCGTTGCCAATGGTGCAGTGGATCTGCGCACAGGTGAGTTTATTGAGCCTAATCCTGAGCTACGCATCACGACAATCACCGATACTGAGTACCGCCCAAATGCTAAAGCGACTTTGTTTGAGAAAACCGTATCGGATGCGTTCTTTGGCGATGCTGAAATGGTGTCTTTCTTCCAGCGTTTAATCGGGTACTCCATTCTCGGCAAGCCTACAGAGGATTTCATTGTCATTCCGTTTGGTTCGGGCAGTAATGGCAAGTCGACCATCTTCAACGCCATCCGTGCAGCGTTAGGCGACCATGCTCGCACTGCAAACGTGGATACCTTCGTCACCAATGGCAATGCGGCATCGGCTGGTGGTGCGCGTGAGGACGTGCTGCGTTTGCGAGGATCTCGTTTCGTCACTGTGTCTGAGCCAGAAGAAGGCGCGGAACTCCGCGAGTCACTCATTAAAGCGATGACGGGTGGTGAAGCAATCCCAGCGCGTGGCCTTTATAGCCGCACGACTACGGAAGTTGTGCCGTCTTGGACGGTGTTCATGCCGACCAATCATAAACCCATTGTGAAGGGCGATGACCACGGTATTTGGCGTCGTTTGCTCATGATCCCGTTTACCCGCAACTATGACCATGATCTTACAGTCGTGAAGGACTTAAACCTTGCTGAGAAGTTGTTGCTCGAAGCCCCTGGCATTCTGGCATGGGCAGTGCGCGGCGCAATCGAATATCAGCGCATTGGCTTGTGCCCGCCTGCGTCGGTTCGTGCGTCGCGTGAGGCATATAAAGTCGATATGGACTTGCTCGCTGAGTGGTTGGATGAGTGCTGTGAAGTGAGTAAAGAGCACTTAGAGACGAACGCAAAAATATGGGCGTCGTGGGAAGCGTTCGCGAAAGCAAAGGGCGAGTTGCGTTTTATTTCGAGCAATAAGCTATTAAGCAGAAAATTGCAGAGTCGTGGGTTTGAGCTTTTTCAAAATAATTTTGGTATTCGTGGGCGCGGATTTTGCGGATTGCGTGTGCGCGTTGTGGGCGATTTTGAATGAGTGTGCATTTTATTGCGCGTTTGTTGGGTAGTGTTGTTGGTTTTGAACCGTTTGAACCGAAAAATAGGCTTTTTTCTAAGAGTTTCTTATGTGAGCGATATGAAAAAGTCTTGTAAAAAACGCTGTAATTCGGTTCAAACGGTTCAAGTAAAAAATTACACGTTCAAGAGGGCTAAACATGCAAAAAATTGCACATATAAATGAAATACGTAAAAGTTTAAAAAGCACTAGATATGGTGTATTGTTTTTACACAGGCACAACCTGTAGGACTTGGAGAGATTGGCATGGCAACCATCGGTGTGAACGAACGGGGTTTTCGCGTGGGGGAATCTCATCAACGTGCTAAGTTTACAGATCGTGAAATCGAACTGATGCGGAGTTTGCACAATGCTCCTCACCATCTTTCTTACAAAGCGATTGGTCAACGTTTCGAGTGCGGACATTCGTATGTCAGACGGGTTTGTCTGTTTCTGGTCAGAGCATCTCACGCTTCTGAATTTAGAGAAATCTAGGAGGATTTATGGTAACCCGATCTACAACAAGGTCTACGCCTAAGCGCAAAAAGCCTGATTTAACAACAGATGAACGCAAGGCGTTGTTTTTGCAGTCTTTGGCAGAAACATGTCAAGTGAGTAAGTCCTGTGACGTCGCAGGCGTACATCGCACTATGGCGTATAAGTGGCGTCAAAAAGACGAGGCCTTCGCCGAAGGGTGGCTGGAAGCCGAACAGATCGGGCTTACCGTAATGGAAGACGAAGCCTACCGCCGCGCGTTTGTGGGCACGCTGAAACCTGTATTTTACAAGGGCGAAAAATGCGGAGCTGTTCGCGAGTATAGTGACGCACTCACAGCACTGTTACTCAAAGCACGCGCGCCCGCAAAGTACAGAGATAATTCCAGTATCAATCTGCAAGGGAATATGCTTGTTGGTGAGATGAGCGACGAGGAGTTGCGTGAGGAAATCGCAGCGCTTATAGCGGCGGGGTACCTTTCTAAATGAGCAATGATCGTGCAGCATTGGTCAGGTTACTGATGATAGGTCGTGAGTTGAAGCGACGGTTTCCATGGAGACCTATGCAACGCGATGACGGCTCAGTGACTCCGCAGCAGATGGCGTACGATTCTGAGGCGGATATCGTAGGGTATGGCGGGGCGGCTGGGGGCGGTAAGACCGATCTTATGGCAGGCTTGGCGATTTTGAAACACGAAAGAACGTTAATTGTACGGCGTGAGAAAGCACAGACAGAAGGGATCGTTCAGCGCATAGGCGAGATACTTGAGTCAACAACGGGTTATAACTCGCAAAAATCGATTTGGAAAATACCAGACCGCGGGTTAGTTGAGTTTGGCGGCTTGGATAATCTGGGCGATGAAAGACGTTTTCAGGGGCGTGCACACGACTTGAAAGCAATCGACGAAGCCACCGAATGCCGAGAAGCTCAAGTGCGCTTTATCATAGGTTGGAATCGAACAAGCAATCCAAAAATTAAGCCTAAAGTCTTGATGACGTTCAATCCCCCGACCACGGCGGAAGGGCGTTGGGTAATCTCTTTTTTCGCACCATGGCTTGATAAAAAACACCCGATGTATCCCGTTGCGGCGGGCGAGTTGAGGTATGCAGCAATGTTACCCGACGGCAACGGCGGTGCAAAAGACGTATGGCTCGAACGCGGCGATTCGTTTGTGATGATCGACGGCGTCATCGCGTACGAATTTAATCCTGCAGATTACACACCTGAACAAATCATTAAACCAAAATCGCGCACATTCATCCCTGCACGCGTCACAGATAATCATTACTACATGGCGACGGACTACATGAGCACACTACAAGCACTACCCGAGCCTTTGCGCTCGCAAATGTTGTATGGCGACTTTCAAGCAGGTATCGAAGATGATGCGTTTCAGCTCATACCGACCGAATGGGTTGAAGCTGCTCAAGCACGTTGGAAAGAGTTGTCACCCAAACCCGAGATGGACTCACTGGGTGTTGACGTGGCGCGCGGCGGTAAGGATATGACGATCCTCGCACCTCGTCACGGTAATTGGTACGACCGACTTAAGAAACACGCAGGTACAGCTACCCCAGATGGGCCAATCGTTGCGGGTTTGTGCGTAGCGGCGGTGCGAGACGGTGCGCCTATTCACATTGACGTGATCGGCGTTGGCTCTTCGCCTTATGATTTTCTCAACAACATGGGTATTCAAGTTGTTGGCGTTAACGTTGCCGAGAAAGCCATTGCAACGGATAAAACTGGACGCTTGCGTTTTATGAATCTGCGCTCACAACTGCATTGGCAATTACGCGAAGATTTAGACCCCGCGAACAACACAGGGATTGCATTACCCCCAGATTCCGCATTGCTTGCTGCACTCACCGCGCCTCGTTGGCGCTTGCGCGGCGCGGAGATTCAAGTCGAGTCACGAGATGAGATCATTGCACGCATTGGTCGATCACCCGACGAATTAAGCGCGATTATTCTGGCTCGCATGGACACGCCTAAAGTGGCGGTACTACGTGCAATCAATCGCAGAAAGACAACAGAATACGATCCTTACGCATAGGGTGCACATACTTCACTCACTACTCGTTAGTATGAAACTCCCAGATGCAAGTTGATCAATTTTTAATAATTTGGAGTTCAAGAAAATGGCGGATACAGTTTCTCAAATATTGGCAGAATTTGCGGCTGACATGGCGCACATCGAAGCGATTGATGCGAAATACCAAGCATACGTTCCCGTTGTGGAAGGTCTTGTTTCGTCGATTAACCCCGCTGCTGGTGCGACAACTGCTGCCGCGCTGACTGGTGTTAATGCGCTGATTAATATTGGCGGTGCGCTTGCGTCCGCGTTATCAACAGCAAAAGCGCCAACTCAAGGCTCTCAAACCCCAAACCAATAAGCGCCGCGTCATGGCGCATATCTTTGTTAGTTTGGCTTCACGCCCTCGTGGTTAGAATGGGTGCGATACTGAAAGCCCATATTGACCAAGCCCCTTAAGAACAGGGGCTTTTTCATGGGTGCACATACTCAAATATTTGAGACGTAAGATGTGACTTTAAGTTCTCGGTCGGAAAAACAACATGAATGCATGCCATAAAACGTTAGGTGCAAAAACAGCGGAAGAGGCGTTTCAGCAAGCGCCAGCAATTGATCCCGCAATGACTATCCGATTCGTTGAAGAATCTCTACGCGATAAGTTTGAGAAGCACAAAGATCTATTCACCGCTCATTATCTCGAACTGGCAACGAATCAAGACATTCAGAAATTAGACCCAGACCTTGAACGCTATTACTTGATGGAAGACGCTGGCGTGATGGTCAGTATTTTCATGTATCTGGGCGAGCGTGTTATTGGCTATTCACTCAACGTCCTGTCAGCCCATCTGCACTACAAAGGATTGGGCTTTGCACAAAACGATGTGTTGTATGTCGATCCTGCGTTCCGCAACGGTAAAGCAGGTCTTTTGCTGATCGCCCAAACTGAAATGGCGTGTAGGGAAAAAGGTGCTGACATCATGCATTGGCATGCCAAACCGAATACCCCACTCGATTCGTTACTTCCGCGCATCGGCTATATGGTGCAAGACATCGCGTACACAAAGGTACTTTGACCATGGGTAATTCATTGAGCAATGTGGTAAATATCGCAACGCTTGGGCTTATTCCTGCCTCCAAGTCGATTATGGGAATTTTAGACGGTAGCAGTGCCGCAAAAGCTCAAGCTGGTGCTCAATCCCAAGTTCTTGCACAAACCCAAGCGTTACAAAACCAACAAGATCAAGCGATGAATGCAGCAAACGCCAAGTCACCCAATACGGCGGGCATATTGCAAAACATTCAAGCCCAAGCTGGGCAGGGCGTATCAGGAACAATGCTTACAGGCCCAACTGGTGTTAACCCAACTGCATTGACGCTCGGTAAAAACACATTGCTGGGAAGCTAAAAAATATGGCTGAAAAAAGTGTGATCACACCTCCAGGCGCGAAACGACCCGAGCGTGACAAATATATGCAACGATGGTCGATGTTGAAGAACGAACGTTCGTCTTGGGTGCCACACTGGAAAGATATTTCTATCCACCTGCTACCGCGCTCGGGTCGTTTCTTTTTGGAAGATCGAGATAAAGGGCAGAAGCGTAACAATAATATTTACGATTCCACAGGTACGAAAGCTCTAAATACTTTGGCAGCAGGTCTAATGTCAGGGATGACATCTCCTGCACGCCCGTGGTTTCGCCTTGGTGTAAGTGATCCTGACTTAGCATCAGTCCATGAAGT